>NZ_FWXI01000035.1 GCF_900176355.1 Sporomusa malonica | reverse complement strand
AGATAGGCCAGATGTGTAAGTGGCGCAATCCACGCAGCTGACTGGTACTAATAGGCCGAGGACTTGACTTAACTACCTCGTTTGCTAAGTGCAAACATTAACCTAATGCGCAATGCTTTTCTTCTGTGAAGTTTTCAGGGAATATACCTTAACCGGATATTCACCTGTATATCCAGTGACGATAGCTGTGGGGTTCCACCTGTTCCCATACCGAACACAGTAGTTAAGCCCATAAACGCCGAAGGTACTTGGCTGGAAACGGCCTGGGAGATTAGGAAGTTGCTGGTTAGTTAAAGCACTCACTTTTTAGTGAGTGCTTTTGATTTGCCTACTTTTATAGTATACTTGTTGTAAAAACACAGTAACTAAATTTTACCATCCATTAATTTAGGGAGGGGCCATTATGACATTTGAACCTGGCAAGGAATTTATGGAGAAGACTAAATATGGCCAGCCGTCACCGTCGTCTGATCAGGCGAAAGGCTTGCCGTATCCACCAGTGGAGCTTGAGTGTTCTGGCACTGATTGTGCTCTGGATTTACCTGATCCCAAGGGGTTTAATCCTGCTGATATTTCAGTAACAGACGCTATTAGTCAGCGCGTTAGTGTACGTAAATATGCGGACAAACCTTTGACTTTGCATGAGTTGTCTTACTTATTATGGTGTACGCAGGGAGTTAAGTCAATTAAGTCCCACCTTGCTACGTTTCGTAATGTGCCATCGGCGGGGGCTAGGCATGCTTTTGAGACATATTTGTTAGTTAATCATGTTACTGGGCTAATACCGGGCTTGTATCGGTTTTTGGCTGTTGACCATCAGCTTGTTAGAATGGAAGCTCCGGACAATATCGGTGATATAATCACTGAGGCATGTATTAAACAGAAATTTGTTCAGACTAGTGCGGTTACATTTATTTGGACTGCAGCTACATACCGAATGACTTACCGCTATGGGCAGCGAGGCTATCGCTACCTGCATCTTGATGCAGGGCATGTTTGTCAGAATCTTTATCTGGCAGCAGAGGCGATAGATAGCGGTGTCTGTGCTATCGCTGCTTTTGATGATGACAAGCTGAACCAAGCACTACACATTGACGGACATGAACAGTTTGCTATTTATGTAGCGACTTTAGGCAAAAAACTGTAACCAAAAAACTCTTGACAGTAGATTATGTCACATGTTAATATGACTCATGAACTGAATACAGTATTCTTTCATCAAGAGTTGGCTGAGGGACTGGCCCTATGAAGCCGCGGCAACCATCGCATATGCGAACGGTGCCAATTCCTGCAACCCGTAAGGGTTTGGCAGATGAAGAATAGCATAGTTAAGAAATTATGCCTCTTCGTCTATGAAGGGGCTTTTTTTATTTAGGGAGGGAGAACTACAAACATGATTACGTTAACTGGATTGCAGAAGGTATATCACGGCGAGTCAGGCACAGTAATTGCGCTTGAGGAGGTGTCGCTTGCTATAAAGCAGGGTGAGATATATGGCATTATTGGTAAAAGTGGTGCTGGTAAAAGTACGCTTATCCGCTGCATTAACCTGTTAGAACGCCCTACCGCTGGTAAGGTAGTTGTTGCCGGGCAGGATATGACAGCATTGTCAGAAGCTGAATTACGAGAAGCACGCAAAAGCATTGGGATGATTTTTCAGCACTTTAATCTGTTGTCATCGCGAACTGTTCTCGAAAATGTCGCTTTTCCGCTGGAGATTGCTGGTGTTAAGCGTGCTGAATGGGAGAAAAAGGTATTGCCGCTCCTGGAGCTGGTGGGCTTGTCTGATAAAAAAGATGTATATCCGGCCCAGCTCAGTGGCGGACAAAAGCAGCGGGTGGGTATCGCCAGGGCGTTAGCCAGTCAGCCTAAGGTTCTCTTATGTGACGAAGCAACATCGGCGCTTGATCCGCAAACAACCGAGTCGATCTTAACTTTGTTGAGAGATATAAACAAAAAACTGGGCCTAACCATTGTTTTAATTACCCATGAGATGCATGTTATTAAAGCAATTTGTGATCAGGTGGCTGTGATCGAAGGCGGGCAACTAGTGGAAACCGGTAAGGTTTTTGATGTGTTTACCAAGCCTAAATCAGCAACGGCCCGTGAATTTATTAAGGCTGTAGTAAATAACAAACTGCCGGAAGCGCTGGCAGAGGTGTTGTCAGAAACGCCGGTAGCTGGCGGGAACCTTGTCGTAAGACTTTCCTTCTTCGGTGCAGCCACTAACGAGCCGGTTATTGCCGGCCTTATCAGGCGGTTTGCTATTGATGTCAATATAATCTCAGGCAATATTGACCATTTGCAGGATACGCCGTATGGAACACTGCTAATCGAGTTATCTGGCGCACAGGATGATATTCAAAACGCATTAAACTATTTACAGGCTATAGATTTGGAAACAGAGGTGATTGGTTATGTCGCAAGACATGCTTATGCTGCTGGTTGAGGCTTTAGGAGAGACAATATATATGGTGGCTGTTTCTTCGCTTGTATCAGCACTGTTAGGTATTCCGCTAGGTGTTATTCTGGTTATTACCGGCAAAGGCCATATCAAAGAAAACGTGGCATTTAATCAAGTCTTGGGCGCCATAGTTAACGCTGCCAGATCAACACCATTTATCATTCTCATGGTGGCAATCATTCCGTTTACCCGGATCATTGCTGGCACATCAATTGGCACTAATGCCGCCATTGTTCCGCTCACCATTGCTGCTATTCCATTTGTTGGTCGGATTGTTGAGTCTGCACTCAAGGAAGTGGATGCAGGACTTGTTGAAGCAGCGCAGTCAATGGGGGCGTCACCCCGCCAGATTATCCTAAAGGTGCTTATTCCTGAAGCCATGCCTTCCATTGCACTGGGATTAACCTTGACGGTAATCAGCCTGATTGGCTACTCGGCTATGGCTGGAGCTGTTGGCGGCGGTGGTTTGGGAGACTTGGCCATTCGCTATGGTTATCAACGGTTCAGAGCTGACGTTATGGTGGCGACTGTTGTCATTCTTATTGCTCTTGTGCAAATGGTTCAATCAAGCGGCGACTATTTTGCCCAAAAACTTAACAAACGCTAAATGCGATGCACAAATATAGGGGGTATATTAATCATGGAAAATATAATCCAGAGTATTCGTGAAGGCGGCTACGCCTCGGCTAAGGCCAGACAATTTACTGAGTCAGTCATCCGTGAGATGAGCCGGATTGCTGCCGCTCACAATGCCATAAACCTGGCACAGGGGTTTCCTGATTTCCCGGCTCCTGAGGCGATAAAGCAGGCAGCTATCAAAGCCGTGAATGAAGACAATAACCAGTACGCCATAACCTGGGGCACTAAAGGCTTGCGTGATGCCATTGCCGCCAAGGTAGAACGCGACTATGGCGTTGTTATTGACCCAGAACGCCAGCTTACAGTATGCTGCGGAGCAACCGAGGGGATGATTGCTACGCTGTTGGCTACGGTTAACCCTGGTGATGAAGTCATCATCTTCGAACCTTTTTATGAAAACTACGGTGCTGATGTAATTTTATGCGGGGCGATACCCAAGTATGTTAGCCTGACACCTCCTGAGTTTAACTTTAACCGCGAGGAATTGATTGCCGCGTTTTCTGACAAAACCAAAGCCATCATTATTAATACGCCTAATAACCCGACAGGTAAGGTGTTCAATCGCGAGGAACTGGAACTAATTGCTGAGCTGTGTATTAAACATGATGTATTGGCAATTAATGATGAGATCTATGAGCATATTCTGTATGACAATACCGAGCATATTCCGCTATGGACTTTGCCGGGAATGGCTGACAGGACAATTGCCGTAAACAGTGTTTCCAAAACCTTCAGTGTTACCGGTTGGCGTATCGGTTATGTGCAGGCCTCGGCGGAAATCACTGCTTCAGTCCGCAAAGTCCATGATTTTCTCACCGTAGGAGCTGCTGCGCCACTGCAAGTGGCAGCTGCCGAGGCGTTTAACTTTGGTGCTGACTATTATGCAGAGCTGGCCGGTTTCTACAGCGAGCGCCGTGATTATTTACTTAATGCTTTAGAAAAAGTAGGCTTCAAATGCGTGAGACCGCAGGGAGCGTACTACATTATGGCCGATATTACGCCATTCGGCTGGGATGACGATGTTGCTTTTGCCAAATACTTGACCAGTGAGATTGGTGTAGCGGTTGTGCCTGGCTCCAGCTTTTTCCGTCCTGAAAGTACTGCAGGCAAGACCCTGATCCGGTTTTGTTTCTGCAAAAAATTTGAGACTTTAACAGCGGCTGCTGACCGCTTGGCAAAGCTTATAGTAAAGTAATTAATAGTAATAAATAAGGGGAGAAGAACATGAAAAAATACTTAAAGGTATTCGCACTTGCCACTAGCCTAGCATTAGCCGTTGTGGGGCTTACAGGCTGCGGCCAACAGGCTGCTGCACCGGCAGCAGATAAAACTCTCAAGGTTGGTGTAACTGCCGGTCCTCATGCCGAAGTTATGGAGGCTGTCAAAAAAGTAGCCGAAAAAGACGGCCTCAAGATTCAGATTGTTGAGTTCAATGATTATGTTCAGCCTAACGTGGCCTTAAGCCAGGGGGATATAGATGTTAACAGCTTTCAGCATCAGCCGTATTTGGATAATATGGTACAAGATCGCAAGTATGACATAGTCTCTGTTGCCAAGACTGTTATTTACCCGATGGGCATCTACTCCAAGAAAATTAAGTCACTGAACGAGCTTAAGCCTGGTGCGGTAATCGCAATTCCTAATGATCCGACCAATGGCGGACGTGCGTTGCTGTTATTAGAAAAACAGGGATTAATTAAGCTTAAGCAAGGAACCGGCCTTAAAGCTGCAGCTGCCGATATTGCCGAAAACCCCAAGAGCTTTAAAATCAAAGAACTTGATGCCGCGCAAGTGCCGCGTTCGCTGGAAGACGTTGATTTAGCGGCCATCAATACTAACTATGCTATGACAGCCGGCCTTGTTCCTAATAAGGATGCCTTGGCTATTGAAGATGGTAATTCGCCTTATGCCAATGTTATTGCTGTGAAGGCAAAAGACAAAGACAATCAAGCAGTGGCTAAACTTGTAAAAGCATATCACTCTGAGGAAGTAAAGAAATTTGTTAATGAGCACTTCAAAGGCTCGGTAATTGCAGTCTGGTAATTGCTTATGAATAAAGAAAACCGCGGGATTTCCCGTGGTTTTTTATTAGTGCTGCTTTTCTACTATCTCAACAAACGGTTCAATTAAATCTGGGTCAAACTGAATGCCGGCAAACCGGCGAAGTTCGCATGTGGCCTGAGTATGACTCAGTGCTTTGCGGTAAGGGCGGTCACTGGTCATGGCATCATACGCATCGGCAATTGACAGTATCCGGCATTCTAGTGGGATGTTTTCTGCAGTTAGTCCCATCGGATAGCCAGTGCCGTTCCACCATTCATGATGTTTGAGAATGTAATCGGCAATTATGCTTAAGTCAGGCGATGCATGGGCAATGCGAAAGCCTATTTCGGAATGACGCTTCATTTGATTGAATTCTTCGACGGTGAGCTTGCCTGGCTTAAACAGGATATGGTCAGGAATACCTACCTTACCAATATCATGAAATTGGGCAAGGAGTTTTAAGTCTGTGATCCGATTTTCCGGCAAGCGAAGGAGCATTCCCATGCGCGCAACCAATTGTTGGAGGCGATCGCCATGACCTTCTGTGATAAAGTCCCGTGCCTCTAAGAGTTTCATTGCGGTCTGAACAATGGCGCTCCGGTTACTTTGGCTCCGGTGCAGCTTTTCACGGTACATATTATTGTCAGCCGATTTAAAGACATCCTGTAGACTTGCCGGGTAGGAATCAGCCAAAGCAAAGCCAAGGGAAATGCTAAGGACAATCCCCTCTGCTAGTGGCGTGCTCAGATTATAGGCATCTACTGACTTGGTAATACGCCGGGACAATACTTCAAGCGACTGCAAAGTAGCATTTGGCAGCAGTATAACAAATTCATCGCCGCCGATTCGCGTAACAATGGTGTTAGGCGGACTGTTGGCAGTAAGAATACCGGCAGCAGCTTTGAGTAAGCTATCACCGCTTTGATGTCCCCAGGTGTCATTAATCAGTTTAAGACCATCTAAATCACCCACTATCATACCGACTGGGGCGAAAAGTGGGTCATTAAGCCGCTCAAGTTCTGCGGCGAAATAGGCTCGGTTGAACAGGCCTGTCAACGGATCATGCATACTTAGATAGGTGAGACGTTCTTCAAGTTTTTTCCGGTCGCGCCGAACCTCGGCTTCCTGAATTTCGCGGCTAATGGCCGGTGCTAAACGGGCTAGACTGCTCTTAAGAATATAATCATGAGCCCCAGCCTTCATGGCACGTACTGCTACATCTTCACCAATGGCTCCTGATACAATGATAAAAGGAATGTCAAGCGCACACTTTTTTAGGAGTTCGAGAGCAGCCAAGCCACTAAAGTTTGGTAATGAATAATCGGAGATAATGACATCCCACTTTTGCGCAGACAAGGCAGCAAGCATGGTACAAGGCAGCTCTACTTTACTGAGGTGGGGAGTATAGCCGCCCTGGCGGAGAGCCCTTTTTATCAATAGGACATCATCGTCTGAATCCTCGATAATCAAGACATTTAAGGGTGTAGGCATCTCTTTTACCTCCTTGCGGGCGGGAATTCGTTCAGTACCAGCCAATATAGGCCGAGTTGCTGGACGGCGGCAATAAACTGGTTAAAGTCAACCGGCTTACGAATATAGCTGTTTGCTCCTAACTGATAACTGTTGATCAAATCCTGTTCTTCGCGCGAAGAAGTGAGAATAATGACAGGCAATAATTTGGTACGCTCATCGGCACGTAACCGTTTAAGTACCTCTAAGCCGTCAATTTTAGGGAGCTTAAGATCAAGAAGAATTACCTGCGGCACACGGTTGTTATCTGAGTTGGGACCGAGCAAATAGTCGAGTGCTTCTGCACCGTCATGAGCAACAATGACCTGATTCATAATGTTATTTTTCTTGAGGGCTCGTAGTGTCAGCGCCTCATCGTCCGGGTTATCTTCGACCAGAAAAATGATTTTATCGCTCATGATGTCCTCCTTCGCAGGAATATCCTTCTTTTTGCAGATAATTCAACAAATACTGAGAAATATCCTGCCCCTGGAAAATTTTATTGTGAAGGAGTTTACCTTGGCCAAGGCGAAAATTCTTTCGAAAGACAAGCAGTGATCAATTAAAAGGAGTTACATATGCGAATTTTACATACAGCCGACTGGCATTTCGGCAAGACCATCGAAGGGCGGGATAGGCTGCCTGAGCAGATTGCTTTTGTAGAAGAATTATGTGGCATTTGCGTTGATGAGCGCATTGATTTGGTGCTGGTAGCCGGGGATGTATTCCAGAGTCCCAACCCCAGCGCAGCTGCAGAGGAACTGTTCTACTACGCAATTGACAGGCTGGCAGACCATGGCAGTCGGGGGGTTGTCGTTGTGGCTGGCAACCATGATAACCCAGACCGGTTATGTGCCGCATCGTCGCTGGCTGGTCGTTTAGGTATTACGCTGGTTGGCCTGCCTAAAGAAGAATTTGGACCTACCAGTTTGGGGGCTGGAAAAGTATATCGGGTAAATGGAGGTCAAGCCTGGCTGGAGCTGGCTGTGCCAGGGGTTGATTATACTGCAGTGATTGCAGCTCTGCCTTACCCGTCTGAGGGGCGTCTTAAGGAGATATTGGCTCAGTCGCTGGATGACAAAGAGTTGCGTCAGGGATATAATGACCGGTTGGCTGGATTGTTTAGTACACTCAATACCAAATATCGGACAGATACCGTTAATTTGGCTGTAAGCCACCTGTATGTCCGCGGCGGCATTGAATCAGACTCTGAGCATCAGATTCAGGTCGGAGGCGCGTATGCCGTAGACCCACTGGTGTTTCCGGATCAAGCCCAATATATTGCGCTTGGCCACTTGCATCGCCCGCAGTATGTCGGCGGGACACCAGCTCCCTGCCGGTATGCCGGGTCGCCGCTGGCTTATAGCTTCTCTGAAACCGGCTATGCTAAGTCGGTAACAATTGTCGATGTGCAACCTGGACAAGCTGCTGAGGTGCGTGAAGTGCCTTTGGCAGCAGGAAGACCGCTGGTCAGATGGCGGGCAGCTGGTGGTTTGGCTCAGGTACGGGAATGGGTGGACGCTGGACGGGATAAAAATGCCTGGATCGAGGTTGAACTGGAGATTAAGCAGGCGTTGGCCTTAGATGAAATTCAGGAGCTGCGAGCTATGCACTCAGGATTTGTCACAATAAGACCAGTGTTCCACATGCTTGATAATGACTTGGATAAACAACCGGCCAGGCTTAACAGTATGCCGCTTAATGAGCTGTTTGTCCGGTTTTATGAGCAGCAGAACGGCGGGCTTAAGCCTGATGAAAAACTGGTACAGATGTTCCTGGAATTGAGTCAGAGTATTTTGGCGAACGAAGATACCGACCCTCAGGATGACACTGGTGGGGAGGCTGCGACATGAAACCAATTACGCTGAAGATTGCCGGTCTTCATAGTTTCAGGGAAGAGCAGGAAATCCCCTTTGACCAGCTCTCGGAGCTAGGGGTTTTTGGTATCTTTGGGCCGACAGGCAGTGGTAAATCTTCGATATTAGATGCCATGACACTGGCCTTATACGGGACTGTGGTTAGAGCCGGACGCCGTACCCAGGGTATCTTAAATCATGCCGAAAAAAACGTAAAAGTGTCGTTTACTTTTTCGCTAGGGCAAGGCCGTGAGCGCCGTGTGTACCGGGTAGAACGACGTTATGCCCGTAAAGACCAGTTGGCTGTCAACAACACCCATAGCCGCCTGATTGCTGTCAGGGAGGACCAGGAAGAGGTCATGGCTGACAAAGACCGTGAGGTTACTGAGCAGATAACCGGGCTCTTAGGGCTTAAAGAGGAAGACTTTACCCGTGCCGTTGTGCTCCCACAGGGCAAGTTTGCTGAGTTCTTGAGCTTGGGTGGTAAAGAGCGGCGGGAAATGCTGCAACGCCTATTTTCCCTGGAGCAGTACGGGAATGTCCTGATTAATAAGGTAAATGACCATGTTAAATCAGCCGAAACAAGTTATATTGAAGTGGAAAGCGAGCAAAAAGGACTGGGCGATGCCTCTCCGGCCGCTGTTGCTAACGCGCAGGCAGTGCTAGTACTAGCCAGGCAGGCGGAAGAGCAGGCTGTAATGGAGTACAAGCTAGCCGAAGAGCAGTATAGTGAGGCTAAGGAGGTGTATAACCTCCAGAATGAAGTGGCGAAAAAGCAGGTTGAGCTTGCTGGTCACCGCCAGCAGCAGAGTGAAATAGAACAGACGGCAGCAGCCCTTGAGCTGGCGGAGCGGGCGGGCCGGGCAGCAGCCATTGCTGAAGAGTTTTCGACCAGCCAAACCACTGAAGAGACTGCGGCCACCGCTAAGCAGCAGGCATCAGAACGTGCCAACTTGCTAGCGGAGGAGGGCAAGAGACTTGATGCCGCCTACAATAATGCCAGGGAAGTCCGGTTGAAACGAGAACCTGAACTAATTGAACAACGAATAAGGTTAGAGGCTGCCAGGAAACTGGAGGAGCAGGTAAACCAACTGGCTGAGGATGTCGCTGTGTTAGCCGCACAGCAAAAAAAGCAGCAGATTGCCGCTAAAACGGCCAGTACGGTGTTGGAGCAGCAAGCTGGGCGCAGCCAAAGCCTGATAGACAGGATAAAAGAGTTTGAGCAGAAGGTAAGTGGAGCTAGTATTAGCGCTGGACAGCGGGCTAAAGTACAGGAATGTCTCGCCAGTGCCCAAGCCCTTATGCAAAACATGGCAGCTGCCGACAAGATTAAGCAGGCCGGTGTTCTGCGTAAGCAGCAGTTCGATGTGGCCGAGGCTGCAGCCAAGCAAGCTGAGGAGAATCGGCGGCAGGTTGAGCTGCGGTTAGGGACATTGGAAGCTGCAGAGGCCAAAGCGGCTGAAGCACAGCTAAAGGCAGCTTCAGCACAGCTAGACCAACTCCTGGCTAGTGAGCGGTTGGCTGCTGCAGCACGGCTTGCTGGAGAGTTGGTAGAAGGTAAGCCCTGCCCAGTATGCGGGTCAGGCAGCCATCCTCATCCGGCTACGTCAGAGCAGGGTGCCGATAAGGGCAACCATGCGCATTTTGAACAGGAAATTGCAGCAGCTAAAGAGCGGATTGCCAACCTGACCCAGACGTTGGCTGAGACAGGTAAGGCCGTAGCTGCTGAACGCCAACGCTTAGTAGAGGTTGGCGCGACTGCAGCAGGGCTTAGCCAGCAAGCAGCAACCGCTTTGGCTGAGGTTGAAAAAATCAGAGCCGAATATATTGAGGCAAGGGATGCAGTCAATGTTGTGTGCGAGCAACTGAATCAGGCACTCCAGGTGGCAGGGAAGAAGTTAGGCAGTGCTGTGAGTGCTGATACCGTGCTTGCGCATGTGCAGGAATTGGCTGCATATATTAGTAATCAGGACAAGTCAACTGAAGCATTGAATAAGCAGTTGGCTAGTCAGCGGCAAGAGTATGATTCCTGCCAGGCAGAAATCAACAGTCTGCAGCGCAGTGTCCAAGCGGCTGAGGCTGAATTGGCTGGGCTTACTGCCCGGGTAGACGCAGCTAATGAACATTTGGCTGCCAAACAACTGGAACTTGCTGCTATTACGCAGGGGATACCTGCAAGCCAGCTGTTGGCCCGGATCGCTCAGGCGCTTGAGCTGGTTCGCCGGGAGGAAAGTCTGGCCAAAGAAAGCGCTGAGCAGGTGGCAGAGGCGTTAGCAGCGGCTGAGCAGGCTCGGACACGGGCCGAAACCAGCTGGCTGGAGGCGGCAGAACGCAGGAAGACCCTGCAGGCACGGCTTTATGACAAGCTGACAGAGGAAGGCTTTGCTGATGTTAGCGCTATGACGGCAGCGCACATGCCAGCCGCGCGTCAAGAAGCTGGTCGTCGTCTGCTTAAGACCTACGCTGAAACCGAGCAACGGCTAATCGCCCAGTGTGAACAGCTGCTGGAGGCCTTGAAAGGCCGGCAGGTGACTGAGGCTGACTGGGAACAAAGTAAGCAAACGATGGCCCAAACGGAGGCTGGTAAGAATACGGCTACTCAGGAGCGGGTAGAGGCTGATAAGGAGTACCGCGACTTGTCGGTGAAGCACCAGCGCTGGTTAGAGCTTGAGACTGTGCGGCTTAGGCTAAAAGAACAGCGAGATTGTCTGCTGGCACTGCGAACGCTGCTGCGAGGCAATGTTTTTGTAGAATTTTTGGCTCAGGAGCAGATGGAACTGGTGGCCAGGCAGGCGTCAGAACGCCTAAAACAGATAACCCAGCACAGGTATGCGCTGGAACTAAATTCTGATGGCGGTTTTCTGATCCGCGATGATGCCAATGGTGGTGTTAAGCGCCCTGTGAGTACACTTTCAGGTGGAGAAACCTTCCAGACAGCGCTGGCACTGTCGCTGGCATTATCGGCGCAGATCCAGCTTAAAGGCAAGTATCCATTGGAATTCTTCTTCTTAGATGAGGGGTTTGGCTCGTTGGACCAGCATGCACTGGATGTAGCCATGTCAACCCTGGAAAAGCTGCATATCGAGCGTCTGACCATTGGCATCATCAGTCATGTAGCAGAGTTAAAACAGCGCATGCAGCGGCGACTGCTTGTTGATCCGGCTGAACCGGCTGGGCGAGGCAGTCGGGTGCGGGTTGAGGAGGCGTGAAGCAATTTCTTGCCTAATCGTAGTGCATATTTGAACGGAGGCTAGCTGTGCAATTTAAACAAGTCATTAGTATTTTTGCTATTATTCTAGTACTCACTGCGGCTTCTATGGGCAGCGCTGCTCCAGTCCACAAACAACAGGTGGAAAAGTTACAAAATCCTGTGAAAGTACGGTTAGGAATCGACAATCTTGACCGTCATCTGACTGTGTTCCAGGGAAAACGGGTAGGGCTTATTACCAACCAGACAGGGATGACTAGTGAGTTTCAAAGCACGATTGATGTCCTCAAAGCCAAAACCCAGTTGGTAGCGCTGTTCTCCCCTGAACACGGTATCAGGGGGCATGTTCCAGCTGGTGCCTCGGTAGGCAGCTATACGGATGAAAGTACCGGTGTACCTGTCTACAGTCTGTATGGCCAAAGCAAGCGGCCAACAGCTGAAATGCTAACAAATATTGATGTTTTGGCATTTGACATGCAGGATATTGGCGCCAGGTTCTATACCTACATGTATACTATGGCCTATGCTATGCAGAGCGCCAAAGAGCATGGCAAGACGTTTGTCGTGTTTGACCGGCCTAACCCAGTGGGTGGCGAAGTCGTTGAAGGTAATATTATTCAGCTTGGCTATGAGTCGTTTATCGGCCTGTATCCCATTCCGGCCAGGCATGGATTGACAATCGGTGAGCTGGCCCGGCTGATGAACAGTGAATATAACATTAATTGCGACCTGATTGTGATTCCCATGACAGGGTGGCAGCGCAGTATGCATTTTGGTGACACTGGGCTGCCATGGGTGATGACCTCACCGAATATCCCGACACCGGACACCGCGCTCGCTTATAGCGGGACAGGAATTTTCGGGGGGACTAATGTTTCCGAAGGAATTGGTACTACCCGGCCGTTTGAACTTGTGGGCGCGCCCTGGATTAACGCTGCCGAGCTGGCTGGACGCATGAATGCCGCCGGTCTTCCTGGCGTAGTGTTCCGGCCAGTGTATTTTACGCCAAGACAACCTGAGGTTAAACATCAGGGCCGCCTGTGCGGTGGTGTACAGATTCATGTTACTGACAAACAAGCCTTCCGTCCGGTGCGTACTGGTTTGTCGCTCCTGTATGTCATTAGCGAGATGGATGGCGGCAAGTTTTCCTTTAACCAGTCAGCCACAGCGGCTGCGTCAACCATCGATATTTATACCGGCGACAGCAATGTGCGCTGGGGAGCGCCACTGGACGTAATTCTGACTCAATGGGACGAAGCATCTGCACAGTTTAAGGAAATGTCGAAGAAATATTACCTATATTAGGCGAAGGGGGGAACCTAATCCAAGCGAGGGGTTAGGTTCTTTTCCCAAAATAAAAGATAGAATATATTTGTAAGCAAATAAAGAGTAAGCTGTATTTATCAAGGTATGCTATGTATGATGCTTAGATAATGCAGGGATGTGTGATTTTGTGGTATAATCTGGATAACAAATGCGAATAGTTCTGATAGGGGGAAATAGTACATGAAGATCAGGCACTTGAGGCATGCTACTTTTCACTTGTTGATGCAGGAGGTAACCTTTTTGGTTGACCCTGTTCTAAGTCCGGCTGAAGGCATGACACCGATTGATAATTCGCCTAACCAGCGGCGCAATCCGTTGGTAGAATTGCCTGTCAGTGCAGAGTTGGTGATGAAGGCTGATGCCTGTCTTGTTACCCATATGCATCGTGACCATTTTGACAGTGCTGCCGGCGAACTTTTGCCCAAAGCTATGTCGGTGTTTTGTCAGCCGGAAGATCTGGATAAACTAAAGCAACTGGGGTTTGAAGATGTACAGCCAGTTAATCCGGCTGCCACTTGGAAAGCGATAGCCATTGAGCGGACCGGTGGCCAGCATGGTACCGGGGAAATTGGGCAAAAGATGGCTCCGGTATCAGGCTATGTGCTTAACGCTGCTGGTGAGCCGACACTGTATATTGCCGGCGATACCATCTGGTGCCCTGAAGTAGCAGATTCCCTGGCAACGCATAAGCCTGAGGTCATTGTGCTGAATGGGGGCGCGGCCAGGTTCAACCAAGGTGACCCGATAACCATGGGGATGCAGGATATATTCCAGGTATGCAGGCATGCACCAGCAGCCAAAGTAGTTGTGCTGCATATGGAAGCCATTAATCATTGTCTTTTGACTAGGGCTGAGTTGAATGCATTTTTATCTCAGGAAGGTCTGGACAACAGGGTAACTGTTCCGGCTGACGGTCAATGGCTGGAATTCTAAAACTGACCCCTGGGGGAGTAGTATGAAAAGGTATGTACTAATTTATAATCCGGTATCAGGGGATGGCAGATTCAAGTCCAGATTGGATGAGGTCATTGAATTCCTGCAATTGTCAGGCGGTATGGTATTGCCGTTCCGTACCAGGTATAAAGGCGATATCCGGCCATTTATCAGCAAGGCCAAAGAGTTTGCTGCTGATGGGTTTATTGTAGCTGGTGGTGATGGCACAGTGCATGAAGTCATTAACGCCATGCTGACCGAGGAAGTCGATGTTCCGCTGGGGATTATTCCGAGTGGGACATGTAATGATTTTGCCAGTCACTTGAATTTTGGCAAAGATTTGCCGAGGTGCTTGAGTGCTGTTGTGGGCGGCTTGTGGCGGACGGTTGATGTCGGTAGTGTCAATGGTGAATACTTCCTTAATGTAGCCAGCGCCGGACTGTTGACCGCGGTTGCCCATAGTGTTGACACTTCACTTAAAAACACGTTAGGCCGGATGGCCTATTATTTCAAAGGGCTAGGAGAGCTGCCGAGTTTTCGTTCACTTCATATAAAAATTACAGCAGACGGCCAGGTGATTGAGGATGATATCCTACTTTTTCTGGTGATGAATAGTGGCATGGTGGGGAGTTTCCCTACGCTGGCCCCTGAAGCCAAGATTGATGACGGTAAGCTTGATTTACTCATTGTCAACAAATGCAGCATCTCGGAGCTGATGGGTTTGTTCATTAGCATTTTTGCCGGGCGTCACACATCAAGCAGTCATATCCAGCATCTGCAGGCAGCAAATATTTTTATTGAATGTAATGAATCAGTGGAAAGCGATCTGGACGGTGAGCTCGGGCCGCTGCTGCCACTTACGATTTCGACTGTTAGTAATAAGCTTAAAGTTTTTCGGCTACCGTAAAAAAGGGGGATTAGTTTGCGTTCAACAACATTATGCTTGCCGATTCAGGGCAATCCGGCTGAGCGTATTTTACTCGGAATGAAAAAGACAGGATTTGGCCACGGTAAGTACAACGGCTTTGGCGGAAAAATCGAGAATGGAGAAACGCCAACCGCCGCTGCTGTGCGCGAGCTGGTGGAAGAATGCGGTATAGCGGTAAAGGAAGCTGACCTTGAGTATATGGGCCAACTGATGTTTATTTTTCCAGCTAATCCTGAGCTTGACCACGATGTGCACTTGTATGTCGTGCGCAATTGGCAGGGCGAGCCGGGGGAAACTGCTGAGATGAAGCCAGCATGGTTTGATGTGGCAGATATACCCTATAAGGATATGTGGGCTGATGACAGCTACTGGATGCCAGCAGTGCTCAAAGGCAAAAAAGTCAACGGCGAGGTCATTTTTGCTGATGATAATGAGGAAGTTGACGGTATTACCATTCGGACAGAATAGTAAATTGTAAAAATGTAATTGACAGACGGCCTCATCTTTTGCTATACTTTGCACAAATAGACAATAAAATAATAGGCTGATTAGAAATGCTTAGATGCTAGGCACGACGAGCATTCGACCGGAGGCGTACTGAGAGAAGTACGTTGCAGGGAGAACGCGCAGGAGTAACAACGCAGATGAGCGTTTATAAGTAGCCGTAAAGTCGATGACTAGGAAGAGTACACATAGCTAGAGAGCCACAGCGAGCCAACGGTAGTGGGAGTTTGGCGCCGCTCAGCATGTCGAATGGGCCTAGGAGATACAGTCTGAGCCGTGAGTAACGGGGTAGGCACTGTCGGGGGTCTTCCGCCGTTACCAGGAAGCAGGTATCGGACGATTTGTCCTGTACTTAGATTTGAGCCGGGCCAGAGTATTCTGGTCAACTAGGGTGGCACCGCGGGTATTATACCCCGTCCCTTAAGTCATACAGTGAGTGTATGACTTAAGGGACGGGGTTTTTGTTTATTTTGTGCCTAACATTTTAGAATTGCAGATAAGCTTCAAGATTTTTAAGAACAAAATGAGGAGGAGTTTAACGTGGAAACCAAGCAGCAACAAGAATTAGTTACAATTAAGACAGGACAAGAGGGCCGATTCCGCTGGGTGGCTGTCACGGCGCTACTCCTGGCGATTGGTGTTATCTTAAAAATAGTCACGCCGGCCATTGCCGGTATTACTCCCAACTGGTTGATTGCCATGTACTGTATTGCCATTAATCTCACTCGCGTCAGTGTTAAGCAGGCTGCTGGTATTGGCCTGGTAACAGGTGCCATCTCCATTCCTATCTCCAAGGCAGCGCTGCCGTATGCTAACTTCGTTAGTGAGCCGGTTGGTGCTGTGGTCTGTGCACTCCTTGTCCATATGTCAATGAGCCTGACTATTGGGAGTATCAACCTGCGTCCAGCGATTACGGCAGGTATTAGTACCGTCGCCAGCGGCTTTACCTTTATTACTATTCTCAAAGTTGTTTTATCACTGCCAATGGCAGTTTACCTATATGGCATGCTTCCAGTTGTTTTAACAGTTGCCGCGATTAATATGGTCATTACCCAGCTCTTATACTTCCCGGCGAAAAGGCTGTTTGGCGGCAAGGAGGGGTAGGCTATGGCAGCTGTTGAATTCGAAAATTTTTCTTACGCGTATCCCGACTGCAGTGTAGTGCTTGATAATATAACGCTATCGGTTCCCAGAGGTTCATTTACCGTTATTACCGGCCCCAGCGCAGCGGGTAAGACGACCCTGGCTCTTGCGATTGCCGGTGTTGTGCCCCATTATTTTGGTGGACGGCAAGGCGGCAGTGTACGGGTTGGCGGCGTTAATTCCTCTGAGAGCAGTATGGGCGAATTAGCTGAGCAGGTGGGTACAGTACTGGCAGACTATGAAAGCCAACTTGTGGCCATGACGGTAGCTGAAGAAGTGGCTTTTGGTCTGGAGACATCCGGTTTTAGCCGCAGTGAAATTAATAAGCAGGTAAGCCTGGCGCTAGCCAAGGTAGGGCTTGCCGGGATGGAAGAATGCCAGGTAGCTGGTCTGTCAGGCGGACAAAAGCAACGGTTGGCTATCGCCTCGGTGTTGGTAATGTCGCCAGATATCCTGGTACTTGATGAACCGGCATCAGCCCTTGATCCTGAGGGTGCAGCCGGAATTTATGAACTGCTCTCTGACCTCAACCATCAGGGAAAGACGGTGATTGTGGTTGAACATCAATTGGCGCGGGTTCTGCCGTACGCCAGTCAAGTTGTCGTGATGCAGGGCGGGAGCCTCAAATTTACCGGTGAATTAAGCCAGACGCTTGAGTTTATGTGGCAGCAGCCTGCGCTTAAGCTGGGGGTACCGTCATTATGGGCGATAAAGTTGACACTTGAGCAGGAAACAGGACAAAAGTTTGGTGTTTGGCAGACTGAAAGTCAGGCAGCCGCGGAACTAAACCGGCTTACGTGTATAAAAGGGGTGGCCAGAAGTGCCTGAAACACTCTTAACCATACAAAAGATCATATATAACTATAGCAGTGGCAAGCGGGCACTTGACAGTGTTGACTTTACTGTGGCAGCAGGTGAATTTGTAGCTTTGGCCGGACGCAATGGCAGCGGCAAGACAACGCTGACCCGCCTGGCAATGGCTTTGTTAAAACCAACCGGCGGCAGTATCCACTTTCAGGGAAAAAATACGGCAGCTATGACGCCAGCCGACATGGCCCGCAGTATTGGCTATGTGTTTCAAAACCCTGACAGGCAGATTTTTCGGGAGACTGTCGCCCAAGAAGTCTCCTATGGACCTGAACAGCTTGGCTTTAGCCCGGAGGCTATTAACGAGTCTGTTGCCTGGGCATTAAACATGACTGGCCTAACAGAATTGGCAGGTAACTTTCCCCGAACACTCAGCCGGGGCCAAAAACAGAAAGTGGCAATTGCCTCAGCCATTGCCATGAAACCGCAAGTACTAATCCTGGATGAGCCGACAAGCGGCCAGGACCCCTGGGAAGCTCAAACCCTGATGGAACTCTTAACCGATCTGAATCAACAAGGGATTACAATTATCCTGGTTACCCATGATATGGAACTTATTGCCCAGTATGCCGCACGGGTTGTCGTACTGGAACAAGGACATAAAGTATTTGATGGCATACCAGCGGGTCTGTTTGACGGCAGTCAGGATATTGGGGCGTGGGGCCTAATGCCACCCGCGGTTTTATCTCTCAGCCAGCAGCTTACCGGCGTTGAGGCAAATTGTGCGGCTGACTTAGTGGAACTGCTTGGTTCGGCGATCAAACGAAGGAGGGAACATTAATGCCTAAGTTTGCACCGCTTACCAAACTAATTTTAACAGCGGCTGTGTCGGTATGGGCGCTGCTCATCCCCACCGTGACAGGCCAGGCGGCCTTGGTTGGAGGGCAACTGCTCTTGCTTGTGCTCTATCGTCCGTCAGCCAAGCACTTTAAAGGGGCCTTCGGCTTGGCCATGTTTGCCGTGATGTTAGCCGCACTTCAGTATGTGTTTGGCAGTACGGTAGAGTTTTCGGTGATGACAGGGTTAAAAATGCTGGCTATGTCGTTGATTTTCATATTTTTATTAGCTACCACCCGCCTGCAGGATTTGACGGCAGCCTTGGTTAGCCAGTGCCGGATTCCTTATGAATATGCATTTATGTTTACTTCGGCCTTGCGGTTTGTCCCGGATTTTCTTGAAGAAAGCCAGGCCGTCCGCGAGGCTCAAGCCTGCAGAGGTTACGTTTTTCGCGGCAGCCCGCTTAAACGGCTGATGGACTATGTCGCCATTGTTGAGCCACTTGTCCTGCGGGCGGTGTCCCGTTCAGAGACCATGGCTATGAGCCTTGAACTCAGAGGGTTTGGCAGCCGGGGCCGGCGGCAGTTTACTGCCGATGTTGGGCTGAGTACGAATGACTATGCTGCCATGGTGCTCATGCTGGTGCTAACGATAGGGCTTGCGATGTTGCGCTAATAATTGTTGCTGCCACCGGGAAGATTGCGGGGCAGCAACGATTTTTTTGCTTAGCCATGAAGGAAAAATATACATGTAGCAGAATATAATACCAAATATCAGCGAGTAACTGCTAGTACCATGCGTCGCTTAAAACATGAGATTAGTTTGCAAGGATCTTTTCGCACTGCAAGGCGGAGGAGCCGCGCATATCGGACATATGTAAGGCGACGACAACGCCGCAGTACGGAAAAAGACTGCAAAATAAGCCATGTCTTTAGGTGACGCATGGTACTACTGCATTGACCCTGGAATTTTGGGGAACAATTAAAAATCTGACAAATTATTGAAACCAGGAGGCGTCTCAAAGCATGGCTTTAATTAACGAAAACTATCTAAAATTGCCTGGAAGCTATTTATTTGCTGAAATAGCAAAACGTGTAACCAAATTTAAAGACGATAATCCCAGCGCCAATATCATCAGACTTGGTATCGGGGATGTAACTAAACCTTTGCCTGAGGCCGTAATCAAAGGGTTGCATGCGGCTGTCGATGAAATGGCTGATGCCAAGACCTTCCGTGGCTATGGCCCTGAGCAAGGCTATGCCTTCTTAATTGAAAAAATCATTAAAACTGATTATGAGACACTGGGCGTAAAACTGGATGTTGATGAAGTTTTTGTAAGCGACGGCTCCAAAAGCGATGTTGGCAATATCCAGGAAATCTTCGGTGTGGACAACAAAGTAGCTATCACCGACCCGGTGTACCCGGTGTATCTTGACACTAATGTCATGGCTGGCCGTACTGGTCAGGTCAGCGGCGGTAAGTTTGCCGGTGTAACCTACCTGACTTGCAATGCTGAAAATAACTTCATTCCGGCCTTGCCTGAGGAAAAGGCAGATATCATCTACCTGTGCTATCCTAACAACCCGACAGGCACAACGCTGTCGAAGCAAGAACTGAAAAAATGGGTTGATTATGCTAAAGCCAACGGCTCAATCATCCTGTATGATGCCGCCTATGAAGCCTACATTCAGGAACCAGGCATTCCACACAGTATTTATGAAATTGAAGGCGCTAAAGATGTGGCTATCGAGTTTAGAACCTTCTCGAAGAACGCAGGCTTTACCGGCACTCGCTGCGCCTTTACGGTAGTGCCGAAATCGGTCATGGCCTACACGGCTGACGGTAGCCAATATCCTTTAAACAAACTGTGGAATCGCCGTCAAACTACCAAGTTTAATGGCGTACCCTACATTATTCAAAAAGGCGCTGAGGCGGTATACACTACGGAAGGCCAGCAACAGATCAAAGATCTGATTAACTACTATATGGCCAACGCCAAGACCATCCGCGAAGGCCTAAAGAGCATTGGTCTGGACGTTTTCGGCGGTGTCAACGCACCTTATATCTGGCTTAAAACACCACAAGGCTATGATTCCTGGTCCTTCTTTGACAAACTGTTAACAGATGCCCATATTGTCGGCACCCCAGGTGCCGGCTTCGGTCCGGCTGGTGAAGGTTACTTCCGGCTTACCGCATTCGGCAGCCAGGAGAGCACTAAGGAAGCCATCGAGCGTATTAAGAGCAAGTTAAGCTTATAACAGTTGAAAAAAGTGAGATTGCTGCGCAAGTTGCAGCAATCTCACTTTTGTTTTCCTAGATCCTTGACATTAGGGGATGGGGTTAACGCCTCATTGGAGTGCCTTGCAAGACCTAAGGCTTGATGCTCCTCGAGAATTTTTTCAACTGCTTCGGCTTGTGCCACTTCACAGCGGACCATAAGCATTACCGGTATTGGATTGCTCCGTTCCTCAGACTTAATATTTCTTGTTGTTATAACCCAGTCCACAGCCAGACCAATAACAGCTCCTGAAAGCAGCCCTAATAAACCACAGATAATCGGCCCCAAATAATACACAGATCCATAAACTACTCCAAGCAGCATACCTACTGTGCCCAGTAAGGCCGCTCCGTCAAGGACACTAAAGCCATCGGCTCGGTATACCTTGTCAAATACTGTAACTTGCCGTGTGGTTTTTTGCAATGGTACAGCTAAAATGTGTTTTTCTGTAAGCCCCAGTCTTGTCAAATCAGATATCGCAATTTCTAATAGAGCGCTCTGCTCGAATGAAGCGAAGATATACATTGATCCTCCCAAACCATTACATAGGCATGGTATACTCTGAATCCATATAATTCTGTTTTAAATATCGGGCCTGTTCGGCCTCGTAATACTTGTTCAGTTCTACCAGCCCTGCATATGAGGCGTAAGCTGAATAACCATATATGGATGGTATAAATAATAACCAATCATAATCAACAACTGACCTGGCCTTATCAAAATCACCGAATAAAGAAAACTCAATTGCTTCGCAAACGTGTGACAAATAGGCAAATACTATCGTCCAGGTCAAAATAACAAACCCCTCAGCTATTTTCTTAGTGTAAAGATGACCCAAGCCTGGAGTTAATAGTGACCACATGATGGCAAGCAATGGTTTGCGTTTCTTAGCATAGCCGACTTCCAAAGCAGTAAATTTAGCAGGGACAATCGGGGAATCCTCACGCTCAGCTAAAATATAATACTTATTTTGTTCTATAGTCTCGGAATAGCTGTCCCATATTGCATATACATAAACTGCCGCATAAAGGAGTAGCCACCTATGGTCCACAATTTCTCTAGCCTCTTGAAATCTCCCTGTAAATGAAAGGAGTATTGCTGAGTTAATGTGGGCCTGCCTATTAACGATAAACTCCCATAGCATTAGAACAAAGCCTTTAAAATGATTACTTATCAGTAAATGACCAAAACCTGGAAGGGCGGCAGACCACCACGCAGACACCCAAGGATTTCGCAGATGCGTTCCTACTGCTCCAAGCGTAGTTAAGGTCCCTTTTGGGTGGCGTGGATTTTGATTTTTACTCATTTAGAACCCTGCCATTTCGTCAATGTGTCAGTAACTATTCTTTCCATTGTTTATATTAATATAAGTCTAATGCTTGGATATACGCATTTTACAAGGGAGAGAATTGCTTTACTGCACCACTGTGATAGCATCGCCATTTCTCAAGTCTTTTGTGTTATTTGTGATGACCATACTTTGCTGAGGGAGGTTAGAGGTGATTTCTGTCAAATCGCCAATGGCTTCCCCGGTTGTTATTTGATGGAGCATTGCTTTACCATTGGTTGCGAGGTAGATAAAAGCCCGACCCTGATTGTCTTGGGATATTGATGCTGAGGGGACTGCAGGAACCATGGCAGATGTACCTGTATCGATGTGAACATTAATGGACATACCAGACTTTAGTAACCCGGCTGGATTAGTAATGAGTTTGATATGGGCAAGAAAGGAAGGGCTCTGGCTAGCATCTATCTGGGGATAGATGCTAGAAACCTGACCTACTATAGTTTGTTGCGCTGCTTCTAACGCAGCTGGCGTGCCTAAATGGACCAGATACAAATCATTTTGGTCAAGACGGACGACAACCTCAACTTCTTGACCACTTCCTAAAGATAGCAGCTGCTGACCGGCCTGCACCGTCTTCCCTGGAGCAACAGATAGACCGGTCACGATGCCGTTGATCGGTGCGGTGATCGTGGCGGTGCCGTTTATGGTAGCGTTAGCGGCGGAGATAGTTTGCTGGGTGTTGGACAAGCTATCTTTTGCTGCTTGTAGCTGGGTAGTGGCACTATCCAATTGCCGTTTGGAAATACCCCCGATTTCGAACAATTTTTGATATCGGTTAAATTCTTTTAAGGCATTATCATAATTGGCTTGCGCCTGCTGAGAAGTTTGATTTACCGTTGGTTCAGAAGTTACCTGGAGCTTAAGTAGCGGCTGACCGGCTTTGACTGCTTGGCCTGCTGTTACGTATAGTTCACTGAGTTGACCGGAAAATTCGGCATTTATAGGGACAACTGTTGAGCTTTCTACGGAACCTGTCCGAACGAGCTGGATTGGTTTATTTATAGCACCCACCGGTACTGCTGTTATGCTTATCGGCGTTCGAGGGCTAATGTGCTGGTTCCAAAGTGAAACTGGAAGTAGGTTATGACCGGTAGCTAACAGTAGTGCTAATGTAAATAAAAGTGCGGATAGTACAGTGAACATGCGATATTTATGTCGGATTTTTTTCACATAGATCACCTCCAAGAATGATAGGGTAACAGCTACTATGTTCTCACTTTTCACTCTTTGCGTCAAGTGTTGACGCAAAGAGTGGAATTTCCGCTATAATGTAGATAGACAGGGATCGCAAGGGAGGCAATACAGGTATGCGTATTCCACATGTAATGGATATTAAGCAGAAAGTCGGCAATTGGCGGTTGAAAAGTAGTTCTGCAAAATGGATTGTTTCGCTAGTGTGCTTACTTAGCATAGTTTTTGTGGGGATTTCAGTGAAACATTACCAGGCACTTAGTGCGGGCGGTGGCGCACCAACTGAGTTTGAACCTATCCAGCCTAGTGAGGGTGAACAGGTTCAAGCTATTGAAACAATGGCCAGAAGCAAGGATAAATTGGCGACTAAGCCTTCCATCTGGCCGGTAAGCGGAGCGGTGACCTCTGTTTATGGCTGGCGTAATTCGCCTTGGGGCAGTGGCAGTGAATTACATCCGGGAATTGATATTGCTAACAATCTGGATACACCGATTGTCGCTACTGCTGATGGTGAGGTGGTTCGAAGCGAATGGTCTGAAGGCTATGGCAACATTGTTCAAATTGATCATGGCAATAACGTTTCAACTATTTATGGGCACAATTCTCGCATCGTAGTAAAAGTCGGACAAAGTGTAAGAAAAGGTCAAGTCATTGCTTATCTTGGCAGCACCGGGAAAAGTACAGGTCCACATGTTCACTATGAAATCAGAGTAAATGGCACTGCTGTTGATCCTATAAGTTATCTGGTTTTATATTAAGTGGCGCGCGTCAAAAGCATTATAAATACTTAGCCGATGGGAGGCGTCTCGGCTGCCTATTATACTTCATACCTTCATGGAAGCGAACAAGGATAAAAAGTGGCGCGCCGTTGTTGAGAGAAAGCGATTGCGAACCCAGATAAGGGCGGCTGCTGTTTCGAGCGCAGGATTAACAATGGCTTTGGTGACTAGGTTGGCGCTGGGAACAAGACTGACTGCCGAGCGAGGGACTACGGCAATGCCGATATCGGCAGCTGCCCAAGCTAACAGGGGCAGAACATCATCACTTTCGCAAAGAATCTCAGGCGCAAAACCTGCTTGCTGGCAGTGCTCTGTCAGCATTTTTTCATATTTGCGATGAATCATTAGTGGCTTACCTGCCAACTCTGCCAGGCTGATCTCAGGCGAGTCACCGTCAAGGCTGTTGCTATTCCCGGCTTTGAAAGCAATGACCAGGGGTTCGTGCGGTAGTTCAATGGACTCATAAATTTCGGTATCAAAAGGAACTCGTACCATGCCGATGTCCACAATGCCTTTGTCGAGGAGTTCTGTGATGCGCCGGCTTTCTCCTTCCCGTAAGCGAAACAGCACATGGGGGTAGCGGTCTCTGAATACCCGGATTAGATCAGGTAAAAGTGTGACCCAGGAGGAGGTAACAGCGCCAATTGACAGGGTGCCACGCAGCCCTGTCTCGAACTCTTTCAGTTCTTTAATCGTGTTTGTCGTTAGTTCCAGTATTTGTTCAGCCCGGTGCCGCAGCAGATTACCGGCTTCGGTTACTTTTACTCTGCGCCTGCCGCGTTCGAATAGTTGAACCCCAAGCTGGGTTTCTAGTTGTTTCATTTGCCTGCTGAGCGGTGGCTGCGCAATATGCAGGCGTTTTGCGGCAGCGGTTATACTTCCCTCTTCGACAATAGCCAGGAAGTACTCCATGTCTTGGATGTTCATGATAGACCCTCCAGCAATACCTAAATGATATAGTAAGCGGTTATATTCGGTATTTTACGTATGGTAATAGACTTGTTACAATCATACGTAAGAACTGTAGTTTTAGTCAACGGTATTTTGCGGAGGGGCAACTATGAATTTTAGTTTGGTACATTTGATTGGCTTTTTGGCCACACTTATGATAGTTTTTGCGATTGGCATCTATTCGGCGCGCCGGGTAAAATCGGCAGAATCATTCAGTCTCGGCGGACGTTCGGCAGGGGCAGCGATCGTTTCGGGAACGATTGCCGGTACAATCATTGGTGGTGCCGCTACCATCGGTACAACGCAGCTCGCGTATTCAGCTGGGTTATCAGCATGGTGGTTTACACTTGGGTCTGGTATTGGCTTTCTGGTGATGGGGATTTTCTATGCAAGCCCGCTGCGCAATACAGGGCTTGAAACCATTTCTCAGTATCTTGTCTTGAACTATGGCCGGCCGATGGGGCCTTTGACCAGTGTTATTTCGTCAGTGGGGATTTTCTTCAGCATAGTGGCAAGTAGCTTGTCGGGGATTCATTTGTTAGCAACGCTCTTTGGGTTTGCGTCATGGCAAGCGGCTGTGGTTACCGTTTTTCTGGTTGCAGCTTATGTTTTTTGGGGTGGTATGCAGGGAACAGGCCTATCTGGTCTAATGAAGGTGGCGATCATCTATGTAACGCTATTTTCTGCAGGCTGGTATGCTTTTCAGTCTTTGCAGCAATTGCCCAGCCTGGAGACGGCGTTTCCCTCATCTACGTGGTTTAGCCTGTTTGGGGCTGATGTGTGGGGCGGTCTTGGTAATGTGTTCTCGCTTGTTGTCGGTATTGTCTGCACCCAGACTTATATCCAGGCAATATTTGCGGCGCGTGATTCGCAGACTGCCCTGATTGGTACGTGTACGGCTGCGGTGATAACCATACCGGTAGGATTGCCGTCTGTGGCAGTTGGCATGTTCATGCGGGTCAACTATCCTGATATTTTGCCGATTGATGCACTACCAATGTATATGCTAAATCATATGCCTGCCTGGCTTGGTGGTATTGGCCTTGCCGGACTCTTAATCTCGGTCGTGGGTTCGATTGCTGGTCTTTTGCTGGGAATTGCCACCATGGTTGCACGCGATATCTTTCATGGGGTATTTGGTGTTAGTGACAGCCGCAACTTACTCTGGATTAATCGAACAACCATTGTCATGGTGGCGTTTTGCGCCATGCTGACAGCACTGGCTAACCTGCAGTCATTTGTGTTGAGCTGGAACTATTTATCAATGGCTTTGCGTGGTGCAGGCGTATTTTTACCGTTAACTCTGGCCGTATTTTTGCCAGGAGTTTTAAAGAAAAAATGGGCAATTTCCTCGATGGTATTGAGTACGCTGTTCGCTATTACTGGCTATTCCCTACTGGCGCTTTCTGTCAATCCGCTATACACCGGCATGGCGGCAAGCTTGTTAATTATTTTGCTGGGGAGTTGTTTTTCCTGGTTTACGCAGAGGAAGCATGCGCTTGACTAGCTGCCTGTAGTCTTGTATATGAAAGCAACCGGACGTTGAAAAAGTGAGATTGCCACGCAAGTTGCGGCAATCTCACTTTTTGTGTGATGACACGATGCTGGGGGCTTAATAAATTTAGCGATTGTACGATCTAACAGTATAAGGGTTAATTTTTACAAAAAGGAGAGGTATTCCATGGAGCGGAAAGCGACTTCGATTCAGCCAGTTGAGAGGCTAGAGAGAATCTCCCCGGTAGTTCCCATTCGTTCCTTTAAACCGCTTCCAGACCAAAGCGAGCTAAGAAAAAAGAATCGGCTGAAAAACCAGCAATTAACTAATGAAAACGAGAACCGAGCAAACCGGAAGGCTGGGTCAATAGATATTAAAGCTTAGAGACTTCAGGCTCTTTTTTCATACTAAATGGTATACTAGGGGTTCCGTGGGCGTGCCCCTGAGAACGACTCCAATTATTAGAAGGGTACTCAAAAGTGAGCGGTTAACAGCTAATTGCTCCCTCCTGCCCTAGTTTTCTTGTATTTTCTAAGAAGGAATTACAATATGTTTCAAGAACATACATAAAACACCTTGTTTTCCAGGAGGATACTCCATAATGGAAATAGCTTTACCCCGGCTTTCCGGTATCGGACTGCATCTGTTTGTAATTATAATACTGGTGGCATTGGCGGCATATCTGTGCCATTATCGCAAAACACCAGGTGTCCTGCCCCTGATAGCTTCTTTGGGAGCCAGAGTTCTTTGGTTAACCTGTATTGTGATGTTTTCTGTAAGCTCCAGCTTACATTGGCAGCTTGTCTGGAATAAACTGGCATTTCTGAGTGGCTATATTCTTGTTCCGAGCTGGTTTGTGTTTATCCTGCAAGTTTCCGGCTGGGGGAGCTGGCTTACCTGGCACAGGCTGGTGGCGATTATCTTTGCACCGGCAGTTACTATCTTGATCATCTTTACCAACGAATGGCATGGCTGGTTTACGGTGCGCGGAATACTGCACTGGCTGATGCTGGACTATAATTATTTACTGGCGCTGGTCTGTTGGTATATTAACCTTCAGTGGATCAGACAATCGTCAGGGTTACGCCGCAGGCAGGCCGTAATCATAGCGATTGGCCCGCTTTTTAGTTTTTCCGGACAAGTCACCGGCCTTTTCAGTCAATGGGTGTACGCCCCAATGCTATTGCCGGTGGGCTTTTTACTGTCCGCTCTGATTTGGTGTTGGGCATTGCTCCACTGGCGGACCCTCAACATTATACCCATTGCCAAGGATACCGTGATTACTAATATGGGCGATGGTTTTGCGGTGGTGGATAACCAGGGCTATATCTATGAACTGAATCCTGCCGCCGCCGCGATGCTTG
>NZ_FWXI01000011.1 GCF_900176355.1 Sporomusa malonica | reverse complement strand
CAATACCAATAACTGGACGATTAGTTATCATAACGGGCCTCCAAGAAATATATTGAAGGATTATCCATTCCAATATCAAAGATTACAACCTTGCACGTGAAGCGGGAATAAGCTCCCAACCAGCTAAAACGTAAATTCTTTGGAAATGGATGAATCGTCTAATGTCATGGGTATAGAAAAATTCTTCCCTGGGACAGGGACATTCATATCCTTCTTCCTAATTATACATAAAACTGATTGTTCGGAGTTTTTCTGCCCCAGAATGGATAACCCTTCTGTACTACATCTTACAGGGGACGGGGTTATTGACATTCTTTTACCTTGACCAAATGCAGTTGTCAGCATAAGCCTACTTTATTACTGGCTAAGCCTTCTACCCTTCCACAAAATAATCTGTATCGATTCTTTAATTTCATATGTCGGCATAGTCATAATAAAAACTCCAGCAATTCGTCAGGATTACTACAAAAAATTAGTCTTTAAGGGAGGCTTTAACAGAAATTCCCCGAGCTAAGCCCCTGCATTGCATAGGATACAGCGGGACGGTTCTACTGTTTCCTATGCTTTAGCAACAACGTTAAGAAGACAATCAGGGACAGTCCCTTCTTGTCAACTTTTGCTGCTGCATGTTAGCGGATGTTCGCTCTATCGTACAACATCCGGGTGATGTCAAGGGGACGATGTCAAGCGATGTCGAGGGGACGGAGTTGTTGACAAGTTTTTATTTTAGAATTAACTGTCAATAACCCCGTCCCTCTGACACCCCTCCACGTTCACGCCGCCTTTATACCGGCCACCATCTGGTCAGTAAACAGGTTTCTTCCAAATTTATCCCGAGCCAACAGGTTCTCCCGGTTTTGATGACATTTGCACGTTTCGATACTTCTTCAGCGGTTCAGTGTTATTCGTCTCCATTGGCACTTACCTGATAAGATCTTCGTCTTACCTTTTCCATAACGCTCACTACCATGGATTTTGTCCACCTGTATGGCGGCTTCGGAGGGCCCTCCTCCATCTCTAACTAAGCTCAACGGATGGTGTGTTTCACACCATCCGTTTTCGTGGCGCACACCTGTCCCCGCGTTTTATTGAAGTAGAAGTCAACCCCCAGTTTGACAGTGTTAAGCTGCCAGGGAGCTGTCACGGGGACGGGGTTGGTCTGGCGCTGGAGCCGATGGTGCTGCAATTGTTATACATCAAAATCCTCAGATCTATAATTACTATAAAAACGCCCTTTATGTGCTGCAAATTTTAAAACGCAATAGTCGGGATCCGTTACACCTAAAGGATAATACATTGTATCGCCCTCACGCCAAATCATTTCTTTTGAATCGCTATCTTCAAGTACTTCCATAGTTCCCTTAAGCATTACACCTTTAAAAAAACGTTTATCACAGAAATATACACATGCTTTTGGGTTTTCTTTATACTGACTCACCCTCATAGACGAAGTATTAGTAGTGAAATAAATAAACTTAATTCCTTCCCTTTTTCGCGGTGGAAGCATTGCTTTCTGATTTGGGAATCCTTCACTGTCGATCGAGCCTACAAAAGATACATCAACTTTGTCAATTAAATTACCTATTGTTTTCTCTACATCTCTCATGTCAATATCCTCCTTGTACAATTACTTGCCGTCATTCTACTAGGATAAGATTAACATTTTACTATTTGGCAGTAAATTACACACTTTTTTGTAAGTATCTTACCCCATTATTCTATAAAACCTTTTTCTCTTAACGCCTCTTCCATTCCATTCTCTTGCATAAGCTCAATCCCTATATGTTGGAGAATAGTAATAGCTTCAATCATCCTTTTTCCACGGTCTGTTAAAAAATATTCAACTTTTAGCGGGTAACCCTCAAAAACTCTTTTGTCTATCATCCCAAATTCCATAAGTTCTTTTAATTGTTCTATAAGCATTTTTTGATTAATACTTTGTATATTCCTTTCAAGGTTTGTAAGTGATGTATTACCTAGCCGCAACTGCCATAATATAATTGGTTTCCATTTACCCCTCGTAATGTCATGTGCAAGTTCTAATGGGCAGGTGTACTCTTCTCTTATCTTCACGTCTCTCACCCCTAAAATATCAATTTTTAATTTATCTAATTTATAATCTTGGAGCTATTGCAATCTTCAATATGGCAGCCCTCCATCTTTATACATTATATAAAAAAAGAACTTATAGCATAGACTCTTTTTATTAAGTGTCCATTCTATAGGTTCCATTTTTTAGTGCGACAGCCCCTTTTATATGGGGTAGTAGTAGCATCCGTGTCATGTACTGAAAAATAAATGTAAAATTTAGCCATAAAAAAAGCCTGACAGTTAAATGAATTAAGCAGCTACGCACCAGGATTAAAGAGAACTCACTCTAATAAAACGGTTACTTCTACTTACACACATTGTTTAACGTATTAACAGTTACTAATACAGTTAGGCCAAACCTGTGCCACGCTGTGTGTGCGCCAATTTTGTCCAGTCCAATACGAAATTTTTAAACGCATTTACACTTCGTACAGTATTAACGTCTTTCGGTATGGCTAATGCTATAGTAACATTGACGTTTTCTTTTAGTCGAATAAATTCTGTATTATGGCGTTCTGAAATAGCATTTGCGACCTGTGATGTTACTAACGAAATGCCTAAGTCAGCTCCAACTAATCCGGAAATCATATCCCAGTTATTGCTTTCATGAACTATTTTAGGTTCAAACCCAGCACTCTTGCAGGCACTAATGCAAATATCATGGGCGAAAGTATTACGTGTCATAAAGATAAATTTTTCTTGCGACGCTTCAGAGAGGCTTATTACATGGCTATTTCCCAACGGATGAAATTTACAGGTCATTAGCATCAACTTGTCTTCTATTAACGGATAAAAATCAAAAAAAGAATCATCATCAGTGTGGTTTCCGATAGGGATGAATGCTGCATCTACTTCTCTGTCTTTGCCTAACTGTAATAATGTTTTGCTCTCCGCTTCTCTTAACTTTAGTTCAATATTAGGATAAGCTTTGTGAAAGTCTGCAATGAGTGAAGTTAATCCAAGGTGACTAATTATGGGAAATGAGCCAAGAACAATAATTCCTTGCTCCATTTCTGTGTATTCTCGCATCTGTTTTTTTGCTTTATCTACCTCATCAACGATATTCTTTGCATATTTGCAAAATTCTTTTCCTGCTGGCGTTAACCTGACGATGCGAGTTGTTCTATCAAAAAACTTTACATTACACTCTTGTTCGAGCTTATCAATTTGTTTGGAAAGAGAAGATTGTGATAAGCAAATTTCTTCTGCTGCTTTAGAAAAATGGAGAAGTTTTGCTAGAATTAAGAAGTTTTTTAATTGCTCAATATCCATAATAGACCTCTGTTATTTATTCATTATATAGATTAATTTTATGACAAATATGATTTGAAGGAAATAATAAAATAGATAATAATAAGAATGCGGCAAAAATTTATCATAAATAATTGTTTTTGCTGCAACAAATATATAGATTATGGCTATGGAGGATTATCATGGAAACTTGTATCTTTTTCGATCATTGTGAAAAGGACACGCAAATTGTGAAGCAAGTAAAAAATCTTTATAAGGCTTTAAAAGCGAGTGATAAAGAGGCTATTGCTAAAATACTTGCGGATGATCCGGTCTGGAATGTATCCCCTGGATTTCCCTATGGTGGAGTTTATAACGGAATGGCTGAAATATTTGGATCTTTTTATTCAAAACTTCGCAACCAATTTAACAGTTTTGGCGCTATGCCAGAAACTTTCATTGACGGAGGGGATGTAGTTACTGTTTTGGGATTCTACACATTTAAAAGCAATAAAGATAATTCCACTAAGTTTGTGCGTTTTTCTCACACATGGAAGATTAATGGTGATGGGCGAATAAAGGGTGTATGGCAGGTAGCTGATACCGCACAATTTATTGGTTAATATTAAAAGAGCATAAAACACTGCTTGTCGTGAAATTGTAACTTTCAAAGACCGGAACTGATAGCTTTATCCGGCTATTAATTAGGTGACTGTGAACATCAAGAAGACTTACATATAAATCGTGCTTTTAGGGACAGGGTTCCTGACCCCCTGCCCCGTCCGAGGCGGCAAGGCCTTCTTCGTCACGCAGAACTTGGTTCGTTCTCCTGCTGCGCAGTATATCCAATTCATTCCAAAAAACAAAAAAAATCCTGCAATATTTCAATAAATTGCTGGATTTTGATTTTGCTATTAGTAATGGCATCCAAAAAAAATATAAGGGATGCATTTTGTTTTGCCATTTACAGAGCCACTATTAGAGTTGTAACAACTGCTGTTCAGACGTTATCGTATAGTTATAAGTAGTACGGAAAGCCTTTGAGTTTCATAAATGGCATTCGCCTCGCCCTACACCTAAACTACTTGATGCCGTCGAATCCATTGAATTATCTCAGTCTCACTTAGAGACCCAGCGGCAATACCCAGCCCTAGCCATATCAATTCATCTTGACTATAGTTCAAACAATAGCCATTAATGCGTAACAACAGCAGCATAGCGGCAATACCAATCCGCTTGTTGCCATCAATAAAGCTATGATTATTAACAAGCCCATAAGTAATAGCTGCAATTTTGGACTCAACTGTAGTATAAAAATCTTCACCGTCAAAGCTGGCATGTGCACGGTTCAAAGCACTCTCAAGTAAGCCCATATCCCTTACGCCATGAGCACCACCAGTTTGGTCTATAAGCTTACGGTGCAATAGAATTATATCTGATAATGATAGTGTACGCATTACTTAGCCAACTCTAGAAAAGCCTCTTTGTTTTCGGCAATTACAGAGTCCATCATTTGTTCTAATTCTTGCTGCTGCTTGGCACGTAAAAACTCTACAAAATCAATGACTTGACGTTTTTTTTCGTCAGGCAATTCCTTAAAGTCCTGTAACAGTTTATCTGCTAATGTCACTGCTTACACCTCCAAGGTATTCTACTCCTTATATTATACCCAAAATCACGGACAATTGGTATCTTTTTCAAAAACCCTTGTGCTCCCTACTTTCTTCTTAAAAAACTCAGAAATATAGTTTTTTCAGGGTTTTTCCTATAGGTCAACATTTTACCTTATGCTTGTTTTAATACTTCTCCCGCCAGCTTGTCCGCTAGCTCATAGCCACTAGGATACAACGGGACGGTTCTACTGTTTCCCATGCTTTTGCAACAACGTTAAGAAGACAATCAGGAAGACAATCACGGACGGTCCGAAACCACTGATTAAATCCTATTTCTAAAGACTTATCCACACTGCTGTAGGATTGGAACAGCGTTTTAAAATAACATTGGTTAAAATATCATAAAACACGCTTGATTAAGAGGATAGCAGGCCTGCTATCCTCTTTAAATTGACCGCCAGGGAATTCAGGGGTCAGGAATTCAGGGGTCAGGCTTGGCTTATTTGATTTTATTGACTTATCCAGTTTCTCGCTCAAATTAATGAATATTCGTCAATAAGTCAATTTCTGACCCCATAGGCTCTATACTACCAACTCTAAAATTCAAGCCAAATCCTGATAGACTTGATTGTTGTCTATACCTTCTACCCTTCCACAAAATAATCCGAATCGATCCGTTTAATCTCGTATGTAGTCTCAGTTGCCACGCCCACCCCATAGTCAATCATCAGTTGCGCCAACTGAATTCCGTCCATTAATACAATCCGGTTACCTATTCTGCTAGCTACATCGCGAGCTGCCGCAGTAAAATTTGAAGTGGTAATAAAGATTCCTTTATGGGCACCCTTCAGTTGCAACGCACCGATAAATCCTTGAATATCGGGGCTCCCGACAGAATTCTTCCACCGTTTAGCCTGCACATAAATGACGTCTAGGCCTAAGCGATCTTCTTTTATAATTCCATCGATCCCTTCATCACCAGACTTGCCGACTACCTGGGCAGCATCTTCCCGTGAACCGCCGTAGCCCATTTTGAGTAGCAAATCTAGGACTAAGTGCTCGAAAAATTTCGGTGACTGATCGGCAATTTGTTGTAATAGTTCATCGGCTAAAGCGGTTCTCAGTTCCTGATAATAGTTATGAAGCATTTCCCGTGGTGTTTTGTCATTTTCATTACTCTCATCCACGGGTACCGCAAGATCATCCTTAGGCCTAGCTTGTTGCTTAAATTCCCGAAACTCAGTAAACTGGCTCAATAAATATTTATCAATCCGAGGAGGTTTTTGCAACAGCAAGGTCCGCCCCCGTTCTGTGATCCGAAACTGTCCGGATGCTATCGCTTCAATGAGCAACGCTTTCTTTAAATACGTTCTCGCCCAACCAAGACGATTATAAAAGATAGATTGCGAACCAGACGGCAATTGCCGGGTTCGTTCCTCCTCATCCAGTTGCATTTCGTCTGCTAATACCTGGTGAAGCTCTTTTAGCGAATGTACCTTACCATCGGCCAAGCGCTGTAAAAAAGGCAGCATAATGTCTTTATATGTTGGCATAGCCATAGCAAAAACCTCCAGCATTTTCATCAAGAAAGTTCTACGAAAAATCAATATTTCAGGGAAGCTTTTTAATGATTTCACAAGCCCCCACTGCGCACTATATCCAATACATTCCCAAAAAAACACAAAAATCCTGCAATATTTCAATAAATTGCAGGATTTTCGACTGTAAGTTATTCACACTTTATTTTAAGATCAATATACGCCTCAAAAGCCCATGGATGGTAAACCTTCAATTGAAATTGATCATACCAATCCAATACGTCGCCTGACTGGTTACGCATAATATCAATCTGTTCTTGTTAGCACCCCCGTCCCCTTAACACGTCGCTAAGCCAAGAAAAAAGCACCTCAACAGGTGCAAAAACCTAATCATTATTACTTAGCAGTGCCACCGCCTGTTTTAATAATCGTACATCACCGCATACCGGCGCATCGCCACATGCCTCGCTCATCGGGCACTTTTCACAGAGTGAATCGGCTAAGTGAGTGAGACCGACAGCCACCTCCTGATTTTGAAGCATACTGCCACCTCCCGCAGTCAGTATACTACCAGGTAGGATGTAGCGCAAACTGTAAAAATCAGGATTATTAGCCTCCAATTGGAATTAAAAGCCAAATAGCAAAAGGAGAGGCTCCTAATTCCTTTTTTTGTTTTCTAGCAGAAATGACTCTAAAAGTACGGTTCTTTTCAGTCGACTAGTTTTAAAAATGTTTCTATGTTTTTCAATACCTTTTCGCTCAGGCGGTCAAAGGCCTGTCTGGTGAGACCGGATGAGCTGTTCATGCAGTTTAGTTGCCTGGGACGGTTCTTGCTTGCTATATACGACCCTTACTCTTTCACCCCTTAACATAATTGCTCATATATTACAGTAGAACTTTATGTAGGCAGGTGATTGGATGGAGACAGCAACAAGACATTTCTATGAAAAGTCAACAGATCCCGATGTTTCGTATAAGTTGAATGACGTTTATTCCGCCCTTCTGAAAGAAAATCAGACAACGCAAATTGTATTATCAACAATGCTTGTAAATCTAGACAGAAAAGTTGATACGTTAACAGAAGAGGTGGCTGCATTAAGCAGTACTACAAAGTCTATAGAAACAAGACTGGATTCAGAACTTACACGATCTACAGATGACAAGAGAAGTTCTCTTGATATAATCGAAAAAATAAACACTCGATTTTACTGGTCAATTATTATTGCAATAGGCCTAGCTGGCTTAGTATTAAGTGTATTAAAACATTAATCGTATTAATGTTTAACAATTTTTAAAAGAAATCAGGTCTGCACATTGAAATGCGGTCCTGGTTTCTTTTTATGGACTCACGGGGACGGCTCTTGAGTCATTTGTTGACCACCCTACCGCGTCAATTGCCACTTGATCTTTCCGTTTTTATCAATATAACCGAAACTGATTCCCTGGTATTTGTCATCTCCAAATCCTAATGTCTGATCATAGACACGCGCTAAATCGCCTCTAAAACTCTCCGCATAATTAAAGATTGGCTTAATAACAAATTCTCCCGCTTTGTCAATATAGCCATATTTCCCTATTTCGACTACTTTAATATGGGAAGAATTAATTTCTATTTTTTCCCCGCTTTTCACACAGGCAATTCCTTCCGAGAAACCACTCGCCCAACTATATTGGGGAGGAATAACGAACTTTCCTTCATGACTAATGAAACCAGTCTTTCCCGGCCCCACTGAGACTGGAGCAAGCCCCTCCGAAAATTCTTTAGCCGCGAAGTAATTGGGTTCAATCACATATTGACCGGTTTTATCTATGTAGCCCCAGCCAAAGCCGGTTGTAGAAGAAACAGGCGCGACCCCTTCCTTGAAGTTTCCTGCGGCCCGGTATTGAAAATCAATTACTACATTTCCGTTTTTATCAATATAGCCGTATTTTGCATTCAATCTCTCCGCCAAAGTATTTCCTTCCCGTATTGCAACAACCGCCATGCCTTCAGAAAACCCGTAAGCATTATCGAATTTAACCGGAATTACCAGTTGCTTTTTATTTATATATCCATATTTTGCTCCCTTTCTCACCACAGCTAAACCTTCCGAGAATGCATTAATTTCGTCTACATATTTCCAGGTGCCAATTATTTCCCCTTTTGTATTGAGAATGCTCCAGGTACCCTCCTGGATCTTCACAGGCGCCACACCTTCTGCAAAATCCTTGGCGTTTAGATAAATTGGCTTAATGACAACATTTCCATCCCTGTCAATATATCCGTATTTGTCATCTTGTTTGATAATGTAGAGCTTATCGGCGTCAGCTGAACTTGCTTCGGCATTATTACCGACTACAGTCGTAAAAGAAACAATTGCCAATAATAACAATAAAGTAACATATGCTCTCTTGCTAGTTTTTCCGGCAATAGTTGTAAAAATCGCAAACATATCCGCACTCTCCCTTTTCATATTAACCGTACTGCACTTTTTTGAAGTTTCTTGTAAATTATACCATATTGCCAAAACTCCAGCGAAGCTACTCAAAAATTCTCTTATAAAAAGTCGATTCAGTTAAATTCTCAAAAGGACGAAGGAAGTCCCGGTGAATGCAGGCACAAAAACTGACGCACGTATTGCCAGGGACGGTTCTTGCTTGCTATATATGCCGAGATTAAAATAAGTCAACTCTTCAATCTAAGTCCTTGCTTATCACGAATTGCAGCTTATTTCCACCGCCCTTACCCAAGTATTGGATAGAGTATTTATTCGTATGTAACAAAATGCGGAACAGTCATATTATATAGCATTCAGTAGAATTTTTAGAGTAGTTGGTGATGGAAATGAAATTAAGCTTAGATGGTTTAACCGGTAAGGTTGTTACTCCTTATAGTAAAGAATATGAGCAAGCAAGGCAGGAATGGAACAGAGCTATTCAAAAATTCCCCATTATAATTGTTTATTGTTACGCTGTTAAAGATATTCAGAATGCAATTTGTTGGGCAAGACGCCATGGCATCGGAATTCGAATCCGATCCAGGGGACACCACTATCAGGGATATTCGGTTGGCACTGGCGTTCTGGTCATAGATGTCAGTTATATGAAACGAATCGAACTTGATGAGTCCAACGGCTCTGTTTTTGTGCAGAGTGGTATCAAAAATCGTGAAATTTACGATTATTTAGGCGCAAGAGGATATCCTTTCCCCGGAGGAACCTGCCCTACTGTTGGAGTTGCCGGATACACTCTGGGCGGCGGATGGGGATATTCCAGCCGGTATATGGGACTGGGATGCGATAGCCTGACAGCATTAGAAATGGTTGATTATCAGGGAAACCTTTGCAAGGCTGATGATAACTATAATCCCGACCTATTTTGGGCTTGCAGAGGGGCAGGCGGGGGCAATTTTGGCGTAGTGACCTCCATGACGTTTCAACTGCCGCCTAAAGTTACACGGGTGACGCTCGTTGAACTGGAGTATTTGAATGCTGCCCCAGCTACAATGGCGTGTTTTTTGGATATCTGGCAGGAATGGCTGGTCAGTTTGGATCAAAGGATGACGATTAATGTGAGCATGTATAATTCTGCCGAAGATGGCATGGGCATTTACGGGAAAGGCCTGTTCTACGGTTCTGCCGCAGAAGCTGCTCAAATCCTGAAGCCCTTTGAACTGGGCGGTGCAACCTTGAGCCTTCAGGAAGTGACATTTCTTGAAGCCGTGCAGAAGATTCAGGATGCATATCCCGATTCGGAGAAGTTTCAATCTACCGGCAGATTTGTAAACAGGAAATACAGTATGGAAGAAATAGAAGCGATAGTTGAATTGATCCGTCAGAGAGCAGATGGCTCAGTTTATACCGCAGTGAGTGTTTACGCACTCGGAGGGAAAATCAATGAAATTGACAAAAAGTGTACGGCTTTTTATTACAGAGATGCTGCTTATATCATGGGAGTTCAGTCCGTGTGGGAGGAGGACAGATATGCATCTGTCAACAGATGCTGGCTAAATGAAAGATTTCAGTGTTTAAAACAACTCACGGTGGGTTCTTATATCAATTTTCCTTACAACTGCTTAGCAAACTATGAAGAAGAATACTATGGCGGAAATGCGTGCAGGCTTCAGCAAATTGGCAGACAGTACGATCCAATGAATGTTTTTTCCTTTCCGCAGGCAATTCAGTAGGCATTACGGCAGCTTGTCTTATCCTGCGAAAAATGCTCTCCATGATGTTAAATCAGGAGAGCATTTTTCAATCTTACCTCCCAATTTTAAAAGCCAAAAATACAATAAATACTGTTACATTGAATATTGCCCGTATTGCCCGTGACGGTTCTTGCTTGCTACTTTTCTGCCGATTTTATTATCCGGCTAACTCTGGATTCACCCAACTCTACTAACTTCCCGATTTCTTTCAAAGATAAATTGGAGTTACACCGGAGTTCTTTTACTAATCGATTTCTCTCAGAGTTTTCCTTTCCCCTTCCTCCGGTCTGCTCGTGATGTATTTGGTGAATGTGCTTTGCAACAAAGGCTCTGCATTCTTCCAGCGACATCTTTTTGCGTTCAACCCCAACTATTGAGCTAATCGTACCACGATAATCTGTAATGACATGGTGGTTGCTGCAATTCAGACAGCCCTATGTATTCCCGGTATCGCTTCTGAGCACTGCTAAGATCATTGGCCAAAAAGCCCAGCAAAAATGATCTATCTACCATTCTGTCTGTTACCTGTGGGTCTTCTATGTATTCAGTATAACTACTCACTTTTCTAATGCACCTGTTACCAAATTAAGCCAAAATTAACAGTATGTTAACAATTAATTTAACTCTACCCTTCATAATAATATTGTACATACTCAATTTATTAAGGAGGCGTTATTATTGATCAGTAAGAAAAATTGGTTTTTAATGGCCGCGGTTGTTGGCGCTTTCATTGTCGCAATGCTAACTGCTGCCGTTCCGCAGCAGCCAGTAGCTATTGCGGGAGAAGAAAATGGTTATTACGGGAAGAAAGCAAAGTACGTCTTTTATTTCATCGGTGATGGTATGGCCATGCCACAAATTAATTCTACTGAAATTTTTAAAGGCACTCTTAACAGCAGCGAACCAATGTACAAGGATAAACTGAATTTTACTGTTTTCCCTTATCAAGGAATGCAGACAACGCACGCGACCAATAGCTTCATCACTGATTCTGCAGCTGCCGGCACCGCTCTGGCATCCGGGCACAAAACGGCTAACGATGTTTTAGCTGTAGACCCGACAAATAAAATCAAGTACAAATCCATGGCTGAAATGGCCAAAGAAAAAGGCATGAAAGTCGGCATTGTTTCCAGTGTGTCTATCGACCATGCAACTCCCGCCGTATTCTATGCCCATGAGCCTAGCCGCAATAACTTCTACGAAATTGCTCTGGCTATCAGCGATAGCGGTTTCGACTATTTTGCTGGTGGCGGCCTGTTAGCGCCTACCGGTAAGAAGAAAGATCGTCCGGACGCTTTAGAGATTGCCAAGCAAAAAGGCTATAAAGTAGTTAACAGTCAGGACGAAATTATGAGCCTCAGCAAAAAAGACGGTAAAGTAATTGCTATTCAGCCCGGTCTCGCAAAAGATGAGGCTATGCAATATGAAATTGACCGCACCAACCAATTGTCGCTTGCCGACTTTACCAGCAAAGGTATCGAATTGCTTGACAATCCCAATGGCTTCTTTATGATGGTCGAAGGCGGTAAAGTCGACTGGGCTTGCCATGCAAATGACGCGGCAACAACCGTCCGTGATGTAATGGCATTTGATAATGCCATTGCCGAGGCACTCAAATTTTACGCCAAGCATCCTAATGAGACCCTTATTGTTGTTACCGGTGACCATGAGACCGGCGGTATGTCTATAGGTTTTTCCGGTACCAAGTATGAAACTTTCGTTAGTAAAATCAGCAAACAAACCCTATCTTTCGAAGAATTTGATAAGCAAGTTAAAGCTTATCGCACAACTGTTGGTGAAACCGGCGGAAACTTGCAAGATTGGCTGCCAAGTCTTGCTAATAACTTCGGCCTAACCGAATTAACCGCGTATGATAAACAACGTTTGTCTGAGGCTCTTGCCCAAAGTATGCTGGACCCGAAAAAGCGCGCCAAAGATGAACAAACCTATCTCCTGTATGGTGGCTATGAGCCATTTTCCATGACAGTAACCCATATTCTGAACCAAAAAGCCGGCATCGGCTGGACAACTTACGCTCATACCGGGGTAGCAGTTCCTGTATTCGCTCAAGGTATTGGTGGTGAAATCTTCCAGGGGTACTATGACAATACCGATGTCGCGAAAAAAATGATGAGCATTATGGATGTAAAATTCCAGCAATAGAGTCATTAGCATATCTCACAACTTGCTAATATAGAGTGGGAGAATTCTCCTACTCTATATCTTTATATAGGCCAGAAAGGAAAACTTAGCATGTTACATCAAACTCGGCGAGATAAAACCTTTGTTTTATTGGTCTTACTCCTTTCTATCTTCCTGTACTTTCTTCCCACAGGCTTTCCAGATCAAGATGATGGCTACGTCCGCAGCAAAGCAAAAGTACTGTTGATTGATAATGCAAATGTCCACCAGCGAGGTGTAGTCAAAACCGGAGTACAGGTAGTAAAGCTAGAAGTGGTTAACGGGCCGTTTCAAGGTCAACAAATCGAAACCACCAATCCTTTGCTGGGGAAACTTGAACTTGATAAGATTTTTCAAGCCGGCGATACTGCTTTAGTGGTAATAAAAGGTCAACAAGGGCGCATCGAAGTTGCCAATCTTATTGACCATTACCGTCTTGATGTCGAGGCGGTTTTGTTTGGTCTGTTTGCGCTTTTCCTGTTTTGGTATGCCAGGTGGACGGGTGTGAAAGCCCTCTTATCATTTGTTTTTACGATTTTAGTACTATGGAAAGTGCTTTGGCCACTGTTTTTGAAAGGCTGGGACCCAATCATCATTTCTCTCTTAGCTGTGTGCGCAATCGTTGCCTGCGTTACCTTTCTTGTTACCGGGATTACGAGGAAAGGGCTTGCCGCTTTTCTTGGTACGATGAGCGGCGCAATTGGGGCGTGCATTATGGCAGTTGTCTTCGGGAAACTGTTCAAAGTACACGGTGCGGTGGTTCCCTATGCGGAGACTCTGCTCCATGTCGGTTTTAGTCAAATCGACCTGACAAAAGTATTTTTAGCTGGAATATTCTTGGCCTCCTCAGGCGCAATGATGGATGTGGCGGTGGATATTGCGGTATCGGTTGCAGAGTTAGTAGAAAAAAAACCAGACATTACCCGCAAAGAAGCCATTGCATCAGGCATGAACGTAGGCCGGGCGGTGGTGGGAACGATGACAACAACATTACTGTTAGCTTACTCAGGATCATTTACAGCATTAATGATGGTATTTTTAGCGCAAGGAACTCCAGTCATAAACATTTTGAATTTGACTTACATTGCTGCGGAAGTTCTACACACACTTGTAGGCAGCCTTGGAGTAGTGCTTGTCGCTCCATTTACAGCTTTACTGGCTGGTTGGCTGCTTGTAGGAAATTCATCTAAAGGACCGCTAAAATGAGCTTTAAGGATGCAATATATTTCATTTTAAAAGGATTAAGAAAAACACTGCAAATTGAGATAGATGATTGGTTTGAATTTCTAGGTGGAGAAAACAGCATGACAAAACAAGCCTTTTCACAGCTTAGGCAAAAGATTAAACCAGATGCTTTTATACAGCTTAACGATAGATACGTAACCTAGTTTTACAGTGATGATTTCATTGCCAGCATTGCCAGAGCATTGCCAGGGACGGTTCTTGCTTGCTACTGCAATAATATGGCTCATTTCATCCGCCGAATTGGCCTAATTTATTTTACTATTTACACATGCCTGTTTGACATTTATGATTTACTCCCGGTGACCGGTTTAACAGTATTTCGGAAAAATAATAAGCAGCGGTGACCGATAGGGTATCGATCAAGAACATTAGAATCGTATTGATCAATTGGCCTTTAAGCATCAGTGGGAAAAACATAATGAATATCCCCCACGTTAGGCCAAATAATAAAAAACCAAACTTGACCGCGCTGACTAGGGCTGATGATGATGTCATTGTTTTTCCCAATAACATATATATGATACCTAACCAGAAGCCCATAACAATTGTCCATACCAGAGTATAGTCAGTATTTACCTGAAAGCCAGTATCAATAATATTCATATAGTAAGAAACAATGCGTGCTATGGAAAAAACCAGAACGAAAATTACAATTCCTATAAAGGGTTGGTTTTTGTTAAATGTATTCAAGGTATCCGTTAAATCTTTTTTTGTTGTAAACAGGCCTAACACCCACCCCATTACAACCACTGGGATCGCATCACAAAGCCCACCAACAAATTCGTTGATAAATGGGTTTCCAAATTTCGGTGCGCACATCACATAACCAAGTAACCATAAAACACCTATGGAGATGCCATATCGAAAGCCCCGGGCGCCTTTTTCTCCAGGAATCCTATCTTCGATGAGATAAAAAACAAATGCCACACAACTGTAAGCTATGCCCATCCACAACAACGCCGTTAAGGGAAACCCTAACAATAGCGCTAGTGCGCTTAAGGTGTTTTGAGGCGTCTCACTTGTCAATGCTGGCGGAGTAATTACATGAAGTAAACTGCAAAGTACCACACTAAAAATTACTATACCTATGTATTTTATTTTTCTGTTCATAAAAGTCACACCTTTCATGTGTTTAAATTCGGTATTTCTTCCATGCGAAAGAACCGACATGAATAATTAGGCCGACAAAAACAATCAGCCCAAGAACAGCGCTAATGTGCTCTTTTATAAAGCTAAAGTGAGGGAAATTTAAGATTAAGGCCAGACCCCAAATTGTTACAAAAAAGTAATAGCAGGAAATGCGCACCGCTTCGTTCGAAATCTCCCACATGCGTTCGTCTTTGAATGATCTGTCATAACCGGGGCCATCCACACGGTAGCTAAGATACTCGTACATCAGTACTATAAGCATCAACCCCGCGGTCGCCGGTATCATAAAATAAATATGACTCGATATAAGCAGATGAATAACTGAAATGACAATTGCTATGAGGGTGAAGACTCCCCACACCCTAAGAATTTTAAGCGGTCTTAATCGGAACATTGATCATCCTCCTCACCATCCTCTAGGAAAAACATTTCTTCAACAGGCACTCCAAAAAACGAGGCAATTTTTAGAGCCAGGGCAATCGAAGGCTCATACTTTCTTTTTTCTATGGCCAAAATGGTATGGCGGGTCACATCCAGCGCCGCTCCCAGCTCATCCTGGGTTAAATCTTTAATCCGCCGATAATACCGTAGCTTATTATTTACACTCCCCATTTTTAAAAAACCTTTCTTTGATTTTGTTTAAATTGTAATGCTTGCTATACATTTTGTAAAGTGTTTTTACCATTTATTTTAAAGACGCCCTTGAGAATGCCCTCTTGCCTGTGACGTCTACCTCCCTCCACCCAGCAATAGTTTTACCTCATGATTATTGAACTCTTGAAACATAACTTAAGAGGATTCATTGTTGTTAAAACAAAACACTCATTTTGCTATTGCCTTCCTAACGCAAAAACGCCTTCCGGCCAAAACGGCTGGAAGGCTTGAATTTACTGGAGCGGGTGATTCAAAGAAAGCATTTCTACACCTTCTACAGGGTTTTTCCTATAGGTCAACATTTTGCCTTATGCTTGTTTTAATACTTCTCCTGCCAGCTTGTCCGCAAGCTCATTGCCAGGAATGCCAGTATGACCAGCCACCTTGTTGAAACTAACCCAAGTGAGATATGGACGAATGAAACACGCATAACCCTGGGTAGTGGTATTATTGGTCTTCCACTTACCAGTAGCCCATTCAGATATACCGATATAGTCATGGTGAATTGTAATGGAATCAATGTCTTGCATCTCAGCCCACAGGACAGCTTTCATGGTGGCTTCTAATTCGCCAGCAACATTACGAGTGGCAGTAGCTTCAGCGTTCTCCCCTATCCCGCTGGCTGTATGAATAACCTCAGAACCTTGATACACCGCGAATCCCCAGCTATATTTCTTCTTGCTATTATCATAACTACCATCCACATAAATATCATAATGGTTGCCTGTATGCTTATCATTAGCATTGATGGTGACAGTAGTAGACATAGCAGCAGTAACACCATTAATATATTCCCGCGCCTCTAATTCACTGAGGAAACTTTTAAATAGTGCGCCAGGATAGCCAATAACCTGTTTTTGGCACTCTGACCATGTTTTATAAACGCCTACTTTTCTGCCAACTTTAACACCATAATATTTCTGTTTAGTCATTAAAATTATTTTCCCCTCTTAAACCATTTCGTTAAAGGTACCCATTTCGGATTATTTATTTTATAAATTTTATATTGGTTGATATGCTGTCTCCTGATCCACCATTTGTTCCACGCGAAGTAACGGTGACAGTGTTAGAAGCATATAAATAAGTTGGCGGTATTTTGTAAATGATCTCGTAACCGCCAACGATACCCCCGCGATCAGTAATAAAGAATTGCTGATCAAAGAGTTGTGAATGCTTGTATTGGGTTCCATTTACCTTGATGAAAGTAAGGTTCCAGTTTGGAATGCCGGTATATACAACATTCATATATAGCTCTGGACCTGAAAATGAATAGGCATTCATACTTTTGGGATAGCTGGCCGGTGTAAGTTTCCACTGATAATTATAGCTTTGAGCCGTAAAAGCGTAAATATCAACCTTGGTTAATGCCGGTGCCGGACCTGCCATTGCCACTGTAGAACCCCAAAATACTGCCATGCAAACCATCAATACAATCTTGCCCCAAAACTTAGACGCAAAATCAAAGGTGTAATACCTACGATATGCCTCAATAAGAACATTGGTGTCTATAACAAATCTCATCAATTCATACCTCGTAACCGATAGAATTCGCAAACTCATCGAAGATTTTTCCGCAAGGTACTATCTAAGGCGCGGGTATTCTACTCCTTATATTATACCCAACATCACTACCATTTGGTATCATTTTGAACATTGGCCGGGAACATTTGCCGGCATTTGCCGGGACGGTTCTTGCTTGCTACTTTTCTGCCAATTTTATTATCCGGCTAACTCTGGATTCACTCAACTCTACTAACTTCCCGATTTCTTTCAAAGATAATTGGAGTTACTCCATTGATATTTTCTGGGCTAGGAACTCATCTATAGACCCCGAAAGCCTTGTGAAATCAAATTATTGCATATATGTGGAGCCATACACTCCACATATATGCAATAATTTTAAAAAAACAAGAGAGCGGGAATAATTAATTGGAAAAGTACTACACAATGATTGACAGGCATGTCGTAATTGATTTGAGAAACACTATAATTACGCTTATTTGTATCAACAAAAGGAGGGGATTCAATGGCGAAATGTCCCGCAAAAAATTGTGTAACTATTCACCCTGAGGTCCCTTCAAACCAAAGTATCGCCAAGATCACCTACAATGGTTTGCTCCCTAAAAGTGGTGCTACTGAGGTATACGCTCATGTAGGATATGGGCGTATGTGGGAAAACACCCAGGACTACAAAATGACGAAAACAGCTCATGGCTTTGATGTTTTGATTCCTATTCCTGAGCATGCTGATAGCCTGAATATTTGTTTCAAAGACGCCGCCAACAACTGGGATAACAACGCAGGCACAAACTACTCCTTTGTTATTAGCACTCCAAGCACCGATCACTCCCTTGAATTTGCAGCTGAGATCAGTATGTGGGATAACATGATTAATCATTGCGAATCGAACCTCTCCACATGTAAGCGTACGATCCGCCGTTGGATGAGGTTATCGGACTAGCGGATAAATTCCGGTTAATACCTGCCATACCTTCCTATCTAGCATTTGTTAGTTATACTATGAAAAAAGTGGCTGTCACGCAAAGACAGCCACTTCTTTCTTTATACACTACAGCAGTGTAGCTACTTCCTGAATCGAAAAAACAACTTCATCGTTTTGAGCCACTGCTTTGCCGGAAAAACGATACCCAACCTTTCCGGAAACCACAACTACTTGCAGGCATCCTGTTTCTACCAAATTCTCTTTCGTTTTTTCCATCTTATATACTCCAAAAACCAAATGACTATCATCAGATATCTGCTTTACTTTTCCCACTACAATCAAATGAGGCTCACCCTTCTTGGACACAGATGCCAAGGCAATAAAGGGGGATGACAAAATTACCTCCTTCATTTCGGCTGTAAGTACTGTAAGATTATTACCCATGTTTACCACTCCTCTTTTATTAGTGACTTAGTAGCTAATAAAAGAATACTTCTTAAAAAGAGGATAGGCTATTAACTATTTAACACTTTCAGTATTAAAAGCATCTATTTCTTAGAATATAGTATCTTTTTTCCCGACAAAGATAGTTCTTCGCAGTCAGTTCCCTTATTGACTGCGAAACCATTACTCTTGATGCCCCCACTAAGGCAGCTATTTCTTGTTGGGTTAATGCAATAGTGATACGGGTCCCATCAGCACAAACCTCACCATGTTCACGTGCCAGACGTATCATCAATCCCAGTATCTTTTCCTTGGTAGGCTGCCTGTTTTCGTCAGACACTTTCTCCCATACATGATACAGACGATCATTAAGATTCCTAATGATTTCTAAGGCTAACTCTGGTTCTCTTTTAACTAATTTTTCAAATGTACACCGGTCAATACTACAGACTTTAGCTTCTTCCAAAGAAATTGCGGTTGCCAATTGAATGGCATCCTGACGAAACAATGCTGTTTCTCCCAGCATCTCGCCAGGTCCCACGATCTGCAGAATTGTTTCATTGCCGTCTTCAGTCATCCGCAGTAATTTAAAGCACCCTTCTTTTATAACATAAACACTATCTGCCGCTTCTCCTTGTTGGAATAAAACTTGCCCTTTTTTATATTGTTGTTTATTAGCAACCCAGCAGACCTGCTTAAAAAATTCCATACTTAACCCGGAAAACAGTGTACTATCGCGTAAACATAAATATCTCTTATTATTCATAAAGCACATTCTGTCCTCTGCTAATTAAAAACTGATTCTACTCATAAATCTGATTATCATCATTTTATCTTATAAGGAAGCAAAACTCTGTTAACTACTTTACATGTCCGGCTTATAATTTATCTTTCCCGTCTGGGGTGTCAGGGCACGGGGGTATCTCCATTGATATTTTTCCGGGCTAGCAGCTAATCCTGCCTTTACAGGAATCTTTACTTCATACTAATCACAATCACACTATTGCTAATTTCAATTACTTTTACCGGCAGCTCATTTATGCCTTCCAGTTGTTCTGCCAGAAGAGCTGGCGACCCGGAATAGTTAACATCAAACATAGCAGTTCCTTGTTGATAGTCCCGCAGAAAAGCATTGGTAATACCTGTTTGCTGCCTGAGTAACCGTCCTAATAGGTTAACTATCGAATAATCATTGACTGCAACCACCTTTATCTGGAGCCCTTTCTCCGGATTAGCGGCATAAGCCATTAGCTTATCTGCGAAATACTTGCCTGCGGCTTTACCTGCGTTGTGTAAGGATTTCTTGGCGGCAGTAAATTCAGTTATGTCAATCCCGCCGCGATGAAACCCTTGCGCCGCAATTATTTCGCCGGTATCAACCTTAATCAGTCTGGCCTCAACCCGCGCGCGGCATGATATAACGTTGTAACCGGAATCGGTCCCTGCGTATTCAGCAAAGGCTTCCCCCACAATTAAATAATCGAGCTGCTCATTTGTCACCAGCCGTACAGCAGTCTTGATATCACCTTGGTTAAGGATGGTTTTAATAGCATCTGATTTGCGAATACGGGCCAGTTGGCCGGGATCTACCATTCGCCGGAAGCCAGCCTCAGTCAGTTGGTCTATGATGGCCGTTTCGGCAGCAGGGTCAGGAATTGGTCGTATGTAATGTTCAGCAATGACAACGCCAATACGGGGATCACGCAGACCTACATCAATCATCTTCAGGCGCTGTAATTTTGTCATTAAATTTGAGTTGGGCTGCGCATCAACAGTTACTCTGGCTTGTATGATAACCTCACCATTTAGCCATTTTTCCGTAATAATTGAATAATCACTGACAAAGCCTTGGGACTTTGTATAGACTTCATCTTTGAGTACCATATAGTTTTGTACTAGCGTTTGCGAGTCAACAATGGTTCCGACAGCTTGTTCCACTGCCTGGCGCAGCGCATCGTGGATTGCCGCCTCACGGGAAATACCGTGGCCCTCAACGCTAACTTCCTGTGCTGATACAGCCGGGCATTGGACTGCCCATAATAATGCTGCCACTATTAAGAATCTAAAAAACTTCACTAAATCAGCCCCCTGTAATGGTTATAAGAATAAGTATTGCTAATCCACTGTCAGTGTATCTCTAGCAAACAACAAAAGCAACAAATATTTACATTTTATTTTGACAGGCAAAAATGAAATTGCCTGCCACAAGAAGGATTTATTGGAAAAAAAATGAATAATACTACAATAACAAACTGCATATTACATTTTTTTCAGCATTGGATGAGGGAGGTTTTTATGGTACGGAGAGGTATTTGGGGAATAGCGTTGGTTTGTGTCTTTATTACTCTATTTTCGAGCGTAGCGTTAGCTAGCGAAGCTACTACTAAAAAAATCGGCGTTCTTCCTTTCAAAAATGACAGTCCCTATAATCAATTCGGAGTAATGGCCGCCGAAATGATCACTGCCGATTTAGTAAACTTAAAATCTTGTACGGTGGTTGAACGAACCGAATTATCACGCGTATTTGCAGAACAAAAACGCAGCGCCCAAGGCTTCATTGACGAAGCAACGGCTAGCGAATTAGGTGGCATTCTTGGCCTGGATTACTTATTGCTTGGCTCGGCTGACGGCAGTATTAGTAAAGAACCAGGGCATTATTATTATAATAAAAAGCACCAGCGCAACGAATGGGTGGAAGGTACCACGAAAAGCAATGTTACTCTTACTTTAAAACTAGTTAATGTAAAGAATGGTCAAATTGCCTGGTCTGATCAAACCTCCATTACTAATTATAATGAAGATATTAACACTGCGCTCTCTGAAGCAGCCTATGATTCAGTTAGAAAAATCTACAAATTTATCCCCTTACAGGGCTATGTGATCAAAGCTGAGGGCAGCCAATATTTTATTGACTTGGGCACAAATCACAATATTGCTACCGGCGATATGCTGGAGGTTAATGGCGCAAGTACAGCCATGAGGCATCCGGTTACCGGCGAACTGATTGTGTTAAAAAGAAATATTGGTGAGTTGGAAGTCATTGAAGTTTTAGATACCATGTGCGTAGCCAAACTAAAGACTAAAGAAGATGGTACGGCATTACGAAACTCAATCCAGCCAGGAGATGCCGTAACCAAAAAATTAAGAAAAAAACCCCGGGGCTTTTTAGGCCTTGGCTGGTCGGGAAAACACGTATTTTAACCACCCCGCAGCTTGCACTCTATGCTCTGGGAGTAATAAAAAAACAACTTGTGCCAAAATGGTACAGGTTGTTTTTTATCACTTCTTCAATCATGTATAACCCTGCGTTTATAGTTTATTCTCGTTTAAAAACGTTTCTATATTTTTCAATACCTTCTCGCTCAGGCGGTCAAAGGCCTGTCTGGTGCGACCGGATGATCTGTTCACGCAGTTTACATGAGGGTTGGCAAGAAGCTTGCCGGTATCATCGCCGAGAGCGGCAGCAGTGTCGCAGAAAAATTCATTATTACCGTGTTCAAGCCATTTGGCAAGGGCGGCAATGTCGTGCGACGGACCGATGGAGGTATTGAACATTATTTTGTGATTGCCAAGCCATTCAAATTGTTCATCGTTGAATAAGATGACGTTTTTATTCAGGCAGGTGCATACGACGTCCACTGTGTTCAGCAGTTCTTTCAGTGGCAGATATTTGATATTTTTTTCTTCCTGCTCCGGCTTGCGGGTTCGACCAAAATAATATAAATCGGCTCCCAGTGCTTGAAGGCCGGCGGCAATCAGCTGGCCTGAAGTACCGAGGCCGACTATGCCGACTTTTAGATCGGTAAGCTCTACCGGTAGTTCCTGCCACTGCTTATCACCAAAACCGTGGAGATAGCGGATAAGTTCGCTGGTGATATATTCGATAACGCCCTGGTCGCCATAATCGCGAACGCCGTATACTGTGATATTTCTGGCACGAGCGGTGCGAATATCTACATTGGCACTTTCTTCGGAATATAAGCTGCAGCACATGCCAATGTAGCGGATGCCGGGGCAGGCCTCAAGTACGTTCTTTTCGATACGGCTGGTATAACTGAGCAGTACGGCATCAGCATCGCCGATTCGACGGATTATTTCTGCATCGTCCTGAGGAACGTCATCAAACAGCACTACTTCTTTTGCATACTCATGAAGTTTCTGCTGAGCTGACGGAATCAGGCTTACCGGTTCTATGGCAACTAATTTTTTAAACATTGCGTGGGACCTCCTAAACTACAATCGGTGCTACGGTATTCTGCAAAACTTCTACTACGCTCCAGGCGGCAATTGCGCTGGTACGGGAATAGATGTTGAGTTCGGCGTGTACTTCTTCGCCTTGTATTTCAATCTTGTATTCATCACCTTTGAAGCCTGGCACGGCTTTGATATTCATGGTTGTATTCTCCGGACCAGCGCAGGCAAGGGCAGCTATAAATCCTCACGAATTCTATGATACACTTACCAAAAAATTCTGTCCATGCTGGCAATAAAATATTCTGTAGTTGATTATAAGCGTTATTTGTGTGTCAGCAGCAGGAAAAGTAGTTTCAGAACCAGAAGTACTAGTCCAATGTTTTATAAATTCTTTTGTTTTTATTTTCATGGTACTGTCTCCGCTTTGAGATAGTACCATGAATATTAACTAGGGGCAAACCCTGCTCAGACTGACTCCTAACAGATAGTAAGACTAGTTAAGCCTGGAAGCAAATCAACGAGAATATAAATAAGCATCTTTATGCAGGAGGACAAAATGAGTAGCACCAATGACAAACAACATCGTTCCCGCTTACAGCAAATTGCGCATCGGGCGATGCTCGAAAAAGGTCTTTTTCCAGACTTTTCTCCTCAAGTTATTAACGAACTGAACAAACTTGACGAAAACACTCCTAAACTTGAAAAATCTATACGCGATCTTAGGGATCTACTGTGGTGTTCAATAGATAACGATGATTCAAACGACCTGGATCAGCTTACCGTTGCCATCAAAATGCCCGAAGAAGCAGTAAAAGTTCTTGTGGCGATCGCCGATGTGGATGCTTTGGTAAAGAAGTCCTCGGCAATCGATGAGCATGCACAACATAATACCACTTCTATTTATACAGCTGGGCAAATATTCCCCATGCTGCCTGAAAAACTCTCCTATAATCTTACCTCTCTTAATGTTGACTCAGATCGACTGGCAATCATTGTTGAAATCGTCTATGCCAGGAATGGCGAAATACTTAGTTCAGATATTTATAGAGCAATGGTCCGAAACCACGCAAAGTTGGCATACAACAGCGTTGCCGCATGGCTGGACGGTAGTGAATCCATGCCGCAGGCCATTGCCGCAGTACCTGGACTTGCAGAAAATATCGATATACAGCATCAAGTGGCACAAAAGTTAAAAACGCTCCGCCACATGCACGGTGCACTGGATTTTGAAACAGTAGAAGCCCGTCCCATCTTTGACATTGATGAAATCAGGGATTTGGAAGTCGAAGAACGGAATAGTGCTAAAGACCTGATTGAGGATTTTATGATTGCGGCTAATGGTGTTACTGCACGATACCTGGAAACGAAAAAATTCCCTTCACTAAGGCGTGTTGTTCGAACACCAAAAAAATGGGAAAGGATTATAGAACTTGCTTTGGAACATAACTTTGCATTGCCTAGACAAGCTGACTCAAAGGCGTTAGAGGCATTTCTGACAGCACAAAAAATCGCTGATCCGCTTCGGTTTCCTGATCTTTCCCTCAGTATTATTAAGTTATTAGGTGCTGGTGAATATGTTGTCGAGGTTCAAGGTGATAAGTCTGCCGGGCATTTCGGCTTAGCAGTCAAGGATTATGCCCATTCTACAGCCCCCAATAGAAGGTATCCGGACTTAATTACGCAGCGGTTACTAAAAGCAGCTTTATCAGGAAGCCCGGTTCCTTATCAAATTGATGAACTAGAATTGCTAGCCAAACACTGTACCGAGACCGAGAATGTAGCGCAGAAAGTGGAACGTCAGGTTGCCAAATCCGCCGCGGCGATACTGCTACAATCCCGAATTGGAGAAAAATTCGAGGCCATTATCACTGGCGCAGCCGCAAAAGGAACTTGGGTTCGACTGCTTCATCCACCTGTCGAAGGAAAACTTGTTGGCCGCTTTAAAGGTGAGGCTGTCGGGCAAAGAATCAGAGTACAATTGCTACATACGGATGTCGATCAAGGATATATTGATTTTAAGAAAATATAGTTGAAGAAATCAACAAACTCAATGTTTTTCTTACAGTGTAAATTCAAACACTAAGCCCCTTCCGTAACGGCACTGTTGCAGAAGGGGCTTTTCTTACATCCCTTATACCTTCTAGATTGGGCAAAAATACAGGAGATGAACATTTTGTTTCACCATTTACAGAGCCACTATTAGAGTTGTGACAACGTTTAAAGCATACTCTATTCCAGAATCTCTACGAACCCCTGCGTACCGTCCACACGTATTATCTGACCATCGTGAATTTTGTGCGTTGCGTCGTCGACCCCTACCACAGCGGGAATGCCGTATTCACGGGCTACGACAGCGCCATGGGTCATGAGGCCGCCGATTTCTGTAACCAGGCCGCTAGCCGAAACGAATAAGGGTGTCCAACCCGGATCGGTGAAAGGTGCTACCAGAATATCGCCTTTTTCTAAATCGGCTTCTTCCAACTTAGTGATAATCCGTGCCCGTCCTTCCACAACTCCTGAGGAAACGGGCATGCCCGCCAGCGCCCCCGCCGGCAGCTCACGCGGCGCGTACGAGCCGAAAAGCGTCTCGCCCTCGCTGGTCAGCACCCGCGGCGGCTTCAGTTTCTCATACTCTGCATACTTTTCCTTCAAAGCGGCGATCTTGCCCCGGTCAGCCCGACCGGTAGTCACCGCAGCCGTCAGTTCCTCCAGCGTCAGGTAAAAAACGTCCTCCGCCCGATCCACCGTTCCCCGCTCCACCAGCCTTGCGGCCTCTTCCATGATCGCCCGCTTGTACTCGTCAAGCAGACTCACCATGAGATATTTCGGATATTCCCTGAGGCCGATGAACTCCCGGTACGTCCTGATGAACTTGCCCATCAACCGGGCTTTGAAACCGCCACCCAGTTTCCGTTTCAGACGCCGCAGCAGCGTTTGTGCTGCCTGTTCGGCTTCCGTCTTCCCCTGAGCGAACCTCAGGCGATGCTCGCCCGGCTCCGCGCTCTGGATGTGGCTGACGATCGCCGGCACCAATTGGGTTGGCCTTTCCCGCCATCTGGGCCGGGTGATATCAATTTCGCCCGGACAGCGCATGCCGTATTTAGCCAAAAAGGCCGCGAACGCCGGCCGGATCGCCGTGCCGCCCTCGACCCGCCCCAGGCTATCCAGGAAAGTGGCGTCGTCCGCTACCTTCATGTACTCCAACGCGGCCGGGTAAGGGCGGATGACGTCGGCAAGGTCGCCCAGCTTCAAGCCCATCTCCGTTGACACATTGCCCGGCACCGACTTCGTCAGCTCGTCCAGCGGCGATGGCTCGCCCAGCCAATGCCGCGCCAGCCAGCCGATCAGCATCGACGCCATCCAGGCCGCGAACACCGGCCGGCCGATTCCTTCGATAAAGACCTCGAAGCCCTTGCTGAAATGACCGGCGATAAAATCCAGCCGGTCCCGGCCCGACTGCCGGGCTAGGTCGCGCCGCAGCTCGCCGATGACCTTGTCGGCGATTTCCGCCACGTCGGGAGCTTCGATCTTCTCCTTAAACAGCATCTCAAACGTCGCCCCGGCAATCGTGGCCACGCTTTTTCTCGTGTATGACTTCGCACCCGCGGTCCGTTTACGCGACTTCAGCGTGGCGATGAAATCGCGGCGGCGAATGGCCTCGGAGATGGCGCTGCTCAAAAGCGCATCCGACTTGCTGTACATTGCCGGCGCTGTCTTTCGACCCAGCCACGAGGCCAGCGAATCGGTTATATCGAGGTACAGACGGCCCCCGGCCGGCACCAGACTATACTGGCTGTCGATCGCCGCCATCGTTTTTTCCCAAATAGACATCCCCAGCGGCTTGATCGGGTCGGTCATCATCTGCGCGTGGCCGAAGGAAACGAACACCCCCGGCGTAGCGTCGCCCAACTCCGGCAAAGGGTATAAGGTGGTTATCGGACGGCTCTGGACAATATAGATCTTGCCGTCAGCATAGCCCCATTCGATATCTTGCGGACGGCCGAAATGCCCCTCGATCAGTCTTCCCACCCGTGCCAGCGCCAGAATGGCCTCGTCGGCCAACGCTTGCTTGCTTTGCTGCTGAGGGAGGATTTCCCGCTCTTCCGTGCCGCCGTCGGCCAGAGGGTAAATGGCCAGTTTTTTGGCAGCTACCTGTCTTTTGACGATCCTCCCGGCCCGCACCTTATAAAGGTCGGCATTTACCAAGCCGGACACCAGCGCTTCCCCCAGCCCAAAAGCAGCGTCGATGGAAACCACCTTGCGGTTGCCTGTCACCGGATCAGCGGTAAACATAATGCCCGACACCTCAGGAAAAACCATCCGCTGCACGACTACCGACAGCAGCACCTTGCGATGGTCGAAGCCATTTTTCGCCCGATAGGCAATGGCCCGGTCGGTAAACAGTGACGCCCAGCATTTGCGGACATGGAAAAGAAGCTCGCTTTCCCCCTTGATATTCAGATAAGTGTCCTGCTGCCCGGCGAAAGATGCTCCCGGCAGGTCTTCTGCCGTGGCGCTGGAGCGGACGGCATAGGCATGCTGACTGCCTGTCAGTTTCCAAGCCTGGACAAATTCCTGCTCAATATGGGCGGGAATGTCGAGACTTTCGAGATGGGTGCGTATGCGCTGCCCTATTGTTTTGATTTCCTCTAGTGATTCAGCCTTAATGAATTGCAGTGATTCCATGAACGCGGCAAACTCCCCGCTCGTATAAACGAAGTCGGCGTAAGCTTGGGTGGTGACACAAAAGCCTGCAGGCACCTCAACTCCGGGAATACGGCACAATTCGCCAAGATTTGCCCCTTTTCCGCCAACCAATGCCAAACTTGATTTATTGATTTCAGAGAAGTAAAGCACATATTGATTCATGGCAGTACTCCTTTCCTAAATGGTGGAATAAAAATAGTATCCCCTAATAAATCCAAAGATATCTCGTGTCACAACTATGGTGATCTTGATAGCGGGAGAATTGAAAAAAGCCGTACCCCGAAGAATACGGCTAAATCATCATCCGAACAACGAGCTATGCCGGACTGGCCTGAGATTGTCATGGTAAACGGACGAATGGATCTTCTACAGAGAATGAGCCTTCATGTTAGATCCACCTCTCGCATCTACCGCGATAGTCCTTTCGCAAATACCGTTCCGATGTCCTGTTAAGAAACTTGTCATATTGGCCGCGGCACAGGCGTGATTGGGAATAATCTCAATCTTATCCCCGACCTTTATGCCGGTATTTCCGTTGACTCTGATCTTGCCAACCTCTTCAGATAAACTTTCCACCATTAATTCTGGGTGATCTTTTATAATGCCGTAACCATTTACCAGGGATACGCTGTGAGCGCCTTTATCTAAACCCAAACACTTACTGCCCGCATCCATGATAAAAAGGTTCTTATCCGGATTGGCAATGACTGTTGCCAAAACTGTCAGAGAACACCGCTCAGGAGGAACTACCCCTAATGCCACTTGGATAGCATCATAGAAAATATAGTTCCCAGGCCGAAGCGTGGTAATCATTTTACTTCGGGCTGCAAACGGTACTGTAGGAGTGCTACCTGTAGCAACTATTTCTACTGCATAACCCGCGTTACTCAGCAGGTCCGCTGCTTTTTCCAAGGCATCAATCTCTGCTTTAGCTACAGCCGCAACTTCCGCAGCGGTACTCTTGCCGTATACATGCCCCGGATGAGTGGCAATTCCCTTAAACTTCAAACGCGAGAACTTGCTTAGGTCTTGTGCCAGCGTAAGGACGATATCCGGCTGCACCCCGAACCGGTGCAAGCCGCAGTCGATGATAATCAAATACTCCAACGCAATCTGCTCTTGCAGCAGCATGGCTTCAAATTCAGCGGCAGCTTCAACACCATCAAAACTCAGAATAACGTGAGCTCTTTTTGCCAAGTCAATCACCCTGGCAATATTCTCGGCAGCGGCGACAGGATAGGCCAGCACCAGTTCCTGATAACCCTGCTGCTGCAGCCGTTCGGCCTCGTCAAGCGTGCCTACCAGAAAGTTATCGGCACCATGAGCCGCTTGTAGGGCGGCTACCCCAGTACTCTTATGTGTCTTTACCATTGGACAGAGTTTTTTACCGTTAGTCTTGCAGAGCTCTGCCATTTCCCTGATATTTAATTCCATTTTGTCTAAATCCACTAGAAAGCTGGGAGTAGTAAGTTGATTTGTTCTTAACATATCAAGCACCTCCACCTTTTGTACCCGCACGCAATCTCTTATTAGGTTTTAATGGTTTCATTATAGTATAAAGGAGCAAAAAAACAACTCTCTTTATTCCGTAGTGTTACAAGGGATGGGGTTATTGACAACACTTCATGCTTTTGAGGACTTAAAGGTAAGAAAATTCAAGGAATTTATAGTCAAGGCTTCATTCCCATATGCAGGAAAAATAACCTTATTATAGAATATACTTATAGTCTTCATTTATTTTATTTATTTTTAAATAGGCTAACAGATTATATGAGGACAATAAATTATTTAGAGGTGATTATTATGCAAACGCAAACCTTTCCCCTGGTATTTAGCAGCATCTGTATTGCCATTAACCTGGTACTGGGAACCATTGTGCAAACCTTAAAAATCCCCCTGATATTTTTGGATACACTAGGCACCATTTTGGGCGCAGTCATGTTCGGGCCATTTTGGGGCGGCGCAATTGGATTACTTACAAATATCATCCAGGGCATGATTACCAACCCTAAGAACATTCCTTTTGCCATTGTAAATTTAGCCATTGGCGTCATTGTCGGTTATATTGCCCAGCGTTATACCTTTACCTGGCTTACAGCCCTCTTTACCGGTCTTTTAATCTCTGTGGTTGCTCCGCTCATTGGCACTCCGATCGCTATTTGGGTCTACGGCGGCCTCACTGGCGGCGGCACTGATTTAATTTTTCTCTGGTTGCTAAAGAGTGGACAAAAGATTTTTACTGCCGCTTTTATTCCCCGCATAACAGGCAACCTTGTTGACAAAATTGCCTGTGCGCTGCTGGTAGCCTCATTGGTACGTTACTTCCCAGCAAGCATTACCCGCAAAGCGACCAATCCTTTAATTTCTTCCCTTGGAACTGACCATGCTGCGACAAAATAAGCTGGCAATAGTCAGCCATTGCGTCTTAAATCAAAATAGTGTTGTGCAACCGCTGGCAAGGTCTGGCGGCAGTTTTCACCAACTTGTCTCCGTATTGGCCGAAGCTGGCCTGGGGATTTACCAACTCCCCTGCCCGGAGCTCATTCACGCCGGCATGAAGCGCAAACCACAAACCTATGAGGAGTATAACACGCCTGCATTTGAGGCAGTCTGCCGCCAGGCAGCTGATCGGGTATTACAAGATCTGAGTCACTTACAGGCTGTCGGCTGTGACGTTCGCCTGCTGCTTGGCATCAGGCGCAGCCCCACTTGTTCACTCACCAAAAATAACGGCCATCTGTTTCGGTTGCTTCTCCCTGAGCTTATTAAAGGCTTTCCCAATATGCTGATTATGGATGTCCCGCCAGATTATATTGAAGGACAGTCGCATGAATTTGAGTCAGTCCTGCGTCAGGCGCTTCAGTCCTAATCTCTTATTTAAATAAAACAAAACGCGCTGAGGAAAATATTCCTTTGCGCGTTTTATTTTATCTGCGGGGTTTCATTTTGACCTGATGAATCATATCACCATAAATGCCGTGAGCACTTTCCATAACAGTCTCCGACAAGGTGGGATGAGGATGAATGGTATGGGCAATATCCTTGGCTGTTAAGCCGTTACGGATAGCTAGTGTGCCTTCCATAATGAGGTCACTGGCATGGGGGCCGAGGATGTGCATGCCTAGCACCTGACCGCTTGCGGCATCGGTAATGATTTTTACAAGACCATCAGTCTCACCCATTGATACCGCTTTGCCGTTGGCGGCAAAGTTAAATTTACTGGACTTAATCTCAAGTTTTTGCGCAGTTGCCTCTTCTTCTGTTAAGCCAACCATGGCGATCTCGGGAGTGGTAAAAATACAACTGGGGATGGCGTTATAGTGCATCACCGCGTCCATGCCCATAGCGTTTTCAGCAGCTACTATGCCAGCTGTTGACGCGGTATGGGCCAGCATACTCTGACCGGTGACATCGCCAACTGCATAGATACCAGGCACACTGGTCTCCATACGATCATTGACTTTTATACCTGCGCGATCATACTCAACACCTACCGCTGCCAGTCCCAGTCCCTCATTGACTGCGCGGCGGCCTGCTGCCACTAGTACCTTCTCTACCGTAAACTCCTGCACGTCCTTGCCTGTATTGACAGTTACCACCACGCCGTCTTGAACCGCTTCAATGGCTGTCACCCTCGCTCCTGCCAGGGTTTTGATCCCCCGCTTACGTAGGATAAGCCCCATTCGTTTGACCAGGTCACTGTCAACCATGGGCAAAATTGTAGGCAGCATCTCAACAATGGTGACTTCACACCCAAACGACTTCATGATAAAACCAAACTCAACCCCTACTACCCCAGCACCAATAATCAGCATGCTTTTGGGTAATTGAGTCAGCTCTAATAGCTCATCACTTGTTATGACCGCCGGTAACTCCCGCCCTGGCACCGGAATCGAACTAGGAACCGAGCCTGTGGCAATAATTATTTTATTTGCTGCAAAGCTTTCTCTGCCTGATTCGCTAGTGACTTCCAGGCGGTTGGGGGCAGTGAGTGCTGCTGCGCCACGGAGTACTGATATGTCATTGCTTTTGACCAACTGCTCAATACCGCCTCGCAGCCCGGCAACCACCTTGTTTTTCCGTTCCATAACAGCGGCAAAGTCAAAACCTATATTCTCAGCTTTTAGACCAAATTCAGCACACCGCTGGATTTCTTCCCACTTCTCAGCGCTCTTAAGCAGTGTCTTGGTGGGAATGCAGCCGCGATTCAGGCATACTCCGCCCATATTTTCTTTTTCTATTAGCAGTACCTTCCCGCCCAATTGCGCGGCGCGAATGGCAGCCACGTAGCCTCCAGGCCCACCGCCAATCACTGCTACATCATAGTTCATTGTTATTACCTCCCCGAATAACTCAGGAGAACCCTCCCTGAGTCAGCGTAGTAGATTCCAGCTATGTTGGCTGTACTTGCTAGCAGCCAATTCGCGGGCAGCTCCTTGTTCCTCGCTGCTTAGGCTGCCTGGTTCAAGGTCAATGCCTAAGGCTGGGCCGAAGGCCTTCATCATGGCTTCGCAGGCTTCTGCCCAGCTTATTTCTCTGTTTGCCGCTTCATTGGCTGAAATGGCCCGCCTGGCCAGCATTGCAGCCACAGTGTCTTTGGCTTCAGGTGTTGGCAGGTTAAGCAGCGAGGCGATCAAGCGGGGATTAAACGTCAATAAGATTGAGCCATGCTGCAAAATGACCCCGTTTTTGCGCACTTGAGCGCTGCCTACCAGCTTACGGCCTTGGGCGGTAAGCTCATAATGGGAAGGGGCATCAAAGCAAGCAGCTGAGGCCTGGTGGCGTTTGGTTTGACCATAAGCCGCCTTGGGCATGGTCATGTGTGCGTCAATGCCCAGCTGTTTCAGTCCGGCCAATAGGCCTTGACTGAGATAGCGGTATGAGGCTGTGATGGTGGCTGGGATGAGAGGGTGGTCTTCGCGCACCACGATGCTGTAAGTCAGCTCAGCGTCATGAAGCACAGCCCGGCCGCCGGTCAGGCGGCGCACGACATCAATCCCCTGACGTTGACACTCAGCCAGATCGACCTCAGTCTCAGCCTTTTGAAAATATCCCAGGCTGACTGCTGCAGGCTGCCAGCCATAAAACCGGAGCGTAGGCGGTGCCGTCCCTGCAGCATGGGCGTGTAGGATGGCTTCATCCACAGCCATATTATCTGCGGCACAGTTTAACCCACTATTAATAACCCGCCACGTCATGACACAGTCCTGTTCCAGACTATGTCAAGAGAACCGTCCCCCTGACATAGCTGGCTTTCGGCGATGGCTTGCTTGGTTTCTTCCAGGGTTAGTGTACGGGGATAGTTATACATCAGGCCTCCTGGGCGTTCGTTATAGTACGGCCGGTTACAATCGGTACAACCGCTGGTTTCAAAGGCTTTGCCGTCTGCCAAAAGCAAGCTTAGTTTGTTATCCTCTAGATTGATGCCTGTTAGTGTTCCGGCCTGATAGGTGAAGATATCCTGGCTGTAACCCTTTTTCAGCAGGAAATGGGCAATTTGCACCCGCCTGTACTGACCAATGTCAGGCGGCTCCTTGTCTGCCCAGGCTGTACCCCGCACAGGGGTGAAGGCAAATAGCCCTACGCTGATGCCTTTATCCTGGCAATCGGCTATGGCGGTGATTAGCTCTTCTTCGGTTTCTCCCAGACCAGCGATAAGATGGGTACTAAGGCGCCCTGGCAATTTAGCCGCACATTGATGCAGGAGTTCCCGGCGTTTCTCAAAGTCACCGCCTTTTACTTCTTGGTATAGTTTAGCCGTCGCAGCGTCCAGGGCAATACAGATACGGTCTGCCCCCTGGTCAACAAGCTGGCAGGCCTGCCCGACTGTTTCAATGGCACTTGATACACATACAGGCACCGCGCTTTCCCTGGTTAAGGCCGCCAGCGCAGCAACACTTGTCTGCCAGCTTTGGCTTCCTTTGACAACCTGCAGACAAGCCCGCTTCAAGTGCCCAGACCGAAAGGCTTGGCCAATGGCCTCAGCCGCCTCTTGTTCAGCCACTTCAGGCCAGGTTACGCGGGATAGCAGGTCGGCCCGCGCCGAGCTGTCCCGGGATTGGGCGCAAAATCGGCACTGATTCTGACATTTTTGCCCTAACATGATGTAGGCGGTAGTCGGAAGCACATCTGCTTTAATGCTTTTCTTGCCGATCACGCAAGCAGTGCCTGCCGATAGTTTCCAAATGCTCACAGCACACAGCACTCCTCTCCCCTAGTCAGTGTAAGGCCCAGCTTTTCGGCCAGCGTCACCGCGGCTGGCGCGGGGTTGACAATGGTGTCAAAGCCAATGCGGACAGCCCATTTGTCAATCTCCTCCCGGTACCGCCCGCCTGGCCGCATACAGCCCAGATGCAAGGGGATATGGGGAAACTGAAGACGCGCACGACTTAATAGCAGAGCTGTCTCCGCAAGGCTTGGCGGCTGCCTGTCAGCAAACCTTGTGCCCTTTGTCGGCATAAAGATAATGAAGGTCAGTGCCTCTGTGCCCAGCTCCTGCAAGAGTTCCAGCGCCCGGTACTCACCACCGATCTCACCGCCCTTGAGGCCGATACAGATATGAGGCATCACCCTGACTTTACGCTTAAGGGACTGGTAGCAAGTCACATAATCATTCACTGTACGGTTGTTCCCAAATACCTCTGTAATCGTGTCCTGATCAGCAAGAAAATCAAAGGATACACAGTCTGCCACAGCCGCCAGTCGCTCAATTACCGTGTCGCTAACCAGACCGACATGCATATTAAACCGCCGCCCCTGCTTTAGCTCAGCCAGTCTGCCAATATGCTCCTCCACCGGCACAGCGCCGTCAGCCTGACAGCCGCCGCTGACCAGCCAGCTGGCACTGGTATCAGTGCCAGCCTCGTCTATAGCGTCAAGCGGTTTCATGTGTTTTAGATAATGTCCGCCGCAATGGGCGCAGTTAAGTTCACATTTGTCCCCAGTTACACTGACTGGCTTGGTTTTTTGCGGGTAGGCAAAGCGGATGGTATCAGGCAGCGGCAGGCGGTTTACCCTTTCCATTTTACAACAGGCTTGCGGGCAGCCGCCGCTTCATCCAGACGGCCAACCACGGTAGTACGAGGCGCAGCAGTAATCAATGTCGCATCGTCCTTGGCTTCCTGGGCAATCCGGCGCATCACTTCAATAAATCCGTCAAGCGTTTCCTTACTTTCGGTTTCTGTCGGCTCAATCATCATGGCCTCTTCGACAATGAGCGGGAAGTAGATAGTCGGCGGATGATAGCCGTAATCCAAGAGGCGTTTGGCAATATCCAGGGTACGAATACCATAATCTTTCTGTTTTTTTGACGTGATAATGCATTCATGCATGCAGAACCGGTCAAACGGCGCATAGAAGTCTGCTTTAAGCTGGCTAAGACAATAATTAGCGTTAAGCACGGCATCCTCGCTAGAAGTCTTCAGGCCATCAGGCCCCATGGCCCGAATGTAGGCGTAGGCCCTGACAATAACGCCAAAATTGCCATAAAACGAGTGTACTTTGCCAATCGATAAGGGCCTATTCTCATCTAACCGGAATTCACCGTTCTCTTTAACAATCACCGGCGTGGGCAGGAAAGGAATGAGTGCCTGTTTTACCCCAATCGGACCTGAACCAGGGCCGCCGCCGCCGTGTGGTGTACTAAAGGTTTTATGCAGGTTGAAATGGACTACGTCAAAACCCATATCTCCCGGACGGGTTAGGCCCATGATGGCATTGGCGTTAGCGCCGTCATAATAAAGCAGACCACCAGCATCATGCACAATCTTGGCAATCTCTTTGATATTTTTTTCAAATAAGCCTAATGTACTGGGGTTTGTCAACATCAGGGCGGCGGTATCATCGCCGACTGCGGCCTTTAGCGCCTCCAGGTCAACGGCGCCATCCGGATGGGACTTGATCTCCACGATATTGAGGCCGCACACTGTGGCAGTGGCTGGATTCGTGCCATGCGCCGAATCCGGGACAATGACCTTGGTGCGGTTTTGCCCCTGATGGCGGTGGTAGGCGCGAATCAGCTTAAGCCCGGTCAATTCGCCATGAGCGCCAGCCACAGGCTGCATGGTGACTGCATCCATCCCGGCAATCTCGGCTAAATATTGCTCCATACCATGGAGTAAGGCAAGCGCACCCTGCACGGTTTCACTGTCTTGCAGCGGGTGAATCAAGGCAAAACCAGGCAGACGGCAGGCATCTTCGTTGATTTTAGGATTATATTTCATGGTACAGGAACCCAGCGGATAAAAGCCTGAATCTACGCCAAAATTGCGTTCAGACAGGCCGGTATAATGACGCATTAGGTCAAGCTGACTCACCTCAGGCAGCGCTGCCAGTTCTGTTCTTAAAAACTGGGCCGGAATAAGCTCAGCTGCCTCAGGAACATCACTGGACGGCAAATCAAGGGCGCAGCGGCCTGGTTTACTCAGTTCAAAAATAAGTGCTTTACTTTTTCTCAGACTCATACCATTGCCCCCAGTCTGGCGGAAAGCCGGTCAATTTCTTCACGCGAGCGTTTTTCTGTCACGGCAACAAGCATACACCCCGCAAGCTCGGGATAGTATTTACCCAGATCAAGACCGCCGATGATTTTGTCAGCTAGCAGCTGTTTATTGACTTCCCCCACCGGTTTGTTCAGGCGTACGACAAACTCTTTGAAAAAGGGTGCGCCGAAAACAGTCTCACAGCCCTTCAGTTCGGTCAGTTGCTTATAGGCATAATGGGCTTTGTTCAGTGACAGTGCGGCCACCTGTTTAAACCCCGCTTTACCAACCGTGTTTAGATACACGGCAGCGGCCAGGGCACACAATGCCTCATTAGAGCAGATGTTAGACGTAGCTTTCTCGCGCCTGATATGCTGTTCACGAGCCTGTAATGTGAGGACAAAGCCCCTGTTGCCTTCATGGTCAACTGTCTGGCCGACTATCCTCCCAGGCATCTTACGCATGAGCTTTTCGGTAGCAGCAAAGAAGCCGAGGTACGGCCCGCCATAGGACATGGGGATGCCCAGACTCTGGCCTTCACCGACAACGATGTCGGCCCCTAACTTACCTGGAGCCTCCAAGAGGCCTAGGGAGATAGGATCTACAGCGGTAATCATGAGTGCGCCCTGGTCATGTGCCATAGCGGCAACGGCCTTCACGTCTTCAATACAGCCAAAAAAGTTGGGGGTCTGCATAATGACAGCTGCCACTGTTTTGCTCAATTTGCTCTGAAGCTCATTTGTATCTAGCTGCCCATCCCGGTAGCCGATTTCGCTAATAGTATAGCCCCGGTCAATGGCATAGGTGTTAAGCACTGCCCGGTAATGAGGATGTACTGTTTTGGCGACAAGAAACTCGGTACGGCCGGTACTAGCCGCCATCATGGCCGCTTCCGCCAAGCCTGTGCCGCCATCATACAGCGAGGCATTGGCCACTGCCATACCGGTCAATTCACAGATTAAGCTCTGGTATTCCCACAAAGCCTGCAGATAGCCCTGAGATATCTCCGGTTGATACTGTGTGTAGGCTGTATAAAACTCCGACCGCCTGAGAACATGGTCAACCACACTGGGGATGTAGTGATCATAAGCCCCAGCACCTAAGAAACAGGTATATTCGTCTACGCTCGCATTGTTTCCGGCTAATCCAGCCAGATGTGCTGCCAACTCAGGCTCAGACATGGCTTCAGGCAGTGCCAGCGGACGGCTCATAAGTAAATCGGCCGGGATATCAGCAAGCAAATCACTCACCTTGTTGACACCAATGGCTGCCAGCATGGCTTTACGGTCATCAGCGGTGTGCGGCAGATAGCTCCACTGCATGTTAATGGCCTCCCTCGGCAACCAGCTTTTCGTATTCTTCACTGTCTAATAGTTCTCCAAGCTCGTCTTGGCTGCTTATTTCAATTTTGGCAATCCAGCCTTCACCATAGGGGTCCTGATTAACTGTTTCAGGGGCATCAGCCAAGGCTTCATTACTTTCTATCACTGTCCCGGAAACCGGCGCGTAAATATCTGATACTGCCTTTACCGACTCAACTACCGAAAGCCCGCCTCCAGCAGCAACCTCAGCCCCGGCTTCAGGCAATTCTACAAACACTACATCACCAAGCTGCGATTGGGCATAGTCGGTAATGCCAATGGTTGCAATGTTGCCCTCTACTTTGACCCATTCATGGTCTTTGGAGTACTTTAATTCATTTGGTATATTCATCTTCATTTCCCCTCTCTTTTAATTAACAGCCTGCTTGCAGCGATTAACGATGATAAAAAGGTTTAGCGATTACTTCCGCCGGCACATTCTTCCCACGGATTTCAACATCAAAGTGCTGACCAATCTTAGCATATTCAGCTTCTACCAAAGCTAGCCCGATATTCTTATCCAGTGTCGGCGCATATGAACCGGTGGTCACTGTGCCAATCCTGCGTCCTTCACTGAGTACCGGATAGTCGGCTCTGGGGATGCCCCTGCCGGTCAGAATAAAACCGGCAATCTTGCGTATGGGGCCAGTTTGCTTTCGCCCTGCTAACACCGCACGGCCATTAAACTCACCTTTGTCGAGTGAAACGAATTTGCCGACACCGGCTTCTATTGGCGTAATGGTGGCTGACAGTTCATGTCCATACAAAGGAAGGGCAGCTTCAAATCGCAGTGTATCGCGGCAGCCAAGTCCGGCAGGCATGAGGCCGTAGGGCTTACCGGCCTCCATAACAGCTTCCCAGAGCTGAGCAGCATCTCCCGGGCGGCAATAGATTTCAAAACCGTCCTCTCCGGTATAGCCGGTCCGGGAAATCATGACTGTCTTGCCAGCCACTTTAAGCTCCGGGATAAACCAGTAATACCTGAGGTTATCCAATGGCGTGTCAGTTAGTTTGCTTAAGATGGTTTCAGCCAGCGGCCCCTGCAAGGCCAGTTCAGCCGTTTCATCTGAAAGGTTGGTTAACTCCACATTGAATCCAGCGCTGTTTTCCTTCATCCAGTTCCAGTCTTTTTCAATGTTGGCCGCATTAATCACCAGAAAGTATTCATCCTGGCTGCGTCTGTAAATCAAGAGATCATCAACAGTACCGCCATCCGGGTAACACATGGGCGTATACTGCACCTGTGTATCAGCCATGCGGCTGACATCATTGGTCACAAGCTTTTGCAGAAAAGCCAGTGCATCCGTCCCTTTAACGAGCACTTCTCCCATATGAGACACGTCAAATAATCCGGCCTTTTCCCGAACAACCTTATGTTCGTCAATAATCCCCGCATACTGCACTGGGAGCAGCCAGCCGCCGAACTCGACAATTTTGCCGCCATACTTGACATGGGTCTCATACAGTGGCGTTTGTCGTGCTGTCATGCACATCATCTCCTCTTCTCTTAATAGAATACCCAACATGACCAACTATCCCGCCGCCAACATACAGGCCAAAAAATGGACAAAATAAAAAACAGAGGCAAAGCGGAATAATTCCCTTTGCCTCTGTCCATTGTACCTGAGAGATTTGCCCCTGCAGGGCTCCCCATCGGTGACATCCGCAAATAAGCGAATGTGCTCTCCAGAGTATAGTCCGGTTACAGTCCTTTTGCCTGAGAGTTTGACAAAGTGCTTACTCCTTCGGCGCTGCATTACGCAGTCTCTCCTATAACCATCATCCCGTCTATTTAGTTGATTTAATTCTAACAAAAGACTGTAAATTTTGTCAATGGATTTTCGCAGCATAAAGAAGTGAACCCTACGCAAAGAATACAAGCGCAGGGTTCACTTCTTTACTTTATTACATCTACGCCCATATAAGGCCGTAAAATTTCGGGAACAATGACCGAACCGTCTTCTTGCTGATAGTTCTCCAGGATGGCCGCTACTGTCCGGCCAATGGCAACGCCTGAACCGTTCAGCGTATGAACAAACTCTGGTTTAGCTTTAGGCTCACGGCGGAATTTGATTTCGGCGCGACGGGCCTGGAAGTCTTCGAAGTTGGAACAGGATGAAATTTCCCGGTATGTATCAAAACTGGGCAGCCATACCTCCAGGTCATACGTCTTAGCCGAGGAGAAGCCCATATCGCCGGAGCACAGAAGCATGGTACGGTGCGGCAGGCCCAAGAGCTGCAGCACTTTTTCAGCGTTAACAGTCAGTTTCTCCAGTTCGCTATAGGATTCCTCCGGCAGACAGAACTTCACCATTTCTACTTTGTTGAACTGGTGCTGACGGATAAGGCCGCGCGTATCGCGTCCGGCGGCCCCGGCTTCAGCCCGGAAACAAGCGCTGTAGGCGGTATAGCATAGCGGCAGTTCCTTGGCGTCCAGGATCTCCTGACGGTGAAGGTTGGTAATGGGCACTTCGGCCGTCGGAATAAGGTAGTAGTCGAGGCCTTCCAGCTTAAACATATCCTGAGCAAACTTGGGCAGCTGGCCTGTGCCAATCATACTGGCCTCATTAACGATGAACGGCGGAAAAAACTCAGTATAGCCGTGCTCTCTTGTATGAAGGTCAAGCATGAAGTTGATAAGAGAACGTTCCAGGCGGGAACCCAGCCCCTTGTAAAAGGTGAATCTGGCCCCGGTTACCTTACCGCCTCGTTCGAAATCAAGTATCCCCAGCTTTTCGCCAACTTCCCAATGCGCTTTCGGCGTAAAAGTGAACTCGCGCGGTGTGCCCCAGCGGCGCTTTTCTTGGTTAGCATGCTCGTCTTTGCCAACAGGAACAGATTCATGCGGTACATTGGGAATACTCATGATAATGCTTTCGAGCGCAGCTTCGACTTCTTTCACTTTGCCGTCAATGGCGCTAATTTTGTCGCCTACTTCCCGCATTTCCAGAATCATATCATCCGCGTTCTCGCCTGCTTTTTTCTTCTTGCTGATTTCCTGCGTTACGGTATTGCGCTTATTTTTGAGTGTTTCCACTTCGGCTAATAGTTCACGCCGCTCTTTCTCCCGGCTGATAAATTCGCCCAAGCTCATGGAGGCTCCCCGGTTGGCGAGCGCCTGCTCCACCTTTTCGGGGTTATCCCGCACAAATTTAATGTCTAACATGTATGTTTACCTCCTTATTTCCGGAAACTGGTTAGAACGTAAAAAAATCCCGTCCCAATATAGGGACGAGAGTCATTTTGCTCTCCCGCGTTGCCACCCTGATTGACTGCCGTCAGTCCGCTCGGCACGCATAACGGGCGTGATCCGTGCGGCTCATCGCCGCATGCTCATAGGGTGGATGACATAATTGTGTTACCGGCTCACACCTGCCGCCAGCTCTCTGCAAACCCCGAATTATGTACTGCCCTGTCATTGCATTTAATGATATGATACATTTATTATGCAATATAAAATTATACATTATTCAACAATAATTGTAAAGTACTGGCAGCACAAAAGCAATCCTATGCGTTAGCTGCCTCTAGGCTGTTGTAATCTTGGTGGCGACTAATAAAATCAATAAAGCATTTGCTTATCACCGGATCAAATTGCGCGCCGGCACATCGGCCAATCTCTTCCAGCGCCGATGCAATACTGAACGGTTCTTTGCGATAGCAGCGCACAGTAGTCATGGCATCAAAGCTGTCGCATACGGCTAGCATTCGGCTAAAGAAAGGAATAGCCTCACCTGCTAAGCCAGTTCCGTACCCTTGACCATCATACCGTTCATGATGATGGCGTACAATTTCGGCCACTTTTTTCAGGCCATCAACTTCCCCCAAGAGGTCAGCCCCAACGTCAGGATGCTGCCTGATGACGGCAAACTCCTCGTCTGTCAGGCGTCCTGGTTTATTTAGAATATGGTCAGGAACACTAACTTTACCCACATCATGAACAACACCAACAACATAAGCGATTGTCACATCTTCAACAGGAAGCTGGACATATTCGGCAAGGCCAACCATAAGGCGGGCCACATTTTTGCTATGCTCGGCTGTATATCGATCTCGCTCGCCGATGGCATGGCAAAACGTTTCAATTATGCTCATGGGTTTGATTCCTTTCCTTGATATGGTGACAGCCTTCTTGCTTGCGCCTAGAAGAAGACACCTTACTGCTTGTAAATATTGCTATGTAGCTAATTCTATTCTAATTTGCGGCCTAAACAGGCGTCAAGTTATATTTGTACTGTTTTAATTTTTTTTGGATTTCCTTTACTATTTTTCCTGAAAAGGAGTTCACGGTTATAAAGCGAACTTAAAATACTGAGGTGATATCATGACATATGCCGCTCTTGAGCAGCTTGAACAAGCACTCCTGGCCTGTGCGGCCTGCCATCTTCGTCAGGACGCTATTGGCCCAACATCTTATAATGGTACGCCGCAAAGCCCGCTAGCCATTGTCGGTGAGGGCCCTGGCGGGGTCGAGGATGAGTACGGCGTACCGCTGGTCGGTCCTTCTGGTCAGCTTCTGGATAAAGCACTCACCAGCGTTGGCGTTACCCGTGATTTAGTATATACCACTAATATAATTAAGTGCCGCCCCAAGAACAACCGCACACCCACGATTGAGGAAGGCCAGTTCTGTGCTCTTGCCTGGCTTGACCAAGAATTAACACTAGTCCAACCTAAAGTGATCGTTGCGCTGGGAAGCGTGGCTTTAAAGTATCTGCTGTCCCCCACAGCCCGCATTACCAAAGACCGCGGCCAGTGGTTCACGACTAAATACGGCATCCCGGCGATCGCCACCTATCATCCGGCCTACCTCCTCCGCCTTATTGGCAAAGACCTGGTTAAAGCCAAGTGGGAAGTCTATTATGACCTCAAAGCCGCTGTGGAAAAATGTTCAGAGCTAGCCCCCGGATATGCCTTTAAATCCTCCGAGCCACCTGATTTACTGGCTCAGTACAGCGAGCGGCGCGAACAGCGAATAGGCTCAAAGCAGGTAAAATAAAACGCGAGATTGCTTCACATATGTTCGCAGCGACAAGCCGGGTTATCCCCAACAGTCATTGCGAGCCTATCGAAGTAATCTCGCTTTTTTTGCTTACTATTTATCAATATAGGTTATCGCACTCAGCACGGCAACAAGCCCCTCACCGGTTGCTTTGGCAATTTGCCACGGTTTACCGGTGCAGTCACCGGCAGCAAATACGCCAGGGATATTTGTCGACATGTCCCGGTTGACCTTGATTACTTCACCATCAAGCTCCAGGCCTGGCAATAAGTTTTCAACAGGGTCAGACTGACGCATGATAAATACGCCATGAACCTTGAGTTCTTCCTGGTCAGTCACCAGCTTCTCTACCTGGCCGTCGCCGGTAATAGCCTTAGGCTTGGCTGACAGTACCTTAATGGGAGCACGCATATGGCCAAAGTCGCCTTTATATTGGGGCAGGTAATATACAGTACGGCAGAGCTCTCCCAAAAAGGCTGTTTCATGCTCACCCTCCTGGGTATAGGAGATGACCGCCACATCCCGCCCCTCAAACATGCGCCCGTCACAGGTAGCACAGTAGCTGACCCCCCGTCCGAGGAAATCACGTTCTCCCTCAAACAGCAATGTACTCACTACGCCTGTAGCAAAAATGATCGCCTTGACCTCATAGGTGGTTTTCGGCGTGAGAAGGGTAAACATTTTGTCACCGGGGAATACGTTAAGCACTTTTTCTTTGACAAGTGTAGGGCCATGTGCCAGTGCGTGGCCGGCAAAATGCTGCATCAGTCCTTTACCAGTTACCTCCGGCAGCCCCAGGTAATTATCAACCAAATGAGCTTTCTGCAGTTTCTGACTAAAGTCAAGGTGCTCAAATAAGGCAATGCTTTTGTTGCGGATGCGTCCTGTCAGGGCGGCAGACAGCCCAGCTGGGCCGCCGCCGATAACAGCAATATCAAACTTGTTGTCGTCGGCCATATTTATTCCTCCTTGGTTCTCTACCCGAGGTCTTTGGCCACCTGTTTCATGCGTTCGCGGATCGGCAGGTTATAAGGGCACCGGCTCTCACACTCGCCGCATTCTACGCAAGCAGAGGCTTTAACCCCAAGACCTTTATACCGCATTGGAATTGCGGCCTTCATATCATATCTTGTATATTGATGGTGTAAAATAAACGTGGCCGGGATATCAATTCCTGCCACACAGGGCATGCAGTACCCACAGCGGCGGCAAAAACCAGGCCCAAGCACCTCAGCTTCGGCAGTCAATGTAGCGGTCTCTTCAGCATTTAGTGGCTTAAAGTCTTTCGTAGGGGCCAAATTTTGTTCAAGATGTTCAACTCGATCCATACCGGGAATGGCAACCAGACCATCGTGCTGAAGAACAAACCTCAAGGCTAATTCAACCTCGGAGATGAGTCCACCCCCTAGCGGCTTCATAACGATAATCCCCACATCCATTGCTTTAGCCACCGGAAACAGTTCGCGCAATGCTCCCTGCTCAACACAATTAAAAGGCACCTGAACTGTGCTGAATTCGCCAGTTTTAACGGCCTTTATCAGCATGTCCATATTATGTCCTGTTATACCGATATGGCGGATTTTTCCGGCTTCCTTAGCCTCTTTCAATGCCTCAAGCGCACCACCCGGGGCCATTACAAGTTCCCACTCGGCTTCTGACTTGACATTATGGAGCTGATACAAATCAATATACTCAGTTTTCATTGTAGTAAGACTTGTATCAACATCTGCGGTCATGGCTGCTTTAGTTCTGGCCATACTTTTTGTAGCCAGATAGTACTCATTGCGGCGGCTGGCTATACATATCCCAATTTTTTCTTCACTGTCAGTATATGCTCTAGCTGTATCCAAAAAGTTGATGCCTGCATCTAACGCAGCGTTAAGCACCTGACCGGCTTCTTCCATAGTACAGCGCTGCACAGGCAGCGCCCCAAAGCTAATTGGCGTAACCATAAGTCCAGTACGCCCTAAGCGTCTTTTTTCCATAGCTGTCCTCCTATTGCATCTGAGCTCCGCCTGCTCCATCTAACGCCTCTAAGCGTTCCTTGGCATGAGTGGCTTCAGATGATTCCGGGTTGGCTCGTGCTAAAAAGTCTTTATAGGCAACAATCGCCTCATTAGTTCGTTTTTGGATTTCACAGCAAAGTGCCTTATTGTGGTAAGCAAGAGCATTATCAGGGTTCAGTTCGGCTGATCGGGTAAAATCAGCAATGGCTTCATCATACGACTGTTGCGCTGCGTAGGCCACGCCCCGGAAAAAGTACGGTCTGGCATCCTCAGGATCAAACTCAATCGCCCGGGTGAAATCGGCAACAGCCTCACCGGGTCTACCCAGTCCCAAATACACCGAGGCCCGAATGGCAATAGCTTGAATATTATCAGGTTCAAGGTCAATTACCTTATTATAATCGGCCAGCGCTTCGTCATTCAGACTCAACTCATAGTAAGCCTGCCCCCGTTTAAGCAGCGCCCCGGTTTCCTCAGGAAACTTCTCTAGTACCTTACTATAATCGGCAATGGCAACCGAAAATAGGTTGCGGGCAGCAAACGCGTCGCCGCGGTGTAAATATGAACCTAAATCTTCAGGTTCCAGTTCAATTGCTTTACTAAAATCATCAATCGCGTGCTCCAGCATGTTATTATCAAGGTAAAGTACTCCACGATTGGCATAATTGACCCAATCCTGAGGATTATAAAACAAGGCTTTTGAATAGTCTAAGACAGCATTTTTAACATCATCAAGCATGGCATAGGCGCTACCGCGATAAGAATAGTAGGATGCCTTTTTATCATTAAGCTCAATCGCCTTAGTATAATCGACAAGCGCCTGTTCAAATTCGCTTGCGACAGCAGCTACAACACCACGCCAGAAATAAGCATCACTATTATCAGGGTCTTCGGTCAGCATCTTGGTACACTCTTCCAGAATCTCTGCTGTTTGACCCTCTTGGTAAAGTTCTTGCATATGCTCACTGAACTTGCTTTCCTCAGTGCTGCCACAGCTGGAACAGCCACAGTCACAAGCTGCGCAAGCTTCCTCAGTACAACCAGTATCTTTATCCATATTAAACATCTCCCTCTCTGAATGTGCAAAATTGAATTACTATTAATTACTATATAATGTTCGCTTTTTCATCTCCAACACCTGCTGCTATTGCAAAAAATTGGGCATTATTAGGCAAAATTCTGGCCGAGTAAAGTGAACGTTCCCGTGAGTCTTCATAGATCAAGACTAGGCGATAGTAACGGGCTGAATTCCTAGAATCACGAGACTTTAGTCCTGTTTTCTTTATTGACTAATACATTGCTTAGATGTAAAATCGTAACTAAGATACCTTTATTATACATAATTCCACAAAATTCGCGGCAAACTTATCGAAAGATGAGGACGCAAAACTATGGGTCTAAGGACAGATTAGTCTACGACTGCCAAGTTGCTGATTCGATAAAGAGTTGTACTTGTTTGGCATCAGTCTGTTTATAGATTGGTGTCATTTGCTTTCTCAAAAAATGGAGGAATGTTTATGCTTCACGTGTTTAAAGAGGTTGAGAAAAAACGAACTGAACTGGAAGAATTACGAATTATAATTCAAGCAACCGAAATTACTTACCGTCAAAAAGGTGAAATTCCTACAGCAGAACGCCTTAAAAATCTAGAAACTAATGTAGCAAAGGCTATTCATCTTTTGAGCGCAGCCCCGTCCCCCTGACCCCCTGCAAGCTAATCATCTGCTTGTACTTGTACGGAGGCTGTTTTTCATATTTCACGAACACTTTGTTAAAATAAGAAGGATCAGAAAATCCCAAATCTGCTGCAATTCGATAGATAGGATAATTTGTATCGGCCAGCAGCCTTTTTGCTTTCTCAACCCTCAATTTCATAACATAATTGGTAAATGTCATGCCCATTTCCTTCTTGAAGTATCGACTAAAATATTGCGGATTTAAGTGTACGAATTCTGCCACAGCATTGAGATTTATCTCTGCACAGCAATAGTGTTCTATGTAATTTAATACGCTTCTGAGGATGTCACTGTCAACACTGGCACAACTCTGACCTTTACTTACCCCTGAAAGATCTTTGGTTAATGACACAATAGCTGAATCAATAGCCTTTACTAGCTCCTCAGGCCTTACGGGTTTTAAAAGATAATCAACAACTCCACATTTTATGGCTTCTTGTGCATAGTCAAATTCATTGTATGCCGTTAAGATAATAGTTTTCACATTGGGCAAAATTTTTACTATTCGTTTCTGAGCTTCAAGACCTGATATTTCGGGAATTCTAATATCCATAAGGATTATGTCAGGACGATAAAGCTTAGCCTGCTCAATTGCTTCAATGCCATTTTTGGCATCTTCCAAAATATTTATATTGAAATACCGTCCCTGAACTATTTTTCGTAATGCCCTTCTTTCTAATGGTACATCTTCAACAATCAGCAGTTTATACATTTTAATACCATCCTCTTATCAAGAATATTCTTGAACACAAGGAATACGAATAGAAACGCAGGTGCCAACGTTAGGAGAACTTTCAATTGTCAGCCCACAGCGATCACCAAAATGGTGCCTGAGCCGGTCATATGTATTTATAAGACCAATCCCCAGTTGTTTATTTGAATTTATTCCCATCTGACGTATTAAATTTAGCACTTCAGCTTTAATACCTTTACCATTATCAGTAATTTTTATTTCTAATTCATGCTTGGAAATCAGCCGTCCAACAATTTCTATTTTTCCGCCTTCACTTTTGGTCTCAAGTCCATGAATCATACTGTTCTCAACGATCGGCTGCAGAATCATTGATGGAATTCGATAGTCCATAATAGACTCATCAATGTCAATTTCATAACTTACCCTATCACTATAACTTTGACTTTGGATAAACAGGTACTTATTTATATTGCTGATATCATCGCGAATTCTCGGGAAGTTATCCTCGTTTTTTAAGTTATAGCGTAATAGATCAGACAGGCTATAGATCAATTCCTCTGTTTGCGACGCATTTTCAAGCAACGCCATGCGGGCAATTGAATTTAATGTATTAAACAAAAAATGAGGGTGCATTTGCGCCTGGATTGTTTTTAGCTTCATTTGCCTTGCCTTTTGTTCAAGCAATATCTTTGCTTGCGCGTCCATCAATAATTGCTCTTTTGCTAGTCGGTTGACGCCTATTTGGTCGATATAATTAGCCAAGAGCGAATAACATTCGACAGAGTCTTGTAATTGTTCACGGGAAACTACAGGAATAAACTCAACTGCAACCTTGAGTACATCCAGCGATATATCAAATTGCCTAGAGATTCGTTCTATATCAATTGAGTCTCTATTTTTTTCGCCCTTAAACAGTACTTGTCCTCCTAAAACAGAGCCCACATGAAAATCGTTTACTATTATCGGAGCCGCACAATCGATAAGCCCGGCATGGCAGGTATAGATTCGGCGTTGTTTTTCTTCCATAGCTAACCGTCCAGCTTGCTGATCACATAATATGCATTGTTGAGATCCTTTAGGTGAGGAACGGATGAGCCTGCAAAATGGAATGAAGTTACTGATTTTACCCACAGGAATTCCTTCTGTATCTGTGGTTATTTGGGGAATATCAATTAGTTTCCCCATCTTTTCCTGAATGCTATAAAGTGTATTCATATCAATAATATCTGTTAATTTCATTTTCTCCGATAACGTCATCGTAACAGACCCTCCTTATCTTGCAAATGAGCAATTGGCAACTAAGTTCCAGACTGTTAGATTATCACTTGAATTCATTGAATATTATATCATTTATTGAGACCACTCAAATGGATTTTTTTTCATAGTTAATAAAGATCATTTTTTTACATTTTTTCAATGTCAACAGCACTTATCTTTCATGTAATTTTTCTCAAATAGTCAAAATAGTACAATAAATATAGTGGTTATTTTCCAATATTTGGTCAAGATAATCAAAATCTTTTTTTATACCTAGTGTTAGAATTAAGCTACATCATATTAAGGGAGGTAAATATAATGGCAAGTCCAGCGATCAAGTTTGAACCCCAAACAACTCCTTCGGCTATTTCATCCCGAGCAGGTTTATTAAAAGATCGTTTATTAAGTATTACTCCTGAAATTTGCTATGAACGTGCCGAGCTAATCACTGAATCTTATAAAGAGACAGAAGGAATGCCGATTATTCTACGGCGGGCCAAGGCGCTTGAGAAAATTTTACAAAAAATGATCATTCGCATTCAGCCAGATGAACTGATTGTTGGCAATCACACTCCCAAACCACGCAGTTCACCGATTTTCCCCGAATTTTCTTTTGGCTGGATCGAAGCTGAATTTGATCGTTTAGCCCAACGTGCCGGTGATGTATTTTTGATCTCTGACGAATGTAAAGAGAAATTAAGTGCTGTGTTTAAATATTGGCAAGGAAAAACAACGCAAGAATATGCTGCTAATCTTATGCCCGCAGACGCCAAGGCAGCTCAAGCCAATGGCGTATTCACTGTTGGAAACTACTTTTTCCTTGGCGTCGGCCACATCTGTGTGGACTATGGCATGGTTCTACAAAAAGGCTATTTGGGCATAAAGGCCGATGTCCTCAAGGAAAAACTCAAGCTTGATCTTACCAAACCGGAAGACTTAAAGAAATCACAATTCCTCCAGGCAGTTGAGATTGCTTGTGACGCCGCAATTAGCTTTGCCGCCCGGTTTGCAGATGAAGCCGAAAAGCAGGCCCAGACTGAAACCAATGCCCAACGTAAGCAGGAATTACTGGCAATCGCCGAAAACTGCCGTAAGGTTCCGGCTAACCCTGCACAAACATTTTACGAATCATTACAATCCTTCTGGTTTGTACAGCTGATCATTCAGTTAGAATCAAATGGCCATTCTATTTCTCCAGGCCGCTTTGATATGTATATGTATCCTTATTACAAAAAAGATATTATGTCTGGAAAGCTGACTCAAGAGCAGGCTATGGAGTTGATCGAATGTCTATGGGTAAAATTCAACGAGATTAACAAGGTTCGTGATGAGGCATCAACTAAAGCCTTTGGCGGATATCCGATGTTCCAAAACCTAATTGTGGGTGGACAAACTGCTGATGGTCGCGATAGCACCAATGAATTGTCTTACTTATGTCTGGATGCTACCGAAAATGTTCGTTTACCTCAGCCATCACTGTCTATTCGCTTTCATCAGGGTACGCCGCAAAAATTCTTGATTAAATCCAGCGAAGTAGCTGCTCTCGGTCTGGGCATGCCTGCAATGTATAACGATCATGTCATTATTCCTTCGCTAGCCGCCAGAGGAGTATCTTTGGAAGATGCCCGCGATTACTGTGTCATTGGCTGCGTCGAACCGCAAAAAGGCGGCAAAACCGAAGGCTGGCATGACGCGGCTTTCTTTAGTCTGGCAAAATGCCTGGAGTTGGCCTTACATGATGGCGTTGATCCTATTTCCGGCGTTCAACTGGGTCTCAAGACGGGAACACTCGCAACAATGGCCACTTTTGAAGAGGTTATGGATGCTTACCGCAAACAAATAGAATATTTCGTTAAATTGTTGGTCATTAGTAACAACTGCTGCGATATTGCTCATGGCAGCATCTGTCCATTACCGCTCTTATCCTCAATGGTTCAGGATTGTGTAGTCAAAGGCAAGTCTTTGCAAGAAGGCGGCGCGCATTATAATTTCACCGGGCCTCAAGGTGTTGGGGTAGCTAATGTTGGCGACGCGCTGGTAGCGTTAAAGAAACTGGTTTATGATGAAGGAGTAATTAGCAGAACAACATTAGCCGATGCACTAAATAGCAATTGGGCAGGCTTCGAAACTGAACGCCAGATAATGTTAAATCAAGCCCCTAAGTTTGGTAATGATGATGATGCCGCTGATGAACTTGCCCGCTTAGCTGCTCGGATCTATTGCGAAGAGGTTGAAAAATATACCAACCCGCGCGGCGGTCAATTCCAGGCTGGGCTATACCCTGTATCGGCCAACGTTCCTTTAGGCGCAGTTGTTGGTGCATTACCTGACGGACGATTTTCTGGCACTCCTCTCGCAGATGGCGTTTCTCCAGTATCTGGCCGGGATATTAAAGGCCCAACGGCTGCCGCTAAATCCGTAGCCAAGCTTGACCATGAGATTGCGTCAAACGGTACTCTGTTCAACCAAAAGTTCCTTCCCAACGCCTTAAGAGGTGAAGCCGGTCTAGGAAATCTCGCAGCCTTGATCCGGAGTTACTTCAGTCTGGGCGGCCTGCATGTACAATTCAACGTCATTAGTAAAGAAACTCTTGAGGAGGCTCAGCGTAATCCTGAACAATACCGTGGTTTAGTAGTCCGGGTAGCAGGTTACAGCGCCTTCTTCACCTCTCTTGACAAAAGCCTGCAAGAAGATATTATCGCCAGAACTGAACACGATTTTTAGTAACAGAAATAGTTTGGGGAGCAGATTATGGTCTGCTCCCCAAACTATCAAATAAATATTTGGATTCTTTACGGTATAGAGAGGAGGAACTCCGCTGTGACAGGCGTAATATTCGATGTTCAACGCTTTACAGTTCACGATGGTCCAGGCATCCGGACAGCGATCTTTATGAAGGGATGCCCTTTGCGGTGTGCTTGGTGTCAAAACCCAGAGTCAGTACGTAAACAACCGCAAATAACATATTTTCCGTCGCAGTGCATTCAGTGCGGTAATTGTGCCAAAGCCTGCCCAGAGAAAGCGGTAAGACCTGCTGGCAAAACCCTTATCGAGAAGATAAACTTAACCTTATGCAATCACTGCGGGGCATGTTCCCTGGCGTGTTGCTCTGGCGCTCTACAATTAATTGGTCAGGTTACCACTGTAGACGAACTCTGTGATATCGTGATGCGTGACGCGATCTTTTACCAAAACTCCGGCGGCGGAGTCACCTTTACCGGCGGCGAACCTACCTACCAGCCGGAGTTTCTGACAGCCATGGCTAAGCGATTTAAACAACATGGTCTACACTTGGTTATCGAAACCTGTGGCCTATTTGATTGGGAGTCTGCAGCAGAAGCTTTTTCGCTGATGGATATTATCTACCTAGATATAAAACATGCTAATGCTGAAAAACACCAGCAAGTCACTGGCGAAAGCAATTTCCTAATTCTAGAAAATGCCCTACGGATGGATCAACTGCAAAAACCAATCCGGATTCGTGTTCCACTTATCCCCGGCTTTAATGACAGCCTTGAAGACTTTGGCGAGACTGTCCGTTTTGCCGCACGTCTTAACAACTTAGAAAGAATACAAATATTGCCGTACCATAAATATGGCATATCCAAATATGAGCGAATTGGCTGGGGATATTCATTACCTGAGCTTGAGCCTCCGCCTAAGAGTCACGTTGATTCATTGCTGGCATTGGCCGAGAGCCACAAGGTTGTTTGTACTTTGTAGCACCGCTTCATATATGAAAATTTATAACCCTTTTTGTTCAATTCCGCTATATAAAAATCCCATATGAGTTGTCGAGTTCATGAGCACAAGCCGCCACTTTCCGTCTTGATACTCAAACACATTGATACAGGTATTATCCTGTTTTATCTGCCAAAAGTGCGACAAGTCAATATCCAGTATGTCACACAGTACAGCCTTGTTAACAGCGTCGTGAGCAACTACCAGCACGGTTTGGCCCTGATGTTTTTCGGCCATTTCACGGAATGCCGCCATAGAACGGTCACGAACAGCTGTGATATCCTCCCCACCCGGCCCTGGCATGGTAACACCTACTACAGTGCTCTTCCACAGGGCTAATAGTTCTGGATAGGTTTTGCCGACCTCATCGCTCAAGAGACCCTCCCACTCACCATGGTGAATCTCTAAGAGCCGGCTATCGGTATTAACCGGTAACCCGTGAGCAGCAACACACATCATGGCGGTATCCACGGCCCGGGATAGCGGGCTGGCATAGCAAACATCAATTGGAACATCCTTGAGCGCTTGGGCGGCCTTCTGTCCTTGCTCTCGCCCGAACGCGGTAAGCGGTGTATCAATCTGGCCCTGATAGCGGCCTTCCTTATTCCAGGTAGTTTCACCGTGGCGAACTAATATAAAACGTGTTATTGACATATTTTCCTCCTTAGGTTAAAGTCTGTCCGACTTCTATTTTAAGAAAAGACTTGGCTTGTGCCAAGTCCTTCAGGACGCCGGCAGAAGCCTTAGTCGTTCTTATGTCAACAGAATTGCGTTATAAATTCTGGGAGACCAAGTTTAGGCATTTTCCTTATGGAAAGCCAACATAAGTTCCTGTAAAGCCTGGCAGGATTCATAGGGTACTGCGTTATATGTCGAGGCCCGGCATCCTCCCACTAAGCGGTGACCGGGTAAACCCACGAAGCCCTCTTTTTTTGCCTGGTCCAGGAATTTTTTCTCCAATCCCTCATTCGCAAGGCGAAAGGTGACGTTCATCAGCGACCGGGCTTCAGGCTCTGCATGGCCGACATAGAAGCCCTCACTGGAATCAATGGCCTGATAAATAAGTGCCGCCTTTTCCTGGTTACGCTTGTGAATGGCAGCCACGCCCCCCTGCGCTTTGACCCATTCTAAGATAAGCTTTACCATATATATACTGAAGGTTGGCGGTGTATTATATAAGGAGTTATCTTTAGCGTAGGTTCCGTACCTAAGCATTGTCGGCACTTGTTTGTTAGCCTGCTCCATAAAATCGCGGCGGATAATGACGACTGTTACACCAGAAGGGCCAAGGTTTTTCTGCGCCCCGGCATAAATCAAGGCAAACTTGCTGACATCAAACGGTTTGGACAGAATGTCACTGGACATGTCGGCAATAAGCGGCACAGACCCAGTTTCAGGGAAATTCTGCCACTGGGTACCAAAGATGGTGTTGTTAGAGGTAATGTGCAGATAGGCTGCAGCCTCATCATATTGCAGTTCTTCTACAGCTGGAATGCTGCAGTAATTGCCTGCCTTGGCCGATGCTGCAACAAATACTTCACCCAGTTTTTCAGCTTCGGCATACGCTTTCTCTGACCAAACTCCAGTCATGGCATATCCGGCCTTTTTGCCTGCCGGCAAAAAATTCATCGGCGTCATGGCAAATTGCAGGCTGGCGCCGCCCTGCAAAAATAGAACGTCATAGCCTGCCGGTATCGCCATCAAATCTTTCAATAATTCAATTGCCTGGTTATGTACTGCTTCATACTCTTTGCTGCGATGGCTAAGCTCCATAATTGACATACCAGTACCATTAAAGTCAAGAAATTCTGCTTGCGCTTTTTGAAGAGCAGCAAGCGGCAATGCCGCTGGTCCAGCATTAAAATTGTATACTTTTTTAAAATTCTTTTCCATTAAAATCACCTCATTAAAAGAAAAATTAAAATATCGTCCCAAATAAAAAAAGCCCTCATCCCCTATAGGGACGAGAACTATTCCCGCGTTGCCACCCATGTTGCCTCTCGGCCAACTTTTGCCGCGATACCGGGCGGAACCCGTCAGATTCATCATCAGCCACTCCCAGGCGGAATTAATTGCTACTCACACCGGCTCACACCAACCGCCGGCTCTCTGGAGATTGTAACCACTAACTTCCTGTTCATTGTGTACGCCATTTAACTTGTTTCGATTATACATTATACTTTCACGGTAGTCAAGTGTGCCTTGTCCAGAAACCTTTAAAAACAATCCTGCTGCTTTAGCAGCATTCGCCGGGCACGAGCGTCAAGTGCGGCAACAAGAGCAGCATGCGTATTGCTAAGTTGCCCTGCCTGAATTCTCGCTAACAGATTCTGCTGAAAACGGCCAACTTCAAGCCCGCCACCAATCTTGGAAGAAATTTCCTGTCCACGCAGTTTAAGTTGCGCTGGGAAAAACGGTATCTCCATCAAAATACTGCTGGCTATGGACTGTACAGCCTCCAGGCCGTCAATATCAGGCTGAGTATGTCCGGCCAGCCTGTCGGCCTGATGCAGAGCAAACAATTGCTCTAACGCAGCACCAAACTGGCTGCTGCTTTTAAAGCCACCGGCCAAGCGCTTGAGCCACTTCAGTACCGTCTTACACTCTGCCGGGGGAAAAACCAGATGATGTCGGATAAGCCATACCACCTGCTCAAGCACTTGGCGCTCTACCCTTAATCGCCCCAAGATAGCCGCTGCTGCCTCAGCCCCAGCCTTATCGTGACCAGGATCAGACGGCTGACCCTCGCGGTTGATCGTACGTACTCCTGGCCAACCTTTAGCAACATCATGCAGTAGTGCCGCCCAGCGTAACACAGCCGTTGGTGGTGTGAGATCGACAGCAGCAAGCGTATGCTGCCACGCATCATGCAGATGATATTTCGGGTTTTGCGACAACCCGTTCAGGTGAGCAAGCTCTGGCAGAATCGGCACAGCATGCGCCTGTCCCTGTTCTTTTGCCTGGCAGGTTGCTCCCAGCAGCCCAGCTTGAAGCAGTATAGCAAGCCCCTGTGACGCAAAATCAGCCATCAGCGTTTTCCCGATTTCAGCCTGAACCCGCTCAACCGACAGACCATTTATCCGGCCTAGATTGGCAGAAATTGCGTCCAGCGTACCGTTCTCCAGGGTAAAACCAAAGCGGGCAGCAAAGCGGGCAGCCCGGAACATCCTTAGACCATCCTCGGCAAACCGTTCATGCGGATTGCCTACTGCGCGAATTAGCCTGGCTGCTAGGTCTTGCTGCCCCCCAAACAAGTCAATAACCCTGCCGTCAGCATCCATCGCCATAGCATTTATGGTAAAATCACGTCTAGCCAGGTCTTCCCTCAGGCTCACTCCCAGTCTAACTGCTTCCGGGCGGTGACTGTCTGCCCCATACCGTTCACTGCGAAACGTGGCAATCTCATAGTTACGACCATCAGCCACCACAGCCACCACACCAAACGCCGCACCAATCGTAATCGCCTTCCATCCCCGGCGTGAGGCAATCATAACTATTTCATCCGGAATTGCGCTTGTAGCAATATCAATGTCAACAGGCTGAGCACCACGCATTATGTCCCGCACCGCGCCGCCCACAATATACGCCTCATGTCCGGCAGCGGCCAGGGCCGCCATTATCTGTCCGGCTGATTCCATACGTACTCCTTTAGCCACTTACCCGGCGACCGGTTAGTTCAACAAATACATCCTCCAGATTAGTATGCCTCAGCGATGTATTTGCAGCCAACGTCCCGGCAAAAGCCGCTGCTTCAATCCGGCTGGCAAAAAATCGATACTGGGTACCTTCACTTTCTGTCCATTCCACAACATAACTGCCAAGCCGTTCGCATAACGCGGTTGGGCTATTAAGCGCAATCAGCTGCCCCTTTTCCATAATAGCAACACGCCGGCAGAGACTCTCAGCCTCTTCAATGTAGTGGGTCGTCAGTAACACGGTTAACCCATCGGCATTCAGACGGCGAATCAGATCCCACAGCCTCCGTCTGACCTGGGGATCAAGCCCGACAGTCGGCTCATCCAAAAATAAGACTTGCGGCTCATGCAAAAGCGCCCGCGCGATCATCAGCCGACGTTTCATCCCGCCGGAAAAGGTATTCACCATGTCATTGCCGCGTTCCTTAAGCTCAACATAATCTAAAAGCGCTTCAATCCGCCGCTGGCGCAGATCTCGGGGCATATGGTGTAAACGCCCGTGCAAATCCAGGTTTTCTCTGGCCGTCAAATCAATATCAATATTAAAGTGTTGTGGGACAACGCCAATAAGCGATTTCACGGCCAGCTCATCCTCAGGCAACCGGCAGCCGTTAATGGTAATGCTGCCAGCCGTTGGCCTGGTGAGCATGGTTAAAATCCTGATCGTCGTAGTTTTACCGGCGCCGTTAGGACCAAGCAATCCAAAGGTTTCACCCTGTTCAATCGTCAAGCTCAAGTTATTTACTGCTGTTCGTTCTCCGAATTTTTTTACCAAACCCTCAATACAAATCATAGTAACCTCGCAAAATATCTGATGCTGATAATTTCCACAGTAGCTTGTCTAACTCCTGCCTGGTATACTTTTTACGCTTAAAGTCTGCCATAGATAAATCCCCGGAGAGCATCTCCGGGGATTTTTGTTGTTCACAGCGGGAAGCACGGACGCGGATAACAGCCAAAACGCGGACGGCAGGAGAACTGGCGCGGATAGCAAAACTGCCGGGGATAACATCCAAAAAAGCGTGGACGGCAAGAGAACTGGCGCGGATAACAAAATCGCCGGGGGGAACAGCCAAAGCCTAACCCCAGCCCCAAGCCGACAACAAATGGAAGAATCTGCCGCTCTCCTCTTACATTGTCGTCGTCTTCCCAATCATCATCATCATCATCATCGTCGTCCCAATCTTCAATCTCAGGCATCTCCCAGTAAGGACGCTTTTTATTAGCCACAGAAATCCCTCCCTAAACCTCTTTGCTACATAATATGCCGACATGTACTGCGATGTTACTTATAGACCATTCCGATCGTAACTAATGTCAGATAATTATTCGTAGCATGGAGGATCACCGGTGTCCATAAAGACTGGGTTCTGTAGTATAAATAGCCAAAAATACCGCTCAATGTTCCTATATATATAGCATTATTAAGCATGTCCCATCCTAATATGCCATCAGCAGCCCAAACAGGAATATGAATGACAATAAACATAATACTTACTACAAAGTTAGCATTGCAGAAGCTGACTGAGCCAGCCAGCTTGTTCAGAAGAAACCCTCGAAAAAAGAGTTCTTCTACTGCGCTTGCCGCAATAACAGAGTTTAACCAATAATCAACAGGCCAGAAAAACCCTAACCTGCCCTCGCCTATAAGCATTGCTTTAGTCAAGCTGACGCCAGTAAATAGCAGGCTAAATCCCACGCCCCAGCTAATGCCGCACAACCATTTGTCCATTCGCATCTGCAAGTATTCACACAAATTTTTTCTGTCTACATAATGGAGATATAGCAAAGCAGGGAGTATCGTCCCTATCACAAAGCTGCCATATACTACTATACCCTGAACATTTGCCCACACCACTAAGTATACCCATGCATACATTGCAATACATTCAATGCCAACTTGTCTCAAAATAGCCCCCGTAGCTAGGTTTTACCCTATTATATGCGGGGGAATTACATTCTAACCCATTACCTATGAACTAGAAAAAAGCCGATAGACACAAACTAGTGTCTACCGGCTTTTTACGTGACTACACCTTGAACCTAACAACCATATTCTTAAGCTCTGCCGCCATGCTTGTTAACTCCTGAGCACTGGCAGCTACTGTTTCTACAACCTCTGCCGTTTGCTCGGCGGCAGTAGCTACTTCTTTGGATAACCCGGTTGTCTCTTGCAAACCTTGGGTCAGGCTGCTAATTAGCGCCACAATTTGGCTTGATGTAATTACTTCATCATCAGCTACTTTCATAATCCGGTCAATATCGGTTACTGTTTCGCCTGCAGCTGCCAAAATGCTGTCAAGTGCAATGCTGGCTGTGCCTGTTGATTTAACCACCTGTTCCATGCCAGCCCTGCTATGTTGGGCCGCTTCTACAGCCGCAGCCGTGCTTGTCGTAACTTTTCCCAGCAGGGCAGCCACTTCCTGCGCGCCGTTACTTGATTGTTCGGCTAGTTTTCGCACCTCTTCTGCTACGACGGCAAAGCCACGTCCGGCTTCCCCTGCCCGGGCAGCCTCAATGGCGGCATTGAGCGCTAATAGGTTGGTTTGTGACGCAATGCCAGTTATGGTTTCAGTAATGACGCCAATCTGACTGGAATAATCGTTCAGCTTACTGATTAGCTCCTCTGTCTCTAAGATTTTAGCCTGCATCTCAGTAATACTGGCTACCGTCCCTGATACCATTGCTTGCCCTGAAGCTGCGGCCTGAGAGGTCACAGCAGATACTGCTTGGGCTGATACGGCCCGCTCCTTAGCCAATCCGATCAAGTCGGCTAACTGCGCCAGTACCGCAGCTGCCGTTTGCGCAGATAACTCACCTGATTGAGCATTGTCTGCCACCTGGCCCATATTGCCAGCAACCTCATTTACGGTTGAACTCATTTCTTGACTCGACGCTGCTAAATGCTCAGAAGCTGCCGCAATCTCCTGGCTTGCTCTTGTTACTGCACCAACAAGTTCAGCCTGGCTTGCAATCATGGTATTAAACGACTGCGTCAAACGGCCAATTTCGTCTTTAGATCTTACTTCAGCCCGTACTGTTAGATCGCCCTGGCCACTATGCTGCATCAACTCTTCCAGCTCTTTCAGCGGTTTGGTCAACTTGCGCGCCACCCATACAGAGAAGACTATACCGAGAAAAAATATAACTAAACCGGCAGCCCCCATGGTAAGCAGACTCTGATTGCGCACTGCCAGTGCCTGAACCTCTGATTTGCCGGCAAATAATACACCGATTGGTTTCTGGTCACTTCCTAGGATTGGCTGATAATAGGTGACATAAGGCATCCCGAGGATCTTAGCCTCACCAGCAAACGGCTGATTGTTTTCTAATACAATAGCAGCAATCTTACTATCCAGCTTAGTACCTGTTACCCGTTTGCCATCCTGCTCTACTGTTGTAGCCACCCGTACATCGCCAGCAAATATTGTAGCATCTACCTTGTGGATGGCTTTTATTTTATCCACGAACAGATCCTGACTAACAGCAACACCTGTCACTATAGCCCCGATCACGCTGGTACCGGGGCCTTTCACCGGTACAACAGCCACACTCATGACGCTCTGGCCTGGTACGGCGTCATAATAGGCAGCCACTTTGCCCTGTTGAGCAATTTTTGCGGCAGACTGTCCAGCTACTTGTTTCCCCTCACCAGCTAAAATCCGCCCCTGGCTGTCCAGCACCTGGATAAAAGAGATATTACCTTGACTACTTATCCCTTCAACAGCCCGCATAGCGACAGCCGGATCCTGCGTAACAAGCGCTTGCACTATGTCTGGACGCCCGGCAGCCAGCGCTGCGGCTGCACTAACTCGTTCCCGCAAATCTTCAAGCTCTAAGTTTAGACCAGCTACCCCCTGAACAGCGGCATCACGATTAACCCCGTCTGCATACCCAGATAGAAAATAACTGTTCCCAGCCAACAGCAGTGCGGTAACCATAAGTATAATAAGACCAGTATAAAGCGATTGTTTGAACTGGATACTCTGCAAGATACCACTTCTCCCCTGCTATAAAATTCGATTAACATATTGATTGATTACATAATATTAATTCTACATAAAGCATTAAATCCCTTTGTCTATCATCTAGTCAAACCCCTTTTTGCATATATCGGACAGGCAGCAGCCCTCCATGCTGGCAAGTTCCAGGCGAATATCACTGCGCCAGTAAGTGCAAGCAGTCCGCCAACAAAAAAAGTATAGGGGGTTCCAATCACCCCGGCCGCATGACCGGCAAGTAAGCTGCCGATTGGCGTAATCCCGCCAAAAGACAGGACATATAGGCTCATAACCCGTCCCCGTTTATCTTCATCCACCAGGGTTTGGATAATGGTATTTGTTGAAGCCATCTGTGCGATGAGACCAAATCCCATAATAAAAGCGATGCCCAGGGAAAGCCATAGTTTTGTTGACAGCGAGAAGGCCATTAGGCCCACAGCAAAAATAACTGAATTGATCGCAATCACCTTTTCAATACCAACCACAGTTTTACGAGCCGCCAAACAAACTGTCCCAACAAGCGCCCCGATCCCGAAAGCCGCCATTAACCACCCCAGTATCTCCGGACCGCCACCCAAAACCTGTCCGGCAAATAGCGGCATCAACGGTAAAACAGGGAATCCCACCAAACTCAAGAGTGCCAGCAACAAGAGCACCATCCGAATCGGCAGTGAATTATAGGTATAAATAAAGCCTTCTTTTAATCCGCCTATTATATCTTCCGAGGTTGAAGCAGCCGCTTGCGGCGCAGTCAGCTTCATCGCCAGCAGTGCACCGAGAATAGCAATATAGCTAAGTCCGTTAAACAGATAGCATAACCCTTCGCCAAAGGCGGCAATTGCCAGCCCAGCAACCGAGGGGCCGACAATCCGCGCCCCGTTGAACATCGCCGAGTTTAGGGCAATGGCGTTGGCCAAGTCTTCTTTATCTTCAACAATCTGAGAAATAAACGCCTGACGAGCAGGCATATCAAACGAATTAATCATCCCCAAGATGGTGTTAAGCACAACAATATGCCATACAGCCACTGTACCGGAAAATACCAGAGCCGCCAAGGCAAGTGCCTGCACCATACTTAAGACCTGGGTCCAGAGTATAACCCGATATCTGTTCCAGCGGTCTAATAGCACCCCGGCAAAAGGGATCAGCACTACGCCAGCAATTTGCCCCACAAAATCAACAGTTCCCAAAACTTCCGGCGACTGTGTCAGCCGGTATACCAGCCAAATGGTCGCTGTCCGCTGCATCCAGGTGCCGATGAGCGACATGCCATGACCAAAGTAAAATAACCGGTAGTTACGGTGCCTAAGCGCCCGAAATGTCTCTTTCATGCCTACAGCTGCCATTTCATCCACCTCCCACAGCACAGGATATTTACTAGTTTATTCCAGAATGCAACTAGCGTCAAGTTTACTATGATACGCCTATATGCAAAAAACGAGATTGCTTCACGTTGTTCGCAATGACGAGGGCTTATTTCCCAGTCATTGCGAGCGTCAGCGTGGCAATCTCGTTTCCCGGATTCTTTTTATATCCTAAATCACTGCTAGCCACTCAGGCCCTCTTGGCATCGGATTCTTGGACTACTCAATAATCCTGGCACTTGAGGCCGTCGTCACCAGCAGTTGGGCTACTGGTGACTGTGGGTTTTACGGTACTCAGACGGTGTCACCTGACAACTCTTTTTAAATATATTTGTAAAATAGGCCAAGTCAGAATAACCCAACCGCTCAGCAATCTCAGAAATCCTCAGGGTCGTCGAAGATAATAGGCGCTTGGCCTCTTTTAATCTGATCTGCGTCACATAGTCAATAAAGTTGATCCCTTGCTGCTGCTTAAATAGCTGACTCAAATAGCTTGGATTCATGTACACATGCTTGGCTGCCTCAGCCAGCGTTACCTGCCCAGGCGGCAGCGACTCAATATATTTCATTACCTGCTCTACAGGCGACAGATGCTTAGCTGGCAGCGGTTCCACTCTTTCCTGCTGCCTATTTGCTTTTTGCCGGCGCTCAAGCCATTTTGCCAAACACGCTGTCAACTTGTCCTCTTCGACCGGTTTTAAGAGATAATCAATCGCTCCGGCCCTGAGCGCCTGCTGGACACAGCTAAAGTCCTCGTTTACCGTAATAAAGATGACATCCTGTTCATTTCCAGCCTGCCTGAGCTGTTCCAGGAACGTCAATCCAGTCATAACCGGCATGGTAATGTCAGCGAGTACCAAGTCAGCCTGATTGGTCTTTAACCAATCTAACGCTTCCAAGCCATTGCTGCATTCTCCAGCCACCTTCACCGGCAGCCCAGTCTGTTCTACTGTCCACTTGAGAGCAGACCGTACCCATTTTTCATCATCCACAATAAGAATATGGTTCATGTTGGTCCCCGCCCTCTTCTTTCTTAATGAGTGGCAACTTGACCAGCACCGTAGTGCCTTGGCCAGGAAAGCTTTCAACAGTTACCCCATAATCGGGGCCAAAGAGGTTAACAATCCGGCGATGGACGTTGACAATCCCAATGTTAGCGCCGCCTGAAGTGATATCTTTATTAATAAGATCATGTTTAATTTTGTCCAACACGCTCTCGTCCATACCAACCCCAGTGTCAGCCACCCGGATAATGAGGTTATCTGCCTGCTGACATGCCGAGATTGTTATACGGGTTGGTTCAGGTCCATCCCCAACACTATGGACAAAACAGTTTTCAACTAAAGGCTGCAAAGAGAATTTAACAATCATCGTGCTCAGTGCCCACTGCGGGATATCAAAACAGTATTTAACGTTCTTATCAAAACGGTATTGCTGAATCTTAAGGTAAACAGTACAAAAATTAATCTCCTCGCGGAGTGTTACCGTCGGCGACACTGTCGTTAAATTATACCGTAAGAGCGTGCCCAGTGAGGCTGCCATAGCTGCAATATCACCCATATTCTGTTCCAGGGCCATGCCACGGACGGTTTCCAGTGAGTTGCAGAGAAAGTGTGGATTGATTTGCGACTGCAATACCTTAAGTTCCATTTCTTTTTGTCCTAGCGACATTTCGGTTTCCCGCAGCTTAGAAAAATATACCTCTTCCATAAGTTCCGAAAGTTTCTCAACCATTTGGTTAAAGCCATTGGTCAGCTGGCCAATCTCATCACTTGATTCAACAGGTAAACGCCGCGCAAAATCTCCCACCTGCACGTTTCTCATAAACCGCTGCAGCCGGCGAATGGGCCTGATAATCGTGCTGGCAAAACTGACTCCCAGCACGTAAGCAATAAGAAGAGTGATGACAACTGTCCAAAAAATGGTGGAGCCGATATGAGCTGTTCCTCTAAACAGCTCAGCCCGGGGGATGGCCGTGACAAACCGCCAGCCCAATGAAGATGAGTGATTTAAGATAACTACCTGGTCGTGTTCAGATAGAAAGGAGTTATCCTGTAGGGACAAGATACTCTCCAGGTTAAGGAATTCGGAGCGACGTCCCAGTTTAGAGCTGTCAGGATGGTATACATAGTGGCCCTCGGCATCCAGAATATAAAAAGAGCTCTTGCCAACACTGTTCACCTTGTCGGCAATATCCTGTAAGCGGCGAAAGTTGACATCGATAAGCAGCATACCAATAGGTTCCAAGGTGTACGGGCTATGAATCCTTCTGGCAATAGTAATCACAGGCTCCTGGTAATTATCCCATTTGATAATTCGGCTGACAAGCATTGAGTTGCCATTGGCCGGTACTGACGCGTACCAATATTCTTTTTCAAGCTCACTAGCAGGATATGGCCCCCGGTAGCCCAGGCTGTCAATGACGCCAAAACCATCAATAACTACTGCTACGCTCGAGATATCCGGCCGCGAATACGAGGTCGTCTCCAAGAGATCACGCACTGCTCCAACAAGCTCCTGGCGCTTAACACCCCCGGTCTCATCCCTTTTTAAAAAGCTGATCATATCGTGGTGGTTGAGTATTTTCAGCGAGTTTATCTCAGCATCTCTCAGGTAATATTCAATCTGCGTTTTGACCTGTTCATTGATCTGCCAACTATAGTTCCTGGCTTCCCCTTCTAGAATTGTTGATGACCGGTAATAAGAAATTACTCCGACTGCAATCATCGGGATGATAACGAGCACTGCTGAGAAAGTAAATAGTTTGGATGTCAGCAGTTGGTCTTTTAGCCAAATGGTTTCACTAATAAAATTGATAATTGATTTTATCATAATGGATAGGATTTCGCGGTAAAACTTTTTTATCCTGTTAAAAAATATGATTTTCCGCCTGGATAAAGGCAACATCGGCTGATAGATTAAAATAGGGAGCTGCCTCTCAGCAGCTCCCTATTTGGGTGGCTATTACTTGCGAGCTTGCTCGATAGCAGCCAATTCTTCTTTGTAGTTCTCACCATGCTTGTCAATAACAGGTTTAACGGCGGCTTGCCAAGGCTTCACGTCGGTAACTTCTGTAACCACTACGCCATTGGCTTTGAGCTTATCCATCGATTCTTTCTCAAATTTGCCCCACAGTTCACGTTGGGTTGTTACTGAGTCAATAGCAGCTTGCTTAATAATTTTGCGGTCTTCTTCAGACAGTTTATCCCAAGTCACTTTGCTGATTAAAAGCACTTCCGGTACCCGCTGGTGTCCATCAAGAATATAGTTTTTAACCGCTTGATAGTGGTTGGCAGTCAGGTAGCTGGGCGAATTGTTTTCGGCGCCGTCAATTACACCGGTCTGCAGGCCGCTAAATACTTCGCCATAAGGCATCGGAGTTGCACTAGCTCCCAGGGAGCTAATCAGATCCATGTTGATCTTATTTTGCTGAACGCGGATTTTGAGGCCTTTCAGGTCTTCAACCTTAGTAACTGGCTTCTTGGTATAGAAGCTGCGGGAACCAGAGCTATAGTAAGCCAGGCCCTTCATTTTAGATTTTTCCAGACCGTCAAGCATTTTATTGCCGGCTTCACCGCTAAGGAATTTCCACATATGAGCGTCATTATCAAAAATATATGGCAGGGAGAATACGCCAAAAGCTTTGTTGAATTCAGCCAGTGGTGAGGAGCTTACGCGAGTAAACTCAATGGCACCCAATTGTACTTGCTCAATAACAGCCTTTTCTTCGCCAAGCTGAGAGGATGGGAATACCTCAATTTTGATGCGGCCTTTGGTGCGTTCGTTGACCAGTTCGGCAAACTTCTTGTCACCCAAGGTAGTGGGGTAATCGGCCGGATGAGTTTCCGCCAAACGGAACGTGTACTTAGCTCCTTCGGCTTTCTTTTCAGCCGAGCCGGTGTCTTTTGAACCGCAGCCAGCGAAAAGCGAACCGGCCAGCATCAAAGACAGAACACCAGCAATCAGTTTCTTTCTGTTCATTATTAATATCCCCCTTAAATAATGTTGGGATGAATCCCCTTAGGTAAGACACTGGGTTACTTAAACATATTAGGAAGCCACATAACAACCTGCGGAACATAGGTGATGAGGAGCAACACTAATATCATAGCATAAAAGAATGGCATCATAGCCTTGGTACCTTGCGATAGTGTTACGCCGCCAATAGCACAGCCAACGAAAAGTACCGTCCCGACCGGTGGGGTCAGCAGTCCCATGCCGGCGTTAAAAATGAGAATCAGGCCAAAGTGTACAGGGTCAATACCAATGGCTGTACACACAGGCAAAAGAATCGGAGTCATGATAAGAATCATGGGGGCCATATCCATAGGTCCGCCCAGTATCAGAAGCAAAACATTGATGAGCATCATGATAATGATAGGGCTATCTGAAACAGTCAAAAAAAGTTCGGTAACAAGCATAGGTATTTTCAGGTAGGCCAACACCCAACCGAAAGCGGCCGAAGCAGCGATTAAGAAATATACCATCAGCACAGTACGGAAGGTACGTTTAAGCACCGGAATCATCGATGACAAAGGAGCCTCGCGGTATACACCGAAAGCGAGAATGAAGGAGTATAACGCGGCCATGGCGCCAGACTCAGTAGCAGTAAACCAGCCGGAGATAATACCACCAAGTATAACAATGGCTGGGGATAAGGACAGAATGCCATGAAATAAGATGCCAGGAACCTTTTCTTTCTCTATTGGATCGCCTTTTTGATAGCCGCGTTTGCGGGCAATGATATAGGCAACAGTCATAAGCGTACCAAGTAAGATAAACCCAGGAACAATACCTGCCAGAAACAGACTCTTAATTGAAATGCCACCAGCTACTATAGAATACAGAACCAAATTATGACTAGGCGGAACGACAACCCCTTGAATGGCTGAGGAAATTGTCAAACCTACTGAGTAGTCGGCGTCATAGCCTTTTTTCTTCATCATCGGAATCATTACCGATCCTACTGAAGAAGCATCTGCTACCGCTGAACCGGAGATGTTGCCAAAGAACATACAGGCGACAGAGTTAACTAGTGCCAAGCCGCCGCGAATGCGGCCAACGAGAAGGTAAGCCAGGTTAACCATTCTGAGGGCCAAGCCGCCTTCACCCATAATTTGTCCGGTAAGGATAAAAAACGGAATCGCTAACAGCGAAAAACTGCTGATCCCTTGAATCATTTGCTGACCGAGCACGGCAAGCGGCAACTCCACGTAAATCATAGTGAGCATGGTGGAAAAAGCCAACACCATGGCTACCGGAAATCTGAGGACCATTAATGCGATAAAGGTTCCAACTAAAATCATAACTGCTACTGCTTGCTGCTCCATTATTCCTCACCTCCCATAGCGCCGCTCATTTCAACCTCATTGCCTTTGTGGCGTTTGGTATCAAAACCGGCTACCTGCAGAGCAGAATAGGCACAAGTCATAACGCCAGTTACAGGCATAACAACATACAGTACACTGTTCGGGAGCTTAGTGGCTGCCAGGGTCGATTCGTGCATCATGACGGTAAATTCCCAACCGTAAACAATGAGATACACGCCGAAGGCAAAAATAGAGAGTCCAATAATCTTATCGAGAACACGGTTAACCATATCAGGCAAAAAAGCAGTAAAAGAGTCCACACCAAGATGTAAATCCTCACGAAAGCCGATAGCCATACCCATAAATGCGAACCAGACCAAGAGCAGCAGCGTCATCTCTTCCGACCAGAAGAATACGAAATTAAAGAGTTTTCTAGTCATAACCTGAGTGATAACAATAAGAATCATGCTTGTAAGGCCTAAAAGCGCAATACTTTCAAATAGAGTATCTATAGCCAGGGCAATTTTTCTGAGTGCCTCCACGTCATCCCTCCTTGCAATAGTAATTTAATTAATTCAGTAGGGTTCTTTGTATCATTTTACTGTTCTTTCTGAATATTTTGTATGTTTATTTTTTAGGGAAATTTGTGTTTTTTTTAGGTGTTATAAAGTCACGCCATTCTTAAATATAGCGATTTCTCTAAAACCCATGTGTTCGGCTTTGGTCGGCTTACCTGAGGCCACTTCCGCAATATAGCTAAAGAATTGATCAGTAAGCTGCTGCATACTTACACCAGTAAGCAGCTGCCCGGCATCAAAGTCCATCCAATTGGTTTTGCGGGCAAACAGTTCACTATTAGTAGCCACTTTAACAGTAGGTATGACGGTGCCAAGCGGCGTGCCCCGCCCGGTGGTAAAGAGGATGATATGGCAACCGGCTGCAGCCAAAGCGGTAGCGGCTACCATGTCATTACCAGGCGAGCTTAAGAGTGTCAGACCCTTTTTAGTTACCTGGCCGGCATACCCAATAACATCTGTCACCTGACCGGTACCACCCTTTTGCGTGCAGCCGAGCGACTTTTCTTCCAGTGTGCTGATGCCGCCTTGCTTATTACCAGGTGAGGGGTTTTCATAAATCGGCTGGTTATAATTCTTGAAGTATGCTTTGAAGTCATTAATCAGCTGTACTGTCTTGTCAAATACAGAAGAGTCAACAGCCCGATTCATCAGAATTGTCTCAGCGCCAAACATCTCCGGCACCTCGGTCAGCACAGTGCTGCCGCCGCAGGCCAGCAGCCTGTCAGAGAACGCGCCGACCAACGGATTGGCCGTGATGCCGGAGAATCCATCAGAGCCGCCACACTTAAGACCAATGACCAGCTCTGATACGGGACAGACCTCCCGGGTAAATCCGGAGGCATATTTGACAAGCTCACCTAAGAGTTCAACGCCGGCGGCAATCTCGTCCTCAACCTCCTGCGCCACCAAGAACTTTACCCGCTCAGAGTCATAGTCGCCCAGCACTTTTTTGAAGTCAGCGATGTAGTTGTTTTCACATCCTAAGCCGACAACCAGCACAGCCCCTGCATTGGGATGGCAGACCAAGTCAGCCAAAATACGCTGGGTACTGTTATGGTCATCCCCTAACTGGGAACAGCCATAGGGGTGAGTAATCTCAAAAATACCATCTACATTAGGCGTGTCTTTAAACAAAGCCGTGGCCTGCTGGGCCATGAGCCTGATGTTCTGATTAACGCAGCTTACTGTGGGAATAATCCATACTTCATTACGTACGCCGACTTGCCCACTCTGACGGCGATAGCCTTGAAAATCAGGGCACTCGCGCGTCGTTTGGACTGACGCAGGTGCAGGCTGATATTGGTATTCTAGAATGTCCCCTAAGTTGGTCTTGATGTTATGGGTATGAACCCAGTCCCCGGCCTTGATATTAGTTGTCGCGTGACCAATAGAGAAACCATACTTAATGATGTGCTCACCAGCAGGAATATCTGTGAGCGCAACCTTATGGCCTCTGCCGGCCTGAGCCCCCTCGGCAGGATGGAGAACAACGGCAACATTATCCTTCTCATGAATTCTTAGCTGTGACAACTCAATCCCTCCTTAGTAGACAAGCTGCTCAACTGCAGCCTTCATGCCGTGAGCTGTGATGGTGTAAAGGAAACCGCCGGTCTTGGCTGTAAGCCCTTCCACCTGCGTTAAATCCTGCCCCCACAAACCAGTATTGGCCAGTACCTTTTCAGCAACCTGACAGGCCGCTTCAGGAGAGCCGTCAAAGCCACCCCACACCTCAGCAAAAAATTCAAGTACAGGCACATCGTCTTTCATGACAAATTCTCCTTGAGCGCGGCAGGCTTGCATCCCGGCACCATCGACTTTGCCATCTTTATATACGGCAATCAGGGCAGCCAGTGAGAAGGTCAGCTTTTCCGGCAATTTGCCATGGCTGGCGTGATAGTCCAGGATGGAAGGCAGCACTCTGGCCTTAAACTTAGAAGAAGAATTCAGGAGTATGCTCAGGAGATAATGTTTAATAAACGGATTGCGGAACCTGTCCATTACACTTTCCGCAAAATCAGTGAGCATGGCCTTATCCAATTGAATGGACGGCACAATTTCATCAAAAATGATTTGCTGTACATATTTACCCATCACCTCATGCTCCATCATCTCACCTACAGTGTCTAGGCCGTACAGGAAAGCGGCCGGTACTGACGAGGTATGGGCGCCGTTAAGAATCCGCACTTTGCGAGTCCGGTACGGACTCATGTCATTGGTCCAGATCACGTTAAGGCCAGCCTTGGCGAACGGTAAACGCTCGGCCAGATGCGCCGGTCCTTCAATAACCCAAAGGTGGAATAACTCACCAGTGTCGAAAATAGCGTCCTGGTAGCCTAATCTATGCTCAAGCTCTTTGATTTCGTCGCGCGGATAACCTGTCACCACCCGGTCTACAAGGGTGTTAAGGAAGTAGTTGTGCTGCTCAACCCAGAGTTTAAACGCTGCTGGCAGCTGCCATGCATCAGCAAACTGCAGTACCACCTTTTTTAGGTTGTCGCCATTGCGGTCAATCAGCTCACAAGGCAGGATTACCATACCCTTGGCTGAGTCACCGTTAAAATGTCCGAAACGGTGGTAGAGATACGCAGTCAGCTTACCGGGGAAAGATACCGGTGGCTGATTTTCCTGCCTGTCAGCCGGATCGTAAGCAATGCCGGCCTCGGTAGTATTACTAATGACAAACTCAATATCCGGGTTTTCAGCACAGGCGATACACTCTTCCCATTGGCCGTAGGGGTTAATACAGCGGCTTACGGCGCTAATGATTTCTTTTTCTTCATATGGCTGGCCGTCTTTAAGACCGCGCAAAAACAATGTGTATAAACCATCTTGTTCGTTAATCTGTTTTGATAAGCCTTCAGCTATGGGCTGCACCAGCACGGCCCTGCCGTTAAACAACTCCTGCTTATTCATTTGATGAATCATCCAGTCGGCAAAAGCCCGCAAGAAGTTACCCTCACCAAATTGGATGACTCGCTCTGGCAACACGGTTACCGGATGAAGCTGGCTGTTAAGTTTACGCATTACCGTACCCCCCATTTTTATTTTGCAGTTCAGTTACCAACTAAACTAAACTCGCATTATTCTATTTAATTGTATCGGCCAGACAGGTTCAATGGTACAACGCTTTTTTTATAATATTTTGTGTTTTTTTTGGTTTACGATAATACAGCCTGTTTACAGGTTGCCTCCGACTGATTAGTCATGGTACTATCTGATAGTAAAATGCTAACACGACACTAAAGGAGACTCTCTGTGAATAAGCGTATAACCCTCATGATGGTTGCCGTTGTTTTCCTGTGGGGCATCAATGTAGTTATGATTAAATCTTTAACCAATTATTATCCGCCACTTGCGCTAGCTGGCATCCGCATGGTTCTGGCAGCTATCTTTTTGCTTCCGGCCATATTCTATCCTGACGGCTGGAAGCCTGTGCCCCGTGCTGCCTGGGGACCCATCTGCGGTGTGGCGCTGTTTAATATATTTCTCCACCAGATCACTTTGTCATTGGGTATTAATGCTACCAGCGCCACCCATGCCTCACTGTTACTGGCGCTTAATCCGCTATTCACCACACTGGCAGCCAGTCGAGCTGTTAACGAACCGCTTACTTGGAATAAAGCGGCTGGTATATTCTTAGGGCTTAGCGGAGTACTGTTCATTGTCACTAACAAAACAGACGCTGGTCAGGCGACACTGATTGGCGATGGTATAATGCTCGCTGCCATGCTTGTTTATGTTGCCGGCTCGCTTTGTGTCAAAAAAGGCGCTCAATATACCCGCCCGCTTGTCATCACCGTGTACAGCCATTTAATCGCTGCTCCTTTCCTGGTTATGCTGGGACTAATCGTTAACCCTGTCTGGGTGTATGAAGGGGCCTTTCAGCCGTGGCCAATTGCCATCTTGCTCTTTTCCAGCTGGTTCAGCACAGCCTTAGGCGCAGTACTATGGAACACCGGCATTCACCACATCGGCGCTTCAACCGCCTCGCTGTTTTTGAACGGCCAACCGGTAGTCGGCCTGTTTGCGTCAGCACTGTTTCTAAATGAGCATCTAGTATGGCAGCATTATCTAGCACTTATTCTGGTACTTATGGGTGTCAGCCTGGGAACAGGCGCACTTGCCGCTTGGCGGAAAGCATAAAGTAGACTTAGCTTCAGTGGGGTTTTAACCCCAGCTGAAGGTTAGTCGCCCTTATCCAGGGACTTAGCCGCTCTTAACTCCCACTTGCAGAAGATGGGAGTCTTAGAGCGGGTTAGTCATCGGATAACAGAATAAAGAAGGCCCGGAAGCATTATTAAGCTTCCGGGCCTTCTTTATTCTCAATCCCCGTTGGTAAAACAGTTATTTCGTCAAATTTCTTCTATTTCCAACTTGATTCGACATTTATCTTTTGTTACTATTGTAGCACACGGCTTTACATAGTTGCGCCATTATCCTTAGAAGAACACTTAATAACCACTGTATTAATTGAGGATGTATTATTAACACTAAATGAATAAGGAGGGACGGGTCTTATGGCTGATGACAATGGAAAAGTAAATACCCCACTATCCTTTGATGAACCTGATGATAGCTTCACCCCCCGCGCGGCCATTGCCGAAGCCAAGCGGTGCCTAAACTGCAAAAACCCGGTTTGCCGGACAGGCTGCCCGATTGAGCATGAAATCCCCCAATTTATTGCTGCACTGGCTAAAGGCAATGTCGGTGAAGCCAGCACTATTATTGCCCGTCGCAGCAATCTCCCTGCCGTATGCGGTAGGGTATGCCCGCATGAAAAACAGTGTGAAGGCGCTTGCATACTGGCGAAAAAAGGAAATGGCATCCGTATCGGTAAGCTCGAACAGTTTATTGCCGATTTTGATTCTGAAATGGAACTCACTGCGCACACTCCGCCCAGTAAGTTTGTAGGTAAAGTAGCTGTTATTGGTTCTGGTCCGGCTGGGCTTACTGTGGCTGGCGATCTGGCCAAAGCCAGTTATGAGGTTACCGTTTTTGAAAGCCAGGCAGAGCCTGGCGGTGTCTTAGTCTATGGCATTCCTGATTTCCGTCTGAAAAAAGACGTTGTTAGGCGGGAAATTCGGCGTATTGAACGCCTTGGTGTCAAATTTAACACAGATATTCTTGTTGGGCCTGATATTACGGTTGACGAGATATTTGCCGAAGGCTATGACGCTATCTTCATCGGCACAGGCACTGCCTTACCCCGTACGCTTGATGTCCCTGGCAGAGATTTGCCGGGTGTTCTGCAAGCCAGTTACTTTCTGCAAATGGTTGCATTGGCCAGAGCTGACAATGTTGACCGCCGTGAGGTTCCGGTTCAGCTTGGCGATAGAGTCTTTGTTATTGGCGCAGGCAATGTAGGCATGGATGCCGCCCGTACCGCCATTCGTCTAGGTGCAAGGGCCAGTGTTGTTTATCACCGTACCGAAAAAGAGATCACTGCCCTGCTTTCCGAATACCAGCAAGCAAGGGAAGAAGGCGTCGAATTCATCTGGCTGGCCAGCACCAAACAATTTCTTGGCCAAAATAAACTGACCGGTCTCGAATATGAGGTTATGGAGATTGACAACGATAAAGAGATCCGGGGAACAGGACGCTTAGAGACGATCAATGCCGATAAGGTGATTCTCGCAATCGGCCAACGTCCGGCTGCAAGAATTGTCTCAACAACCACCGGCATTCAGGTCAACGAAAAAGGCTATGTTATTACCAAAGATCGCCCCTATGGCATGACTACCAGGCGCGGCGTCTTTGCCGGCGGCGATGTAGTCCACGAACCGGCCACCGTCGTGCTGGCTATGAAGGAAGCCAAAAAGGTAGCCCAAGGGATTGCGCTCTATATTGAGGCAAAAAAATTATTAGAAGAATGTGGCGAATAATAATAAAGGCCGTTGAGTCCCTATGTGAAGGGGTTCAACGGCCCTCTTGTTTTCCTATTTCATCAGTTTAGACCTTATGGCCCGAACAATCTCCCGAGCAAATGGACCAAGGTCATCGTCGGCGTAGCCTTTCAGTATGCCGGCAGCCACCTGACGAATTGCACTTTTAATTACATCGGCGTTGGCGTAGGGCTGGCAGCGCAGTGTCTCTTCAATTAACACGGCAGCCGTAAGCGCTTTTTCGGCGGCCTGGGTATTAATGTAGGTAACACAGTCAGACTGACCCAAGATAATTTTTCCAACTGATGCCAATATCTCCTGGGCCAGTACAGCCAGGTCACCGGGACGCTCATCCACAATAATAACAGGCTCAGCCCCCAGAGCCATCTCTCTTGCCTGGGCGACAAATTTAGCCCCAATGCATCTAACTTGTGGAGAGGCTGTTACCGCCAGCGCGTGCGTAGCTACGTTAGTAGCTACATTAATAACATTAAGCGGCCGCCCCATCTGATTAAAGTCCTTAATCAAGCTAATGACTTCCCTGTCAGGCACAACCAGGATAATTGTGCCCAGGCCGGCCAGCTCTTCGAGGCTTGCTGCTGCCTGAACCCCCAGCTCCTGCGCAACAGCCTGCAGCTGTTTTTCATTGTGGTCAAAAATTTTTAGATTGACGTGACCAGCCAATTTTCCTGTCAGTACTTTACCCATGCGCCCTACGCCAATCAAACCAACCTGTTTCATCTCAGCCACCTCATCTAATAAGGTTACGTTCCCTCCCTGTCACTCATACAATGCAGTATAATCCTTTGTAATATATTCCCTTGACTGATAAGTGGTGCAGACTAGCAAGCTTGTTTATAATTTAACACCTAATTAATAATTTACTAACATACTCGCACCTAATCACCAGTACAATTAGTATATACAGGGGATTGCCTTAACCAATTTTCCGTGGCCTTAGTGATATGGAAAAGAAGGGGGATTGCTTTGTTACACGACCGTGATGTCATACTTGAGGGGGCCATTATCAAATGATCAAATGTTATGTACTTGATACCAATGTCTTGCTCCACTCACCCAACGCTTTGTTCGCCTTCAATGAGCATGTAATCGTTCTCCCAGAAGTGGTGATCGAGGAACTGGACCGTTTTAAGAAGGAAGGCAGTGAACGTGGTGCCCATAGCCGTCACGTCAGCAGACTTATAGATAAGTTCCGGGTACAAGGCAACTTGTTAGAGGGTGTTCCAATTAATGAGTTTGGCGGGGTACTCAGGCTTGAGGCTAACCATACCTGTACCGAAATGCCAGCCCATTGGGACAGAGAAAAAGGGGATAACCGTATTCTCCAAGTATGCAAAGGGTTAATGGAATCAGGCCATCAGGCTATTCTTGTAAGCCGCGACACCAATATGCGGGTCAAAGCATCCATACTTGAAATCCCTGCAGAAGACTTCCGTAATGATAAAGTCGCCAGCATTGAACAGCAGTATACCGGCCGCCAGACAGTATACACCTCCAGTGCGGTCATTAACGAATTTTACAGCGATGATGTTAATTGGCTAGATCCTGTAAAGCTTTCTGCCTATGATGAAAACGCTGGCCTAATGGCCCCAGCCCAATTTGTTACAAATCAGTTTCTATTAATAAAATCGACCGATAATGCCCGCCATACTGCACTCGGGCGGTTTGATGGGCAAAAAATCGTCCAACTTAGATACCGGAGCCGAAATCCCTTTGGGGTAACACCAAGAAATGTCGGCCAAATATTTATGCAGGAATGCCTCATGATGAGTGCGGAAGAAGCACCACTCGTAATAATCAAAGGGCCTGCCGGAACTGCCAAAACGTTTTATTCCCTAGCGGTAGGACTCTATAAACACATGGACTGCCGTCCCAGAGAATACCATCATATTTTAATCTGCCGACCCCATTGTATGCTTGACGAAGGTCTTGGGTTTCTTCCAGGGACAGAGTCTGAGAAACTGGAACCATATATGAGGTCAATAAAGGATAATCTATTTACCTTAATGTCTGGCAGCTCGCTAACCGATGATAAAGATGTTGCTCAAACTGAGGACACTGTAAGTATGATGTTTGAAAAGGGCATTATCCAGACTGAGGCGTTAGCCTATCAGCGCGGCCGTTCTTTACAAAAGTACTGGGTTATGTTTGATGAGATGCAGAATTCTACCCCCCGCCAGGCAAAAGCTGTACTAACCAGGTCAGGACAAGGTACTAAAGTCATTATGCTGGGTGATCCGGCACAAATTGACAACCCGCTTTTAGATAGTCAGTCAAACGGGCTCAGCTATGCTAGCGAAAAAATGATCGGCTCTAAACTCTGTTATCAGCTAACCATGCTGCACGAAGAATGTGAGCGCTCGCCGTTAGCCGCAGAAGCAGCCATGAGACTATAGGTAAAAGAGTCCCAGCGTTATATATGCTGGGACTCTTTACATTGCTGCTGAAAGGATTAAAGGGTTACAGCAGTGTCTTCAAGGCCACAAGCCCCAGCCCTGCCACACCGCCAACAATGACACCATTAATCCGAATCCATTCAAGATCTTCACCTGTCTTTTCTTCAATAAAGTGGCTAAGATCTTCGTCAGAAAGTTTCTGTAAAGCACGCCTGGCCACCCTCCCGACAAGGTGATGTTCGTTGTCAATTATGTTAGCAGTAAGTACCTTAACGTAGATCTCAGCCTGCCCCTGGATATCATGGCTCGTTTTAAACCATTCCCAGCAGCTTTCACCTTGGTCGGCCAGCCAGTCTGCCACATACTGGCGGTGAGAAGATGGTTGGCTAAGTACAGTCAGTGCAGAATGAACCAAGGCCGTAAGCGGCTCATTTAGATTTACTCGGGTAAGCAAACCATCCTTCCAGTCATTTACTGCCTGCTCCCACTCAGGAGTTTCCAGCCTTTCGGCAACTACTGTAAGCTGCTCTGCAAACCAATGCCATACCAGATGGTCATCATCCATAAGTTCATCTACCGTTTTAATTAGCTCCTGCTGCAGCGCATCAGCAGCATCTGGCAGATTAATCCCATCAATGGTTTCCATGAAACCCGTAACTAGTGCGGATAGCCAGTTCTTCTTGGCTGTTTTCTCTTTTATCTGTTCCAGGTATAGAAAAATGATATCCCGGGTTTTTTCCTCGCGCGCTAGTCTGGCAAGTTCGCTAATACATGCCTCATAGATGTCTCTCCCTTTACCTTGAGCCAAAGACCAGCGAATGGCGGCGGCCGCATGGGGAGCAGCTAACTGACGTTTAAGAACAAGCTTAATCACACGTTCCGTATATTTAACAACAAGTTCAGGCTTAATTGTCTTTACCAGCTCATCAAGCAGTTTATCAGCTGATTGCCTGGCAAATGGTCTAATACTGATGTTTTCAGTTTGCGCAATCAATTTATTGAGAATGTTGGCCTCGACCAGCCGTGCCTTTATCGACTCTTTGCTTAGGAATTCTTGCTCAACAGCACTAGCTAACCCCTCAATCAGGCGGTTACGGTTCCGTGGGATGAGCGCGGTATGATAAGGAAAACCGAGCGGGCGGCGAAATAGCGCCGTTACGGCAAACCAGTCAGCAACGCCGCCTGCCAAACTGGCTTCGGCTATGGTGAGCAGCGTCGCCGCATACCAGTTCCCGGGATAAGCGTATTTTAGTGCCAGGGCAACGGCAAATAGACCGGCAGCCGCTGCCAATACCTGATTAGCCCGGCCCTTGAACCCCCTCATGGCTCCACCCCTAATGCATAGGTTATTAAGAACAGACCTATGCCGACAAAGCCGCCGACAATAGAACCATTAATCCTTATCATCTGCAAATCGTCCATTACCTTGGATTCAATATAGTCTACAAGCTCTTCGTCGCTAAAACTGCTCAGGTAACTGGCGACAAGCCGGCCAATCTCACCATGATGCTGATCAACCCACCTAACCAGCCAGTCAACTAACAAGGCATCAAACCGTGCTTGCCTGTCCTCATCGGCTGTCAAGTCACCCACAAGTTTTGCAGCCTGTCTCAGCATCCACTTAGATAATCCACCGACCATTTCCGGATGATCGGCAGGAAGCTCTCCCAGGCTTTCTATTAGTTTTACAACCTGCAGCCGGAGCGCTGCTTCCACCTTTTCCCCCGCCAAAACATCTGTCTGTAAGTCTTCGGCAAGTTTGACCAGTTGACCGATAACCCGCTGGCGCAAGTGATGGTCCCGCCTATATAATTCTTCCATAAAATCAGCCGCCTGTTCTTGAATCAGGCCAGCAACAGTTACTGGGTCAAGGTTTAGCAGGTTCTCCAATATCCAGCCCATCAGCTTATGCTGGTTTTGTTTAGCTGCATAGGCGTTAAGGGCGCTACTGTACATAGTAGCGATAATCCCTGTCATGTATTCTTCCTTAAACATCTGTTTGATTTCGGTAACACCAAGGTCGATCAACTCATCAGCAAAACCACTGGTAAGCGACCAGTCAAGGGCTTGACCTGCCAATGGCGCCAGCTTCACCTTATCTTCGTGTTCTGTCAGCAGCAGCTCGAACGCGGCAGCCAGTGTAGCGGCATCGATGGTGTCAACAGTTTTTTGGACAAACCTACCGGAAATTGTGTGCAGCTGCTGCCTCGACTCATCCTGGGCGGCGTAATGCAGAGTCAGGCGGGCTAAACCAGCCTGATTCAGCGTTTCTCTAATATTATCAGCAGTTAGCAGTTCTTCTTCCACCATAACAATAATGGCCTTAAAAAGACGTTCACGGTTTTTGGGAATAATGGCGGTACGGTAAGGTATCTGTAAAGGCTTTCTAAAGAGGGCCGTCACAGCATACCAATCAGCCAGACCGCCGACCATAGCAGCACTAAAACCACTGGTTAATAGCGCGCCCCAGAAGGTATGCTGATAAGGATAGCTCACAAAAAAACCGGCTGCTGCTGCGGCTAAGGTTGCTGTTGCTTTATAACGATTGTTAGCCATCATCGGTTCACCTTCTTGTTTTCTAGTGTTCCACAGTCAACCTGGACTAAACGCCCAATTGTTATCCCATATATTGAAAGGGGCGCCTTAGAGAGCCAATTTGTAAGACTGAGAGACATGTACTCCTACAATAAACCGGTACTCCCTGTCACTCTTGTAGGCAGCTTGACATAGACTTTGCTATCAGGCACTACTCAAGGTACAATTGAATGAAACTATTGTGAAGGGGTTGAGACAATGTCTATTATTCGCTGGTTTTGGCATGCAATTACGGGGTGCCCTGAGACTGATTTAGACCATACTATGTATGGCACAACTCATTGCCGCACCTGCGGGCGGGTTACTTTTATCTCAGACACTCTCCCCAAAATTAACCGGCTCAAAACACCAAACCGTCTTAGCTATCGCTAGTAACTGCCCCGGTTGCGCCGGGGATCTTACATAAAGTTACACAATCAGCCGTTTTGTCATCAACCTTATCGCAAGCGGCATCAGCACTATAGTAATCGCCAAAAGCACCCCGGCATGCACCAGCAGGCCGGGGTTTATGTTTCCTAATGCCATGGCCCGGCACACCTCGACACTATGATAGATGGGATTAAACCAAGCTAGCACCTGCGCCCATCCAGGCATGGAGTTGATCGGGAAAAATACACCTGAAAACAAATATGACGGCGTCAAAAACAAAGTGATATAATAGTTGAATTTATCAATATTGTCGGTTACACCGGTATAGCATATCGCTAAGAGCGAAAACGTCAAACCAGGAACAACGAGAAACAGTGGAATCAAGAGCGCCCACCAAGACTGGACTTGACCAAGAGCAGTTATCACGATCAGGATGACCACCCCAAACAGCATACTTTTAAAGGTAGCATATAGAATATCACCTGCCACAATGTCGCGAACAGTAACCGGCCCAGCCAGCATAGCATGGAAGGTCTTTTGATAGTGGAGCCTGATGAAACTACCATACGTACACTCAAACGAGGCTGCAAACATAGCTGATGAGGCTACCATCCCTGGGGCGATATACTGAAGATACGTCAGACCGTTGATATCCTGAACAAACGTCCCCAGGCCATACCCCATGGCAGTAAGATAAAGCAGCGGCTCAATAAAGTTAAACATAATGTTAGAAAACCAGATCTTGCGAAATACCGCCATATGGCGGGCAAAAATTTTAAGAATACCCATTATTCACCTTCCCCCACACCGGTAAGCTTCAGAAATACATCTTCCAGATTAGAAGGGCGCAGCAGGCAGACCTGCTTTGGCAGGCCCCACCCCTCCAGACTATGCCAAAGAGCTTCGCCATCAGCAGCATATAAAAAGAGGCCGTCAACTACCCGAACTGCCTCGCCGCCCCAGGCCGCTACTTTTTCCTCCAGACCATCAGGTACTTGGGCCAGCGGCAAATGCACCTCAATCACATAAGGCAAGACACAGCGCTCAATCAGTTCACGTGGGCTGCCTTTGTCCAAAATAATACCTTCATGCATAACAACAAGGCTATCGCACAGCTGGACTGCCTCCTCCATATAGTGGGTCGTAAGGATAAGCGTTACCCCTTCTGCCTTTAAACTCCTCAGCTTTTGCCAAACAAGATGCCGTGCCTGCGGGTCAAGCCCAGTCGTCGGCTCATCTAAGATAACAATGTCCGGGCGGTTCATTAGCGCCCGGGCAATAACCAGCCGCCGTTTCAGACCACCTGACAAGCTTTCAATACCACTATTTTCTTTATCTTCCAGCCCCATAAACTTAAGCAAATCGTTGCCACGCGCCCTGGATTCGGCACGGCTTAAACCGTAAATGAAGCCATATACCTCCAGGTTTTCAATGACTGTCAAATCATCATCAAGATTATCTTCCTGCGGCACAACACCCAATCTACCTTTAATTTCCGGTGGTGTCAGCCTGACAGGCTGTTCAAACAACCATAGTCCGCCTTCCTCAACAGTAGACATGCCATATATCATGCGCATGGTTGTTGTCTTTCCTGCGCCGTTGTGACCTAAAAAACCAAAACACTGTCCGGCTTCTATAGTAAATGAGATGCCCTTAAGCGCCCGAAAATCGCCATATGTCTTGCCCAGATTTTCAGCCCGTACAACAGTTGCGTTCATAGTATCATCCTTTCAAAAACAAAAGCAGTTGTATCTATATGATACCACTGCAATTACAGTTTGTCTTTACCGCTACCCTTTAATGCTTGTATTTACAGAGTTTTTATCCTTTTTTACTGCTTGTTATTCTTTGCTTTTTATCATTGCTGGCGATGCCGGTTAAGAGTAAGAACAAACGTTTGCAGGTGTAAAGAGGAGATAAATGAAAAAAATCGCCCACCCCGAAGGACAGGCGACTTATGACACAACCGATCTCTAAGCGGGCGGCACTTTAGATTAGTTGTGACTTTTACTACGAATAAACTATGTTAGATTGAGCTACAGTCATCATTGAAGCAAAAGAACAGTAAAATTATTATAATGATAATTATAAAACAGCTACCATTATTGCCTCCGAAACCACCAAATCCATTTCCCATAAGTATGCCTCCTTTTACATAGTGGGTACATTACATACTATGATTTTGTGGTGGTTTTGTGCAGCGTCCATTATAAAAATAACCGGATCCTTCCCTTCCGTCCTCGCTTGTCCACCATCACGCCAGCCGGAATCCCCGGCTTACTTGTAAACTTCACGCTTTATACGCTGACCTAGTTTCTCTTCCATCCGTTTGACTGCTGACTGGGCAATAGTCCGCTTAGAATACGTCATCTTACCTCGGCATTGGGCGGCATAATGCATAGCAGCCGGCGTCAGCGGTACAATGCAATATTCCTTACCGGCGTCAATAATGGCGAATTGAGGCACAATTGGCATCCTCCTTACGCTGCAGGTTACGCTCAGCTTTAAGCTGCTTGGCGAGCTTGCCGGCAACGATCTGTAATAACATATTCATTTCATTGCTAAAGTGATACGGTTTTACCGGATCGTGCGCTAACTTGCAATAAAACATTATAATATTTATTGTAATACTCCACCATCAGCCATAAAAACAAAAGCCTATAATCCCAATAAACTAATGCTTTACAGGATTATAGGCCATCTTTTTATACAATACCACTGCTCTTGTAAAAATTCACCATAGTATGAAATTTATCTAAAACTACTACTTAACGTCAACATATGCATCCATAGCACCGCCAGGAGCAATCATCGGGGTAACCAGGTCAGCGGTGGCGATATTAGCGACAATGAGCGAAGGCCCCTGCTGCTGCCACGCTTCAGCAAATGCCTGGCTAAACTCGTCTGGGCTGTTTGTTATTGCCGCAGGAATACTAAAAGCCTTAGCAAATGCCGCGAAGTCCATTGGCATAGGTAAGAGTGATGCCGAGTAACGCTGATTAAAAAAGCAGTGCTGCAGCTGTCTGACCATCCCCAGACTGTTGTTGTTAATGACAATTGAGAGTATCGGCAGCTGTTCTGCAGCTATTGTATACAGCTCGCAGCCAGTCATCCTCAGTCCGGCATCACCCACAATGTGAATGACCCGTTTGTCAGGTCTTGAGAGCTGCGCCCCTAAGGCTGCCGGCAGTCCAAAGCCCATAGCCCCCAAACCGCCTGAGGTCAGAAAGCCGCGCGGACTCATAACCGACAGGTACTGTGCTGCCCACATCTGGTGCTGACCAACATCAGTAACATAGATGACCTCTTGCTCTGCTACCTGCCTGTTCAATTCAGTCATAACCCATGGCGCCGACAGCTCATTACCAGCAAATACCTCGTCATACTCTGCCTGCCAATCCCTGATGGTTTTCCACCATCCTGATAATTCTCCAGGTTTCACAGCCTGAGTAAGCTCTGCCAGGATACTATTCATCTCGCCAACAAGCGGCACAGCCGCATCGACATTTTTATGCACTTCAGCTGGATCAATGTCAATATGAATAATCGTTTTGCCGTCAGCATAGCGAGCTCTATCGCCTGTTACCCGGTCATTAAATCTACTGCCGGTAACAATAAGCACATCGGCTGCATACACGGCGTGGTTTGCCTGCTTAAGCCCATGCAAGCCGGTCATCCCTAAAAGATTTGGGTGATTGCCAGCAATAGCGCCAATCCCCATCAATGTAGTAACTACCGGCAGGCCGCATTGCTCCGAGAACTTAATAAGCGCCGGCCCGGCGTTGGCGTTGATACAACCGCCTCCGGCAATAATCAGTGGGCTTTTAGCAGCACTGATCGCAGCCGCCGCTTTGGTAATCAGCGATGGCAGATTAGGCGATTGCCGAACAAGCATCTGGTGGGGAACCTCGGCATCAATATCGGTAAAGTCATGCTTATTCATCTGAAGATCGCGGGGAATATCAACAAGCACTGGACCAGGCCGCCCAGACTTAGCGATAGCAAAAGCGCGTCGCAGAGTATCTGTCAGCTTGCTGATATCCTTAACCAAGAAGTTATGCTTGGTTATCGGCATAGTAATCCCGGTAATATCAATTTCCTGAAATGCGTCTCGGCCAATCAGATTGGTTTGTACCTGACCGGTAATGGCTACTACTGGTACAGAATCCATAAAAGCAGCCGCCAGGCCGGTAACCAGATTGGTGGCACCAGGGCCAGAGGTAGCAATACATACCCCCACCCGGCCGCTGGCTCTGGCATAGCCATCAGCTGCATGGGCGGCTCCCTGCTCATGCACAGTCAGCACATGGCGAACAGGCGAGCCATACAGCGCATCATAAAGGGGTAGAATTGTTCCACCCGGGTACCCGAATACCGTGTCTACGCCCTGCTTAACCAGGCACGCGACAATCGCTTGTGCACCTGTCATGAGCATAGTTTATTTCACCTCAGTCTGGCGATTACTTGCCGCCCCATTTCCTCTGTTGATACCTTGGTAAAGCCTTGTTGATAAATATCTGCCGTCCGGTAACCGTCAGCCAAAACCTGGTCAACAGCCTTTTCAATCATCACCGCTGCTTGTTCATTGCCTAATGAATACCTAAACAGCATCGCTGCTGACAGTATTGTCCCCAGCGGGTTAGCAATCCCTTTACCAGCAATGTCGGGCGCGGAACCATGGATTGGTTCGTAGAGTCCGGTACCATCGCCTAAACTGGCTGATGGCAAAAGACCAATCGAGCCTGTTAGTACGGCGGCTTCGTCGCTGAGAATATCCCCAAATAAATTACCGGTCACAATTACGTCAAAACTGCCTGGATTTAATACCAGCTGCATAGCACAATTGTCAACATACATATTATCTAACGTAATTTGGCTATAGTCCGCTGCTACCTCTGCAGCCACTTTGCGCCATAGGCGGGAGGTGGCCAAAACATTGGCCTTATCGACAGACATGACCCGGCCCTTGCGGCTAATAGCCGCACGGCAAGCCAGACGCACAATGCGTTCAACCTCCGGCCGGCTGTATACTTCACTGTCACATGCCTGCTCAATGCCCTTAATCATGGTTGCCTCCTGACGAGGGCCATAATAAATACCGCCATTAAGTTCACGGACAATCAGTATATCTACTGTGCTGACAATCTCAGGTTTTAACGGCGACTGTCCAGCCAGTGCCGGAAACGCCTTGACCGGGCGCAGATTTGCATATAAGCCAAGCGCTTTACGCAATCCTAAAATGGCTTTCTCGGCTCTGAGCTCAGGGGCAACATTATCCCATTTCGGCCCGCCAACAGCGCCCAAAAGCACACCATCAGCCTTACGACAGGCTTCAACCGTATCCTCAGGTAAGGGAACGCCAAATGCATCAATAGCTGCTCCGCCTGCCTGTTTAATTTCGTGGGTAAAACTACAACCGCATTTTTCTGCTGCCGCCTGCGCTACACTCAGGGCAGCAGCCGTGATCTCGGCACCAATTCCGTCGCCGGGAATTACTACAATATGTTTATTACTCATCGGTTACCCTCCCTGGCGGCAAGCACTTGGCGGGTGTAATCAACCAATCCCCCGGCCTGAGCAATCTCCTGAATAAAACCAGGCAGCGCAGGCACGACAAACCTTTCACCAGTAGCCAGGTTCTCAGCAACGCCGCCGGCTAAGTCGACTGACAAAGTATCTCCGGCTTTAATGTTAATCTCACCCTCGCCCAGCTCAATCAGTGGTAAACCGATATTGATTGCATTACGGTAAAAGATCCTGGCAAAACTTTCAGCCACCACACAGGCAACGCCTGCAGCTTTTAGAGCACCTGGGGCGTGTTCGCGGGACGAGCCACAGCCGAAATTTTTGCCAGCCACAATGATATCGCCTTGCTGTACCTTACCGGCAAAAGAGGGGTCAATGTCTTCCATGGCATGAGCGGCTAATTCCTTCATATTGGCGGTATTTAAATACCTGGCCGGTATAATTACATCTGTATCAACATTATCGCCATAGCGCCATACTTTTCCTGAAAACTCCATTATGCTACCTCCTCAGGCCCGGCAATCCGTCCTAGCACAGCACTTGCCGCTGCCACCACCGGGCTGGCCAGATATACTTCACTGTCAACATGCCCCATCCGTCCCCGGAAGTTACGGTTGGTTGTTGCCACAGCCCGCTCGCCTTTGGCTAAAATGCCCATATGTCCACCCAGGCATGGGCCGCAGGTTGGTGTACTGACAACAGCCCCGGCTTTTACAAAAATCTCGACATAACCTAATTTTATCGCTTCAAGATATACGTCTTGACTTCCCGGGATAATAATCGCCCTGACATCCTCATGAACCTGGCGTCCGTCGAGAATCGCGGCCGCTTGGGCCAAATCTTCAATCCGGCCGTTAGTACACGAGCCAATGACCACCTGGTTAATGGGTGTAGTCTCGATATCACATACGGGACGCACGTTTTCCGGCAAATGTGGCAGTGCTACTACCGGTGTAAGCTCGCTGAGGTTAATTGCAACAGTCCGGATATATTCAGCTTCCGGATCAGCAGCCACTGGCGTATATGAGTGTTTAACCCGTCCGTTCAAGTATTGCTCGGTGATAGAATCAACCGGGAATATTCCATTTTTGGCGCCGGCTTCAATCGCCATATTGGCAATGGTCAGCCGGTCTGTCATGGTAAGAGCTGCCACACCAGCACCTGCAAACTCCAGCGACTGGTAGCGTGCACCGTCAACGCCGATCATGCCGATCAGCTTCAGAATTACATCTTTGCCTGTTACCCATTTGGCCAGCTTGCCTGTTAATTCAACCTTAATGCTGGCCGGGACTTTAAACCAGGTTTCACCAGTGGCCATGGCACAAGCCATATCAGTTGAGCCAACGCCAGTTGCAAATGCCCCGACAGCTCCATAGGTGCAGGTGTGAGAATCTGCGCCGATAATGACCTCACCAGGAGCTACCAGCCCCTGCTCTGGCAGCAGCACATGCTCAATGCCCATGCGGCCTACTTCAAAGTAGTGGGTAATACTGTGTTTTCTGGCAAATTCGCGCATTGCCTTGGCCATTTCGGCTGACTTAATATCTTTATTAGGGGCAAAGTGGTCAGGGACTAAAACAATTTTATCTTTGTCAAACACTTTATCACTTATTTGTTCGAACTCTTTAATGGCCGGTGGTGCCGTAATGTCGTTGCCCAGCACCAGGTCAAGTTTGGCTTTGATCAGCTGGCCAGGAGAAACTTCACTCAGCCCGGCATGTGCCGCAAATATTTTTTCAGTCATTGTCATAGGTCTAGCCATCGTTGTTACCTCCCTGCAGCCTGTTCAATTGCGGGAAAACCGCATACAGCCAGCATTTTGTTAATTGCATTAACATAGGCTTTGGCGCTTGCTTCGATCACGTCGGTGGAAAGACCCCGTCCGCTGAAGGTGCGGCCATCGCGTTCAATCCATACAGTTGCTTCCCCTAGGGCGTCTTCACCAGCCGTTACGGCCTTAAGCTGGTAGTCGTGAAGGCCGATGGGAAAACCAACCGCCTGTTCAATTGCCTTAAATGCCGCATCTACCGGGCCATCGCCGCAACTGGCAGCTTCACATACGCCAGCGCTCGTTTTAAGTTGTACTGAGGCGCTAGCCACCATTTGATTGCCGCTAACCACATGATGATAAATCAGAGTATACCATTCTGGCCTTACTGCTGCTTTCTCCACCATCAGCGCTTCAATATCTTTATCAAATACCATCTTCTTGCGGTCAGCCAAGTCTTTAAACTTGACAAACAGTGCGTTGACGGTCTCGGCATCAATGTCATAGCCCAGGTGTTTAAGGCGCTCTTCAAAGGCGTGACGGCCTGAATGTTTGCCAAGCACGATGGCGTTACGGCTAACGCCGACTGTCTCAGGGCTGATAATTTCATAGGTCAGCGGGTTATTCATAACCCCGTGCTGATGGATGCCTGATTCATGGGCGAACGCATTGTCACCCACTACTGCTTTATTAGGTGGTACTGCAATGCCTGTCAGTGTGCTGACAAGGCGGGACGTCCGGTAAATCTGCTGTGTATTAACATTGGATAAAGCGCGATAGTATTCACGGCGGGTATTTAACGCCATCACCAGTTCCTCCAGCGCCGCATTGCCTGCCCGCTCACCCAAGCCGTTAATGGTACACTCTACCTGACCGGCACCGGCTGCCACAGCTGCCAGGGAATTAGCCACCGCCATCCCCAAGTCGTCATGACAATGTACACTGATAACGGCCTGATCAATATTGGGTACATTCTCACGGATATAAGTAATAAGTGCACCAAACTCAAGCGGTGTTGTGTACCCCACTGTGTCAGGAACGTTAATTACATTAGCTCCGGCAGCAATTACCTTAGTATATACCTGGCACAGGAAATCCCAGTCAGATCGTGAAGCATCTTCAGCAGAAAACTCGACGTCAGGCGTTAAGCTCTTGGCATAACGAACAGCCTGCTCAGCGCGCTCAAGCAATTGGGCCCGGGTCATTTTGAGCTTGTGTTCAAGATGAATGTCGCTTGTGGCGATAAAGGTGTGTATCCGTGGCCGCTCAGCCAGCTTTATGGCCTGAAAGGCGGTTGCTATATCTTTTTCATTGGCACGGGCCAGAGCCGCTATGACCGGGCCTTTTACCCGGGCGGCAATCTGGCTTACGGCTTCAAAATCACCAGGCGAGGCAACCGGAAACCCGGCTTCAATGACATCAACCTGTAATTTGGCAAGTGCTAGAGCAATTTCCACCTTTTCTTCTGTCTGTAAACTTACTCCTGGCGTCTGCTCGCCATCGCGGAGGGTAGTGTCGAATATTTGAATTCTTCGAGTTTCCATGCCATTACCTCGCTTTCATTATTTATTAAACTTGCAGGAAGCTTCATATATCACCCTGCAGCGGATTTATTTCTTCAGCCAGGACATCATGTCGCGCAGTTCTTTGCCGACAACCTCAATTTTGTGTTGTGCTTCCAGGCGGCGTTTAGCATTAAACATCGGACGGTTAGCTTGGTTTTCCAAAATCCAGTTGCGGGCAAAAGTACCGTTCTGAATCTCAGCCAACACTCTTCTCATCTCTGCACGGGTTTCTTCAGTTACAATCCGTGGACCAGTTACATAGTCGCCATATTCAGCAGTGTCACTGATGGAATAACGCATCCGGGCCATACCGCCCTCGTACATCAGGTCAACAATAAGTTTCATCTCATGCAAGCACTCAAAGTAGGCGATTTCAGGCTCATAACCGGCTTCTACCAGAGTGTCAAAACCAGCTTTGATCAGCTCAGTTACGCCGCCGCACAGCACCGCTTGTTCACCAAAGAGGTCAGATTCTGTTTCATCTCTAAAAGTAGTAACAAGTACGCCAGCCCGGGCACCACCGATGCCTTTGGCATAGGCAAGAGCCAAATCCTGGGTGCTGCCGTTAAAGTCTTGGTGTACAGCCATAAGACAAGGAACGCCGCCGCCTTCGGTAAATACCCGGCGAACGAGATGACCTGGGCCTTTAGGGGCAACCATGAACACATCAACATTGGCTGGTGGAACGATCTGATTGAAGTGGATATTAAAGCCGTGGGCAAAAGCCAGTGCTGAACCAGGTTTTAAATTGGGGGCAATCTCTTCTGCATAGACTTTAGCCTGTTTTTCATCAGGAATAAGAATCATGGTAATATCAGCGGCAGCTACTGCTTGAGCAACATTGGTCACTGTCAGGCCGGCTTCACGGGCCTTAGCTGCTGATTTACTGCCTTCATGCAGACCAATAATAACCTTCACACCGCTGTCTTTCAAGTTCAGAGCATGGGCATGACCCTGGCTGCCGTAGCCAATAACAGCTACCGTTTTACCTTGAATCAGTTCCCAGCGTGCGTCTTGTTCATAATACATTTTGCTCATAATTATCTCTCTCCTCATGTTCATAGATTGTATTTTCACCCCGTTCCAGCGCTACAAGGCCGGTCTGGATGGTTTCCAAAAGTCCGTAAGGGATCAGTAGTTCTGCTAATGCGCTAATCTTGCTGTCTTCTCCTGTTACCTCAAGGGTAACAGTGCTGCCGGAAATATCCACGACATTGGCCCTGAAAACCTCGGCCAGTTTAAGTATCTCGGAACGGTTGTCGCCAGCCTTGACCTTTAACAGCGCCAACCCCCGTACGACCGAATGGTTCAGCGGCAAAATCTGCACAGCCACCACTTCTACCAGTTTTTCAATTTGCTTTTTGACTTGGTCAATAAATGCCTGGTTACCGCAGACAGCTACCGTTATCCGGGAAAACTCCGGGTCTTGTGTAACACCAACTGTCAGGCTGTCGATGTTGAAACCTCTCCGGGAAAACATACCAGCCACTCTAACCAAAACCCCTGGCTGATTATGAACTAATACCGAAAGAACGCTGGGCTGCACAATTACCACCTCCGTCTATTACTGAAAAATAAAACGCCCCTATGGCAGATTTAACTCTGACATAGGGGCGCCATACGCGCGGTACCACCCTACTTTGGGCTCATTCGCCATGAAGTTCTTCATGGCTACCGATAACGGCCGGCGCCGCTGTTGCTTAAAGCATACCCGTGTATTACACACGCTATGCAGTTCGGCAAAAGAGTTCTTGGGTGAGTATTCGCTTACATCGCTGCACCGGTTCGCACCTACCACCGGCTCTCTGAGCAGGACTATAAAGCCTTTTATCCCAATCATTACCATTACATTATTTTGTTTGTCTAAAAAAGGATACAAAAACGCTCTGCAAAAAAATCTCTACTTGTAACAAGTAAGAAACTTTCCGCAGAGCCTTTTATACTCACGGTGTAATACGGATTTATCTGCCGTATTCTGCATCGCTCGGCCCAGACCTGTCAACCAGCGGAACCCTAGATGCACTTCCTTACGCAATTTGTAATTTTGTATACATTATCCCAGGACTGATGTACTTTGTCAAGAGGTTTTTTTAATCAACTACACTGTTTAACTTTCTGCCAGATATTCTTCTAGCTGCCGTCTGGTAGGGTAACCCTCAACATCACCCTGAACAGTGACCGCCAGCGAGCCAATGGCATTGCCGCGAACTACTGCCTCTTTCAAAGTAAGGCCTTCAAGCAAAGCTGACAGCACGCCAACCGCAAATCCATCGCCTGCCCCAACTGTATCTACCACCCGCCGCACCGGAAATCCCTTAGCATATCCTTCTTCGATAACCTCATTGCTCTCTCGATGTGAGTAAAATGCGCCATCAGGCCCGTCTTTCATCACGATGTAACGATTACCGGCAGTATGGAAATACTCCTGCACCTGATCCCAATTGCCTGTCCCAATCAATAATTCTGCTTCCTTACGGCCCGGCATAATAAGATCAGATAGGCTGGCGATCTTAAGTAAAGTCGCTCTGGCCTGCTCTTTACTCCATAGTTTCAATCGGATATTCGGGTCAAAGGTAACCAGTGCACCTTTGGTTTTTGCAATACGGATCGCTTTAAGCAGCGTCTCCAAACAGGTTTCGCTAAGCGCCGGAAAAATACCAGTAACATGCAGAATTTTTGTTTCAGCAAAATAGCTTTCATCCACCATATCAGGAGTAATCTGACTAGCTGCCGAACCCCGCCGGTAATAAAACACCTTGGGATCGCCAATTTCGTTACGTTCTTTGATCAGCATGCCTGTCTGATATTCGGGCAGTATCTGTACCCTGGAAGTGTCAACACCCTCGCCACGAATAGTATTACGGATATAGGTACCAAATGGATCGTCACCAATGGCGCTAATCCAACCGACATCATGTCCCAGCCTGGCCAAGCCAATAGCAACATTGGATTCTGCGCCCGCAATCTTCCGCGTATAACTGGTAACAAACTGCAATGAATCACTCTGATCAGCAACCATCATGACCATGCTTTCGCCAAGTGTTATGATTTGTGGCATACCCAATCCTCCTTATCTTATTATGCCTAAAAAGGTTCGATACAAACTGAAAAAGACCTCCGATTTAATCGCAGGTCTTTCCGGGTTTACAGAATATTTCACGATGTGAAACAGAGTACCACTACCAGTAAAAATTAGGAGTCGCGCCAGTCTCATCACGGTATGGCTCAGCTGATTTTTCTTCGCCACTCAGTAATCGTTCTGCCAATGGTAAATTATCTACTTTTAACACCACGCGGGCAGTTTCTGCTGAGGTGGCTGCAAAGGCATACACATATTCAACATTGACACCAGCTAAACTCAGTTTGTCAACTTGGTCAAACAGGCTTCCAGGCTGATCGGTTACCAGAATTGTCACCACAGGCGTAATTTTGGCCGTGAATCCTGCGCCCCGTAAGATATGCTGTACCTTTTCCGGCTCTTTGACAATAATCCTAAGAATACCAAAATCTGAGGTATCGGCAACAGCCATGGCCCTAATATTGATTTCGTGTGTTTTTAAAACCCCTAATACCTCGGCCAATTTCCCAGCCTGGTTTTCAACAAATACCGACAATTGATGAATAATCATGCTGTCCCTCCTAAATGTTCCGTTTATCTATAACTCTCTTAGCCTTGCCTTCGCTCCGCTCAATCGTTTTAGGGCCAACAAGGCGTACTGCCGCTGACACATTAAGAGCACTAGCCAATTCAGCCTTTATCTTACCTTCCAATTCCTCTAGACCGCGAACTTCATCAGAGAACATCTCATCTGTCACCTCGACAAGCACAGTGAGGTAGTCAAGGTTATCCTTACGGTCAACAATCAATTGATAATGGGGTGAGGTTTCACCAATACCTAAAAGCACACTTTCAACCTGGGACGGAAATACGTTAACACCACGAATGATAAGCATATCATCGCTACGCCCAAGGACTTTGCTCATTCTGACCAGCGTCCGTCCACAGGTACAGTTTTCACGGTACAAGACAGTAAGATCCCTTGTCCGGTAACGAACCATCGGCATGCCTTCTTTGGTGAGCGTAGTAAGTACTAATTCCCCTTTTTCGCCATCTGGCAGCACTTCACCTGTCACCGGATTAATAATTTCAGGGAAGAAGTGATCTTCACTGATATGCAGGCCATCTTGAACACAGCATTCAATTGCCACCCCCGGGCCAATAATTTCACTTAGCCCGTAAATATCAATGGCTTTAATGCCAAGCTGAGCCTCAATCTCGAGGCGCATACGCTCAGACCAGGGCTCGGCTCCAAAAATTCCCACTTTAAGTGAGGTCTCATGAGGATCAATGCCCATCTCGCGCATTGTCTCAGCTATATATAGGGCATACGAGGGCGTACATGCCAGCGCGGTAGTGCCAAAATCTTTCATCAGCATAATCTGCCTGGCCGTGTTGCCGCTTGATATCGGAATTACGGAAGCACCCAGAAGCTCCGCACCGTAATGAATGCCTAAACCGCCGGTAAACAGACCATACCCGTAGGCCACCTGAATGCATGACTGCCTGCTGAGTCCTGCAGACACTAAGGATCTGGCCGCAACCTCTGACCAAATGCCGATATCACGTTTCGTATAGCCGACAACAGTGGGCCTGCCGGTCGTACCGCTGGACGCATGAATCCGGACAATCTCAGACATCGGTACAGCAAACAGTCCATAAGGATAGTTATCACGCATATCCTGCTTAGTTGTAAAAGGCAGCTTGCTAATATCCTCTAACGTAACAACATCCTCCGGCAGCAGACCCTCAGCTTGCATCTTGGAGCGATAAAATGGCTGCTGGCGGTATAGTCTGGAGACAATCTCCTTTAGCCGTCCGGCCTGAAGATTGGTCATTTCTTCTCGTTCCATTGTTTCCGCAGGTTTATTCCAGTATGTATTCATGTTTTACTCCTCCTAGATAATAAAGAAAAACCCCACAAAAAGTCCTTGTCAGGAACTTTCCGCTAGGGTTTTTTTTACCCACGGTGTGACCCATCCGGGCCCTGCGCCGCTTGGACCAGACGCAGAGTTAACTGCCGGAACCCTAGGCACACTTCCACTCAGTAAAGGTATTCATTGTTATTGTTTGTATACTGTATTCGTGGAATATAATACCAGTTGAAAAAGACAAAGTCAAGAAATATTTGTCCGCGTCTTTATTCCCAAGCATTTTATGGTATCATAAGATTATAGGAAAAACTGTCAACGAGGTGAACCGTATGAGGAAAACTGTCGCACTCATTGCCCATGATCGCAAAAAAGAAGAAATGCTTACATTTGTCTTAGAAAACAAAGACTCACTGGTCCACTGTAATTTAATTGCTACCGCTACTACCGGAAGAATCATCCAGGAAAAAGCAGGACTTGATGTCACCACATACCTCTCCGGTCCTTTGGGCGGTGACCAGCAAATTGGCGCTCAGATCGCCTGCCAGCAAGTTGACGCCGTAATTTTCCTGCGCGACCCTTTGACGGCGCAGCCACATGAGCCGGATATCACTGCGCTTCTGCGCATATGCGACGTTCACAACATTCCTGTTGCCACCAATACTGCGACAGCCAATTTAGTATTACGGTGTTTTACTAGCGAAGACTAAATTAGTCACTCAACAAGACCTCAGCTTTGCAACCGGCGCTCGGTTACTTAGATCTGAGGTCTATTTATTTTCCTGTTAGAAAGTATAACTTTCCGTCTGGATAAGGGCAACATCGACTTCCGCCGTCACCAGAGGCTCGGCGCAAGCCGTGTTTTCTTTATGGTAAATTTATTGTGTTTACATAACAAATTTACTATGTTATTATTAGCTTGTTATTTGCAAAAAAATTTGAATAAGATAAGGAGGGCGTAAATGAAACGCTATACCCAACACATAACGCTTGTTCTTCTCTTGGCTGTATTTACTACCTTGTTTATCCCAGCTGCACCAGCTCAGGCGTTTTCGCTTACAGATGTCGTTAGTCCCTCTACCCAAAACAGTGGCGGGTCTGGCGGATTATTAAATATCCTGCTAGCACTTGTATTGGGTAAATTTCTTGGCTCGTCTGATACAAGCAGCAGTGCTAACAATATATCCTCGGTCCTGGGAGCTGCAGTAAGTCCCAAAACTAGTAATAATGCGACCGATACAAAAGGCGCTGCTATTGTTAAAAGTGCTCAAAAATATATGGGAGTTCCCTATGTTTGGGGCGGAACAACCCCTGACGGCTGGGATTGTTCCGGATACACACAATATGTAATGAAGGAAAACGGTATTAGCATTCCCCGAACAGCAGCTGAACAATTTAGCAAAGGCATTGCTGTAGAGAAAGCTAATTTACAAGTAGGCGATATGGTCTTCTTTACGACCTATAAGCCTGGCGCATCTCATGTAGGCTTCTACATGGGTGACGGCAAATTCATTCACGCCAGCTCAGCTGCCAAAGAGGTAGCCATTAATTCGCTGTCAGAGGATTACTACACCCAACGCTATATTGGTGCCCGCAGATATATTCAGTAGATCTTACTAATTATAAGCCATCCATAGTTTGGATGGCTCTTCTTTTTTTTATTGCGATACAGTAAAGGTATCATTAACGGTAGTATTTAAAGCGAAAAACTGTTTTGCAACCGCTTGAATATCAGATGGCAAGTTCAAATTCGGAAAGTTATTTAATACATATGTTTGAAGCACACTCAAGACTTCTGGAGTCACTACTATGGTATCTGTATCTGGAGTGGCAGAGGTTGGGGGAGCATTAGTTACGATAACAACACTGCTCATTGGGTTCATAAGCGCAGGCAGGTTTGTATAAATGAAGGTTCTTAAAATATCCTGGAAATCTGATTTAAGCATCTCAGACCCCCTCTTTTGATGGTTCTATCTGTAGTATATGTGGGGATTGAAGAATATCGCTATCATTTTATCAAATACATTCCCTGAAAACTTCACAACCTCCACACTTACCCGTGAAAATAGGAGTTTCATGTAATGGCTCGCCGCATTTAAAAGGAAGCTTTTATTATTGTACTATTTTCTTTCATTTTTTTACATATCGAAATTACATAACGGTGATCAGATGCCCATACCGTTTCAATATTTAAGTGGATATTATTCAATACGTTCTTTAGATCTGTACATATTCCTTCCCCTGTAAATTTTAATACACTTTCTTTAACTGTCCATAATTTGCAAAAATCAAAAACCTTCTCATTTGAATTTTTAAGGCTATTATATTCGCTCACATTACAAATATATTTTGCCACTTCTTCCTCATAAACTCCTACTTCCTCAATATCTATTCCTATATCTTCATTCGATATTGCACAAACCACCCCACACTTACAATGACTAATGTTAAAAAATATATCGGGATAATCACTTAAATAAGGTTTGCCATTCTCACCAAATCCCCAATTTATCTTTTCGGTAATTCCATGTTCTTTTTTTAATCCGTACATTAACAGGAGATATGCGATAACAGATAATTTCCTGTCCCTCATGCTCCTATACTGAGTTGCTTTTGCTGCTCTTTCAGGTGGGATAACTTGTAAGCTTCTCCAAAATAGTCCATCTGTAAAGGAATTTATATTATCGAACAGGTAAATCATAGCTCATTCACTAAAATTGCCCCCTACTCCGGCTTAAACAGCACATCGAAGAATCCTAGGCTGTCCAGGGCTTCAATGGCCATTTTAATGTAAAACTCAGATGTCACTGGCCATACGAAATTCAGCCTGTACAGAACCTCAGTCGTAAACTGGTTCGTACTGCCCACCCCATAAACCGGCTTTTCCGTGTCATTTTCCTGGTAGGCCAGGATTCCCGTCAGAGCCGACATGATGGTTTCATCCTGCATTTTTTCCCGTAAGCAATGTTCAAACTCCTTTTCACTTACAACCTCGATAGAAAAGCCGTACTCTTTCATGGCATAGATAACATCAGCCATGTAGACAGCATGATTGTTGTAGGGATGGAATACGGTGTATTCGCTGTTGGACTGGGCGAGCTTTAATACCGCTTTGGCCGTGCTGTCGATAGGCGAAAACTCTGCTTCCCCGCCCATGCGGGTTACGGGGAATTTCCCTAGCAGTTTATAGGATTTTAAACTGTTCATAAAGGAATTGCCCTGAAAATTTAGCTGGAATTCTCCGTCCTGACTGCGCGCCATCAGGTTGCCAACCCGCATGATTTTTGCTTTTAATCCCAGAGCTGCCGCTTCCAGAACATACCGTTCGGCCAAATATTTGCTGTGCACATATTTATTGTCGATAATTTGTCCTATGTACAGTTGGGATTCCTTCATCTTCACATCTTTCATGGAAGCATCGGCTACTCCTGCAACGCTGGAAGTTGAGATCTGAATCAGCATTGCATCCTGTTCCCGGCAATACTGAATCAGGTTGCGAACACCGTCGACATTGACCTTTTCCAATTCGTTGCCTACGGCAAAATGCTTAACCATAGCCGCACAGTTGATCACTGTGTCGACTTTTACAGTTATGGATTCAGGTTCGGTAATGTCACCCTCCAGGGTAAAGATCCGGTTGCCAAACAGCTCCGAGTAGTCGTTGTCGAAATAGTATACGAGCCTGACTTTCAGTCTCATGTCGGCTGAATTGCCGTCTTGTGAGCGCATCAGACAATATACCTTGCCGGGGTAATTATCCAGGAATTCCCGCAGCACATGGATCCCCAGAAACCCAGTTGCTCCTGTTAAGAGAATATCTCCTAGGGGGTTCTCCGTGATCTCACCTAAGGAATTTTTAACAAGGAGCTGATCAATCGTGCTGTAGTCATAGGTTCCAGTGTCGATAATGGAAGCTTCTTTGACACTGCTGCTTACGAATTCGGCAAGTTTTTGCGGAGTTTGATACGCAAAGACGTTGCCGTAGGTGAGCCCTATATCCATAGCCATAGCTTTGACCACGACTTTCATGACAAGCAGGGAAGTGCCGCCAAGCTCAAAGAAGCTGTCGGTGATGCCTACTTGATCCATCTGCAATGTTTCAGCAAAAATCTGACATAGCTTGGCTTCCAATTCATTGGTCGGAGCCACATATTCATTGAGGTTCTGCAGTTCCGGCACCGGCAGGGCTTTTTTATCCACTTTGCCGTTCGGTGTAAGGGGAATTTTGTCCAGCTGGAGCAACGCTGTCGGTACCATGTATTCTGTAAGGCCTTGTCGCAGGTGCTCCCTCAATTGGCTGGTGTCGATGTCGCTGTCGGCTGTAAAGTAGCCACATAGATGCTGGACTGCGCCGATGGTTTTGATGTCAGCCACGCTGGCGGTGATACCAAGGAACTTCGCCATGGCGCTTTCAATCTCGCCAAGCTCGATGCGGAAGCCTCTGAGTTTGATCTGATTGTCGATCCGGCCGGCATATTCCAGATCACCGTTGGCATTCCACCGCACTAAGTCACCGGTACGATACATCTTGGCATTTTCTTCGCAGGTCTTAAAGGGATTATCGATAAACTTTTCTGCAGTCAGCTCTGCTCTGTTCCAGTAGCCCAATGCGATCTGTTCACCGGCAAGGCATAATTCTCCGGCTACGCCAATAGGCAGGAGGTTCATGGTTTCATCCACCACATAGGACCACGCGTTTGCCACCGGCTTACCGATTGGTATGTTGTCATATTCCTTATCCTGGTCAACGATGTGATAGCTGGAACTGATGGTGAACTCTGTGGGTCCATAGCCATTCACTAAAGTGCCGCTTATTTTTTTTACTGCTTTGAGTTTTTCTCCGCCTAGGGTGATCGATTTCAACGGCACATCAAATTGATTAATGAGTTCCGTGCCAAGCTGGGTGCTAAAGGCACCATCGGTAATGTTGTGCGCAATAAGATAGCGATGCAAAGCCTGCATATCCTGACGCATATCTTCGCTGACGATATGCAGCTGGCCGCCAAGAGTAAGGGGCACAAACAAATCATAGACAGAGGCATCAAAGCTGAAGCTGCTGTGGCAGCACACATTGTCTGCAGCAGTTAATCCATAATCTTTGGCCCGCCAGGCCAGGAAGGCCGACAGGGATTTATGCCTGATCATAACTCCCTTAGGTTTTCCTGTTGAACCCGAGGTATAGATCATGTAGGCTAAATTCTCCCTCTCGGGTGCTGCCAGCCGGATGTCCTGATTCCGTTCTTCGCCAAATTCAAATTCATCGATCAAAATGACATTGTCAACCTGTAAACCTTTTGACTCATAAATATCCTTTGTGGTGATCAGCACAGCCGCGCCGCTATCCTGAAGCATATACTCAATTCTTTCCAGAGGGTATTCATTATCCAGCGGCACATAAGCCCCGCCGGCTTTCATGGCTGCAATTACGCTTATCATGAATTCTCTGCGTCTGGGCAGCATGATTCCGACAAAAGTGTTTTTTGTTACACCTAAGCGCACAAGTTCCCTGGCGAGGCATTCGCTGTACACATCGGCTAGCTCGTAACTCAAACTGCTCACTGCATCAACTAAGGCGATATGGCCAGCATGTATTTGAGCCTGTTTTCTAAACAAGTCAATAAAAGTGGCGTTCTTGTCATAGTCTAAGACTCTGCCCTGGAACTGGCTGAGGATTTTCACCTTATCTTCCTCTGGTATAATGGCAAGGGTTTCGCATCTTTGTTCAGAGTTTTCCGCCATGTTATTTGCGCACTCGGCTATGGCTCTGCCTAAGGTCTCCATATACTCCTGCGTGTACAGGCTTTCATCATACTCAATATGGATTTCATAATCGCCATTGCAGGGACTGGCAGCAATAGATAAGGGGAATTTCGCTTTGTTTAACGCCAAAGCTTTAGTTTCCGCCATCTCGCCTGCGAGTTCGAACCCTTCCTCCATCCCCCCCTGATAGGCATAGCTGATTTGCGGTACAATTCCATGTTTTTCTGCTATTTTGGTAAAAGGATAGCTATCGTGGTTCAAGGCTTCAAACATGTTATCCTGTACGGCCTTCACATAATCCGCCGTTTTTTCCTTGGCCTTGACTTCAACGACAACAGGCACCGTTTTTACGAGCATCCCCATGATGTTATGCAATTTGTTTTCATTTCTCCCGCTGGAAATAGCGGCAATAGCGATCCGTTCTTCCCTGATATAGCGGCTTAAGGTTGTGCAAAGAGCTGCCAGGAAGAGGCTATTTGGCGTTACAGCATTAATCTGACAGAAGCTGTTGATGCCTGAGCTGGGAACCGAAACAGCAACCCGGTTGGAGCGGTTTTCTCCACCGCCTTTGGCGACTCGCGGCAGTTCTGTCATGCCACCCACTAATTTGGCGTCAAAGAAACTTTCGGCTTCCTTATATTTATCGCTTCCTATTAGTTGCTCTTCTTCTAAAGCATGTTCAAAGGCAGTATACGATTCCGGGATGAGCGCTTCGCCCTGATAGGCTTTTACCACATCACCCATAAACACACCAAGAGCGCTGCCGTCGATGATGATATGGTGGATGTCCGTGAACAGGTAAGTATGCTGGTCGGTATAATAGACAGCAATTCTGTACAAGGGGCCGTTGAAGAGGTCAAAGGGTTTGACAAATGTTTTCTTAATATTGGGGATGTCCGCGTCACTTAACTTGGCTAACTCAATGCATACCGGCTCGTCATCATGTCTCAGCTGCACCACCTGGCCGTCTTTCATCCCCAGGCAGGTTTTCAGGTAAGAATGAGCCTCGATTACTTGTTTCACAGCAGTTTTTAGTTTATGAGGGTCAACTTGGCAGGAGAATCTGCTTACTTCGGGGATGTTGTATTGCAGCGCGTTCCTGTCCTTTTCCCATTCGTAGTAAAGTCCCAGCTGGTTTGCGGTAAGGGGATAGTATTCTCTTTTGTCAAAGGTTTGTACTGCTTCTTCCTGGGCGGTGTTGCTTAGTATTTCTTCCAACTTCGCTATGGTCTTGTTCCTGAAGATATCATTGGTTTTTATGGTAATATGGAACTGCTTATGGATCGCCACTGCCAGCTTGATAGCCAAGATGGAAGTCAGACCCACACTAAAGAGGTCATCGGTGATACCAAAGTCTTCAGTTCCCAAAATGCCGGCAGTGATGTCAAATAGTTGCTGCTGCGTCCCATTTTGCGGCGGTACCATCTCCTGACGCTGAATGACCGGTTCAGGAAGAGCTTTCAAATCTGTTTTCCCGTTCGCCGTGACAGGCATCTTGCCCAATTGGGTGAATGATGACGGAATCATGTAGGCTGTGAGTTTTTGGGCTAAATAGTCTCTTAAATCGCTGCTATTTACTTTGCCTTTCGCTGTGAAATAGGCACAGAGATACTCGGCATTTTGCAGTTTTCTGATAATCACTACGCTGGCGGTTATGCCATTATATTCATTCATACGGGATTCAATCTCGCCCAGCTCTATCCGAAGACCCCGCAGCTTGATCTGATTGTCCATCCGGTTGATGATATCGACTTCTCCACCAGTTGTCCACTTCGCATAGTCACCGGAGCGGTAGACTCTCTCGCCCTGGAACAGGATAAACATTTCCTGGGTGAGATCCGGGCGATTCAAATACCCCCTGCCTACACCGCGGCCGCCGATAAGTAGTTCTCCCACGGCTCCGATGGGCAGAAGATTTAAGTCTCTATCTACAATATATAGTTTAACGTTGGCTAAACCTTTGCCGACAGTAACCTGTTCGTTCTCCAGCTCTTTGGCATTGGAGCCTATCGTAGTTTCTGTCGGTCCGTAGCAATTGTAGATGACCGCATCGGTATACTTTCGTAAGTAGGAAAAACAATTGGCCGGGAACTTCTCACCACCGCAAATGATTACTTTAACGTTAGCCAGAGCCTTGGCAAAATCCTCGGCTTCGAGATACTGCATGACCAGCGAAGGAGTAATGGCCATAACTTCGGCTTGTGTTGCCAGCATGAACTTGGCTAAAAGCATCGGGTTTCGCACTGTTTCTTCATCGGCAAAGGCCAGGGTCAGCCCATTGGCCAGGGTTACCAAGGTTTCCTCCAGGAATACATCGAAGGCTACTGTTGTGATAGATAACGAAACCCGGCATGAGCAATACTTGTTGATATAGAAGTTTGACGGCAGCGGCAATACATAGTTCACGATATTGTGATGTTCAAGCATCACGCCTTTAGGTTTGCCTGTTGAGCCTGATGTGTAGATGATATAGCAGAGATTATCTGCCGTTACGTCTGTCACTGGATTATGGTCAGCCTCCTGCAGCAGCAATTCATCTACGACCAAGCCGTTGCTGAAGTTAAGTTCTGCTTGATTTTTCTTCGTAGTTATGATGAATTTGGCGCCGCTGTCTTCAAGGACATGGTTAATCCTGTCGGCGGGATATTCGGGATCAACAGGAATGAATGCTCCCCCTGACTTGATAATGCCCAGCATGGTGCAAATGAGCCTGCTGTCTCGCGGCAATAAAAAGGCTACTTTGTCTTCGGGTCTGATCCCCTTTGTTATGAGGGCATGGGCAATTTTATTGGCCGATGCGTTCAGTTCAGCGTAGGATAGGGTTTTATCGCCAGCAATCAGTGCTGTGTATCCACTACTCACTTTTACAGTTTTCTCAAATACTTCGTGCCAGGTTTTTTCTGCAAATTCCTCATAGGCCGGATTAAAGCTTTGCAGCAATGCTTGCTGTTCATCATCGATGATAGGGATAGCTTTACACAGCAGCTGCGATTGTTTCGCCATTTGTTTGGCACACTCGGCTATGGCGCTGGTAAAGATCTTAATATAATCCTTTGTGTATAAACTGTCATCATACTCGATGGAAATTTCATAATCACCGTTGTTGGGTATGGCCGTTATAGCCAGCGGAAACTTCGCTTTATTGAGCGCCAAAACTTCTGTTTCTGCCGGTTTTCCTTCAAGTTCGAAACTTTCCTCCATCCCGCCTTGATAGGCATAGTTAATAAGCGGTGCAATTTTATGCTTTTCAACCATCTTGGTAAAGGGATAGATCTCATGGGATAAGGTTTCCAGCATATTGTCCTGCACAGCTTTCACATAATCGACTGTTGTTTCATCTGACCTGATTGGGACAACGACGGGTAGTGTTTTTACCAGCATCCCCATGATGCCATTTAATTTATTTTCACTTCTTCCGCTGGAAATAGCGGTAATAGCAATCTGTTCTTCTCTGGTATAGCGGTGTAAGGTCATGCATACGGCTGACAGGAAAAGGTTGCCTGGCGTGACTGCGTTTTTCTGGCAAAAACTATTGATGCATTCTCCTGAAACTGGGACAGCAACAAAAGCATCTTGCTTTTCTTCGCCGCTTGCCATAACTCTGGGAAGCTCTGTCATGCCATTCTTTAGCTTGTCGTCGAAGTATTTCTCCGCAGCATGGTACCTTTCGCTTCCTATTAACCGTTCTTCTTCCAAAGCATGTTCAAAAGCCGTATAGATCTCCTGGGTGAGTTCTTCGTCGTTGTATGCTTTCACTACATCAGCCATAAATACGCCTAAGGCACTGCCGTCGATGATGATATGGTGAATATCCGTAAACAGATAGGTATGCTGTTCAGTATGATAGACAGCGATCCGGTACAGCGGCTCTTGGAAAAGGTCGAAGGGTTTGACGAAGATTTCCTTAATACTTGCGATGTCCGCGTCACTTACCTCGGCTAATTCAATGTATACCGGCTTGTCATCACGTCTCAGCTGCACCACCTGGCCATCTTTCATTCCCAGGCAGGTCTTGAGGTACGAGTGAGCTTCGATTACTTTTTCCACTGCCGCTTTGAGTTTACTGGGATCTACTTGATTCGAGAATTTGCTTACTTGGGGAATGTTGTATTGTAGTGCTGTCCGGTCTTTTTCCCACTCGTAGTAGAGACCCAGTTGGTTTTCGGTCAGCGGATAGTACTCTTGCTTGGCAAAGGTCGTCGTCTCTTCTTCCCGGGAGGTATTGTTAACTAGCTGCTCCAGCTGTTCGATGGTTTTGTTTTTGAAAATATCGCTTGTCTTGACGTTGACGCCGAATTGTTTGTAAATGTCCACTGACAGCTTGATGGCCATAATGGAGGTCAAACCTACACTGAAGAAATCATCAGTGATGCCAAAGTCTCTCGTTGTCAAAATGCCGGCTATGATGTCGAAGAGCTGCTGCTGGGTCTCGTTTTGCGGCGATACTATCTCCTGTCGCTCAATGACCGGATCAGGCAGTGCCTTGCGATTGACTTTGCCGTTGGATGTAAGCGGCAGTGTATCGAGCTGGGTGAAGGCTGTTGGAATCATGAAGGTCGTTAGTTTGGTGGCCAATTGTTGTTTCAGTTTTTCCTGGTCTATTTCAGTTTCGGCAGTATAGTAGCCACAGAGGTGTTCTGTGCCGCCGATTTCTTTCACGGCCACAGCACAGCTCGTGATTCCCTCATAACTTAGGATCTGGGCTTCGATTTCGCCTAGTTCGATTCTCAGGCCCCGCAGTTTAACCTGCCCGTCCATCCTGCCGATGTATTCGATTTCTCCGTCAGGGGTCCATCGGACTAAGTCGCCGGTTCGATAGATGCGTTTTCCCTGCCACAGGATGAATTTTTCTGCTGTCACATCATCCCGGTTCAAATATCCTCTGCCGACACCGGCTCCGCCAACGCAAAGCTCACCGGCCACGCCGGGCGGCACTAACTGTAGCCCTGCATCCAGTACGTAGAGCTGATAGTTATCTAGGGGTTTGCCGATGATCGAGCTGTCATAATCTTGTTTGATTACATGAGAAGTCGTGAAAAGAGTGCACTCTGTCGGCCCGTAGACATTATAGAAATCATAGGACGGTTTTTTGATGGGTAATAGTTTTTCCCCGCCGATCATCAGAGTACGCAATGACTTGTTGTCCAATTGCTCAACAAAGTGTCTGCCAAGTTGGGTAGTCATAAAGGCTATCGATATCTGATTATCTTCAAAGTAACGATTTAGGCGAATAAAATCCAGCCTCATGTCCGAAGGTATAACATAAGTCGAAGCGCCACAAGTAATAAAGGGATATATATCCAGCATGTGGGCATCAAAGCCGAAATTGGCATAGGCTGGCGACCGATCTCTTTCGGTAACATGGTAGTAGGATTGATACCATTTGCAATAGTTCACTAGGTTATGGTGTTCTAGGATGCAGCCTTTGGGCATTCCTGTTGAGCCTGATGTATAAAGGATAACGAACATGTCATTGGGGGCAGGTACTGGCAATGGTATGCTTTCGTCAACCGCCATCATAGAGATATCGTCTGCTTTGATTATTCTTCCGCCAAACTGCGGGATATGTTCTTCTACTTTGTTTTGTTCCGACAGGATCAGCTTAACTCCCGCATCTTTGAGCATGAATTCTAATCTGTCACTAGGGAATGAATAATCGAGCGGCATATAGGCGCCGCCAGCTTTTAGGACGGCCAGGGGATAGATGACCATGTATTCGCTGCGATCGATGAGCACGCCAACGACTTGTTCTGCCCCTACACCCATGGTTTTGAGGTGTTTGGCCAGTTTGTCGGTTATATCATCCAGTTCTTGATAGGTGTATTTTCTTTCTTCATAAACAACTGCGATATTATCCGGCATTTTTTCGGCCTGCTGCCTAAACATTTCTACGATGCTGCCGCAGGAATTGGGGTATTCAGCATGTGTCTGATTAAATTTTTCCAGCACTTTTAGCTGACCGTCATTTACAATACAAATATCTTTGCATAACATTTTGGGGCTTTCTGCAATTTTACCGACACACTCGGCAATAGCACTACAAAGGGTCTCGATATAGTCCTTGGTGTATAGGCTATTATCATACTCGATTTTAAATTCATAACCATTCAGCTTAGGCATGGCAAATACAACCAGCGGAAACTTTACCTTTTCTAAGGCTAAGCCTTCCATTTCCGCAGCTTGTCCTTCCAGCATAATCTGTTCTAACATGCCTCCCTGGTATGCATAGTTAATCTGCGGAACAATTTTATGCTTTTCAACCATCTTGGTAAAAGGATAGATTTCATGGGACAGGGTTTCAAGCATATTGTTCTGCACAGCTTTTACATAATCCAGTGTGTTTTCGTCCGGCCTGATTGAAACAGCAACAGGCAATGTTTTTACCATCATCCCCATGATACCGTTCAGTTTGGTTTCATTTCTCCCGCTGGAAATTGCAGTAATCGCAATCTGTTCTTCTCTGGTATAGCGGTGTAAGGTCATACATACGGCTGACAGGAAAAGGTTGGCTGGCGTTACTGCGTTTTTCAGGCAAAAACTGTTGATGCTTTCTCCAGAAACTGGGACAGGGACCGCAACAAACGCAGACTGCTTTTCTCCTCCGCTTGCTGCAATTTTTGGAAGTTCTATCATGCCATTCTTTAGCTTTTCATCAAAATATTTCTCCGCAGCAAGGTATCTTTCGCTTCCTATTAACTGTTCTTCTTCCAAAGCATGTTCAAAAGCCGTATAGATCTCCTGGGTAACTTCTTCGCCATTGTATGCTTTCACTACATCAGCCATAAACACGCCTAAGGCACTGCCGTCGATGATGATATGGTGAATATCCGTAAACAGATAGGTATGCTGTTGAGTATGATAGACAGCGATCCGGTACAGCGGCTCTTGAAAAAGGTCGAAGGGTTTGACGAAGGTTTCCTTAATACGCAGGATGTCCGCGTCACTTACCTCGGCTAATTTAATGTATACCGGCTCATCATCACGTCTCAGCTGCACCACCTGGCCGTCTTTCATTCCCAGACATGTTTTGATGTACGGGTGAGCCTCGATTACTTTTTCCACTGCCACTTTGAGTTTACTGGGATCTACTTGGTTTGAGAATTTGCTGACTTGGGGAATGTTGTATTGCAGTGCTGTCCGGTCTTTTTCCCACTCGTAGTAGAGACCCAGCTGGTTTTCGGTCAGCGGATAGTATTCTTGCTTGACGAAGGTTGTTGTCTCTTCTTCCCGGGAGGTATTGTTAACTAGCTGCTCCAGCTGTTCGATGGTTTTGTTTTTGAAAATATCGCTTGTCTTGACGTTGACGCCGAATTGTTTGTAAATGTCCACTGACAGCTTAATAGCCAGAATGGATGTCAAACCTACACTGAAGAAATCATCAGTGATGCCAAAGTCTCTCGTTGTTAAAATGCCGGCTATGATGTCAAAGAGCTGCTGCTGGGTCTCGTTTTGCGGCGACACTATCTCCTGGCGTTCGATGACCGGATCAGGCAGTGCCTTGCGATTGACTTTGCCGTTAGAAGTAAGTGGAATGGCATCAAGGCGGGTAAAGGCGGTCGGGATCATGAAGGCCGTTAGTTTGGTAGCCAATTGTTGTTTGATTTTTTCCTGGTCTACTTCAGTTTCGGCAGTATAGTAGCCACAGAGGTGTTCTGTGCCGCCGATTTCTTTCACGGCCACAGCACAGCTCGTGATTCCCTCATAACTTAGGATCTGGGCTTCGATTTCGCCTAGTTCGATTCTCAGGCCCCGCAGTTTAACCTGCCCGTCCATCCTGCCGATGTATTCGATTTCTCCGTCAAGGGTCCATCGGACTAAGTCGCCGGTTCGATAGATGCGTTTTCCCTGCCACAGGATGAATTTTTCTGCTGTCACATCATCCCGGTTCAAATACCCTCTGCCGACACCGGCTCCGCCAACGCAAAGCTCACCGGCCACGCCAGGCGGCACTAACTGTAGCCCCGCATCCAGCACATAGAGCTGATAGTTATCCAGGGGTTTGCCGATAAGCGAACTGTCATAATCTTGTTTAATTACATGAGAAGTCGTGAAAAGAGTGCACTCTGTCGGCCCGTAGACATTATAGAAATCATAGGACGGTTTTTTGATGGGCAATAGTTTTTCTCCGCCGATCATCAGAGTACGCAATGACTTGTTGTCCAATTGCTCAACAAAGTGCCTGCCAAGTTGGGTAGTCATAAAGGCTATCGATATCTGATTATCTTCAAAGTAACGATTTAGGCGAATAAAATCCAGCCTCATGTCCGAAGGTATAACATAAGTCGAAGCGCCACAAGTAATAAAGGGATATATATCTAGCATATGCGCATCAAAGCCGAAATTGGCATAGGCTGGCGACCGATCTCTTTCGGTAACATGGTAGTACGATTGATACCATTTGCAATAGTTCACCATGTTATGGTGTTCCAGGATACAGCCTTTTGGCGTTCCTGTTGAGCCTGATGTATAAAGGATGACGAACATATCATGGGGGGTAGGAACTGGCAAAGCTATGTCTTCGTCAACCGCCATCCCGGAGATATCGTCTATTTTAATTACCCTTCCGTCAAACTGTGGAATATGTTCTTCAACTTTGTTTTGTTCCGACAGGATCAGCTTAACGCCCGCATCTTTAAGCATGAATTCCAGTCTGTCACTAGGGAATGAATAATCCAGCGGCATATAAGCGCCGCCCGCTTTCAGAATTGCCAGGGGATAGATGACCATGTATTCGCTGCGGTCAATGAGCACGCCAACGACCTGTTCTGCCCCTACACCCAAAGGTTTGAGGTGTTTGGCCAGTTTTTCGGTTATATCATCCAGTTCTTGATAGGTATATTTTCTTTCTTCATAAACAACAGCAATACGATCCGGCACGCGGCTGACTGTCTGTTTGAACATCTCGACGATGGTGCCGCAGGGATTGGGGTATTCTTTGTGCGTCTGATTGAAGCGATCCAGCATTTTGATTTGCTCGTCTGTTACGATCGAATCTCCATGCTGTAACATCTGGTGATTCTCTGCTAACCAGACTAAATGTCCGGCTATTTGTTCAAGGCTCTCCCTACTTAGCACTCCGGCAACACTTAGAACAGTAATATCGATACCGTCGGCCAATTCTGCATAAGAAACAACCAAATCACATTGCGTAACATTGGGAACCCACATATTTTCAATTATTGAACCGATCCGCGCAAAATCAAATTTATTGGATAGGGAATTTGTCAAAGCAACATTAATATGATTCCCTTTGCTATAAACAGTACCATTCAACTCCCAAGCTGCTACCTTTCTTGCAGAGCGAGGTGGAATTTCCTCATGTAGTTTCCGCACTTGTTCCGCAAAGGTTCCCTTTTCCTCAAATACATAAGGCAGTTGGTTAACACAAAATCCCTTTAGCGCCTTGTATGGCCCTCGCAGGCTTACCGGATAAGCAATTACGGCCTCCCCGAATCCGGAATAGCGGCAAACGAGTATACCGGTAAGAGCCTGCATAAAATTAAACAATGATACCTTGTTAGCTTCACAAAAGCCCTTGATTTTCTTATAGACTTCTCCCTTTATCATTCGACTTGCTTGAATAACCTTAAAATCCAGTTTTCGGCTCCCGCTCTCCCGCGGCAGTTGGTTGGTCATTGTTCTGCCAGATAGTCTGCTCACCCAGTAGGCAATCCCCGTATTATCAGCGGCATCCTCAGCTTCTGCCGACATGTACGCTTTTAATACTTCTAAACCAGCACTATCACTACCCTCAGGGGTTGGTTTTTCATTATTCACATAGGCTTGTTCCACTTGCCTGGCAAAATTCTCCGTCACCGCCCCATCAGTATTTAAATGACAGAATACAAATAGCAATGTTGTTTGTTGGTCAGCCATATTTTTTATGGCAGCACAGCGGACCAGCAGATCGCGTTCAAAATCAAATGGCAAGGCAGCCATTTTTTCAATATACAAGCTGCACTCTTGGGCGCTTCCCACTTCCCTGTATTCCAATTTCACATCAACAACTCTGCGCACACCTAAGTAAATCTCGCCGTTATGTTCAAAAAAATTACTGCGCATATCCCAATTATTATTTACTACGGCCTGCAAGGCATTCTGCAGCCTGATGATATCAAGGTCTCCAGCGAATGTCCAATATCTGGTCCCGTGATACCTAATATGTTCATTGGCAGGAATTCTTGTCATTTCTAACCACAGTGCTTTGGTATACTTACTGGCTTTTGCATAATACTCAAATTGTTTCATGCTATCATTAATCTCCTTCCATACTTAAAGGCTATCTCCTAAGCGTCCAGGCTTTCGCCTAGATATATCTCATAATAAGTCTCAGCTTATAACATCATCATATCCGATATGTCTGCGCACTCGCGGTATTAACAGCACAGACACTGTCAGCAGCAAAAGCCCTGTTCCGCAAACTGTCATCACCCGGTCAACACCAAGCCAGTCTGACACAAACCCGACGAACATGTAGGAAAGAGGAGCTGTCCCGGCGATTGCGGTTGCCACAAGACCAAAAAAACGGCCCTTGAGTTCCTGAGGCACAGTAAATTGAAACAGCATATTGGCCAATGCCAGCATAGCTGCGAACATGGCTCCCATAACAATCATTGAACCGGCTACCACGTTAGGATGAATACCCATTCCTGAAACTATCATAGCAATAGCGGTAAATGCCAAAACCACTGCATACTTACGGTAAAAATTGCGATACTGCTGCCGAAAACTCATCCCCACTGTCATGACAACAGCGCCAACTGAAAAACACGTTTCCAGTACGGCTACCCAGGTAACGGTCTCGTGCAGCACGTTTTTGACCAGTAATGGAATCATAATAAAGATAGGTAGAATAAAAAAAGCTGAACAGGCATACACGACTCCGAACGCCCTCAACTCTTTATAGTTCCAGATATAAGAAAGGCCTCGCTTCAGTTCCTCCCAGTAGTTCACTTCCCCTTCGGCATTACCCGGTTCAGCTGATAAATCCACTTTGATCAGAAACAGAAACAAGGTACCGCAGACATACAACGCGATATTGAGGTAAAGAGCCTGCAGCATTCCGGCAACCGCAATGACCGATGTGCTCAAGACCGCTGCAATAATATTGGAAAATTCAACGATCGATGACTGTAAAGCAACAGCACTGGTCAATCGTTCCTCATCAACCAGTTTAGCCACTGACGTGCTGATGGAAGCTTCCAACTGGGGCATGAAACAGCACATAGCAAAACTCAAGACAGCCAAAGTCACGAAACCAAGTTTGTCCCCATACATCAGCCAAACGATGACAGCAAGAAAAAAAAGCTGCATACACACGCCGATGATCATGCAGTTTTTTTTGTTGTACCTGTCGATTAACGGTCCGATAAAAGGACTGAGCAGAAAAATCGGCAAAGCCTGCACCGCCATGAGGATCCCCAAGTTCTCGCCGTTCTCGCCCTCTAGGGAAATAACCCACCAGGCAATGGCAATGGCAAAATATCTTGCAGCAACTGCTACCAGTACGCTGCCGGCAATAAAATTACGGAAATCAGGAAACAATACCAGCGGGTGGTCGCGCAATTTGTCAGGCAGTATCAAAGCTTTTCCCCCTCAATTCTTTCTCCATGTAAATAAGCTATTAGTTCGATAATTTATTACAGAAAAAATAGCCATAAATTGCTTTTTTAGTAACTTATGGCTATTTTCTCTGCTTGTTTAATCTAATCCTGCAATATATTACAAAAATTGCTATTCATATCATAGCATCCTTTGAGAACCAATTATGAAATTATTCTGCAACCTTAAAGTTATATTTGAGAAGTAAAGAGCAGATCACTGGGAATAATATAAATCTAATGGCGTTTTTTAACAAAGATTAGTGATGAATGCTAAAATATTAAACCTTGACTTGTGGCTGGTTGATTGTTTGAAAGGAGCCCACTATGGACAGTATGCTACGTATTGGGATTGATGTTGGGTCAACTACTGTAAAGGTGATTGTTCTCGATGGCGAAAACAATATAATATTTAATCAATACTTACGGCACTCGTCAGATATAAAAAATACCCTAAATTCAATATTCGTCAAAGCTCACCCCCTCCTGCAAAATAAGCTTTTATCTGTTATATTTACCGGCTCATCAGGTATCGGCTTATCCAATCGTTTAGAGCTTCCTTTCGTACAGGAAGTAATCGCCTGTACTCACGCGGTAAAACAGATCATCCCTAATACCGATACCGTAATTGAGCTTGGCGGCGAAGATGCCAAGATTACTTATTTGGGTTCCAGCGTGGAACAACGCATGAACAATACTTGTGCCGGAGGGACAGGCGCGTTTATTGATCAAATGTCCACACTCTTACATACTGACCCAGCTGGGTTAAACGAACTTGCCAAAAGCCATAAAACCATCTATCCCATTGCGTCAAGATGCGGCGTGTTTGCCAAAACAGACGTCCAAACCCTGCTTAATGAAGGTATTACCCGCGAAGATATCGCAGCATCAATTCTCCAGGCTATTGTCAATCAGATACTAGGCGGTCTGGCCCAAGGCAGGCCGATAACTGGCAATGTAGCTTTCCTAGGGGGGCCGCTGCATTTCATGTCAGAACTTAGACAAAGATTTATTGAGACGCTAAATTTGCAGCATGAACAGATTATTAGTCCTGAAGGATCGCATTATTTTGTCGCTGTCGGTGCGGCTCTCGCTAAGCAGCAACAGCCCATATCGTATGATTGTCTGCAGGCGCGAACACTTAAGTTATTTGAATTTGAAAACACTAGCACTGAAAAACTTAAACCCCTTTTTACCACAGAGGGCGACTACGAAAAATTTAAGGAACGTCACAATAAAAGCACGGTAAAAAAAAGCGATCTAGCAAGCTATTCCGGCAAAGCCTATTTGGGAATTGACGCAGGTTCCACAACAACAAAATTAGCACTCATCTGTGAGGATGGTAGTCTGCTGTATTCCCACTATGCTAGCAATAGGGGCGCTCCTCTGGCCAGCGTGGTACAAGCGCTAAAAACCCTGTATACAGCAATAACCGACAACATAAAAATAGCTAATTCGGCGGTAACCGGTTATGGCGAATTGCTTATCAAGGAAGCACTTCAAGTCGACATCGGAGAAGTTGAGACTGTCGCGCACTTTAAAGCCGCCAGTTGGTTTCTTCCTGGCGTAGACTTTGTTCTTGATATTGGCGGACAAGATATGAAAAGCCTTATTGTCCGCAATGGAGTAATTGACTCGGTTATGCTAAACGAAGCCTGTTCTGCTGGGTGCGGCTCATTTATTGAAACAGTCGCCCAATCTCTCAATATGAGCGTTGCTGCCTTTGCCAGTCTAGGGATTAAAGCCAAAAATCTTGTAGACCTCGGTAGCCGGTGTACGGTTTTTATGAACTCAAAAGCAAAGCAAGCCCAAAAAGAAGGCGCAGATATTAGTGACATATCTGCCAGCATTTCGGTCTCTATTATTAAAAACGCCCTGTTTAAAGTAATCCGTTTAAAAAGCCCGGCCGACCTTGGACAAAGGATAGTCGTTCAAGGCGGTACTTTTTGTAATGATGCTGTACTCAGGGCATTGGAACAAACACTCGGCCGAGAAGTCGTTCGCCCAGACATTGCTGGCATAATGGGAGCCTATGGTGCAGCGCTAATCGCCCGTGAACGTTGTGGCAACGAACATAATTCAACGTTGATAAATAGTAATGATCTAAATAAATTTGAGATACAAACCACGAACCGACGGTGCGGGATATGCGGTAATAGCTGTTTGGTTACCACCAAAAGCTTTTCCACCGGACAGACCTTTCATTCTGGCAACCGCTGTGAAAAAGGCACTGGAATAAAGAATACGGCTAAAGATGCGTCCAATATTTATTCTTTCAAATACCAACGACTTTTTAATTATATCCCGTTAGCCAAAGAAGCCGCCCCGCGTGGCACACTAGGCATCCCCCGCGTATTAAACATGTATGAAGATTATCCCTTTTGGTTTACATTTTTTACTGAGTTAAGCTATAGGGTTGTTTTGTCTGAGCCTTCTTCACGGCGGCTTTACGAGCTAGGGCTTGACACAATACCTTCAGAATCGGTATGCTATCCAGCTAAACTAGTACATGGCCATATTCTCGACCTCATAAATAAGGGAATTGATAAAATATTCTATCCGTGTATTCCCGTAAATATTAAAGAGGATCTAAGGTCTGACAACTGCTATAATTGTCCGATAGTAACTTCCTATCCGGAAAACATCAATGCTAATATCGACGTTCTACAAACACAAAATATTATTTTCTATCATCCCTTTTTGCCGCTTGATAACCAGGCTAGAATGATTAGTAGACTTATACAAGAGCTATTACCGGAAAAACTGCCGAAAGTGTCAATTATTAAAGCCGTTTATAAAGCCTACGCGGAGCTGGCAAAGTACAAAGATGATGTCCACAAAAAGGGTGAAGATATTCTTGCCGACATGGCCCGCAAAGGGATAAAGGGAATCGTATTGGCGGGACGGCCTTATCATATTGATCCGGAAATTAACCATGGCATACCAGAAATGATACAATCTTTCGGCCTGGCAGTATTATCGGAAGATGCGCTAAACCATTTAGTTCAAGTTGAACGGCCATTGCGCATTGTCGACCAATGGTCCTATCATTCAAGATTATACGCCTGCGCTGCTTTTGTCGCCCAACAGACAAACCTGGAGATAATCCAGCTTAATTCCTTTGGCTGCGGTCTTGATGCCATAATGATTGACCAAATGCATGAAATCCTTGAACCATCCAACAAAATACACACCATTATTAAGTTGGATGAGATGAATAATTTAGGGACGGCCAGAATACGTGTCCGCTCGTTGATTGCCGCAGTAAATGAACGGGCTGGCCTGCTTTTGACTGCCCCCAATACGCCTTCCTATCGATACCAGCGAACGATATTTAGTAAGGAAATGAAACAACACCATACCGTATTGGTACCGCAGATGTCGCCTATTCATTTTCAATTTTTTGAAACCACCCTGAAAAAGTTTGGTTATTGCGGAGCCGTAACTCCCTTAGCTGATAAGGCGGCAATTGATCTGGGTCTCAAGTATGTGCATAATGATGCCTGTTATCCGGCTATCATCGTAGCAGGCCAAGTTCTGCAAGCTCTAAAATCCGGCAAATATGATATAAACAATACTTCCATTATTATGACTCAAACCGGTGGCAGCTGCCGGGCAACCAATTATATCGCGCTCCTCCGTAAAGCGCTGCAAAATGCGCAGTTACCGCAGGTGCCGGTAATATCCCTATCTGCAGGACTAGAAAAAAATCCGGGGTTCAATTTTTCCCTGGCTATGCAGGATAATACGATTATGGCAATGCTTTACGGCGACTTGTTGATGCGTGTATTATACCGGGTCCGGCCTTACGAAAAAGTACCTGGTTCGGCCAATCAACTATACGAGTATTGGGTTAATAAGTGCAAAGATGCGCTATTAACGGGAAGCAAATTTACTTTTATAAAAACTGTGTTTGCGATTGTCCAAGACTTTGACAACTTCGCTATTAACGAAGATATAGTTAAACCCCAGGTAGGGGTAGTCGGAGAGATCTTTGTCAAATACCATGCCACTGCCAATAACCACATTATTGATCTACTAGAAAGCGAAGCAGTCGAGGCTGTTGTGCCGGATTTGACAGATTTCTTTCTCTACTGTGCCTATGATAGAAAAGTGTGCTATGAGCTATTGTCGGGAAATTGGTACAGCATGTTGGGCGGTAATACTTTTATCGCAGCAGTGGAGTTATACCGCTTAAGTATGAGAAAAGCACTAAAAGCAAGCAAACGCTTTCTGCCGCCTTCACCAATCAAAGAAATAGCCGGCCATACTGGTAAACATTTATCACTGGCCAACCAAAGCGGGGAGGGCTGGTTGTTAACAGGTGAAATAGTAGACCTTATTAAGCGTGGTGTAACCAATATCGTCTGTCTGCAGCCGTTTGCCTGCCTGTCTAACCATATTACAGGTAAAGGCATGCTCAAAGAACTTCGACGGTGCTATCCTGGTATAAACCTTATCTCGCTGGACTATGATCCAGGTGCCAGCGAAGTAAACTTATTAAACCGCATTAAATTGATGCTCGCCATTGCTAATGAAAAGTAAAACAAGAAACTCCTTCTCAGCAAAGAGTTTCTTGTTTTACTTTATAGCGACATATCACATTGCTGCTTTATATATATTTATCATGTCTTCCAGGGTGCCTTTCCTAGGGTTGGTTAATCCAGCGATATCCTTTAAAGCGTTTTGGGCAAGGGTATCAAAATCACTTTCCTGTACACCCATCTTTTTTAATCCATCTGGAATATCAATATCAGCAGCAAGCTTTTTAAATAAATCAGCAATCTTCTCCATAGCTTCAGGTTTGCTATTAGCTTTCACACCCATGACTGCGGCAAGTTTCAGCATTTTATGTTCCGGTACTGCTGGGGAATTAAACTCAAATACATAAGGAAGCAATATCCCCTCATAATCGCCATGTAGTTGATTGTAAAATCCGCCCAGTTGGTGCCCTAGCGCATGGCTATACCCCAGCCCCGCATTATTAAAAGCCATGCCTGCCATTACACTAGCGAACATCATCTGTTCTCTTGCTTCCAGATCATGACCATTCTCGTAGGTTCTTTTAAGATAATCAAAAACCAGCTTCACAGCCCCTAGCGCCAAAGAATCACTGATCGGAGAAGCCTCAGTAGACACATAAGATTCTATTGCATGTCCAAGCACATCAATGCCTGAAGCGGCAGTTACTCTTTCCGGCATAGTCACTGCAAACATGGGATCATTAACAGATATGAACGGCGTTATATTCGGAGAAGCAATTGACATTTTTACTTTTCGCGATTCATCTTTTATGATAGCAAACATTGTTACTTCCGAGGCTGAGTACGATGTATTGATAGCGATATGCGGTATAGCTGGTTTGGTTATCTTGTTATAGCCTTCATAATCGATAATTGAGCCGCCGTTGGCAGCCACGGCCGCTATCCCTTTAGCACAATCGTGATTTGTTCCTCCACCAATAGATATAATTAAGCCATATTCTCTTCTGAGTTCCAATTCCTGGGGGAAGTAGGCAAGTCCATCCTCGACAAATGACACGGTTGGATTTGAATGCAAGACTCCATCAAATATATCATAGAAAATAAACAAATTTTTCAAGATCTTTTCGACCTGTTCAACCCAGCCAAAGCTTATCATATTTTTATCAGTAACAATTAATGCTTTGCTTAACTTCCAGGACAATAATTCGTTTGGTAGATCTTTGATTGAGCCAACGCCGATAAGATTAGTTTTTGGCATAAAAAAATTATGTGTGTTTTCCATATAGTCGGTTCCCCCGATTAATCTCTACTTTAAGAAAAACAAATATAATACCAAGGCGTAGTCATATAATAACCGCTGAAGTTACTTTTCATTATTTGCTTTGTCATTATTCTCCTGGGATAATGGCTTGCTGGCCGCTGGTTGCAAGTTTCCTGAAAAACTTGTTCTTTCCGACCGGGCAAACACTCCATCCTGCCACATTTGAAAAACGTACACTATAACGGCTATTACGGACGCGAAAATAAACACTATGTATCCGGCATCGTCAGCGTCAAAGTCCTTAATTCCTTTTCTGGCAAGCCAAGGATAAATAATAAAGGCCAGCACATTATTCATAACTATTTCTGCAGCTACAAATAACCAAACGCGACCATACGTAAATTTCAAACTCCACATAGCAGCTACTGGATAAGCCCCATAAGTGTAGGTGGGCATCACCGCCAGCGGATATGTAGTTTCCCGAATAAGCCACCACCCTTTTGTAATACCTACCTCAGTTACCACTATGCACAAAAGGGTGGCTACTAGACCTGCAGGTAGATAACGTTTTATATCTTCTTTAGGCATAAAGAATAAAGTCAACCAAGGTACAACTAGCGAACCCCACAATATCACTTGATTGCTCATAAATAGCCTCCCTGTATTATCAGTTAGAAAGTATAACTTCCGCCTGGATAAGGGCAACATCGGCTTCCACTGTCGCCAAAGGCTCGGTGCAAGCCGTGTTTTCTTTATCATTTTATAGGTTACCTTACTGCAAAGTATTTATACAAGTAGTAATTGATTTGGTTATTTTGGTGTCCCTGGGGAGTTCTCTTCTACAGAAAATGAGGGTGTCTAAAAAGCTAAATTTAGCTTTTTAGACACCCTCATTTTCTGTTCCCTAAAAACTCTCACGACACGAGCTTTAATATGCTGACTAATTGAAGGCGAACGGTCTCGATTGTGTATTTATAGTCCTCATGTCCTCTCTGCCGATCTGCTTATTTTATTTTTCTGATATCAATATTTCCGCCCAAACGCCACAGGCTGATATTATTTACACCTTCTTCTTTAGCTATAGATATCCAGTAGTTTAAAGTTTCTACATCTGCGTACCAGACTTGATAGGAGACGCCCATATCTTTATAATCAAAAACGATGCATTGGCTTTCTTTATCCCTTTTTGTTTTACTACCATATGTCATTACAAGGGTTTTGGCTTCCGTTTCTGTCAGAAAGCGTTTTGTACCGTCATCACCCCACAGGCAACCGCCTGTTGAAAATGCTACCGACTTTTCACCCGGTAAATCTTTCATCCGAATTACTGTTTTTTTGATAAATTCCTTATTAGCCTTTGGACCTGGATCACTATGCAATCCGTACAGGTTATAAAGCATGACTACATATTCAGGTCCTTTGAAAAAATTGGCGGAAGAGAATGGCATACTCGGTTCCAGTATAATTCTGAGTTTTAAATTGTTTTCCTGGGCTTTTACATAAAGTTTATCAACGAATTTCAAAAAGAACTGTCCAATTTTTTCATCTTTCCATATTCTTTCATAATCAATCTCAATACCGTCATATTTGCCTTCCAAAGTCAGAGTAATGATTTCATCAATATGTCTTTCCATAGTCGCAGTATTGGAAAATATTGCGCGAAGAACTTCTGTGTCTTTCATTACAAGCGATCCGTCAAAATTCTGCTTATCATTAACAAATGTAAGATATGTTTCATATTTTCTTTTTTCCGCTTTTAATTTCCTTTGTTTATCACTGAGTTCTTGAGGAATGAAAATGCGACCATGTGGATCAAAATATGCGCCAAAATAAGAAAGTTTATCTAGCTTCTTAGCTATCCTTTGCAAGTCTTTTTCGCCTGCATCTAACTCCCAATAAGCTAACCATGCCGAGCTTCTGATTACTTCTTTTGCGTCTGCCGTACCCGCCAGGTGACTATTACTATTGCAGCCTGTCAAGATGACAAGAACAGATGCCAATAACACTACTTTGAAAATTTTACAAACTATGCTGCTCACGCATTTGCTCCTCCCAACTGATTACAAGTTTGCGACAAAAAAACTAATAATGGCTTCCCATAGCTGTTTCACTTTAAGTTTGGCGGCATCAATACCTTCCAACCTACTATCAAATAAAATTCTTTCCTTTTCTTCTCCGGTGTTTTCAGTAATGATTAGTTTTTCAAATACGCCGTCATATACATCATCTGCCAAATTTCTTTGACTCCAACCATAACCACCCCATGAAGTTTCAAGGAAAACAGCTCCCGCTTTCGTATCAGTTACTTGCAGATCCGCTACGGCCTCTTTGCCATCTACTATAACACTCATCTTATCTCCTTTAAGAGATAATGATACCACACGGTCACCTTGCGCATTAACGCTGAGTTCAGGTATATATCCTGCTGCCCCCTCTGCCACTGTAGGAACTACTTCCTGTTCTTTATTTTGTAGTTGTTTGGCGTAAATCTTCGCTTTCTCGACCGAGTCGGCATATTGTAGAAAAGTTTCTAGCGCGCGCATTTCAGCAGCTTTTTTATCCTCAGGGATGGATAAACTTTCTTTACCATCATGTTGATCTAAGTTTAACTTAAATAATTCCTTTTCGACACCGCTAATTTTTTCCGTAACATATAGAACATTATTGAGAATATGTACAGATAAGAATCTGTTTAAGGCTTCATCTGCCCGAAGGTACATTCTCTGCAAACCAAGTCTATTGCCCTTTAGTCTTACGGAAAGTTTTATATCTTCAAAATCATTACTGTTCTTTAAGCGCAGTAGACCTTTGTCTTTTGGCAAAGAGGTCAAAATTATGGTCTCTTCTTGAATTTCCAATGCCCCTTTAAGGGTTTCCCATGCCTTTTGTTTGTTCAAATTGCCTTTGACAAATCCCAAGTCTTGATTATTGTCGTATTTAATCCGCATCAACAAGTGATTGGTATACCAATAGGCCTGGGGCTGCATCCGCGTTAAATCATAGATACTGCTGTTTCTCTGATTGAAAGAAAACCCTTCCCTGTTAAAGTTCATTTTAAACAATGCTTTACTCCAATATTCGTTCACAGCACTTACTTTATCATTATTGCCGAACTTGCCTGTATTGGAGTGCATGAGTATATACATTGCAGGTAGGTAGCCAATGGATTGGGTATAAATATCTCTAACGGCTTCATAATCGTGTGAGATACGCTCTTTCATCTTGGTATGGCTCTCTTTGGGAACACCGTATTCATCACGTATATAATCCATTAAATAGTGATTGTATTTTCGGCCTAAGTAAGGCGCAACTCTGGCATGTTCCAGTGGATCTAATTCTCCCAAATAATTATCGTATCGGTCATATACATTAATAAATGCGAGCCTGTATCCATTGGTACCCATTTCCCAAAAAGTCGTTTTTTCAAGTTCTTGTAGTTCTTCGGGCATTAAGAATTTAGGGTCTTTTTTTTCAAACTTTTCGGGATAGGTCAACATTGTTGCTTTAAAATTCAAGTCTTCCAATATTTTTTGCGAAAAAACAGCAGTATCTCTTCTGCCGTCTTCAAAGATCAAAAACAATGATTTTTCTGGCAGGTCTTGGCCCGCTTGGTAGTAGTTTAAAATATCTTGCTGGGTGACAGTTACATAGCCCAGATCTTTTAGCGCTTGCAAATGTTCATGTAATCTCCCCACACCAATTACATTTTGATTACCAATTCTCTCTACACCAAAGTAGGCAAGTGCAACAAATCCTTTATCTCCTGAAATTCTTGTATTCTGTTCTGTATAAGGTTTATATGTTTTAAAGGTAGCCAAGGTGGCTATAGCTACAGCAATTATTATAAGGATGATCATCAGTTGTAACACTACACCTATCGCTTTGTTTCTGTCTTTGCGGTCGGTAAATCTCGCATATATGGAGCTTTTTCTGTTTTTGCGGGCAATGAGTTTTTCAGTTGGTTGTATCATCAGCTATACCCCCAATTGAATTTTGCGATTCTTTTTAGACGCTTCCGCAAGATCCGCCGGAGTCATCCGTGTTCCCCAAGTAGTTTTCCAAAAGGTAACCCAAGCAATGGGCATTTGCCATAAAAGTATGGCTTCATAATATACACAGAACCAAAACCCGTAAATCCATGTTGAGCTTTTTCTAAGAAATAATTGGGCCATACTCATAAGCAAGGCCATCAAAAAAATACCAATGATAAAAGTAAGCGGAAATACTCTGTGCATCAACGGAATGTAAACAAGATTATAAATGACGATGATCGGTGCCAGAATCGGTACTATCATACCCATATAAAAAGACAATGACATAAAAGGTTCTTTTTTCCACATAAACATGGCTGCAATGAGTGATTCTCTCAGCCACGACCGCTTCCAGCGCATTTGCTGTTTCAAAAAAACTCTATATTTGTTCGGCACAATAGTAGTACATATTGCCGTATCTTGGTACACGGTACGGTTATTTCTTAAGATGAAATTCGTCATACTCCGGTCATCGCCAAACGTGGCTTTCTCTCCTAAGAACTTTTGATTCAGCCACGCATCCATATATTTGACAACTAAGTCTTTCCTATAACAAGCAAGCGGCCCTGACAAGCAGGTAACGGCATCAAAATAACTCTCTGCTGCTTTCATGATCCGAAAGGCAATATAATATCGGACAGCCTGCATTTTCGTAAGTGCATTGGTATACGTGTTCGCAACATCAGTTCTACCGGACACACCTCCCATTTTGGTGTCTTTGAAAGGTTGAACAATATTTCTAATAGCAAAGGGATCTAAAAAACTATCTGAGTCGACAAAAACTACCAATTCATGTTGCGCCATTAGTGTTCCTTTAGCCATCGCTTCCCGCTTGCCTGCGTTTTGCTCCTGACGGAAATATTGGAGCCTTGTTTCTACCTCATAACGTTTTTCTTTGATCTTCAATTCTTCTACTATTTCTTTAATTTTTTCAATAGAGCGGTCATTAGAACAATCATCTATTACAATAACCTCCAGCTTATCAATTGGATAGTCCTGATTGATGCAGCTTATAATCGTTCTTTGTATCCATTCTTCTTCATTAAAACAAGGAATAATAATACTAACACCTGGTATAAAGTCGTTGTCAATAGGTACAGGCCGATAAAAAACAGCGAACAAATACCGGCTCAGTAAAAAGGTAGCAGCGATAATGCTATACATATACAATATTTTATTGAATTTAAAATATAGTACACTTTCTGCCCTCATCAGTATAATACAGGCACTAGTAATGAATAGGAACAATGAAGCTACCGACAACATATACCAGTTTTTTTTCTTGGTTGCAAACTGCGCGAGTGATTCTAAAAATGCTACTCCACACCGGATTTTTCCCTCTGCAGTTTTATCAAGCCGCATAAATTTAGCTGCAATGTCGACTTTCATCTCATATCCTTCAGGCATGGAACCGGGTGTAATGTTGAACTTCAAGCGAATTCGCTTTGCTTGGCTCAAATCCTGAGCAATTTCGTGGGAAACTTCTATTAACATTCCTGTTGTCGAGATATCCACACCTTTTCCGGAACATTTCACCATTTTCCCCGCCAAAACATACTGGATTGAAACCTCATAATCAATAAAATACCGTTTGCCCATGTTTTCAGATTCTATCCGCTTGGTAAGGTCGTTGGCTTCCTCATTACTACCTTTAACCCGGCGCCTGTCTACATTGGTACGCATACCTTCTTTGTCAGGTACTTTCGAAAGCAGCCTACGGTCAGGTTTAGCAGCAAGCAAGATATCTTCTTTCTCTTTTTTAACTTGCTGAAATAATATATCCACAGCCCACTTCCCTGCAATTTAATGTTTTTGCTTCTGTATTTTTACTTCCCAATGTTAACTGAGCTATGTAATGTTCTCAGTGTTTTTTTTCGATTTATTTGAGAATACCCCTCTATTAAATAGTCAGATAACCTGCCAACTTTAAACTTCGATGGATCAGAATCCGCCTTGGCTGTATTTGCCGTCAGCAAAATATCCAACGCTATTGGAGTGTATACAGATCCATCTGTCATATGCATAACCAGGATGGCACCTTTTTGCACTTCACCGTCGTTTGTGTAAACACCGCCTTTGAGCGCTTCTACAATTTCAGTAACATTTTTGGCTTGATAATCATTTGTGCTGGTCGAACCGGAAATAATATATTCGTAACCGGTTTCAAACAACGTTTCAGCACCCATCTTGCTGACTGCCAGCGTGGGCGGGCGGAAAAATCTGGTCAAAACCGGTTGGCCATTAAAAGTTACATCTCCTATAACATCTCGTAATTTTTGATAAGATGTGGCCAGGTCTTTGAGATATTCTTCTTTGTCTTGCGTTTTGACATAATGGTTTGTTTTCGGATCAAGCACAGCCATCGGTTTATGCTTATCCGAATGACTGGCGATTTCATGCCCTTCCTGGGCAATGGTCCGGAGCAGATTTGGGTTATTCAATACATTGTTCGTGAGGATAAAGAATGTCCCCGGTACATTATGCTTGCGCAGAATATACAGCAATTTATTAATTGCTGCATCTGACCCCCAATCATCGAAGGTAAAAAAGATAACATTATCTTTGGTATGTACGTAGCCGCTTTTATCAAGACGCCGTTCATCCATTTTTGAAAATCCGATCATCCGGTCTTCTATGTTAACATTTTTGTGCCCAATATAGCGTTTAGCGGTTTCTGATAAGAAATTGTGACTATCAATAGCTATTTCCGGCCCATCAGTTCTTACATGGGGCGGAACCTTTTGCAGGTCTACCGGATATTGATAAATAAACTTCGTATTATTAAGAAGTTCACCAACCGGCTTAATCGTAAACTGCGAATTATTGGCCCGATTATTAATGGGATTATCATAGAATGTCGCATAGGCAATATTATCTATTTTGCTTTGTTTGATTGATTCCATCAAACCGCCGATAATCTGGTCATCTGTATAAAAATCCATTTTAAAATAAATGATTTGCCCACGGGCTAATGAAACCATGCTTTTGCGAAAAATTTCTGCCATAATCTTATCTGCAGAGGTATACTCTTTGTGTTTGGTCTGTACAATATTAATAGATTGACCAATCAGTTTACACTCTAGACTTCCAACAGCTTCTTTTGTTGTATCTGATACAGCACCTGTTAGTTGCTTTACCAAATTTGTAGACACTCCAAACTGCTCTTTCAGTATGCGAGATGAACGTATAATGCTCTTGCGGGTTTCATCAAAGCTCTCCCCAGCCTTCGGTCTTATGGCAATACCGATTTCATGCCCATTTGCAATGATTTTTCGCAATGTTTGAGGATACTTTTTCATTTCTATTTCCGCCACAAAGAAGGTTGCTTTAATGCCAATGTTATTCAATCTTTCGAGTACATCATCTACTACTAATTCTTTAGTCAATCCGCCAAATGTGTAGGAAAGTGCCTGCTCTGTGGTGAAAATCATCTTGATTTCATCAGCTACAGGCTGTTGTACGTTTTCAGCCGCATAGGCTGTCTGATAGCTAAATAAAGCCATGATTTGTTCTTGTAGGAAAGAAGCTGTTTTTGCCAAAATAGCAACATTGTTGCCATCGTCTGGCCCCAAGGCTGTTTTACTATTATTTTTCGCGAAATCTTCCACATATGCTGTACTATATTTGGCCTTCTGAAGCGCAATTAACAGTTTTTCTACAGCCTCGACAATCTCTTTTTCTCCCAAGCCTGCCTGTTGCGGCATTTCTTTTAAACCCGGTTGTTTATCTATTGCCGGTTTCAGATCTGTTTTTCCCTGTTCAGTTGCAATCGGTTCAATATTGGCTTTTAATTTGGCAGACACAATACTTCCCGGTCTAATAGTTGCAACAAAGGCGTCCGCTCCATTTAGGGCGTTTATTTGTTTAACATTTAAAAAAATATCACTTTGTACAACACTGCTAAAACCGCAGGCCTTGGCGACTTGAAGCACTTGATCCGTATATTTGGTATCATTACATTTTAGCAGATTTGGTCCTTGATCTGTGTTCACTTTAATGATTTTTTTGGCACGACAAAAATCATTAACTAATCTTTCCACAGGTACAGCTTCCATCTTATCCATGCCTAACAGTGTATAATTTTCAATTCTCTGCCCTGCGTTTTTAATATCTGTCAACGTTTCTGGATCCTCGATAGCCTGCAGTCCATCTGCGAAAAATGTCGCCTTGACATTGTACTTTTTCAATAAGCCCAGTATCTGTTGTATGGTAGTACGATCTGTTAGTCCGTCAAAAGTCAATGCAATATGACGGAAACCACTCTTATCGCCTTTAACGATAGTGGCTTTTTCTTGACTTTTTTTCAGCTGCGCTAAGGCTTGCGCAACTTCCTCATCCGCATTATAGGGATTTTCCATGGTTATATTAGTCCGATACTCCCTTACTGGTTGAGTCTTAAAAAAATCATTGTAGAAAAATACCACAGTCAAAGAAATTCCTATTATAAGAACTAGTGCTAATGCAATCGTCCGGCTTTTCACGTATATCACCTCCTATAACTAAAGGCTCCAGTAAGAATAAACCTTTTCATCTATTGTTTTTGGTTCAATTATATTTTTGATATCAATAATCACATGTTTAGATTGATTCTTTTTCTGTTTGAACATCCTTTCGATATCTGCTGCCCCTAAATCCTTAAACTGCTGATGCCCTACTAAAAATACTAGACAATCGGCATTGCAAACATCTTTTATTTCTACAAGCTCACTATCCAGTTCTCTTTTGAATTCTACTTTATCAACGACCGGATCAACCACTCTTACTTTGATTCCATAGACAGCTAGTTGTTTACAAACATCCACAGCCTTTGAGTTGCGCATATCGGGACAATCTTCCTTGAAAGTTATTCCCATAATATAAATGCTGGATTTCTTAACATCGTTACCTGACTGAATCATTTTTTTTATTACATTATCAGCAATAAAAGTTGCCATGCTGTCATTGACTTTTCTACCAGCGGCAATTATTTGCGAGTGATACCCCAGCACCTCGGCCTGATACATAAAATAATATGGATCAATACCAATACAATGCCCGCCTACTAAGCCTGGATAAAATCCCAAAGCATTCCACTTGGTATTCATAGCATCAATAACTTCTTTTGTATTAATTCCCATTCGATCAAAAATCATGGCCAATTCATTCATAAAAGCAATATTAATATCCCTTTGGGCATTTTCAGACAACTTTGCAGCTTCCGCTACTTTAATACTGGGTGCTTTATATACACCGGCATGAATAATTAGCTCATAAACAGCCGCAATATTTTCCACTGTTTCTTCGTCCATGCCGGAAACAATTTTTTTAATATTATCCAATCTATGCACTTTATCGCCGGGATTAATTCTTTCTGGGGAATAACCGACTTTGAAGTCTTTGCCGCAAAGCAGGCTGGATTCTTTTTCTAAAATAGGTATACAAATATCTTCTGTCACACCCGGATACACTGTGGATTCAAAAACAACAATACTGCCTTTTGATAGATTTTGCCCTATTATTTTGCTAGCTTCAACAACAGGTGCCAAATTCGGTGTTTTATCACCATTGATAGGCGTCGGAACAGCAACTATAATCACTTTAGCTTCTTGTAATCTTGCTGGATCTGTAGTAAATTCCAATGTTGTGTTTTGGATTTTCTCATCACCAATTTCATGAGTAGGATCAATTCCCTTTTTATAAATATTGATTTTTTCTTGATTGATATCAAACCCCAGCGTTTTGATTTTCTCAGCAAATGCAACGGCGATAGGCAAACCTACATAGCCAAGACCTACTACTGCCAGGAAATCTTTTTTTGTCCGTATTCTGTCAAATGTTTCTAGCTGCATTCCCATTCACCTACTTAGGAAGATTAAAAATAATGCGTCATCTGGCTCCACAGAGTTTTACCTTTTCCCCCTGAAATTTTGTCTGTTAGATCGTAATATTCTATACCCATTACAAAGTCTTTTGCAAAAGTATAGTTTATTCCTAAACCATAGCCTTTCATTCCTTGCATTGAGCTGCCTTTGCCATTCATTCCATGGGCAATATAAGTACCTCTTGCTTGATTGTAATATTTTGCAAACAGATTATAGGTGCCCGGCCTATATTCGCGCAGATCGCCGTACTTAAGACTAAACACATAGCCATTGCTGTCCCCTTTGCTATCTTTCCGGCTAGAGCCCAGATACATAGCTCCTATACTAAAATTACTGTAATTGTAGTTTCCACCAATATTCCAGATTGTGTTTCGATCGTGAGTACCATTATCTATCTGATAGTGATACAGTCCGGCTTCCAGATTGTAATCAAAATCATTATACCGCGCCGTTGCTATGTAGGTTGCTTTTGTGTCATTGGTTTCCCCATAACTGATCGTGTATCTTACCGGATCTCCAAAATCAACCCTAATGCCATCAAAACGGCTATCATAAATATTTCCTTCTGCCATAAGGTAGCCAAATGAACCTGCTTTCACCGTGGATGCACCTACTTTGCCTACTACATATAGGCGGGAAAGCTCGAATTTATTATTATAATTGATTATATTTTTTTGACCTTCCAGCACACTATACACATGCCAATCCTTATTGATCCTACTGTCGGCACCAAGATAGGCACGTATTCCTGATGAGTCTTTATTCCATTTTTCGGAACCACTATTTACCGCGTAATGATAACGAATTTCACCATCAATATTTATCTTGCTGTCTATGTGCTTGCTGCTATTACCAACCTCCATCAATTCATCGATAAGGCCTGTATATGTTTCTGAATCAATAAGAGTTGTTGTTTTTTCACCGGCGACGATTTTATCTATATGATTTATGACTTTTGTTGTAAGTTGAGCAAATTGAGCTTTGGCTTTTTTTATATCTAAGTTTTGATCATTGATTATGGCTGATGTAATCTGCGCCATTTCGTAGGTAAATTCGTTTCTATGTTCGCTAGGTATAATCGGCATTACTTTTGCTGTAATATTAGACATTGCATAGGCAAACTCAACTTTAAAATTTTCGGCATTTATGACTGGAGCAGATAAAAATTTCGTTGCAATTTGTGCCATTTCATAAGCGAATTCATCTTTGATTTTTTCTGTGGTTCCTTTTGCTGCAGTACCAGCATGGTTACCCAGCTCACCCGGATTATTAAATTCACTTATATCATTTGCCTGGTTTCCCTGGGTTTCCGGTGCACTTAACACCCTCGGTTCTGCTCCTTGATAGCCATTGTGAGCAGCATAGCTTGTTTTTACATTGCCCGCTTTCTGTTCTTCATGGCTTGGTTCAAGAGCCGCAACAGCCTTACTCCGGCCATATTTACTCGTAATTGTATCCAGTACCTGACGGGACTTCGGATGATCACCCAAAGCAATGGCTGTACGTGCCATACCTGATAACCCGGCTAATTCTCCTTCCGGCTTGACAGACAACAATTGGTATTGCTTATAGGCCGCACGGTTGAGATTTTTCTTTACTAATACTTCGGCATACTGCTTACGGTAGGCCTGGTTTGGATACTTACATATAACTAATTCAAACAGTGTTTTTCCCGCAATATACTTCTCGGTATTAAGAAGAGTCACTGCATCAGTTACCGCACTGTCCGCATTAGATGCCGCTCTGATTAGTAATTTATCATAATAGCTAAGGCCTTCTGCTGTACGCCCATTCAACATTAGTTGGAAAGCCAATGTCCGCCATCTGGCATCGTCACTAGGCTGCCGTTCAGCAATGTGCCGATATACTGCAATGGCCTGTTCCTGCTTTCCAAGTCGAATATAGCTTTCGGCCAGCGACCAAAGTCCAAGTTCAGGTGCTTCCGTATACGTAGGCCACAATCTTTCTCCTTCTTGTACTGCCAACTCATGCTGAGAGCTATTACCGAGCGCTACTATATAGTCGCCTGCAATTGAACCTTCGACAGGCAAGTTTTTCGTATAATTCACTAATATCGAAGCAGCCTTTTGGTCCTGGCCTAAATGCATATAAGCAATGGCCAAATTTTGTTCCACCTTGACCAAACGAGTGGCCTTGTCCGGACTGTCAGGCACCAGTCTCCGCGCCCGTTCCAAATCCCAAGCAGCTTGCCGGTAATCTTTTATCTGCAGACTCAGCATACCACGGCTGAAATATACCTCATAATCATTAGGGTTCTTGGCTAATAATCGCTCATAATAGACTTGAGCCCCTGCATTATTACCGCGGAGCAAGTGCATCTCCCCAGCCCACAAAAGTGCGTCCCGCTCACCACGGGTAATTGCCGGTTGCAACACAGCCAGAGCTTTTTCATACTCTTTCAACCGATAATAAGCTGTACTAACACTTCTTACCACAGAAAAGGGCATAGTTGTACCAGCTTGCTGTTCATATAAATTAACAGCCTGCTCATTCTGGCCTGCCCATTGCAGAATAGTTATATAATCAGAAACAACCGATTTATCTTGAGTATCTGCCTTAAAAAGACGATTCATGATATCTAGCGACTGTTGATACCGGCCATTCTGCGCCATCTCCACAGCCTGAGTATGCAATATCTTCTGCTCACTTTTAGTAGAAACGGCAGGCTGTACAGCAGTGTTCTGTTCTTTCCGCGGCATCATAGGGGTATCGTCTGCCAGCCTATACATACGCAAAGTTCTCTCGTACCATTGAAGATAGTGTTGTTTATTAGGACTAATAGCTATGGCCTTTTGAAACAACGCTTTCCCGCCGCCAATATTGCCTTGCGATAAGAGCGCCACGGCGTCTTCCGCTGCACCTGTAAGCATTCCCTGATTCTCTAGCAGTACTTGGTGATACATAGCTAGACCCTTCTCCAGCTCACCGGCATACAGTAACGTATAAGCCAAGCCAGCGCGATAACTATGATTTTGGGGATTTCTGGCGATGAGCAACTCAAAACCAGCTTTAGCTAACCGTACCTGCCCTCCCCGAATATAGCATTCAGCCACACAGTATAACACTCTGTCAGGCATAGCTTCTAACCGCGGCCATGTTGCATTAGCGGTTTCTAAAACCCTCTCATAATTACAATCGTCAAACAAAGCGACAACCATCTGTTCCTCTACCACAGAAGCATGCGCGCGGACAGATTGCTCACGACTTGTATCAGGCACTGCTGCTGCCGCCGCTTCACCAGTATTATGCTGTGCGGCCATAAACGCCGAAACTACCGCCAGCCAAAACCGTCTATCTTTCATTTGTCACACCTCATCTTTAATATATAAAAGATGTATTAATTATTGTGTTAATTACAAAGTTGTCCAATTTGCTAGGCAATATATTAATCAAGTTACCGCCTAAAATTGTGAAAATAAAAAAATGCCGGTTTGCCACTCACAAAAACACCTTGTAAGAGCAACCAGGCAGTCATAGGTAATCCGTTAGACCCACGGCTTTGCGTCACCGCTTTTCAACGGTTATGCCACTATTATTCAATATTTATTATTTACTTGTATTTATTTTACTTGTCAACAATATCTGCTGTCAACTTTTATTTCTCAATCACCAGGGCGTGTTCCTGAAAAAAGCCCCATCTGTGCTAATATTGCTGGGCGCACCGTACAAAGAAGAGCTCCCAGTCCTAATTGTCTGGAAGCTCCTCTTTCATTAGTTACTTAACAATTTACCAAAAGGTACGAGGCATAATCCGTTCCAAATGCCAAACCGGATTGCCCATGCAGTCAACCGGCCCAATTTTGTCAGCGATTTCAGCAACCGCTGCTGTTGCCACAACAGGGACGCCTATGCGTCTGGCTGCCTCAGTAATTCCTTCAGCACCGCGCTGCACAATATCGACAGTTGTTTCCTCGGCCATATGTGTGTTATTAATCACGGCGTCTACTCTTCCCAATGACGCAACATATTCTAAAATATTGTCGACTGTTGAGGTAAATGGCCGTGACATATTCAGTACAGCAATGATTTTAAGATATGGATTCTCAAATGCGCCTTCCACAAGGTTAAAAATCTTAGCGCCATGTACGCCATAGCCTACGTCCATGATGATATTGCCTTTGCGGCGCAGCACCCAGCGCATTGAGCCTTTAATGACACTGCCTGCTTCGCCCAGGCCCATAGTGTCCATGGTCTCCCATGCTACTACCTCAATCCCCATGCCCTCAAGTTCCTTCTTGATCGGCCGGAGCGTATAGCAAGGCTCAACCGTATCCAAATCTACAATAGTAACAGGGAGTCCTTGTTTTTTTAGATAAATAGCCCTATTTACAGCATTTTCACTTTTTCCACTGGCATATTCGCCGACATATGCTTCAATGATTGGTTCAGTAAGCTGCGCATCTTTTTCAGTGTCCAACGCTCAATGCACTCCTTGTCCATCCAAACTCTATGATTCATTATATAAAAATACAGCTTGGCTTGTGCCAAGTTCTTTCGAATAACAGCACTACCAGGTCTTTTATGGCTAATACTACCAAGCTAGTTAATAAATATTTTAAACAAAATTAGTAAAATAACTCCCGGTAAGCCTAAAAAACCGGCCACGAGCGCGGTAATTGGGTTGATACCAATAGTAAAACCGATATACGAACCAACAAAATTAACAGCCCACAGCATCACTCCGCCTACTAAACCGTTATAGATCAGCTTAAATACTAATTTTATTGGCATTAAAAATACGCGGCCAATAAGGTAGATTAAAATAATCCCAAACGCGTACGCAATGATAACGTTAAATTCTAAACCTGCCGGTAAAAACGACATCTCTTACGCCTCCATTAAAAGTATCCTTCTCCCTAAGTTTACCACGTCAAAACGCCCTGCGTATAGTTCCTGCTTCAGTTATTTGTGCCATATTTATACCGCTTGGGCATCTAGCACCCTCTTGTCGTGCTTTTCTTAGTAGATATATATATCTACGCTCATAGGCTTTAGTAAGAAAAACAGCATAGTCAATTAAATCAGGATCAGTTACTGTATTATAGTAATTCTGGGCATATAACCAGTCCCGTCGAGCCTGATCCACCACCTCTGCCAAACAAACCATACCCTTAACTCCAGTTTGATCGGTATCCCACAGCCCCAAAAGCCTTCGCCATGCAATCATAATTTATCCCTCCAACAATATCGCTCACAACACTATATGTTGGCCAGTCCAAAATAATGATAGAGAAAACACGGCTTGTGCCGAGCCTTTGGCGACAGCAGAAGCCGATGTTGCCTTATCCAGACGGAAAGCTATACTTTCTAACAGAAAAAAAATACCGGACCAAGATCCGGTATTTTAGGGCTTGCTTTTCAATTAAACGGCGCATAACGTACCCCTTCATTGCGGGCACGTTTTAGTAGATATGTATACTTTTTCTCGGCTGCTTGGATAAGATATGCTGCATGGTCAACCAAATCAGCATCTGATACGTTATTATAGTAGTTTTGAGCGCTATGCCACTCTTGTTTTGCTTGTTCAAGCTGCTCTGACAAAGGCGGCAGCTGATGAGTCACTAGTGCATCTTGTGCCATAAGACCATTCACTATATTGGTGAATGCTGTTTTCATACACATCTCCCCCTGTTTTTAGTATTCCCAAAAACAGGCAGGATAAAACAGCGCCTTTACATTTCCCGGCGGTTTTCGAGCGCCTTGGACAGCGTCACCTCATCCGCGTATTCGAGGTCGCCGCCTACCGGCAGACCATGAGCAATGCGGGTTACCTTGACGCCAAGCGGCTTCAGCAGCTTAGCAATATACATAGCTGTAGCCTCGCCTTCGACATTAGGGTTAGTTGCCATGATGACTTCCTGGACCCCTTTGCCAACTCGGTCTAAGAGTTCTTTCACCTTGATATCGTCAGGACCGACGCCTTCGAGCGGCGACAGAGATCCATGCAGTACATGGTACAAGCCTTTAAATTCGCGGGTACGTTCCATTGCGGTCACATCTTTGGGGTCTTCGACCACACATACAACCGTCCTGTCCCGTCCCTCAGAACGGCAGGTTTGACAAGGATCAGCATCTGTCAGATCAAAACAAACCGAGCAATAGCTAACCCGCTCTTTAGCTTCAACAATAGCCTGTGCCAAAGCGGTCGCCTGACCTTTATCCATTTTCAGCACATGATAAGCGAGGCGGGCTGCTGACTTGGGGCCAATACCAGGCAAACGGCGAAAATGCTCAATTAGCTTAGCAATTGGCGCAATATAGCTCATCGATTAAAACATTCCTGGCGGAAGATTGAGACCGCCTGTCAGCTTACCCATTTCCTGGGCCATCATGTCATCTACTTTGGTCATTGCTTCATTAACAGCGGCAGCCACCAGATCTTCCAGCATTTCTACATCTTCAGGATCAACGGCCGAGGGAGCAATTTTAATTGATTGCAGCTTCTTTTCACCAGTGACTACAACCTTCACCGCTCCGCCTCCAGTTGATACTTCAATCGTGCGGGCTTTAAGCTCTTCCTGAAGTTTTGCCATGTCACCCTGAAGTTTTTGAACCTTCTTCATCATTCCTGCCATATTTCCCATATTTCCAAACATATTGTCAGCCTCCTAATTTTTATTTTCTTCATCTATCTTAATTACTTTACCACCAAACATCATTTGAGCCTGCCTGACAGCAGGGTGGTTGAAACCAGGATCGGCAGGTTGTTCAGCAGGTTGCGCGGGCGGCGCTGACCGCGGTGGTGCAGCCGGCTTGGCTGCTGGCATATCCTGCCCCATTGAGCAGATAAGCTTAACTTGCTGCCCGGTGACTTGCGCCAGCGTTTTTTCCACAATCGCCCGGTAATCATCCTTTTCTGTACGTTCTTTCGGAAAAGTCGCAGTAAACCGTACCATCGCCTGACTGTCAGTAAGTGCGGTTAAGTGTCCCTGCATAACACAAGCATGCACTGACCGTTTACCGCCGGTTAAGAGTTCCTTGAGCACAGCAGCCCATACCTCGTTTAAATTACCAGCACTACTGACAGCTGGTTCAGGCGGCTGCGGAGCAGCGGCTTTCACAGGAGTTGACGGCACAGATGGCTCCTGGTTGGCCGGCTGTCTCGGCACATCAGACAGAGGCTGCGGCTGCCGGGGAGGGATATGGGGCTGCGGCACAGGCCGTGAACTCACAGCACTAGTTGCTGCTGCCACCGGATGATTAGCAATCCTAGCTTCCAGCTCTGTGACTCTTTCAATTAGAGCAGCAATATCTGTACCTGCAGCCCGCCGACATAATGTGATAAGGGCCATTTCAACAGCAATACGGGGTTCAGCTGCCCACTTGGTTTCATTAGCCGCTGCATGCAGTACTTCCAGCATCTCTACCAGCTCGTGGTGACTAAACTTGGCGCTTTGCGCCGCCAGTACAGACCGATCATCACTGTACATCTCAATGTTATCGATCGACGGAGCTGCTTTATAAAGCATCAGACTGCGGGCATGAAGTGCCAATTCCACTAGCAATTGACGCACATCTTTGCCCAAATTGATGAGTTCATCAAGTTTTACCAGTACGCTGTGAGCATCCCGCCCGGCTACAGCATCAGTCAGTTGCCACACCCATTCGTGACCTATGAGCCCAAGCAACTGTCTAACATGGGCGGCGGTTATCACATCACCTGCATCCAGGGCGGCGCATTGATCCAAGATACTCAGCGCGTCCCGCATACCCCCGTCAGCCTGAACGGCAATAAGCCTAAGTGCTTCTGGCGCAGCCTGTAGATCACTATGTTCTGCTACAGAGGCCAGCCTCTGCTCGATTTCTTTTACCCCAATCCGCCGGAAGTCATAGCGTTGGCAGCGGGAGTGAATGGTAGCCGGAATCTTGTGCGGCTCAGTGGTTGCCAGAACAAAAACCACATGCCCCGGAGGCTCTTCCAACGTTTTTAGCAGCGCATTGAAGGCCTCAGTGGTTAACATATGAACTTCGTCGATTATGTATACTTTATAACGCCCATCTACCGGTGCAAATTTAACAGTTTCCCTCAGGTCACGAATCTCGTCAATGCCCCGGTTAGAGGCTGCGTCAACCTCAAACACATCCATCGACGTGCCAGCAGTAATCTTCTCACAGTTAGAGCAGGTATTGCAGGGATTAGCTGTAGGGCCATGCTGGCAATTGAGCGACTTAGCCAAAATTTTAGCAGTACTGGTTTTCCCTGTACCGCGTGGCCCGGCAAATAGATAAGCGTGGGCAATCTTGCCAGAAACGATGGCATTTTTAAGAGTAATACTAATATGCTCCTGGCCGACTAAATTGTCAAAGTCTTGCGGTCGCCACTTACGGTATAATGCCACATAAGCCATACCCACACCTCCTTGCCTTCAAAACTGTTATATTCAACATTAGTAAAATGTTTCCCTTTTCCAGGAAAATAATTAATATAGCAAAAAAGCAGCCCATTTTGGCCACTTTCAATAAGTAATTATGTAATTATAGGTACAGTTACGGCTTTGTTTTCTACGACGGACCATAGCAGACACCAGGCACCCTTACGGCACATAAGAATGATCACTTAGCGCTGCTTCCTTCCGAATCTGACGCGGTTCATGAGTTCTCATTGCGTAAGACCCGGCACTGCTATAGCCCGGCCTAGAAAACAAAAAGCCGTATACCGGCCTGCGATTAGTAAAATTTATGGCGGAGAGAGAGGGATTCGAACCCTCGGTACCGTTTCCAGTACACACGCTTTCCAGGCGTGCTCCTTCAACCACTCGGACATCTCTCCATGTGCTCTCAACAGAATTTGATTATATCTTATTTAGTTCAATAAATCAACTGGGAATTAACTACATTCACCATTGATTGAGTACTGCTCTATTATAACCAGTATAACCAAGCTTGTCAACTCAGCACTTTTCTAAAGTATTTTGTCAGCGTTTATCATTATATCTTCCCTGTGCTTCTTGTCTATAGCCTCTTTATGGAATCTAAAGTGCCTCCAGTTTCCTACTCTTTTTTGAGCAAATAAAAAACAAGCCTTCCAAGCTCTAAACCCAGGAAGGCTTATTTTATTATTATGACAATTTCTTTGTACAAGAGGAACATTTTTTCAGACGTTCCCGCCAATCTCTAGCATGTTCAAAAACTAAAGATACACCTTTATTTAGTAGTTGTGTTCGCAAGTTAGCCAAAGTCTGCAAACCTTTGCAGTCAATATAATACACACCCACCATATTAAGATAGATTAAACGGCTGCCATCACGAACCCTGTCTCCAATAATGGCCTGCAAAACTTCCGCATGCTCCCGGTAAATATCACCTTCAATGCACAGACGTATTTGCTGGCTATCTATAGTCATTTGTATGCCCATCCAGCTCTACCTCCTTTTTTCTGTGGTCATAACGCACTACAACCATCTTATGTAAGTTTCCCCTACGGCCGCGGCGTAAAGCTACCAGTTTATCTATTTATAATATCTGCAAAATCGCAAATCCTTGATATCTTTGCCGCATTACTCAGGTTGTTAGTGTAGTAAAGTCCAACCCCTTTAGATTAAGTGGTTGGACTTTGTGCTTTTTAAAGTAAAAATTCCAAGCTACAGGGAGTGTCAAGATTACGCCTGAATCCCGCCCTGTTGCCGCTCTGCAATTAAGTCTTCTAAACGTTCTTTTTGGCGCATTAATTCGTCTACCGGGATTTCACCCACACCTTGAGCAGCAGGCATTGGTACGGCTGGTGCCATAACTCGCATCGACTGTTCTGACATCATCTTATATCCAAATGCCCCAGCAATAGTTCCAACAACTAGGCCTATCCAAAAATCACTTCTTGCAAACATATATTTCACCTCCTTCCTCTGATTTAAAAGCATCTACCATTTTTTTTTAGCAGCCACTAAGATCCGTGCACTATTTAACACTACCCCTATGGTCGCAGCATTATGAATAAGAGCCGAAATCATCGGATTGGTTCGTCCAATCGCTCCGAGCAACATAGCTGCCGTATTGACTGCGATGGTAGCGGTAAAGTTCTGCTGCACAATCTTCATGGTTTGTTTACCCAGTGTAACTACCTCAGATAACACTAGCGGGTCTTCTGAGTTAATAGTGATAGCGGCTGACTCTACGGCGATATCTGTACGCCGTCCGCCCATAGCCACCCCTACATCAGCGAAGGCTAAAGCCGGTGCATCGTTGATGCCGTCGCCGACCATCAATACCTGAGACCGCCGTCTAAGCCGGTTTACCAATGTTGCTTTATCTTCGGGCAAAACCTCGGCATAGTAAGCGTCAAGATCTAACGCGGCTGCGACATGTTTCGCAACCGGCTCAGTATCACCGGTAATCATAACAACCTCGTCAACCCCTTGCCGCCGCAGCTGATTGATGGTCTTTTTCAGATTAGGACGAATGGGATCGCTAACTACCAGTAGGCCCAACAACTCTGCATCACGCGCCACATAGACCAAGTTATAGCCGCGCTCTGCTCCTGAATCATCCTTAAGGCCCTGACATTCAAGCTGATGTTCTTCCATGAACCGCCAACTGCCGACCAGGATGCGTCCACCACGAATATCCTCAAAGTCCGGTACCTCGGCCAAAATGCCTCTCGCAATGATAGTTTCAGTGCTGCTATGGGGCGGAATTGCCCATCCTTGAGCTTCTACGTGGTCCAGGATAGCGCAAGCCAGCGGATGAGCTGAATGATATTCCGCTGAAGCGGCCAGCAGAAGCAACTCCCGTTCTTTAACTCCCGGAGCTGCTTTGACGGCTACAATTTGCGGCTTACCAACGGTAATCGTACCGGTCTTGTCCATCACAACCGTATCTACTCCTGCCAGCGCCTCCACATAGTTGCCGCCTTTAACCAATACACCCCGGCTGGCGGCCCGTCCAATAGCAGCCGAGATAGCAGTGGCAGTAGAAAGTTTTAAGCCGCAAGAAAAATCGATAAACAACATGTTCAATACGCGCTGCCAATCCTTAGTTGCCCCATAGACCAAGCCAGCGGCAATAAAGGATATCGGAACCAGCATGTTGGCCATACGGTCAGCAAAGTTTTGCACCGGCGCACGGCGGGCCTGTGCTTCTTCCACCATATGAACGATACGTGCCAGCGCCGTATCATCACCCATTTTTTCCACTACAATCTCAAGGAAACCATTTTGGAGCACAGTGCCAGCATACACATAGTCTCCTTCACTTTTTTCCGCAGGTATGTATTCTCCAGTGATAGATGATTGGTCTACAGCCGCTGCCCCGGACAATACCCGCCCATCTACGCATATTTTTTCGCCTAGGTGCACACCGACCCGGTCACCAGGCTTCAGGCTTTCTACCGCCACTCGCACTTCATGACCGTCATCTTCCACCTTCCAAACATACTGCTGATCCAGTCGCAATAGGTTAGAAATATGTTTCCGGGCCCTTTCTGCAGTATACGTAGTAAGCATCTCGGCAAAATTGGAAAGGGCCAAAAGCGTCAGGCTGGATTCAGGTTTCCCCCCTAAAATCGAGGCCATTACCGCAGTTGTCGTGAGCGTATCAGCGTTAGGCTGGCGCTCAACTAGCAGACTTCGTACACCACTAGCGATAAATTTCCGGGCTACAAAGAGGACAAAAGCGCTACGACCTAAATAAACGGCAGTAAACGCACCCGGCATTGCCATACGCAGTAGCTGCAGTCCCAGTAGGCCAACCCCAGCCAAGATGGCATCCCGCCGATATTCAGCAAACGACGAATTGTCATCTCCCGTGTGTTGTGTATGGGAAACTGCAACCGGTTGTTCTGCACGACTTGCGAATTGTATTTTTGCCATCAACTCCGGCAAGACCAACTGACCTTCATAGTATACTGTCAAATTCCCGTTGTCGCCGATATAGGCGCTAACAACAGCCGGACTTTGTCTAACGTTAACTTCTAAAAGCGTTCTTTGACGTTTAGATAGTGCTGTATGTATAGGTAACGTTATATAGCGATATCCCATCAGCAACTGCGCCCTTTCAGTAAAGAGTAAGCCCACCATATCATCTGCGGACCGGAAGGACGCTGGCCCAAGTTCCACATCTTAGCGCCTCCCCGCAGCAGCATTAACAACGCCATTACTGTGCGCAAATCCAATGTACTAGCGGTATTCTTAAATACATTACGGTTCATTCGCCGGAAAAAACGTTGAATATCAATCCCTAGTTTACCGTACTCTGACCGGGGACCCGGCATCTTGTGCAAGCGCTCAAGATATTCCATCACTAGATCAATGTACTCTTCTGAGAATGTGTATGCTACTAAAACACTGCCTGTCTCCGGGCTTACCTGAACCCGCTCAATTCCCTTCACACTGGCTAAGTGACGCTGCCACGCTACTGCTAACTCTTTATTATGCAGCAAATCGTCATGTAAGTAACGCCGTCTCCCTGGCAAAGCATGTACTAAAGAGAAACCGTCTCCTCGCATAAGTTGACTGAGCTGACGTCCAGCGGAAATACCTAACGCCAATCCGGTAAGATAAGTCATTTCATATCACCTTCCATATTGTTTTGCCACCAACTGCTCCACATCCCGGAGAAAGGGGTTCCGCGAAACATCTTCGGGAGAATAGTGGATAAGCAGAGAACCGGTAGCAGCATTAACCGTAAACTGTTTGATTTCCGGTATTGTTTCCAAATGTTCACTTACCTGCCGGGCTATCTCCGGATTGTTTAATAAATGCTGTGAGGATAGGCGAACACGTCCGGGCATGTAATGCAGTACCTGAGTTTTCTGCAAAAACAGATTTACCTTCGCCGATGAATTAGAGAATTTTGTATACAGGGAGGATATGTCCATCTCTTGTCTCTCCTTGTGCAAATAATGCGTAAACTGCCTGCGATGCTGCCACGTATGAACAGCAGCCAACAAAGTAAATCCGACTCCTAGCCATAAATGAACTCGTCTATTGAGCGGCAACGAGAGTAGACTGCCTAATAGAGACACCACTAATCCCAGATTCACCCTACCATAGCGCAGCCTCATCACATCAGCCCCTTTGCTTTTTGACATTGAATATCATTATCAATTAAGTTCTGTGTTTATCATACTATTGATGCCAATTGTTGTCAATATATCTTCCATATTATTCTAGGGAATAATTTTTATAAAGAAACCAGGAGAAAGCTATACTTCTTTCATTACAATAAAGTTAACGCCAGGCATAGCCGCCTGGCGCTAAAACAGGGTCTGCACAGAAATCTTTCTTTTACTTCAAAATTACCGAAACTACAGAATCGAGATTTGACCCAAATACGTCTATTGCCGTTCCATTGGAAACAGCAGCGTAGTTTCCTTTTTCCACAGGTATACCGTTCAGTAAAATAACATCCACAGCTTCAAAGGTTAGTCCCCCAGGCAGTACAAAAACACCCGATTGATCGATTCGATTTAAGATTACTACCTTTCCCATTACCATTACTCCTCCTTTATGTTACTTGATTATATCCACCTTGCTCTATCTTAGGTTATATTCAAGCACACGCCTTTTCACTCAGCGAGTGTTAGACGTTTTATGTATAAGGCAGCCGTAGCTGCCTAGAACAAAATCTTTATAGCCATTCCAACGACTACGGCGCCACTAAGCCACACTGCCCATTTTGGTATTTGGTATTTTGCAGCGGCTTCCTCGACTTTGTCATCGATTGCTGACCCAGCAGCCTCAATCGCTGCAATCTCTTCTTTAATTATCTCTTTAATTTCTTCCTTCATTTCTTGGTCCACAATACCACCTCCTATGGCATCATATTCTGTCAGCTAGCAGAATGTTACATAATCCGTAACTTTTTATTCGTATATAGCTTTTCCATGCCGGAGTTGACAGCAGTGCTGATAGGTTCACATTTCTTCACAAAAGAACATAATATAAAGTGAGACTTAGCTTCAGGTGGGGTTTTAACCCCATCTGAAGTTTAGTCGACCAACTTCCAGGGAAGCCTCCTAAACTCCCGCTTAGAGAAGCGGGAGTATTAGAGCGACTTAGTCATCGGATAAACAAAGAATTGTTTTTGGGGGGATTATTATGCTGCTCTGGGTACTTGTTGCAGCTATCATACTATATCTCGTGTCACAATTCTGGGTGTTGCTTCTCGCTGTTGCCCTAATCTGGTTTTTCATTTAGGCGCTGATTTCAAAAAAAACAAGAGCCTTGCGGCCCTTATTTTAACTGCTCTGCTATATCATATCTGCCAATCTCTTTTAACTTTTCTCTCGCATCTTCCAGCGTTTTTCCGAGCGGCATTCTCTGCATGTTACTTGTTGTTATTAAAACATATTCGCCATTGAAATCTGCTATTTGTTCGCTCATATCGCTGTTAACCCAAATAGTCGGAGCTCCAGCCATCGTATTATCCCCTCCTTTTTTGATATACTTCGGCAGAAGGTAAATAATCCCTTTAATGTACAACCCACTAATTATTTAAAAAAATCCCAAACTTGCTTAATGAATCAGCACAAAGAAGCCAGCTGCTTTTGGCGGCAACTGGCTTCTTGTTTAACGTTGAGTTTTTGTTTGTTAACTAACTTGCATAGTTCCTGTTCTTACAAATCTTTCGTGCCAAGACAGTGCTTCTGACAATAAATGCGGCGTATGTGCAAAGCCTGTAGCTTCTTCAGCTCTTTTAAGATAATCCAGTAACTGTACTCGATAATCGGGGTGAGCACAATTATTGATAATCTTCCGTGCTCGCTCTTTGGGGCTGAGGCCTCTTATGTCAGCTACACCCTGCTCGGTTATGAAAACATCAACATCATGTTCGGTATGGTCAATATGGGCACACATAGGTACAACACAGGATATTGCTCCACCCTTAGCCACCGAGCTGCTGAAGAAAAAGGTTAGGTAGCCATTTCGAGCAAAGTCACCTGAACCACCAATACCATTCATGATTTTGCTGCCCATCACATGAGTAGAATTTACATGACCATAGATGTCAAATTCAATGGCCGTGTTCATAGCGATGACACCAAGGCGCCGGGCGATTTCTGGGCTGTTGGATATTTCTTGCGGGCGCAAAACGATTTTACTTTTGTATCTGGCAATAGTTTCATAAAATCTTTTTAAGCCTGCAGGTGACGGCGTAAGTGCTGTGCCAGAAGCAAAAAGAAGTTTACCAGCATCAATTAAATCCAGCATGCCATCTTGAATGACCTCGGTGTAAACTGTCAGGCCGGAGAAGTCTGAGTGTACCAAGCCGGTAATTACGGCGTTGGCAACAGAGCCTACGCCTGATTGCAACGGCAACAGATTGGCAGGCAGCCTGCCCGCCTTGACTTCACCCTGCAGAAAATCGATAAGATGTCCGGTCATAGCTTTGGCATCATCATCAACAGCCGCTAACGGGCGAACGTCATCAGGTATGCTGCTAATAACAATTCCGGCAATTTTATCTACCTGACAGGGAATATACGGTACGCCAATCCGGTCAGCTACATTGGTTAGCAGCAGGGGCTGGCGATGCGGCGGTTCGTTTGGTGTAAAAATATCATGCATCCCTTCCAGTTCCAGCGGCTGCACAACATTAAGCTCAATAATTACTTTATCAGCACTTTGAACAAAGGAAGCGGCATTCCCCACCGAGGTTGTTGGCACTATATGCCCTTCTTCGGTAATGGCACAGGCTTCTACAATTGCAATATCTACCTTTCCCCCCAAAAAGCCGCAGCGGGACATCTGCGCCACATGACTTAAATGCAAGTCAGTATATTGTATCTGTCCGTTATTTATCGCCTGCCTAATCGCATTATTGGTTTGATATGGCAGCCTTTTCGCGATCCCGTCTACTTCGGCAAGCACCCCGTCTAATTCTTTACCAACTGAGGCACCTGTCCACAGGTTTACTTTAAACTTTTCTTGCTGAATCTTCTGGGCTAGTGCTAGTGGAATTACTTTGGGATAGCCAGAAGGGGTAAACCCACTTGTGCCAATATTCATACCTGGTTGAATAAAACTTACTGCCTCTTCAGCAGAAATAACTTTTGCCTGTAATTTTTTGTTCCGTATTCTTGTAGATATTTCATTCACAGTTTGAGTCTCCTCCTACTGTACCACACCTACCCATTTCCAGTAGGTTAGTACCATAATACTCATAAAAGTTGCAGCTAAAATACTCATTACCGCACCTGTCTTGATAATTTCGCCTGAGGTTACTTGACCAGTGCCAATAGCAATGGCATTCGGCATGTTACTTACCGGGAGCAAATACTGGTGCTGCATGTTCATTCCCAAGATGAGCGCAAACACCAAGGGATCAGCACCAATCGCCACCGCGTGGGCAATAACAATCGGCGTAAGTGCGGTAGTTTTTGGGCCACCGCCGGTAAAGAATATTTGCAGTGCTGTCGCAATCCAGATCAAGATAATCATTTGGGTAGCATGCGGTATAGAAGCGATCGGTCCGAGCATCGTACCTGCCAGCCATTTGGCTGCACCAGAGGTTACCAGCGCGGTTCCCATGGACAAACCAGCACCATATAAGACGAAGATATTCCAGGGTACTTTCTGCTGCGCTTCTTTCCACGCCATAATGCCAGAACCAGGCCAAAGCAAGAGAACAACAGATACCATCCCTACCAAAACAACATTTACTTTATGTACAGAGTCAGTAGCCCACAACACTAAAGTGATTAAAAAAACAACCATGGTATACTTTTCTTGGCTAGTAAATCTTCCCAGGGCATTAAGCTCCTTACGTACATAGTCCTGGCCTTGTCCCAGGGTTTTAATTTCAGGGGCCCACATCTTTTGCAGTACAAATACGGATATAGCCGCAAGCAGAAAAGCCGGCGGTGCACCGATTTTAAACCATGCTGACCAGGAGATTGTTTGTTTAGTGGCGACTTCAATCAAGCCGGCGGTAATTGGGTTGCCGACATGGGCAGTAAGAATACCAATACTCATCATTGTGCCGCTCATCGCAACAATAAATAACAAAGCCTTGACAATGTTGCTTTCTCCCTGCTTAGCACCGAACGCCTGGCCAATACCAACAATGATGGGCAGCATCAATAACGTTCTCGCTGTGATCGAAGGGACTAAGAAACTGGTTACCAACATGACAAGGGCAACTGCCCAATATACTTTTACAGCCGATCCTTTAGCTGAGTTAACCAAGACTAGGGCAATCCTTTTTGATAAGCCGGATTTTTCCATGCATCCGGCCATAATAAATCCGATAACAATTAACCAGACTGCGGTATTTGAGTAACCGCTAAAGGCATTTGCAAGTTTGGTAGCCCCCAATGCTGCCAGCAAAAATACAATGACTAGCCCGCTAATAGCGTCATCTAGTGCTTGGGAAACCCATACAATAATGGCGAAGATAGCGACACCAATCGATTTTTTCCCTTCTAAAGTGAGACCCTTCATCTCTGGCGTCAGCCAGATAACACCAAATAAACAGGCACAGGCTACTAGGAGATACAACCATTTTTGTTTACCCATACATCCCCCTCCCTCCCATTAATCTAAATATTTTGAATACAGCTCAATTCTAAGCATTGTTAGCTTAGCCAGCTATGATATATCGACCAACCACAAAAAAAACGGTTACCAACGGCTAATAGTTGTAACCAAAAACCGCCTGCTAAAGGCGGCACAGCAATCACAACTCAATATACTCCTTTAGTTTAGCGGCATAGGCTCTGCCGACTGGAACTTCCAGCCCCTTTTCTGATGATGATTTTTGCAAAATCAATAGATAGCCTTTATTGAACCAAGTGGCAATTTCTTTAATTTGATTGACGTTGACAATATAGTTCCGGTGACAGCGGAAAAACCGATCTGACGGCAGTTTGGACTCAAATTCCTGCAAGGTTAGTTTAGTCCGGTATATCTCGCCATCAAGGGTTTTAATAAACACAAGCCGGTCTTTGGCATAAACAATTTCAATCTTGTCACTACTGATAACCTCCATTCGATCTCCCTTCTCAACAGAAAACTTACGGAGGGCACCTGATTTCGTTATTTCTTTATTCTCACTTGATTTTGGTTTCACACTTGACCTGGCAAGCATTTTTTCAAACTTCCCCATGACTCGCGTAAGATCACTCTCATCATAAGGTTTAAGAATATAGTCCATTGCATTTAACGAAAATGCTTTTAGCGCATATTCGTCATAGGCAGTAGCAAAAACCACTACAGGCGGTTCTTCATAGGCAATAAGCTTTTCCGCTACTTCCAGTCCGGTCATCCCTGGCATTTGAATATCCAAAAATGCAATATCCGGCCTATAAGTTTTTACCAGTTGCACAGCAGCTTCACCATCATGCGCTATACCTACTATCTGGATGTCAGGGTACGTCTCAAGCAGCAACGACTGCAGTTCGTTCGCCATTAGTTTTTCATCATCCGCAATTACAACTTTTACGTCCTTCAACCGTGTCATCTGATGTCACCTCCTGCCAAGGTAAACGAATAAATACCTGGGTGCCTTCGTTTTCATTACTCCCAATTGTGAGACCAAACTCATTCCCGAACAGCCTTTTAATCCGGGCATGAACATTACTAAGTCCTATTCCTATTCCGCCTGCCATCTGAGGCACAGGCTGCACTTCCAATAATTGAGCAAGGCGCTCTCGGGAGATGCCTACGCCATTGTCCTCTACCGAGATGTAAACAGCGTCCTGCGCCTTTCGCACCTGGATTTGAATGATGCCGCCAGCTTTTTGGGGCGAGAGGCCATGCTTAACGGCGTTTTCGACAAGTACTTGTATGGAAAAAACGGGAACTGCCTGTCTATAGGTGTCCGGATCAATCACTTTAACTATTTGAATGCGGTCGCCAAATCTAGCTTGTTCCAAGCGGACGTAACTGTCCACAAAATCAAGCTCTTCCTGCAGGGCATTTAGTTCCTTGCCTGGCCGGATATGCCGCCTGATAATGTCGGATAAATCTTTAATTAGTGCTCGTGCTTTCTCGGGTTCTGTGCGGATCGTGGCCCTAATCGTCCCTAATGTGTTAAAAATAAAGTGGGGGTGTATCTGTGCTCTAAGTGAGTTATACTCTGCTTGGGCCAACAGGACAGTCTGCGCTTCCAGTTCGGCATGCAATAGCTGTAAGCTTAAAAAATCCGCAATGCCCTGAACAAGTTCTGCTTCATATGGCAGAATCATCCCAGCGCCTGTCTTATACACCTTAATACTCCCCTGAAAGCGGTTGTTCACAACCATGGGAGCATCTATGACCGCAGTTAATGGACACCCTTTCCAGGGACAGCCAATCTCTTCTTTATTATTCGTAATAACTGTCTGTCTGCTTTGCATGGCTCGTTTGGTTGCCAAGGTGATAAAGGCCTGCCCCACAATGTGATGATCATTCCCTTCACCCAAAAACGCTAAAATCTTGTCCGTATCAGTGACGGCCACGGCATCGGCGTCAATTTCGGAATGAACAATCTCAGCTACGGCTTGAGCAGCTTCAACGGTTAAACCTTGCCTAAGCACACCGTTCGTCTTCTGGATAACGCGCATGGCTTTTTGCGCCGATCTAGCTTCAGCCTTGTCCTGCTCTTGATAAACATCGCGGACAATATAGACAAAAAGCATGACTCCAAGGCTATTGGCGATCGTAGTCGGAACGGCAATTACCCGCTCTAGTTCCCATGCAGCCTCAAAAGGTGTTGATAAGGTGATTACCATTAATTTGAGTATTACTTCAGCACCGAAGGCTGCGGCAAATGCTGTTTTAATTCCAATCTTCCGGGGGCCGTATTTGGCGTAAATAAGCCCACTTAAATACCCCACCAGAATATTTGCAGCAACCGCCGCAATCATGGTGAAGCCCCCCATGAAATACCTGGGGATAGCCCCAATAATCCCCGCTCCTAAGCCCACAATCGGACCGCCTAAAAGACCGCCTGCAACTGCGCCAACAATTCTGGTATTAGCAAGCGAGCCCATAATAGGCATACCCAGATAGTTACCAACTGCAGAAAAGAAGCCAAAAATGAAAACAAGGATGACTTTATCCTGCAACCTATACTGAGATTGATTCAACGCCCGGCGAAAAGGCGGCAATTGCGTTGTTAGGTAGGCAGCTACCCCTAGAACGGCAATATTTTTGATGACAACTTCCATCAAATTAATGTCCACAGTGCTACCTCCGAAACGAGATAAGTATTCTTTTTTCATTGTATCACACAAAATCAACTCTCTCGTACGAATCGCTGCCAACTTCATAAAACATGACACAAACACCTTTTTTAGACCACTGAAAAGCTGACTTTATTAAGCTGGTTCGCGTAAATCACAATCTAAATGAATTCACCGCATTATGCAGTTCTTCTGACAGACGAGCCAGGTTATGACTTGACGAAGCGATCTCCTCCATGGTGGCTGACTGTTCCTGGGTAGCGGCAGATACAGTCTGAGTCCGTTCGTCCACGCGGTTGCCTGCCTGTTCAACGACCCGCACCTTAGTAACAATTTGAGCACTGCCGTTAGCCATTTCTCTGATTGAAGATGACATATCCCTGACCTGATCAGAGACTTTGCTGACAAGTAGAGCAATCTCACCAAACGAATTCCCCGCGTTGTTAACAAGCGTAATCCCTTGTTGGACGTCACTGGTTCCCGCATTCATGAGGGCTACAGCGTTAGTACTATTCGAATGGTTTTCCCCGATAAGACTGGTAATTTGCTTTGCTGCTTCCTGCGTCTGTTCAGCAAGTTTTCGCACCTCGTCGGCAACAACGGCAAATCCCCGCCCTTGCTCACCAGCCCGCGCAGCCTCGATGGCAGCATTTAAAGCCAAGAGGTTGGTCTGACCGGCAATGCTGGCAATCACATTGACGATTTCGCCAATCTGAGCAGAACTGGCAGCCAGTCGTTCGATGGCTTGCTGTACGCTTGCAGTAGCTTTCTCGATACTGTTCATTTGGTTCACAGTCTGCTCCACAGCCTGCCGCCCTGTTACAATTTTGACAGATGTTTGCTCGGCCAGAGAGGCTGCTGCCTGGGCTCCACCGGCGACTTCCCGGATTTGTTCAGAAAGTTCCTCCACTACAGTAGCGGTATCTTTCAGATCCTTACGCTGATTTCCCGTATCAAGAGTAACCTCGCCGATTACCCCGGCCACATGGGCTGCCGCGTCTGCCGACTGCTCAGCGCTGGCTGTCAGTTGTTCTGAAGCGGCGGCTACCTGCTCGGCAGACTGCATTACCTGTCTGATTATACTTCTGGTATTGGCAGTCATAGTATTAAAAGCAGCAGCCAACATCCCAAGCTCGTCTTTTGAATTCACCCGGGCCTCCGGAATGTCCAGATCACCCCTGGCAATGCTCTCCGCCATTGCGCTAAGGTTCTGCAGCGGCTTTGCAAGGGTCCGGGAGAAAAGAAAACTAATCGCGCTGGCTAAGATCAGTACAATACCCAAAGTTGTGAAAAAACCTAATTTAAATGAATCAAGTTTTGATAATACCTCTGTCACAGGGATATTTACTGCTAAACTCCATGATGTACCAGTTACAGGCGCGTACGCCAAATATTTAGCTATCCCCTGGAAGGTATATTGAGCAGTGCCTTTCTCTCCTCCGATCATCCGCTCAGTAAGGGCTCGCAGTTTAGTGTCCACATCTTGGCCGGTTAGCAAGTTGGCTTTCATGACAAGCTCTTTGTCAGGATGCATAATCACCAACCCGCTTCCTTGGATGACATAAGCATGTCCGGTCACACCTGTTTTAAATGCTACAACCTTCTTTATAAGGTCATCCACCGTCACCGTGCCGCCTAGCATACCTATAGTCTTACCATCTTTTTGCAGCGGGACGGCAATTACTACTACCATCTTTCCGTCAACTTTAGAGACAACCGGATCGGCGATAAAAGCTGCTCCACTGGCCATAACCTTTTGATAAAACTCCCGATCGCTTAGGTTGGCGGATGATCCATTGGTATAAGCCGCGTTTCCTTGATCATCAACGATAAAGAACCGCGAATATATCTTATTTTTTTTACCCTCCTCGGTAAGATAAGCTATGGCAGTAGCGCGATCCTCCTGTAAAATTGGTGAATTAGCCAGAGTTAATGTTTCGGCTTTTCGCGCTTCAAACCACAACCCCACCTCGCTTGCTGCTAAGGCTGCACTTGCCGCAAGTTCTTGTTCTGCATCACTGGTAATTAGCTTGTAAGCTTGCCAATAATTGATAGCGCCTAAAATCCCTAATGATAATACCAGGAGCCCGCAAATCATCACTGTCAGTTTTGCCTTGATTTTCATCTCCCAGCCCCCAATAAATGAAAATTCATAGTATATAATTCTAAAAAAGACTAGATTATCTAAATTTTATAATGTGAATAACAACCTCTAGCGGTCTGAACGCCAGAGGTTGTTATTATAGTTATCGCTTGCTTAAACGGCCTGATAGCCTATCTGCAAAGCTAACTTGTTCATATCCTCAGTGCCTTTGGGCACACGGGCAAGAACAGCTTTTTCTAAGGCATCAAAGCTGACAGAGCCTGTAAGTTTGGTAATGGTCCCTAAAGCGACGATGTTTGCGAACAATTCACGTCCGCATTTCTCTTTTGCCAATTGGGTGATAGGAACAGCATGCACATTTTTATATTTATCCGGCACTTCTCTGACAAAGTTGGTGTCAACAACTAATATTCCCTCTTCTTTTAAGTCAGTGCCGTATTTATTGAGCGATTCCTGGGTCATGGCAAGAAGAAGGTCAGGAGCAGTTACTTTGGGATAATGGATGGGTTCTGTACTGATAATAACCTCCGACTTACTGGAACCGCCACGGGCCTCAGGCCCATAAGACTGAGACTGCACCGCGTCTCTTCCGTCCGCAATTGCCGCCTCGGCGAGGATGATGCCGGCCAGGATTAATCCTTGTCCCCCTGAGCCGCTTAATCTGACTTCCATCATACTAACAACACCCTCCCATCGCTTGTTTAATTACCTTGCCGTATTCTACAGTATATTCGGGTGCAGTTTCCTGGTGTAACACGCCTATTTGGATTTTCCCGGCCAATTGTTCGGGCTTAAGCTTGGCTGCCGCTTCCACCGGCACAGTATTATCCCGCTGCCAGGCCAAAAGAGCGGCAGGCTTGCTCAGTTTATTTTGTCTGCCGAAGGAAATGGGACAGCCTGTCAGGGCTTCTACCACGGCAAAGCCCTCATGTGTGATGGCTTTGGCCACAAGCTCTGAAAGTTGTTTGGCATGATAGGTGGTAGACCGGGCAACAAAAGTCGCACCCGCTCCTTTAGCTAGCTCACCTAGGTCGAAAGCACGGTCTATATTACCATAAGGCGCGGTGGTTGCTTTGGCCATTTGCGGGGTTAAGGGCGAATATTGGCCGCCAGTCATACCGTAGATATTGTTATTAAATACAATAACTGTAAGATCAATATTACGCCGGGCGGCGTGAATGAAATGATTGCCACCAATAGCTGTTGCATCGCCATCACCCGTTATAACGATGACCTTGTGGTTAGGCTTAGTCAGCTTAATCCCGGTAGCAAACGGCAGGGCGCGGCCATGAGTGGTGTGTAACGTATCAAAGTGCAAATATCCGGGAGCCCGTGACGAACAGCCGATTCCAGATACGATTGTCGTCTTATCCTGATCAAGACCCAGCTTATCAATAGCCCGAACAATAGCTGCTGTGACAATACCGTTCCCGCAACCGGGACACCAGATATGCGGCAACTTGGGGCGAAAGTATTTTTCAAGTAATTGTTCCATGGTTGTTCCCTCCTCCTTAGTTGGGTTACTTCGCATTTGCTTCTTTGATGGCTGCTAACATTTCCTGAGGCGTAATCGGGTCATTATTCCACTTGGCCAGTGACACAACGTTAGCCTGTCCGGCAACAATACGCTCAACTTCATCCACATATTGTCCGTAATTGAGTTCTGCCACAATGATTGTTTTAGCTATTTTAGCTAATGCCTTAATCTGTTTTTCCGGCGACGGCCAGATTGTAATTGGCCGGAACAAACCTGCCTTTATTCCCTGCTGACGCGCCATTTCTATGGCAGCATAGGCTGTACGGGCTGTACCGCCGAACGCGATAACCGCAACCTCGGCATCGTCGATACACTGTTCCTCAAATGTAACAATATCATCAATATGATCTGTGATTTTAGTGTGCAGTCTGGCGATCAATTCATGGGATGTACTATTTGCGCCGCTAGGAAAACCAGTATAATCGTGCGCCAGGCCGGTAACATGAAACCGGTAACCATCTCCGTAAGCTGGCATAGGGGGAACACCGTCAGCATCCGGCTTGTAAGGGAGAAACTCCCCAGGCGGCAGCCCCGGTTTCTTACGATTAACAATCTTCAGGCTTGCCTGATCAGGAATTTCGATTTTTTCCCGCATATGACCAATAATCTCATCAAGAAGAAGCACCACCGGAGTGCGATATTGCTCAGCAAGATTAAACGCCTCTACCGTTAGCGTGTAACATTCAGGCACACTGGCAGGGCTAAGCGCGATAACGCCCCGGTCGCCGTGCGACCCCCACCGGGCTTGCATGATATCGGCCTGGGCCGGAGATGTTGGCTGACCAGTGCTGGGGCCAACCCGCTGAACGTTTACTATAACACAAGGAACCTCGGCCATAGACGCATAACCGATTAGTTCCTGCTTAAGAGAAAAACCGGGGCCGCTTGTTGCCGTCAAGGACTTAACGCCTGTCAATGCCCCGCCGATTGTTGCTGCCATCCCGGCAATCTCATCTTCCATTTGGACAAAAGTTCCGCCGACCTGCGGCAAACGTTTAGCCAATAGCTCGGCAACCTCGGTGGACGGTGTTATCGGATAGCCGGCAAAAAATCTGGCTCCGGCGGCAAGCGCGCCTTCTGCACAAGCATGATTTCCCTGCATGAGTACTGCTTTTGCCATGAATACATACCTCCGTTCGTTATAACTTATTACTTATCTGCAGTTACAAAGATTGCATAGTCAGGACACCTGAGTTCACATTGCCCACAAGCTACGCAATCTTCCTCATTGGCAACCTCAATCTTAGCAAACTCATCAAGCTTCAATACCTTTTTGGGACAAAACTCTACACATATTCCACAGCCTTTACAAAACGCGGGCTTGGTTTTTAGCATGCTCTTTCCTCCTCTGATTGTTTGTAGCTCCTGTCTAAAGGATTAATGAAATTTTAACAGCAGTCGGTTCTGCGGGTCGAATGCTAAGTCTCCTGCTTCTCCGGCTATATTGATTCCATCCCGGGAGGATAATTCCGCAGCTATCCCTTCCGACACCAGGCATTCTGTCAAAAACAGCGTATTGGGGATGACTACGACCCGCAATTTCTCCGCTGGTATACTGCTTAGACTATACTGCACCGCTTCAAGAAGCTTTTGGTCATCTTCGTAGTGAATGGGAATCGCTGCCCGTATGACAAACGTGCTTGTCAGGCAATTAAGATAGCTTGCCTGACGGTCCATCTTGTCAACTAGTCGCTGAGTCACAAAGTCCGCTAATCCGATTCCAGTTGCGTTGCCATGGGATTCCTCAGACAAATCCAGTACGACAATCCGTTTTACAGCCGGACGTAAAGGCTCGGGAACCCCCTGAATGCGCGTCCGGCCGATAATATTAGTATCAATACCTGTACCACTGAAATTCTTACCCATTTCGCCGATGATCAACACGTCAATGTCATCGATAGGAAGCGAAGGCATCAGCGACTTAGAATATAGCAATAACTGACTTTCCGCCTGGATTAACTCTGCTTTTGTTACACCCTTAATGAGCGCAGTTTCCTCATACGCATTCTCTATTATTGCGATCCCACCAACGATAGGAAGTTTCTCCAAAATAACCTCGCCAATCTCTATGAGCAGCCGAGACAGTTCCTCACTACCAAATCCATGAAACTGTTGAGCCCCTTGTGGTCCTCCCAGCCCTACAACCAGTTTTTTAACCAGACCGCTCTCGACCTTACCTTTAAATGAGGTATGGGTTTTTACCCGGTTAACCACTAAAATTCCGTCAAGGCTGAGCGCCGACTGCAAAATGAAGGTGGGGATACCATCCCGGGTATGTCCGATAATCTCGCTCTCAGCACACGTTAGCACTTGGGCACCGATAGCTTCTTTGGTAAGCCCCAGACTGTCCAGCACCTCCTTTTGTCCTGCCTCAGTTCCTCCCCCATGACTGCCCATGGCAGCCAGCAGGAAGGGCTCTCCCCCATGTTGCTTAACGTATTGAGCAATATACCGGAGTATTGTTACGATATTCTGGATACCGCGGCTCCCGGCAGTAATACCTATTCGTTTTCCGGCCAACTGGTTGGCTATCTTCAGTCTCTCAAGTTCATCAAGAACCGCTCCAGGCACATCATCAACAAGCGGTCTGGAAAAGGTCTGCCGTATTTGAACCAGCTTGGGAAAAGCCATAAGTCGTCCTCCCCCTCATTTTTCTAAGTTTATCTGCTTATAGTAAGCCGATCCATTTCCACCAGGTAAAGGCAGTAACAATCCACAAGCCCCAGATTATCAGGCCTAGCACAATTGAGGACTTTAGTTGTTCTGTCACTGTGTAGTAGCCCGCTCCGAACATAATGATATTTCCCATGGTATTAAAAGGAAGGAATAAGGCATACGCCATCATAATCGCCAACGGCATAACAAAGGTGACAACATCAAAGCCAAGGGTTTTTGCCAGACCAATGTAGATGGGTATCATAACCCCAGTCATGGCTGTCGTTGTCGACCAGATGACATGACTAAATATGCTAAAACCAATTAAGATGATAAGAAGCGGCATCATGGCTACACTTTTAAGTCCGAGTACGCCAAGCAGTGCCTTAATAATCCACTCGAAAGCCTTAGTTTTCATTAAGGCATCGCTTAATGTCAACACACCACCAAAGTAGACAAAAAGTTCCCACGGCAATGACTTTTCTGTCTCTTTCCAGTCAAGGACTCCTATACGGGGCGTAAAAATCAACATCGAAACAAAGAAGGCAACCATAGTTGAGTTAAACTTATGGAGCGCGTCGGTTGACCAAAGAGCAAGAGCTAGAACAAAGTACAGAATCGCCCTTTTTTCCCGGCCAGACATCGGCCCCATGGAAAGAAGTTCCTTTTTTATATATTCAACCCCGCCAGGCAGGGCTTTTACTTCTGACGGATACAGCTTAAGCAGCAGCCAGCCGGTAATTGCCAGGATGATAATGTTGGTAGGAAGCGCCGCCAGCGCCCAGTAACTCCATGTTGTATAGATAGATGCCCCTGCTGCTGCGGCGATCATGCCGATGGCTACCGGGTTAGGGATAGTTCCGGTTAGAAAAGCAGAGCCAGTTATATTTGATGTAAAGGTACTGGCTAACATGAGCGCCTTGCCGAAGTTACTCTGGCCAGATTTGGCTTTATAGGCTTCTGCTATACCTTCCACAATAGGCAGCATCGCGGCAGTACGCGCCGTGTTAGACGGTGTCAGGGGAGCGATTATAAAGTTGGCCAGCATAGAAGCATAGATAGCACCAGCCGGAGTCCGTCCCAGCACCCTCATCATTTGCAGAGCCAGCCTCTTGGCTACTCCGGATTTGGTCATGGCGATGGAAAGCACAAAGCCGGTAACCAATAACCACAAAGAGGCAGATGCGAAACCACCTACAGCAAAGTCGGCGCTTCTAATTAACTGACCGACTTTATCGACCTTGCCTTCAGGGTTTCCTACCCAGAAATATAAGAGCGTCACTACGAAAAACGTGCTTACAGCAAAGTTAATCCCAATAGTTATCCACGCAACTACAGCTCCGCCAAAAATCGCCAACAGCTTGTGTTGGGTTAGGCTCATGGTCTCAGGAGTAGGCATTGCCCATATTGCCAGTCCAACAAAAATTGCCGCAAAAAGCCCGTATCTTTTGCCCCATTCTTCAATAGCACTAGTGTTGGCGTTGGTATTGGTGTTAACAGTTAAATTTGGTTTTGCCACCGTCATTCACTCCTCTCTATATATTAAAAAGCTTCCCAGGGTTTAATAACCCTTGCTGGTCAACAACGCTTTTGAGCTTCTGTCCAACAGCAAAACCGGTTTCTCCTGTTTCCCATTTCAAGAACGGCGCTTTCATATAACCAATACCATGTTCACCGGACAAAGTACCCCCAAGCTCTAACGCTGCCTTAAAGAGATCTTCTACCGCTTGTTCTACCCGTTCCATCTCTTCATGGTCATGCTTATTGCTTAGAATATTGGGATGAAGGTTACCGTCACCGGCATGACCAAATATGACCATCTTTAGGTCATACTTCTTGGCAATCGCGCGCAGGCGGCGAACCATTTCGGGGATCTGACTGCGGGGAACAGTGGCATCCTCCGAAATCTTGGTGGGGTTGATTTTGCCACAGGCCGGCGAGATGGCCCGGCGGGCGCGCCATAGTTTATCGATATCTTCGGGGGTTGAGGCTGCCTGGATCTCGGTGGCGCCGCATTTTCTACATACTTTCATGACATGTTCGGCCTGTTTGGCGATGGCCACGGCACTGCCATCGACCTCAATTAAGAGGATGGCTTCGGCACTCACCGGCAGCCCTACGTTAAGGTAATCCTCCACGGCGCGGATGGTCTGGTTATCCATGATTTCCAGGGTTGTCGGGATGGTGCCTGAGGCGATCATGTCACTTACGGTGTTGGCTGCGTCATCAAGGCTGTTAAAGATCGCCAGCAGGGTTTGTTTGGCGCTTGGTTTGTCAACCAGTCTCAGATAGGCCTTGGTCACAATGCCCAGCGTGCCTTCTGAGCCTACCAGGAGCATCCCCCAGTCAGGTCCAGCCATCTCACTGTCAAATTTGTTGCCCACTTCGACTACGCTGCCGTCTGGCAAAACAACTTCCAGTCCAAGTACGTAGTCGCGGGTAATACCATACTTTAC
>NZ_FWXI01000017.1 GCF_900176355.1 Sporomusa malonica | reverse complement strand
GTTCAGAACGTCGTGAGACAGTTCGGTCCCTATCCATCGCGGGCGTAAGAGACTTGAAGGGAACTGCTCCTAGTACGAGAGGACCGGAGTGGACGGACCAATGGTGTACCAGTTATTCCGCCAGGAGTACAGCTGGGTAGCTACGTCCGGAAAGGATAAACGCTGAAAGCATCTAAGCGTGAAACCAGCCTTAAGATGAGGTCTGTCATTCGAAAGAAGTAAGGCCCCTTGTAGATGACAAGGTAGATAGGCCAGATGTGTAAGTGGCGCAATCCACGCAGCTGACTGGTACTAATAGGCTGAGGACTTGACTTAAGCAGAGAGCCAAGTTTTTAGGAGCGAAAGCGACGCGGAAACTTGAGCGAATCGCTTAGTTAGAGCGGAGCGATAACATCCATAATGTATGTTTTAGCTTTGCTAACTACCAGTATCTAAATGCGCACTGCTTATCTTCTGTGAAGTTTTTAGGGAACATACTCTAACGAGATGTTCACCTATTAGTAGGGGCGTCGCCAAGTCGGTAAGGCAACGGACTTTGACTCCGTCACGCGTTGGTTCGAGTCCAGCCGCCCCTGCCAATTAATTCTATATGGTAGCTACTCTGTAGCATTGAATTGTCTCCTGTTGCGACTGTATTCAATGGGTGTACACCTCAATATTATGGGATTGCAGTATAGAATTAGTCTCCATTTATACGTCGACCTACTAGCTCAGTCGGTAGAGCACCTGACTTTTAATCAGGGTGTCGATGGTTCGAGTCCATCGTGGGTCACCATCCATGACTCCGTAGCTCAGTTGGATAGAGCGTTTGACTACGAATCAAAAGGTCGCAGGTTCGAATCCTGCCGGGGTCGCCATTTACATACAAAACGCAAATAAAAATCGGCTAGCCCAAAAGGCTAAGCCGATTTTTTTAGCAAGACTTAATATAATTATTATTGATTGAATTGAAGGCTTATAATTCGGCAGCGCATCCAATATTGCTATGTTCCATGGAGTTTTCTTCTGGTATGTAAGTGGAATCTACAGCACTTGCCATCATGCGAATAGTAAGGGCAATATTGGTTTTAGGCAAGTATACCAGACGCTTTTCGTGCTGGCGAACCAGTTTGATCATCTTATAAAAGCAGTCGTGACTAAACTTACAGCGGACATTGGCGAAGACAATATCAGCATGAATGATCAACGCATGGTCAAAGCTGCCTACATCGCCATTAAGATAATCAAAATGCGGGAGTTTACTTTTCAATTTGGCCTGCCAGCTTTCGGCGCCACCAATAATTATGGCATGAATGTTTTCTAGCATTTTTAAAGATGTCTCTGTATCGAGCGGCTTACTAGGTATTGGTGCGATGTAATTGCATTGTATTGTTTTGGCGTCTGTAGTTGTATCTTTAATCTTATCTGTTTGTGCAATTTTAGTTTTAAGTTGCTCGTTTTCTTTAATCAGTACATTAAGAACAAATTTTTGTTTGAGAACTAGAGTATTAATTTCTTCTTCTTTTAAGGCGAGTAAATTGTTTTTTGCTGTCAAATCTCTGCTGAGGCTTCGGATTTCCGTTTCACGGGATTGAAGCTGTCTTTTGAGATTATCTATTTCGGCATATAGATGAGTTGCGTTGTGTTCAAAATATAATTTTTTGGCTTTTTTATATTCCCTAATAAAGTCAAGTAAATTTAAGCCGAACATTACAAATTCGACACAATCTAATTCCATAGCCTCTTTATTTTTTTTTAGTTCGCCAGATCGAAAAGCCTCTGCAGTCATCTTAACAATATAGAGGCGACAAAGAAGTTCGATATCTCGCTCCTTGATCTGTGACAAAAGTTTAGGAGAAAGTAGCGAGATTCCTACTGTTGCTGATAGATAAGCGGTGCAGTGGGCTAATCCCTCCCAGAAGCGATCCCCGTTCCAAGGATCAAGATAGTTAAGAAATACCTTTTGATATATTACGTTTTTAAGATAACGAGCGAGTTTTTTTACTACTGATTTATTCAGTCTGCCTTTGAATTGTTGAAATTGGTCAGTGCTATCGAACTTTCCGCCAAATATTTGAATAATAGATAGAGTTTCGGAAGATGATACAATTATTTTTTGACCGAAAGCGCATGCCATAAACATTGCGAATTTTAAAGAGGAATGCAGCGGTAAATCAATGGCTGGATATAATTCGTTAAAATACTGGATATATTGAATTGCGGCGCCGGTAAGCAATTTGTGGGTTTGTACGTTTTTTAGGGATTCGGCATAATACTCTGGTTTAGCGGCTTCCGATAAATCAATTGTTTCACATTTTTGGATGTAGCAATACAGTTCGTTCCAACGTTTGCCCATAATGGTTAATGCTTGTTTGAATAAGGGAGAACCACGTCCATCTTCTATTGCAGCAAGCACTATCCCTAAATATTTTGAGGCGTAAATTTGCCTCTCAATGCCGCCGGTGGTGAACAAGGGATGATCAGTGAATGGCGAATGAGATGCAGCGATCTGGTAGCGTGTTTTATCAGTTTCATAAAGTGAGTCGATTTCTTTGTAGGCCGTTGTAGTGTCGGCGGCTAACTGGATAAAAAGTGGGAGCGTATCCACTGTGATATTGTCGATTACTAAAGTGAAATCTGAAATCTTCATACTGTATCACCACACCTTAAAAATTACAATAATTGCCAAACCCTTTTAGGAGAGGGCTTGGCAATTATTGTATACGGGACGATTTGTTGACACAAAACATACGCAGGGAATTGCGCCGCCCGAGTATATTGCACTCCTTTCCAAAAGAAAAGCGGGAAGCATAGCAGTTTCCCACTATACCGATCGGCCGAACACCATGCCAGCAAAGGTTTAGGTTAATCGGCTAAGGAGTTTGTATTTACTTAAGTTCTCGATTAAAGATCTCTTATGTACCTTAATAGAAACTAAACCAATGCTCAGCGCCGGTAACTTGTTCATAGGTTTATCTGCTAATCATTTTGCTTGCAAAATTGAGTTGTAAAATAAAACTGGAGAAATTTACTTCACAACAAAAATGAATAAAACCAAACAATTAGCAGTTGTTTTATTCAGTTTTGTTTGCTCTAGTAACATTATATTGCGAATGAATAAATAATGCAATATTGATTGATTTGTCATTGTCTCAAATGGAATTTTTAAAATTTTTACAATATTTATATTTGATTGAATTTATCATGGATGGATATGGTTCTTACCCAACTTGAGAAGATGTACTGGGAGGATGCTTTTGAGTCACCATGTTCGTTAGACGCAAAAAAAAACGGCTAGCCAAAAGGCTAAGCCGCTTTTTTTGAAGAACTTAATACGATTATTTAAGCACCATCATCTCTGTAGCTTTTACCAAAGCAGTTACTTTATCTCCAGGTACTAGGTTCAAATCTTCTACAGAATCTACGGTAATAGCTGCTACCAGTTTTATAGTCCATAACAACTTTTGCCATGATGGCACCCTTAATAAGTTCTTTTACTTAGTTTCTAACAAAAATAAGCAAACAAAAACAAACAAAAAAGATATTAAAATAATATTTATATTGACTGCAGTTTGTTTTTGTATTAAGATGATAAAAATAAGTAAGATTATGGATAAATAAAAAGATACAAGGTGGTATCAACTAAACGACGCATAGCTTGTTTAGTTGATTTTTAATGCGAACTAGAAGTTTGCGACGTATTTAAGCTGAGGTGGAGATATCTCGAAGACGAAGCCCTTAACATGAGTATATATTTCGATAATATATGGTGAGCTACAAAACCAATAGGGTATGAACCTTTGATGGAGGCAGAATGAAATATCTTAGTAAATCCCCATATACAAAAACAACCGGAATTTCGCTTCTTCTTCACGGTGCCCTGATTGTCTGCCTGACTATGCTGGGACCGCCTTATCATCCGGGCAATAAGCCGGCAGAAATTACTGCCATTGAAGTTGATATCGTCCCTGTCGCTGTGGTTGAAACAGCGGACACGGCACATTCTACGCCGTCAGAATCTCCTCCGCCAGCGCCGACCAAACAGCCAGTTCCCAAACTGGTGCCGATTGCAACCCGAACAGAACTTCTCCCGCCGTCTATACCAGGAGAAACAAACGACATCTATGTAACTAAGACGGTTTCGGCGGGAACGGCTGTAGTTGGACAAACTACCGCAGCTGGTCATAGCGGGGAGCAAGCAACCACCGGTAATGGAGAGGCGAATAGTCATGACAGCGGCGCCAGAACATCCCCTAGTTATCTCTCCGGTTCCAAACCGGCTTATCCACAAGCTGCCAGAAAGGCTGGCTGGGAAGGTTCAGTAGTAGTGCGACTTCTCATTGATACCGATGGATCGGTTGAATCGGTATCGGTAAAGGTGGGAAGCGGCTATGGCATTTTGGACGAAGCTGCCGTGCAAACGGTGAAAAAGTGGCGCTTTTCCCCGGCGAAAAAGGGTAGTGTGCCTATTACGAGTTTCCATGACGTAAGAGTCCGGTTCCGTCTTGACGAGGCAGAATAGGTAGCATCACAGCAATACCTTCAAGCAGAAAGAGAGATGATCCCTAGTGTACGAACTGTTAAAAGGCGGCTGGATGATGCTGCCTCTCGCTGTCTGCTCTGTTGTGGCGATAGCTGTCATTATTGAACGTTTTTTCTTCTTCCGGCGCCTCGGAGCAATACCTCAGGCCGAAGCAATATTGGATATGATCGGTGATAGCCGTATGGATGAAGCGGCTGACATGGCGAGAAAGTCCTCAATGCCGCTAATTCGCGTCATGTCTGCTGGAATAACCAATCGTTATCACTCTTTAAAAGCCATGGAAGCAGCGGGAGTCAATGAACTCGCTGCGATGCAGCGCGGACTGCCGGTATTGGACACCATCGTTACCTTGTCGCCGCTCCTAGGACTCTTAGGCACGATTATCGGTATGATTGATTCTTTCCAGATTATGGCATTAGCCGGAATGGGACAACCCCACGCTGTTACCGGTGGAGTAGCCGAGGCGCTGATTGCCACCGCAACGGGAATAAGCGTGGCGGTCATAGCTCTAATTCCTTACAACTACTTTTTGGCCCGCATCGAAAGGGAAATCGCAATGATTGAGCATTACGCCACCCGGCTGGAAATGGCATTAGTCCTTCCTGATAAGGAGTGACGGGCGATGAAGATACCGCGAAAGCCATTAAAAAAAGCCCGCATCGAGATTATACCCATGATCGACACTATGTTTTTTCTGCTGGTCTTCTTCATGCTGGCCACTTTAACCATGACCAACCAGTATACCTTACCTGTGAATCTTCCCCATGCGGCCGGAATGGAGGACAAGGCGCAGCAAGTGATTTTACTGACCGTAACCAAAGACGGTAAGCTCTTCTGCGACAAGGCACAAGTTGGAAACCCGGCGGAAGCCGCTCAGTGGCTAGTGCGCCAGAGTCAGGGCGATAAGCCAATCTCTGTCATTATTAATGCCGACAGCGGTGTCGAACATGGGCGTGTGGTGGAATTGATGGATGCCATTCGTCGCAATGGAATACACAGGATCGCCATCGGTGTTAATGCTGATGGGAAAGGTATGGCAGCCAGGTAAACGAGCTTTGGGGGGGAGATTATGAAACTCATTACGGTATCTGGGGCGCCTTCTTCCGGTAAAACTTCAGTAATTCTCAGACTGATTGATTGTCTCAGGGAGGGGCGCCAAGAGGTCGGTGTTGTAAAATTTGACTGCCTGACGTCTTTTGATCAACTAAGTTATAAGGAATATGGCGTAAAAGTTCAGGTGGGGTTTTCAGGAAAATTCTGCCCGGATCATTTTTTTATCAGCAATATTGAAGATGCTGTCGAGTGGGGGCATCATGCCGGACTGGATATATTGATTAGCGAAAGCGCAGGTTTATGTAATCGCTGTTCTCCCCATATTCAGGGGATTCTTGCCATTTGTGTTATTGATAATCTCTCTGGCGTTAACACTCCCCGTAAAATTGGTCCCATGCTGAAGCTGGCTGATATTGTTTTGATTACCAAGGGGGATATTGTCTCACAGGCTGAACGGGAAGTATTTATGTTCAATGTTCGACAAGTCAACCCTGGAGCCAGAATTCTATTTGTAAATGGAATTACCGGTCAAGGGGCGTTCCTGTTAAGCAAACATGTCAAAAATGCAGCAGACATCACTACGCTGAAAAATCGACGTTTACGCTTCTCGATGCCTTCTTCGGTATGTGCCTACTGTACCGGGGAAACGCGAGTCGGTGAGACCTACCAAATGGGAATGCTGAAAAAGATGGAATTCAGGTGAGGCTATGATGCAAAATGCAAGAATCAGAGCAATCGTCACTAATATGACGATTGCTGAAATCCTCGTGGACTATCCGGTCGTACAGGATTTTTTTGTAAATTATAATTTGCAGGACCTGCAGAAAAAATTCACAGTAGCCCAGGCGTTAGAAGAAATACCGCAGGAGCAACTGGATGAGTTCGGGCTCGATGGATTCAGCCTAACCGAAGAATTGGTAAAATTCATGGCAACACTGGTGAATAACCGGGAAGAAAAGGAAAAAATACATAATATTACAATCATCGGCGGCAGAAATAAACAAGGGGAAGCGGAGAATGTGACCCTTACGATAGCAGCCGGTGAGGTCGTTAGTATCGTTGGCCCTACGGGTTCAGGGAAAAGCCGTCTGCTGGGGGATATCGAATGTTTAGCTCAGTGCGATACACCGACCAAACGACAGATATTGATTAATGACCACGCGTTGACCGATGAGGAACGATTTGATATGGGTAACAAAATGGTGGCGCAGTTGTCGCAAAACATGAATTTCGTTATGGATCTGAATGTCGCGGAATTTCTGGCAATGCATGCAAAAAGCCGTCTTTGCGAGAGTGCCGAGCAGGTGATACAACAATGTTTTGTTTGTGCTAACGAGCTGGCCGGTGAAAAATTCACCATGGATACCAAAGTAACCCAGCTCTCTGGAGGACAATCCCGTGCACTGATGATTGCCGACACGGCGTATATGAGTTCTTCGCCTATTGTCCTGATTGACGAAATAGAAAATGCCGGCATTGACCGGAAACAGGCTATCAGCCTATTAACGGAAAACGAAAAGATTGTATTGATTTCAACCCATGATCCGCTGTTGGCTTTGAGTGCTGATAAGCGTATTGTGATTAAAAACGGTGGTATCCATAAAATCATGGAAACTTCAGACGAAGAAATCGAAAGCCTGAGTGACATTGAAAAACTTGATGCTGTCATGTTGGCCGTTCGGCAGCAGTTGAGGCATGGAGAAAGAGTCTCATCTCTGAAGTTGGATTTATCCGATGACTAACCCGCTCTAAGACTCCCACTTCTGCAAGTGGGAGTTAAGAGCGGCTAAGTCCCTGGATAAGGGCGACTAACCTTCAGGTGGGGTTAAAACCCCATCTGAAGCTAAGTCTACTTTATAGTGAGTGGGCCGGATATAATGGTTAAATTCCTTAAAGCAGGATAAGGAGAAGAGTGAAAAATGTGGGAATTATATGATGCTTTGATCGAAGGAATACCGGAAGAGTGCCTTGTTGATGAATTCATTTGCGGAACCTATGCTGTGTTAATCCGAAGTGGCAATGGGTGCGGCTTTAGTCATGTTTTGCCGGGAGATAGCCTGCCGGAAACGATGAAAAAATCACTGCATATGCCGCTGAAAAAATTGGCAGAATGCATTAAATCCTGGAATTTCATTGAAGCCTCTGTTGGCATGGCAGCAATAAATGCCTGGTATAATTCACCGGCGACGGCGGTTGGTAACGGAATTGCGCTTTCAAACAGTCTGTATAGTGAGGATCGCCTTAATGATCCTTTTATCGCCTATCAAAACGTAATAAAAAATAAAAAAGTTGCCGTTTTCGGTCATTTTCCTTATATTGAGCAATTGTTTCAGCCAGTATGCGATCTTACTATTATTGAACGTGAACCGAAGGACGGTGATTACCCTGAAGCAGCTGCTGAATACATCCTACCGGAAAGTGATTTTGTTATTCTCAGTTGTAGTAGCCTGATTTACAAAACATTACCGCGCATGCTGGAACTGGCCCAAAACGCTTATGTTGTAGTTGTCGGACCCTTCACTCCTTTGGCACCAAAGCTATTTTCTTTCGGTATTAACGACTTGTCAGGTTTTGTGGTTAAAGACAATGCTGATGCGGCACGTATCGTTTCAGGATTAGAACGAAGAGCGATCTACATAACAGGACAAAAAGTAGCTATAAAACCATAATATCTTCCATTAAGAATATAGGAATTTCAACAGGATGTTATTTAGAGAAAATATTAAGGAAAGAGGGATTTATCGTATGCGAAAAAGTTTTAAAAAAATGGCCATCCCACCAGCGGTTTGCGTTTTTCTGTTATGTACACTCAATCCTGCCATGGCGGAAGAGTCCAATGCGATTCCTGTTGAAGAAGTGGAAGTCCGTTCAACGGCGTTGGCAGACTATCTGGTGACAACAGAGGTCATTACGGCGGAAAAAATTAAAGAGATGGGCGCAACCAATCTGGCTGAGGCAATTAGTAGGGTACCAGGGATATATGTCGCTTATACCGATAAAAATGCCCGCTTGGCCCGCATCCGTGGTGCCGCCTCTGATCAGACGAAAGTCTACATCGACGGCATGCCGGCCTTCCCTTTGTCTGGTATTGCTTCAAATTCTGCATCAAATTTGGAAACCATACCTGCTGATAACATTGAGAAGATCGAAATCATCAAAGGGCCTGGTCCTGTACAATACGGGACAGACTACAAAGGCGGCATTATTTTAATTACTACAAAAACGGGAAAAGGCCCTGGTCAATTCAATCTTAATCTGTCGGCCGGTTCACATAATAGTTATGATAACTATATCTCATACAGCGGCAGTGACAGCGATGCTAGCTACTACGTAACCGCCGGCAAAAAACAAGGCAATAGGCACTTGAATAATTCTGAATTTGATACAGATTATTTTAATGGTAAAATCAAATGGAACCTCGGCCATGATTCAGCTCTGACACTGAGTGGCTACTATATGAATACCGACCGTGAAATATCTAATGGCATTGATCAAATCACTGGTCAGGAAACCACTGCTAATGTTAGCTGGTCCGGTGACCGGGGAGTTGGAACCGGGGTGTTCAAAAATGGCAAAGAAGTAAGATTATACTCCGTAAAAGACTGGAAATATACTGACTTTAAACAGACTAATATTGCCTTGCTGTTTGAACAGAAAACTAGTAACAAGTTTAAATATGATGTAAAATTATACCATGTAACGGATGGAAATGACCTATGGGCATATAATAAGACTAATGCTAGCAACCCTGCTCTTGTTGACTATGCACACCCGATCTGGTACCGTAGCGGCTGGTATTCAAAAGGAAACGGTTTGGAGTTTACCGGTGATTTACAGACTTCCTGGAATAATACTGTTACCTTTGGCACCAAATACACCCAAATCGACTGGAATACAGATGAGAACAACTCTAATCTCGATGAAAACGGTACCGATAAACGCAGCGGTTACTATATTCAGGATAATCTGAAGCTTGATGATAAAACTAACCTTACACTGGGAGTGCGTCATGACCGGGCAAAACAGTCATACTCGTATTACAAAACTGGCTCCACCAGCGTCCAGAACAGCAGCACGGAAGATGTTACTGATCCGGTCTTTAATATTACTCATCAACTGGATGAACAAAATACCTTGCGCTTTTCCGCCGGTAAGTCGCATATATTTGTTACAGCCAAACAAGTTTCTACCAATCTTACAAGTGGTGTGTCGATCCCTGACACTGAAAAGGCAACCAACTACGAAATAGGCTGGAAACACGATTTTGATGATAAGTCCTCGCTGGATGTTGCAGCCTTTAATAATAAAATAGATAATCGTATCGACAGAATTACTGATACTACCAGTCCGTTATATAAAACGTATCATAATATTTTTAAAACGGAGATACAAGGCGTGGAATTGGAATACAGCCGGTACTTTACCAAACGTCTGAAGGGCTTTGTCAACTATACATATCTGGATGCCAAAGATACCAATGAAGCAGGAGTTAAAACAAGAGCAATCGATTTGCCGGACAACATGGTTAATTACGGCTTAACCTATACTGTAGACAAGTTCCAGACGAGCGTTCTTGGTCATTACTTCGGCAACATTCTAACCAGCAACAATACCTATAAACAACTTGACAACTATCACACCGTAGATCTTAATTTTGACTACCAAGAAAATAAAAATATCGGATATTTTCTGCATGTAAATAATATTTTCGATACCAAGTATTGGGAGAAATATGACTACCCTGGTGATGGAATTAATTTTATGGCTGGTGTCAACATTAAAATGTAAATAAATATAAAAACTGTTATCAGTTAGAGCAAAAAAATGAACAGGCAATGGCACGTAAGTGCTGTTGCTTGTTCATTTTCTTGGGGACTTATTGAACCATTCCCAGTCGCGCTGGCGCTGATTTATCCAGGCGCCATTCGTCAATTAACTCCCCGTCTTGCTTCCAAGCCTTTACAGTCAGCGTAGCTCCATTCACCTGTACTGTTAGATAATTTGGCTGTCTACGGGGTTGTAAAAAAGAATCTTCGTTCTAGCACTGCTTTTTTCTCCCTTAAAAATATAAAAACGACACGGATATAACCGGTCGGCACTTCTTTGTGACTTGAAAGAATTATTTTTGCGTTATGTTATTTAAGTGCCCTCGCGGAATTTCAGAATTTCTGTTTGACCAATATGCTGATGTCCTGGCCGCAACGGGGGCAACGCGTTTCCAGGCAATGATAGCCGGTCAGACAGTTGCCGCCGATTCGTTCAATGACTAGCTGCTCGCAGCAGGGGCACTGAGTGTTAACCCAGTCTGAGTCAATAAAATTATGAAAATAAACATAGGGCAAGACTTTACGGTATTTGGTTAAGATAGCATGAGTGGAATCAATGCTGGAGGAAGCGATTTCTTTCGTCTTGTGCTCCGGCAGTAAACTGAAGACATGCCAGGGAATGTACCTATCGGTCGCTAATAGGAAAGCGGCTATTTCGTCTAGTTCGTGGTCGTTGACAGACTGGATAACAGGGGTGCTTACCTCTAGGTGGCAAAGATTAGCCAGGGCAGCAACGTTGCGCAAAATGGGAAGGGAATCGGGGATGCCCAGGGAGTTTCGGCAAAAACAAGAGGATAACCCTAATAGATTGATGTTTATGAAGGAGAACATAGAGGCAAAAAGTACAGTTGCTTCTTCCGTCATATAGGCATTGGTTAGGCAACCTAGAGGAATGCCAGCTTTTTTAGCGTAATGAGATACCTCAAGTAGTGAGGGTAGCGATACTGTCGGCTCGTTGACATTGAATACTATGTTATGGCAGCCAAGTTTTTGTGCCATATGGATCAGTTCTGCAGGAGTGAAGTTATACATCCGTATCCGGCCCTGTAAAGAGGCGGGGTCTTCTTTAGTTATATAAGTATTGGTGTAGTAACTGCAGCCGATGTTACTACCTACAGTGCCTAGGGTCATTGATCGGCTTCCCGGATATGCATGGTAGAACGGCAAAGATTCAATTTGAGCAATATCATAGGTGCGCCACTTGTGAGGGAAACGTTCCTTTATGGCGCCCTCTGAAAGATGATACATTCGACATACGCCGAGGGTTTGCGGGCCAAGGTCGCAGCGCCATTCACAATAATTGCATTTCATATATAATGCTCCTTTGGTTGTTTTTGCATAGCATTTTGGGGGAAGAAGAGCTGCTTAGGCACAATGACAGACATACCCTGGCTGGTAGTATCGGTTTGGATGTTATCACCAAATGCAGTTTGCAGGTTGGTGTCGCATAAAGTTGTTCCTACCTGTCCGGAAGCGATCAGACGCCCTTCTTTCATTAAGACGGCTGAATCGCAGTAATTCAAGACAAGATTGGGATCATGGAGGGTGATAAGGGCGGTTGCGTTCTTGCGTTTTATCACATCGCGAACCAAGTTCATCATTTTGTGTTGATTGCAAAAATCCAAGTTTGATGTGGGTTCATCCAGAAGAAGGACAGGAGTTTCCTGAAATAGGGCTCGCGCCAGCATGACGAGTTGCTTCTGACCACCTGATAGTTGCTGAAAGGAATGAGTCGTTAGGTGATCGATGCCGATTTCCTCGCAGATTAAGTGGGCTTTCTGCTTATCCTGCTGGGTGGGCGCCGACCAAGCTTTGATGCGGGTTGCTCCACCCATCAGAACCATTTCTATCACAGTAAAAGCGAAGACGCTTTGAGTGCTCTGAGGAACAAAGCCGATGAGTCTGGCTGTCTGGCTTCTGGAAAGACGGGATACATCCTGATTATCGATCAGGATCTGCCCTTGGAAAGGGGTAAGAATAGCGTTGATGCAGCGCATTAGGGTTGTTTTGCCAGAGCCATTAGGGCCAACAAGGGCGCAAAATTGGCCGCTGGGTAATTCTACGCTAATATCTTTGAGTATAGGAACCTTCCCATAACCTGCTGTAATGTTATTAATTCGCACGGTCACTGCCGAGTTCACCTCCCTTGCGGCATTGAATCAGGTAGCCCAGAAAGGGTGCGCCGAATACTGATGTAACGATACTGATAGGGATTTCTGCTACCAGCAGGGAACGGGCCAGGGTATCCATTAATAACACAAAAATTCCACCCAGAAAACCTGTAACCGGGATCAATTGCCGGTGTTCTGTGCCGATCAGGTAGCGGGCGATATGGGGAACAATCAGACTGACCCAAAGAATGGCTCCTACAGTGGCTGTAGACGCAGCTGCAATTAATGTGCTTAAGAGAATGTAGAGCATTCGCCACCGGACAACGGGGATTCCTAAAGAAAGGGCTTCTTCATCGGTTAAGGTCATAACATTCAAACGCCAGCTGAAGAGGTAGATGAGCAGGGAGGAAACTGTGATTATGGGTAAAATGGTATTTACTTTGAGCCACGAAGCGGTATGAAAACTACCCATAAGCCAAAAGGTAATTTGGGATAATTGATCATAAGGGTCTGCCAAATAAATCAGAACCGATAAGGCGGCCTGGAATAAGGAAGAAACGACGATGCCTGCAATCACGAGGACAGATGCCGAGGGATCCTGGCTGCGCAGTGCCAGCAAGTAGGCTGAGAGTACAGCAGTCAGTCCAAAAGCAAAAGCAAAGCTGTAGACACCAAAGGGTATCTGAGTGAAAAAGATAATTGCCAGAGCTGCACCGAAAGCAGCCCCGAATTTCACTCCCAGAATGTCGGGGGCGGCCAGCGGGTTGCGGAAAACTCCCTGGAAAACAGCGCCTGCAATGGAAATGCCGCCGCCAATAATGAAACTCATAATAATTCTTGGCAAGCGGATATTCGTGAAAATCAGGTATGTTTCCGGCGTCACCGCCGGCAGCAGCCCATTTAAGCCTATAGCAGTCAGAAGAATACTGGCGATATCAACAGGGTAAATGGCATAGCGCCCCACGCCTAAAGCAACTGCCAAAGCACCAATAAATAATACAATCAATATCAACAAAATTTTTTTGTTCATAGTTTTCTACAACTTTCCACCTAATTCGGTAAATGAATGCCCGAGAAATTCAAAATAGAATTCATCAGCGACTTTTATCATATCAATATCGGAAAAATTTTCTGGATACAAAGTTTTTGCAGCCCATATTGTTCCCAGGATATGACGGGGCGCAGGGTAGTCCCACCAGCCAATAGTAGAAGGAAAAGAATAAACCCGCTTATCCTGTACAGCTTTGACAGTGGCAAAATGAGGATTGGTATACAATGCATCAGGGCTATAAGTATCGAGTGATGACCCGAGAAAAATTACATCAGGATTCCAGGTAGAGATTTGTTCTGGCGATACCGTAATCCAGTAGCCTTTTATTTCACTGGCTGCATTTTTTCCGCCTGCTGTTTCGATGATGGACGACTGCAGCATGTCTTTGGTAGCAACCGAAAAAACATCTCTTGGCCCTGTAAACAAGACGTTAAGTCGTTTGTCGACTGGAATACCGCTTGTCCGATCTTTAACAAGCTGCAGCAGTTTGTCACAGGCTGCAATATATTTTTCTCCTCTGTCTTCGCATCCGAGTACTTTGGCCATTAATCTCACAGCTTCATAACTGTCCGCTAAGGTTTCGCCTTTGAGGGCAATTACCTTCATGCCTGCGCTCTCGAATTGCAGTAATTGCGTTTTATCAAAGGAGGAGTTGATAAAGATGACTTGCGGATTTAGCGCTGCCAACGATTCGGTCGTAATCGTCTTTTGTTCTTGGCGTATTTGAGGTTTGGCTCGGAAGTTGGCATCTACTTTTATCATGGCCTGAGCGAGCTTCCCGTAAAGAGCCTGATGTACCAATTTGTCCTGTTGTCCTAGCGCAAAAGCGATATGGCCCTCGAAATGATCGAGTGCCGCAATTCTTTGAATATGGCGGGGAATTTCTACTTGCCGTCCTAACTGGTCGGTAAGTAGAACTGTTGCACTCTCGGCTGCTTTCTCTTTACCTTCGACTGCAACAGGAGATTTGCTGCAAGCAGTAAGTATGATCAATAAGAATAGCACGCTAAAAAACAGGATTAATTTTTTCATCGTAAACCTCCAACGGCTGATAGCGGACGGGTTGCTGTCAGCACCGCAACGATATCGGTTATGTTGGCAGTCTGTACATCTTGGAAGCCGTGCTCGGTTATCCAGTTTTTCCATTCAGCCAACTCATACATTTTCCGGTGGCCATTGAGGGCGCAAAACAGGCGGTTAATGCTGCCCGAAAGGGTGGGATGCGTGCCGCTGATATGGACACGCACAATCAGTGTTCCGCCTGGTATTAATGCGGAGCGTACTTTATTCAGCACCGTTTCCAGGGTAGGAGGGGACAAGATAAGTGAGCATAGAATGACATCGTAACCAGACCCGATGTCCTCCTCTAAAAAATTACCTGACAGGGTATGCATGCGAGAACTTAAGCCGTAATCGTGGATGGATGCTGAGGCAAGAGCAGCGATGGCGGGAACATCAAATAACGTGACAGTCAGATTAGGATATCTTTGAGCAAAAGCAATGCTGTAAAAACCATGGCCCCCGCCTAAATCCAATAAGTGTTCCTTCTGGTCAAGGTTTACTGACTGGACAGTGGTCTGGACAAATTCGCTGGCCACGGCGCGAGCGCCAATGCCACGCAGACGCTCTGTGTGGGTTGGGGCTTCTTCATGACAACAGGGGGTAAAGGCATTGTTGTTAAGAGCTTGAAGCGCTCTGTGGGCAAAAGAGCCGATGGGAAACTCGGGCAGCAGGGAATCGGCAAGAAACCATGGGCTGCCTTTGTGCAGATATTGTCCCACTGCTTCGATAGCCAAATAGTACCCTTTGGAGCAAACCAAATATCCTGATTGGACAAGCACCTCTAGCACAAGCTCAGTTATTGTTTCATCCCAAGTCAATTCACTGGCCAGCCTGGACGCCGTCTTTTCAACAGTCAGAGCGGTAAACACACCTTCTTTAGCGGCAAGGGCAGCTAATTCGTAAACGATTCCCTGAGTGATCAGGTTTTGGACGGGTGAAGGATCGACAGGCAGTTTTTCACATAAATTGACGTTAATCATGATAGGAGCCTCCTATGTAGTTTCTAATGAGATGCTGAATTTCAGCAAGAACGATCAAAACAAACATAAACTAATAAAACTGAACTTAATAGTATGATAAACCGATAATATTAAAAGTGCAATAAGTTTTTGTTAGTTTTTAGTAATTTTGGATAATACTTAAGCCCAAACCTTTAACTATTAAGGCTTGGGCTCTTCAACCATTTTCTTTAGCAAATTACCATTTTGTATGCCAGGATATGATAAAAATGCTGCCGCCCCGTACATTGTTTTAAAAACATGTAAAAATAGGGCCTAAGCATTGACTTTGCTAACTTATCAGTATAATATAAGTCCCGTCGATAACAAATGGTTTTTAAATAATGGACATATGAATGAGGGGTAGTATTACTAATGAGTAGAGAAAAAATGCTAAATAGAGAAAAAATTGTTTCTACTACTAAAAGGTTCTGTTCTGAAAATTATAAAGAATTTACCGTTTCAGACTTGATTCATAAAGGTGGACACCGCCATAGAGTAGAAATAGAAGCCGATGGTTCAGGCTTTTTTGTGGATTTCCATTTCAGGGCAAATGGAAGCACTTCGATTGATATATCTAGTGGACACCACATTGATAAAAAGAAGCAAATTAAGGATGCTATACTAAGTGATTCCACATGCTTGATCGTAGATAGCGAAAAGAAGGTGCCCCATTAAGCGGCAAAACATCAAGCCGGACAAAGAAAAAAGCACCGAGTGCATTAACGGTGCTGTGGCACGTATTAGGCATTGAGGCAGGCAAGTAGGAAAGAGGCCCGGAGCCGATCATCACTTTTTATCATATTGCATTTAAAAGGTTGATTACAGATTTTCCGGTAGTTAAGTCGATGGTAACCGTGTTATCAGCCAGATAGCTGTCAGCGCCAAGCGACAGTAAGAACTCGCCAAGTACTTGACAGTTTGGATCGGTAGAAGAAGCTAGGGTTTGATAAATGGCTCGTGTCGGCGCGTCCGGTTTTTCATCGCCTTGATAATGAGCTAGCATAGCATTGACAAACAAATCACTGACAGTAATTTTGTTAATTTGTTGTGCTGCCAGTGAAGCGGCAAATTCCAAAGCTTGTGCTAATGTAAGATCAGGTTGTGCTTGCATCAGGATTACAGCGAATTGCTGAACAAATTGTTCCTTGATCTTTTGCGCGGTGAATTCGCTTGCATAAGTTTGAAAATCTAGGACACCTGTATTGCAATTAGCGTTAAGTATCTTTGCGGATGTAATTTCTAACTTCTTAAAGTCAGAAGTCATTTCAACCATTCGGTAAGGAACAGGATAAGTAACTAAGGAGCCTGTTTCAATATCGATCAGGTAATTGTTGTTGACACTGATTATTTTCTCAGCAATATTTTGTGCGTGGAAGTGACCAGTGAATACCACTTTCATTCCCAAACTACTGAGCTCTTTCGCTGCTTGCTCATAGTTAGTCAAAAGGTATTCAGAGAAGTAAGTTGGTTTTAATGAAAAGTGAGGTACAATACCATGATGCATTATGCCCAAAACCGTCTTTCCTTTGGAAGCGGCATCTTTAAGCTGTTTTTTTATCCAATGTAGCCGATCTGCTATGAGAGTGCCTTCTGTTAAGGGAACAGTGTTGTTGCTGTCATAGATACAGGAATCCATGGCGATGATGCGGAGACCTTCGACTGGCTCCACAACGTAACTCAAGGAATTTGGATCTACTGCAATTGCCTGACCATAGCCATATGGCCGGTAGATACTTTTAAAATCGCTGGGTGAAGTATTTTGTATTCGGGTTTGGGTAGAGCCACTGTAGCTATAAGCGTACGGATTATAAATATCATGATTACCGTTAATTACATATACCTTTTTCCCTATACTGGTTAATTCACTCATGTAATTGGCAAAGCGTTGATGGCAAATGTATTCCCCGTCTTTAGTGAGATCGCCGCAAACCAATACAAATTGGGCATCACTTCTCTTGAGCGCTTCCAAAGTACTGATTAATATGGCTTCACTTTCTATCAGCATTTTCCTGTCACTGGCAAGGTGAGCTTGAAATGCCTCACCAGTTGTACCGAGTTGCGGATAATAATAGTGCGTATCTGATAAAACAGCAAATTTAATATTCTTGATAGGCTTACTCACCAGAAGAGCTGTCAAATTAGTCACAAAATCACCTCTAATCAAATTAAATTTGAAACATTTAAGAATGATACTCAAGAATAATTTTAATATAAATTAATAACTAATAGATTAAGGGCTGGTTAATTTTGTATTAATTCGCCAAAATTCTCTCCGGAGCAAAAGACTAAGAAACCCACTGCAAAAGCCTTGAAATAGGCCTGAGGCAGTGGGTTTCTTTTTTACTCCAAAAGAGTGGTCTTGAACCATCTATCTGTTTCGCTTCTAATGCTCCATAAAAACCTCATCCTCTGCCCTGGATTCATAGCAGGCAGCAGCTCCTTGTTTATGTCCCTCTTTTGCGGCACACATTTTTCCTATTCGGTATACTGCTGGGATTCCGAGTGCGTGAATGAGCAAGAAGGCTCCCCAGCCAATGGCGGGACGCATGAGCAACCAATGCATAGTAGTCACCTCCATGGTTGCAGTTTCTCAAAATGAAAAAGTACTTGTTTTAGAATTACCACAGCCAGAGTTCTACATACCTGGAAAATTCATGATAATATTTATTGGTTTTAGCATTGGATAGAAGCCGAGTGAATGGGAAAATTAAAAAAAACGATGGGAGGGCTAAACATGGCGAAGAAAGATACAAGCCCTAACGGTCTCAATATTCTCGGCAGAGCCTGGAATGAATTGAAGAGAATCAATTGGCATGAGATAAATAGACTCTGTCAACAAAACTTACATATTGGCCTTATCGGTTCTGAAAGGGATGTAGCGGCAATGAAAAAATGGCTGAGTTCCTTTCCGGGCCAGGCGAGTTCAGATCAATCTCCGATGCAAGTAAAATGCAATACCCGGCTGTTGACAAGATATATAACGTCTATTTATATTGGGAATCTGAATGAAAAGCTTGATGAGAAACTCATCAAATCGACGACGTTTTGTATTGTGAGCCCAGAATACGTCAATCAAGTCCGGCGTTTTAAAACAGAGGTATATATATTTGACAATAGCGGCAATAAGCATTTACCAACCCAAGTATTAGCTGCTCATAACGACCTGCGCTTTGCACTTGCCTATCACTTCGCAGTATTTCGGCGGGAGCATGCAACCATTGTTATTCAGGATACAGCGTTCCAGAATACAGCCTGGGCGGTCATTACTTCAGTGCCAAATACAGTTCCAGGTCCACATCAGATGGTTTCTATACCCTTTGAAGGCATTTCAGATTTCATCATTCTTTCTCTTAATGAAATGAAGATGCTATTTGAATTAGTAGGCCTATCGGGGTACACTGTCGTACCATATCGTCAACTACCTGAAATTGGAATACTGACTGGCATGGCTTTATTGGCTCAAAGTACAGCTACCAGTATTATTGGGAAGCTGCCCGCGCGGGCAGGGATGGTGGCCAAAGGGGCGCTGGCCTATGCTTTTACATATGCCATCGGCGAGGCAATTTTTACGTCTATTAGTTATCGGCAAAAAGTAAATGGGTGCTTCTTCCGTGACAGTATTCGTGAGCATTACGCGGAAGGGGTAAAAGTAGTAAACAATATGATAAATCAGAGAACGGAAGGTTTTCATGAGCACCCTTAACTAAGGTGCTTCTTTTATTGTTGGTACATGGTTTCTTAGTTTTCAAAAGTCGCCGGTATATACCTGGTACATTTTGGACAATATAACGAATGCAATTGAAATTTGGGGGGAAGGGACACAATGCAAAACATGGACGGACAGCCGAAAGCTGAACGCCAGGAACAACCACCGTCAAGCAGAAGCAAACGGCTAAAAGAGAGAGTCGTCCAGTCTTCAAACGAAGAGACGATTGCCGGTTTGGAACAGGTATTTGAGGCCAAATTGGCAGCTGTACAGAGCTATGAGCGGCGGATGTCTACGATAACTGACCCATACGCCCTCAAGGCCTTGCGGCAGATGATAGAGCAAGAGCGAAGAGAATTGATGAGTTTGGCGGAACTTATTGAATTGGTAGAGGTCAGCCCCGATATGGGTGGGGTCGGACGTCTAAACCGGCAATTTAATCATCGCGTCAAGTCAAGTACTGGACGAACCCCCGGTTTCTGGCTGGCGGCAGCGTTGGTAGGAGCTGTGCTGGTTCCGAGTGTCCGAGAGACTCTGCGACCATTAGTGTTAAAGACTGTCCAGGGCGTAATGGAACTAGGAGAACAAGCCCAAGGACTGTTTAGCGGCGTCAAAGAGGATCTGGAAGACTTGATGGCAGAGGCCCAATTTGATAAGTTCAAACAGTCCATCGAAGCTTCCTTTGATGAGTTGCCGGTTGACGGTGGCATTGATAATCCGGATTTAACTCAATGAGGTGAGATAGAATGTCAATAGGGAGCGAGCAGCAACTTCGAATTGAACGTTTAGCCGAAAAATTGAGCGGACTCAGTCGTGAGTTGAAAGAGGCTGTAGACTTAAGTATCCAGTTGAGGGCGCAGTCGGCGCAGAATAAGAATGAGGTTGCGCGGCTGTGGGAGGACTTTCTGGGCCAGTTATTCGGATACATCAAACAGCGAAGTAAAGAATCGCGTGATAATCTTTTAGCTGGTATTTCATGGACAAGAATGAAATTGTTCTAGAACAACCAGAATATATAACAGCAAGGGTTCATGCCGTGCTGTTATTTTTTTTTTTCAAAAAGAAGGGGGGCGACCAATGCAGTGTCTGGCAATCAAGCTGGATGAGTATCATTTGTTACCAGGGAGACTGCGCATAATGGTACCTGGCATGAGGAACAATAAGCAAATGGCAGACTATCTGGCCGATTACCTACGGCGACAAGTTGGGGTCACTAGTGTTGAGGCCAATCCGCTATCAGGTCGTGTATTGATTGGATTTGATTCGACACGTATTAATCTGGCCGAAATACAAACCTTCATTAGAAGAGGTGTGGGCAAACGTTATGAGGCCCCTAGCTATAAGAGCATAAAACCGGTAGTTGCAACTCACGCTAGGGATAAGTTGTCTTCGTATTTACGCTCCGGGCCGGTGATATACACCATTGCAACAGGTGTGGCTCTCTCTGGTTTGATCATCAAACGTGTGTTAGTAGGACGATCCCCGTTCGCATCTTCCCGGTATATATGTAATCTTGGTGCGCTTGTAACCATTGTTGCAGGTTACCCCCTGCTGCGTAGTGGTGTGAAGGCACTGGCGGAAAAAAGACGGCTAAATAGCGATTTACTATTGTTTAGTGCTACTTTGCTATTACTTACGTTACGTGAGAGTCTTACCGGTTTAACAGTTCTATGGATGGTGTATCTCAGCAATCTATTTCAATTTGTTATGCAGGCCCGCTCGCGCCGCGCGATTAGGGAGGTTTTCCGTAAGATACCCCAGTCGGAAATAATGGACGCAACTCCGGTCTGCAAGCCGGAGGTGGTACACCTGCCTAACAGGAGGCTGATGCCACGATCTGAGTTATATGAACGACGTTTACTGATCGGTACAGCCGCGATTAGTACAGCATTGTTACTTGTGACCCGTGATATTCACCGGAGCATCGCAGTACTCCTAGCAGGTTGCCCGGTTGCAGTTGCGCTAGCCCGTAATACTGCCCAGGGAGCTGCCGTTGCAGCTAGTCTGCGGCAAGGGATTTTAGTAAAGGATGCACGCTATTTGGAAATGGCGGCGCAGATCGATACGGTAATCTTTGATAAAACGGCCGCTATTATTGAAACGGCCCGCAATGACAATCATAAGATTCTGCTCGTGGCAGGTAGGGAAACCGATGTGTCGTCATTAGCTGCAAGCCATCTTGGTGTAGTGCTGGGGGGCCAAGGTTCATCAGCAACGCTGGCGGCAGCCGATGTAATTATAACCGAAAATGACCCAAGTAAGGTTGACCACCTAATCCAGTTAGGCCGAGCAACAGAGCAAGTATCCCGTCAAAACTTACTCTTGGCGACAGGCCTGAATCTGCTTGGTGTTGCCTTGGCCTCATCGAGCATCATCACCCCTCTAAGCGCCGGTTTGTTACTCAATGTCAGTACCGCAGCAGTGGTACTTAACTCGGCGAGGCTATTGTCACCATTGTGCCCAGGTGAACTGCACTATACTGATGCAAGAAACCACAAGGAGGAAACGGCTTGTTCTTATCTGTAGATCAACGACAAACTTACCGCTTATTACCCGGGCGCTTACGTGTCAGTGTACCGGGATTATGCCACAACAAACAATTTGCAAGATTTTTAACAGAACAGCTGGCATCTGATCACAACATTATCTCAATCAGTGCAAATTACCTCACTGGTCGGGCCTTAATTCATTTCGACCAGAATAGACTTGGTGTAAAGGAGATACAACAAGTCTTAACACAGGCATGGGGGCGATTTTGTCGGGGAGGCAACAGTCTGGAGATAAACCTACAGCAGTTTGCCGACGGCAGCCCTAGCCTGGTAGCTTTACCGGTATCTAACCCCCAGATAGAAGGCATTTCATACACCGGTTCCAGTAAGCTGTGGCATTCTGAAAGCACACAAAGTGTCTGTGATTTTCTTAAAACCTCAGATAACTTTGGTTTGAGTGACCGCGAGGCTGCCGTCCGCCTTAAGGAATGGGGTTCTAATAAGCTGGTCGAAGGCAAGCGGGCATCTTTTTGGGAACTATTGGGCAATCAATTCAAAGATTTTATGGTGCAAGTGCTGCTTGGGACTGCCGGTATTTCTTTTGTCTTGGGGAAACGTAGTAACGCCCTCCTGACGGGATCTATTGTAGTGGCTAATGCCGTATTAGGCGTTATTCAAGAACGCAAAGCCGAACAGTCCATCGAAAGCTTGCAGAAACTGGCAGCACCACAGGCGCGTGTGATTCGGGCGGGGCGGGTCCAGAAGGTGACGGCTGAGAACTTGATTCCGGGCGACTTGATCATCCTTGAAGCAGGTGATCGGGTACCTGCTGATGCCCGGCTGATAACTGCAGTTCAATTTGCTACCGAGGAAGCGTCACTCACCGGTGAGACAGTACCGGCGAAAAAAGATCCGAGATATCGAGGCAATGAAGCCACTACCCTCGGAGATCGTAAGAACATGGTGTTTATGGGCACCGGTGTAACGCGGGGACGAGCTACGGCGATCGTAGTTGCGACCGGTATGAAAACAGAGATGGGAAGAATTGCTTCACTTATCCAGCATCAAACTGAAGCGGCTACGCCGCTGCAGTGCAAGCTAGAGCAACTTGGAAAATCCCTTGTCTACGGTTGTTTGGCGGTATCTGGATTTGTCATGGTATCGGGAATAATACGGGGTCAAGGATTCGTGAATATGCTGCAAACTGCGGCCAGTCTTGCTGTAGCAGCCATACCGGAGGGCTTAACGGCCATTGTTATCATTGCCTTAGCCATGGGCGTACAACGTATGAGTAAGCGCAATATAATCATCCGCCAATTGTCATCGGTTGAAACTCTGGGCTGTGCTACTGTAATTTGTTCAGACAAAACAGGAACTCTTACAAAAAACGAGATGACGGCTCGCATGGTATATACACACGGACGAAAATGGCAGGTGGCCGGTGAGGGGTATACGCCTGTAGGGGACTTCTTTATCGATGGAGGAGCCCCTGTTAACGTCTATGAGAATGCCGAACTATATCAAACGCTGCTCACTGGTGCATTATGTAATAATGCACGATTGAATCAAAGTAGGGCGTCTAAAGAAGGCAAGGTTTTGTCGATGAGTGAACATCGTAATGGACTTTGGACGGTGGAGGGTGATCCTACCGAAGGTGCCATCCTGGTAGCAGCCGCCAAAGCTGGTTTATGGCGGGACGAGCTAGAAAAATCATTTATAAGAGTCTACGAGTATCCATTTGAATCAGAACGCCGCATCATGTCAACTGTGTATAAAACCCAAGTGGGCGATATGCTCCTGAATGTTAAAGGCGCAGCAGATCGCGTATTAGCCGCATGTACCCACTATCTTCGCGACGGTGAGGTGCGCCAGTTGAACGATGCGGTTCGTGCTGAAATCATGTGCGCTAATGATGAGATGGCCAATAAGGCTCTTCGCGTTTTGGCTTGTGCATATCGGCTGATCGAGGAGTTTGACGAAAATAGCGAGGAAGAACCAGAACAAGAATTAATCTTCTGCGGTCTGCTGGGTATGATTGACCCGCCCCGTCCGGAAGTTCCTCCGGCCATTGCTAAATGCCGGCAGGCAGGGGTGAAAGTTCTCATGATTACTGGCGATCACCAAAGAACTGCCAGTGCTGTCGCAAGAGAAATCGGCCTGTTACAAGCCGGGGACGGAGTTTTACTGGGTAGCGAAATCGATCGTATGTCTGATAAACAGCTAACCGATGCAGTTGAAACCAACACGGTGTTTGCCCGCACTTCGCCGCATCATAAACTACGGATAGTAAAAGCGTTAAAGCAGCGAGGTTACGTGGTGGCGATGACCGGCGATGGCGTCAATGATGCACCGGCGGTAAAAGCGGCCGATATCGGGATCGCTATGGGAATTATGGGAACAGACGTGACCAAAGAAGCTGCTAGTATGACACTGGCAGATGATAATTTTGCTACTATAGTACACGCCATGGAGGAGGGGCGGTCTATTTATGCTAACATTCGCAAGGCCATTCGCTATCTGCTAGCGACCAATATTGGCGAGGTCGTATTGATGCTGTTGGCTGCGCTGATGGGGTTACCGCTTCCACTCATCCCGATTCAACTCTTGTGGATCAACTTGGTCGGAGACGGGCTTCCGGCCGTGGCGCTAGTGAATGATCCGCCTGCCCAGGATATTATGCGCCAGCCGCCAAGAACGGCTAGCGATAGTGTGTTCGCCGGTGGTCTGGGGACGAAAGTACTCGCCAGGGGCTTCATTATCGGCCTTACTAGTCTGTTGTTGTATATGTGGAAATTGCGGTCAACCGGTAACCTGGTTTTGGCCCGGACCCTCGTATTGGTTCAACTTGCAATCAGCCAATTTGTGCATATATTTGATTGCCGCGGCGAAAAACAGACAGGAAGCGTTGGTTTGTTCAGCAATCTGTGGCTTGTTGCGGCAGTAGCCCTGTCGCTGGGTATGGTTGCTGCCAGTGTACATCTTCCCTTACTTCAGTCAATTTTTGGTACGGTTCCTTTATCTGCCGGCGACTGGGGTGTAGCCACTGCTATGGCAGTTGCAACTGGGATAATAGATGCCGGAATTTCGCGTGTACGCGCTATTTCGAGCTTAGAAGATACTACTTGTAGTGCCAAAATATAGAAAATAGTTAATAAAGAGTAAGTAAATTAAAAAACAAGAAACGCACTGGCATTGTGCGCTTCTTGTTTTTTTTACGTCCTGATAGAAAGTATAACTTTCTCCTGGATAAGGGCAACATCGGCTTCCGCTTTCGCCAAAGGTCGGCGCAAGCCGTGTTTTCTTTATTGCAGGTGGAGTGATCTTATTGGCTTCTGAGGGTCAATTAAACTGGATCGGTTACTAAGGAATCTATTTCATGTTGTTGTGTCCCATGGGTATGTGATGAGTGATCACCTTGGGGTCGCTTACTCTTGACTTCGTCAATTGCGTCGCGCAACTCGTGTTTAAGTTCCTTAGCTTTATCCGATATAGCTACAACACCGGTAGCGGTAGCAGCCATAAGGCGACGGCGATGTCTCCGTGCATGATGCCTTACTTGATCCAATTCTTCAGCGATTTCACTGGCTGTATTCTGCTGCGTCGTGCGTGCTTCAGCCATAAAATCCTCGGCATCTTCCTTGAATCTGGCGATAACACCTTTTGTCTGGTCTGTTATCGCCAGAACTCCTTTAGTAGCCAGAAGCGCTGTAGAACGTAGTCCCCGGCGTACTATTGGCAATGCTATGGCAAGTGTTGCCCCAGTTAGAATAAGGCCTGTGGGCGTAGTCCGCGCCAGCATCTGCGATCCCCAACGCAAAACGTTCATAGATAAACCCTCCTTATTGCAATTATTAATACAAGCATTCCCTGTTACTGATTGCCTTATGTAATACTCTGCTGGTTGATGTAGGAGCTCACTTTATCTACTTAGATTGTTTAATTTTACAAAGGTTTAACAGGCTTTTAACTTCTAGGTAACAAAAATAGCATATGCTATATGTAGAAAATTGCCGCGAATAGGGAGTAATACTTATGCCAATGTCAGTCGCCGTAGGCACTAAGAATCGCTTACCGTCTACTACGTACCCATTACCCGCTAACCGCCTATTTCTGCGAGTTCAACTGCACAGTCGTCTGGACGTAAAATCTTTTATTCTGCAGAATAGCTTATATCGTCGCGAAGTTGAGGTATGTCAGCTAGTCGAAGAATGTCAGAATACTATTCGTCAGTATATAGCGGTTTACTTTAAACAATGTACCTTACGAGTAGCACCGTTTATTGATCAAGTTTTTTTAGGTAGAAAAAAGCTTGATCTAGAGTCTTTTGATGCTAACATCTTCTCGCCATATGACATGACTGTATTAGAGAAAAAATTAAGTGAGATAATTGAAAAATCAGCAGAACAATGTTTCCGGATAAAACCGTTTACACATCTACAACAGGTAGAACCGATCAACCTGGCAGATTTTGTCTATATTACTTGCCTATTTAGAGAGTACCGCCGCACAATGACAGTAACTGAGGTTGCTGCCATGGCAGGTAATAAGCTTTTTAGAGAGTGTGTTTCCTGTTTAAATGTGCCGATGGTGATTAGTCAGGTTGCTGAACAAATTCAATTAGGAGATGTAATTCTCCGTATCGTAGGCTGCAGTCCACCTGCAAGGCGGGAGAGTTACCAACAGATTATGATAAACCAGGTTGCCGGGTTGCTTGAATCAACACGGCGTAAGCTAGTGACAGACACCTGCTTGACGGCTGCGAAAAGAATCTATGAGTTATACGACTTAGTTGGGAAATTAAACCATGAGAAGAACGTGCTACAATTGAAAAACAAGTTGCACGCCACTGGTTCTAACCATGCACCATCACATCGTAAGGTGGTTTGATCAATGTATCTCATCATGGCTAATCATACTATTACCCACAAGACTCAAAATTATTTGCGACATTAAATAACAACATGCTTAGTTGTAGGAGGAATCGGGTGGTGGCTTCAACAATTACAGCAAAGGCCTGTTTGCAATTTCCGGGGAGGTTGCGTATCTCTGTTGAGGGACTTTTAAGAAACCGTAGCTATGCCCAATACCTTTCAATGCGTTTAAGCGAGAGAAATGGAATAAGGAGTGCGACAGCCAATCACTTGACTGGAAAACTATTGGTTTTTTTCAAGCCAAATCGTATCATGGTATCGGAAATTTTGCAGGAGATTTGCTTATGCCGAACGCAGTATAGTAAGCTCTTGGATAGGACTGCAGAATCACCTAATACGTTGGCTTCTAGCAAGACTGAGACTAATAAGAAGGTTACTTCTACTACCGAACTAGCTCTCTGGAGCATTGGTATTGCTGCTCTGACCTTCTTGTTGACAAGGGACGTTAGGCGGAGTATGGCGGTATTGATTGCAGGCTGCCCTGTCGCTGTGGCTCTTTCACGTCATGCAGCGTTAGGCTTGGCAGTAGTTGTTGCAAGACGCGGTGGTGTGTTTGTTAAAGATGCGAATATGATTGAAATAATAGGGAAGGCCGATACCGTGGTGTTCGATGAAAGCAGCATCATAGCAGGCGCAACTGCTGAACTCCATGATATCGTGGGTATCGATAAGAACCACACTGCAGCGGAAGTTTTGCGATTAGCTGCATCAACGGTAGCGGGAACAACGCACCCGCTAACAGGCATGCTATTGGGACATGTGAAAAGTGATGGTAGAGAATTATCTTCAGCTAGTGATGTCGAAGTTCGTGCCTTTGGCGTAATGGCTGTAGTCGATTCTGACCGAATTATTGTAGGTAATGTCAAATTTTTGGCACAGGAAAACATAATGGTTGAACGAGCTTTTCCGAGAATACGGCGTATGGAGCATCTTGGACTTAGTTTGCTTTGCATTGCCATTAATGGGAAGTTGGCTGGGATTGTTGGCTATAGCTACCAACTTCGGCCGGAAAGCCATGAAGCTGTTGGCAGGTTACGGGCACTGGGTGTAAACTATATTGGTTTGGTTATAGGAGAAACTTCGAATTCGATACAGGATATAATCGATAGGTTGGGTGTGCCGGAATACTGGACTGCTGATTCGTCAGAGAGCAAGAAGGCTATAATCGATCAGCTGCAACAGAACGGTAGGCGAGTAATTATGGTGGGCAACGGGGGCAATGACGCCCAGGCTCTGAAAGCTGCAACTGTTGGAATGGCGATAGACTGCAACATCGCAGAGGGTACGGCGCAATCGGCAGATGTGATAATCAAGGGAGACGACATAAGGGAAATTCCTAATCTTATCCATCTCGGTAAGTTTACCGATGAGGTCATCTGGCAAAATCGAGCTTTGTCGGCTGGCTTGAGCGCAGTAGGTGTTTCGCTTGCTGCGGTACAGAGTATTTCACCAATGGCTATTATGTGGATACTAGGTATCATTACAGTTTTAGCTAATTCAGCACGCATCCTTACATGTGTGAATCGAAGCAATGATACCTCAGTTAAGGGATGGTAGCATATAAGCGACTACCTCTTGATGTTTAAAGTTCTTTAAAGGTGTTAAAAAAGCTAACCTCCATTTTTAACAAATACTTAACATTTGTAATCTTGTATTTTCGACTAAGCAGATATATCATATAGATGAATATAAATATATAAATATATAAATATATTTATATGGGCCTAGGGGATTCCCGCTCATATACAAGGGGGTATAGCGATGGAAACGAAAAAGAAAAAGGTTCTTTTTTTGTGTACTCATAACTCGGCGCGTTCCCAAATCGCAGAAGGGCTGCTAAGGACTCTATACGGAGACAGATATGAGGCTTTTAGCGCAGGCGCAGAACCAACAACGCTTAACCCTTATGTAGTGAAAGTTATGTTAGAAATCGGTATAGACCTCTCTGGTCATCATTCAAAATCAATTAATGAGTTCAGGAAAATATCTTTTGATTATGTTGTAACAGTATGTGATAAGGCAAAGGACCTTGAATGCCCTTTCTATTATGGACTGAAAGTTGATGATGTGAGTTTTCCTGACCCGTCAGATTTTAAAGGTTCAGATGAAGATATACTCTGCAAAGTAAGAGACGTAAGGGATGAAATCAAGAATTATATTATAAAGACCTTTGGCGAGCAGAAATGAGGATGTTTTGTGGAAAACTTGGTGACTATATTCAAGGTTTTAGGTGATGAATCGCGGCTTAAAATAGTGAAGATGCTTCTAGGCAAGGAACTGTGTGTATGCGATATTCTTGACGCATTTGAAACTGAAAAAACCCAACCTGTAATCTCCCATCATCTAAAAACGTTAAAAAATGCAGGATTAGTTAGCGATTCACGGGATGGAAAGTGGATATATTACAGCCTTACCCCGAAAGCCTTTGAGGTTGTTGGCAACTTTATTAGTGAGATTAAACCTGAATTGTACTCGAAGGAGCGGGTGGCTCCTTGCTCGTCAAACCGTATAGTTGGAGGAGAGTTTAAATGATAAAAATGAAGGTGCTATTTCTATGCACACACAATTCCGCTCGTTCTCAAATCGCTGAAGGTCTTTTGAGGGCAATGTATGGTGACAGGTTTGAGTCACTTAGTGCAGGAACTGAAGTCACTAAGGTAAACCCTTATGTTACTAAGTCGATGGCAGAAATCGGTATAGACCTAAGTTCCCATCGTTCTAAGCACTTGAATGAATTCATAAATGAACACTTTGACTATGTAGTAACTGTTTGTGATAACGCTAAAGAAGCCTGCCCCTATTTCCCGAATGCTAAAAAGCGGCTTCACCATAGCTTCTCAGACCCATCCAAATTTACTGGTACGGAAGAAGAAATCCTTTTGGGAGTAGCCAAGGTCCGGGAAGAAATTAAACTCTGGATTGAAGAAAACTTTGGCGACAAGCCATAAAGTATAGCAGTATTTAAAATCTTGTCCGTGAATGAAAATATTCTTGATTCTGATATGGCAAAAGTGCTTGAAGCTACTCTCCGTTAGTAGCGGACAATTTAAAGGAGTGTAAGTTCACATCAAAAGCGCCGTTAGAAAATTTGCTAACGGCGCTTTGTGATCTAGGTCTGTCAATGGAGAAAAAATGTTTATAAAAAGTAGAAATTTGTCAGTTTTTACAGATACTTAACATAAAGATAATATTCATAGCAAGCTGATAGAGTAAGATTATTATACAAGGCTATATTTACCCAGAGAGCATAGCGATGACAGCTTTAGACATTATTCTTGAAACTACTATGACGGAGGTAAGCGGGGAAGATGAAAATTACCTTTGTTGATAGGCTTGGCTTCAAGAAGGGGGTGATTTTTTGGATTTAAATGCGATTAACCCAATATTGACAGCCTTCGCGAGTGTGCTTCCTAAGATAGGATTTCAAACAGTTGGAAAGAAATCAGTTAGTTTGGAAGGCTCACTTTTACTGAACAATGGACTTATGATAAACATCGGCGTTATGGGTCCTCTAACAGGGGGCATAGTAATTGGAATGGATGTGGATTCTGCTAAACGATTTGCTTCCACGATGATGATGGGTATGGATGTGGCAGAATTGGACGCATTAGCGCAAAGTGCCATTTCTGAAATGGGTAACATGGTTTGTGCAAATGCCTGTACGAATTTTGCTCAAGCGGGTGTTGATGGACTTGATATATCGCCTCCCACCTTGTTACTTGGAAAAGATGGGCAGGTAAGGCTGTCTGTGCCGCAAACAATAGCAGTTAAATTTTCGGTTGATGATATTGACGTAGACGTATATGTGGGATTGGGCAGGCACTAAAGCAAATCAGGAGCAATAATCAAGTGCAGGAGGATTGTAAATGATACACTTGCGAAGTATAAGGACTATTTTTATTGCGGGCATGCTGTTAGTCATTGCTTTTGTCATGAGTATTCAGGCGGGACTTAGTCTATACTCTTTCAAAAACACTATGGAAACAAAGGTTTACGAAAGCCTAAACAATCAGGCAGGACAAATACAAAATAAACTGAATGGGCGCTTTGAGCAGATTGGCAAATATAGCGAACTTATGGCGTACAATATTGGAGCAATGCCTCGTTATGACTCTGATATGCTTTTAGGAGTTATAGAAAAGTACATAGAATCTGACTCTTTAATTATTGGGGCTGGTTTTTGGTTTGAGCCGAATGCTTACCAGCCTAACCTTAAATATTATGGGCCATATAAGTACAAGGATGACAAAGGTAAGATTGTTATGACCTGGGATTATAGTAATGCAGAATACGACTATTTTAAATACGACTGGTATAAAGATGGCCTTGCGACCAAAGAGAAAATTGTATGGAGTGCCCCTTACGAAGACGCTGTTACTAAAATGGCTATGATTACTTCAAGTAGTCCGATTACGAAAGCAGGTAAAATAGTTGGCGTTACTACGACTGACATTGGCCTTAACGAGTTTTCAGATTATATAAAGGAGATTAAGATTGGTCAGGCAGGCTATGCCTTTATCGTCAGTCAGGATGGAACTTACCTTGCTCACAAACAACAAGAAAAGAACCTGAAAGAAAAAATAACCGATGATAAGGATGTAAAAGTCAAGCAACTAGGCACTGAAATTATCAATAACAAAAATAAAGAAATCAAAGTATCCAGAGACCAACTATTTGGTGCAGAGAACTTTGTCGCTTATGTGCCAGTTGGTTCTACTGGCTTACATCTCGTTGTTGTCTATCCGGCAGAGGAAGCCTATCGAGATTTAAATAAGGTAATTATGCTGAATATAGGCACCTTTGTAGCTGCTGTCGTTATCTTGGTACTTGTATTGGCGTGGTTGTTTAATGCGAAAATTAGCCGTCCAATTGAAGCCTTGATGTTGGGAACAGAAAAAATTGCGACAGGCGATTTGTCGGTGAATTTTGCTGTGAACTCAAAAGATGAAATGGGTCGATTGGCAGATAGCTTAAATAAAATGATAGATAACATACAGGAAATTATATCTAGGGTATCGCAATCGGCAGAACAGCTTGCTGCTTCAGGTGAACAACTCAGTGCTAGTGCTGAGCAGTCATCGCAGGCGGCGAATCAGGTTGCAGGTTCTATTACAGAAATTGCGCAAGGTGCGGAAAAACAAATGAATTATGTTAATGAGACAGCCGGTGTGGTTGAGGAACTTGCCACAAGTCTGCAGCAAGTAGCCTCAAATAGTGCACATGTGGCTGAACAATCAGCCCAAGCTGCTGAAACGGCAAAAGAGGGTGGCAAGACTGTCAGTAAGGCTGTTAGCCAAATGACTAAGATTGAAAATACAGTCAACAATTCTGCTCAAGTTGTGGCCAGACTGGGTGAGCGGTCCAAGGAAATCGGACAGATTGTAGAAACTATATCAGGAATAGCCGGGCAGACAAATCTCTTAGCGCTCAATGCCGCGATTGAGGCTGCAAGAGCTGGCGAACAAGGGCGCGGATTTGCCGTTGTAGCGGATGAAGTCCGCAAGCTAGCCGAACAATCCCAAGATGCGGCAAAACAAATAGCAGTGTTAATCAGCGGAATTCAAAAAGATACAGAAGAGGCCGTGGGCGCAATGAATGATGGCACGAGGGAGGTTAAGGTTGGAGCAGAAGCTGTAAATACGGCAGGATTGGCCTTCGAGGATATATCTAATCTGGTAATGCAGGTATCCGACCAGGTGAAAGAGATTTCAGTCACAATTCGTCAGATGGAGTATGGAAGCCAGAGAATTGTAGCATCAGTGAAGGATATTGATAAACTGAGCAAAAATGCCACAGGAGAAGCGCAGACGGTGTCGGCGGCCACAGAAGAGCAATCAGCATCCATGGAAGAAATAGCCTCATCCAGTCATAGCCTTGCACAAATGGCCGAGGAGCTTCAGGGCTTGATTCGCAAGTTTCGCGTTTAGGGAATCAGGGGTGTAAACTGTTGTAAAATCAAACAACCCAGGTGTGCTTAGTAAAATAGCCACTTGGGTTGTTTGATTTATTATTTACACTGAATTAATATAGCGTTAACAAAACATCCTTTATGCTGGCCTATAATGAACATAACAATGAAAACCTGTGGCAGTCTGATTGGAGATAGTATATTGATAAAAATGCTGATGAAATTTGCAGTGGTCGGGTTGTCGGGTGTTGGTGTCAACATGGCAGTCTATACATTTCTTACTTCTTTTGGGACGAATTTTTTGATTGCCGCAGGATTCGCGTTTGGCGTGGCTGTTACAAATAATTTCGTATGGAATGTATTGTGGACTTTTAAGGGCCGTGCAAAGGATAGAAATGTAAAGATAAAATTCGTGAGTTTTTTGGCGATCAGTGTGATAAATTTAGGCGTGAATCTCATGATCCTTCGTTCGCTGGTTGAATTCATGCAGGTCAACGAGATACTGGCTCAGCTAACGGCTATTGCTGTGGCAAGCAGTTTGAATTTTGGCTTGAACTTCCTGATTACTTTTAGAGAAAAACGACAAAAGCAAAGAAAAGAAGAAACGGGGACAGCGGTACATTATGAAGATTATTATCCTGCCGACTTACAATGAACGAAATAATCTGGCGGAATTGCTGGCACTGATTTATAACCAAGTGGAGGATATCCATGTCCTGGTTGTTGATGACAATTCGCCAGATGGCACAGGAGAATTGGTTCGCGAACTTATGCAGCAATATAATGATCGCCTATTCTTGCTGGCACGGCCAGGAAAATTAGGGCTTGGAACAGCCTACATTGCTGGTTTTAAATGGGCGCTTGCGCGTGATTACCAATACATCTTTGAAATGGATGCTGACTTTTCCCATAACCCCAGGTATTTAACCACATTTATGACTGAAGCCGAAACCGCTGATCTGGTGCTAGGCAGTCGATATATTGCCGGCGGGGGTGTAACAAACTGGAATATGTTCCGCCGCCTGATTAGCCGAGGGGGCAATGTATATGCCCGCCTTATCTTGGGGCTTCCGTTTAAAGATGTGACTGGTGGTTATAAATGTTTTCGGCGTGAAGTATTGGAGCAAATTGAACTGGAAGATGTTAAATCAAATGGGTATTCTTTTCAAATTGAGTTGACATATCGTGCTTTTCTCAAAGCTTATTCGATAAAAGAAGTGCCCATCATTTTCGAAGAGCGGGCTGCGGGACAGTCAAAAATGTCAAAGGAAATCTTCAGGGAAGCAATCATAATGGTGTGGAAGCTGCGAGCAGCTAAAAACCGTCTGAAGGCTGCACCTTTCAAAGAGATTCATAGCGCTGGAACGTCATTGGCTCAGCCATAATCTACATTGCTGGAAGGAGTCAAGGGATGTATTTAAGCACTCATCAATGGAATGTAATGATAATTATCATCAGCGGTATGCTGCTAAGGATAACCTTGGCAGGCATGATTGGTCTTGGAGTCGACGAGTCTTATGTAGTATCAGTTGCACGATCGTTCAGTTTAAGTTATTTTGATCATCCGCCACTGCACTTTTGGATAATTTGGCTGACCACACATCTAACTGGCAGTGAGAGCAGCATGGTGTTACGTTTACCCTTTATTGCGATGTTTGCTGCCACTACCTGGCTGATGTATTGCTTTGCTGCCAGGATGTTTGGTGAACGAGCCGGGGTTTACTCTGCCTTGATCTTAAATATTTCTCCTGTTTTTAGCCTAAGCAGCGGTAGCTGGATTCTGCCTGACGGACCCCTAATGTTGTTGATGATGGCAAGTGTGATGGTATTACATAAAATATTCTTTGATCCTGCAGCAAAATTGTCTTGGCTATGGTGGATGGCAGCAGGTTTGCTGGTCGGACTGGGAATGCTGGCAAAATATCATGCTCTCTTTTTAGTTATCGGCAGTTTGATCTTTATTCTTACTGCCAGAGAACGCCGCACCTTGCTATTTACTGCAGGCCCTTATCTTGCTGTCGGCGTTCTTTGTGTGGTTTTTTTGCCTGTGGTGATCTGGAATATGGAACATAATTGGATCTCATTTCTGTTTCAAGGCGGCAGAGGTTCGGCTACTGGGATCTATCCGCTAAAAATGCTGGGCAATATCGCTGGTCAGGCATTCTGGGTATTGCCATGGATCTGGGTACCTTTGACCTGGGTGCTGGCCAAAGGTGTGTTGGCTGGTCCTGGCGCTGGCCTAAAGAGCCCCTGTCAGGATAAACAGTGGTTTTTATGTTGTATGGCTGTAGGGCCTATTTTCCTGTTTACAATCGCTACTTTGTGGGGCGCTCAGGGACTTTTTCATTGGCAAGCCCCTGGCTATCTTATGGCTATCCCCTTACTTGGCCTGGCCATTGACGGCTGGATGCAACGCGATATGCGCATAACCCGGGTTTGGCTTACATTTTCAGTGACAACCTTTCTATTGATTGTCATGTTACTTGGAACTCATACGGCAAATGGCTGGCTGCGGCAGGTTGAGCCACAGTGGTTTAAACAAGGCGATCCGTCAACAGAGGCACTTGACTGGCGAGATCTGCCACAGTATCTTGAAAAACAGGGACTGCCTGGTTCTCAAGCCGGTTTTGTTGTTACGGCAGATTGGATTGATGCCGGGAAAACTGATTATATCCTAGGCGGTAAGCTGCCAGTACTTTGCTTAAATAACGAGCCTCATCATTTTGTCTTTATGCACAATCTGGCTGATTTTCAGGGTGAAAATGCTTTAATTATCGGGCGCGAAAGAATAATAACAGAGGCACTGCCGATGTACCAAATGTATTTCACTACTATAGAGCCAGTAGGGAAAGTACCGATCAAACGGGCTGGAATCCCGGAATTCGACGTGGTTGTATTTTATGCCAAGGATTTCACAGGGTCATTTCCGTTACCATATAAATGATAAAGTCGGGAGGATGACTGATGAAGGCAGGGTACCCAGCGTTAAATCATAAGGGCAGCTTCAGTAAAGCCTTGGAAATAGCAATAGTTGTAGGCGTAATTACAAGTATCGTGGTTCTTACCATGCAACGTTCCCAAAATGATACTATCTGGTTGGTGGGAGAATTTTTGAGCAGCACGGGGAATGACTTGTTTTTAGTATTCTCCAATTTATTAATTATCGGCTGGGCTTGGCGTAAAAAGCTCATGAGTGTGATTAAACTAACCTTGCTGCTGGATCTATCTGTCTGGATTTTCGTCCAGGGAATAAAGCTAATTCAGATAGATCCGTGGTATCTTAGACCTAACGGGGGAACTGGCGGTTTCCCCAGTGGGCATGCTACGCATGCGTTTGCGATGGCATTTCTGTTGACACTGTATTTCCCACGTCTTGCCTGGTTGTGGTATGCCTGCGCTGCCGGGATTTCCTGGTCTAGAGTTGAGACAGAATGGCATACCGGTTTTCAAGTCATTGCGGGCATTGCACTGGGAACCGGTCTTGTCTGGGTGCTTGTCACTAGATGGCTGACCCATCCTGACGCTGCAATGATCAAACTGCACAGCCCTGAGATTCAGCAAAGCCGGAAAATCCAGGGGCAGCAAGCTTATGTAGCCGAATAAACAAAAGACTAAAACACAACAAAAATAGTCTGCGATTTTTGCAGGCTATTTTTGTTTAACCAAATCACGCACTCGGCATGAGGCTTGTATTTAATCTTCAGCTAGTATGAGCGTGGTATTTGTTTTCTTAAAATTGTTAACGATAGTTCGGCTTAGTTGTGAGTCGGTAATAATATAATCGATTTTGCCAAGGGTTGCGATATTGATGGTAACATCTCTGTGGAATTTACTGCTATCTGCGGCCACGAACACTTCTTTTGAGCGTTCAATGATAATTTTTCTTGTCACTGCTTCTTGCATATTAAAATCCGAAACACCATTCTCTACGGTAATACCACTGGCACAAATAAAGCTCTTTTGAATGTTTAACTCGGAAAAATTAAAAATGTAGTCATAGGTAACCACCGACCGCTCGTTGTGCCTGATCCGGCCGCCAATAATAATGATCTCAAAATCAGTACTGATTAACTCATTCACAACCGGAATTGAGTTAGTAATGATGGTGAGATTTTTTTTATTTGTAAGCTGTTTGGCAATATGAAACGTAGTAGAGCCACTGTCAATAAAAATGCAATCACCATCATTAATAAACTCACTACATTTTTTTCCAATGGCTTCTTTTTGTGAGAGTCTGTCCATTAATCTATTTTCCAACGTGGGCTCACCAAAGCTGATATCTTTAAGTTTTGCTCCGCCATATACCTTTTGAATACTACCTTGCTTTTCGAGCAGGGTTAAATCCCGGCGCACCGTTTCTATTGAAATATCAAAGATTGTCATCAACTCTGAAATAGTTAGTATATCTTTTGTTGCTAACAGGTCTACTATCTTCTTTTGCCGTTCGCTTGGTAACATCAAATCATCCTATCAATTATATATTTTTTACTATATACAAAGAGTTTATCTTAAAAGATGACAATGTTCAAGGAAATGCAAAGAAAATGTCTTAAAATATGCAATTAAAATAGCAATATTGTCATTGTGATGTCAACATATTATAAAAATATTGTAAAGAGAGATTCATTCACGACAATGTCTTAACCGAATCTTAACTATTTCATAACAAAACTGTGTTTGCGGAAATGTATACTGGAAGAGTAATAAAGAGTAGTTCAAAACCTTGTGGGGAGGTGATTGTTTTGCTGGAATTAAAAAATATCAGTAAGAAGTTTGATGGGAAAGTTGTGCTTGATGGAATCAATCTTGAAATTCATAATGGTGAGATTGTTTCGATGTTAGGAACGAGTGGCAGCGGTAAAACGACATTGCTTAATATTATTTTAGGGCTGACGGCAATGGACAGTGGGTCCATTATTTTTGAGGGAACTGACATAAGTAAGGTTTCGATGAAAGATCGCGGTTTTAATATTGTTTTTCAGGATTATGCGCTTTTCCCTAATCTTAATGCGTATAAAAATATCGTCTATGGTTTGAAAAATAAGCCAGATGTAGTGAGTGCAGGAGAGCTTGACGAGTTGATCGACTTCTTAGAATTAAGGCTACATTTGACAAAAAGGATTGATCAGTTATCAGGCGGACAAAAGCAGCGAGTGGCACTTGCCCGAACGCTGGCAACCAAACCCAAGATTCTCCTCCTGGATGAGCCGTTAAGTGCTCTTGATGGTGTAATCAAAGAGACAATCAAGGAGCGAATCAAAGCCATTACAAAAAAATATAAGCTGACCACTATTATTGTAACTCATGATCCGGAGGAAGCCCTGACAATGTCAGACAAGGTGTTAATTATTGATAAAGGTACTATCTCGCAATATGGCACTCCCAAACAGGTCATTCATGAACCGAATAATAATTTTGTTGAGGAGTTTATCTTACGCCAACTGCAAATTAAAAGGGATAATATTTACCAGTTATTCAAAGAGTGTCATGCATAAAAACAGGCCGGAAGCACAAATGATTTTTTTGGTAGTTGCCATATTTTTTATTGCTTTTCTTGCAGCTCCTTTGCTTATTTTGCTGGCTAACTCCTTTGTAACTGGGCAGGGAAGCGGATTGTCTAATTATATTGAGGTACTTGGTGATAAGAGTGTTGCTGCAGCAATCAGCAATAGCATCCAAGTGTCCGCAACTGCTGCTGTGATCACTACACTGTTAGCCTTTATGCTGGCATATGCGGTGAATTGCACCAAAATGTGTAATGGTTTAAAAATGCTGATAAAAATTGGAATTTCCATCCCAATGCTGCTGCCTACTATAACTTACGGTTTTGCGATTATCTACTCGTTTGGTAAACAGGGGTTATTGACAAAGTTCTTTGGGATGGAGTTATTTCAAATCTATGGATTTAATGGACTCCTAATGGGTTATGTGATTTATACCTTGCCGTCAGCGTTTTTGCTGTTAAACAATTCTTTTGGCTATATTGATAAAAAATTTATCATTGTTTCAACGCTGATGGGTGATGACTTTTTTCGAAGTTTTATCAATACCATTCTTCGGCCCTTGATCGGTACCATAGGAGGAGCCTTAGTCCTGTCATTTATTCTGAGCTTTACTGATTTTGGCATACCTGCTTCTGTGGGTGGGACATATAATGTGATCGCAACTCAGTTATATCAGGTTATGTTAGGTTCAATCCCCAACTTTCAGAGTGGCTCAGTGATTGCTGTCCTAATGCTGTTACCTGCGATCCTTGGCGTCTTATTCTTGAATTATCTTGAGAGATTTAACTTCCATTATGATGGATTTTCGGTAACCGAATTACCGGACAACAAGCTGCGTGATTTGGCATTTGCCTTTGTATCTGTTGTTACAGTAACTGGAATTATCTCGGTTTTTTTGGTCATGTTTATCGCACCGCTGGTTAAAAATTATCCCTATGATCTGACATTTACTACCCAGTTCATTCAGCAGGCCCTTTTCTCCAGCGCGCTGTTAGACGTATATGAGAACTCAGTTTTTGTGGCCATTATTTCGGCAGTGCTGGGAACCCTGATTGCCTATAGTGCCGCAATCATCAATGTTCGCACCCTGATGAGTAAAAGGGCGAAAATAAGCATTGATCTCTTCTCGATGATAACCAATAGTGTGCCAGGCATGGTGTTAGGGCTAGCCTATCTGCTGCTCTTCAATGCAAGTGATTTAAAGGGAACATTTATGATTATCATCCTCTGCAACATTGTTCATTTTTTTACAACGCCGTATCTGATGGCGAAAAATTCTCTTTCCAAGTTAAACCCAGCCTGGGAAACAACCGGAGAGTTAATGGGGGATACGTGGATCAAAACAATTATTCGGGTAATTATCCCCAATTCTGTCGCGACGATCGTAGAGATGTTTGGCTACTATTTTATCAATACCATGGTGACCATCAGTGCTATTATTTTTCTTGTCACGGCCAGAACTTCAGTAGTAACAAGCAAGATAAAAGAGCTTCAGCATTTTGCGAATTTTAATGAGATTTTTGTCTTATCCATATTGATTTTTGTTACAAATATCAGTATAAAAATCTGCTGTGATCTTGTTAATCAAAAATTGACATCTGATTACAGATGAGAACATAAAAATATGATCAATAAAGGGAGCGATATTGTTGTGAAAAAAATAGTAAGAAATCTAATGCTTTGTTTTTTATTATTGTCCATGCTAGTTGCAGCAGCGGGCTGCTCTGAAAAAAGTGCCCAGAAGGTAGTTATTTATACCAATGCCGATAAGGAAGCGGTAGAGGCCATGCAAAATAGCCTGAATACTGCAGGGTTTGAGGGGAAATACGTGCTGCAAACAATGGGTACCTCCGAACTAGGCGGCAAGCTAATGGCTGAAGGTGACAAAATTGAGGCGAATTTAGTTACAATGAGTTCTTACTTTATTGACAGTGCGCAAAAGAAAAACAATATGTTTGCAGATTTGAATTTTGAAACCAAGGCACTGGCTCAGTATCCGGCTTATTATGCACCGATATTGGCCAATACCGGGGCAATATTTGTGAATACCCAGGTGATCAAAGAAAAGAATCTGCCAATGCCTAAATCAGTAAAAGATTTAACTAAAGATGAATATAAGGGGTTAGTTTCTATACCCAATATCATGAATTCATCAACCGCTTGGCTGCTTGTGCAGTCCATCATCAGCGAATACGGCGAGACTGAAGGTAAGGTTGTCCTGAATAAACTGATTCAAAATTGTGGGCCACATATTGAAAAATCAGGTTCAGGACCGATAAAAAAAGTGAGAGCAGGCGAAGTGGCGGTTGGGTTTGGCCTTCGTCATCAAGCTGTGGCAGATAAAGCGGCTGGCAAGTTAATTGATTATATTGATCCAGTTGAAGGCAATTATTCGCTTACCGAAGCCATTGCTGTGGTAAAAAAATCCGACGCAGCTACCACCAAGCTTGCCAGGGATATGGCAAAAGTGATCATTACCAAAGCAAGGCCTGAGTTAATCAAGTTTTATCCTGTAGCACTTTATCAAGGCGAGACAATTGGTGACGCAAACAAGCCGGGTAACCCTAAGGTATTTGCCAAACCTTTAACTGTGGAACTGCTGGAAGAACATCAGAACTTCTTTAAAGCTGCACAATAGTAAAGGCTGAAATGAAAGGTGCAAAAGCGTATATGAATAGATACAAACTGTTAACTCCAGGGCCGTTAACCACTAGCTGTACAGTGAAGGAAGAAATGCTCTTTGACCGGTGCACCTGGGATGATGAATATAAACAAATAACCCAAAAAATCAGAGGGCAACTGCTGGAGCTTGCAGCAGTTGCCCCTGATGAATATACAGCAGTGCTGCTTCAAGGCAGTGGCAGTTTTGGCGTGGAAGCAGTGCTCACGACTGCAATAAAACCGGAAGATAAGTGTCTCATTATTACCAACGGGGCATATGGGGAAAGAATCGTAACAATGGCAAACTATCTGGGAATTCGCCATGTTGTTCATAGTGTCCGGTATGATCAAGCCCCTGCTGCCGCCGACATAAGCAAGATTCTTGTGAATGATCAAGCAATTACTCATATTGTAATGGTTCACTGTGAAACAACAACCGGGATATTGAATCCTCTTGAGGAGATCGCTGCTCTTGCAAAAGAGTATGGGAAGACCCTGATTATTGATGCTATGAGCAGTTTTGGCGGAATTGAAATCAAGGTTCAACAATTAGGGATCGATTACCTGATCAGCAGCGCAAATAAATGCATTCAGGGTGTGCCAGGTTTTTGTTTTGTTGTGGCTAAGATTGAGCAGTTAGTACGTTCGCAAGGGAATTCAAGAAGTTTATCTTTTGATTTATATGATCAGTGGCAGCATATGGATAAGGATGGTAAATGGCGATTTACCTCGCCGACTCATGTTGTGGCAGCGTTTTCCAAGGCTCTTGACGAGCTGGGCGCAGAAGGCGGCGTAGCTGCAAGGTACAAGCGCTATCAAGCAACCAACCGCCTTTTACGCAATAAGCTTAAACAGATTGGGATTAATGCTTATATTGGCGAAGAACACCAATCCCCGATCATTACTACCTTTCTTTTTCCCTATGAGGGGTTCAATTTTGAAGATTTTTATCATTACGTTAAGGCAAGAGGTTTTGTTTTATATCCTGGTAAGTTAACAGATATCGATACCTTCCGAATTGGCAACATCGGTGAAATCTATGAAGCAGATATTCAAAAGTTATGCTCAATCGTTGAAGAATATATGAGGAGGCCGAAAAAATGAAACAAGTGGATGGAGTCATCTTAGACTGGGCCGGAACCACTGTTGATTTTGGCTGCTTCGCACCTGTACTGGTTTTTCTGCAGATATTTAAAACAGCCGGGATAGACGTAACCATGGCTGAGGCCAGAGCCCCCATGGGCCTGCTCAAAAAAGACCATATTAGAGCCATGCTCCAAATGCCAAGAATCGCCAAACTATGGGAAGAAAAAAAGGGTCGCAGCTTTTGTGAACAAGATATTGATGAATTGTATGCGAGCTTCGAGCCTGCGCTGCTTGCTTCCCTGACAGAATACACGCAGCCGCTGCCGGAAGTTATCGAAACAATGAAGATACTTAGGGAAAGCGGTCTGAAAATAGGTTCAACAACCGGCTATACAGACGTTATGATGACAATAGTTACAGCAGGCGCAAAGGATAAGGGGTATGAACCGGATTTCTGGATAACACCTGATTCTACTGCTGGTTATGGTCGCCCGTATCCATATATGATATTTAGAAATATAGAGGTTTTGCGACTTGCTGCACCTTGGACAGTAGTAAAAGTAGGTGATACGGCCGCCGATATAAAAGAAGGCATCCAGGCTGGCGTGTGGACTGTGGGAGTAGTTGTTGGCAGTTCGCAAATGGGTTTAAGCCAGGCTGAATTTGAAGGTTTATCAGCAGCAGAGAAAACCAGGGTTATTATGAATACCGAGCAAGCATTTTTAGACTATGGTGCGGATTTTACCATCAAAACAATGCAAGAGCTGCCAGAGCTAATTGAGAGAATTAATATGTTGATTAGACAAGGAAAAAGACCATGCCGACTAGAGCGGAATTAGCCCGTGAGGGAGATGTAAATTCCAGTCCGCACAGAGAGTTGTGGATGAATACCCTTGATGAGGAAAGTAGAGAGCGATTAAGCGCTGATGAAGCTGTATTTATGAAGCAGTCCATGTCAACCCCATGTATGAATGTGATTGTAGACGCTCAGGGGTGTTACATAACCGATAAGAACGGCAAAAAATATCTTGATTTTCATGGTAACAGCGTTCATCAGGTTGGCTATAAGAATCCATATGTGCTGGAAGCGGTTAAAAAGCAATTTGATGAGTTGCCGTTCATACCAAGAAGGTACACCGCAGATATCGCCATACAAGCAGCCAGGGCATTAATCAATAAAACATTATCCCAAGACTTTAAGGTTTTGTTTACGCCATCAGGTACTGCTGCTGTAGGAATTGCGCTTAAAATTGCCCGCAAAGCTACAGGCAGACATAAGGTAATTTCAATGTGGGAATCCTTCCATGGCGCAGGGCTTGATTCTATTTCAGTCGGTGGCGAATATGTCTTCAGCAAGGATATGGGGCCTCTGCTGCCAGGCTGTATCAAGGCAATACCCTACAATGGCTACCGGAATCTGATTCATAGTTCCTGTCCACACACTATTGCCGATTTTTGCTTGGACTATATTGAATACATCATAAAAAATGAAGGCGATATCGGGGCAATATTGCTGGAGCCCATACGGGCAACAGATACCCATATTCCACCGCAGGCTTACTTCCAAAGACTCCGGAAGATTTGTGATCAAGAGGGTATACTACTGATTTTTGATGAAATCCCCACAGCATTAGGGAGAAGTGGCGAGTTTTATGTACACCAGAACTTTGGTATTGAGCCAGATATCCTTGTGCTTGGCAAAGGGCTCGGCGGAGGCTTGATTCCTCAGGCCGCTGTTCTTACCAAATCTAAATATGATTATGCAGCAGATATCTCGCTTGGCCATTACACCCACGAGAAACCGGCAGCAGGCTGTGCTGCCATTTGTGCCGTCATTCGCTATATTGATGAAAATAATCTGTTGGAAAACTGTAGAGCACAGTCGGCTTTTGCAGCACAACGCTCTGCTGTTCTTTATAGCAAATATCAATGTATAGGCGACTTTCGCATAGCCGGTCTATTAATTTCTTTTGAAATTGTTAAAGATCGAACCTCAAAGGAAAAAGCTGATAACCTTGCAGAAAGAATACTCTACTATTGCCTGGAGCATGGCCTGTCATTTAAGATATCAGCGGGGAACTGTATTACCTGGCATCCTCCTCTAATTGTAACAAAAGAACAATTATCCTCCGCCTTTGATATATTTGAGAAAGCAATAAAAAGCTGTATAAAAAACCATTAAACAAGTTCGAAATTTTGAGCAATAGAAACCGCTCTTCTTGGCTTGTTGCCTATAGTTTAGCGCTTCTTGTTTTTCTGTTGAAAGCAAAGGACTTCTTCCTTTTTAAGCTAGAATTAACACTGCTTTAACTTATTTTTTTGCACACATGCTACTATAAAATAGTAGTATAGTTTTAGATTAAGGTAGTAGGCAGGAAAGGAGTGATGCTCTATGCAAAATAGGTTGAGTGCAGGTTTGTTAATGTATAGGATTAAGAACAGGCAGTTAGAAGTATTGTTAGCACATCCGGGTGGGCCATATTATTGCGATAAAGATGATCGATACTGGGGGATTCCGAAAGGGCACGTCGAAGCTGGAGAAACCATCCTAGCAGGAGCTTTTCGTGAATTTAGAGAAGAAACAGGCTTTGCTCCTCCTGTAGCCAATTTGATCTACCTTGGAAGTACGAAAGGTCATCATGGAAGAACTATTCACGCCTGGGCTTTTGAGGGTGATTGTGACACCACGTTGCCAGTGCAAAGCAATATGTTTAAGTTGGAATGGCCACCTAATTCGGGACAAGAGGAGCTATTCCCAGAGATTGACAAGATTAGTTTTTTTTCTATACCTGAGTTGAAGAAAAAAATCGAGCTTAATCAGCTAATCTTTATTTTACGGCTAGAGAGTATGCTAGTAAACAATAAGTCTCGTCAATTCTGGAAACAGAGATGTTGCCTAGAGAAAAGTGAAAAAACAAAGATCTCGTTGTAAGGTAAACGAGATCTTTGTTTTTTGCTTATGCGGTATTTGAGTATTGGTTTAAGAAATGTAGTAACTCGCTTGTGGACCATCGTTCAGCTTGAACCTTACTAATAACTTCGTCAGTATCTTTAGTAATTGTTGCATCAATCATATGTATATTTCCCGGGGAGTCTTTAAAGATAAGTCTCTGTCCCTGTTCCACAGACCAGCTTTCTTTGAGGATCCAGCGATGTTTATTCATTGTCATCCTCCCTTATATGGTTTTTAAATATATTCTACGACAATATATGGCAATCCTCCTTAAAATTGTTATCAATAATTACAATTTACACGAGTTTTTGAATATCTTGCAGCTCACTTCCGTGTCAAAATTTAGTGAGACCGGATAAACAGTAATAAGTTAATTAATACTTAACAAAAGAGCTGCAACTCTTTTGGTACAATAAATACGAACACGATTTTATTGTGAATTGGAGGACGGACAATGAGATGAACTATAAACATCTAACCGTTTTCTTGGTGATTTTATTAACTGCTGCGATTATCATTTTAGGAGCTTATGGATTTCATGAATCTAGCAAAGCCAATATCGCTGATTTGCGTCCTGTTTTACGGATTGGAGCAGTGCCTGTCGAAAGTGTTGCAAAGACCCGAGATCAATTTGATAAGCTAATAACCTATTTAGAGAAAAAGACTAATTGGAAAGTAGAACTTTTCGTTTCTCATGATTACAATGGCATTATAAATGAAATGGCTAAAGGAAATTTAGATATTGCCTGGTTTGGCCCTTTTTCATACGTACTTGCACACGATAGAGCCATGGCAAGAGCTTTCGCAGTCGAGGACAATATTCGTACAGGAACAGTCTATCATAGTGTAATTATTGTTCATCCGGAAAGTCCAATCAGCTCGGTAGAACAACTGATTGGTCGTCGCCTAGCATTTACTGACCGAAGTTCTACTTCCGGACATTTAATTCCCAAAGCGATATTAAGGCAACACGGGGTTGATGTCGAAAAGGATATGTCAGAGGTGATTTTTACCAATACGCATGACTCTGCGATATTGGCTGTAAAAAAAAGAACCGTGGATGCCTCTGCCGTATCTGATGCTGTTTTATTCAGCCTTAGAGAAAAGGGTATTATCGGGGAGAAAGATTATCGAATTATCTATACGTCGGCTAATATTCCTGGTTCTGTTTGGGCGTATAGAGAGGGAATAAACCCAACTCTGTTAGAAAAAATTAAACATTCCTTCCTAAACGTGGCTAAAGAAGACAAGGAAGCGTTAGGGATATATGGTCAAGATCTTGTTAAAGGATTTGTACCTGCCGATGATCGCGACTATGATATTATACGAGAAACTGCAAAACAGCTAGAATTAGTAGCTATTCCCCGCTAGTAACCCGGAGGATGCAGAGAGTGGAACGGTTTCGAAAGGTATATGCTAAATAGCTGGCAGGAGCCAGCTATTTTACTTTGATGTAGACGCAGCAACTCGTTGAAATTGAGATAAAAAATCGATGACTTCTTGTTCACTAACTGGTTTGCAGAAAAGGTAACCCTGGGCTCGATCGCAGAGAACATTACATAAAAAACTGACATGTTCGGGTACTTCCACGCCTTCGGCAACAACCTTGATGTTAAGAATATGGGCTAACCTAATGATGGCTTCAACGATAGAAAAATTCTCGGTATGGAGTTCTTGTAAAAAGTCTTTGTCCATTTTCAGGGTATCAATCGGGAGGTGTCGCAAATAGGTTAATGAGGAATAACCGGTTCCAAAATCATCCAATGCCAGCCTTAATCCCATAGCTTTTAACTGATTAAACTTCTGAATACAGGCATCAAAAGAGTTCATGAACAATGATTCCGTGATTTCAAGCTCAAGCTGGTGAGGGTGTAAGCCTGTTTCGGCAAGAATATCTTCAACAGTTCTAATAAAGTTTGGCTGTTCTACTTGTTTGGTCGAAATGTTCACAGTAACGTATATATCCTCGAGTCCTAGACTGTGAAGATGACGGCAAAAATTGCAGGCTTGTATTAGCACCCAGGCACCAATGGGTATAATCAGTCCGCTTTCTTCAGCTATTGGGATAAAATCAGCTGGTTGGGTGTGTCCTTTACCCGGTCTTTGCCAGCGTAATAAGGCCTCAATACTTACTGGACGGTTACTTACCAGGTCAATTTGGGGTTGATAATAAACCTCTAGCTCATTACGGTCAATGGCTTTTGACAATAAGTTTTCTAGCCGGATCTTTTTGAGAGCCACTTCTTGCATGGAAGGGTGAAACCGGGAGTAGCCCTTGGACGGGGATTCTTTCACGTGATACATAGCTGTGTCAGCCTTAACTAACAATGTATCAGGATCACAACCATCTTCAGGATAGAGGGCGATACCGATGCTGACAGAGACGAAGAAGGTCTCATCTTGGTAGCTATAAGGATAGGTGCTCTCGTTAACAATTTCTTGAGCAAGAGCTTCAGCAGCAGCTCCTGAGAGGTTCGGAGCAAGGATAACAAACTCATCTCCGCCGAGCCGTAAGAGTAACCCACGGTCTCCTAGTACAGACCCCAATCGATTGGCCACATGTACTAATAATTGGTCACCACGGGAGTGACCAAATAGATCATTTACTCTTTTAAACTCATTTAGATCGAGGAACATAAGTGCACCAGCCACATCTCCCATTGCGGAGGCCTCCAGCTCGGCCGAAAGTCGTTCAGTAAGGTAAGACCTATTTGGCAGATTAGTTAGTGAATCATAATAGGCTAGATGGTAAATTTGCTCATCACGAAGCTTAGGTTCAGTTATATCAGTCAATGTGCCAACTATGCGTACTAGCACTCCCTCGCTGTTCTGTACGGATTTGCCTTTAGCTAGCAGCCAGCGTCTTTCGCTTGTAAATGGTATGATTATACGATATTCGCAAAGATAGAATTCACTTTTTTCGGTAAAATGCTCTAAAAGCGCTAGACGGCGGCGTTGGCGATCATCGGCATGAATCCAATCCTCAATTATTTCGAAATGCGCATTTTTTCCATCTGGATAATGACCCAAGATGTCTCTCATCTTATCAGACCACGAGGTTTCTCTCTTGTCTGCATCCCAATCCCATATTACATCATTTGCAGACTGGGCGGCTAACCTAAATTTTTCTTCACTTTTTTCGATGTTTTTCCGATGTATCAGTAACTCATTGGTTAGTTCAAGAAAACTATTTATAAGAACATCCGCTTCGGTTCCGTTGGCGTACGACTGCCGACTAATAATAGGTTGAGATTTGGGATTTGCCCGAAAGTCACCAAACGCCCTTAGCAGAGTGTTAAATCCGTAGAGAAGCGGGCGCATGAAATAATATTGAAGGAAGCCTATTATAACTAAGATTATGATCCCTGAGAAAAGCAATTTTTCTAAAAGAGCGTTGTAGGTACGGTCGATATCCCCGACATACATACCTGTTCCCAGATAGCATTCAATCTCTGGCAGGCCGATAACAAAAGATAGCTTTTTTTGCGGAATTTCACCTGGGGTTCGGGATTCGTAATAGAGGACAAATCCTCCGCCTGACTTAGCTGTTTGGAGCAGTTCTTTCGTGATCATTAAACCGTCAAGGTCTTGGCGCTGCATCTCGTAAGTACCCACAGTATCAGGTTCAAGTGGATTTACGAGGGTGTAGCCTTCATAGGAGGCAAGAAAGACATAATTGGGGCCCATTTCATCAAAGTAAATAAAACGGTTAATAATCTCTGCTGCTTGCAGACGTGCATCACCGAGGCTTATTTCTCCAAGGTGTTTCCGGGCAAGAATGGGCTTGATGGCGTTTTGGGCTAAGGACACTATATGTTGCAGCTCGGTTTTTCTAATTTCGTACATATCATTCGTAAAAGTATTCAAATAGATAGAAGCTGCAAGGGTAAATCCTATCAGAAGAACGATAAGTACCAGGGCAGATCGAATCGAGGTATTCGATAACATTTTGTGCTTTTTGGTGTGTATTAGCATAACTACTTAACCTCTCCAAGTGTCTTAGCGTTTCTATGTTAAGTATAATAAAGTCACGGTACTTAATCTGTTAATTCTTTGTTAATTCGGCCATAACCGGAGAATATGGCCCCCTTAAAAAATAATAGTCCATCGCTTGGCGATGGGCATAAAGAAAAGCGCCCTGGAGGACGCTTCAACTAAGCTCTTAGTTTCTTATCAAATGATAAATAAATATCCAAGTAACAAATCAAATCATCACACTCATGAATATTCAACTCATCAATTGACTTATGTCCAATTATGTTATGGGTAAACGACGCTACTTCCTCTTCCGTGTATCCCCGTTTAGCCATTGTGGTTTTAAGCAGACAAATCTGATTAATCGCATCGTTCATTGTCTGTAGTTCTATTACCATCCTCCATCCTCCTATACTCTTCTTATAAATCATATCGTATAATAAATGAATTGAATACATAGGACAATAGTCCTAGCTTTGCTTATTGACTCGCTTATGCGGTTATAATATTTTTGAATGCCGACAGACTCCAAGAAGACTACTGATAATTCCCAAAGTAGTGGAAAGAATACTTGATGACCCTGTTACCAAATTCTTGATAATATCTATAGACATTTGCCATATTATGCGGTATACTCAAATGCGAAAACAGATATTTTGATTTTAATTTGTACTTGAATACTGGCTCGTATAATCCTGGAGATATGGTCTGGGAGTTTCTACAAGGGAACCGTAAATGCCCTTACTATGAGTGGAAGAATCCTATTCTATGGGAAACCGTGGAAAAGCCCGGCAGGAGGTCCGCTCTCAAGGTTGAGTGCTGACTTGTCTTGCCTGGTTTTTTGTATTTTTGGGGGCTGCTCTGGGTTAATCCTTTACATAGAGCGAGTGGCAATCGTATTTTAACAGGAGGAGATATGGTGACAATGCAGGGAAAACGGAAGACTGGACTGTTGTTGCTGGTTGCGCTATTGGTCTTAGCCATCCTGATCGCAGGGTGTGGTGGACAAAAGCCGACGGAAAACCAGCCCGCAAAAGCGGAAAAGGTGAAGGTAGCATTTATTTATGTTGGGCCGGTTGGCGATGCGGGATGGTCATATGCTCATGATCAAGGGCGTAAGCAATTAGAAAAAGACATGCCCAATATTGAGACCACGTTTGTTGAGTCAGTTCCCGAAGGGGCTGATGCAGAGCGGGTACTCACAGAACTTGCAATGAAGGGCAATAAAATCATTTTTGCTACTAGCTTCGGTTACATGGATTATGTGCAAAAAGTAGCTCAGAAATTCCCCGATGTTACATTCTTACACTGCTCCGGCTTTAAAACAGCCAATAACGTAGGAACATATTTCGGTAGAATGTATCAGGCCCGCTACTTATCGGGTATTGCCGCCGGCAAACAAACCAAAAGCAATACCATCGGTTACGTAGCCGCCTTCCCGATCCCCGAAGTTGTGCGTGGTATCAACGCGTTTACCCTGGGCGTACAAGCCGTCAACCCTGATGCCAAGGTAAAAGTAGTCTGGACCAATACCTGGTACAATCCAGCTACTGAAAAGGATGCCGCTAAGAGCCTGCTTGATACAGGGGCTGACGTGATCACTATGCATCAAGACACTCCTGCTCCGATGCAAGCAGCAGAAGAAAAAGGTAAATTTGCAGTATCGTATAACACCGATATGCGCAACTTTGCTCCCAAAGCTATTTTGACTGGTCCGGTGTGGAACTGGGGACCCTATTACGTGAAGACAGTTAAATCCGTCCTGGATAAAACCTGGAAGTCTGAGCAATATTGGGGACCTATGTCTGATAACATCGTTGACCTTGGACCTTATGGGCCAATGGTTGCCGAAGATACCAAAACTATGATCGCCAAGAAGAAAGACGAAATCGTTAAGGGACAGTGGGATGTATTTACAGGCCCTATTAAAGACCAGCAAGGTAATGTAAAAGTTCAAGCCAATCAAAAAATGGCTGATAAGGAAATGCTTGAGTTTAACTGGTTTGTACAAGGTGTAGAAGGAACCATTTCGAAATAGAGAGCTGTGGAGGCCGTTTTGTAATAGAAACGGCCTTCTCTGATGTTAAGAGCACAAGTACTGAACAAATACAGGCTCTATGGAGAAGCTGGATGATTGGCGGTGGGCATTTGACTAAAGTGCCCGCCGCCAAGGATCAAGTTAATCCAGAAGGGTGGTTAGTGTAGTGGCAATTCCAATGGTGGAAATGATAAATGTAACTAAACGGTTTCCAGGAGTAATTGCAAATGATAGCGTCAGCTTAACTATTAATAAAGGCGAAATTCATGCGCTGCTTGGAGAGAATGGGGCAGGGAAAAGCACGCTCATGAGCATTTTGACTGGTCTATACCAACCAGATGAAGGGGATATTTATCTTTACGGAAAAAAGGTCGACCTTCGTTCTCCGAAAGGTGCTGTCGCCTATGGCATCGGCATGGTTCACCAACATTTTAAACTGATTAAATCCTTTACAGTAGCTGAAAACATTACACTTGGCCTTCGGGGCCAGGGAGGAATCTTCAACAAGAACAATGTTGAGAAACAAGTCGGAGAATTTTGTCAGAAATATGGTTTGCATATTGACCCTGCTGCCAAGGTATGGCAATTAACCGTGGGAGAACAGCAACGTGTAGAGATTCTCAAGGCTTTGTTCCGCGGGGCCGAGATCTTGATCTTGGATGAACCGACAGCGGTATTGACTCCGCAGGAAGCAAGCGACCTGTACCGGACACTCAGGCTGATGGCTAGACAAGGGAAGGCCATTATTGTTATTTCGCATAAGCTGAGTGAGGTGCTGGAAGGAACTGATGCCATCACCGTTCTCCGCGGTGGCAAGTCGGTAGGCCAAACCAGAACTGAAATGGCCAATGAACAGTTGTTAACCCGAATGATGGTTGGAAAGAGCGTGACTGTTGACTATACCAAGAATCCGGTCGTACTAGGCGAGAAATTATTAGAACTGGACCAAATTTCCTGTTTAAATAATCGGGGTCAGTTAGCTATCAAGGAACTATCGCTCGACATTCATGAAGGAGAAATTTTGGGGATCGCCGGCGTAGCCGGAAATGGCCAAAGTGAACTGGCAGAGGTGGCGACCGGGCTACGAAACCTGGAGGCAGGCAGGCGGCTGGTTAAGGGAATTGACCTTTCGGCAGGCGGTCCTAAAGAGTTCATAGAAGCCGGTGTTAGCTATGTGCCAGAAGATCGACTGGGAACTGGGTTGGTTCCTGGCCTAGATGCGGTAGACAACTATGTACTAAAGAGCTATGCAAAAAACGGCTGGCTTATTAACTGGAAAGCAGCCCTTGCAGAGACTCAGCAGGCCATTCAAAGTTTTGAAATAAAAATTGCAAACATAGCTAATCCTGTCAGGATGATGTCAGGAGGAAACCTGCAGAAGCTATTGTTAGCCCGGGAAATTACGGCAGATCCTCGCCTGCTGGTAGTTGTGTATCCAATGCGTGGGCTGGATGTGGGAGCCATGGATACGGTACGTCAGTTACTGCTTAAAGAGCGGGCTGCCGGTAAAGCAATTTTACTTATTTCAGAGGAACTTGATGAATTGTTTGCTTTGTCAGACCGGTTAGCGGTGCTTCACCGGGGCGTTTTAATGGGAGTTGTCAATCCCCATGAGGTATCGGTTGAAGATGTGGGACTGATGATGGCTGGGGAGAAGAGGGTGACGAATAATGCGGTTTGAAAAACGGGACACAGTCTCGAAACATATGATAGTGGCAGTGCCTCTCTTGTCGATCGTTATCGGTCTGGCGTTTGCCGGTGTATTTATTGCACTGACAGGTAAAGATCCGCTTCAGGTGTACCAGTTGATGTTTACAGGGGCTTTTGGGTCAGTTTATGGACTTTCTGAGACAGTTGTAAAGGCAGTGCCGCTCATTTTTGCCAGTTTAGCCGTTTCGCTGGCATTTCGCATGCAGCTGTGGAACATCGGCGCAGAAGGACAACTCTATATGGGAGCCTTTGGTGCGACTTGGGTAGCCCTGACCTATCCCCAGTGGCCGGCTTGGCTGCTAATACCTGCTATGCTTTTGGCAGGGTTTCTCATGGGAGGATTATGGGGACTATTACCGGCTATTCCCCGGGCCTATTTTAAAGTCAATGAGACAATAACGACGTTACTGCTCAACTATATTGGTATACTCTGGGTGGATTACCTGGTTTATGGTCCATGGAAAGATCCGAAGGGGCTCGGTTTTCCCATTACCGCGCCTTTTTCCGAGGGCGCAATTCTACCTGCTTTCGGGGTTACCCGTATTCATTGGGGAATCGTATTGGCATTGCTGGCGGTATTTGTAGTCTATATTGTATTGCGGTACACCCGTTGGGGGTTTGAGATTCGGGTGAGCGGGGAGAGTGCTGCCGCGGCCCAGTACGCGGGAATGAATCATGTAAGAAATATCCTGTTGGTCATGTTTGTTAGCGGTGGTTTGGCTGGCCTAGCGGGTATGACTGAGGTTTCAGGTATTACTCAACGACTCCAACATGGAATTTCACCAGGGTATGGTTATTCTGCTATTATCATTGCGTGGCTGGCCCGACTTCATCCCTTTGCCATTGTTCTAGTATCCTTTGTTTTTGGCGGGCTGTTGGTCGGCGGCTTTAGTATTCAAACTAGCGGGTTTCCGGCTGCGACGGTAGCCATGCTGCAGGGAGCTATCTTGTTCTTTGTGGTTGGCGGAGAAATCTTTGTACAGTATCGGTTAACCGGGCCTAAGAAAGGGAGGAGTTCATGATGGAGCAATCAGTCTGGGTCGCTATATTGGCTACAGGAATCATTGCTGGCACGCCCATTCTCCTCGCCGCTTTAGGGGAAATGGTTACCGAGCTTGCCGGTGTATTGAACCTTGGTGTCGAGGGAATGATGTTGGTGGGGGCGGTTACCGGCTTTATGGTTGCTATGCACACCGCTGATCCCTGGCTAGGTTTGCTGGCCGCCGTAGTTGCCGGGGGGGTAATGGCCCTCATCCACGCCTTTTTAACTATTACTCTTCGGGCGAACCAGGTTGTTAGCGGTCTGGCGTTGACCATTTTTGGAACCGGCTTAAGTGGTTATATCGGTAAATCCCTGATTGGTGTTCCTTTGACCAACACCTTTAAAACTTTTGCCTTACCAGGGCTCGGCCAGATTCCGGTCATTGGCACAATCCTATTTCAACACGACGCGCTTGTTTATCTTAGCTATGGTTTGGTAGCCTTCCTGTGGTTTTTCTTATTCCGTACACGAAAAGGGCTTGAGCTGAGAGCCGTAGGTGAGAATCCGGGGGCAGCCGACACTGCCGGGATTAACGTGTTTGCAGTACGTTATCTTTTCGTTGTTATCGGCGGGATGCTTGCCGGCATGGCAGGAGCGTATTTGTCCTTAGCTTATGCACCCTCCTGGCTTGAGAACATGACAGCAGGCCGTGGCTGGATTGCTGTGGCCCTCGTGATATTTGCCACCTGGCATCCGATCAAAGCCTTTCTTGGTAGTTTTTTATTTGGTACAATCGACGTACTGGGTTTTCATATGCAAAACTTTGGGATTCTCATACCGTCTTTTTTTCTTAAGATGCTGCCTTACGCCATTACCATCATTGTTTTAATTGTTGTTACCCGGGAGACAAAAAAGCGGCGGGTGGCTGCACCAGAAGCGCTGGGTATTCCTTATAACCGGGAAGAGCGGTAGTTAAACATATAATTATGCCCTGCAGTTTATAACCGAATAAACTGCAGGGCATTTTTTATCCTGTTACATTGACTTCCAACATTGCCAAAGGCTCGCAAGCTGTGACTTGTTTATGCTATTGTTCGAGCTGTTGAGCTTCGCAATAGCATAAAGACTTAAGCCGCTCAATCGCAAAGTTTGAGTTTGTCAGAACCACAGGCCAGTATTTAACATTTTCAATAAGCTTGTTTTGGAATACGGTAGTTAAACTGTCCCAGGGGATCAAGAAAGGATGCAATTTTTTCTGCTCATCCAGTGTGTCGCAATATTTCCAGCCGGCTTCCTTCTTTTCCAGAGACCAGCGTTTATGCTCATATTCTGCCAATATCTGCAATTCCCTCTCCGTAAACTCAATTGCTTCCGGCTTATCCTTTACAGAGACAACGTCATAGTTTATTTTACGCAAGGCGCTAGGGATATGCTTTATCAGATTGCGGGCAGAATTTTTGCGGTCTTCATTCAGCTCATCCCAGGGCTGGATGCAGCATACATTCGGGTTGTGAGGTTCTTCGCGCAGGAGAACATATTTATTATGAAGATCCATGGCCAGCTGTTCGATTTTTTCACTATAAAATGCATCTTGCATTAGATGACGTGAAAACTGCTCTTCATCTACATGGAGTTTTAACTGCTCCTTGGGGGGCAGATGGGATTGCTCCCATTTTCTCGCATTTGACAGCCTGCTCATCTCTAAGATGGCTTCCATTGATCTTGATTCATGCTTATATCTTGGTGCTTTAAGAAGGGCACGCAGCACCCCGTCATCGATTTGAGCTTGCCTGCGTTCATTGATAAGATGCGGTGTTTTGCGTTCTAACAGTGAACGGAGTAACATGGCTCTGCGAATGATAAATAAGTGATCCCCATGCTCATCTGTTTGGTTTGGCCCTAAAATATTGACATAGCCGCGCAGGCGGCTGACAAAGTCCGGCCCTTTGGCACTTTGAAACTGCTTAAAAAATTGTTTGTACTCTGACTCATCGTGAAGCGTTTCGCCGCAAAACTCAGTAAAGGTATTGCTCGTGCCTCCGGCAAAAACGAAAATAGCTCTACCAAGCGGATGCAGGGAATCTCCTTCACGGAATACTCCGTCCTGCATCGGTGCCAGAAAATATTTTAACCAGCCCAGATGTCCGTTAAAGGATGAATCAAACTCGTCAAAGAAGACAAGGGGAAGTTTACCCTCAAGGGAAAGATCCCGCACTTTGTGAAAGGCGGCAATTAAGTCAGGCAGGCTTTGCAGCTGTGAAAGATTAAAGTTCAGTTTTTGAATCAAATTGGGAGCAATACTGGAAGCAACCTCTGTAACGCCAAACGACTTTCCGGAGCCCGGGGTTCCAAACACAGCGATGGATAGTGGGCGGACAATGTTTTTGGCAGAAATATATTCCAGGATTAAGTTTTTAATGCTGCGATAGCTCTCAATTTCTGTTCTGTCTACTGTGATTAAATTACCGAACTTGGCAATTGGAATGAATTTAAGCGCGCTTTTTTCTCCATTTTTTACGATGTCATATGCAATCTCGGACAAACCAGTGGAGCTTTTATCCTTAATTATGTACCAGCAGGCCTGGCATTTTGGGTTATTTGAATTGCGAATCGGCACATCCTGTATCTGCTCTTTATAGATAAAATCATTCTCGCCTTCAACAAAGAGTAAGGGATTGGGAAATTCGCTTTTCTCGACATTTGCGCCAAAACCGTAAGTATAGTATTTTTGGGCAGCAACAATCCCTTCGCGAATTCCTTCCGCAATTGACTTGCCTAGCTCTTCCTGGACGTGCATTCCGGCAACAATACTATGAGCGAGGCCGGCTACAAAACAGGACGCAAGCCCGTACATTTTGCCTTGGGATTCTTTGATGAAACTGCCCTCAAATTCATTTGTCATAAAGAATAACCGGGATTCGGCTGCTGCTCCGTCATTTTGATAATATATAGCACCTTCCAGCCCAAGCGGTACGACGAGATGACAGGCTTTGGCGAGAAAGGTGAGATTGGGGTTATTATTAATCTGCCAGACAAAGTCCAACGCAGTTTTTTCCCAGGAAAGACCTTTACTTATATTAACTCCTTTGGCCCGTAAGTCATTGCCATAGATAACCACAATTGTATTATTCAGATGGAAGTTCTCTATTTGCTTCCAAAGGGGATTTGAGCTGGTGGGATTATTTGTTTTATAAATAACAATCGGTGATGTATCAGGTGACTTTAAGGCGAGAGGCCAGTATTCTTCGTGTAAATTAAAACCGTCATTGTTATCATCCAGTATAACCAGCCCGGCATTTACAGCATCATCGACAATCGGGAGCAATGCCGGTAAGCCGGAAACCGGTCCGGTAAAGCCAAGAAAATTGGCTATTCGATATACTTTACTGGTATCTTTTTCAAGATTGGTTACAGGAAAAAGCTCTAGTTCCAAAGTGGAACGCAGAATTTCCGGCGGCAAGCTCTCGCCGTTAATTTGGATGCGGGGTGAACAGATGGCCGCTCCTGTTGCTAAGGAGACAAACTTTGCCAGCAACAATGCGGCGCCACTCTTTACATTGTGGTGCAATTGCGGAAAATACTGCCAGTTAAACCCGGACTTGCATTGGTATCTTGTTGTCCATTGATGTACATTTACGCATATATCGCCAGAGACTACAATCTTTATGTCTTTTTGCTTCACAGGTATATGCCCCTCCCTAGACTGTAACTATAATATGGTTATAATTAATATTAAGTAAGAATGTATCAATTATAACCAATTATGTCAAACAAAATATTAAATAAAAAAGGTCGCTAGCTGCCGCCAAAAATGATATACTGACCTCAAGGTTCAGGTTATGTTCAATTAAGAGTAAGATACTGGCTTATTTACCTGGAATTATGAGTTCCAGTGTATTTCAAAAATTGCAAGTGACAATAGGTGATGATGAATGAATAATGTTGTGGATGTAACAGGTGGCCAAGGCGGCATCTCCTTTTTAATAGTGGGGGAAGAAAAAACAGCATTAATTGATTGTGGTATGGGATATTGTGCAGCAAATTTAATCAGCAATATCAAGCAGGCCCTCAATAATAGGGCACTAAATTATATTCTTATCAGCCATTCCCACTATGACCACATCGGTGCTATCCCTTATTTGAAAGAGGAGTGGCCTAATAGTAAGGTTTATGGAGCCGAACATGCCAAAAGAATTTTGACCAGGCAAAATGCATTAAAGACGATTAAAGAGCTTGGCAGGCAGGCTGCCACGATTTATGGTTCTGGTGTCTTAACGGAATATGACGATGAGCTGCTGAAGGTGGATGAATGCATCCGTGATGGAGATATACTGGATTTAGGCGGATCAAGTATTAGGGTGCTAGAAACCCCCGGTCACACTAAATGCTCATTGTCATTTTTAATTGACAATGAGACGTTATTTCCATGCGAAACGACAGGCTGCATGAGTAAATCAGGAAAGATTTATTCTGCCTTTATAACCAGTTATTCTGAGGCCATTGCTTCCGCTTATAAATGTCAGGCAACAAATCCCCGTCACATCATTTCGCCGCACTTTGGTCAGGTAAGTAAAGAGGATATGTTAGGCTACTGGGAAAACTGTATCTCGGCGATAGAAGAAACAAAAGCTTTTATTCTTCATTTATCTGAACAAGGATATACTGAAGCCAAGATTTTAGCCGAATATGAAAAGGCCTTTCGCGATGAACAAAGCAGGCTGGAGCAGCCGGTCAATGCCTTTCGATTAAATGCGCAGGCAATGATAAAAACGGTATTAAGAGAAAAATCCTTAGACGTCCGGGTCCCGCAAAAAAAAATGACTCAGGGAAAGGCGGAGAGAGTAGATGTATAAAAATGTAATCAAAGTGACCAGTGCACTGCTGATTTGTCTGCTGCTAAGCTGGGGCGGCGTTGTTTCTGCGAAAAGCGGAGCTTATGATTATTCTGGCAATTTTTCGAAACAGATGGCGCAAAATTTCCTTGACAGAGACTACCTGATTGAACAGAAAGCGGCTTACACTACGATGGACTATGCCGAGTTGGAAGGAAAGTACGTAAAACTATGGGACAAAGAACTAAACGCTGTGTATCAAAAACTACTATCTAAGCTTGACCGTCAGCAGAAAGACATGCTTGTAGATGCCCAGGTCGGCTGGCTGCAGTGGCATATTAATGAAACAGAATTTGTACGTGCTAGCTTGCTAAATGACCGGAAACTGGGTACATTAGGCGGTATCCAGGAGCTTCGCGCTCAGAAAGACCGCTTGCGGGAGCGGACATTGGAGTTAATGGAGTACTATTACCATTTGGGTGGTACGCCAGAGTTTGAATATCAGGGGCAGCAGCAGCCCTGATCAGGCTGCCAGCAACATTTATCCATAGCCACACGCCCGTCGGCGGTAAACTCCACGCCCTCTGACTCAAGCAATTGTCGTTGTACATCCTTACCGCCAAATACAAAGCCTGTTGCGAGTCTGCCATCTTTAAAAACCACTCTGTGGCAAGGGACTTTCCCTTGGTAGGGATTGCGGTGCAGCGCATAACCCACCGCGCGGGAGGCTCGCCAGCTCCCAGTCATGAAAGCAATCTGACCATAAGAAGCAACCTTTCCTTCAGGAATTTGACGGACAAATTCATAGACCTTATCATTAAAGCTCATAAAATCACCCTATATGTATATTATATTTCTTTTATTATATACTACTGCAGCATCTAGGCAACTTTTTTATCCGATGACTAACCTGCTCTAAGGCTCCCGTAGTAGCCTTGAGGACGGTGGTACTGTCGTCAACAAAAGCACAAAGTTAAGAGGTGGCAACCATGGATCAGTTCAGTCCGGACACTCATAAGGAAGGGTTTATTAATATTACTGCCAAAGTATGGGCACTTGTCCGGCACAGCCGAGTGCAGGTTATGGGTGTGTGACAGTATGTTGCATAAAGCTCAGCAATATATTCGCAGTGTTCAGCTATTGCGGGATAAGGTCGCACGATTTGATGAGTATCCGTTTTGTTTGCCAGCCCTTTGTGATTTACATGAACTGGAATTTCATCCGCGGGTAACATTTATTGTAGGAGAAAATGGGACAGGCAAGTCTACCTTGCTGGAGGCGGTCGCAGTTGCCTGGGGTTTTAATGCCGAAGGCGGAACCGCTAATTTTACCTTTACTACGCAGGCCTCCCACTCCGAGCTTAATGAATATGTAAGGTTAGTTAAAGGAATAAAGCGCCCGCGTGACGGATTTTTTCTCCGGGCAGAGAGTTTTTATAATCTGGCAACAACGATTGAGCAACTTGATGCGACTGGCGGCCCGGGCAATCAAATTATTACATCATATGGCGGCAAATCTCTGCATCAGATGTCTCATGGAGAATCTTTTTTTGCTGTGTTTCAAAACAGATTGGGTGGCAATGGGCTGTATATTCTGGATGAACCAGAAGCGGCTTTATCACCTGTACGGCAAATGGCACTGATTACTCGTATTCACGAATTGGTTCAACAAAACTCGCAACTTATTATTGCGACACATTCCCCGATAATTATGGCGTATCCAGACAGCATGATCATACAACTTACCCAGTCCGGCATGAGACAGCTGGATTACGAGCAAACAGAGCATTATTTGATTATGAAAGAGTTTACTAACCATCGCGATAAAATGTTAAAAATTCTACTGGACGACTAAATGAGATAATAAATGTAATAAAGAGGCATTATGAAAATTGCTATACTAGTCAGGGAAGAAACCATGCAGCGTTGCACAGGCAAAGGCTGCCTTAACGCTTTTTTTCAGCGGAAGGACGCTTTTGCGAGATATGGGGATAATATAGAGCTTGTCACTTTTTCTCACGCTGGCGGCGATATTGAACATAAAATTGAGATGATGCTCAAAAATGGTGTGGATGTGGTGCATTTGTCTTCCTGCATGCGCGGGAAAGCAGCAAACTATGAAACCTTGGCCAAACATCTTGGCGAACACTTTGATGTTGTGGGCTATACTCATGGGGGCGCAGAAGGCAAGGAGCAAGCTACAATAATTATTAAAAAGGCTATTGAGTAAAAGATTCTTGACGAAAAGGGTTTACGATATGGAATTCATACCAGCAAAATCAATTATTTCCGGCTATGAGACGGGTAACGCGTGGTTTGGCAAGAACTATAACATGAACATTTACAAAGGCTGTTGTCATGGTTGTATCTACTGTGACAGCCGCAGTGAATGCTATCGGGTAGAGAATTTCGATGAGGTAAGGGCAAAGGAGAATGCTCTTACCTTAATTGCACGTGAGCTTGCATCAAAACGTCGGACTGGGGTCATCGGAACAGGGGCTATGAGCGACCCATATAACCCTTTTGAAAAGGAATATCGTTTAACCAGAGGTGCATTAGAGCTAATAAATGCCCATCGTTTTGGGATATCCATTGCTACCAAAAGTGATCTGATAACAAGAGACATTGATGTGCTGAAGGCGATAAGCAGCCATTCACCTGTGCTTATAAAAATCACAATCACTACTGCTGAGGATGAACTTTGTAAAAAGATAGAGCCTTATGCGGCAGAATCATCAAGGCGATTTGCGGCCATTAAGGAGCTTGCATCAAATGGAATTTTTACTGGGATACTGCTTATGCCAGTGCTGCCGTTTCTAGAGGATAATGATAAAAATATAAGTGAAATTATTTATCTTGCATATAAAAATGGAGCAAAGTTTATCTATCCAGCTTTTGGAGTAACCTTGCGACAAAACCAGAGAGAGTGGTATTATAAAAGGCTTGATGAGAACTTTCCAGGGCTTAAACAAAAGTACGTAAAGCAGTTTGTCAATGCGTATGAGTGCCGATCGCCAAACGCAAAGGCGCTGTGGCAGTTATTCCAAAAAGAATGTGACAGGTTGGGCATTCTCTACAAAATGGAAGATATTATTAAAGGCTATAAGCAAGGGTATGGTGATAATCAGCTTTCCTTGTTTTAGATGAAGAAAACCATCTCCAGTGATAGAAATAATCATAGGAGATGGTTTTTTTGTTTTCAAATTGATTTATAAAACCTTATATATAGATAATATATTGTGATTATATTGACTAAATTGATATATGAATATAAAATATGAAAGTAGTAAAAATGATTTTTCCTTTGATAATAAATACAACTTTTCATACAGGGAGTTACAGTATGATTGAAATAAAGGGGCTTACTAAAGCCTTTGGTGATTTGCCGGTTCTCCAGGGCATTAATCTCAATATTCCTCAAGGAACGATCTACGGCTTGGTGGGACGCAGCGGCGCCGGTAAATCAACTTTGCTTAGATGTATCAATGGTTTAGAAACATATGATGAAGGAAGCTTGCGTGTTGACGGCGTGGAGGTAAAATCCCTGTCAGGAAAAGACATAAGAGAGTTTCGCAAGAACATTGGCATGATTTTTCAGCAGTTTTCACTGCTAACCAGGCTTTCGGTGTATGAAAATATTGCACTGCCGTTACGCTGCTGGAAATACAGTAGCTCTTACATTGACCACAAAGTAAAAGAACTCTTAGAGTTGATTGATATTCCTGATAAAATTAATGCTATGCCCAAAGAGCTGTCCGGAGGACAAAAACAAAGGGTCGCCATTGCCCGGGCGCTGACCATGAATCCCAAACTCTTGCTGTGTGATGAAGCGACCTCTGCCTTGGATCCGAAAACAGCAAAATCCATAACCACTCTTTTAAATCAAATTAATCATGATCTGGGAATTACCATTGTTGTTGTCACTCATCAAATGTCAGTTTTGCGCAGCACCTGTGAAGAGATAGCCATTCTGGAAAGTGGAAAATTAGCAGTAAACGGCCCTGTAGAACAGATGTTCTTACAGCAGCCGGAGGCCCTTAAGAATCTTATTGGTGAAAAAGACTTGTTGTTATTGTCAGAGGGCATCAATATTAAGATACTTCTTTCACATGAAACGTCTTCCAAGCCGGTCATTACCAAGATGGCGAGAGAGCTTTCCATCGATTTTATGATTTTAGGCGGCGAAATGGAGAGTTATAAGAATAGTACCTTGGGATCACTAATTATCAATATTCCGAATGAGCATTTTCATACAGTAAAGAAATATTTCGCCGATAACAATGTTGCTTGGGAGTTTATTGAAAATAACAATCAAGCCTTAACTGAGGTGGAGGAGTAATGCCTGACAGTGAATTGTGGATAGAATTACTTAAATATTTTGATAAGATCATCGCTCCTGCTATTTTTTCGACAATACGGATGGTTACCGCCACCATGATCATTGCTTCTATTCTCGGTTTTGGTTTGGCTATACTGCTTACGCTATATGGGCCTCAAGGATTGCGTCCGAGGGAGAGGATTTACAAGGTGCTTGATTTCATTGTAAATTCCATCCGTTCGTTTCCGGCGCTAATTCTGATTGTGGCTATATCCCCAATAACCCGGCTGGTAGTGGGGACAACAATCGGGGAAAAGGCGGCTATCTTACCACTGACCTTAGCGGCAACCCCCTTTATTGCCCGCTTAATTGAAAATAGTTTTAAAGAAGTGGACAAGCAGTTGATAGAGGCTGCCAGATCGTTTGGCGCTTCTGATATGCAAATCATATTTAAGGTAATGGTCAAGGAATCTGTTCCATCATTAATTTCCATTACTACCCTAACCGCCATTACCTACCTTGCAGCAAGTACTATGGCAGGAGCCGTTGGTGCGGGTGGTTTGGGAGCGGTAGCTCTCAATTACGGGTATCAAAGCTTTAATAACTCTATTCTCTACACTTCGGTATTCATACTATTTATCATGGTGCAAATTATTCAAAGTGTCGGGAATTGGTTATATAAAAAATTATTATAATTATTTTTGGAGGGTAAGGCATGAAAAGAAGTCTGAAAAGCTTAATCTGTATTTTGGTTGTTGCCGTGTTGGCGATGTCACTGGCAGGGTGTTCAAGTAACACAGCCGAGCAGGAAAAAAACACCAGCGGGCAAGGAGCACCAGCCGAAAAGAAAGTGCTCAAAATAGCCTGTGTTTCAACAATTGAACCCATTGTTGGCTGGCTGCAAGAAGGACTCGCGCCTATGGGGTATGAAGTGAAAATAGTCATGTTTGATGCCAATCAGCTGCCGGCAACCGCACTTAAAGACGGTGATGTAGATGGACTGATTACTAATCACCTGCCATGGATCAAGACCTTTAATAAAGAAAACAATTCTAACCTGCAAATGCCTGAGCCATATACTTACTATGCACGTACAGCCGTCTATTCTACCAAACATAAAACCATTGAGGAACTCCCTCAAAATGCCAAAATTGCAGTTCCAGGAGATCCTTCAAATATGGATAGAAGTTTAAAAACCTTGAAAAGCATGGGATTAATCACGCTTGGAGAAAAAAAGGGGAACTTTTTCACGATACTTGATATTAAGGACAACCCTAAAAACATACAAATTATTGAAACTGAGATTACCCAGACTATCAGAAGCATTAATGATGTTGATGCCGTAATTACTATGGCTAACAGAGTGAGACTGGCTGGCTTTGATCCAAATAAATTCCTCTATGATGACATAACTAACAAGGATTATCCGATTGGGCTTGTGGTAAATGCAAAAGATATGAATACCCAATGGGTAAAGGACGCGATGAAGGTTACCCAGTCTGACGAATTCAGGAATAAATTTAACAAGCATTTTAATGGAACTTATATTCTTTATAACAAGCAATAAATAAGGAGTATTTATGGAGTTGGAAAAAATTAAACAGGCGGTAATCAAAGCCAATTGCGCGCTTGAACTTGATCGTAAAATTGTCGGAGTGAAATTTTTGTTCACCGAAGAAGAGTTCTGTCAAGCAGCTGCAATGTCCATCGAAGCTCCTATGCATTACTGTGCTATGGTTAAAGCAGCTACTGCCGGAAATAGCGTAAAAGCCGCCGCAGCAAAATTTGGCTGCCCGGGAGCGGCAAGAGCGCTTGGTATTATGGAACCTGAAGAATTCTTTGTTTCCGGCCAGCATTACAACAGATTAGGACTTTATCAGGATTTGGTGACTGCCAAAAACGCCCGCAATAACATGACCTTCTGCCAGCATAAGGCATATGGCGTTATGGTAAAGCCGTTAGAAGAATTCCAGGAAACACCTGACATTGTTCTTATCATTACCGACCCATATAATGCTATGAGAATATTGCAGGGCTATACCTATATATACGGTATACATACGGCCTATAAATTATCAGGCAATCAAGCTCTCTGTTCCGAATGCACAGCTTATCCTTTTGAAAGTAACAATATAAATATTTCTATGTTGTGCGGCGGTACCAGGAACAAAGCTGGTTGGAGGGACGATGAACTTGCCCTCGGCCTGCCGTTTAATAGATTTATCGCTGTAGTAGACGGTATTTACAAAACAGTAAATATTATGGAGCCAAACCGCAATAAGTCTAAAATAGAAGAAAAGCTCAAGCAAAATGAACTCGCTGATCTGGAAATAGAGTATAATAAAAACTATTTTACAAAACCAACGGCGAAAATGCTTTAATCGTTGTGAACACTTAAGAAACCCACGATCTCCTCCGATATAAATATAAAGAATAGCTCCACTATTTTACAATTCATCTTTTTAATGCGGCAAAAACTGGGTAAAGGACTACCCAGTTTTATTTTTTCAAGGAGGAGATAAAAAGTGAAGATTGTCAGTTCATCCATTTCCATGGCCAGCCAGCATAGCTTGGTTGAGCAGGACATTCAGCAGGAATCGCTGCAATATTGGTCAGATGGCAGGGACATGCCGCAAAATCAGCAAACGCCTACGGCAGTATTAGCGGTGCCAGCCGATGTGGTCGATATTTCTGACCAGGCCAAGCAAATGGCAGAAGTAAAGCCTATGCAGCCTGAACAGTATGAGCTGAGTGAAGGGGATAAACAGAAAATCCGACTTATTCAAGCATTTATGGAGGCTCTATCAGGTAAAAAAATTAAGTTTGTCTTTCCTAGGATAACCCCTGATGAGAAACTGACTTTAACGCCGGGGGCATTACCCAAAGGCGGGTTGGCAATCGCTCAGGCCCAGTCTAACTACGGTTGGGGCTTGAGATACAATGCCTATCAGTTTTATTCAGAAAAAGAGAGTATGTCATTTAGCGCTGCCGGAGTGGTTAAGACAGCGGATGGGCGGGAAATTAATTTTGCTGCTCAATTAAATATGACACGGGAATTTATGTCTGAGCAGAGTATCAGCATTAGGGCCGGGGACGCCTTAAAAGATCCGCTTGCAATTAACTTCGACGCTCCGGCAATAAAACTAACTACTACTAAATACAGTTTTGACATAGATTCTGACGGGACGGCTGAGAAGATTTCCTTTACCGGCCCAGGCAGTGGTTTCTTAGCTCTAGATGTAAACGGAGATGGCATCATTAACAACGGTATAGAGTTATTTGGCCCTGAAAGCGGTAACGGGTTTGACGATTTATCTAAGTATGACAGTGATGGTAATAACTGGATTGATGAAAATGATGCTATCTATGAAAAGCTGCGTATCTGGACCAAAGACTCCCAAGGCAATGACCAGCTGATGGCATTAGGTCAAAAAGGGGTTGGTGCAATATATTTGGGCAATGCTGATACACAGTTTGCCATGAAGGACAGCACCAATGTGCAGCATGGTCAGCTTAGACGCACAGGAGTATTTTTACGGGAGAATGGTACAGTGGGTACTGTGCAGCAGGTTGATTTAGCGGTATAAGTGAAAAATACAGGACGCATTTTGCGCCCTGTATTTTTATACGACTTTTTCTACGTTGGTGCATTGTGCTGAAGGAATAACGAGGATTTATCGCAACTAGTGCCGAATTGAAGTTGTCAATGAAAAGTGTCTTTTATGATGCCAGTGGAGGAACCGCAATTGAAGAAAACAAGTTGTTTCAGGGAATTTCTAACCATTCGTAACACGATTAGTATCATTGTATTGTTTGGCATTTTTTTGCTTTCAGTTATATGGATAGGTCTCCATTATAAAGTACAAAGCGAGCGTCAACTCACAATTTCCGATGCATTTAAGGATACAGCCAATTTTGCCCGTGCGTTCGAAGAACACACTCTGCGCACCATAAAGGGAGCAGATCAGGCAGTGCTATTTTTAAAGTATCAATATGAGCAAGAAGCTCAGACCATTAACATTCCACAATACATAAGAGAGGGCAGGCTTACTAACCAGCCTTTCGTTTTATTGAGCGTAATGGATGAAGCCGGTGATTTAGTAGTTAGCAGTCAAGTTCCGTTTGTTGCTTCCAATCTAAAAGATCGCGAGCATTTTAAGGTTCATGAAGAGAATGACAGTGGGCAGTTATTTATCAGTAAACCTGTACTAGGGCGATCCTCAGGTAAATGGTCAATTCAAATGACACGGCGAGTGAACAAACCTGACGGTTCATTCGGGGGTGTGGTTGTCGTGTCCGTTGACCCGTTCTATTTTACCGGATTCTATAAACAAGTAGATCTGGGGAAAGGTTCGACCATTACCTTGGTAGGGAAGGATGGCATTGTACGGGCACGGGAATCTGGTATTACTTCAGATGTTGGGCAGGATATGAGCCAGAGTGCATTAATGGAGCATTTGGCCGTTAGGGGGTCTGGTAATTATGTCAGTACCAGCACAATTGATGGAGTCAAACGGATTTATGGCTACCGGGCTTTGAACGATTATCCATTTGTGGTGTTAGTCGGGATCAGCGAAGAGGAAGTCTTTCGGGAACTGAATCAACGGGTCAGCAGTTATTATCAGGTAGCCGGGCTGACTACTACTGTGATTGGCATTTTCATTATCATGCTGCTGTTTATTACAGTACGGCAAAGACGTACTGCCGAAGCACTGAAACAAGCCCATGATAATCTAGAGTTAAAAGTTGAATTAAGGACTCAAGAACTGTTTGTCGCCAATAAGGAACTTACGTCGATGAACGAAGAGCATATCGTTATGAACGAGAAACTTCTGCACATTAATCAGGAAGTTATTACAGCTCTAGCAGCTGTTGAACAAACGCAGAGACGGCTTGCTCAGCAAGAAAAGTTGGCTGGAATTGGTCAACTGGCTGCTGGGGTGGCTCATGAGATTAATAACCCCTTGGGCTTCGTTACCGGCAATGTTGAAACCTTAGAAGGATATTTCTCTGCTTTTGGCAGTGTAATTGCAAAGTATCGGGAATTAGGGCGCGAGCTTGCATCGCTTAAGAATACGTCAATAGATGAAAGACTTGATCAGGTACTTATTTATGAAAAGGAGAAGGAGATAGACTACATTCTGACAGATTTCCCTGAACTATTTCAAGACACGCTTGAGGGACTTGGCAGGATGAGCAAGATTGTTAAAGGAATGCGGCTGTTTTCCCACGTTAATCATCAGGTGGTTGAAGAATATAACTTGATTGATGGAGTGGAAACCACTTTATTAGTCGCTCAGAATGAGTTTAAACACTATGCGATAGTGGAGAAAAGCCTCGCACCTATTCCAACTATAGAAGCATTCGGCAGCGAGATTAACCAAGTGTTGCTTAATATTATTGTCAATGCTGCTCAAGCTATAAGGGCTAGGCATGACGCCGGGACGGGGTTAATCAAAATATCTACATGGCATGATGAGCGATTTGTCTACTGCGCCATCAGAGATAATGGCATTGGTATCACCAAGGAAAACGTGAACAATATCTTCAACCCATTTTTCACCACAAAACCTGTTGGACAGGGAACCGGAATGGGACTGAGTATTTCCTATGACATAATTGTTAACAATCACAAGGGTGAGATACTTGTCGACAGCATTGAGGGTGAAGGGACGAAGTTTACCGTGAAGCTGCCGATCAAACATGAAATAACCAGCAGCAGTTGAACTTTTTAATATCTCCAGATGAGTGTGAACAATTGATACAGGAATAATAAAAAAAGCAAAGAGTAGAAAAGACAAGACAACCTTTGATAATCGGGTGTCTTGTCTTTTTTGCTAAAACGGTTAGGTCTGCACTAAACCAAGTGATATTCCTTTCGCAACGACCTTAGTGCGACTATTTACATCCATTTTTCCAAACAGGTTATTCAGATGAGATTTCACTGTTCCAATTGTAATGTTGAGTTCCAGCGAGATTTCTTCATTTGAGAAGCCTTTGGCCAACAACGCAAAAACTTCCTTTTCCTTTACTGTTAATGGCTCATATATTTCAGTAGAGTCTTGTTTTGCTGACTGAAGCTTATCGGCAGTTCTAAGCGTTTCTTTTTCCCGTGCTCCATTGCCGGTATCTAGATTATAGGTACGGATTGCATCACTAATTACAGATCTAATGGATACCGCAGGGGTAGGTTTGGTCAAAAAGGCGGAAATCTTACCATGATTTATGGCGTCAATGGCCATGTACAGTTCCGCATGCCCTGTCAGCATTATTCTTTGGACCTTCTGATCGATGGCAAGTATTCGGGAAAAAAGCTCAACCCCGTTCATGAAGGGCATGCGATAATCTGAAACAACCACCGCAAAGGGGCCCTGATGGACAAAAAGCTTCAAAGCCTGAACCGGATCCTTTGTTGTTACTATTTCAAAATGCCCATGGAGTATGCGCCGCATTGAGGTAAGACACTTATCATCGTCATCAACAACCAATACTCGAGTGATAGGTGTAGAAGGAGCCATTCATTCATCTCCCAAAAAGCGATATATTTCGATTAAAGAGGCTAAATAATAAATATATTACATTGATGACGATTTTTCCTCTAACTTTAGATATATTTTTATTTTCGCTTAAAAGCGAGTTGAAATTAAGTAAACATAACGAATTAATAATGATGATTTATTTTTGTCATGTATACCTTTTGCCAGATGATGGGTTTAATATTATGGCTTAAAATATATCTATAGCTTCAAATATCACACAGATCCATGAATAGGGAGGGGACAGCAGATGAAACGCATGACCATCGGAACTCAATTGAGTGGGATGTTTGGTATTGTTATCGTAATTTTAGTTGTATTGCTGGGGGTCACAATTTATCAGTTTCAAGTCGCGGCGGCAGCTTATCAGAATATGTTGACTGGCTCTGTCACAAGAACAGTAGAACTGCTAAAAGCTCAAGACAATTTCCACAGTGGGCTTGCTGATACCCGCGGCTATTTAGCTTATGGAGCCGAAAACTACGCCAATTCTGCCATAGAAAACTATAATACAAGCCTTGAAGCTGTTACGCAGTTTACGGCAGGGGTAACTTCACTGGAGGCTAGGCGGGAGGGAGAAAAGTTACAAGTAGAGATAAATTCCTATGTTGAGGATAGTAAGAAAGTATTTGCCCTGAAACGAGCAAACGATCCAGGTTTAGGAACAGCACTAAGCGCCCTCAGGGACAAAACCGTAATTGTGGACAAGCAATTTCAAACTACATTTGATGTTCAAAATACTATTCGCAGCAAACGGATAGAGGAGCTCAATGCTAATCAAAACCTTGTATTAAAGACTGTAATCGGGTTGGGCGTAGCTATCATTGTGGTGGCAGTTGTACTCGTTGTTTGGTACAGCCGTAATCTAGCCAGGCGCGTTAATGTTTTAAGGAGCGAACTGATCGCTGTGAGTAATCTTGACATAAGCACAAAGGATGTACATGCAACCCGCAATGATGAAATTGGTGACATGGCCGAGGCTGTTGTGGCTATGAAAAACTCCTTACGGGATATTGTAAGTAATGTCAGACACGGTGCCGATATGCTAGCTGCATCCAGCGAAGAGTTGACATCTACGGTGGAGGAACAGCTACGCACTTCTGAGGTTATTGCTAACGCTACCGGCGAAATCGCTGCCGGCTCTTCGCAAAATACCAACAACATTACAGAGATATCAGCAGTCATAGAGGAAGTGACCGCCGGTGCAGAGCAGATAAGTGCTAGCGCTGCCGAGGTCAACAATACTGCTCTGCGTGCTGCCACCGACGCCAATCAAGGGATGCAGCTAATCCAGAGAGTCGTTTCACAAAATGACACCATTGAAAAATCGATGAAAGACATTACAGAAGTAGCTGCTTCTCTGGTAGACGGATCTGGAAAAATCCAGGAAATTGTCACTGTAATCAGCAGTATAGCTGGACAGACCAATTTACTTGCTCTTAATGCAGCGATTGAGGCCGCCCGCGCCGGTGATGCAGGCCGGGGATTCGCGGTTGTAGCCGAAGAGGTGCGCAAGCTTGCAGAACAGAGTGCAGGTGCAACAAATCATATTGGCGAAATCATCCGCAAGATGACAGCTGATATTGACTTCTCGGTTAGTGTGGTAAGTAAAGCAAACACAGAGGTCGAGGTCGGGAAACTAGCTGCGGCTGATACCCAGAAGGGGTTTGAGAATATTGTTGATAAACTCGGGCAGGTCCAGTCCGGAATGGCGCAGATTAGTCAGGCTGTTGCAGAGACTGCCAAAGGTATGCAAGTAGTAGTAGCTAATGTGCAAAATATCGGTGCAGTAGCGGAAGAGACTAACGCTAGTACCCAGACGGTTGCCGCGGCAGCCGAAGAGCAGAACGCCAGTCTGAGCGAGGTCAACTGTAGCGCAGAGGCGTTGGCAAAAATGGCTACAGAGCTTAATGAGGCAATTCGGAGGTTTAAGGTTTAACTGGTAGTACAATATCATCAATATTGAAAAAATATCCTTGACAAGGATATTTTTTCTGACTACAATTTAATCAAACGATTAATTAGTAAATTTCAAATCTCATTCATATATTTTTGCAATGACAGGAAGGAGTGGATTTGTGGAAAAGGACACTAAGGAGAAATTAATTGAGGCTGGGGAAAAATTGTTTGCTGAAAAGGGATTATCCGGGGTTTCTATCAGAGAATTGTCCAAAGAAGCCGGAGCTAACAGTGCCTTAATTTCTTATCATTTTGGCGGCAAAGAAGGTCTATATTTGGCTGTCCTCGAATTGCAGTTTTCACCAATTAACATACTGATGAATTCGGTTATGGGGATAGAAGCCACACCTACAGAAAAGATCATTAGCTATGCCCGGAGTGTGGCTATTATTCATGGTAAAATGCCTTTTCTGACTAAATTTATAATGGGGGAAATGCTAAACCCCTCCCGATTTTTTGAACCAGTTATTCGTAAGTATATTCAACGAATTTATGCTTTCTTGACTGCAACACTTACAGAAGGGATTGCCTGTGGTGAATTTCGTAAAGATATGGATGTGAATTCAGGTGCTTTGGCATTGGCTGGTATGATGAACTTTTATTTCATCTCTCGACCTATCACGCGGCATTTTCTGTCAGGAGATCCGAATCAGGCTGAAAATTATGTGGTGCAGGCGGTAGAAATATTTTTGAGCGGGGTGAAAAACCATGATGGTCAATAAGAAGTTGCTTGCTGGTTTCCTGGTGGTTGCTATTGCGGCAGGAGCAGCAGGCTACAAATATCTCAGGCCGGCTGAAACTGGTATTACAGCGACCGGTACAATCGAGGTAACCAGAGCCGATATTATGTCAAAAGTAAATGGCTATATGACCGGACTACAGAGTAAAGCTGGTGATACTGTGATATCCGGACAAAAGATTGCTAAGATTGCCAGAGCCGATTTGGAAGCCCAGGTCATCAGGGACGAAGCGGCTTTAGCTAAAGCTGCCGCTCAGCTCCGGGATCTTGAGGCCGGCCCACGCAGCCAGGAGCGGCAGGAACTTGGTGCCATGCTTGCCTCCAATCGTTCGGTGTATGATAAAGCCAGGCAGGACTATGAGCGGTATCAAAGCCTGTATGGGGCCGGCGCTGTCTCAGCGCAACAGCTAGATACAGCGCGTTCCAGTATGGAGGTGGCCTATAACGCCATGGTGGCAGCAGGCCAGCGGTTTAGTCTGGGAGATGAAGGCAGCCGACCTGAGGCCATCGAGGCGCAGCGACTGGAAGTAGAACGGAGCAAGGCAGTGTTGGCAGCAAGTAAGACACTTGTGGAAGACACAGTAGTGGTTAGTCCGATTAACGGATTGGTTATTACTAAAAACTTTGAAAACGGCGAGTATGTCACCCCTGGTGCGGCCATTCTCACGGTAGGAGACATGAGCGACTGCTGGGTCAAGGTCTATGTTCCGTCAACCCTGCTAGGATTGATCAGTGTTGGTCAGGAAGCCAAGGTAAAAGTAGACTCTTTCCCTGGGCGTGTTTTTAGAGGTGAAATCAAGGAAATCAGCCAGAATGCTGAGTTCACGCCGCGTCAGAGTATTACGCAAAGCGAGCGGGCTAACCTGGTATTTGCCGTAAAAGTTAAAATCGACAACGCGGAGGGGATTCTGAAACCAGGCATGCCGGCTGATGTGGTGCTAAAATGATTTGTCTTACCAATGTAACTAGGCGATTTGGCACACTTACTGCGGTGGATCAGCTCAACCTGGAGGTTAAGGCTGGGACTATTTTTGGCTTAGTAGGGCCGGACGGGGCCGGCAAGACTACCACCATCCGCATGATTACCGGGATTATGTCTCTCACATCCGGCAAGATAAGTCTGTTGGGAAGTGAGAATATCGAGTCTGTAAAAGACCAAATTGGTTATGTGCCGCAAAAATTTAGTCTGTATGGCGATCTGACTGTTATGGAAAATATCCGGGTCATTGGTGCTTTATATGGGGCTGATAACAAGCGGGTTGCAGAACTGGGCACCGAGATTTTAGCCTTTACTAACCTACTGCCATTTAAAGATCGTTTGGCCGATAATCTTTCCGGTGGTATGAAACAGAAGCTGGCGCTAGCTGCCGGGCTGATGCACCGGCCCAAAATTTTTTTTCTGGATGAGCCGACTACCGGCGTAGACCCAGTTTCCAGGCGGGAGTTCTGGCAGATGTTATACCGTCTTAATAAAGAAGGGACGACTATATTTGTTTCTACTCCCTATATGGATGAAGCTGAATTGTGCACTCGCGTAGCCTTTATGAGCCAGGGGCGGATTGTAGCCTCTGATACACCGAAAAACCTGAAAGCCGCATATCCTTTCCGGCTGCTGGAGTTAACAGCTGAGAGTAAATCAGTAAAGAGTGCTCTTGCTAAGTGCCCTATTGTGGAGGTAAATGCATTTGGCGACCATTATCATCTTGTTACAGAACATAGCCCGGAGACTGTTCCTAAGGTTGAGGCAGCATTGCAGGCGGCAGGAATAGAGGGGTACTTATTGCGGGATATTCCTCCTACATTAGAAGATGTTTTTGTGCACCTTGCCGGAGAAGGAGGGGCAGCATGTACGCCATAGAAACAGAGGATCTCACTAGAGTTTTTGGCGATTTTGTCGCTGTCAATCAAGTCAATTTGAAGATCCCTCACGGTAGTATTTACGGATTTTTAGGGCCAAACGGTTCAGGTAAGTCGACTACCATTCGCATGCTGTGTGGAATTCTTGCGCCTACTTCCGGTAATGGCCATATTCTTGGACTTGATCTGGCGACAAAGGGAGAAGCCATCAAGGAAAAAATTGGCTATATGTCGCAGAAATTCAGTCTGTATGATGACCTTACTGTCAGTGAAAACCTTGAGTTTTATGCCGGACTCTATAGTTTACATGGTGCTGAGCGGCAAGAGCGGATAGAAACCATGCTGGTAATGGCCGGTCTTACAGAGCGGCGTCATGAAATGACAGCCAATCTTGCTGGCGGCTGGAAGCAGCGATTGGCGCTGGGGTGCTCCATTCTTCATAACCCACCGCTGCTCTTTCTTGATGAGCCGACCGGTGGTGTTGATCCTAAGTCTCGCCGCATGTTTTGGGATATCATTTACCAACTGGCTCACCAGGGAACAACGGTAATGGTGACAACCCATTTTATGGATGAGGCTGAACATTGTGATGCCATTGGTTTTATCTATGAAGGAAACCTGATTGCAGATAATACCCCAGCCAATCTCAAAAAAGAGCTGCCTGGTATGCTTTTAGAAATTCCGTCCCAAGACCCTATGGGAATGTTTACTGAGCTGGCGGCCCGGCAAAGGGATGTCCTTGACATCTACCCCTACGGCACCAGTGTTCATGTTCTTATCCGTGAGGAACGAATTGCCGACTATAAGGACTATGAATATCGAGTAATCACCCCGTCGCTTGAAGACGTTTTCGTGTACTATGTCAAATCAAAGCGTAAGGAGATGGTCGTGTGATTCGTCTTAGAGCCCTCTTAATAAAAGAGTTTATCCAAATGCGGCGAGACCGGCTGACTTTCGCGATGATGGTAGGACTTCCTATTGTTCAACTACTATTGTTTGGATTTGCTATTAATACAGATGTAAAGCATTTATCGACAATTGTGTTTGACCAGTCGCTGCAGCAGGAGGGGCGGGATTTATTAGCCGCTTTTCAAGCCAGTGAATACTTTGATATTAGGTATGTTGCTAACAATTACCAGGAAGTAACGGAGGCCATTGAAAGCGGCAAAAGCAAGGTAGGAATTATCATCCCCCCTGATTATACAGATAATATTAAACATGGCCGTAGTGCGACCGTGCAGGTTATTGTTGATGCCTCTGATTCGATGGCCGCATCTTCGGCGATTGCATCAGCCCAGTTAATTGGCCAAATCCGTTCGCAAGAACTACTTGTTAAACGAATGCAGGGGGCAATGGGAAAACAGGTGACGCAACCCATTGATATCCGCATCCGTCCCTGGTATAATCCAGACTTTATCTCACCTTTTTACATGGTCCCAGGGATTTTGGGTATTGTACTTACCATGACAATGGTTATGATCACCTCAATGGCCATTGTTCGCGAACGGGAACGAGGTACACTGGAGCAGCTGATCGTAACCCCGCTCAAGTCTCATGAGTTAATGTTAGGTAAAATTATCCCCTATATCTTTGTGGGCTATGTCCAGGCAACACTGGCGCTGGCTGTCGGCGTCCTTGTTTTTGATGTGCCCCTCAGGGGCAGTCTGGCGCTGTTATATGGGTTAACCACGTTGTTTATTATTGCTTCCTTATCGCTGGGGGTACTCATCTCAACGATTGCGAAAACTCAAATGCAGGCTATGCAGCTGTCTTTCTTTATCTTTCTTCCCAGTGTCCTGTTATCTGGGTTTATGTTTCCCCGGGAAGCCATGCCGCAGTTTTTTTACCAACTGGGCCATCTGTTGCCGCTGACTTTTTATCTGGAGATTTTACGCGGAATTGTTCTTAAAGGAATTGGCATTAACTTCCTGTGGTCACAGGTATTTGCGTTAATTGTGTATATTATGGCTGCTTTGTCAATTAGTATCATGAAATTCCAAAAGAAGATTGCTTAGGTATTTCGCCACATACATCTCAATTACACTAGTTTGTCAATGTGCACAATGCCCAGTGAAACGCAATTTTTTCTCAATATATGCCCTGGGGTAGATTAAAAGAAAAATGGTACCATTAAAAATAAGAAAAATAAATACATTATTGACAATGGCGTCAGCAAAAGCGGTTGTATCAATCCGCAGTTGGCGCTGTGTCAATGTAGTGGCTAGAAAAAAACAACCGACTTTGGGTCGGTTGTTTTTTTGTTTACAGGGATATCCAATCTAAAGTGAGGATGTGGCAGCTATTGTTGGTCTTTAATAGTTTAACGGAGTTTTCGCTGGCGAAGTGCTAAACGCAGGCTAAATAATAGCTCTCTATTACTAAAATCCAAACTGGTTATATCCTGTATTCTTTCCAGACGATTGGTAAGCGTATTGCGGTGAATATATAATTCTCTAGCCGAGTCAGTTAGATTTTTATCACACTCAAGGTATTTTTCTAAAGTTTTTATAAGCTCAGTACCGTGAACTTTATCAGTATTCTCTAATTTAGCTAGGGTAGCTCCGCAGACATGGGTAAGCAACGAAGTCGTATCAGAATTTATCAATAAAGTATAGCTGGCAATTTCATGAGGATAGGTAATGTGTCCGTCACCTTTAATGATCCGACCTAAAGTCAGGCAGGTTAGTGCGTCCTGATAGCTTTGGCGGACAGAGCTAATATCTGTAGCGGCTGTGCCGACACCAATTGATATTTTTAAAGTATAGCTGTCGTGAAATGATTTTTGCAGTTTGGCATATAGCTCGTGGTCATGATCGGCTAATCCAGTGGATGCTACCAGTACGACAATCTTGCCTGTTCGTTCAGAGACTAATGACAAAGGGTATTTTGTGCTTACCATTTGCTGTGTTGTTTTGTACAGGCGAGTGGAAATAACCGGAAGGTTTACCTCCTTTTCACTTTCGTCTATTTCAATAATTGAGCACTCCAGTAATTTGGCCTGGGCCAACTTGGAGGTAGCTATAATCTCAGTAGTATTTTGATTTGCTAAGTCTCCAAACAAAATATGTTCAAGAATATCTCTGGAGTGAAGACGACGGCTTTCGGCTACGGCTTTCTGTTTTAAGAAATCAAGAGCGGCTACGGTGCAAGTGTGTTCTAAAGCCATACAATTTATATCCAAGAAGGCATCAGTGGGTTGTAATAGTGAGATATGCCCAAAGAATTCGTTATTTGACATGATAGCAAACGATGTGAGTAAGAGCTCATAGCCGTCAATAGTCAAGCGTTGTGTGTAGGGGGATTTAGCTTGTGACAAATTTGCCTGTAAGTGTTCATTGTGCGCAACTTGGTTTAACAGAATATTCTCAAGCTGTTTAAAAACTTGCTTATTTACCCCTGGAATACCTTCAGGGAGCCAATGATTAAGGGCTGAGCAGTTGATGTCATAGCAACCAACAGGGCATTGGGTAAGTTTTCCCAGGCACGCGATAATAGCATTCAGCCCGCCACCTTTAATAGCTACATTCGTAAGTGTTTTGTGTATTTCATTGGAGCGTTGCAGTAGATAGGATTGTCGTGCCGCAATGCTGCTAATAATCGGATTTAAGATTTCGGCGAAAGATAAATTTAAGGGGAGTTCGAGGATCGGCAGGCTAAGTTGGTCAGCTAAGTCTTTGATGATGAGCGGTATTTCAGGAAGAAACCGTTTAGTTTTGATTGCAAGGCCGGCAATACCAACTGCAGCAAGTTCGCGAATGAGCTGCTCTTGTAAGGCTGGGTCGTCTTTAATCGTGTAGCCGGTTGTTAATATTAAATCACCGGGTTTGGCCCAATTGGATATATCGGGTGCGTCCATGATATTAGCTGATAAAACAATATTATCCAGACCATTAGAACCGGCGGCTAAGGTTACCGACTGATCTTGAAAAAGCTGTAAAACATCTTTGATTGTGAGGTGCATGATTATTCCTCAGTTCTACTTTATTTCGCTATTAGCCAAGCAATGGGCTTATTCGACAATAATTTGTAAAATCCTTGCTGAATGCACCATTAATGAATGAAATATATTGTGTAATATGTGCATTAATCCTAAATTTAAAATCCGTAATCTGGCGTTGAAAAAAGATATGCAATGTGCACAGTTGCCTCTGGTTTATTTGCAAACTATGCACTGGTGGAAAAATAAAAAAATTCAGTATAATTAACCTAGCTTACAAGTTAACATGAGTTGTCCCAAAGCACACACTATGATAAAGTGGCGATTGGGTTTCAACAGTTAAAGTTTTTTATGTATTGGCAATTTCAGGTTATGACGGAGGGAAACCATGAGTACGTTTGATTTTGGACAGGAAACCGAGAAACTTTTAAAATGGCTAGGCAGATTTGGCCAAGATGCCAATGGTGGAGTCTCTCGTTTCCTCTATAAGCCCGAGTGGGTGGAAGCGCAAAAGGCGTTAGAGCAGTACATGCAGCAGGCCGGTTTTGTTGTTCAATATGATGACGTCGGCAATTTGTTTGGACGGCTGGAAGGTTCAGAATATAAGGACGAAACTATCTTAACAGGCTCTCATGTGGATACTGTAAAAAATGGTGGTTTATATGATGGTCAATTTGGGATAATCGCTGGAATTATTGCGCTGGAGTATTTGAAAAAAGAGTATGGACAACCTCTGCGTAATATTGAAGTGGTATCCATGGCCGAAGAAGAAGGCAGCCGATTTCCTTATGTCTTCTGGGGAGCAAAAAATATTCTAGGTATCGCCAAGCGTGAAGAAGTTGAAACAATGGTGGATTTTGAAGGCATACCGTTTATTGAGGCCATGCGCAAAGCCGGCTTTGGTTTCCGGCCAGCAGGCAGTACTGTACGTAAAGATCTAAAAGCATTTCTGGAAGTTCATGTAGAACAAGGTGGCGTGTTAGAGGCCGAAAAAAAATCGGTAGGGATCGTTGAGCATATTGTAGGTCAACGACGCTTTACCATTGAGATTACCGGAGAAGCCAATCATGCCGGTACAACGCCAATGAGTTATCGCAAAGATGCTATCCATGCGGCCAGCCTCATTATTTGTGCGATTATGGATATAACGAAAAGCTATGGCGATCCACTGGTGGCCACAGTGGGTAAAGTGGAGATAAAGCCTAATATTGTAAATGTTGTGCCAGGCAAAGCATTGTTTACATTGGATGCACGCCATACACATAAAGATATTTTGGTTAAATTTACCGAAGAAGTAACTGCGAGAATGCAGGGAATTGCTGTTCAAGCAGGTGTAGAACTCCATATTGATATGTGGATGGACGCCGACCCGGTTCCCATGGATACCGGCATTGTAGGAGTTATGAAGAAACAATGTGAGAAAAATGGACTGAGTTATAAAATGATGCATAGTGGGGCAGGACATGATTCCCAGATTATGGCCTCGCTAATACCAACTGCAATGTTGTTTGTACCAAGCCATAAGGGCATTAGTCATTCGCCACTAGAATATACCGAGCCCCGTGACTTAGCAGAAGGAGTGAAAGCACTAGTGGGGGCGCTGTATGAATTAGCTTATAAATAAAGGAGCGAAGAAATATATGGGATATCCAAAAGATTTACTGATAAGCAGGGCTGTTATAAAGCATGGCAGTTATGCAATCATACCGCCGGAAGGTCTGGTAAACAATGTGATACCAGGTTTTGAAGATTGCAAGGTTTCGATTCTGGCTTCTCCTAAGATGGGTGCAAGCTTTGTGCATTACCTAGTAAAAATGGACAAGGGGGGCAAGAATACCCAGGGCTTTGGCGGTGCAGCAATAGAAACCTTTGTCTTTTGTATGGAAGGAAAAATTAAAGCCTATACCCAGGCGCAAGACGCTGTTCTGGAAGCTGGTGGCTATATGTACTGCCCGCCAGGAGAAAAGCTGTATTTAGAAAACCTGGCTGATGGTGAAGCCAAGCTAATTCTTTACAAACAAAAGTATGAAGCACTGGATGGAGTGCAGCCCTGGGTTGTTGTCGGCAATGTCAATGAAATAGCCGAAAGAATTTATGACGATATGGAGAATGTCAAAATCATTGATCTATTGCCAACCGATTTGGCGTTCGACATGAATATGCATATACTGACTTTTGATCCGGCCGGGAGTCATCCCTTTGTAGAAACTCACGTGCAGGAACATGGGGCCTATTTGTTCTCGGGGGAAGGCATGTATTATCTGGATAATGAGTGGATACCTGTTAAAAAAGGAGATTATATTTGGTTTGGCCCGTATGTGCCACAGGCAGTTTATGCAGTAGGCCGCGAGAAGTTGTCTTATATTTACTCCAAGGACTGCAATCGCGATGCAGCTTTGTAAAATACAAATACTAATAATTTGAGGTGCTGACATGAGAATATCAAGAGCTGAATTAAAAGAATTAATGAAAAGAAAATTTTGCCGAGCAGGGTTGAAAGATGATCATGCCGATATTGTTGCAGATGTACTAGTTCATGCCGATGCCAGGGGAGTTCATTCTCATGGAGCTATGCGGGTAGAATATTATGCCGAGCGAATCTCCAAAGGCGGAACCAATACTAATCCTAACTTTACTTTTACTAAAACTGGCCCGTGCAGTGCCGTGTTTGAAGGCGATAATGCCGCAGGTCATGTTGGCGCTAAGCTGGGTATGGATGAGGCCATCAAAATGGCGAAGGAAACAGGTGTCGCAATTGTTGGAGTCCGTAGCATTGGCCATAGCGGGGCATTGTCTTATTACGTGCAACAAGCTGCCAGAGAGAAATTGATTGGGATTTCCTTGTGTCAGTCTGACCCCATGGCTGTTCCCTACGGTGGCGCCGAGCCATTCTATGGTACGCATCCGATTGCCCTTGGTGCGCCCGGCAGCGACGGGCGCATGATTACGATTGACATGGCAACGACGATAGGGGCCTGGGGTAGAATCCTGCACGCCCGCTCCAAGAACGAGCAGATACCTGATGACTGGGCTGTTGATGAAAATGGCGTGCCTACTACCGATCCGTACAAAGTAAATGCGCTAGTGCATATTGCCGGGGCCAAAGGCTATGGATTAGCCATGATGGTGGATATTCTATCTGGAGTACTCCTAGGACTCCCGTATGGCAACAAAGTTACTTCCATGTATCATGACCTCAGTGAAGGTCGCAACTTAGGACAATTGCATATTGTAATCGATCCAGCCTACTTCACTAGTGCAGAGTCTTTCCTGCAAAATATAACCAACACTATGAATGATATAAATAATCTGAAACCGGCAACCGGCTTTGCTCAAGTCATGTACCCCGGACAATCCAGCGCCAGCCGGGAAGAAGCTTACGAGCGCGATGGCATTGAGATTGTTGACGATATTTATAATTATCTTATTTCTGATGTAATACACAACAATGCCTACGATAATAAAGGGGCTTTTGCCAAATAAAAAGCTTTAGTGCCGATTAACGCGTACCCTCTGTCAAGGACAGATTGGGATATTGTTAAGGGGGAGGTCTTACAGTGTTTAATCTGGTTATTAAAAACGGTAGGGTTGTAACATCAGACAGAGTTTTTGCGGCAAGCATCTGTATCAATGAAGGCAAAATAGCAGCAATCGTTGAACCGGGTGCTGCTGTAGAAGCAGACCAAGTTATTGATGCAAAAGGCAAGTATGTTTTTCCGGGTGCCATTGACAGCCATGCACATCTGAACGATCCGGGCTACAACTGGAGAGAGGATTATTCCCATGGGACAGCAGCTGCAGGAGTAGGAGGCTTTACAACAATCGTTGACATGCCACTTCAGAATGAGCCTGCACTGACTGATGGCAGCATTTTTGACAGAAAGCTTGAGCATGTTTCTCCTAATGCTTATGTGGACTATTGCTTCTGGGGAGGACTAGTAGATTACAATATTGGTACACTGAAGGAACTTGACGATAAGGGCTGTGTTGCCTTCAAATCATTTATCGGTCCAGTTTCTCCAGATTATGTATCTCTTTCGATTGGACAGACGAAAGAAGCATTGGAAATTTTGAAAAGTGTTGGCGCCCGTGCCGGATTCCACTGTGAAGATTATTCAATCATCAAATGGGAGGAGGCAAGGGCAAAGCGCAAGGAAAAGAATGACTGGAAGGATTTCCTTGACTCAAGACCAGTTATTGCTGAGCTGATTGCAACGCAAAACATTATCAGTCTTGCAAGGGAGCTTGATGCCAAGGTCCATATCTGCCATGTAAGTCACCCGCGAGTTGCGCAAGTTATAAGGGAGGCCCAGCTTGACGGTGTCGATGTTACCGCGGAAACTTGCGGACATTACCTTGCATTTTCCGATCAAGATGTAATCAAAAACGGCAGCTTGTTCAAATGTGCACCACCGCTGAGGGATACTGCTGCAGTAGAAGAAATGTGGAAATATGTAAATGACGGCACGTTAAGCAGTATCGGATCAGACCACTCACCCTGTGAACTCAGCGAAAAAAGCGAAGAAGCTCATGGCATATTTGGCGCCTGGGGCGGAATTAGCGGCATCCAGAACACAATGCAGGTGGTTTTTAGCGAAGGTGTGGCCAAGAGAGGCTACAGCCCAACAATACTGGCACGAGCATTAAGTGAAGGACCGGCCAAAACTTTCGGAATATATGGAAAAAAAGGCACAATAGAAGTAGGCTTTGATGCAGACCTTGTTATCCTGGATCCTGAACAGGAATGGGAAATTACGCCTGAGTCATTGTATTATGTTAATCAAATATCAGCATTTGTCGGTTTAAAGGGCATCGGACTTCCTGTATGCACACTAGTCAGAGGGCATGTTGTGGCAGAAGATGGCAGACTTGTTGGTCAGCAAGGTTTCGGAGAATTCGTAAAAAAAATTAAATAAGGAGAGGATGACTTGAGCAAGCGTTATGAAGTAATTATTCGAAACGGGATTCTTGTTTGTCCAGATGGCGTGAAAAAAGCGGATGTTGCTGTTTGTGATGAAAAAATTGTAGAAATAGCAGAAGAAATATCCGGCGATGCAAAAGAAACAATTGACGCAGCAGGAAAATATGTGTTTCCGGGAATAACAGACGGGCATGTGCATTTTAATGACCCGGGAAGAACAGAGTGGGAAACAATCACAACCGGGAGCAGTGCTCTGGCAGCCGGCGGTGGCGTTCTATATTTTGATATGCCGCTTAATTGCAGTCCATGTACGCTTGACGCCAAAAACTTTAATGCCAAACTTGCTGTGGCCCAGCAGGACTCTTTAGTGGATTATGGATTTTGGGGTGGGTTTACGCCCAAAAACTTAGACAAATTTGACGAACTTGCAGAATGCGGTGTAATAGGATTTAAAGCATTCTCGTGCTTTAGCGGTATTGACGAATTTGAACGGGCAGACGATTATACAACTCTTGTGGGCATGGAGAAATTAGCAAGGCTGGGATTGCCGCTGATGGTGCATTGTGAGAATGCGGAAATCACAAGAGATTTGACATCGCTTGCGCTTGCCAATAACAAAACAACAGTACGGGATTATTTTGCAGCCCGTCCGCCAATTACGGAAATAGAAAATGTCTCGCGCATGATTTCATTTGCCGAGGAGACAGGCTGTAAATTAATTATCGCCCATATCAGCACAGCCAAGGCGGTCGAGCTTGTTACACAGGCAAGAAGCAGAGGCATTGACGTCTGCTGTGAAACAATTGGTCATTATTTGATTCTTACCGATGATGATGTAGAACAGATGGGAACAGTGGCAAAATGTTCGCCGCCGATCCGCGATACTAACAACCAAACCAAGATGTGGGCAAAACTGTTAAACGGCGAGATAGCCTTCGTTTCCTCCGACCATTCGCCCTGCGACCCTAAGCTGAAAGACGGGGAATTTTTAAAGGTTTGGGGTGGGATCTCGGCTTGCCAAACAACGCTACCGGCCCTGCTTACTCATGCCCACCATGATCGAAAGGTTCCCCTTGAGGATATTGCAAAATTAACTTCACAAAATGTTAACGAGGTATTTAGAATTCAAGGGAAGGGAAAAATTGCTGTTGGCTACGATGGGGACTTTGCCCTGGTAGACTTGAACAAGCAATTTACACTGCAGGCGGAAGCGCTTTTCTATAAGCACAAAGTAAGCCCTTATGTTGGTAACAGCTTCCGCGGAACAGTGACCCAAACCATTCTCAGGGGAACAACTGTTTTTAAGGATGGCAAGATTGTATCAAAGCCTATTGGCAAACATTTAAGACCTAATTAATAAACCGATGCATTCTCAATAGTACGGAAAATAATAAAAAAGAGAAGGTGTGGTCTTACGATGTATACAAATGCAGAAACTAGCGAGCCTAAAGCGATGGATGTTCAACATGATACGGGTGTAGATGAGTCACTCAATCCGAAAACCGAAGCGGGCAGGACGGTAGGTCCAATAGACTATATGTTTATGTGGCTTGGAGACGGTGTTAATTTAGGTAATATGACGCTTGGATCTAGCTTGGTTGTAGCGGGGATTGCAACGCTAAACATCTTTCAGACATTTGTCGCAGCCATCGTAGCAATTGCTATCATTTCTGGTGTTTTTGCTTTAAATGACAGGCTTGGATACAGAACGGGAATACCCTATGTTGTACAGCTTAGAATGTCCTTCGGAATGAAAGGCTGCATCGTATCATCACTTTTGCGCGGTATTCCCGCCATCATTTGGTATGGTTTTCAAAGCTGGATTGGCGGTACTGCTTTAAATGAAATTGCGAAGATTATTACAGGGGGCGGCTTTGATAACATATTCGCTTGCTTTGTAGCGCTTCAGCTGGTGCAAATTGTCCTTTCTCTCTACGGCTTCCATGCCATTAAATGGGTGGAGTCGGTTATATCTACTGTTATTATGTTAGCGCTTATCTATGTATTTGGAATTCTTCTGACTTCTCATAGTGCTGTTATTACTGAGAAATGGATTCATGCACAAGGCACGTGGGGCTTGCCGTTCTTTGCCTTCATCATGATGTTTATGGGGAATTATGCAGCCATCTTCTTAAGCGCAGCCGACTATTCAAGAGAGTTAAAATCAGGTATTAGTGATGCAAAACGCGGATTCTTATACTTTCTGCCTATTGTAGTCGCTTACGGCTTCGTACTATGCATCGGCGCAATGCTTGCTGCCGCAACCGGCATCTCTAATCCTGTGAAGGCGTTTGCAATAGTGATAGATAACGCCTATATTACCTTCTTTGTCTCCGCATTTATTGTTATGGGTGCAGTTGCAGTAAACATGGTTGCCAATATTATTCCGCCAACCTATGTTATTACCTTGATTACAAAACTAAAATATAAAACGGCTGTTACCATATCCGGACTGCTAGCGCTAGGCGCATGCCCTTGGGTGCTTGTACAGGATTCTTCGGCAGAAGGTCTTGGACTGTTCATTCTCATATACTCCGCATTTTTGGGACCGATAGTTTCTATCTTATTAATCGAATATTACATGTTAAGAAAACAAAAAGTAAATGTTGCAGATTTGTATAAGGAAGACGGCCCATTTGCCGGATATAATCCATGTGCAATTCTTGCAATGCTTATCGGCGCCGGTGCCGCCTTTATGAAAGTGGAGCTGGCATGGGTTATCGGTTTTGTTGTAGCAGGTGTTTCCTATATTCTTCTAATGAAGTATGCATTTAAAGATTCAACATTCAAAAAAGGTACAATATTTGAAGAAAAAAGAAACCTGTCGATGTAATCAAGTCTATAAGTTTTAAGTACCTTTATAAAACTCGTTCTCCGCTGTACTAAATCGCTAATCGATTTGATACAATGGAGAACGAGTTTTTGTTCGGAACAAAGTAAGAGGCCACCAGTTGAATCATAATGCGAATCTATCCCGGCTTTGTAGTGATACCTCGAACCTCGTGATGCATGTGTGTTGAAGAGGACTAACAGGGTTTATTAGACTAGTGTGCATTGTGCCTAGCGAATACTCGTTTCTTTGGTGCAAATGCACTATGAGTATAATTAGAAAATTCATTATAATGAAACTCAAGGAAGGTGATATAGTTATGATCCTGCTTAATGCTGCTGCAATTTCAGAAGATCTCCTTTTGCCAGCGGAAAGTACTGTTGGGCAGATAAAATCAATCCACCGTGACTATATCAATATTCTTACTGCCGACGGAATCGTTACTTTGGTTCGCTCTGGCATGGATCATATTCCCTTTGGAATAGAGGTGGACTTAGCCGGCGGGTGGCTCAATACTGACCTAAAAGAGCAGCAAGCGGTGCTACAACTTGACGACGCTATTATCGTTGGTGAGACCTTGGCAGTACAAGGGTTACAGAGTTGTCCGCGATTTTCCTGCCATTCTTCTTATGATCCTTTAACTGGTGTTGTGGATTGTTTGCCGCGCTTGCGACAACTGCAGCAGTTGTGTAATGACGCCGGTAAGGGAGGCGGCATTATGGCTTATATCGGCCAGTATGATGCCGAAATATTTTGTCGGCGAAGGAAACCCCCAGATTTGACCGGGGCTAGAATACCGCGGCAAGTCGAGCTGTTGGTTACCGGTATTCTAGATAATAAGGAGTATTTAATTGGTGAAGGTATATGTGGCCTGCTTGGTGTGGGACCAGGTTCAACCCCTTCCGGAGACGATTTTCTGCTGGGCTTTCTCAGTGGTATCAGTCATGTACAGCCAGTACGTTGCCAGCACGCGGCTAAAATAATGGCACAGCATCTGGTGCAGAACGCTCCTCGCTTAACCACCTTTATGTCAATTGAGTATATCAAGTATGGTGTAAAAGGCTTGTATCATCAGCGGTTTGGTGAAATGATTCGTTCATTTGGCGCCGGAGTCGAGCAAGAAATGATTAGTAAAGCCCGGAATTTAATGCAACTAGGACACTTTTCCGGTGTCGATTTATTAGTAGGTTTTGTGTACGGCGGTTTTACCGCGTTAGCTGCAGGTACAACCACCGATGAGAAAGGAGTCGCATATGAAAATCTATAATGTAGTACGAAAAAATAACTATTATGATTCGGTTACCCTCATGCTTATTTCCAAACAGCTAAAGCAGATGGAAGGTTTGGATGATGTTTCGGTTATGATGGGAACACCGGCCAATCGGGTCATTTTACAAGAGGCTAACTTATTAGGGCCAGAGGGAGAGGCAGCCGGTCCCAATGATTTAATTCTAGCATTCCGGGCTCTGGCAGATATTGATGTGCAGTGGGTATTAAGCAAAATTGATGAGCAGATGGGTAAGAAAGCTGCGACCGGCAAGAATGCCGAGCAGCTGATCATACGTTCTGCTGTAAAGGCTTATCAGGAGGATACTGAATCGAATTTGGCATTTATTTCTGTACCAGGTGAATATGCGGCCATCGAAGCAGAGCGGGCTTTGAAGTATGGAAAAAATGTATTTTTATTTAGTGACAATGTTTCTATGGAAGACGAAGCAAACTTAAAAACAATAGCAGCTGAAAAGGGTTTGCTCGTTATGGGGCCTGACTGCGGTACCGCGATCATTAATGGTAAGGGTATTGGTTTTGCAAATAAAGTAAAATCAGGTGATATCGGCCTGATTTCAGCTTCTGGCACCGGCTTGCAGGAAGTGATTTGCTTATTAGATGCCATGGAACTAGGAATTAGTCAGGCCATTGGCACAGGTGGCCGGGATTTAAAAGAAGCGATCGGCGCAGCTACTATGCTGCAGGCGATAGAACTGCTTATTAATGATAACAGCACCCAAACCATTGTTCTTATCTCGAAGCCGCCGGCTCAATCGGTAGTGGAGAAGATTATGACAAAGTTGGCTGGGACTAGTAAACAGGTTGTTCTCTGCTTCCTCGGCAGTTTTATTGCTAATGCACCGTCTAATGTCACGATTGCTGCTACTTTAGAAGAAACGGCGATAAAAACGGCGCTGCTTTGCGGTAAGCAACCGGAGTTGCTAACCGTTGAGGCTAAACTTATTGACTGGGCTGAAGAGGCTAAAGCTAATTTGGCTCCCAAACAGCAAAACGTGCGCGCTTTGTATGCCGGCGGGACTTTGTGTTATGAAGCAATGTTGGTATTAAGCGAAACGTTGGGACCTGTATATTCAAACATTCCTTTACGCAAGGAACTGTTGACGAATGATGTTGTGGTAGCAGGTCAGCATACTGCAATTGATCTGGGTGACGACCAATTTACCATGGGTAAACCACATCCGATGATTGACGGATCGCTGCGCAATGAATATATCATGAATGTTGCGAACGATCAGCAAACTGCCGTATTATTGATTGATGTGGTAATTGGCTATGGTGCCAGTGAAGATCCGGCAGGGGAATTAGTTCCAGTAATCGAAAGTGCCAAACAGGCGGCCGCTGCTTGTGGCAATACTTTGGCGGTAGTGGCATATGTCTGCGGAACTAGCCAGGATGAGCAAAATAAGGAAGCGCAAGTTGCTAAACTGCTGCAAGCCGGAGTGTTGGTTACCACGACAAATGCCGAAGCGGCTAGACTGGCAAGAATGATAGTCGGTGAACGGAGGAATAGCTGAGATGTCAAATAACTTGTTGAATCAAAAACTAAACGTTGTAAATATTGGATTAGAACTTTTTTCGCAGACACTTGTCAAGCAAGATGTACCAACAATGCATGTTTCCTGGCGTCCGCCGGCCGGTGGCAATAAGGCAGTAGCTAAGCTGCTGGATAAGTATGAAGAGCGTATTAATGCAGCCAACGAAGTAGTAATCAAAATGTATAACGATGCACAGCCGATACTTACTGGTGTCAAACCGGCCCATACGGTTCTGAAGGGTCTGACAAAAGAAACTATTTTGCACGCCGGACCACCTATCCAGTGGGAGGATATGTGCGGGCCAATGCAAGGCGCAATTCTAGGTGCTGTACAATTTGAGGGCTTGGCTGAAAATGACGAGAAAGCGGTGCAGTTGATTAAAAGTGGCCAAATAAAACTGGCACCCAACCATCATCACGGCTCAGTCGGGCCAATGACAGGTATGATTACCTATCACATGCCGGTATTCGAGGTTCGTAACGAAACGTTTGGGAATGTGGCGTATTGCTCTATTAATGAAGGACTTGGTAAAGTAATGCGATTCGGCGCCAATGACCCTGAGGTAATTGAGCGACTGATCTGGTTTAGGGACAGCTTAGGACCGGCACTTGATCAAGCCATAGCGTTATGCGGCGGAATCAACCTGAAGGTTATTATGGCTCAGGCCGTAGCTATGGGTGATGAGATGCATCAGCGTAATATTGCTGCTTCTTCCTTATTTGCCAGGAAAATCTGTCCACAGATTGCTCAGCTTACAATGGATAATGACGAGAAAGCTAAGATTACCAAATTTATCTGTAACAATGATCAGTTTTTCCTCAATTTGGCCATGGCGGCTGGTAAATCGATCACTGATCCGGCTAAAGGCATAAAAGATAGTTCGATCGTTACAGTCATGTGCCGCAACGGCACAGAGTTTGGTGTCAAGGTCGCAGCAACTGGTGAAGAATGGTTTACTGCACCAGCCAATATGCCGGAAGGCTTATATTTTCCTGGATTTGGCCCGGAAGATGCCAATCCGGACATGGGCGATAGTGCAATCATTGAAGTAATCGGTCTTGGCGGTATTGCCATGGCGGCATCACCGGCGGTAGTTCGGTTTGTGGGAGCTGGTTCGCAAGAAGATGCTGTTCGCTATACCAAGGAAATGGGCGAGATTTCCTATGCAAAGAGTACGCAGTTTTTACTGGCCACAATGAATTTTGAAGGCGTTCCGCTGGGCATTGATATTCGCAAGGTGGTTGAAACCGGTATTGTACCGGTTATTAATACCGGCATGGCGCATCGGAAGCCTGGGATAGGGCAGATTGGAGCCGGCGTAGTCAAAGCTCCGTATGGCTGCTTTGAGAAAGCGTTGGAGGCATTTGTCGGAAAACTGGCAGATTAGGTTGGTGGATTATGTCGATTAATGTTTTGCAGTGGTTTACTGCCCTGGTGCCTATTTTAGTGTTGCTCATACTTTTGCTTCGCTGTAAATGGGGTGGTGATGAGGCGGCCTCGGCTGGCCTCTTGTCTTCCATCCTGATTGCGTATCTGGTTTTTGGCGGTGGGGCAGATATGATTGCTTTGGCTGTTGCCAAGGGAATGTGGTCCTCACTCTCTATCATTTTAGTAGTATTTCCGGCGTTAATAATCTATGAAGTGTCACGGGAATCAGGCGCATTTGCGGTAATTCGCGCCGGGATGCAGCAGTTTACGCCCGACAAGGTACTTCAAGTACTGGCTGTTGGCTGGATTTTTGTCGGCTTTCTTCAGGGAATTACCGGCTTTGGCGTCCCGGTAGTTGTAGGAGCACCGCTCTTAATCGGTATGGGTGTTAAGCCCTTAACAGCCGTGCTGATTACTTTGCTGGGGCAGGCATGGGGTAATACTTTTGGGACCTTAGGATTAGCGTGGGATGGATTAATTAGTCAAGTGGATGTAAGTGACCCGCTGACCTTCACCCGAACCATTCTTTGGTCTACTGGAATGCTCGGTATTGTTAACCTAATTGCAGGACTTTTGATTGCTGGTTTAGCCGGTGGTTACAAGGGGATGAGACGTAATGCGGTTACAGTAATCCTGCTGGGATTGTTGCAAGGGGCTGGACAAATGGGTTTGGCTTTGCTAAATCCAATGTTAAGTAACTTTGTTGTCGTATCATTGTCGTTAGGCTTGATTTTTATGATTGGCAAACTCGACTATTATCGCCACCCGGTAGAGCTGCATGATCCAGCCGAAGAAAAGCCTGATGAAAGTGTAATGGGCCAAAAAATGAGTATTCAACAGGCGTTTATTCCTTATTTGTTTTTGGTTATAGTTGCGGTTGCTGTGCTATTAAATGACAGTATCAAGGGTTATCTCGGGCAGTGGAAACTCGCGTTATCCTTTGCCGAAAAAACAACATTACTGGGCTATGCAACACACAGCTATCCTGCCTATGCACCGATTGCGCCGCTGACTCATTCCGGGGCCTTCCTACTATTGGCGGCAATCATTGGTTACGCATGCTATAAGCGGTGGGGCTATATACAAGCAGGCGGAGTACAGCGTATTATAAAAAACTCGCTGAACAAAACGATACCTTCAGCCATTGCTGTTATTGGTTTGATCGCTATGTCGAAAGTGATGGATGATACCGGTCAGACTACCGTGCTGGCCCAAGGAGTCGCGGCAGTGACAGGCGGAATTTACCCGATACTTTCTCCGTTTATCGGGTTGTTGGGCTCATTTATGACCAGTAGCAATTTATCTTCTAATATATTATTTGGCAGCTTTCAACAGAAAGTTGCACTGATGTTACAGATAGACAAAGCACCACTGTTGGCGGCACAGACGGTGGGTGGCGCTATCGGTAGTATTATTGCTCCCAGTAAAGTATTGTTAGGGACAACTGCGGCAGGGATATTGGGCCGGGAAGGCGATGTTATCAGTAGGTTTTTAGTAGGAGCAATGCTGCTTTGTGCGGTATTTGGCGTAGTTATTTTTATATCTTATCAATTCGGGTGGTGAGGAAAATGCAACAGCTAGTGGCATTCTTGCCGGTATTTATCATCTTTGCTTTTCCGTTATTGTACTTTGGCGGTCATTTGGGTAGCAGTGTATGCTCCGCTGCAGGGATATTGGTTTTGTTCCTGGGTATGTCAGGGCCGCTTATTAAACGCATGATATAATTATGAGAGGTAAAGGTGGACAATATGCAGAAAGGTATTTGTGTTGTAGCCATCGGCGGAAACGCGATTCTTAGTGAGACAGATCAGGGAACGATCAATGAACAAATTGAAAACATCCGAATTGTTTGCACAAAAATAGTTGGGCTCATCCAGCAGGGTTATCAGGTTATCGTTACTCACGGTAATGGGCCGCAGGTGGGGCAAACCTTGCTAAGACATAAGCTGTCTGCCAATATTGTTTCCGAGGGTACACTCGATGCCTGTGGCGCAGAGACTCAAGGGCTGCTAGGGTATTTGATCCAACAGGTATTGCGTAATGAACTGGATAAGGCTGGATTATCTTTAGACGTAGCTGCTATTGTTACCCAGGTGCTGGTAGATAAACAAGATAAAGCCTTCCAAGAACCAACCAAACCGATTGGACCTTTCTATTCAAAGGATGAGGCTGAGGAAGTTTCCCGGAAATACGATAGGAAAATTGTCGAGGACAGCGGGAGAGGCTACCGTATGGTAGTACCATCACCGATACCGGTTGATATTGTCGAAAAAAATACAATTCTATCATTACTTAAATCTGGTAATGTGGTTATCGCTGCCGGAGGCGGCGGAATACCTGTTGTCAGACAGGATAATGGTTTGGTTGGTATAGCGGCCGTGATTGACAAAGATGCGGCTTCGTCACTCTTAGCTAGGATGGTTGGTGCGGACTACCTGCTGCTGCTGACTGGCGTTGAAAAGGTCTGCATTAACTATCGTCAGCCGAATGAAAGCCAATTAGATTTTTTACCGGTATGGCAAGCTGAAAAATATTTGGCAGAAGGCCAGTTTCCGGAGGGGAGCATGGCACCTAAAATCAGGGCAGCAGTCGAGTTCGTGAAATATGGCGGCACGAAAGCTATTATAACCACCTTAAATAATATTTGTGCGGCATTACAAGGTGAAACCGGAACTGCTATTGGACTAGGTGACCAGCCCCCTGTGGCAGGATATCCTGCAGGTGCTATTGCTGAAAAAACAATAATGGAGTCTTGTGTGATGTAACTATATTCATACGGACTTTAGTGAGCAGGCAAAAACGGTATTGCAAATGTAAGTATAAGACAAAGAAGCAGGATGTGACTGAAAAAATCACGTCCTGCTTCTACATACCTTTATTGGCTTTACTAAATAAAAAGGAGATATGATAGCATGTATAAAGACTTGAATACTTCAGTACGTACCCTGATGACACCAGGCCCGGTTGAGGCCGAACCACGAGTGTTAAGAGCCATGTGCACTCCCATTTTAGGACAGTTTGATCCAGAGTTTACTGAAATTATGAATGAAACTATGGCGATGATCAGGTCCGTGTTTCAGACCGAGAATCAATGGGCCTTTCCGATTGACGGTACTTCCCGGGCTGGTATCGAAGCCGTTCTCGGCAGCATTATTGAGCCTGGCGATCGGGTGTTGATTCCGATTTATGGCCGATTTGGCCAACTGCTTACAGAAATAGCCGAGCGTTATGGGGCCGATGTAGTGAATATCGAGACCGATTGGGGACAGGTGTTTAATCCGCAAGTGGTTATTCAAGAAATGCAAAGAGTTAAACCCAAAATTGTGGCAATGGTTCACGGAGAAACTTCGACCGGTTGTATGCAGCCGTTACAAGAGATTGGTGCGGCATGCCGGGCACTGGATATCCTTTTTGTAGTCGATGCAGTTGCCACAATTGGCGGAACAGCAGTAAAGGTGGATGAATGGAAAATTGATGCTGCCATTGGTGGTACCCAAAAATGTTTATCTGTTCCCTCTGGTATGGCACCGATTACCTTCAATGCCAGAGTGGAAGCCATATTATTAGAACGTAAAAAAATTGAAAGAGGTCTCGCAGATCCAAGTACCTATCAAAAGCTGCAGACGCGTGTGATCCGCAGCAACTATTTTGATCTTAGCCAGCTCATGGACTATTGGAGCCCGGCGCGGTTAAATCATCACACCGAGGCTACATCGATGTTGTATGCGCTGCGGGAAGGATTGCGTATTGTGTTAGAGGAAGGGCTGACGGTAAGGTTTGCCAGACATAAATTGCATGAGCAAGCGCTGGTGCAAGGGCTTAAGGCTATGGGGCTGGAGATTTACGGTGACCCCAATTGTAAATTACCTGTAGTTACATCGATCAGAATACCGGCAGGGATAGATGGTGAGTCGGTTCGCCATAGGCTGTTGCAGGATTTCCAAATAGAAATTGCCAGCTCGTTTGGTCCTTTAAAGGGAAAGATTTGGCGGATAGGTTCTATGGGCTATAGTTGCCGTAAGAAAAATATTCTGCACGTGTTAGGAGCGTTAGAGGCAGTGCTCATTAGACATGGAGCAAAGGTATATGCTGGCCGAGCTGTACAAGCTGCGTTAGATGTTTATGACAACATAGAAGTATGATACTAAACATTGCATAACAACACAAAGTAAAAGCAGTAGAAAGTAGTTGTAAAATAGGGCCTGACTGCTAAACGAAAGAGTTGTTTTATAAAAAGCAAAAAGTGAGAGCATCCTTTTGGATGCTCTCACTAATAACGGTACGTTATTTGCTATATGTTTGTAGGTAATTTAGCCCTAATTGTTCGTACATCTCCAGGTGCTGAACGAGTGCAACTTCTTGAGTACTACTTAAGTCGTCGACAATGTCAATACCAACAGCCTCTTTGAGAATACTTTCAATTTCAAAAGTGCAATAGCCTAAAAAGGCAAGGCGTTTAATTAGCCGTAAGATATGTTGTTTCATAACCGATTCCTCCTAATTCTAGATTTTAATTGGTAATTCATTACGTCTTTGAACGCAATCAGCCGCGATTACCATCGACTACTACCAATTTACTAATTAGAACAAAGAGCTACTCGGATAATTACTTTTTCTAAATAGAGTTTTGCAACCACATGGCCAATAATCTATATTAATATATCATTAACTTGATTAATAGTCAAGTGTGAATTTTTACTAATTACCTGGGGTGCTATTTGCTGGTTTGGACAGAGCTTGTTCGCCGTTGGCAATTTTTATCCAGGTGCGTACAGCATCACTGATAACAAACACAACAAGCACAATCATAATGCCGCTAGCGGCAGCCAAGAGGTAGTTACTCTTAGGGAGGTAATTGGTGGTAATGTTTAGATAACCGGCAGCCACTGTAGTGATCGCAAGGAAGCACATTGGGATAATTGTTGTCCACGTATAGCGTCCTTTGCCCATTCTAAACAGTACAGTAGTACCGATGGCCAGAGACATACTGGCCAGAAGCTGGTTGGCAACGCCAAACAGCGGCCAGATGGTGGAAATGGAACCACCGTATACCAGATAACCCCAGGCAAAAGAGATGGCGGCACTTGTGATTACGATACCAGGAGTCCAGTGTACATCTTTTAACGGTTTATAGACCATACCGCCAAGTTCTTGGAGCAGGTAGCGGCCAACGCGAGTACCGGCGTCAATGGTGGTCAGGATAAACAGTGCTTCAAACATGATTGCAAAGTGATACCAGAAAGACAGGAGGCCCTGCATACCAGGAATTTTACTGAAGATGTGAGCCATGCCGACAGCCAGTGATACGGCTCCGCCCGGACGACCGGCGACATTTTCGCCAACCATTTGAGAGAGTGCATCAAGCTCATTAATCTGCATTCCAAGCTTGGCAAAGACGGCAGGGGAAGTATTGATGGCAAAATAGTCTGCCGGGAACAGGCTGGTAGCCGCAATGAGGGCCATGAGGGCAACAAAGGATTCGACCAGCATGCCACCAAAGCCTACTGCCTTGATCTCTGCTTCGCTTGTCAGCATTTTAGGGGTGGTACCGGTGCTAATTAAGGCATGGAAACCTGAGATAGCACCACAGGCGATTGTGATGAACATGAAGGGCCATACGGGGCCTGGGATGATAGGACCGCCACCATTAATGAATGGCGTGAGAGCTGGCATATGAATTTCTGGCTGAACAATAAGGATGCCAAGAGCCAGAGCTAGTATTGTACCGATTTTCATATAGGTGCTGAGGTAGTCGCGAGGAGCAAGGAGCAGCCATACCGGCAGCGCGGCAGCTACGAAACCGTAAACAGCCAGCATAATGGATAACTGGGTACGGTTGAAGGTGAAGTAAGGGGCCAGCCAGGATTCCTGTACCATCGGGCCGACAAATACGCCTAGCAGAACAAGGGTTACGCCGATGAATGAGGCTTCGCCGATACGGCCAGGGCGAAGATAACGGAGATAGATTCCAACAAAAATCGCGATAGGAATTGTAACAGCTACTGTGAAAGTACCCCACGGGCTGTCATACAGGGCGTTGACTACTGCGATTGCCAAACCGGCCATGGTTATAATGAGGATAAAGAGTACGGCAATGCTTGTTGCCAGGCCTGATGCTTTGCCGAGTTCTTTTTTTGCGATTTCGGCAACAGATAGGCCATCGTGACGAACTGAGGCAAATAGAATGACCATGTCGTGCACGGCCCCGGCGAATACTGCGCCAATTAACAGCCAAATGGTTCCAGGCAAATAGCCGAACTGGGCGGCTAGTACAGGGCCTACTAGCGGGCCGGCACCAGCAATGGCGGCAAAGTGGTGACCAAAAGTCACCCATTTGTTGGTGGGTACATAATCGCGGCCGTCATTGTGACGCACCGCTGGGGTGGTCCGGTTGGGATCAAGGGTAAGCACTTTGGCTGCCATAAAGGCACCGTAGAAACGATACGCTAAGGTTAAAACAAGTGCAGCGACAATAACTAAAGAAATACCGTTCAAGTTAGTTCCTCCTTTTGAATTATATAGAACATTTGCAAACTTATAATAACTTGCCAGATCGATTTTGAATACATAATTTCTTTCAACAGAACAAATCAGGCGGTCAATGGAAATATACGAGGGCAAAAAGAAATGGCGCCAAGCTGGCGCCTACTTAAGTCCTAAGAGTTCTTTGATATCTTTAATTTGTCCTTTGCCGACAGGTACCTCAATCGTATTGCCGCCTGGGGTAGGCAGTTTAAGCCAATATGTCCCTTTAAACCAGGGAATAACCTCTTTGACTTTTTCCATGTGCACGAGATAGCTTTTATGCACTCTGAGTATTGTTGTTCCACGCAGGCGTTCCTGCAGCTCTGACAATGTGCCTGCGTAGCAATATTCACCTGTCTCAGCTACTACTGTGACTGAGCCAGTTTGGGTATGGGCATAGATCATGTCGCTGTAGTTTACTAGCACAATTTTTCCGTTTTTTTCGGCAGCCAGCTTGTACACAGGGGGTTTGGCAGCCGTTGTTATTGCTTGGTCAATGCGGGTGGCAGCTGCCTGCCAATCTTCTGGATAATATTTTTGCAGGCGCTCAGCGGCAGCTGCTACCCGTTCGCCATCAAAGGGTTTTAATAGATAATCAATAGCGCCAACTTCGAAGGCCTTTATTGCATATTCATCATAGGCAGTGGCAAAAACAATAAGTGAGTTAGGGGTCGCGGTTCTCAAGGCTAGTGCTGTATCAACCCCGCTCATGCCGCGCATCTGGATATCTAAGAAAACTACATCAGGCCTGTGCTGAGCAGCCAAGCCCACTGCTGCGGGGCCATTGTCAGCTTCCCCTACTACAGTAATACCTGGTAGCTTGGACAGTAAAAATTTAAGCTCATCTCGTGCCGGTAGTTCATCGTCAACAATAATGGCTTTAAGCACAGTCTTCCACCTCATCATTAAGGCGTTTAGGCAAACGCAGAGTAATTGTAGTACCATGGCCAGGCTTACTGGTAAGTGTCAGGCCATAATTGCCGCCGTACTGACCATACAGGCGTTCATGGACATTAATAAGACCAATACTTTCACCACTGGGATATTCCAATGGGTTATTCGTAGCTAAGTCCATGCCTACTCCGTTGTCGGCAATGCTGATTTCAATAGCTTGGCCGCAGTCGGCAGCTTTAAGAAATATTGAGCCGCCCTCAGGCTTGGGCTGTAACCCGTGCTTGATGGCATTTTCGACTAATGGCTGGATGGTAAGTGACGGAATCCTGTAATGACCAAGGCCAGTTTCGATGGCTTCTGTTACTACCAGTTTTTCGCCATGGCGAGCTTGCTCGATCGAAAGATACGCCCGAACTTGGGCCAATTCTTCGTCAATGGTAATGTTCTGGCCAGTCTTGTGCAGCGTATAGCGGAAGATCGCGCTTAATTTGATCAAGAGCTCTCGGGCTAAATCAGGCTTGGTTCGCACAAGTGAAGTAATCGTATTAAGGGTGTTGAATAAAAAATGCGGGTTGATTTGGGCATGAAGTGCTTTCATTTTGGCTCTGGCCGCCATTTTAGCCTGGCGGTCAATCTCGGTAAGTTCAAGCTGGGTAGAAAAGAGGTGAGCCAGGCCGGTCGCAAAGACAATGTCTGACTGACCGACACCATTGCCTCTTGTATAATAAAGTTTCAAGGCACCAATCACCCTGTCAGCACACTTGAGCGGTACAATAATGGCGCTTGCCAGTCGGCAGTCGGGGTGGACACAGCCGATTCCAGCTTTATCTCGGGCAAGTTGCATCTGACCTGTCACGAGTACTTGGCGGGTGGAGGTTGTTAAACTTGTCTCAGACGGAGGAGCATGGTGAGAGCTCTCGGCTCCAGCGAAAGCCAGGACGCGGTCAGCATTAGTGATGGCTACGGCATCATAACCGGCGGTTGCAAAAATAATTCGAGCTGTTTCGTGAGCCGATTCAGCATTGAGGCCGCGCCGCAAATAGGGTAAGGTTTTATTGGCAATATCAAGTGCCTTGTGTGATTGCTCAGCACCGACTTTTTCTTGGGCATCCATAGCTGTTTTAATGATAAGCATAAATACCGCCAGGCCTAGCGAGTTAGCAACAATCATAGGCAAAGCAATTTCGCTGACAAGCTCCCAGGCTAAGTTGTAAGGGCGGGAGGTTAAAAGGATAATACCCATCTGCATAATTTCACCTAACATACCGGCCACAAGAGCCAGCCACCATGGGATGGGGCGCCCTGGGTACAGGCGGTGTATCATGCCGGCGAAAAGACCTTCGCACAAATTGGCCAAGGCGCAGGAAAAAGCGGTAAAACCACCTAAGAGGTATCGATGCCCGCCGGCGATGATTCCTGCTGAAACTCCCATGAGTCGGCCCCCGATTAAGCCGGCAGCCATGACGCCGACAACACGTGAATTAGCAATAGCGTCATTTACAGGTATGCCGGCATATGTGCCCATAATGCCGACAAGTCCAAAAAAAATCGTAAGAAGTATAGCATCCCTGTTCGTATTACGGCGGTTAATCAGCCGCCTAAATACACTGGTTTGAGATAGCACAAAAGCAAGCGTGGCAGCCACGCTCATTCGTTCAATCATTTCTAACAGCAAATGTTCGGACATACATATCCCTCCATTGTTTCAGGATAGCATTTTTCCTGACAGCTGACAATCATTCCTGAGAGGGGAAAAGTAAGTATGTTTTGGTATATACTAAACTGTTGTTGTAATATCAATAAGAATGAAAAGCAAGCTCATATTCTTAAAAACACGAAGAAGGTGCTCACTATGATAGTAATAAGTGGTTTGATGATCGGTGTCTTGACTGCCATTATGGTGTCATTAAACGGTATATTAAGTACTTACCTTGAAATGTACAACTCCGTTCTTATCGTTCACGTTGCTGGTCTGATGACTGTGATTATTACGCTGCTTATTGTACGGGAGGCAGTGAATAAGGGGAGTAGTGCTCCGTTATATCTGTATTGTGTCGGTATATTCGGAGTGCTTATGGTCGTATTGACTAATATCTGTTTTCAATCGATTGGCGTTGCTTTAACAGTAGCTACCGGCCTTTTGGGCCAGTCGGTACTATCGGCTTTGATTGATCACAATGGTTGGCTGGGAATGCCTCAACATAGGTTTACTGCCCGGAAAATTCCGGGTTTGGTGCTTATATTGACTGGTACGGCTATCATGATCGTATATTAGGTGTTACCATGATGTTTGCGATTATTCTTGGGGTTGTGATTGGTTGTATTGGTATCCTGAACATGGTGGCTAATGCCAAATTGGCCGAACGAATTGGAATCTTTCACGGAACGCTGATCAACTATTGCGGCGCGTCAGTCATTCTGTTATTTATTATTTTTAATAATCATATTAGCTGGCCATCACCAGCAGAGCTGGGGGCTGTACCGTGGTGGGTTTATTTTGGTGGCCCTATCGGGGTAGCAGTAGTTGCTGGTCTTAATGTCATTGTCCCGCGTCTGCCTGTCATGTTCTCTGCGCTGATTACCTTCTTGGGCCAGATGACGGCAAGTATCATTATTGACTGGATGCTTGGGCACAACAGTTTTGTAGGCAATGTCGTAGGCGGCGTACTTATCGCCTGTGGGCTGCTGTATAACAGCTATATTGGCAAGGAGCAATGATGAAACGCAGCTTGGAGTATCTGGGCGGCTGTCTGGTTATACTATGACCGGAGGCGATGGCCGTGAAAAACGAATTTGGTCAGGTTATTCCAATAGTTGCTTGGCGGAAGGCCGGCAGTTATATAGCTTCATCGAGCCGGGCAGACTCAGAGCAAACAGTTAAGGCGCTGGTTTATCATGAGGACGACGATTATATTGTGACTTTTGGTCAGCCGCCATATCTGTGGCGCAGGCATAGCTCGCTTGAAGAAGTTGAACAGACCTATTTTTATTATGATTGGTCTGTACCGCTGGTGGATGACAATAAGGTTAATGGCCCGATACTCATAGGAAAATTGTAGATTTAGCTGCAGATAAAAATCTCCCTGATCCGTTCATGGGAGATTTTTTTATTATATAATATAAGGATATGAATGTAGCCTGACCTAGCACTAACGCTGAGGAATGGAAAAAATTGACTTTAATAACTAGATTATGGTAAATAATACCAGTTATTAAGTGTGCTACTAGTTTAGCAGGGGTAATCGTGATATAATAAACGGTGTTAATGTGCTTAAAGGAGCTAAATGTTACCCATGACTAATATAAAAAATGTCTATGATGAAGTCCGAGTTTTTTTCAATGAAGAATCGGAATGGGATTCTGCGATAAAACGCGAATGGATTGAAGGTTTTTTGCGGCAAAAAGCCTGGCAGGGGGCTACTGATGATACCCTAAGGGATGCATGGCGTAATCTTCATATGTTCGTATTGTATTTGGCCTATTCAGGCGAGACTGTCGTTGACGAGATGACGGCTTCTGAGTATAGTTTAGCCGTTGAATGGATGATTGTACAAATAGAAGATTTTAAGCCTAATATCAAGACCGTACGACATCTATTTGATGTACTGCAGGAGTTTTACAGCTATCTGGCTGCTAAGAAACTAATTGCTGAAACAACCGAATTGCAGCAAGCTGCTGAATTTATGACTGGGGGCAAACGTCTTAAATTTATTGAGGCTGGGACCGAAGAAGAGGAATTACAGGGGCTATTTGACGAAGGGGAAGCGAGCTCAACTAAAACACTGCTGACTATGCCTAAAGATCTCGGGAGAATTGTCGGCGAGGCAGTTGAGCGTCTGATGCTTAAGTTTAGCGCCTATTTCCAGCAGGAAAACTTTGTTGATGACTTTGATCGAGCGCTTATGCTCTATCTTGGGCCGTTAGGGCAAATGCCGGAAGACGAAAACGACGACGAGTTTTGGCTGGGGTTTTGGGACTATTTTCTATTTGACTATCATCTGTTATCAAATGACCGGACACCGCTTGTTCAGTTTAATATGGATTACAGTGACCGCCTATCTGCTGAAGAACGGAAGATACTGCAAGAGCTTATGGGCGCCAAGTTCACTGTTTTTTATGTAGAAAGTGTGATCAATCAGGATTGGGTTGAATGTATTAACCTTTTAACAGAGGAAAAATTCCGTTTGCCTAACCCTAATTATGATTATAAGCTTGTGAAGAAACTGCTGTTTTATGGTCATGTTTTTCTGCAACAAGAGGAAAAAGAACTGGTTATGATTAATTTTATTACCAGTGTTGAAATAAGCAACAATTTACGCCGGAGGATTAAAGAAGAAATCATCAGGCAAAAAGCTATGTTGGAGCTGCAGCAGTCTGGAACTACCTGGAGTGATTTTGTGCAGCGGCATGCCAATGCGGTGCGTCACACTATTGATCTTTTGGCTACTTGGGCCAGAGTCAATGTTACCTCATATGCACAGGTTGAACGCAAGTTCCCGCAGCCGCCGAGCGATGGTAATGCCATTATTATCAATAGTGAGGTTACCGAATTAATCGGGAGATTCATGCCCCAATTTGGCTATTCGCGTCATGATGCAGTTTTGGCGCAAAAGATGTGGCAAGATTTCGCACATATGGGAACAGTTAATGTTCGGAAGCCTGCAGCCTGGGCCTCGGCTGTTATTTTTTCTTATTCGCAGATTAATTCTGGCGAATCTGAGGTGCCGGCTGAGACATTGGCTGAAGAAATGGCCGTAAGCAAGTCCAGTATTAGCGTTAACCGCGCTAAAATATTTGAGGTATTGAAACTGGAACGTTATGATCCCAGGTATCTGAGTGAAGAAGGAATGGTTGCATTGCTATATGATTTGCAGTAAGTGCTAGGAGGGGTAGAAAATGGAATGTCCTAACTGCAGTGCGCAAATTGAACCTGAAGCCAGCAGATGCCAGCACTGCGGACATGAGTTGGCAGTTAAGGTACTAAGCCGTCAGGAACGTGATAATTTTAATGGGATTACGATTGAGGAAAAAGGCGATAGTGACAATCGACGTCAGTATGCGGGCTCGGGCGATCGACCACGGGTTAAGCAAGTAAATATTGCTTTTGACTCTTCCAGCTGGACTGGCAAACTGATTGTGGCCGCAATTTTGGGGTTACTGGTATTCTTTTTCCTGCCGCTATTCATGTTTGTGGTGTTAGCGGCTGGCGCGGTACTTGTAGTTGTTTGGTTATTGCGGATGTTTAGCAGATAGAGAATAGATAAAGAAAACACGCAGGCGCAATTGTGCCCGCGTGTTTTTTAATGACATAATAACTTATTCTTTAATTTTTGATATTCTTGAGTAAAATATACGCCATTTTGCGCTTCGCGGTGGTCAAATCCATAGGCACGACGGCTGACAGCTAGTACGGGCGGGGCTTGAATCCGTTTGGCCACAGCCATGCCGGTATAGAGACGCCACCAACGCTCAAGATCATCAATAAACTCACGCGGGCCAGGGAAAAGCTTAGCTATTAAACCTGCTTGACAGCCTAGTTTCTGCTCAAGTACACCAGTGCCCTCGCTATACCACACTAAGATATCTTCTGGGGTAACTCTGTTCCAATATTCCATAAAGGCGCGGAATAAAAAGTCATGGTAGGGATACATGATTGGATCGCCCTTGCCTTCATCAACCGACTGCTCAAAGGAGAGCTCGGCACTTGGCACCAGGTCGATAATAGCCTGGGGGATTACTTTCCGGCCATAGACCTGGGTGTTTAAATAATTTGCTAATTGATAGACTTGATGCTTCCACAAATCAGCCAGGGCAGCCAAGAAGCCGGCTTGGTCACCATAAAGAGTAGAATAGCCGACAGTTAGTTCGCTCTTGTTAGCGTTGCAGGTAAACCCGCCACCAAAAGCTGCCGAAATGCCTGCCAGCAGGCGGGATGACCGGTCGCGGGCCTGGATATTCTCTAATACAAAGGAAGATACCGAAAGGTGATTTTGCTCACCTGTAGCCAGATTGGTTACAGGTGTACCGCTTATTTGGCCAGCCGTGTGCTCCACTGCTTGCTCAATTGGCATCACTGTGTATAAGCAACCAAGATTGCGAGATAATTGTGCAGACAAGTCTTGTGTTGTTTTCGAGTTAAACTTGCTCGGCATGTTGACAAGCAGAATGTTGTTTGGTTTTACAATACTGGCATACAGGGCGGCGGCTACCGCCGAGTCAATACCACCTGACACCCCGATTACTATCTTGGTCATGCCAATGGCCTGCAAAAATTGCTTGACACCATAACTGATCGACTGATATAAGCTGTCAATGGTAAAGTCGTCAGGGACACTGACTGGTGCGAGGTTCTGGCCGCCAGTGGCAACATCTATCTCTAGATAAGTAAGTGTTTCGGTAAACGGCTGGCAGTAAGCAATGATTTGACCGGTGCTGTTGTATACTGTACTGAACCCGTCAAAGGTATATACTGTTTTACCGTTGTTTTGAAGGCCGGTGTTATTAACATAGAGTAAGGGGACGCCTGTTTCCTGTGCCTGTCTGGAAAATACCCTGTTGCGTTTGTTGTTTTTCCCCAGTGTAAACGGCGAACTGGAAATATTAATGATTAAATCCAGTGGGCCATTGGCACTTAAAGCAGCAATTGGATCAACGCTGTAATCGTCATTCCAGCCGTCCTCGCAAATAATGCAGCCCAAGCTATATTCTTTTTCCCTTATTAATATTTTAACAGGAGTTAGTAATGTCTCTACATCCTGTTTAAGTTCAAGTGCTAGTTTACGCAAGCTGAAAAAATGCCGCGTATCGTCAAACTCCCGATAATTGGGCTGTAGTGTTTTAATGCGTGTGGAAATAAGCTGACCATGTTGGGCTATAAAGCAGGCATTGTGTTTGCGTACCCGGCCATCGTCCCCACGCTTATTCCACTGGGGGGCAATATTCCCGAAGATGACGCAGATGTCCTGGGATGCAGCCACTATCTTCTGGCCAAAAGCCTCACAATCGCGAAGGTATGCCTGTTGTTCCCAGGCGTCGCCTAGTAAATAGCCAGGAATGGCCATTTCGGGGAAGATAATGATATCAGCCTGTTGGCTTTGAGCAGCACTAATCATGGTTAACATCTTTTGGGTATTCAAGTCTGGCCTGCCAGGAATGACTTCCATCTGACCTAAAGCAATTTTGAGCAAAAACCATTCACCTCAAATCGTACAAATGACATGCAGTGTTCTTTTCGCTGCCAGCCAGCGCTTGTCCTTCAAAAAAATGCTAATAGGACTGTATTATTTGTTACTATGGTAACAAATAGACTTACTGTTATAAAGGAAAGTTATGCACTCCCCAGACAATGTTCGAATCTTGCGTGATATTCTATTCAAACAACAGTCGGTTGAGTCAGCGTGAGTAAAATAATACAATATAATTAAGAAAGCCACCATGAATGAAATGGCAGCTTTCTATTAGCGTACTACATAATGAATATATACTTCAGGATGTTCTGATAGATCAACTACCGATCCGTCATCAAGCTGAACCATGGATGAAGAGGGTTTCTTTTTATTGATAAATACCACTCGGCCCTCACGCCCATCAGTGAGCATCACCCGGTTACCTGAGAGAAAATCAGCCATGGTATCAGCAAAGGTGATACATGCCTTAGGATCAAGTCGGTAAACCTCATCCCAGAGTTTCTGCAGGCTGCAGTAAGGGCTTAGCATGGACTGCGGGTTCTCACGATTAATGGTCAGGCCTTCGTCATATAAATCTGCTACAGCAATTATTTTGGCATATGGATGGATGTAATAATCAGTAATTCCACCAGGATATCCACTACCGTCCCGCCGCTCATGATGCTGAAAAACGGCGGCCGTGATGCTTTGAGATATATCGGGGATTTTGCTGACAAGCTCATAACCGTAGGAAACATGCTTCCTATATTGCTCATATTCTTCTGGTGACAGTTTATAAGGCTTATGTAAGAGTTCAGGAGGTAAGAGTGACTTGCCGACATCATGCAATAAACCGGCCAGAGAAATTGCGTTCACTTGTTCTGGCGGGAATTTTAGCCAAGTGGCAATAAGGGCTGAGATGGCGCTGACGTTAACACTGTGATACATGGTGTAATCATCACAGGGCGGCAGGTTGTAGAGCCGGTCAATCACATTGCCAGCTTCGGTAACACTTTCCGCAATATCAGCGGCTGTGGCAGTAAAGGTGTCAAGCGGAACTTTCTGTGTAGCTCTGATATCATCAAATGCTTTTTGCACAACAAGGACTGACTGGTTGTATGTATTGAGGAACTTCTGAATTTTCGGGTCGACAATAGGATTGGCAGCAGTGACTTCCGCATAGACAAAAACCTTTGGAATCTGCCAGTTACCCAATTTTTGAATATTATGCTGGCTGATAATACTATTCTTAGCAAACAGAATTTTTCCGTCGGCTGAGCAGATATCATGCGCTAGCTCCATTCCAGGAACTAGAAAATCAGTCCGGTGTTCGATAATCTTACGTTTTTCATCAGTAATTTCACGCATAAGCACCTCGATACAATTGTTACACAGAAGGAGAAAAAACGACAAATATATTAGAGAATATTTCCACATAATAAGGAGAAATCCTCTATGTTTTCTAAATAAATTTGAATGGAAAAATTTGCTGATTTATGTTGGAAACAAGCAGGATTTTTATAATTAGTGGATAAGTATTATACGAAGATATTTGGGAGGTGTTACTAATGACCAATTGTTCGACAATCATGGCCATTATCCAAGACAACCGTGTGGAGACTGCTATAAAGGTCCAAGATGTGCTGACTAAATACGGTTGCCATATTCGGGTACGTCTCGGACTGCATGATGCCGCTGTGTGTGGTTGTACTAATAGTGGCATCATATTACTTCAGTTATGCGGCGAGGAAGTGCCGGTCAATCAGATTGAGCAGGAACTTAAAGAAATTCCCGACGTAAAAGTAAAATACATGACACTCGATTAAGAGAGTATGGGCGCGGCTTGCCGCGCTCGTACTGTTTATTGACAAATTGAGGAAACAATTATATACTGTGAAAAAATGCAAAAGCTATGGACAAAAATTCTAATTGGAGGGACTGATCGTGACAACAAACGTGTATTTTATCCCAGTGGCTGATGGTTTGACGACAAGTGAACAAGCTAAAGCCATGGCCAAAATTTTTGAAGCCTCCGGTGCTGCTCAGGCAATCAGTAGTAATGATTTTGTTGCAATAAAAGTTCATGTAGGTGAAAGGAAAAATACAACCCATGTTAAGCCTGAAGTGATAAAAGAATTGGTGCAAAAGGCTAAAGCAATGGGCGGTCAGCCCTTCCTTACAGAAACCTCTACTTTATATAAAGGTGAGCGTGAAAACGCTGTAAAACATATCTTGCATGCCCATAACCACGGCTTTAGCATCGAAAATGTAGGTGCTCCGTTCATTATGGCTGATGGATTGGCCGGCAATACTGAACATGAGGTTATAGTTGATGGAGAGTTGCATAAATCGGTAAAAGTAGCAAGAGAAATTCTAAATGCCGATTCTTTATTAGTTGTTTCACATCCGACCGGCCATCCTGCTGCAGGTCTGGGGGCCTGTATAAAAAATATGGGTATGGGGCTGGCTAGCCGCATGGGAAAAATGCGTCAGCATTCGGCCATGCTGCCTGAAGTCAGGGATAAAGCATGCCAGTTTTGTCAAAAGTGCATCAAATGGTGTCCGCAGGACGCTATTGTTGAACAAGGTGGCAAAGCATTCATTGTGACCGAAAAATGTATTGGCTGCGGCGAGTGCCTGGCTGTGTGCCGATTTGATGCTGTAAAGTACGACTGGAATGCCGAATCCGGTTTCATGCAGCGGAGTATGGCGGAACATGCCTACGGGACAGTGATTGGCAAACCGGGAAAGTGCTTCTATTTTAATGTGCTGATTGATATGACCAAGGATTGCGATTGCTTTAGCGTTAAACAGTCGAAACTAATCCCGGATATTGGGATATTAGCGTCCAGTGATCCGGTAGCGATCGATAAGGCGACCGTTGATCTTACTGCTAAGGCTCACGGCAAATCGTTGGCTGAAATGTCGTATGCTGAGCATGATGCGATGATTCAAATCGGGCATGCCGCAAAAATTGGTATGGGCTCGCTCGAATACAAGCTTATTACTATCGAGTGATGCCATGAAGACAAATGCTGCTAGAATATTAGATGGTCTTAAAATTGAATATGAGCTTAGTGAATACAAGGTAGATGAAACTGATTTAAGCGCGCAAAATGTCGCAGATAAGATTGGTATGCCACATGGTCAGGTCTTTAAGACCTTGGTGGCTAGGGGCGACAAGACAGGTGTTATCATGGCCTGTATTCCTGGCGCTGCCGAATTAGATCTCAAGGCATTGGCCGCAGCCAGCGGTAATAAAAAAGTAGAGATGGTGCCGCTAAAAGAGGTGCAACCGCTGACTGGATACGTAAGAGGCGGAGTTTCGCCGCTTGGGCCGAAAAAACGCTATCCGGTGTTTTTGGATGAAAGTGCCTGTAATTGGCCAATAATTGCCGTTAGCGCCGGTATCAGGGGCTGTCAGATTGTTGTTGCTCCTGATAAACTGGCACAGGCCATAAATGCTAAATTGTGTACAATTGCCCGCAACTGATATGGCCTATGATTTAAATGTCCGGGGGGAGTCTTTTTCTATGAAAATTGCTATTAATGAAAGCATTAGCCACGTTGTTCCCAATTGCAGGTTAGGTTATCTAACCATCAATAACGTCGTTGTCAGGGGAACACCGCCTGCCTTGAGCCAGGAGTTTGCCCAACTGCAAGCAGAAGTGGCTAAAGCATATAACCTAGAGGTATTGACGAAGGTTCCCCGGGTTTTAGCAGTTCGTTCTATGTATAAGAAGCTTGATTTTGATCCGTCCCGTTATCGTCCAGCGTCTGAAGCGCTGGTGCGGCGGGTGCTGCAAAAGAAGGATTTATATTATGTAAATAGCGCGGTGGATGTAAATAATTATTGTTCGATAAAATACTTATTGCCGTTTGGCCTATATGATTTGGACCAAATAACTGGGGATGTTGTGTATATGCGGGCTCACGAAGGCAGTTATATTAATATAGCCGGTAAGACTGTCTCGACGGAGAATAAGCCGTTCCTGACAGACGGTGAAGGTGTGTTCGGCAACCCTACATCAGATGCGCGCCGAACCGCAGTTACGCTGGCAACCCGCAATCTCTTGGCGGTTGTCTACGCCGATGAAAGCGCCGGTGCTGACGAGTTGCAGGAAATACTTGATTTTGTCGCTGAGATGCTTGTTTGCTATAATGGCGGGACGGTTACAGGAAAGTATATTGCTCATACAGAGTAATTGTCGTTATATTTGCCCTACAGGAAGGAGTAATTTATTATGTATGTTAGTACACGCGGTGCAGCCGAGAAGCTGACGGCGGCTCAGGCCATTGCTCGGGGAATAGCCCCTGATGGGGGGTTGTTTGTACCAGAAGCCATTCCATCGGTAGACGGGGAATTTTTAACCAGACTGACTCCTCTTACGTACCAAGTGCGAGCTGAAGCCATTTTACGCTTGTTTTTACCTGATTATACTGCTGCTGAACTAACAGATTGTGTAGCAGGTGCTTACAGCAGCGAAAAATTTTCGAATACTGATGTAGCTCCGGTCATAAAGATAACTGATGGAACTTTTGCTTTGGAATTGTGGCATGGCCCGACCAGTGCTTTCAAAGATATGGCGTTGCAGCTATTGCCCAGGCTCTTATCCTGTGCGCTCAAGAAAATTGGCGAACAAGCTGAGATTGTTATTTTAGTTGCAACATCAGGCGATACCGGTAAAGCGGCTCTTGAAGGTTTTAAGGATGTTGAGCAGACGCGGGTCATGGTGTTTTACCCTGAGGATGGCGTTAGCCAGATCCAGCGACTACAGATGATTACCCAGGAAGGCAATAATCTCAGAGTCATGGCGGTAAAGGGGAATTTTGATGACGCCCAGACAGGGGTTAAGCATATTTTCAGCGACAGTGCCTATAATGCCTCACTTGCTGAACATGGTTATAAGCTGTCGTCGGCCAACTCGATCAACTGGGGGCGGCTTGTTCCTCAAATTGTATACTATTTCAGCGCCTACGCCGATTTGGTAAGGGATAAGCACATCACGCAGGGGACTTTGGTTAACTTTGTTGTTCCGACAGGTAATTTCGGTAACATTCTGGCCGGTTATTACGCCAAGTTGATGGGATTACCGGTTAATAAGCTAATTTGTGCGTCAAATAGTAATAATGTACTGACAGATTTCCTCACAACAGGCGTGTATAGTCGCAACCGCCAGTTCCACAAAACCTATTCCCCCTCAATGGATATCCTTATCTCAAGCAATTTGGAAAGGCTGCTATACCATATAGCAGGGGGGAATTCGGCAGCAGTCAGTGAGTGGATGGCAGAATTAAATAGCACAGGTCAATATAGAGTTTCCGATGAGCTTTTAGCTACCATCCAGAAAGCATTTCCGGCAGGTTGGGTAGGTGACGAGGAGACGGCCGCTACAATTGGTCAGGTATATAAGGAGCATGGCTATGCTCTTGATCCGCACACTGCGGTTGCGTGGAAGGTTGCTGAAAAATACCGCCGTCAATCAGGTGATGTTACCCCTGCTATTATAGTTTCTACAGCCAGTCCGTTTAAGTTTAATGAGACAGTACTTACCGCTTTAGCTGGCAGTGACAGCCTTGCCGGTAAATCTGAATTTGCCGTCTTAAATGACTTGGCTAAAATAATTAACAGACCAGTGCCCCCGGCACTTGCTGAACTTGAACATAAGCTTGTTCGCCATCCACGTGTATGTGAGAAGCAGGATATGCCAAGTGTCGTAAAAATTGAGTTGGATATCTAATAATGTTACACTATTGAGTTGATTAGTAAATACTACATGCAAAAAAAACATAAAAAAATAACAAAATAATGATTCTGTATACAAAATACTTATGTTATAATGATATAGGCTAGCCGAGAACTGCGATATGTGAAAGGGAGTATGGAGCATGAACGGGAATGTACATTATAACTTAAGTCCAGCACAATTAGTAGAAGCAGCTATTAGGCGGGGCGAGGGACAACTCACTGCCACTGGCGCGCTGCAAGTTACCACTGGCAAATATACAGGCCGCTCGCCAAATGATAAATTTGTTGTTGACTCGCCTGCGGTGCATGATAAAATTGCTTGGAATGCTAATAAGCCGTTTTCAACTGATAAATTTAATCAGTTGTATAATCGAATGATGGCCTATGTGCAGAACCGGGAAGTATTTATTTTTAATGGTTTTGCTGGTGCTGAGCCTAAAAACCGGATTAGTGTTCAGTTTGTGAATGAATTTGCCTGGCAAAATTTATTTGTGCACCAGCTGTTTATCCGTCCAGCCTCAGTACAGCTCGAAGCTACTCCTGACTATAAAGTAGTTTGCCTCCCTGGGTTTAAAGCTGATCCAGCCATTGATGGTACTGCTTCAGAGGCTTTTATTGTTCTTAATTTTGAACAGCGGTTAGTACTTATCGGCGGCACCCACTATGCAGGGGAAATGAAAAAATCCATATTTACTGTTATGAACTATATCTTGCCTGAGCGAGACATTTTATCTATGCACTGCTCGGCCAATGTAGGTACCAAAGGAGATTCGGCCTTATTTTTCGGGCTAAGCGGTACCGGCAAAACGACCTTGTCAGCCGATCCAGATCGCCATTTGATTGGTGATGATGAGCATGGCTGGAGTGATGAAGGCATTTTCAATGTTGAAGGTGGCTGTTATGCTAAGTGTATTGGTCTCAAACATGAGACAGAGCCGCAGATTTGGGAAGCCATTCGGTTTGGGGCTGTGTTGGAAAATGTAGTGATTGATCCGGCAACCCGCATGCCAGACTTCGCTGATGACTCGATCACAGAAAATACCAGGGTAGCTTATCCGGTAGACTATATACCTAATGCACTCATTCCCGGGGTAGCTGGCCATCCGAAAACAATTGTGTTCTTAACAGCCGATGCCTTTGGGGTGTTACCGCCAATTGCCAAGCTGAATGCTGAGCAAGCCATGTACCATTTCTTGTCAGGTTACACCAGCAAGCTTGCTGGTACCGAGCGCGGCATTACTGAACCCCAAGCTACCTTCTCCGCTTGTTTTGGCGCACCGTTTTTGCCACTGTCGGCCCTGAGGTATGCTGAACTCCTGGGAGAAAAACTCAAACGTCATGAAACCAACGTATTCTTAATTAATACAGGCTGGTCAGGTGGACCCTACGGTGTTGGCAGCCGCATGAAGCTGTCCTATACCCGTGCAATGGTAACAGCAGCCATCGAGGGGCACCTCGAACAAGTGCCATACCAGCTTGATCCTATATTCAATGTTTATGTGCCGGCAAGCTGTCCGGGCGTACCTTCTGAAATTCTTGTGCCGCGTAATACCTGGGTTGATAAAGCGGCTTATGATCGTAAGGCCCAGGAATTGGCCCAGTTATTTGTTAAAAACTCCGGCAGCTTCAGTCAAGCTATTCCGGCTGAAATTGCTGCCGCCGGACCCAAGGGTTAGTATAAAAGCCGCCGTTATCAATAAACGGCGGTTTTTGTATGTCTCTTTACTATCCTGATATAAAGTATAACTTTCTCCTGGATAAGGGCAACATCGACTTCCGCCGTCGCCAGAGGCTCGGCGCAAGCCGTGTTTTCTTTATCCTGTAAGAAAGTATAACTTTCCGTCTGGATAAGGGCAACATCGGCTTCCGCTTTCGCCAAAGTCTCGGCGCAAGCCGTGTTTTCTTTATATAGCTGGCAGTTTTTGTTTAAGGCTAAGTACTGGGGAGAATAAGTCCCCTAATTTAGCCGCCCGATCGAGTACCTGCGCTGCTTCAAAGGTTAGAAAATCGGGATTTTTTCCTTCTACTACGCTAGCAACTTCTTCCCAGGTCACTGGCGTGGATATTGTAGGACGTTCTTTGGCACGGAGCGAATAAACACAAACCGTTGTTTTGTGTTCATCATTTTGACTCCAATCGATAAAGACTTTACCTGTGCGCAGCACCTTCTTCATATTGGCGACAATCCGGTCAGGATATTTTTCCTGAAAGCGGGTAGCCAGCACCCTAGCAAAGTTCTTGGTTGTATCGTAATTAACTGGTGTATTAAGCGGTACATATATTTGCAATCCTTTGGAACCTGAGGTTTTGGGGAAACTTTGCAGTTTATGCCTGTCGAAATAGTCTTTTAAGAGTAGGCCGACTTGGGCGCAGTCTACAATTGTAGCAGGCGGACCTGGATCAAGGTCGAACACAAGGAGCGAAGGTTGGTTTATTGCTGGAGCCACAGATAGCGAGGTGTGTAGCTCAAGTGCTGCCAAATTAGCAGCCCATACCAATGTTGGCAAATCAACTGCATTGCAGAAGTTGATATTGCGGTTATTGCCACCGCTCCACACAGGTATAGTTTTAATCCATTCAGGGCGGTGGGCTGGGCATTCTTTTTGGTAGAAGAACTTGCCTTGTGCACCATTAGGATAACGCTTCATAGTTAGCGGCCGGTTGGCAAGGTGGGGTAGGAGAACAGGCGCAATGCGAATATAGTAGTCAAGCATTTGTCCTTTGGTAAAGCCAGTGGCGGAATAGAATATTTTGTCAAGGTTGCCGATCTTAAGCTTCCGGTCGGCTATATCAATCGTTGTTTTACCCTTGTTGTCACTGGGCACTTGCTTTTTTCCTCCTGTCTGCTGCCACCGGCTTCTCAGCCTTGTTCGGCTTTGTTCTTTTTCCACCGCTGTTTTTGTCTTTTATGGCCGAGATGCTGGCCTCAAGAGCAGCCATCAGGTCAATTACTTTGCCGCCTTCTTTAATTTCAGGCTGACTAATCACTGTTTGGCCTTCGGCCTTCTTCTCAAGCATGTCCAGGACTTGTTGATGGTACTGGTCGTGGTACTTGGCAGGTTCAAACTCAGTAGACAGTGACTCAATCAGTTGCTCAGCCATAGCCAGCTCCCTTTTATCCGCTTCAGGCACTTCTAACGGCAGTTCTTCTAGTTGGTCAACAGCAAGCACTTCATCGGCAAAGTGCATTGTAGATAGTGCCAGAGCTTTGCCGGCAGAACGAATGGCGGTAAGGTATTCTTTATTACGCATAACTACTCGGGCGATTGCAACCTTGCCGGTTTTCTGCATAGCAGCCAGTAAAAGAGAGTAAGCTTTGCCGGCGCCTTTATCGGGGGTGAGGTAATAGCAGCTGTCATAATATAGGGGGTCAATCTGGTCGAGCTGTACAAAGTCTTCAATAGCAATAGTACGGGCGTTTTTAGGCTGGATGGCTTCAAGATCATCGCTGGTGACGACTACATATTGCTCTGGCGAGATTTCATAGCCTTTGACAATATTGTCGGTTGGGACCTCTGCGCCGTCAGAGGGGCAAACTTTTTTTAGACGAATACGACAACCATCAGATTTGCGTAGTTGATTAAATTGGATAGATTTCTTTTTTACGGCGTTGTACAGCTTGACCGGGATATTGATAAGGCCAAAGCTGATTGAGCCGCTCCACATCGGTCGGGGCATAGGCGTTACCTCCCGTGGTTAGTCTTCGCGTATTACCTGACGCGGGTCTTTGTCATTTCGTAGGCCCTTAAAGGATGGATGCCTGAGGGTATGGTTGGGTGTCCATTCAGTAAACTCAAACTCCCCGACCAATACCGGATCAACAAACTGTGCGCCTTTTACAGGTGGAGCTTGAGAAAACGGACTGGCTTCAATGCTTAGCGGTGTCAGCACTTTGGCTAGTTCTGCCAAGCTAACCTGAGTAAAGCCGGTGCCGACTTTACCTGCATATATGAGATGTTGAGGAACATCTCCGGCTTGTGCTGCCTCAGGGGTAAGATTATAACAGCCAATAAGAAGTGCACCGATTTGTCCTTGGCGGGCACCCTGGCCTGGCACCCAGCCGCCGATGACTAGTTCTTGGCGGCGTTGATTTTTGATTTTGAGCCAAGCTCCGGTGCGCTTACCCGCTTGATAGAAGCTGTCCAGGCGTTTGGCAATAATGCCTTCCAGGCCCAACTTACGGCTGGCCGTTAAAATGGTTTGGCCATCACTTGTCTTATAGCCAGGTGTTTGCCAGTAAGTACCGTCAAGAGCAAGGCTTTCTAGTATGGCCCGCCGCTCAGTGTAGGGCTTGTCTAAAAGCAGACTGCAATCTAAGGATAAAATGTCAAAGATAACGTAATGAGCAGGAACCTGCTGCATCATTTCGGCGATGATTTTCTCGTCTTTCAAGCCCATACGGTGCTGTAACCGGGAGAAAGAGGGGAGTCCAGCCGGGTCAAATGCAACAATTTCGCCATCTAAAATCAGTTCGGTATGATTGCTGCCGATTGACTCAGCTAAGGCTGCAAGTTCGGGATATTGATGAGTAATGTCTTTAAGGTTGCGGCTCATAAGGCGGGACTTATTCTTTTCCAGATAAAATATGGCTCTGATGCCATCCCATTTGATTTCGAAGCTATAGCTATCTTGTTCGTTAGGCAACTGGCCAGGTTTAGCCAGCATTGGTTTGAATGTCGGCATAACGTCCCTCATGAAGGCGTATTTGCTATTAGTTTTCGCATGCATGCTAAATCTATTCGAAAGAACCGAGAATACATAGAAATGCGTAGATATGCGATTTGCATGTATTCGGGCAATAAAAAACAGGCCGGATGTTATCCGACCTGTGATTGACGATTAGTAATTATCTGTTGGATTGGAAGCAATCGCGGCAGTATACAGGTTTTCCGGCAGTAGGGCGGAAAGGAACCTGGGTTTGAATGCCACAAGCGCTGCAAGTAGCGTCGAACATTTCGCGTTGGGGACGAGTGTTGCCGCCGCCCATACGACCACCGTTTTGACGTTTTCTAGCTGCACGGCAATCCGGGCAACGGGAAGGATCATTTTGGAAGCCTTTCTCAGCATAAAAAGCTTGCTCTGATGCTGTGAAAGCAAAAGCTGCGCCACATTCCTTACAGGCAAGATCCTTGTCTTGATAATCCATGTTTAACCAACCTCCGTAATATGTGTTTGACTCAAACAATTGCTGGTCGGTTGGTCAAGACACGAAGTAGCGAGCCATCGAGAGCAATTATGTTTTGTCATATAATCAATATAACGCGAAGTCCAAAAATTGTCAAGAGAAGGTTGATAATTTTTCCAGTTCATCCAGCATGGCCGAAAACCTATTGAGCGTAAGTTCAACAGGTTGCGGTGTTGACATATCGACGCCAGCCTGCTTCAGTATATTAATCGGATAATCTGAACCACCGCTTTTTAAGAAGCCGACGTATTTTTGTTGAGCATCTTCGCCCTCGTTAAGCATTTTTTCAGCCAGAGTGGTGGCTGCCGCATAGCCAGTAACATACTGATAAACATAAAAGTTCCAATAGAAATGTGGGATTCTGGCCCATTCGATGTCTATTTCAGGGTCAACCACCATGTCAGGGCCATAATATTTGACGTTTAGTACATGCCACATTTCATCAAGCAAATCAGCTGTGAGTGTCTCTCCGTCCTCTGCCTTGCTATAGATGCTCTTCTCAAACTCGGCAAACATTGTCTGGCGATAGACAGTGGCCCGCACCATTTCAAGGTATTGGTTTATTAGATAGAGTTTCTTTTGCTTGTCGGTTGTTGTTTTTAAAAGAAAATCATTGAGTAGAATTTCGTTAGTCGTTGAAGCCACTTCGGCGGTAAAGATGGTATATTGGGAAGTGGCATATGGCTGGGTGGCCTGACTATAATAGCTATGAATGGCATGACCCATCTCGTGAGCTAGCGTGCTGACATCTTCAAGGCGGTCATTATAATTTAAGAGCACGAAGGGATGGGCGCCATACACGCCCCAGCAATAAGCACCTGTTTGCTTACCTTTGTTTTCATAGACATCGATCCAGCCGGAAGTTAGGCCCTTGTTTAAAATATTAGTATACTCAGGGCCGAGTGGAGCTAGGCCGTCACGTACTAATTTTAGCCCCTCAGGGTAGGTTATGTTGAATTTTATCTCCTGTGCCAAGGGGGTGTATAGATCATACATGTGGACACTGTCAAGGTTTAAGGCCTTTTTCTTAAGGGCAATGTAACGGTGTAGTGGTCCCAAATTGTTATTGATAGTGGCAAGTAGGTTGTCGTAGACGCTTAGCGGGATATTGCCATCAGACAAAGCTGATTTTAGGGTAGAGTCGTACTTGCGGGTGCGCGCGTAAAAGATATTTTTCTTAACATTGCCTGCCAGTGTGGCAGCAAAGGTATTGCGGAATGTATTGTAAGAGCCGAATAAGCCGGTAAAAGCGTCTTTGCGCACACGACGGTCAGTTGACATGATCAGTGAACGATAGCGGCCTTCACTCAAAGCGATGGTTTTGCCATCCTCACCCGTGATGTCGGGAAACGTCATATCGGCATGAGCCAGCATATTAAAGATATTTTCCGCAGCCTGTGTTGCTTCGGCTGACCGGGAGAGGATTTCTTCTTCAGCAGGTGACAAAACATGCTGCTTTTGGCGAGTCAGATTGTCAAAATAAAAACTGTATTCAGCCAGTGATTGTTCACGACGGAAAGAGGATAGTACCTCGTCTGGCATGGCTAAGATCTCCGGTTCAATAAACGAAGTGGCTGCGCTTGCTTCGGAAAGCAGGCCTTCAGTTTTGCCAACAAGTGCCTGATATTTAGCATTTGCTGTGTTTTCATCCCGCTGCAAGCGGGCATAAGCAAATAGCTTACCAGCGAGAATATTTATTTCATCCCGCAGCTTTAGGCAGGTTGTCAGTTTTTCGGCTGAGTGGGATAAGGTTTCCTTATAATCGGCTATTTTTGGCAGGGTATTTTTAACTTTATCAAAGTCGGCTTGCCATAATTCTTCACTGCTATAGATATCTTCAATCCGCCATTTGTGGTCAGCCTGTATTTCATCGCGGGATGGCAGTCCTGTAGTCGGTTGCGACATAACAACACTTCCTTTTCAGAAACTTATTCGATAACTTATAATATATATTAGCGTAGTATGGTAGTATTTCCTGGTATAGCATGCCCAAAGGGAAATATTTTCTATACTTTGAAGTATTTTAAGATACCGTCACAAATACTCTCGGCAGCATTATCCCGGCCATCCACACTAGATAAGAGCATCTCTTCAACAGGATTGGAGATAAAAGCTGTTTCAATAAGTATTGATGGCATGTTGGTGTAGCGCAGCACGTAAAAGCTGGCAAAGCGTGCGCCACGATTTTTTGTACCTAATTTGTCAGCCAGGTTGCGCTGCACCAGATTGGCGAGTTTTACCGACTCCTTGTTGCCATAGTGAAAAGTCGTAGTACCAGCCGCCGTATTGCTGGTAAAAGCATCATTATGGATACTGATAAATAAATCAGCTTCAGCCTGGTTGGCAGCCTCTACCCGGGCGCTCAGCTCTTCGTTGGCTGTTGCTTCGGCAAAAGCTACATTGGTATCTGAATCTCTGGTCATAACCACTGTGGCTCCGTTTTTTTCAAGTTTTTCTTTGAGCAGCAAAGCAATGGCTAACGTATTGTCTTTTTCCATTGTTCCAGTGGGGCCGAGGGCACCAGGATCACTGCCGCCATGCCCAGGATCCACACAGACAACTTTACCGGCAAGGCGGGCATTCTCATCTTCGTTTCTTTCATCTGTAAGATACTCGGTTGGTAACGGCGGCATGGAGGAGTTCTTGGAGTTGATAAGAACTAATTCCTTTTGCGCGTCATAACGGATTCCCCAGTTGAGAACTTGTGCCATATTGCGGAGAGTTATTAATAAATCACGGTTGACTCGAGCGCTGCCTGGTAGGTAGCGACCATCGATCATTATCCGCATGCTAATCACCTTCCTCATGGTTACCTTGTTCTATCTTATGCGGAGCCGCTTTGGGTGGTGAATGCCGCGACGTACAAGTGGTGGCAGGATATTTGACAAGGTGGACCGAAACAACTATACTTGCAGGGAGATTATGGTACTGGGAGACTGATTGTGAACGTATTGCTATCAACGTTAAATGCAAAATATATACATTCATCTTTGGCGCTGAGATATTTAGCGTCCTATTGTCAGGTGTCTGGGCGAAATGTAACTGTGCGTGAATATACCGTTAATAATGGTTTGCTTGAGATCTTGAGTGATATTTATGCTTGTCAGGCTGATGTAATCGGTCTGGCCTGTTATATTTGGAATATTGAAGCCAGTCTGGAGCTGGCTGGGCTAATTAAAAAGGTACAACCAGCAGCAGTTGTTGTACTGGGGGGGCCAGAAGTCTCTTATCAGCCTGAGGACATATTAGCTGCTCATGCAGCAGTTGATTATATAGTGCTAGGTGAAGGCGAGCAGACGTTAGAGATATTGTTGGCAGCGCTGGGTAAAGGGCAGACTGCAGCAAGTATTCCAGGCGTGGCCTATCGCAGCGACGGAGGAATTGCTGCTAGTCAGCCTCAGGTGGTTGCCAACCTTAATACTATTCCATTTCCTTATGCCCATGAGGACATGGCGCTGCTTAGTGAGAAAATATTGTATTATGAGAGCTCACGCGGGTGTCCATTTTCTTGTCAATATTGCTTATCAAGTGCTACTGCGGGCGTGCGGTTCTTAGGGCAGGAACGAGTAATTAGCGACTTGCAATTTTTTGTTGAGCATGATGTGCGGCAGGTTAAGTTCGTTGACCGTACTTTTAATGCCCGCAAGGAGCACTACTTTCCAATATTGAAGTTTCTCGCGGCGCAAACTTGCCGGACTAATTTCCATTTTGAGATTGCCGCTGACATTTGGGATGAGGAAGTACTGGAGTTTCTACGTCACGTCCCGCCAGGACGGTTTCAGTTTGAGATTGGTATTCAATCAACCAACGAACAAACGCTTACTGCAATCAAGCGGCACAACAACTGGTCGCAGATTGTTGAAAATGTAAGCAGGGTCAGAGATTATGGCAATATCCACTTGCATCTTGATTTAATAGTGGGTCTGCCACACGAAGACATAGCTGTATTGGCCAAGTCATTTGATGATGTTTACGGCCTTCAGCCAGATATGCTGCAGATTGGTTTTCTTAAATTACTCAAAGGGTCAGGCATCAGACAAAGAACTGCTGATTACGGCTATGTTTACATGGATAGTGCGCCATACGAAGTCCTTGCAAGCAACTACCTGGACTATGGTCAAATCAGACGACTCAAGATTTTAGAAGAAGTGTTTGAACAGGTATACAATAGCGGACGTTTTAAATACAGCCTGCCCTGGTTTGTTGCACTTGTCGGTGGCGGGGCGTTTAATTTCTACTATAAACTTGCCTGTTATTGGGAGCAGCATGGTTATCATCTGGTTGCACACAGTGCAAAGACATTGTATAAACATATGGCTGAATTTTGCGCTGTTTTTTATCCTCATGCAGAGTACGAGTACCGAGAGTTTTTAAAATTTGATGCGCTTATGAGTGAGCATGGGGCGGTACGGCCAGAGTTTTTGTCATGGAACCAGATGAATCAGGCATCAACCGATAAATGGGCAGAATACAAAACTGCATTTTGGCGAGATAACGAACGTGTCCGGCGGTATTTGCCTGACTTTGTATTTACCACATGGCGGGACCTCAAGAAGAATTTTCACATTGAGGTGTTTGGGGTGGATATACCCACCTATCTACAAGATGCTGAAAAGTTGGGCAATCGCGAAGTGGCGGTGCTTTTTTCTTATCAAAACTCGAGAATATCTTATCAGGTGATTAATCATGATGACTTCTGGTCTTAGATATAACCCATATTCTGAATATCTCCGCCAACGGTATGGTGAAAAGGTGTATAAACTGCCTGTTAGCCTGCCGGTGACCTGCCCCAATCGTGACGGTGAATGTGGACAGGATGGCTGTGTATTTTGTGGGGAGATTGGTGCAGGCTATGAAAATCTTCCTGCTTCGCTGACAGTCAGCGACCAGTTGGCAGCCAATAAGGCTCATATTGCGCCTAAATATAAAGCTAAAAAATTCATTCCCTATTTTCAAAATTTCAGCAATACCTATCTGCCTGTAGAGCAGCTAAAACGCCATGTTATTGAAGCCTGCCAGGAAGATATAGTAGCCATTGCGCTGGCTACTAGACCAGATTGTATTAATGATACCTATCTGGAGATGTTGGCTGATGTGCGAGAAGAGTATGGCATTGATATTAGTATTGAACTAGGTTTGCAGACAGTTAATTATCATACTTTGGCAAAGATTAACCGCGGACATACGCTTGCTGAGTTTATTGATGCTACGCAGCGGATTAAACACTGGTCAATGGATGTGTGTGCTCATCTTATTTTAAACCTCCCTTGGGATGATATGGATGACTCGATAGAAAGTGCCAAAATACTCTCAGTAATGGGGGTTGACCAAGTCAAACTGCATGCCTTGTATGTTGTTAAAAATACTGTAATGGCTGAGTGGTATCAGAAAGGTGAAATTACGCTGATTAGTAAAGAGGAATATGTTGAGAGAGTAGTTACCTTTCTGGAATACCTTCATTCTGATATTGTCATCCAGCGTTTAATTGGCCGTGCACCTGAGACGAATACGCTGTTTACCAATTGGCAGACTGGCTGGTGGAAGATACGCGAGGCGATTGAGGAGCAATTACTAGCGAGAGATACCTATCAAGGGAAAAAATGTAAATATCTAAATGGCCCGGCTGTGAGAAAATTTTTATAGATAAGCAAAATCACAGTCTTTTGCAACTGTGGTTTTGGTAAATTAAAGAGAAATGCATTTTGTCTGAGTTATTAGAAAAAACTTACTGTTCTGTGTTTAAATAAAGTTATTTACAAAGATAGCTAGAGTTGTTAATATTATACTGCAGTTTGACAATTAAGGAGAGTGTAGTATTAATAATGAGAAAGCTTCAATTGTTAGAGCAGATAGATAAACTTTCATCTCTGCTTCATAGTGACGATCTAAACGAACTAAACTTTACCTCAGGTACAATCAGTGAAATGCGTCAGAAACTCGATATACTGTCTGAAGAATATATTGCATGCTACTGCTAAACATCGTTTATACGATGTTTTCTTTTTTTAGAGTATGATTATTGACATAGTGTAAGGTACATGTTAACATAAACAAGTCGCTTTTATCGAGTAAGTATGCGACGAATCTGCCAAAATATGAATATTGACACAGTGTGATGTGCGTGTTAATATATAAAAGTTGATTGCGTCAAGCAACGACAACGATTGCTAAAAAGATATATTGACACAGTGAAAGTGGTGTGCTAATATATAAAAGCTGTCGAATTCAGCAGCAATGCGAGTGCGACAAAAACGTTCCCTGAAAACTGAACAATGTAAAGTAATGCATCATAAAAATGCCAGATGTGCGTGCGTGTCGCAAGACACAAACCAAAAACAAATTTTGATTTATATTGAGCCATTAAATGGCTCCAATAAATATAACTTTATTGGAGAGTTTGATCCTGGCTCAGGACGAACGCTGGCGGCGTGCCTAACACATGCAAGTCGAACGGAGTAAGTAGCAATACTTACTTAGTGGCGAACGGGTGAGTAACGCGTAGACAACCTGCCTCTAAAATGGGGACAACACCGCGAAAGTGGTGCTAATACCGAATGTGGTATCTCGGTTGCATGAC
>NZ_FWXI01000051.1 GCF_900176355.1 Sporomusa malonica | reverse complement strand
ATTGCAGCTCAGGCAGCTCTGGTTGCCGATGTAAATGATATCGCCCAGGAACATCACGTTCGTGAGAAGCTCTGCGAAATCATCAGCACGGCCGAGCTTGTATACGCAGCAGGTCAATCATCAGCACTTCGCGCAGTAGAGTTCCCCAATGGTTCCTGGGTACCAGACGAGATTCTGACCAATGCCGGACGTAAACTGGCAGGTCAAAAAATTTATCATGAATATGAGACATTGGCAGACTTGACAGGCGGTATTTGCGCCTCACTCCCAACAGAAGAATCCTTCTATGAGCCTGAGACAGCCGAGCTTTGCAACAAGTACATTATGAGAAACCCTGCATATACAGCCGAAGAGACGCACCGGGTTATGCGTATGATGGAGGATAAACTCTGTGATTCCTTTGAGGCTGCACAGGCTGTTGCCGGCGTACACGGCGGCGGATCTCCGCTTATGGAGACCATTACCATGATGAGCCGTTACGACCTTGAGCCACTGAAAAATCTTGCTAAATATCTCGCTGGCTTCGAGGGCGCCGAGTTCCCCCGTATAGAACGCCCAACAGTAACTCCGAGAGCAATGCTTGACAAGTTTAAGAAGACTCAGGTAGAAAAGAAATAGTAAGACAATTATCTGTAGCTTTTAATCAATAGTAACTAAACTAAACAGGAGCCTTCAATGAAACATATATAGTCTCATTGAAGGCTCCTGTTTAGTTTAAAAAAATTCGAATCAATGTTTAAGGGTTATTAGCCTGGTAGAAAAGAGAGAAGTGGTTAGGGGAATTGATTTATTGTATTTATGTGTATAGAATGTATACAGTAGAAATCGTAGTAATTAAATTTATGTATAAACTTTATATACATGAATTTAATTATTTCACATTTCCATCAAGAAAATCGAGGTATATTCGAAGTGTGTAGTTCATTCTTAAAAATGGCGCGATTTGTAGAGAATGATACTACACTGACAGTTGCTCCATTATTCCATATAGCAGGACTGGCAATTCTAACACTTCCAATCCTGTTCAAGGGGGGAACTGTTATAATCGAGGATGAATTCAAGGCTACAGAAGTGCTGGGTTATATTACAGATAAAAAGGTTACCTGTTTATTTTTAGTACCTTTTATGTGGTTAATGCTTGTTCAATTACCTGGTTTTTACCAACGAGACTTATCGGTATTAAGGTTTGGTATTTCAGCAGGATCAAAGTGCACTAGTCATATTAATGGAAAGTTGCAGGAAAAGGGTATACCTTTTTTTAGAGGTATACGGTATGACCGAAGTGGCTCCGGTTGCCATGATGGATATTTGTAACAGCGTGCGTAAAAACGGCTCGGTTGGTAGACCTACTTGTCACGTAGATGTTAAAATTATTGATGATGTTGTTATATTGGGTGCTGACGATAAGATTTGGGGTACAATCGTGAAAGCTGTCGTTGTTTTAAATTCAGACCATAACTTGTTGGTCGTAGAAGATATTCGAGCATTTTGTGAAGGAAGACTCGCTCACTATAAAATACCTAAAATCATAGAAGTTGTAACAAATATCCCCAGGAATGCAATGGGAAAGGTTTTGAAATATTCTTTATGCTAGAATCAGGGCTCTAAGGAGACCAAAAGTAGCCCTAATGAAGAATCACCCGGCACATAGTGCCGGGTGATTCTTCATTAGGGCTACTGCCGTATTGTCTATACAAGTCCGGTAATTACCGCTACAGCCATCATAACAAAAGCCATTGCCGTCTTGATCAAAGTGAGTTGGAATATGGCAGGATAGGACTGTCTGTGTGTGAGACCGCAAATACCCAGAAGAGTAATAATCCCGCCGTTATGCGGCAATGTATCCATACCACCCGCAGCCATACAGCCTATCCGGTGAAGAATTTCCGGTGACATCCCGATCTGATTAGCCATGGCTAACCACGATTTTCCCATAATTTCGAGAGAAATTACCATACCGCCTGCTGCGGATCCACTCATGCCAGCTAGTGTAGTAATAGTGATTGCCTCTGACATCAGCGGGCTATCGCCAATATTGATGCTTAATAAGAAATTAGCAACAGCTTTAAAGCCGGGAAGCGCAGAAATTACATTACCATAGCCTACTTCTGAGGCTACATTTATTATTGCCAATAATGAACCGATAGCACCGGCGTTCATTGATTTAGCAAAACCGCTTTGTGATAAATTATTGCGACCAATAATCAGAACCATGATGATCGCAACTACTTCTGCGATAGTTAATGCCCATACCGCAAGAATACTTTTTACAGATTGAGAAACTAAAGGCAACTTCATGGCGATAAATGGATCAAGTATATGAGGATCCCATTTGATTACCATAGTCAAGATGAAATTTAGTACAATAACTGTTATTAAGGGGAGAATGGCCAGCGTCCAATGCGGTACTTCCATGTCGTCACTCAGTTCCGTTTCATTGGTGTGTCCTGTACCATATCCTTCGCCTTTTGCAAGAGCTATTTTAATGTTATGGTTTAACAATAGCATACCTATTCCTAGAATCAACACACCGCCTAGTGTTCCAATAACAGGGGCTGCATAAACGGTAGTGCCCCAATAAGAAGTCGCTATGATATTAATGTGTTGTAAGGTACCGGGAAAACAATCCATTGTCGCAGTTCCAAAACCGAGAAACATAGTCGCTGGAATAAAGCGTTTGGGCCAATTTGCTTTCCTGAATAAGTCAGCAGCAACTGGGTAGACGGCAAATCCTGCGACCAAGCCGTTCATGCCACCATAAGTTACAAACGCACCGGTAAGTACGATGGCAGGAATTATATATTTTTCACCAAACTTTTGGGCAACAACCTGGGCGATTGATTTGGCCATACCTGAATCTTCCATGACTTTGCCAAATACGGCACCTAGCACAAATATTGGCAAATAGACTTTGATAAATCCTACTGCTTTTCCCATGAAGAGTTCAGTATAAGCGGGCATTGGTGAAAGGCCCTGAGATACTGCTGCCATCAGTGCGAGGATGGGAGCCAAATAAATAACGGAGAAACCTCTATAGGCAAAATACATTAACAATATCAGGCTAACGAGAATTCCTAATACTTCCACAATAATCCTCCTTATTTTTTGAAGATTAGGTCTTTTTTAATCATTTGGGAATGCGTAGAGCGTTGGGAAATAGTATATGGTGATCACAAAAAAACACATGCTATTATAAATAGAGAGTTCAGTGTGTACTTTGTATGCTATGGAGGATTATATGCAAATAACCGCAACGCTGGCAATATTACTGGTAGTCATCCCAGTGATTGAAAGACTGGTTGAGCTTTTTAACAGTAACTTAGAACCTACCTGGTATGTTTTTATGGGTGGCGTAGTAGCACTTTTATACATACTATATGTTTTTATAGTTCTACGTACAGTAAGATAAGCAACGGCCGTAAGGATGGCCTTAGCCTTATCTATTATTTGGGGAAAATCTGATAAACAGTATTTTCTAGATCACTAGTAACATAAATTGCACCGGAGTTCGATACTGCAACTCCAGTAAATGAATAGGCAGGATGTCCGCCCCTAACTTCACCAGGTTGACCGACTGCTAAGTTGTTTACAATCGGCTTGCTTTTTCCGGAATCAGGATCGATTTCTAGTAATTGGTGAGACCCTGCTACAACAACAATTATTTTTCCATCAGGTTTTACAGCAATTCCTTTCGGCCCTTTCAATCCAGTGCAGATTGTTTTCTTCTCGCCGGTATTTAGGTCAACTTTAGTAATTCTACCTGGTGTGTATTCAGTGACGTATATAGCATTTTGTCCTGCTGGAGCAATATATGTAGGACTAACTAAACCAGAAGTGACAACGGTTTTTTCTGTTCCTTCTTTATCTGTTACCCTGACAATATCGCCTGCCCCATGTTCAGCTACAACGATACTTCCGTCATTTAGCATCAATGTTCCAGCTACAACCTTGAAGCCAGATACAGTGTACAAAAGCTTGTCGGTCTTCCGGTCAAACACTTGAACCTTATTGGTGAACCAGCCGGACATTAATATATAATTGCCATCAGCGGAGATTGAAGCTGTATTAGTGAACGAGGAACCGTTTAGTGGGGCCTCTACATTTCCGCTAAAGGCATCTATTTTTTTATAAGCAAAATTGTCGGCCACGTAGACTGTGTCACCATTAGGGTCATTTGCAACGGCGATTCCTTGTGGGTAGCATAGCTTGGCCTCTTCTACCACTGGTCTAACCTTGCCTGTCGGTACGTCGACTTGATAGACCCCGTTAACATTCATGTTAGTAACAAATAACCGGTCTTTTGAGTCGAAGGCAATATTATCAAGATGTGGGCTTAGCTTAGCAACTACGGCTTTATCACCGCTCTTCGCATTTACTTTGTAAATCTCTCCAGTTGCTGTGTCAGAACAGAAGAGGTTGCCATGAGAATCAAATTTAGTTGCTGATGGTATTTTAAACCCTTCGGCAACAATGTTCCTTTCGCCTGTATCTACGTTGGTTTTAATGATTTGCCCTTTGAACCAAAGGGGAGTATAGAGAAGACCATCAGGGCCAAACATGGAGGCATTAGGGCCGCCTAGTTTTTCAGCAATTTTTCTGTTCTTTTGTTGCCCTGATTTGTCAATCTCCCACAGGCCGTCTCCCAGGAAGCATTGAGTTACAAAAAGACGTCCGTCTTTACCTAGCGCAATTGCATTTGCTCCAGGCATGTCATCAGCTAAAGTAACGATTTTTCCGTCTGGAGTTTTCTTATACACTTTTCCCAGAAAAAAAGCGTTCCAGTAAACTGTGCCATCCTTTCCGAAAACCAAGTCATCAGCTCCACCTGAAGGTGGGGCGAGATATACGCTAGACTCTCCTGTGTCGGTATTAACCAGATAGGTAGCTGCTGCTGCTACGCTAGTGACATAAAGATTGTCCTTGGCATCAAAGTTAAGACCATTGGTACCATGTCCTAAGTTTGATGGAGTAACTATAAGTCTAATACCATAAGCCGGGTCCTGGACTTTCGGTATAGTAGGAGTAAATGCCTGTGCGACCCCTGAAACTAGGAAACAAAAACCGAAAATAACTGATACAATTTTTTTCTTCATCAACTTCTTTCTCCTCCTCAATTACGGAAGTGAGTACGATGAGAGTAAATAGTTTGGCGATACATTTAAATTACGTTTTGGTGAGAATAAAAATCATATTGTTCCTCCTAGTAATGTTCTTGAGGGAATTAATAGTATCTTAAGGAGGCATTTAAATTCCAATTATTCCCCCAGATTTGATGGTACTAATTACCACACATTGCAATAACTATGCCAACAGAGAAAAAGCCTACTGTTACCGGGAAGATGTATTGAATTTTCAGAAATGTTAGCTGGGGTTGTATATATTTAGAAATGATTTATGTATTGAATGTATAGAGAGTATACAAAGGCGGACTTCTAATATACATAGCTGCCAGTTTTTGAAGAAAAATATAATAAGAATTATATTTATTGTAAGCAAAATTAGAAACGACTACCGGCCTGGTAGTCGTTTTTTAGCATATGCAAGGCATGATGTTCCCTTTGTAAATAAAGATAGTATTATTTAGATTGGGTAATGTATATATACCATACAGTTAATTGAATTTTCTTGTAAAATTACAGCGGTTTTAACTAGCATTCTAGCTCTTTTAGACTTTGGCATAGTTTTTGCATTTAAATAAGGTGTATTCACCAACGACATGACATGATCTTTAGTTATGCAGGGGAATTCAAAAGATTAAATGCACTACTAAGAGGAGGCAGGAAAATGGCAATTGGAACTTATGAAGCCTATAAAGAGCGGCTACTCAAAATGAAACCGAACGTTTATTTAAACGGTAAAAAGGTTGACCGGTCAGGTAGTTGGATCGACGGCGGCTGCTATGTCATGAAGCAGACCTATGATATGGCCAATAATCCTGAGTTTGAGGATGTATGCACAGCGACTTCTCATCTTAACGGAAAGAAAATCAACCGTTTCACCCACATTCACCAGTCTAAAGAAGATTTGCTTAAAAAGCAACAAATGACAAGACTGCTCTGCCACCGTGTCGGCGGCTGTACTCAACGCTGCATGGGCGCTGACGCACTTAATTCTATTGCTGTTGTTAGCTATGACTGCGATCAGGCTTGCGGCACAAATTATCATGAGCGTTTTAACAAGTATCTGTTGTACTGCCAAGAAAATGACCTTATCTGCAACTGTGCTCAAACTGACGTAAAGGGTTCACGTAATCCTAAGTATAAGAGAGCACATATGCAGCCAGATCCGGATCAGTTTGTACATGTTATCAAAACAAATGTAGACGGCATAGGCATTGACGGAAAACCTTGCAAAGGTATTATCGTTCGCGGTGCGAAAATCTGTAACTCTAATGCTCCTTACGTTGATGAAATCATCGTTAATCCGACCAAGTTTATGGGTAAGGGCGATGAAGGTT
>NZ_FWXI01000021.1 GCF_900176355.1 Sporomusa malonica | reverse complement strand
GCAGTTTCCGAGGTAATTGCAGCTCAGGCAGCTCTGGTTGCCGATGTAAATGATATCGCCCAGGAACATCACGTTCGTGAGAAGCTCTGCGAAATCATCAGCACGGCCGAGCTTGTATACGCAGCAGGTCAATCATCAGCACTTCGCGCAGTAGAGTTCCCCAATGGTTCCTGGGTACCAGACGAGATTCTGACCAATGCCGGACGTAAACTGGCAGGTCAAAAAATTTATCATGAATATGAGACATTGGCAGACTTGACAGGCGGTATTTGCGCCTCACTCCCAACAGAAGAATCCTTCTATGAGCCTGAGACAGCCGAGCTTTGCAACAAGTACATTATGAGAAACCCCGCATATACAGCCGAAGAGACGCACAGGGTTATGCGTATGATGGAGGATAAACTCTGCGATTCCTTTGAGGCTGCACAGGCTGTTGCCGGCGTACACGGCGGTGGATCTCCGCTTATGGAGACCATTACCATGATGAGCCGTTACGATCTTGAGCCACTGAAAAATCTTGCTAAATATCTCGCTGGCTTTGAGGGTGCCGAGTTCCCCCGTATAGAACGCCCAACAGTAACTCCGAGAGCAATGCTTGACAAGTTTAAGAAGACTCAGGTAGAAAAGAAATAGTAAGACAAGGATCTGAAGCCTTAAACTAATAGTAAACAAATAGGAGCCTTCAATGAACATATATAGTCTCATTGAAGGCTCTTACGTATAAAAAAGGAGGAATTTTATCGTGAACTATGAATCTAAACGATGGTTATATCTAGGCCTGTGTATTATCTGTAATATTTGTGCCGGCATTATTTATGCTTGGAGTGTGTTCGTTAAACCGATTGCCGACCACTTTCAGTGGACTATTGCAGATGCGTCGCTTTCCTTTACCATTATGACCACCGTTGGTGCATGCTTGCCGATGTTTGTAGGCAAGCTCCAAGAACGCGTACAGTCTCGTATGATTCTTATAGCAGGTGGAGTTTTGTTAGGTGGCGGCCTCCTGGCTCTCAGTTCTACCACATCGCTAACCCAACTATATATTTTTTCAATGGTAACTGGACTAGGGCTGACGTTAGTGTATCCCTCTGGAACAGTTAGTAATATCGTTAAATTTTTCCCTGATAAACGTGGGTTAGCCTCTGGTTTGCTTACAGGCGGCGCAAGTTTGGGGGCAGTAATCTGGGCGCCGGTAGGCGCAATTTTGACGGAAACTTTAGGGGTTCCCACAACGTTTAAGTTGATGGGAATTGTGTTTATGGTAACAATTGTTTTTGCGGCTTGGTTGGTTGAAACTGCACCGGCGGGATATTATCCTCACACCAGGAAGGATGATGCGTCTGCACGGACGGGGGCAACTGAAATTGCTGACACAGTGACAACTGTTCAGGATTTGGACTGGAAGGATATGCTTAGAAGTCCGTTGTTCTATATGATTGGAGGCGCTTTTTTTTCTGCTGCAACCTCGTCCATGATGTTCTTCGGCCATGTATCACCTATCGCCCAGGACATGTTGGGTATATCGGCTAAGGCCGCATCAGGAGTTGTGGTGTTACTGGCAATAGCGAATACTTCAGGCAGGATGGTATGGGGCTGGATTTCGGATAAGTTGGGACGGTTTAAGGTTATTAATATACTGCTGGTATTGCTGGTTATAGCAATGATCGGTATGACGCAGGTTTCCAGTTATTTTGCCTTTGCAAGTATGGTGATGATTGTCGGGCTGTGCTATGGAGGCTTCTTTTCAATAATAGCGCCGTTGCTGGCAGATATGTTTGGGGAAAGGTCCTTAGCGGTGAATTTTGGGATTATGTTTCTTATGGTAGGGGCTGGGGCTTTTGTGGGACCTCGCTTGGCAGCCCTTCTTAAGATTGCCACCGGCAGTTATGTTCAGGCATTTGTCACTGCCGGTGTATTTAACTTAGTAGGAATTGGTCTGGTTTTCCTCGCAAGTTCATACTGGAAGAAGCAGACGACAGAGTCTGCTGAACTATTCGTACAATTATCAGAAAAATAATAAATAATTCGAATGGGACGATATATACCTTGCGACCATTGGCACAGTTTTTGCATACTAGATAAGTCAAATGGTTGAATTAGTAAACTGAGGTGAAATAGCGTTCTGGCGTTACTAATTGTAACCGGTAATAATTTACTTAGGAGGTTTAGATTATGGAGAACAAGATTATTGGAATAGTTGGGGCCGGAAAAATGGGACACGGAATCGCGCTTACCGCTGCCATAGCCGGATATCAAGTTGCATTACAAAATAGAACTCCAGCGACTTTGGTGAAAGCTCAAAGTATTATTGAAAGCCAATTAACGAAATTGGTGCAAAAAAATACTTTGACTGCCGAAGAAAGTGCAGCCGTCTTGGAAAGGATTCAATTCACAAGTACATTTGAGAAATTTGATGTGGTAGATTTTGTTATTGAGACTATCGCAGAGTCATTAAACATAAAAAATGAACTATTCGCCAAACTTGATGAATTGTGTAAACCTGAAGCGGTTTTTGTTTCTAATACATCAACATTCTCAATTACCGCTATTGCGGCTGCCACAAAGCGTCCTGAGCAGGTTGCGGGAATGCATTTTTTCCTACCGCCCGCTAAACTCGTTGAATTAACCCGGGGCTATTACACCAGCGACCAAACGGTTGCATTGGCCAAAGCTATTGCCGAGAAGATGGGGAAAATCTTTATTGAAGTAAAAAAAGATTCACCGGGTTTTATCGCGAATCGGATTTACACTCCGCTCTTCCTCGAAGCCTTCAAAGCGTATGAGGAAGGTTTAGCCTCTAAAGAAGACATTGATTTAGCTATGAAGTCCACCTATCTACCAATCGGTCCATTTGAGCTAGCCGATATTATCGGGCTCGATGTATTGATAAGTGGTCTGGAATATTATCATAGCGAGCTTGGAGCTAAGTGGAATCCGCCGTTATCGCTTAAACAACTGGTTGCGGCCGGCCGATTAGGGAAAAAGGTCGGGAAGGGCTGGTATGACTATTAAATCAATCGGTCATCATCGGCTTCCGCTAAGGCTCGGCGCAAGCCGGGTTTTCTTCATCGTAACTAGTTGAGCGAGATTTGCGACTTGTTTAAATTATATACAGAGATAAAAGGGGAGAACAAGTTTAAAGCATCATGCCGGTAAATATAGAGGAAGAGTGTACCAATATACATTGGAACATTCTTCCTCGTCCTGTCAGCACTAAAAGACCCTGATATATTTTCGAGTATTCAGTTCTTGCGGTAATACTGCACTAAAAGGATGACATAGAATTTTGGCGATAAGTGTGCATGCGATCTATAGGGAAGTACTACTTCAATAGAAGTGTTTCTTATATATACAAATATCCAATTGCTGGTTTCGATAGGTATATCTATTTTATACAATATGATTAGGAAGAGGATAGCGTAGATTTACATGCAAGCTTAATAGCGTGATTTTTTCAAGGACTTTTAGATTTGAAGGGTAACTGGCATGAGTTTTGCAATAAATGTTAATTGTTATTCGGAACAAATTAAGAAGGAGTGAGGAAATGGCAAAATTTATCAGTGCTGAGCAAGTAATAAAGTATATTAAAGATGGTTCCACAATTTATACGCCGGGCATTACCTTGGGTGGCTTTGCCGAAGAAGTAGCGCTGGAAATTGAGAAAAGTTTCCTTGAGACTGGTTATCCACGTGATTTAACCATTTATTATCCATCAGGTATTGGTAATCGTCGCGACCGTGGTTTTGCGCATTTATCTCATGAAGGGCTGCTTAAGAGAACTGTTGGCGGTCATTATAAGGGCTGTGGGCCAGCCTTAGAGAAGCTAGTTAAGGAGAATAAAGTCGAGGCTTACAACTTTCCTCAGGGCATTGTAACTACCTTGCCGCGCAATGTGGCTGCCCGGCGACCGGGGATAATTTCGAAAGTTGGGTTAGGTACTTTTGTTGATCCACGACTTGAGGGCGGCAAGCTTAATGCAAGAACCAGAGAATGCGAAGATCTTGTGGAAGTCATACAATTGGAAAACGAGGAGTGGCTTTACTATAAGGCGCCAAAGTTTGATATTGCAATTATCCGGGGTTCAGTGGCCGACGAGAATGGCAATATCTCGTTATACCGGGAAAGTTATTTTTTAGAGCAACTATCGGTAGCGCAAGCTGCTAAAGCATGTGGTGGTATTGTAATTGCTCAGGTGGAACAAGTTGTCAAGGCAGGAACATTACATCCGAAAGAAGTGAAGGTTCCGGGGATTATGGTGGATTATGTGGTTGTTGCTAAGTCTGAGAACCATTGGCAGACTGGACAGACATATTTTAATCCCGTCTTTTGTGGTGATATAAAAGTCCCTCTTGATAGCATCAAGGCGGCGCCGCTGGACGAACGTAAAGTAATCGCCAGAAGAGCAGATATGGAGCTATTTCCAGGTGCGGTCATTAATATTGGAGTTGGAATTCCCGAGGTTGCTTCTGCTGTAACTGCGGAAGAGGGGATTAGTCATAATTTGCATATGACAACTGAGGCTGGTGGCGTTGGTGGTTTACCGGCAGGCATGCATGATTTTGGTTGTTGCTATAACGCTGATGCTATCATTGAAATGGGACACCAATTTGACTTTTTTAATGGCGGTGGAATCGATGTGGCCATTTTGGGGATTGCACAGGTTGATCGTCATGGAAATGTAAATGTTAGCCAGGTCAATGGCGAGCCCATTGGCTGCGGCGGATTTATTGATATAACCCAGAATGCTAAAAAGGTAGTCTTCTGTGGTACGTTCACAGCTGGTGGACTTAAGGAGCAAATTGCCGACAGGAAGCTGAATATCGTACAAGAAGGAAGAAGCAAGAAGTTTTTAGCCGATGTAGAGCAAGTAACCTTTAGCGGCAAGTATGCTGTAAGCGTTGGCCAGAATGTTATGTATGTAACCGAAAGGGCTGTATTTGAACTTACGCCAGAAGGTGTGGAATTGATTGAGATCGCTCCTGGGATTGATCTTGACAAGGACGTTTTAGAACTTATGGATTTTAGGCCCATTATCAGAAATGTAAAAACTATGGCCCCTGAGATTTTTCAGGAACTGCCGGGCGTGGTAGCGAAAGTCTTCCAATCCCGTAACAGTCTATAATTAATAACTACATATAAGCGACATTTCGCTTAATGATGTTGAATATTGGGAGGGTGTTTAATGAGAAGCATAACAAAGGTAGCTGTTATTGGCTCTGGAGTCATGGGGGCAGGTATTGCCGCCCATCTAGCCAATGCAGGTCTTAAAGTTGACCTGCTAGATATTGTACCATCGGAATTGACAGCTGAGGAACAGAAAAAAGGCTTAACACTTGAAAGCAAGGTAGTACGCGACAGGATTGTGGTGGGAGCTAAACAACGGCTGGAAAAATCAAAACCGCCGGTTTTCTTGGCAGCGAATAATGCCAAGCTAATAAGTGTAGGTAACCTTGAAGACGATTTCGATCGGTTAAAGGCAGTCGACTGGATCATCGAAGTAGTTATTGAACGGCTAGATATTAAGCAGGCTTTGTTCAAAAGAATTAGCGAAGTATGTAAACCGCAGGCCATAATCAGTTCCAATACATCAAGCACATCGATTAATGAAATGGTTAAGGACTTATCACTTTCCTTTAGGCAGCGCTTTTTGGGAACGCACTTCTTTAATCCACCAACCATTATGAAACTTCTTGAAATTATTCCTGGTGATGATACTTTGCCTGAAATTTCGGAATTCATAAAAGACTTCAGCCGTCGTGTATTAGGCAAGGGTGTAGTAGTAGCTAAGGATGAACCTTGTTTTATTGCCAATCGCATTGGTATGGCCGCCATGTGGGGCGGAATGCGGGCGATGGTAGACCTTAACATGACAGTAGAGGAAATAGATGCTGTCACTGGTATTCCGATGGGACGTCCAAAGAGCGCAACCCTTCGTACCAATGATATGGCTGGCCATGATCTTACTGTTCTTTTATCCGAAAGTCTTCAGAAAGTATTTACAGATAAAGCGGACCAAGAAGCCTTCACTGTACCTGATCTTTTACAGAAAATGGTACAACACGATATGCGTGGCGATAAAAGCGGACAAGGCTTCTATAAGAGAGTTAAGAATGGTGCCCAGAAGGAAATTCTTGCACTTGATTACACCAAAATGGAATATCGCCCACAACAGCCGGTTAGCTTTGCCTCACTTGAGTTAGCTGCACAAAAGCGTGATATCAAAGAGAAAATGGCAGCGCTAGTATTTGCCGACGATGCCGCCGGACAACTTGCTTGGCGCCTAACCAAAGAGACCTTGTTATATGCAGCCAATAACGCTAAAGATATTGCTTATAACCTGACAGATATTGACAATGCGCTAAAATGGGGCTATAACTGGGTTCTTGGACCATTCGAAATTTGGGATGCTCTAGGAGTAAAAAAAGTTGCTGAGCGCATGGAAAGTGAAGGAGTACAGATTCCGGTAATTGTGAAAGAACTGTTAGCCTCTGGCAGAGACTCCTTCTATACTGAAACTGAAGACGGTTTAACTTGCTTCGACCCGTTTGAAGTTAAGCATAAACTAATGCAGGCTAATCCAGGAGCCATCATTCTTAAAGATATCAGTCGCAAAGCAACGCCAATTAAAGTTGGCAAGGACTCAAGCCTTATAGACTTAGGAGATGGTGTTGCCTGTCTGGAATTCCATAGCCGTAACGACGTGGCTGGCGAGGATCTGGCCGAAATGCTGGAATATAGTATTGATGAAGTAGAGAAAAATTGGGCTGGTCTTGTAATCGGTCATCAAGGTAAAAACTTCTGTGTTGGAGCCAACTTAAAAACATTCTATAAACAAATCGAGGGCCAGGAATGGCAAGCGATCGAAACAGATATCAGGGCCGTTCATAAAGCGTTCTTAAAATTGAAATACTCGCCAAAACCAGTTGTTGCTGCTGCACACGGTATGGCCTTCGGCGGGGGAGCTGAAATCCTTCTTTCCAGTCCACGCGTTAGGGCTCTAGCAGATCTGAATATCGGCCTAGTTGAAGCGCAAGTTGGTTTGATTCCAGGCAGCGGTGGTGTGAAGGAAATAGTTACGCGTACCATGGAAAAGTTGCCTGAGGATATTGCTGTAGATCCATTGCCAATGTTAAAGAAAGCTCACGAAAAGCTGCTGATGGCCACAGTGTACAAAAACGCTTATGCAGCTAAAGCCATGGGCTACTTTAGGGATACCGATGGTATTTCCATGAATAAAGAGGGTTTAATCAAGGAAGCCAAGGATGAAGTGCTCCATATGAGCAAGATGGGCTATGTTCCACCTACTCCTAAAGGAATCAAGGTAACAGGCAGCATTGGTTATGGTTCACTTCTAATGACTACCGACTTTATGAAAAAAGCAGGATTCATTACTGAATATAGCGCCCACATCGGAAATAAATTGGCCTACATCATGACTGGCGGTAACGCTCCTAACAAGACGATTGTTGATGAACAATACCTGATGGAATTGGAACTTGAGGTATTCTTGGAGCTCGTTAGAGAAACCAAGACCAAAGAGCGGATTGAGCACATGCTTGAAAAAGGCAAGCCGCTTGTTAACTAAAAATAGTCGGTAGTCTAAAAGGTATTGATGAGGAGGAGAAATAAATGCAAGAAGCAGTAATAGTGGCGGCAGCAAGAACACCACTTGGCAAAGGATATAAGGGCTCTTTGAAGGATGTTAGACCAGAAAGTTTAGGGGCTATAGTAGTAAAAGATTTGCTTAGAAGAGCACCGGTTGTTGATCCTAATGAAATTGAAGACGTCATTATGGGGTGTGCATTCGGCGAAGGTGCACAAGGCCTCAATATTGCACGTAATTTGGCATTACATGCAGGCCTGCCGATGAGTGTATCCGGAATGACACTAAACAGGTTCTGCTCAGCTGGTCTTCAAGCCATTGCTTTAGCGACAGAACAAGTTATGCTTGGTTGGGGCGACGTCGCGATTGGCGGTGGTGTCGAGTCGATGAGTATGGTGCAAATGGGAGGTCTTCAACCGGCTCCAAACCCAGAGCTTATGCAACATTCTGAGGTGTATATAGCTATGGGCCAAACAGCCGAAAACGTAGCTAATCGCTATGGCATAAGCCGCGAGGATCAGGATACTCTCGCTCTTGCAAGCCATCATAAAGCAGCTAAGGCCATTGAAGAAGGTAAGTTTACAGATGAAATCGTACCTGTGCCTTTCGTGAACCGGAAGTATGTTAATGGTAGAATTATTGAGGAAGCAGGAATATGCAAGGATGATGAAGGTGTACGAGCAAGCGCAACTATGGAAGATTTGGCTAAGCTGAAGCCTGTATTCCATGCAAAAGGATCTGTTACCGCTGGTAACTCTTCACAAATTACCGACGGCGCTGCAGCTGTAATGATCATGTCAGCTAAGCGGGCGGAGCAGTTAGGTCTTAAACCGCTGGCAGTATTGCGTTCATTTGCCGTAGGCGGTGTTAACCCGGATGAAATGGGTATCGGACCAGTTGTCGCCATACCTAAGGCTATGAAACGGGCGGGACTCACTCTTGATAAAATGGACATAATTTTGTTGAATGAAGCGTTTGCGGCTCAGGCTCTATACTGTATGAGAAAATTGGATATGGATCAAACCAAGGTTAATCCCAATGGTGGTGCTATTGCTGTAGGTCATCCGTTAGGCTGTACTGGTGCTAAACTGACAGTTGAACTAATTAATGAGTTGGGCCGTAATGATGGCAAGTATGGTTTGGTCAGCATGTGTATTGGTGGCGGTATGGGTGCTGCAGGTGTATTTGAAAAATTATAAGTAATGTTTAAAGAGTAAAGGATAACAAGTATGTCGAAGCTGTATTCTCCTGGTATAATTGGGAATGTAGTGATTAGAAACCGTTTTATTATGACTCCCCTGCATCTGGCCTACTGCCCAGGTGGCGAAGTTACTGACAGGCTGGTAGAATTCTACCGTCTGCGGGCACGTGGTGGTGTTGGACTCATCGTTGTTGGGGCGGTAGGGATTGACCCTTGGCGGGTGAATCAGCATAACATGATACAGATGTATGATGATTGCTTTATACAGGGTTTGCGGCGGTTGACTGATGCAGTGCACGCTGAGGGAGCTAAGGTTTTCCCTCAGCTGTGGCATGGCGGTCGATATCAGCGTCCAAGAGAATATAGCGGGCAGCAGCCCGTTGCCCCATCACCCGTATATTCCCGCTTTAGCGGTGAAACTCCAAGAGAACTTAATCATCAGGAAATTAATGATATTATTGCTTTCTTTGCCGCTGCAGCCAGACGTGCACAAGAAGCAAATTTTGATGGAGTTGAAATTGCTGGCAGTGCTGGGTATTTAATATCCCAATTCTTATCTTCAACTACGAACTTGCGGAAAGATAAATATGGTGGTGATCTCCAAGGCCGGATGACTTTTGCCCTGGAGGTCATTGCTGCAATTCGAGAAGCTACCGGACCAGACTTTCCTATTATGTTTAGGGTTGCCGGCAATGACTTTATTGATGGTAGTAATACCAATGCTGAGGCTCGGCAAATTTGCGTTGCACTGGAAAGGGCTGGTGTTGATGCAATTAATGTGACCGGCGGCTGGCATGAAACTCATGTTCCGCAAATTTCCATGGAGGTACCGCCCGGTGCATTCAGCTATTTGTGCAGGGAAATTAAAGAAGTAGTATCTATTCCTGTTATCGCGTGCAACCGCATCCATGTACAAATGGCAGAAAAATTAGTTGATAATGGTGATGCTGACTTTATTGGTATCGCCAGGGGGTTTGTTGCTGATCCTGAGTTAGTAAATAAGGCGAAGATCGGTCAATATGCTGCAATACGCCCTTGCATCGCCTGTAATCAGGGATGTATGGACAGTATATTTTACGGTAAATCACTTAGTTGTCTTTCTAATGCTGAGGCAGGTAGAGAAGCCGAACTCCTAGAGGAAGGTTTACTCCCGACAGAGGTAAAATCGACTCTAGCTGAAAAAGTATTGGTAATTGGTGCTGGTGTTGCGGGATTGGAATACGCCAGAGTTGCTGCTTCACGCGGGCATCAAGTTGCAATTTGGGAAGCTGACAAAGAGCCCGGCGGACAAATGTTACTAGCCGCCGCTCCACCGGGAAGGCATGATATTCACCGGTTAAGAGATTATTTACTTGCTGCTTGCCTGGGTTTGAAAGTTCAAATCTACTGTAATAAGGTAGCTACGGCCGATGACGTTATAGCGGCGGTTAACAGCGGTATTTTTGAACGGGTAGTGGTTGCCTCAGGAGCAAGTCCAAGCGTTATCCCATTCCCCGTGGAAAAGGGTGCCGTCGTTATTCAGGCGAGGGATGTACTTAACAATAAAACAAAAACAGGGTCTAAAATTGTCATTGTGGGTGGAGGGGCCACAGGTGTAGAGACTGCATTACTACTAGCCCAAGATGGCACACTTGATGCACAAACCTTGAGGTATCTTTTGTTGCACCAAGCTGAGACGCCAGAAGAATTGTACCGTTTGCTGACGCATGGCCGTAAACAGATAACAATCGTGGAAATGGCTAAAGGAATAGGCAAAGATATTGGCCCTAGTACACGTTGGTCAATGATAGAAGCGTTAAGAAAACTCAGCGTGACAATGGTGGAGCAAGGTAAAGTTGTTGCTATAGAGCACGGTGGAGTTGTTATAGAGAAGGCTAATAGACAGGATATCATTCCTGCGGATACTGTAGTAGTTGCCCTCGGCTCAAGCCCAGATACTAATTTGCTCACCGAACTCACAGGAAAAGCAGATAAAGTTTCAGTGATTGGTGATGCATATAAGCCCGGGAATATGCTGACTGCTATTAGGCAAGCTTATGATGAGGCTATCAAAATGCTATAATACCTCTGTAAGTTATATTAATTACGTGTAGCTTCATTTAATAGCAGAATTCGCGCCAAATAGAAGAAATGAGCAGAGACTATGTCTTTGCTCATTTCACTTTATTTACTCCATACGGGGATTCGTGTACTGTAGACTTAAGCTGATTTAGTAGATTTCCCGGCTGCAAAATCTGGTTTGCGTTGTTTGAATGTCAAAGCAACTAAAGAAGAACAAAGCATCGCTATTATGAAATACTGAAATGCTGCATCGTAGTTAGCGCCGCCCTTGCTGGATTGGATAAGAAAACCAGCAATCAGCGGCGAAAGGAAGCCGGCAATTTGCCCTGCCATATTTACAAACCCCATGGCTCGGCCAGTGATCTCTCTAGGTATAGAGCTAACAGGAAGATTGTATAATGCGCCCGTAGCAAAGAAGATGAAAAAGCCGGTCAATGTCTGCCAGATAATCAATTGATCGAGCGACTGAGCTGAATAAGTCATATATAAGGTGGCACAGGAAGTCCATTGAGAAATGACTAATGGAAGTTTGCGGTTATGTTTCATTGGGCCATCACCGATCCAACCTGCGAGTAAAAAGCCAGCTGCCCCCGCTACAAACGGGATTGAGGCAATCCAACCCAATTGGGCTGTTGTTAAGCCGCGTGATAACTTGAGATAAGACGGCAGCCAAGAAACGAAACCGTATGTTACCATATTTGAAAATAGTAAAATAAAGAAAGATTTATACACGGTTTGTTCTTTGATGATCTCCCAGAATGTAACATTACCACCACTGGTAATTGAAGTGCCAAGATCCGATTCTTTTTCTACCAATTCATCCAGTTCTTCCTTGCTGATTCCAGGCTTATCCGCCGGATTATCCGGTAACTTCCACCAAATCCAAGCAACTAAGAGCGCACCCGGAATAAACAATAAGTAGTAAACTGAACGCCAGCCATAAGTTGTAATCAAAGTCGCAATAAACCACGGTGTAACGGCTGGTGCAAGGACAGTACCTGCCATCATCAAGCCGGATCCGATACCACGCTGACTAAGTGGAAGCCAGTTGGCATTGGCTTTCCAAGTAGCGGCAGGAGCAGCTCCTTCGCCAACGCCGAAGATTACCCTTGCCACCAACATCTGCGATAAATTTGATACTGCGCCGGTCACTGCAGTAAAGGCAGACCACCATAATACAGCACCAGCCAGTACTTTGCGGGGGCCATATTTATCCGCAAGGAATCCGCCGGGAATTTGCATTATAAAATAACCAAGGAAAAACGCGCTCATTACTCCGCCCATTTCGACCGGTTTTAAACCAAACTCAGTTGCAATAAAGGGTATTGTTACCGCCATTACCATGCGGTCAATATGACACAAAAACCAAACTGAACAAATGACAGCCATCGCTGTGTATGAGTTCTTCCATTTCATTGGACATACCCCCTCGTATATATTGCACTTTTGGTATATATAAGCAGCAGTTCCCGATTACCACCCCCGTTTTTGCAACATGTACGTATTAACTTTGCCCTTCAGTTTTGCAATGTTGCAATTTTACTTTGATAAAGATCATCAATGCAAAAATCATTCCAATTAGCTGTAGGCTTATAGAAATCTAGTCCAGTAGCGCTAAAATCGAACTTTTAATCTAACTATCTAGTAAATGACAAGTTAATTTATTGAGAGTTGTTTGAATTTTGCACATAATTCATTAATGACTGTATATATTGTATATGGTATCGGATAAAACATGTGGATTACTAATGTTGTTGCAATACTTTGCACTTTACCACTGCAAACCTAAGCTGGATTGGGTACACCAGGAAGTAGAACGCCAATGGGCCAGAAGTCTTCGGTATTATTGATAACCTCCAGCGAATCAAAGCGCTCCGGTATGTCGTACGGCACAACCTGTTTAAGATTATCAATCGAAGGAGCCAAAAGAAGAGCCTGAACTGGGATGGGTTTGCAAAGCTCGAGAAGCGATTTCCACTTGCTAAGGCAAGAATCTATGTGAATATATATGGCTAACTGTAAGTGAATGCTGTGGAAGAGCCGGATGCCTTAATAGGGCCCGTCCGGTTCTGAGAGGGGGGCAGCCGTGAGGTAGGCCTCTACTCTACTGCTTGCTGGTTTTCATCGTTGCTTAATTAGTAAAGTAAAAGGTCTATTCCGCGAAGGCCGTGAATGCAGTAAGCATAAGGTGTAAGAGAAAATAGAACTGAATAACTTGATCACTAAGAAACCGAATGTCTTTTGGACATCCGGTTTCTTAGTGATCATATTTTATTCACAAGTCCTTGAATTATTGGATACTTATAACCCTGGCCGTCAGCTGCTTTAACTGCGGCGATGATGGAGGTTATCAAAAGCAGCAGCCAAAGAACAGCTATGATTGGTAGCAGTAACAGCCCAATTAGCAGGGCACATAGTAGGCCGGTAGCTACAGAAACGGCCAAAATCACCAAGTGGGCAACTAAGGCCTGTTTGGCATGTTCATAAACGAAAGGGTCATCTTTTTTTGCTAAGAAAATGAGCAGCGGAGCAATAATGAAACCAAGTCCTCCAAACAAATAAGCCAGGTGTGCCAATACGGCCAGCAGTTTTTGTTCTCCAGTAATATTCATGTCTGGACGCCTCCTTCTCACCAGTAAGTTTTATCAGCAGTATATATACTATATTATATCAGATGGTGGCTCTCTATGTTCAGAGGGTTTATCTCAGCATACTTTTTCATTTAATGTTTGACGTTAATAAGATGAGAGAACTGGCCAAAGCGGGAACATGGATACACTGCGATGTATTGTTGGAAATTCAAGTTGGTCAGCAATTTTGAGGAAGATTTTTATTGCAACTGCCATTATAATTAAACTAGGCAGTCTTTATTCCCTGTCATCGTGTTATTGGTGCAAATGGATCCTTAACCGGTTATCGCGGCGGTCTGGGAATAAAGCAAATCTTACTTGAGCTTGAGAGGAAATAAGAATTATGCCTTCTTTTACCTATGGGCAAGTGGAAATAGAGTACCTGAAACGAAAAGATAAAAAACTGGGCGTTGCTATTGACCAGATCGGTATGATCGAGCGTGAGGTTAATCCAGATGTATTTTCAGCGCTTGTCGGCAGTGTTCTAAGCCAGCAAATATCTACTAAGGCAGCGCAAACCGTGCGCCAGAGGATGAATACATTGCTGGATGGCGATATAACGCCACAAGGCATAGCAGGTGCCGGAGCGGAAGCCATAAAGGGTTGCGGTATGAGTACGAGAAAAGCAGGCTATATCATGGGTCTTGCCGAAGCGGCTCTGACAGGGGTTGTGGATTTTGGTGCTTTGCATACCCTGCCTGATGCTCAGATCATCAACAACCTGACTGCTCTTAGCGGCGTAGGCGTTTGGACAGCGGAAATGTTATTGATTTTCTCCTTATGCCGACCTGACGTTGTGAGCTACGGAGACTTAGCAATCCGCCGAGGGATGCTGAATTTATACGGTTTAAGAGAGCTGACAAAGGATAAATTCGAGAAATATAGAAAGCGATATTCCCCGTATGGCTCAGTAGCATCTCTATACCTATGGGCTATATCAGTAGATAATGGTATGCAAAACACCGCTATTGCTCGAAACAAAAAAAGTTGAAACTTAGAGTATTATCAACCCAATTTGCTTGCGCTTAATACCCTGATCCACTGCTAAATGCAGGAGTCAGGTACACATTGAAAATAACGAAGAGATACATGATAGCCTAGCTGTTCCTGTCGCTATGACTGGATGTAAAATTTGACTTATAACCATCAACTTATAGAGTAGCCCATTAGAAAGACCAAAGGCTAAGGAATTCTCCGTTAGGAGAGTGCCTTAGCCTTTTTGTATAATGAAGTAGATGAAGGATTCTTGTTGCATTTTGTAGAAAAAGATAAAATTAAATTGATAATCGGAAACAATCGGTTGAGTCACATTATGTTGGCTTCGGTACTATCCATATTTAGGGAGCCGAATTAAAGTTTAAAGATAGTAGGCAACAATGGAGGCGTTATTAATGGATAAGATCGGTCAATATTTACGGAATTGGATCATCCCCGACAGGTCCATAATTCTATTTTGTGCTGTTTTATTAGTTTTCGTCTGGAGTGGCACTTTGTGGCAGATTGACCATGATCGTAAAGCCACCAGCGACATGATACGTCAAGACGGTGATAGACTCACTCGGGCCTTTGAAGAGCATGTGCGCAGAGTGTTGAAAACGAACGAGTTCTATTTAAACAGCATGAAGGCCGAATATGAGCAGAGTTACACACTTTCCCCCACGTTAGAACGCGTGTTTCAACAACTGCGTCTCGATCCGATTGCCACGGCCGGCATTGTCAACTCTGCTGGTGATTTGGTGGTAAGTACTTTGGGAAATGCTGCAGGCGTAAATATTGCCACAGTTCCTCATTTTGTTTACCATATTGCCGCTGACCCGGGAGAGATTTACCTTGGAAGACCTTTTGTCGGGCGGACATCTCAAAAAGTAAGCATACATATGACTCGACGCATCAACAACCCGGATGGTAGTTTCGCCGGCGTGGCGATTATCGCAATGGATCCCAATTATTTTACGAAATTTTATCGTGAAATGGATTTATCAGAGAATTATACCATCCGTTTAGTCGGACTTGACGGCATAGTTCGCGCAAGTAATCATGTCTCCGAGCTGGATGCAGACATGACTGGATCCGACCTTTTCCTGCAAATAAAAAACGCATCAGCAGGTTTTTATTCTACTCGCGGTCGTATCTTTGGCAAAACGCTAGAGGTCAGTTACCGCACGATGCCTGACTATCCGGTGATTATCCAGGTAGGCGTATCAGAGCAAGCTTTGGCTCCTTTTGTTCAGCGCCGCAACGTGTATCTTGCCGTTGCCGGCGGCGTCAGTCTGTTTATCCTTTTTTCCGCTGGTTATATTATTGCCAGGGCGCGAAAGCAGCGCCGGGATGAAACCTGGCTTCGCACTTTTGTTGCGAATACGCCTATTGTTTTCTATGCTATAGATCTGGGTGGGCATTTCATGCTGTCTGAAGGCCTTGGATTAAAAAAAATCGGCTTGGAGGCCGGTGAAGCGGTTGGCCACTCTGTCTTCGAAATGTATCCCGATTTTCCGGATATTCTTGACGCATTCCGGCGAGCTGCAGAGGGAGAAGCCGTCTTCTTTGAGCATAAGGTGGGGGAAGTTTATTTAAATAATCGCCTGATTCCCGTATTTGATGATAATGGCCGTGTTATAGCAGTCGTAGGGGCAGCCGTCGATATTACCGAAAGAGTCTTGGCTGAACAGCGCCTACAGGAAAGCTTTGAGAAACTGACCGCGACCCATGAGGAACTTATAGCCACCGAGGAAGAGCTTCGAATTCAGTATGGCGAGCTTGACAAGGCGAATCAGGATCTTGTTAGTCAAAACGCTGTACTCGAGGCATTGCGAGAAATAGCTGCAAAATTGATGAGCCAGACCGACCGTGATTGGTTGCTCAAGACTGTCATAACCTGGGCAACAGCGAGCGCCGGTACACCGCACGGCAATATTGCCCTGCTCAATGAAGAGGAGATGGTCATGGACGAGCTCGATGGGCTGGGATTGTTTGAAGACCACGCGGGTATCAAGCTGCCTCTTGACACTGGAATCATCGGTCAGGTATACCGGACTGGTCAGCCTGTTGTAATCAGAAGTTACAATACCTGGACGAGCAGACTGCTGCATCCTGCCCTGGATGAAGTCCGTTGCTTCGCGCAGGTACCTTTAAAACGCGAAGACAAAGTCATTGGGGTCATCGGGGTGGCCTTTACCAGCGAAAACCATCATTTCGGAGAAAAGGAACTGGAACTGTTGACCCGATTTGCCGAATTGGCATCCATTGCCGTGGAAAATGTCAGGAAGATGGACGAATTACTTCGCAGCAAAAAGACAGCGATAGATATTTTTAACGCTGTCGGTGACGGTCTGCTTGTTAACGATGGGGAAACAGGCGAAATCTTGGCAGTTAACTACCGGTTACAGGAATGGTTCGGCTATTCAGAAAAAGAATTCAAAGAGCAGGGGATCACTTTAATTTCGACTGCCGCCAATAAAGAAACGGCTTTACAGGTTATCAGGGCTACGGTAAAGGAGGGGCCCCAGCCGCTTTATGAACGGGAAACCTATGACCGTGAGGGAAGGCGCTTGATTCTCGAAATCAGTTCCACACCGGTTGAAATAGACGGCAAAACCCGTTGTTTGGCATCGATGCGCGATATTACGTCGCGTAAGCAGATGGAAGAGGGCTTGGAATACCTCCGCCAGCGAGATGCAATGACCGGTGTATATAACCGTGCTTATTTTGAAACCGATATTATACGGATGCAGGCGGGCAAATACTGTTATGTCGGTATCTTCGTCTGCGACGTGGACGGCTTGAAGTTGATCAATGACACGCTGGGCCACCGCCAGGGGGACGATCTTCTAAAACAGGTTGCCGGCCTCTTGGCTGCCGGGATCAAAGCGCCGAACTATGTCGCCCGTATTGGTGGCGACGAGTTTGCAGTGGTACTGTTCGATTCAACGAAGGAGCAGATGGAGGAACTAGAGCAGTACTATCGGCTGCAAGTGGAAGCCTATAATGATGAGAGTCCCCAACTGCCGCTCAGCCTGTCAATTGGCTGGGCCCTAGGCGAAGAAACTGTGCATGTTGAAAGCGTCTTCAAAACTGCCGACAACAACATGTACCGTCAGAAGCTGCACCAGAGCCAAAGTGTTCGTGGTTCGATTGTTCAGACGCTAATGAAGGCGCTGGAGGTCCGCGACCATATCACCGAAGGTCATGCCGACCGCTTGAGTATACTAATGGAAATGATGGGACAGCACTTGTCGTTGCCGAAAGGAACCATTTCTGATTTGCGGCTATTCGCTAAGTTTCACGATATTGGCAAGGTAGGCATTCCGGACAGCATACTGAAGAAGCCAGGCAAACTAACCGAAGACGAAATGAACATTATGCGGCAGCACTGCGAGATTGGATTTAGAATTGCAAAATCATCTCCAGACTTGGAGCCGATTGCCGACTGGGTATTGAAGCACCAGGAGCATTGGAATGGTAAAGGCTATCCGCTCGGCATTAGCGGAGAAGAAATCCCGATTCAGTGCCGTATTCTCAGTATAGTAGACGCATATGATGCTATGACGAGTGACAGGCCCTACCGCAAGGCCATGTCCAGCGAAGACGCGCTTGCCGAAATTCGCCGCTGTTCCGGAACCCAGTTTGATCCGGTTCTAGCAGAAAAATTTATTAATTTGCTTAGCCTGGAGATAGTGTAATACTCGATTGGAACACATCAAATCGATCTTCAAGCGGTCTCAATTTGGCTGTCAGCATACAAGCCAAATTTTAGAACGGCCTGTTCGCGCATTTTATACTTCATGATTTTTCCGGCAGCATTCATTGGGAATTCAGTAACGAAATCAATGTAGCGTGGAGTTTTATGTTTGGCCATATGGGAACAGATATAATCCTTGAGCTCGTCGGCAGTTATTATCATCCCATCTTTGAGGATGACGCACGCCATAATTTCCTCGCCGTACTGCTTGTCAGGCACGCCGATTACCTGAACGTCCTTGATTTTGGGATGGGTATAGATAAAATCCTCGATTTCCTTGGGATAGATATTTTCACCACCCCGAATGATCATATCCTTGATGCGCCCGGTAATTCTGTAATATCCATTTTCATCACACCTTGCCAGGTCGCCGGTGTGAAGCCATCCGTCTTTATCAATGGCAGCTGCCGTTGCTTCGGGCATTTTGTAGTAACCCTTCATGATGTTGTAGCCGCGGGCTACAAACTCGCCATCCACGTTGTCTGGTAAATCTTTGCCGGTTTCTGGATCCACAATCTTGCACTCAACGCCGGGCAGCGAACGCCCAACGGTGGTAACGCGCAACTCAACGGAATCATCCACGCGGCTCTGGGTGCAGCCGGGTGCAGATTCGGTCTGCCCGAACACAATTGTAATCTGAGTCATATTCATCTTGTCCACAACATCCTGCATTACCTTGACAGGACAAGGACTGCCCGCCATAATGCCTGTCCTCATATAAGAAAAATCTGTCTTCGGAAAATCCTCATGCTCCAGCATCGCAATAAACATGGTGGGAACTCCATGGAAGCAGGTTATTTTCTCCCGATTGATGCAGTCCAGCGACAGCTTTGGTGAGAAATAAGGCATCGGAGACATGGTGACACCATGCGTCATAGAAGCAGTCATAGCAAGCACCATGCCAAAGCAGTGAAACATCGGCACATGAATCATCATACGGTCGGCTGTGGAAAGATCCATACAGTCGCCGATGTTTTTTCCATTATTAACAACATTGTAATGAGTGAGCATGACGCCCTTCGGAAAGCCGGTGGTCCCCGAGGTATACTGCATGTTGCACACATCGTGTTTGTTGAGGGAACGTTCGCGGCGATAAACTTCTTCGATGGGGACTTTATTAGACATAGCTATGGCATCTGCCCATGTCAGGCAACCTTTCTGCCTTGAATCAACCGTAATTATATTGCGTAGGAAAGGCAGACGTTTTATGCGCAGCGGTTTATCCGCCTCGGCGGTTTCAAGCTCCGGGCAAAGCTCTTTCATAATACCAACATAGTCTGAATCCTTATAACCGTCTATCATCACAAGCGTATGCGTATCCGACTGACGGAGGAGATACTCCGCCTCATAAATCTTGTAGGCTGTGTTTACAGTGACAAGCACAGCGCCAATCTTGGTCGTTGCCCAAAAGGTAATGAACCACTGGGGGACATTAGTTGCCCAGATGGCAACGTGGTCACCCGGCCTGACACCCAGTGCAATCAGAGCACGGGCAAATGTATCGACATCGTCCCGGAATTCCGAATAGGTTCGGGTATAATCCATTGTGGTATACCGAAAAGCATACTGATCGGGAAACTCATTAACCATACGGTCGAGCACCTGGGGAAAGGTCAAGTCAATGAGCGTATCTTTCTCCCAGACATATTTGCCGGTTTTGGCGTTATTGTCGAGCAAACGGCCTTTCGCTGTATTCTTTTCAATGAAACGGCTCATGTAATTTGCGAAATTTGGAAAAACAACGCCTGCATCATCAAGGTCAGGTGCCCAGCGCTTAAGCCATTCAAGCGAAACATAGCCGTCGTATTTAATCGAGCTTAACGCCAGCATCATGTAGTCAATCGGCAAATCTCCTTCGCCCATTACGCGATACCGGATTGTGCTATCCTCCACAACGGAATCCTTAATATGCACATATTTAATATAGGCACCAAGATTTTGGACTGTCTGTCCGGGGGTCTCGCCGGCAAAACGGTAGGGATGATGTACATCCCACAGAGCGGCTACCGCGTCGCTTGCCACTTGATTAAGCAGTCTGCTCAGGCGGGCAGTATCGGAATAAACCCCATTGGTTTCCACCAACAAGGTTACGCCCTTTTCTTCGGCAATTGGAACTAGGCGCTTTAACGCGTCAAGTACAACCCTGTCATCCACCACGCCGTTAGGCTGCGCCGCAAGGTCGGCCAGAATGCGGACGTAGGGTGTGCCAAGCTTGGCTGCTAGCAAAATATACTGCACAATTTCTTCATGGTTTTCTTCCGCCTTTTCGGCAAACTTTAAGCAGCAACCGGAAGAAAGGCAAGGGATCTCGAGGCGCAGTTCCGAGAGTTTTTGGATTGTTTGCGGGATCTGAGTTGCGGTGAAAGGATATGCGTGAACGGTATCGTTGCCCAATCCTCGAATTTCAATGCCGTCAAAGCCAAAATCCTTGGCCATAGAATATATATCGGTCCAACTAAAATCGGGACAACCAAGGGTAGAAAATGCAAGTTTCATGGCAGTCACCTCACAATTTTTTTTTGTAAAACCATTAATAATCGGCCTGCTTACTGATCTATACCCAGCAACAAAAAAGCTTTCGTCCCTGAGCATTTCTGCTAAGAGACGAAAGCTTTGAACTTCCGTGGTACCACTCTCGTTGATATGAAACATATCCACTCTGTGGCATTGTCAAATGACTAATGCCGTCTCATGATAACGGCGAGAAAAACCGTTCACACTTACTCGCTTCAGCCACCATGAAATGGTTCAGCTTTCAGTTGACTGCTCCAGGGTGAGTTTCACGACTGCTTTGCGCGCTGTTTCTCAGCAACCAACAGCTCTCTGAAGCGTCATAACGCAGTGTTTTTTTCCCTCTCAACGCATTTAACTAATTATTTAAATTATTTATAAGCTATCAAACTCTGTAATTTTTGTCAAGATATTTTTCAACAAAGCGAGTACATATACGACTTATAGTTAAACTTTGTTATCTTTAAAGTTATCGCTGACTATCACCTGTTGCCTGATGGTCATTTCAATTCGTTTAATAGGCAGCATTCTCATGATGACTACGCAAACAATGCATTCCATACTTAGATAGCTTGCGTTAAATAGGAATGAATATAGATAGGGCGATACCCCGGGCGGCGCATAGCTGGCAAAAAACACGATACCGGAAATATAATGGAATATAAACCGGCCAACAATACCGACGACGGTTCCCACCAGATACCGGTCTTTGAAATATCCCGCTAAGCCTAAAGCCATAAAGGGTAACGGATAATCAAACAACACCTGTATCGGGTGCAAGATATAGGGATCTTGGATCAAATTAATCAAACCATATAAAAACCCGGTCAGATACCCGAACGCAGGGCCGTAAAAAAACGCCATAAGAAGTATAGGAATCATACTGCCAAGAGTTACGCTGCCCCCCTGAGGCATATGGTATAGCTTAAATGCGTGCAGGATGGCGGCCAGAGCAAGCGCAAGTCCGATATGGGCCATCATCCTAGCGTTGAATGTAACCTTCTTCATCCGCAGCAGCGCTACGACTAACAGAATGACTCCCCCCAGAGTCAATAGTGTAGTCGGGCTTGCTACAATCGTTGATATGTTGTCTACAAAGTTACCTTTCATACCTTTCCCTCCATTTGAAAATAATTTAAGCCGCGGTCCTTTGTTGTAGGACTGCGGCTTTTCCCTATTACTTCAAGTCGCTTCCCTACGCTGGCATTATCCAGATCAGGTTAAGGGTTAATGAAATACTGATTTCATCTCTCAGCCCGTAGGCACCCCTAGCAATTATGGAATTTTATTCCACTATAACACTATTTTATTCACACGACAAGTAATATATAAATTTTGTAACTTTTGTTCTTATTTTTCCTGTCGCCATTGTAAATAAACTCCCAATAAGCCTTCATCCACTGATACAGATACTTCCTGGCAACCGGCTAACGGCTGATTGCTAATTGCGTAGGGTAGGTTGCGTTGGAGTTCGGCTTTTTGTAAAGGCCAGCGCACACCGTCAATCGTAACACCTAAACAGCAGTTTGATAAGGAAATCAGGGATATGATGTCAGGCATTACCTCAGCTTTTATCCTTACTGTATCCTGGTCAGATAAAAATAACAAGACTTCAGACTCATCGGCGGCAATACCTTTAACACCAAGTGCTTCCCAACCGGCTAATGATTGTATGTTACTAAAAGCATGGTCAAACCGTCCTCCCCATACACCGGAGACAATCGCGGTAGCCGTACCATACATTTCTTTCGCTCTAAGCAAAGCAAGCTGAAGATCGGTATAATCCTTATCCTCCGGATAAACCTCAACCGGAACGCCCAGACTCTTCCCCCAAGCCCACGCTTCCGGGCTGGCGCTGTCACCATCACCGATAATTCGTGCTGGTGTTATACCGGTTTGCCGACAAATCTGGATACCACTGTCAATACACCATACAGGGAAGCCTTTTGCTATCTTCAGAATCCATTTATTTTCCGGCGGTCTCCCGCCTGCAGTCATCAACAGCGTTGCCTCTGGCAGGGGCTTTCTAAACGTAAGCTGAGCTTGCGGCAGCTTTAAACTATGTCCCATCTTTTACACCTGTCCAAATTCCAATACTTCAGATTGTTTATTTCACCCTCTTTGCCTTATTATCCTTCTTTATCCTAATGGCATTTGCAGTCGACAAAATAATGATTCTTATCGTGTACGGAAAGAATATACTTTTGGATAGTATCTTTATGAGCAAATTAGTTTTATTATAAAGAGAAAGATTCTTTTAGCAAAAGAGGGATGGGAATGAAAGCATTTACACAGGTGATACTCAAACTGGTAATTGGCTTATTTATCATTACGGTAATTTCTGTTACTGCTCTGCCGCCGGCTGAGGCATTCAAGCTTACGGTCACAAATAATTATGACAAAGCAAAAGCTTTTTCGATTCTATATCATGATGATAATGTGAATAAGTGGGTATGTAGAGGTTGGTACAACGTGCCGGCAGGTGCTACTAAAGACTACAATTTTACTGATTCAACAAGTCTTTCGTACGCTTATATCTATAGTTCAGTATGGAACGGCGACGGTGAGGAAAATGCGATTCGACGGACGGTAATTAGTGATAAGTTTAAATACTATGACGGCGAGCCGTGTCCTCAAGGATCCAAGCTGCGTACAGTTGCTTTTTCTAAGTTTGGCATGTGCGTTAACGGCGCTCATCTAATCTGGGGGGAACCGAATCAAACGAGCTCCCCAAAAAGTAGTGACCCAAACGCAACCATTACCCACGATGAGTTGCAAGCCATTGACCTATTAAACAATGACCGGGAAAAACAGGGGTTACCGCGGCTTATCGCGGATTCGCGGCTGACGCAAGTGGCGAGAAAGCATGCTGCCGATATGGTATCAAAGAATTATTTCAGTCATACCAATCTACAAGGGCAATCTCCTTTTGACCGTCTTAAAGCGAACGGAATTGCTTACAGGTCAGCAGGTGAAAATATTGCCTACAATTATAACATTGCAGACATGGAAGCGGCTTGGATGAAAAGTCCCGGGCATCGCGCCAATATTCTCAATTCCGGGTATACTCATGTCGGAGTAGGTTTATATCCAGGAGAGAACGGTACTATCTATGGTGTGCAGCTATTTGCCAGTTACTAATAAAAAAATAAGGGTCGTTGAGAGCGTATTGAGACTGCTCAAGCCAAGGTCTGACAAAATGGAAACAAAGCAGTGCGGCAGGTTAATTTAACAAGGAGGGGCTCTTGGGAAACCGGGGGCCTTTATATTTTTTGACAGGAAAAGACTATATACGTGTTCGATATTCTACCAAAAGGATTTTACTGGAAGGTATCAGAACATAAATGTAGAAATACAAGTTAATAGAAGAAAAAAAGGCGTAACCAGGTTCGTATCTCATGATTTGGAGGCTGACAAGAGTGATGAAAGTAATCAAAGGGAAAGTATGGCTATGTTTTCTTGTTGCCATTATTGCCTGCGGTTGGATGGAATCTGTTGTTTCTGCGGATGTGGGGGATAAATTAAGGGTAGGCGTTGTGGAGTTTGACGTAAAGGGCGACCTCGATATCAAAGATGCTGGTGCGATCATTGCTGAATGGATGATTACAGCGTTGGGAGAGGAAGGTCGGTTCGAATTAAAAGCACGGGAAGTACTGTTAAAAAAGGTGCTCCAAGAACAATCATTGGGATTGACAGGTATTATAGATAATGAAACAGCAGTGGGTATCGGCCGCATTTATGGTGTCCAGGCGGTTGTAACAGGCAGCGTAACAAAGTGGGGAAAAACCATCAAAGTTGATGCACGACTAGTAGACACTATAAACGGCTCTGTAATGAGGGTAGCCTCTATTGAGGTGGCAAATGCGGATGATATCCCTAAGCAGATTCGTATACTTGCTTCTAAGATTGCCACTGAAAGAAATGAGAGTACAAAACCAGGTACACTTAACTCAGTGCGAGACCAGCAGCGTTCCCAGATCAAGTATCTGGGCGATCGAGTATATCATGTATTGGATATTACTTCCCACTGTAATTGGCGGATGCGGAACATGGGTTATCTGGTAGCTGAGCAGATGCCGGAGGGTGATATTCTATTAGGCGGCGTACCGTTTTACATTGGTACAGAAAAAAATAATATTTGGGCCAGCTCCCGAGCTGTCGGTCCTAACGCGCAAGTTTTGGAGATACCCATGGATATTCCTAACCCGGTAATGGTATATACCCTAATTAATTCGGAATGGGGGAAACTGGGGGGCGAAAGTCTCGCCTATATTGAGTTTTTCGGTTCAAGTGGTGCTTATTACAAAAAAGAACTTACTGGAAATGAAGATATTAGGGATTGGCTCAAGGGGACTGGCTGGTTCCCCAAATGGGCTCAGAATATTAACAATAAGACCACGATCAACGTCGTTACAGTAAAAGATAAAGCTAATGAGGCGCGCCTTGATCGTCAGCAAATTAGCCTTCCGAGCACCTTTCACGGGCAGAACTTGGTAAAAGTTAGGCTGGTCGATAACGGGGAAATGTATGTGCAGAAGATTTTTCTAACCGGAATTACGATTTTGGTACAATAGCAGGATGGAGCGTTAACGGGTTTATAATTTTTGATTGTATACGAAAGTTTTTTTAAGTTACCTTCCGAGGTAGCTTTTTTTTCAACTATAGTATTGTAACTGGGAGAAGTTCAAGGAAATTTTGGTTGGTTGTTGATAAACTAAAAGGTGGTGTCATGACTTGAAGAAACTTGCGGTGGGTATATTGCTGATTAGTTTAATATTAATATGTTTTACTGGAGGTGTGTTGGCCCGAGAGGTCACTGTCACTGGCTATGGTGCTACCCGCTCTGACGCAATTAGCGACGCGCTTCGCCAGGCAATAGAGCAAGCTGTAGGAACCTTAGTGGAGTCGGAAACGTTGGTGAGTAACATGGCAGTGATCAAGGATGAGATATATGCACGGGCGCGTGGCTTTGTGCAGAACTATGACATTATCAATGAGCACTGGAGTAACTCGCAGGTTATCATTACAGCAAAAGTTATAGTCGATACTGCACCAAACTCTGAGTTAATGAGTCAGTTGCAACGCCTAAAGTTAATTGAAGTTGGGATTAGAGATCCAAGAATCGCCGTTATTATTCCTGAATATCATAATGCGTCTCCTATTTCTGATCCAGCGGCTGAAGCAGCTATTATTCAGAGGTTGCTGGCCGCAGGTTTTACAAGGGTTATTGATGCAAACCAGATTCGGGGAATTAGATATTCCAGCGATGTAAAGTCGATAGCAAGTGGAAATGCGAAAGCGGTGGCCGTTGTAGTGGCTAATCTTGATGTTGACTATCTTATTATAGGCGAAGCTTTTAGTCAGTATGTCGGCAATATCCAAGATAGCGGCATACTTTCATCGCGGGCAAGAGTTGAAGCACGTTTGTTTAAAACTGATAATGGCGAAATAATCGCCACAAACAACTCTCAAGCGGGAGGGGTCGACATTACGGAACTGATGTCTGCCAAAAAAGCATTAAACAATGCTGGAAACCTGATGGGAAATTATATGGTGCAACAGTTACTGAATTTTGCAAGTAATCCGGAAAAGGGTGTGCAGTTAATCATAGCGGGATTTACTAATTATTCTCAGGTTAATACTTTGGAAAAGCAACTACGTCAAATAACAGGCATCAAAAATGTATATATAAGAAACTATAGTAATGGTACGGCAACAATAGATATTAATTATACTGGAGCGACGAAAACTTTGGCAACAGAACTGGAAAATATGCGTGATATTCGAGTAAATATCACCAGTATCAGTAATAGCGTGATTCAAGGCAAGATAATCGCTAACGAGTGATTAGAAGAATGCAAAATTAAATAAAAATATAATCGTGGAATTGCTCTTTGACGAAGGATATTAGAAAATTATGTAGAATCTTGTCTATGACAAAATTAGTATCGGCAAACCTTCCGAAAGGGGGGGACGCAAAGCCATGGGTCTAAAGACACAAGTCAATGACTGCCAGGTTGCAATTTGAATGCAGCCTGGTAGTTTTTTTTGAAATGAGGTGTTCAGAGACCTGGAAACCAAGCTGTAAATTTATGACTGGGGTGACTACCTAATGAGCGACGAAAAGCTAACTGGTGAGACATCTATAGAAGAATTAGAAGAGCTGCTTAAAGATTTACCGCGAATTGTAAAAGAACTCGAAGAAGAGCATTGTAAAAAAGAAATAGTGGTTGGAGAGCCGTTTTCTAATAGCCAGATACAAGAAAAATAAGCGTTGCGGAGGTTTCTATGTCTAGTTTAGACTCTCTTATTTATGCCGGCCCAATATTTCAAGCACTTTTCCCGATTGACTGCGAAGTACTCGTTACTAATGCAGACGGCACTTTCATTGGTATATCTCATGCAAAGACATTCTCAATAAAAGCGGATATAGGCAGTAAAGCGCGGGAGGGAGGCGCTATACAAGAAAGTCTGGCTGTTAAAAAAACGGTTACAAGGATTCTACCGAAAGAAATGTATGGCGATACTGTAAAATCGATTAGTTATCCCATTATTGAAGACGGTAAGGTCCTCGGAGCCATAGCACTATTTATTAGCTTAACAAGCCAGCAACTATTGCAGGATACCGCCCAAACAATTGCGGCAACTTCTCAAGAAATGACTGCAACTTCGGAAGAACTAGCTGCAACAGCTTCTACGCTTTTCCATACTTTAAACAACTTAGATAGTTTAGGCCAAAGTGTAATGAAAGAAATAAACAAAACGGATGATATTTTAAAATTTGTCAGTGACGTTTCAGCAAATTCTAATCTACTGGGCTTGAATGCCGCCATAGAAGCCGCTCGCGCCGGAGAACATGGCCGAGGCTTTGCAGTTGTTGCGGAGGAAATACGCAAAATGGCTGTCAATAGTAGTCAAGCGGTTAAGGAAATAAAAGCAATTATAAACAATATCCAGGCCCAATCTTCTAAAATTATTGCCGGTGTTGGAGAGGCCTCAAGCCTAGGAGAACAACAGGCAGCTGCTTCACAAGAAATATCTTCGGCTATGGAGCAGCTTGCACAAGCTGCAAGTAATGTAGAAAAGATGTCCGAGCTGTTATAATCAAATACGAAGATAGGAAGAATAGATAATTAGGGGGATAGTATGAATGCTGTCAATCGCAAAATAGTAGTAGATATTGGACCTGAATGCCTTGCGGTTAATTCTGACACAATTCGAAATAAGATACTTACCTCTTTAGTAACTCAGAAAATAGAGATTTGCCTTGACTTTGTGAATACTAGGCATATAGATGCAGCAGGTATTGGGGTAATCGCCGCTATGCTTTTTGAAGGACGTCGTAGGGGAATTACGTTCTCAATGAGAGGTGCTACCGGATCAGTACTTGATATGCTTATAATAACCGGCATGAACCGAGTGTTGACGGATGAGATTATTAGTGAGCAGAGTTAGTAGAAGCCGACTCAAACTGTTTGAGTCGGCTTCTACTTAAGTTTACCTTGTACTACGTTACCACTCTCCTTGGGCTCCTGCCCTCATCCTCCGGGGAAGTGATCTATATACTAAATCATAAGAATGATCTATTAAGGTTCTGACTTCGTTTTCTGGTATACTACCATCAAGCAGCAACGTATTCCAATGGCGTTTGTTCAAGTGATATCCAGGAGTTAAACTGGGATACTGTTGACGTAATATCTCTGAATAGTTAGGATCACATTTTAGTGAAAGATTGTCCTGGTCATTCCTACGTGACATTAAGGCAAACATCTTGGAGGCAACTTTAATAACGATGACATCAGGGCCGAAAGGGTAATCCTCGATAGCACCTGGTTTAGTTAGGCAGTAGGTTAATAATTTTTTTGAGTCCAAACTAATTCTCCTTTCGAGCACCTCTATTCGAAATGCTTATTCACTAACATATTCTCTCTCGGATGTATTATAATCCTTTATTTGGTAATAGCACATTATTGATAATTGTCAAAAGACCATTAGTAGATTATAATGATATTAGCATAGGAGGTGCTAACCATGTCCAGGAATAAACAAATAATTAAATGTGGAACCATTAACCCGAACGTTCTTAAAATTGCTGGTAAGCCTAACCGGGCAATGACCCCAGAAGTAAAGCTCGCCCCTATCTGGATTGACCAAAAAAACGACTATCGGCGTCATAAAGAAAAGCAAAAAATCCGCCGTTATTCCGATGATTATGGAATAAGGCGGATTTTTTATGTGGTAATGTAGAATATTATGGTGACGTTCCTCTTGCTTCCATATATAATAATTTTAAGCTAACCTGCAAACAGTGCAATTTTACAATGAGTGCGTAGGAAGCAAAATGAACGTCCCTGTGCTTCTCTTCTTCTCTTCTTCTCTTCTTCTCTTCTTCTTTTCGTGCTTCCTGTGCTTCTCTTATAGAAAGGAATGGTCAAATTGAAACTATTTTATAACCAAGAAAATGAAGTAGATATTATCGGATTACATAATAACTCTACTGTGCAGGACTTTTTTGATGCTGTCGATGAGTTTTTGACTGAGAATCCATTGCCATGCGATAAATGCAAACAAAATTGCTGTAAAGGCAGATTCAAAATCAATATGGACAGTATCAGCGCTAAAAAGATATCCAAAGGAAAGGTTGAACGCATAATTCCAAAACTGTTTGTTGACGCAGGCCAAAATAAACTGGAGGTATTCATGGTCGCCGGGAACAAGAAATGCCGTCACCTGGACGGATTGGCGAGATGTCTTATTTATAAGGAACGACCGGCAAGTTGCCGGACTTATGTCTGCATTCCTCAAAGCGCATGCTATAAAATCCTCGATGCGGCAATTGTTGCAGAAATGCATCATGCTATGCGCGCAGAATTTCTTGATACGGTTATAAAAGACCCGGCAACGCCGCCAGGAGCTATTGAGCCAGCAAAAACATTGCGCCAAGAGATAATAAGCGCCAGCGTAGCATACGGATTGAGCAATTATAGCGAAATCTTGATTAAGGATTGTGTAAGATCTGATTTTGCGCATTCGAACGTGTCGCAAGAAGAAGTCCGTTTGTTCCAGGAAATACTCAGTAGAGCAGAGATTTAGCATAGCAAAAAAGAAAAAGGGAGTACATTGACAGGCTAGAAGCTGCTACCTATAATGTAAATATAAGTAAAATGTTTTATAAAAGGAGTTTTTAGTGTGGCGAAATTTTATGAATTGGAAACCAAAATTATGACTGTCTGTTGTGCAGCGAGGGTTTCGCCGCCGCAACCCGTAAGTAGCGATAAATCCGAATCCAGTCTTTTCTAGCCGGAAGGATTACCTACTTACACGAAATCATAGGCATTCCTCCCAGGCTCGAAAGGAGCAAATAAGGAGGACGTCAGTGCTTAGCGAGGATAAAAAAATAAATATGGCTTTCTCACCGCAACCCGTAAGCAGCGTCAACTCCGAAAAATATGTTGCATTAAAGGAGATTGATAGGAATGCTTCGGGACAATACACTCTTAGGATTGATTGTGGCGGTGGTGTTGATGATGGTCGGAGTAGGCATGGTAATGCCTCAACTACCGCAGCGTGTCGTTGATTTTGATGGAAACGGGCGGTCAGTCGGATATATAGCGTCAGCCTTTGCCTTTTCCTACCTGTTGCTCCAAGTTCCCAGTGGCAGAGTGGCGGATAGAATCGGGTTTAAGCCGCTGCTTGTGTTTGGCTACTTGCTGTGTTCTCTTACCGGCCTAGTGTTTTACTATGCTGCAAGTTCATATATGATATTTTTCGCCAGGCTGCTGCAAGGCATTGGCGAAGCACCAGTCTGGGCATTGGCGCCGGCGTTGCTGTCGCTGCGATTTCCTCTTATCAAAGGGAAAGTCATGGGGATATATAGCGCCGCCATGCATAGTGGTCTTGCCTTGGGGCCTATCCTGGGAGTAGTCTTGGTGAAGATCGTAAACAGCAATGCCGTATTTCTGGTTTACTCTGTTGGGTGCCTGGCGGGTGCGATTGCCATTTACCTTTTGGTGGATAACTCCTCTAAGCAGGAATATCAGGCAATGAGCAAGTTCGATATTCCAGCCGTACTCAGACTGATAAGACACCGGAAAACGCTGCTTGCCTTATCAGGGATTACCTTATACGGAGCCGCCTATGGGATTTTTCACACAAATATTCCCGTGTTTCTGGTAGAAGAGAAGAACTTCACCCCCGTCCAGATCGGCATGTTCTTTTCCTTGTTCTATGTGGCGATCAGCCTTTCTCAAATCATTATCGGGCCGATGTCGGACAGATTCGGCCGGAATATATTCATGATTTTGGGGTTGGTTACTGTCGCCGGTGGGTTCATTGTCATGCCAGCTTACTGCTTTCCGTTGATCTTATTGGTACTCACGGTCGTAAGTTTCGGCATGGGCGTTTTTTGTCTTGCCTCAATGGCCTACCTGAATGAAACGGTACCAGGCTCTTTAAAAGGAACGATTTCTGGGGCGTATTATCTGTTTTGGGGCAGCGGTTATTTTTTTGGTCCCCTGCTAATAATCCAGGCAGCTGATTTGATTGATTTTCAGGCGGCCATGACCGGTTACTCCACTCTTGTACTGCTGGTCGCAATCGGGCTGATCATGATATCAGGGGCGAAAAAAGCTTGACCTATTCCCCTCATACGAAAGGAGGGGCTTATGTATCCCTCCATTAATCAAATCACTGGTAATGGCGAAAAATAGTAAAACTCCTGCCAAATCCTGTTGGATAGGCAGGAGTTCTGTATGTTTATGAGAAATAGAATAGTAAACAGGAAAAAAATCAGGATGGTGATACTAAGAACAAACCTTAAAGGATCAATACAGTTCAGACACATAGAATTATTATAGGGAAAGGTGGGCTTGTGCCGTGACAATATTATTAAAACAGACGAGGGAAATCAATCAACTGCTGCAAGAATCTGAGAAAGTGGATTACAATAAGGTTACCAAGCTGCTCAGCGGGTTTATTGCAGCTAATGTTTATCTGGTTGACAAAGATGGTGTAATTCTCGGACATGCTTTGCATGAAAGCTTTGAATGCGGAATCATACTGGAAGACGTGTTAGAACAAAGTCAGTTTCCGGAAGAGTACATGAAAATACTGCGAAGTGTGCGTGAGACTACCACCAATATTCGTCTTGATAACGGGTGTTGTGTGTTTAGTGAGCAACTGAAATGTCCTATTGGTGAAAAGTACTCACTTGTAGTTCCCGTTGTTGGAATTGGTAAGCGCCTGGGGTCTTTAGTCATTGCAAAGTTTCATGTTGAATTTACTGAGAATGACCTTATGTTGGCTGAGTTTGGTGCCACAATGCTTGGTATGTATCTGCTTCGGGGCAGGGTGGATAAATTAGAGGAAGAAACGCGTAAGAAAACTATTGTACAAGTCGCCTTGAATACGCTTTCTTATTCCGAACTTGAAGCGGCAGTGCATGTCTTAAGTGAACTCGATGGAAATGAGGACTTGATTGTGGCCAGCAAAATTGCCGACCGTGTCGGAATTACCAGGTCGGTCATTGTCAACGCCTTGAGAAAACTTGAGAGTGCAGGGGTGATTGAGTCCAAGTCGCTTGGAATGAAAGGCACAAATATAAGGATTCTTAATGAATATCTGCTTGAAGCGTTGGAAAAGAAAAAACACTAAACCGGAAAATTTTACAAATAGCTAAAGCTATCAATAATACCACGTAAGCAGCAATGAATGACTAGAGTCTGCGAACGTGGTTTTTTTTTGCTCCTAAATGACAATATGTAAAAGTTCATCGTTGGGGTATTGATGTGAGATAAAATAGAGGAAATTAGCATTTAATGGCGAAAATAGAAAAAATGTACATATGAATGATGTAAAAAAAACTATAGTTTAATTTAAGTAAGGGAGTGGATAACGTGGAATTCAAGACGGTGTTAGACGTTAAAATAATTATGATTATACCGAGGGTAGATGCCTCTAATGCTAAAACAGTGGAAGCGCAATTAGCAGAACTAGTCAATGGCGGCACAAAGAATATAGTGTGTAATTTCTCGCAAAATGAATATATTTCCAGCGCGGGTCTGCGGGTATTTCTATCAACCTTGAAGATAGTAAAAAAATCAGGTGGACAGATTGTTTTATGCGGACTGCAGCCTTATGTTCAGGAAGTGTTTGATATGGCTGGATTTAGTCAGCTGTTTAAGATTTGTAATAGTGAAGAGCAAGCTATACAAGCATTTTAATAAGGTAGCTTTAGCATGAAAGCGAAGTATGATTAACTTTAATAAAATATCATGCTTCGCTTTTTTAATTCGGGGATTGTTTAGGAGAATGAGGTGGGAGTTTAATGCAAAACACAATAGATACTCTAACGATGTCGGTAATCAATACTGCATGTGTAATGATGGTGATTGCCTATTTAGTCATACGTACTGGAACAAATCTGGATATGCTGGAAAAAACAGCACGAAAAAAGGATATCGCAATATTAATTGTTTTGTTTGGCTTTTTCTCGATTTACGCCGGGATTAACGCTATTCCGGTTAATATCGGCCTAGTGAGCTTGAGGCATAGCGGCCCGATTATCGGGGGACTGGTTGGCGGACCGGTGGTTGGTCTTGGGGCTGGTTTAATCGGGGCGGCAGATCGACTGTTTCAAGGGGGGCTTATCGGTTCCTGGAAATCAGCCGTGCTTGCGCTAGTATTGGCCGGGGTATTTTCAGGCATATATTCCAAGTATCGTCAAAAAGACGGGGTAGTTGGAGTAAAGGAAGCTGTTGTCTTCACAGTAGTTTATGAATTATTTGCTGCAGGACTAACTTTTATTTTTGCTCCCAGCATTGAAGCTGCGTTTATTCTGGAAAAACAAGTTCGGCTGCCATTAATTATCGGCAATATGGTTGCAGTTTCAATTTTTTTCTTCTTTGTAAAAAACATGATAGAGGAAAGACGAAATAAAAACATTAAAGAACAGATAGAACATGAGTTGACTGTGGCGCGAACCATTCAAATGAGCATGGTTCCTAAGGTTTTTCCAGTGCCGCCGGATGTCCAAGAACTTGAGGTGTTTGCTATTTTGGAATCGGCTAAGGAGGTAGGGGGAGATTTATATGATTTTTTTTATATCGATGATGACCATTTTTGCTTCGTTATCGGCGATGTTTCGGGAAAAGGTGTTCCAGCCTCTTTATTTATGGCTGTAACAAAAACACTAATTCAGGCTAAAGCCGGGGTGGGGATCAGTAGTGCTGATATTTTATACCACACCAATAATGAGTTGTGCCGAGGGAATGATGAGACCATGTTTGTCACGCTGTTCTGTGGCATACTGGATATCCGGACGGGTGAAGTTGAATTTAGTAATGCGGGCCATAACAAGCCATATCTATATAGAAAAAATGGACTGGTTCAGATGTTAAATCCCCAAAGAGGAATCGCCTTAGGGATCATGGAGGATTTTTCTTTCAGTAATGAAAAAATCCACCTATCACCAAGTGATGCGATTATTATTTATACAGATGGAGTTACTGAGGCTATGGATAACAACAATGAGATGTTTTCCGAAGAGCGGTTAGAAAATACGATAACAAAGGTTGGGAACGCTGCGGCAAAGGAGATTACCCAGTCTATTGTTACCGAAGTGAAAGCCTTTGCCAATGGTGCTCCCCAGTCTGATGATATTACAATACTTGTTTTACGATACTTTGGCAGTGGTGGAGATATGGAAAATGAGTAAAAGAACTTGGGTTTCCGTGGTGGTATTTCTAAGCATTTTCACCATGTTTCCTGGGGAAATATCAAATGGTAAGGATGGCAAAGAACTTCCCCATACGAATAATGGGAAACCTTGGCGCATTGCTTATTGCGAGTCGGGAGAATTCGTAAATTACGCTAGTACGTTACATGCTTTGGCTAATGGTTTGGCTGAGCTTGGGTGGTTAAATGCGCAGGGGCTGCCATACACCCAGGGGCAGAAAGAATCGCGGATGATGTGGGATTGGCTGGCGCAGCACAGTGAGGGAAGGTATATAGAGTTTGTTGCTGATGCCTATTATAGTTTGGAAAAAATGAGCGCAGACGAGCGGGCAGCAACCGCGCAGCAGATCATTCGGAGGCTTAATGAGCGGCAGGATATTGATATGATTTTGGTTATGGGCACTGGAGCGGGACAACTGCTGGCCAATGACCAACATAAAGTGCCCATGTTGGTATTCTCCAGTAGTAATGCTGTACAGGCCGGAATTATTCAAAGTGTGAGTGATTCGGGGCGGGATCATGTATGGGCGCATATGGAACCTGCTCGCTATCAGCGTCAAATCGAAATATTTCATGATCTCTTTGCCTTCAAAAAATTGGGTATGGTTTATGACGACTCCCCAGAAGGTAGAGTATACGCAGCACTGGAGGATGTAAAAAAAGTAGCCGCTGAACGTGGTTTTACGATTGCCAGTGTTTCTGTAAAAGACAAGCAAAACAATAGAGAAGCTCATCGCCAACAAATGCTGAATGCGTACAATACACTAGTCGACGAAGGGGTAGATGCTGTGTACTGTTCGCTATACCTTGATCGTGACGTGACAGAACTCTCTGAGTTGTTCGCACCTTTATACAGCAAACATATTCCAACGTTTGCGCAGATGGGCGTTGCTGAAGTAAGGAATGGTGCTCTCCTTAGCGTGTATCGGGCAGATTTTGTTGGTTTTGGTAAGTTTGCCGCACATACAATGGCTCAGGTGTTTCATGGTGAGAAACCGCGCAACTTGCTTCAGGTTTTTGAAAATACACCAAGTATTGTATTGAACTTGGAAGTTGCAGAGAAAGTGGGCTACAATCCTCCCTTTGAGGTTTTTTTAGTGACTGATGAAATTTACCAAAAAATTGAAAAGAAAAAATAGTGAAATTAGGTTATGGGGGTGCGGATAATGAAACGCATACCTGGGCGGATTGTTGCAATCTCCATTGTACTTGTAGTTATCGTACTTGGATTTAACGGTTGGCTTACTGTCGTTTCTTTGGAAAAAAACTATATAGATTCTGTTGCGGCTAACTATGCTGTGGCTGGCGGTGAGACCCAGCGAATTATTGAATATGCCGTTAAGTATGGAAAACCGTTGGATAATTTTTATGGAATGAAAGAACTTCTAGCTAAGACGAGAAACTTTGCCAAGGAACTGGATGATGTTCGCATCATCAATCCTGATGGAAAAATGCTGTACAGTTTGCAGGAGGGAACAGTTAACACTGTAATTTCTAGTAAGTTAAAGGCGCAAGCCGATGGTAGTGTTAGTTTGCGGAACAAGAATTATATAATGGTGCCCGAAGGCGGTAAATATCATATTTTTCTGCCGATACAGAATAGGGATGAGCACTTTATTGGCAGTTTAGCAATGGTTTTCGATAAGAGTGTAGTAGACAGGGGAATATCCCAATTTATAAGTGTGACTTTTAAAACAATGATCGGGCTTGCTTTTGGCGCGGCTTTAGTACTTATCGTTCTTTTACGGATTATTCCGGTGCTGGATGAAAGAGGGATGATACGCCGAAAACGTTTCCTGATTATTTTTGTAACTGTTTTAGCAACTACCCAAATGGTTTTTGGTTTTATTAATAATAGTAATTTTAAAGAAATTTACGTTGATATTGTTAAGAAAAATACAGCGATAACGGCTGAAATTGTTAGTCATGATATTAACAGTGTGATCGATCGGGGTGTGCCTTATTCCCGGTTGTCAGGAGTGGGTGAATGGTTGGCAAAGGTCATTCGTGCTGTTCCTGAATTGGAAGGAATTTACATAATTGATACCCAGGATGGTGTTTTATACAAAGCAGCGGTTTCAAATGAGACCAATCAAACCATTGCCAAGGACTATAAATACGAAAAGCCGCTGATGGCTGACCGTAACGGAGTTAGCTATAAGCTTACTATTGTTCTTTCAGAAGCATATCTGGACAAGCAAGTACAAGAACTATTGCTTGATATTATCACTGTTGCCTTTGTCTCGTTTTTCTTTATGGTTGAAATCCTTGTTTTTATCCTTATCCTCCTCCAAGTAAAGGTCAATGATTCTAAGGAAGAAAGCAGCGAGACAGATACTCGGGCGGCTGTGATTAGACCCTTAGCATTTCTGTTTTTTTTAGCAACTGATTTATCAATTTCCTTTATTCCCATGCAAATGAAAAACTTATATCAACCAATATGGGGGTTGTCGCAGAATGCAGTGATTGGACTACCTATATCGGTGGAAATGTTATGTGCCGGTTTAATGACGATTGTTACCGGAGCTATTATCGATAAAAAAGGCTGGCGATTCCCTTTCTTTACTGGCTTAGCGGTAGTTGGCACCGGCGCAGTATTATCAGGATTGGCCTGGAATAGTATCGTCTTTATCATCGCTCGAGGTATTGTTGGTATTGGCTATGGGTTCGCCTGGATGGCGATGCGCGGATATGTTGCCCTTCTTCCATCCTCTGCAGCCCGCGCAAAAGGATTTTCGGGGTTAAGTGCTGGAATTTATGCCGGAAATATATGTGCCTGTTCCCTAGGAGCAATGCTCGCCGCGAGGCTTAATTATTCAGGCGTCTTTTTTGTTGCTGTGATAGTTTTATTAGTAGTTGCTGTGTTTGCATTCTTCTTTACGAAGGATAATGACCAAGCGAAGAAGGTGAAAGCAACAGAAGAACTGCCTGTGAATCGCGGACAGTGGCAGAACTTCTTGGGCGATGGGACGGTAAGTGGGCTGATTTTACTGATTACCATTCCTTCGGCAATGTGTTTAACAGGCTTTCTCAATTATTTTTTTCCGCTGTATTCGAGTAGTCTGGGGTTGTCTACTGCTAACGTTGGTCGTGCATTCATGATTTATGGTGTGAGTATTGTTTATTTGGGACCATTATTTAGTCGCTACATTACCAATCAATCCAAATTTACGATGATTATCCCGGTAGCCAGTGGTATTGGTGTTCTTGCAATGCTTGTCTTTTTTCTAAAAGGTGGCATTATGGCAGCCCTTGTTGCGATTTTCCTGTTTGGAGTGGCTGACAGCATTGGATTTATTGCGCAAAACACCTTTTTGCTTAGTCTTCCTGCCACTAAAATGTTGGGGCAAGGAACAGCCTTAGGTTTATTTAGTATGACGAAGAAGCTGGGACAAATGCTAGGGCCAATGATGATGGCTTGGGGAGTGGGTTTTGGTGTTACACAAGAGGGCGTTGGCGCAATTGGACTGCTTTATCTATTTGCAATTATCATCTTCCTAGTGGTTACTGTAGGGAGGTATAAAAGAACACTAGGAGCACCTAATCTTGACTAAATAAGGGAGTGAAGTTTTTGACAGTGCCTGAAGAGCAGCTGTTGGTGACAGGGCGGATTAGAAGCCGTGTAAACAAGCAGTGGTATCCCTATACGATGAGAGTATTAAAAGAGAGCGATTTGCCCAGTGTGTTAGAACTATACGACTTTGTGGTAGAAAATATAGAGGATTCAGATATGCTCTGGCGTTATGCCAATGAAACAGTCGTAGATTTTTTGGGTCAAGACGGAATTGTGGCCGGAGTCTTTGTGGATCGAACTCTAGTAGGTTTTCGGGTGATGTATTTTCATCACGAGGGTGATCCGAATAATCCGCTACTGTGCAACAGGTCTTCTTATGGCAAAACGGCGCACTTGGCATTGTGTGTTGTTCATCCTGAGTTTCGCGGTAATTCGCTGCAAAAACATATGGGGGTTCATCTTCTAAGGGTGGCGCAGGCATCAAGACCGTTCCCTACTATGTGTTCCATCGTATCTCCCCATAATTATCCAAGCATCAGCGATAAATTCTCACTGAATATGGTTGTTGTGAAATTAATGCCTAAATTCAGAAGGATTTGGCGCTATATATTTTACCGAGATATGGATACTCCGATCACAGCGGTGGATAAGAAATTGATTTTTGCCGCCAGCTATGACTATCCACGACAGATTGAGCTGTTAGAACAGGGCTATTATGGCGTTCAGCTTGGGACAAGTAGTGGTGAAACAGGTTTGTTTTTTAGAAAGCTGCGATAAAAGTATAGTCTGTATCCATCGTACTGAAAGAAAACAGTAAACGGGGAGATTGATTATGGAAGAGCATAAAGTGGTGGAATTACGAACACCTTTGGCGATGGAGATGCTGCCCTTGGTGACCGGGTTTGCTGAAACTGCGGCTAAAGCATTTGGCTTAGATGATGCTAGAAGCCTGCGATTAGGTTTGGCAGTAGAAGAAATATTTGTCTTTATTTCGGCTCAGGCGGGAAAGAGCGAGAATATGCGTCTGATTGCCAGGTCAGGCGGGTATTATGTTGAGATTGTCTGCTTAGTTTCACCTCAAGCGCTACCAACAAAAGTCATGAATAAGACTGCTGCTACAGATATAGAAGATGAGGATTTTTTGGCAGAGATGGGTATTTTGTTAGCAGCCCGCATGGTGGATCGATTTAAGTTGGTGTTGGAACAAGATAAGGAAATGGGTTTATATTTTCTAGTGGAAAAACAGTATCCTGAGATGACAGCCCAATTGGCAATGCCGCCCAAGGGGAACTATTCGATCGACGCTGGCGGGCGGGAAGAGTTGAAGCAGTTTGCGCAGCAGGTAATTAGCAGTTATGGCGTAGCAGCTCCTGATTTCTTTCGCTTTCCTGGTAAGGTTGTTGATATGGTAGACAGTGGTGAATATGAGGCTGTATTGGCTCTTGATGGCAAAGGGAATGTGGGCGGTGGTATGTTATGGAAGTGGAATGGCAAGCTGGTGGAAGCCTATGGGCCTTATGTTTTTCAGGAAGGACTGGCGACACTGTTAGTGGAAAAAGTTCTGGAAAAATTAGCCCGTTCCAGTGCTGTCAGTATGGTAGTTAGACAGCCGACAAAGGAAATTCCAGTAGATTATTTTGAGGAACTTGGTCTGCCTCAGTCTATCCCTACGGAAGAAATAGTGAGCCATTACACTGTGCTGTATCGGCAATTAGAAGAGGATACAGGAATGGTGGTTTTTGTCCACTCCTCATTGAAAGGTTTTGTGGAGAAATGTTATGAACGTCTTGTTTTGCCCCGCAGCATCATTTCCGTTGAACAAGCAGGTGAAAAACTAGTCCCTCATTCAGTATTTGCCGTTTCAGTGGACCGGAACCAAAAACAGGCCGTCCTTTCTGCGCTGGTGGTTGGGGCAGATGCTCAGGCTGTTTTACGGGAGTATGTCTCCTCTTTGCGACAACAGGGCGTGTCAACAATGTTTTTTGAATTGGACATTGGTAAAGAACTAGAGGCCCTGCTGGCAGCAGATCTTAGAGCAGCAGGTTTTGCACCTTCCTTCGTTTTGCCATGGGGTGGACAGGGTGATGTAGTTGTATTCCAATATGCGGGAGGAGAATAATATGTCAGGCCAGTTTCCTCCCCTCAAACAGTTAGTACCGCCATATATCCATAAAATTGAGCCATATATCCCAAGTAAACCTGATGATGTGCTGAAACAGATGTATAATTCGCCGGTGCTATGCCGTATGAACAATAATGAGAATGTGATCGGGCCACCGCCACAGGCACTAGAAGCCATCAGACGTTTTGAACCAGAACGGGCGGCTATTTATCCCAGCGGGGATGCCTATCATTTGCGGCAGCGATTAGGCGAGATTTATGGAATATCGCCAGATGCTTTTATTGTCGGCAACGGTGCCAATGAGGTCATTGCCTTTGTAATCAAGGCTTTTTGTCAGCAGGGTGACAATATTATCACCGCAGATAAGACGTTTGCTGTGTATGAGTGGGTGGCCGAATTTTCTGGATTTGAAAGCCGGTTGGTACCGCTCAAAGAGTATGGTTTTGATGATGAGGCTATGTTGGCTGCGGTGGATGACCGGACGAAAATTATCTTTATCTGCAATCCCAATAATCCGACCGGGACATACTGGAGCGATACACGATTACGGGCATTTCTTGACAAGGTGAACGGACGGCAAATTGTTGTGGTGGATGAAGCCTATGCCGAATTTGCCGAGGCAGCGGATTTTCCTGATGGGATGAGTCTGATTAAGGAATATCCTAACCTGGTTATTTTTCGTACTTTTTCTAAAATGTATGCCTTAGCGGCACTGCGTATTGGCTATTTAGCAGGCAATATTGACATAGTTAATGTCATTCGTCGCACCTGTATTGTTTATTCGGTGAATGCTTTGGCCCAAGACGCAGCTCTTGCGGCTTTAGCTGATGATGGTGGTCATGTTGCGCGGACAAGGGTATTGGTGCGAGAGTCCAAGGAATATCTGAAGCAGGAACTGGATGCTTTGGGACTACACTATATTTGCGGTGAAGGTAATTATGTCATCATTCGTCTGCCCTTCAGTGATACATTGGCTTATCGCAAACTAATGCGTATGGGTTACATGGTGCGTACCATGACTGGTTTCCGGTTTCCCAATCATATTCGTGTTACTCTGCATGCTGTGCCGGTTATGGAAGGGTTTATCAGAGCATTGAGAAAAATTATTTAAATTTTAAGGCAATAATCATTCATACATATGAGAGAAAGGAGAAAAAAACATGGATTTTCTTAACAGATTACAGCCGCTTTTGCAAAAAGAGGGATTAGACATTTTGGCGCATTCGTACATAGCCTTGTCTGGATTGGGAGGCGTTGGTGGGGTTGCTTTTCAAGCCTTGGTACGGTCGGGGGTTCGCCGGTTTCGTTTAGCAGAAAACGGCATATTTGATCCTCCTGATATGAACCGCCAGCCAGGAGCGACTGCGTTTACTATGGGACGCCCTAAACTAGACGTTTATGTGGAATGGGCGCACGCTATAAATCCGGCTATTGAGCTGGAACTATATCCTGACGGAATCAACGTCGACAATATTGAGGGATTTTTGCAAGGAGCGGATGCATATATTGGCGTCATCGACGCAGAGAAAGGTCAAGACGTTAAAGAAAAAAGCGGGAAGTTAAGTGCCAGGATGGGTATTCCTCTTTTTACTGCAGGCGCTATTGGTTTTGGGGCATTGCTGGTAAATCATCACCCTGACGGCATGACTCCAGCAACATTTTGGAGTATGGCTGAGCGTCAGGGGCGGAATGGAGGTATTTTGCCAATGATGATTGCAGAAAGCTTTCACCCGGAAATTAGGGCACGTATTGAACAGGGATTTGCGCAAGGGATATTATCCACCACGGCAGTAGGGGCTAACATGGCAGGGACTGTATTGGCTAATGAGGTTATGACTTATCTGCTGCAGCCGCTGGGATGGCTTGATCGTGAGCCGTTATTTGCGCCGCAGTATCTTGCGATTGATTTGCTTAATCTTAACATGACAGTTTCGTCAGTTGAAGATTGAACAAATCATAAATAGTAGTGGCTCTAAGATAGAAAGAGGGATGAAATTGTGACTGGAGAGTCTAAAAAAAGTCCGGTGAGATTGATAGCTTTAGTCCTGCTGATACACAAGGGCCAGAGTTTTGAGAAAAATTATTGAATTCTAGTTAAGGTATTGTTTGGACGCTGGGAGGGTAAGATGGCAGTTGCAGTCGATATGGCAGAGGATCCCGTTCCACTAGTAATGATTCGGTTAGCTATTCCATTAATGGTTTCCTTGTTTTTTCAAAACTTATATTCCTATGTAAATACTATTTTTATTTCTTGGTTGGGTGAACTGCCTTTAGCCGCCATTTCTTTAGCGGTGCCATTAACCTATATTGCTCTTTCACTAGGTAAGGGAATTGCCATGGGCAGTGTGGTGCTGATCAGTCATGATAGAGGCGCTGGTGATGAGGCTGATGCCCGGCAGATGGGCTTGGCAATATTGCCACTTATGACACTCATTATGATATGGTTTTTGCCCCTCATGCTGCCAGGGTTATGTCGTGCGTTTTTTACTTTTCTGGGTGCTGATGCAATGGTCATGGATCATATTTACGGATATACTTTTTGGTTGGTTGCTGGCTTTCCTGTTATGGGATATGTCATGACTGCTGAGGCCTTGTTTATGGTCCAAGGAGATACCGTGACTCCGATGAAGGCAATGATTCTGGGGAATGTGCTGAATATGGTGCTTGATCCAATCCTTATATTCAGCTTAGGCCTCGGGACTGCTGGCGCAAGCATTGGTACCTTGATTGGGCAGATTGGGGCTGCTGTCTATTTAAGTTGGCGTTTGCATGTGGCTGGGCATAGACGACTGACGGTCATCCCCACACGGAGAATGATCCAATATTGGAGACGCATTGCTAGTCAGGGAATGTTTATTGCTAGTTCTTATCTGGTTTCGCCGATTGGCTTGATGCTGCTGAATGGAGTGCTTATTCAATTTGGAGCAGTTGCGGTTGGTGCGTGGAATATGATGTCGCGTACGGAAATGATGGTTATGTTGCCCATCATGGGTATGAGCAATGCGTTGGCAACTTTTATTAGTTTTAATGCAGGAAAACAAGAATATCGCCGTATTAGAAGCGGCGTAAAATTTTTCTTTATATTATCTCTTGGCATTGTATTGCCTGTCATGCTGCTGTTTGTTTCGTTCCCACATGTGTTAAATGCTGTCTTCCGGCCTCCGGCGGAGCTGAGAGAACTAAGCGGTTACGCCATTCAGGCATCAGGCATGGCCATTGTTTTTGCTACGCTACTATTTGCGTTCTATGGCACAGTGCAAGGGCTGAAAAGGCCAGCCTTAATGATGATTGTTTCTTTTACTTACATCATTGTATTACGGGTGCCACTGGCTTATTGGATTGGCAGCCATTGGGGTGAGCGCGGGGTGTTTTGGAGCCATCCGCTGGCAACTATGGGCGCAGCGATGATCGCCCTCACATTGCTGTGGCGGTTGCAAAGAACTTTACCAAGTATGGAACAAGGGTTTAATAAATAAGCGGGAATGAGGAGGATGTCATATGGCTGAAGAGTCTAGAGCAAAGTCTTGGGAAATTGATTTTTTTAGTCCTGCGGATGCGCTAGGTGTGGTAGAATTGTACCGCGCAATTTATGGTGAAAATTATCCAAGGCGGGAAGTGTATGATCCTGAGGAACTGATACGTCAGAGTGAGGCTGGTGAAACATACCGGATGGTAGCTCGTACTGATGCGGGCGAGGTAGTGGGACATGTTGCTTTATACCGCTCATCCCCACCCAACAAAGAATTGTATGAACATGGACAAATGATGGTTAGGCACGACTTTCGTCAGACAATGATGGCGATGAAGTTGATTAGTGAGTCTATGAAAAAAATTCCCCCGCGATACGGGTTAGAACAGGTTTGGGGCGAAACGGTATGTAATCATTTATTTATGCAACAATCCGCGGTGCGGCAAAAATTTCACGAAACAGCGCTAGAGATGGATTTGATGCCTGCTGAATCGTATAGTCAGGCGAATTCTCAATCGACGAATGGTGGTCGCGTTTCGACTTTGGTTGTTTTTCGTACTTTTAAAGCTAGACCACAGACCATCTATTTGCCGAGCGTTTACGAAGAGATGCTGCAAGAAATCTATGCTGACACAGATTGCGGTCATACCTTTGCTACATCAGATGAGATACTGCCAGCAGAAGTAGCAACAGTGGGAGAACTACAGATGTTTACCGATGCCGGTGTGGCAAGGATCACTTTTGATGAAACAGGTGGCGATTTTGCAGCGTATCTTGATGACGTGGAAGGGCAGACAGTAGCAGCGGGTATTGTGGTTACGCAAGTGTTTATTAGACTCACTCGTCCTTGGACAGGCACTGTAGTTGATATTTTGCGCCAACGCGGGTACTTTTTTGGCGGGGCATTACCCCGTTGGTTTGACGACGACGGCTTTTTCATGCAAAAAATAGTTGGTTCGCCCAATTTTGACGGTGCTAATCTCTATAGTAAACGAGCAAAAAAAATCAAGGAATTTATTGAAATTGATTGGCAAGCTGTAACGGGAACCAGTTTATAAGTTCAAAGCAAGGGAAGGGAGATGCCCAAATGACCAGAAAGCAAATTGAAAACTTGCAGGAATTGCTGGCTAAACGAGTGGAAAGCCATGTTTCAAAGTAGTCGTCCGATAACCAGTGAACCCCTAGTCATCGGCAGATCGGCACCTAGGGTTGATGCATTGACCAAGGTTACGGGTGAAGAACGATATGCTGCTGATTATTACCCGGAAAACTACCTTTGGGCAGGTGTCAAGCGTGCCGCCTATCCCCATGCCAGGATTACGGGTATTGATATTTCACAGGCACAAGGCATGAGTGGTGTCGTTTCGGTTTTGACAAGTCAAGATGTGCTAGGTAGTAATCGCTTGGGTATTTTTGAAAAAGATCAACCCATATTGGCAGATGGTATTGTCCGTCATTATGGCGAGGCAGTTGCATTAGTAACGGCTGAGACGAAAGAAGTGTTAGAACAGGCGCTGGCTGCTATTGTGGTTGAGTATGAACCACTTGCTGCCGTATTTGATCCGGAAGAGGCCCAGAATAAAAATTCGGTAATCCTTCATCCTGGGAGAGCTGACGGTAACACGCTGCTTAGTGGTGAAATTAGCTGTGGGCGGGGCGCAGCAGCTTTAGCAGACTGTGCGTTTAGTGCAGAAGTGTCAATCGAACTAAACTGGCAAGATCATGCCTTTCTTGAAACCGAGGCCGGGGTAGCATGGCTAGAAGAGGACGGTACGATTGCCATGATTGTCTCTACCCAGACACCGTTTCGTGATCGGTTGGAGCTGGCAGAAGCCTTAAAAATACCACCGACCAAATTTAGAGTGATGGCGCCGTATTTAGGCGGTGCTTTTGGCGGCAAAGATGGCATTACGGTACAGGGATTTTTGGCATTGGCAGCCCTTCATTCAGCTGGACGACCAGTAAAAATGTGGTATTCAAGGGAAGAACGATTTCTAGCTGGAACCAAACGACATCCTGCAGTCATGCAATATACGTTAGGGTGTGACCGGGAAGGTGTTTTACAAGCTCTCGACTGTTCTATTTTGCTGGATACAGGTGCTTATTCGGCAATGGGTGGTGAGGTACTTGCTTTAGCCATGGAGCATGCTGGTGGTTCTTATTGTATTCCCCATACATTGATAAAAGGGGCAGTTGTTTATACCAATAACCCCGTTGCCAGCGCCTTTCGAGGGTTTGGGATACCACAGGCAGCGGCCGGAATCGAGCAGGCTGTTGATGAACTGGCGAAATTGGCAGGTTTTGATCCCCTGCAGTTCCGACTGAAAAATGCTGTGCGCCGTGGCAGTGTGACACCTGCCGGAGTGCTGCTGACGCAAACGGTAGGGTTGGAAGAATGTTTGGCAAAGGTAGGGGAACATCGGCTATGGCGTGAACGGCAAGCCTGGCAGAATAGTGCGCCACCCTTTAAACGGCGAGGCGTCGGTCTGGCTGCCTGTTATCATGCGGTTGGTTTTGGGCCGGTTATTCCCGATTATGCCAACGCCAAGCTAGAGCTTTCTCCAGATGGTCGTATTCGTGTTTATGGCGGTGTCGTCGATATGGGGCAGGGCAATGCCGCCACTTACATGCAAATTGTCGGGCATATTCTCTTCCAAGGCTGTGACAATATGGAGCTGGTCTTGCCAGATACATCCAGGACACTCCCTTCTGCTTCATCTTCTGCCAGCCGGACAACCTTTACTTATGGCAATGCTCTTACTGGGGCGGCGAATATCCTGAAAGAACGAATCCTGGCAAGAGCATTGCTGATGTTTTCGTTTCAGCTACTCGAACAACTGAGTGTTGAGGATCTAATACTATTACCCGGGCGAATTTTACATCAGCCTTCTGGTCGGGAAGTTCCGCTGAAAATGATTGCCGGGTTTATGGATGACAGTGAACGGACGGCTACCTATAGTTATACTTGTCCAGTCAATAAACAAGTGTTGCCGACAGGAAAAAATCTACGTCATCATGGATATCCGCATCGGGTATTTTCCTATGGTGTTCAGTTGGTTAGGCTGCAGGTGGATACGTTAACCGGGGAAGTAGAAGTATGTGATCTGCTAAATTGTATTGATGCTGGCTGCGTGCTAAACCCCCAGGTTTTTGAGCAGCAAATCCAAGGTGGCGCTGCCCAGGGAATTGGGTATGCCTTATTCGAAGATTTTGCTCTTAAAGAGGGGCAGATCATGACAAATGATTTTTCTACCTATATTCTGCCAACGGCTATGGATATGCCCAATATGGAAACAGTGGTAGTAGCTTTGGCAGAGGATGATGGGCCATATGGAATGAAAGGTGCAGGTGAAATCAGTATCGACGGCGTTTTACCAGCCATCGCCAATGGTGTTGCTGATAGTAGCGGAACGCGTATTACCAAGGGAACGCTGACTGGGGAAAAAATATTATTGGCTCTCCGTCAAGCCGGTAAGGAGGCTGTGCGATGAGAGTGAAATTTATACTCAATGGTAAGGACACCATTGTAGAGACTCAGTCTGATCGGCGGGTAGTTGATCTTTTGCGGGAAGATTTGGGACTTACTGGCGTAAAAGAGTGTTGTGGTGCAGGTGAATGCGGCGCTTGTACGATACTTGTTAATGGAACAAGCCGTCTTTCTTGTTTGATGCTGGCGGCTCAACTGGAAGGTATGGAAGTAACCACCATTGAAGGCGTAGCACCTGAGGGAGGCTTCGCCATTGTGCAGCAGACATTTATTGATCATGGTGCGGTGCAGTGTGGTTTCTGTACTCCTGGTATGGTGCTGGCAGTGTTAGATTTGCTGCAGCGTAATCCGCAGCCAACCAGTGAGGAAATTCGGGCAGGGTTAAGTGGCAATTTATGTCGTTGTACCGGCTACCAGAAAATTGTAGAGGCTGTGCTAGCGGCAGCTGCCTTGCTTAAGGGGAGGCGTGAGTAATGGAGGTTCTTTTTCCGCGCACAATGGAAGAGTTAAGTGAACTGTTTACGACATACCCTGAGGGGCGTATATTAGCCGGTGGCACTGATATTTTAGTTCAGATTAGAAAACATGGAAATAAACCGCCGGCTTTGTTTTCTGTGGAGCATTTGGCCCAGTTGCAGCAAGTGGAAGAGACTGAAACTGATATTTTTATTGGTGCGGGTGTGACCCACCAACAGCTTTGGGAACTGCCAATTATAAAGGAACGTTTCCCGGTTCTGCATGATGCGTTATCAGTGCTTGGATCGCCACCAGTCCGGCATAGTGGAACGCTAGGTGGAAATTTGTGTACCGCATCGCCGGCAGGAGACACGTTGCCACCGCTTTACGTTCTTGGGGCAAAGATCGCAATTAGCAGCCAAGCAGCAGAGCGCTGTGTGCCGATTACTGAATTTATTCAAGGTCCTGGTTGCACAATGCTGGAAAAAGGTGAAGTTGTAACAGGTATTCATATTCCTTTGCCGGCGCCGAAAGCGTTTTCTGCTTATTATAAGGTTGGCAAACGCAAAGCACTGGCCATTGCTATTGCCAGTTTGGCTGTTATGCTGGAATTAAACGCTGATAAAACAGTGGAAAATATTAAATTAGCCTGGGGAAGTGTCGGTCCTACCGTTATGATACTGCCAGAAGTAGAAAATTTTCTTACGGGGAAGGTTCTATCTGACGAAATTCTATCTCAGGCAGGAGAAATGGCGATTCTAGGCGCTAATCCTATTGATGATATTCGGGCAAGTGCTGAGTATCGGCGACGTCTAACGGCTAATTTACTATTTCGCCTTAGCGGTGATTTAAGATAGGTTCTTGAGGTTTGGGTGAATTTAAAATTAAAGGAGGGCAAACAATGGAAGTGAATAAAGTAGGCGAAATTACGGTAGTTACAATACTAACCAGAGTGGATGCCAATAGTGCTAAAGCAGTAGAAACAAAAATGTCGGAGTTATTGAGTGGTGGTACAAAAAAAATAGTGTGTAATTTCTCGCAAAATGAGTATATTTCTAGTGCTGGGTTGAGGGTATTTCTGTCGGTATTAAAAACTATGAGAAAATCTGGTGGGAGCATTGCGCTATGTTCCTTACGTCCTCAGGTAAGTGAAGTGTTTGATATGGCAGGTTTTATTCCTCTATTTACAATTTGTGATACTGCTGATGAAGCAATCCAACAGTTATCATGAGAGTGCATTATTATGAGCCATGAGAGTATTATATTGAAGAATGATTTGTCCGAGATCGAAACAATGGTTTTAGCGATAGAGGCGTTCGGACAAGTACATGCTTTGCCTTTACGCATTGTTTTTGATATGAATTTAGTGCTTGAAGAAATTATCACCAATATTATGTCCTATGGGTATAAGGATAAGCTGGAACATTGCATTAGGGTGGATATCTTTTGGGAGAACAACTTATTAAGATTAATAGTCACTGATGATGGAGAACCGTTTAATCCCTTAGAGATGGCAGTACCTAATCTTGATATACCACTTGAGGAACGTGCGGTGGGCGGTCTGGGGATATACTTTGTGAAACAGAAAATGGATGAAGTCGTATACAAATGGGAGCAAGGGCATAATGTATTGATAATGAGTAAAGGTTATGCCAAAGAGATGACCTAAAACAGGTAGTAGCCCAGCGGTGGAAATCCGCTGGGCTACTTGTCTGTGGGACGAAACCTTGGCTATAGCACATTACTAACTGGAATGCGCTTATAAGGTAACTTCACCAGTATCTCTTCAGTCAGTTCCTTAAAGGCAAAGGCGGCACTCGTATTAACGCTTTCTGGTTCTCTTATGGATTTGACCACTTTGATTACATCGTATTTTTTAGTTATAGCTGAGTAAGCATAGCACTTCAAGATTATATTAGACTCAATATACGTGTCATCAAGCCAAGGAGAATAAATCTGATTCATCCGAAATTTTGATAATTCTACAACGACTATAATATCTGCGGAAAGTTTATCTGAAAGATCAGACATGGATTTCTTATCGGTCAACTTGGCAGACCTATTTTCTACTAAAAAGGTTTGAGTTATATGTTCAACCGTGTCCGAAGGCATCAATGTATAATAGGGGTATTTGAACGGCTTTTTTATAGTATCCTGGATTATTTGAACATCATCCATGTACTTGTATGTTGCTGTGTTGATTGGCTGCAAAATAGCCACATTAAGTGGCGTAATAGCATAGGCGGGAAGGGTAATATTTGAAAGACAAAAGAGTAGGAGCATTAACAATACCTTCTTAAGCAGATATATTTCAATCACCTCCTTGAGTATTTAAAAAAATATGTCTCCCCACATGTTTCCAGTTTAGTCTTAAATATAATGTATTGCAAGGGGTATTTGATGTGAGATGCATCGAATACCCTTTTTCCTATTTAAAAATTAAATCTAAGCAAAAAGAAACCGGCAATTGGTCTATTATTCAGGAATGCGGAAAATTGTCTAAATGTGGCTGTTTTGTATTTACAATAGTCCTAGTTGATACTAAACTGTTAACAAAGGATATTACTTTTAGGCCAATGACGGCCCATCGTTAGTACGATGGGCTCTTTTGTCCTGTTAAAGTACAACTTTCCGTCTGGATAAGGCAACATCGGTTTCCGCTGTCGCCAAAGGCTCGGCTCAAGCCGTGTTTTCTTTACTAAAATCAGCGATATTAATCTAAGGAGATATGTTATGCGGTGGAATATTGTCAAAAAACTATCTGTTTTTTCAATTATCATCATAACTGTTCCTGTGATTCTCCTGGGATTCCTGACATATCAGGCATCGGAAAGAATACTGATACAGCGGATGCAGAATACAAGTTTGCACATCATGGGAATTGCAGCAGATTATTTTATCCAAAAGTATGTAGGTGAAACAGAGAATACCATTAACCTGCTAACAAGCAGCCCAAACTTCAATTCGGCTATAGCAAGCAGAGAGATAGGGGGCGTGGTATTGCAGGAATGGGAAAATCAACGAAGATTTAATGATCATATCTGGTATGTCTACTTTGGCAGTGCTGACGGAAAAATTGACGTCGTACCATCATGGCAACCAGATTCAGGCTACGATCCACGTGTACGTCCGTGGTATAAGGCTGCTTTTACTAACCCTGGTACAATAGTTTGGAGCAATCCTTATATTGAAACAATTTCCCAAAATACTGTTATTTCGGCTGTGAAAAGCATCGAACACAATGGGGAGTTAGTGGGGGTATTTGCGATTGACACCTCTTTGTATAAGCTTTCAGATATCATTCGTGATCTTAAATTAGGGACTGGTGCGTATGCCATTCTGATAGACAAGGATGCCAATATTATTGCGCACAATGAAGTAAGCGAACTGGGGAAAAATGTTTCAGAGGAGGGGTGGTTTCAAACCCTTGTTCAGCATCCAAAAAAATCTATTTACTATAGTGACGGCGAGAGAACGGTATTTGTCAGTGCAGTGAATATTGCCCAGACTGGTTGGACGCTGGTTGGATTTATTCCTGAAGCTGCTTTTGCCAATGAGTCTCTTCCCATAAAAAACAAAACGATGCAAGTAGGCTTTTGGAGTGTTTTGGCAGCTATAATTATCAGTCTGTTGGCGGCCAGAAGGTTTGTAGGAAGAATGCATAAACTCATACTTGATATGAAACGGGTAGAAGCAGGAGATTTTTCAATCCAGTTTACAGACCATTCATCAGATGAACTGGCTGAATTAAACACAAAATTTCATAATATGGTTAAACATATTCAAGCATTATTGCAGCAGCGAGACCAAACGGCGACCGAGTTGCAGCGCCAGAAAATATACTTTGCTCAGCTTTTTGAGAATTCTCCTGAAAGCATTGCGATACTTGACTCGCAGGCAAGAATTATCGATATAAATAGGGATTTCGAGTCATTTTTCCAATATGAATTGAGGGAAGTTTACGGTAGGTTAATTGACGACGTTATTGTTCCCAGTACCCTTTATGAAGAAGGCCTGGCAATTTCAAAGACTGTTTTAGAAAGTGTCAAGTGCCAATTAGACACTACCAGAAAAAGAAAAGATGGAAGCTTGGTCGATGTTCAGTTGATTGCCTATCCGATTATCATCGATGACCAGGTTGCTGGAATATATGCTATCTACCGAGACATATCGGAGCGTAAAAGAGCTGAAAACCAATTACAGTACATGAGTTTCCGCGACGTATTGACAGGTGTATTTAATCGAAACTATTTTGAACAGGAACTACAGCGGCTTGAAAGTGAACAGAAAATGGACAGGCTTGGTATAATCGTTTGCGATGTTGACGGATTGAAGCTGATCAATGATACGTTAGGCCATGAAAAAGGAGACCTGCTGCTAAAGACAGCGGCAGAGATACTACAATCCTCGATACCCCATGAAGCAGTACTGGCTCGCATTGGTGGGGATGAATTCGGCATTCTGTTACCTGGCGCTGGGGAGGCGGAGTTAGCAACAGTCTATACTCGAATTCACCAAAAGTTACGTGTGTATAATAGCAGTCGATCAGATTTTACGATTAGTTTATCACTGGGATATGCATCAGTCTCTCATGCAGCTTCACTGAAGGATGCTGTGAAGCTGGCTGATAACAGAATGTATAAAGAGAAGCTGCATCGTAGTCAGAGCGCCAGAAGTGCTCTTGTAAAAACGCTGATGCATGCACTTCATGCCCGTGATTTTATCACAGAGGGGCATGGGGAGCGCATGCAAGAGCTTGTGGAAAAATTAGCTCGACGAGCCGGTGTTCACGAATATGCAATTGGGGATATGAAACTCTTCGCGCAGTTTCATGATCTAGGGAAAGTTGGAATACCTGATGGAATCTTATTTAAGCCAGGCCCGCTGGATGAAACTGAGTTGGCTGAAATGCGGCGGCATAGTGAAATCGGATACCGAATAGCTATTGCATCTCCTGAATTGAATCATATTGCAGATTGGATTCTTAAGCATCATGAGTGGTGGAATGGAAATGGTTATCCGATAGGTTTGAAGGGAACCGAGATACCACTTGAAAGTCGTATCTTAGCTATCGTAGATGCCTATGATGCCATGACTAATGATAGACCTTATCGCAAGGGCATGGACAAGGACACAGCTTGTATCGAGCTAACGCGGTGTGCCGGAAAAATGTTTGATCCCAATTTGGTTCATAGCTTTATTGAAATGATTACAGATCCTGATGAGTAATGTCATCGTATCTTAGAGTCGCTAAAGGCTACGTTTATCTGTTGTGACAAGGAGGAGATATAGTGAGGGCGAAATTAACTCGCTGGTTTTCTATCATTATGCTCGTGGTGTCATTAGTTTCAACCGGATGTTCCTTGCCAGATGAATACGGAAGTAGACGTGGTAATAACAGTGAAGCAAAGCGGAAACTCGTAGTAGCGACAAGTATTTATCGGCCATTTGTATACCTAGACGAAAAAACAAATCAGTTAATTGGCTATGATATTGATCTTGCCAATGCGCTTGCTAAAGAAATGGGAGCAACTCTAGAGGTTAAAGTGCTGCAGTTTACAAGCTTAGTACCTGCATTACAAAATAATCAAGCAGATATAGCAATAGCTGCCATGTATATCACCAAAGACCGTAAAGAGCAAATTGATTTTTCGCGACCGTACGTTACAACAGATATGGTGCTAGTAGTACGAAATAATGATCTATCAATACAAAATATACGTGATCTTAATGGGAAAATGGTAGGTGTTAAAACCGGAGCTACGAGTGAAAAAGTAGCTCAGAGCTTAAAAGAGAAGGGTATTCAGATCATCATTAAGAGTTATCGGGAGAGTAGCGAGTACCTGGAGGATTTAGAAAAAGGGCGATTGGATGCGGTTATAAATGATCGGCTGCACCAAAACGAATATGATAAACATCATGACAGTATGGATATTATCGGGGAACCACTAATGACCGCTGATTTAGGGGTAGCAATAAAAAAAGGAGATAAAAAAATGTTAGACTTTATCAATAAAACAATTGATAATATGGACAAATCTGGGTTCAGTACGACTTTACAACATAAGTGGCTAGATAAGGGCAATTAGACAATATTATACAGATAACAAAGGAACCTACAAATTGTTGTCGAAATATATAAATAATTCAAGTTGCTGTTTTTGAGTACGCTATCAGGCAAGTTTAATACTTTTGTAGGAGGCGGGTAAAAATGTCGAAAAATGCAAAAACTGACAAGATTGGATTAAGTAGTATGAAAACAAAGCTGGTTATTGCAGTTTGTCTTGTGGTGGCTTTGGCGATAAGTGTTTCTGCATATCTAAGCATTAAAGAGAGCGAGCTCGCACTGTCCAACCAGATTGAAGTAGAGATGCGGAGTAATGCGGAAGCTACCGGCGAAGGAATTGCCAAAGATGTAGCAAGGATAAAGACAACGGTTGAATTCATTGCAATGGATGCAAAAATTAAATCCGAAGATCAGACGGTTATTGTCACTCGCTTGGCGGAAATAAAGCAGACACAGTCTACTATTGAGACTTTGTTTTATGTAGACCTGAACGGACGTTATCAGGCCAGTGACGGGACGAGCGGCTCGGTAGCTGAACGTGAGTATTTCAAAGATGTCATACAAAAGAAAGCAACGATTGTATCAGGAGACCCTGTGGTTTCTAAATCTACCGGTAAGCTGGTTGCTGTGGGGATATCCCCGGTACTGGGAGGCAACGGTCAAGTCAAAGGTTTTGTGGCCGCAGCAATGAATATTGATAGTATTAAGAACTATGTATTAGGCCGGAAATTCGGTAAAGATGGCTACGCTTATGTTGTAGGGCGCTCTGGTCTTGTTTTCATTCATCCCAACGATCAAGTTGCATTGAAACTGAATCCTCTGACTGACGCTGTTGCTCCGGAACTAAAGGAAATGACAAGAGCGGCGATTGATGGGAAGATGGGGGCAATGGAGTACCAATTCCAAGGGATATCAAAATACGCAGGCTACGCATCAATTCCTGGTACGTCATGGGGCGTGAGCACCACCCAGAGTAAAGCGGAAGCATTACGTGTAATAGCTTCTATCCGAAATCAGGCTATACTTATCGCTGGTGTGGCAATACTGTTAGCCGGTATATTTATGTATTTTATCGCAGGCAGAATGACGAAGCCTATTACCCGGCTTGCAGAAGCAGCGACAAAAATGGCTGAAGGGGATTTAACCCAAACAGTGCAGATAACATCAAATGATGAGGTTGGACAGTTATCAATAGCGTTTAATACAATGGGAACTAATCTGAAAAACATTATCCAGCAGATGAAAAAGAATGCTGAACTGCTGGCGGCCTCCTCGCAGCAGCTGACTGCCAGCGCTGGGCAATCGGCCAATGCGGCGAATAGTGTGGCAGTTTCAACTCAGGAAGTTTCAGCCGGACTTCAGACTGTTTCCGCCTCCGCGGAAGAAATAACTGCGTCAGCTGAAAATGTAGGGGCCAACGTAATGCAGATTACGCAAAATGCCGCACAGGGCAGTCAAGTGGCCAAAGGCGTGGAGCAGCAGGCCATCAACCTGCAGCAGAATGCCCAGGCTTCCCGTCAGTCTGCTGTGGATCTATATGATGATATCAGTAAGCGGGTGATTCAGGCCATCGCTGATGCCAAAATAGTTGAAGAAATATCCACAATGGCTGCTTCCATAGCGGCTATCGCCGGGCAGACCAACCTGCTGGCATTGAATGCTGCAATTGAAGCGGCGCGCGCTGGTGAACAGGGACGTGGCTTTGCGGTAGTCGCCGAAGAGGTGCGGAAGCTTGCCGAAGAATCAGCGAAAGTGGTAGGCGGCATTCAAAATCTTACAAAGCAAGTGCAAGGTGCCATCGGCGAATTGGTTGGCAATAGCAATGAATTATTGCAATTTATTGACCAAACTGTCCGTAAGGATTATGATGCTTTTGTGAGTGTTGGGCAGCAATACAAGACTGATGCAGACTCGTTCCTAAATATCACCACAGACATCGGCATGAAATTGCAGCAAGTAACTGGTGAAATGAACGAAGTTAACCGTGCCATCGAATCTGTTGCGGCTACCATTGTACAAAGTGCTTCAGGAACTCAGGACGTATCCCAAAGCATTGTCAGCGTCAGCCAGGAACTGGATGGGATTAACCGCGCAGCAAAAGCTCTGGCAGATACAGCTGCTGGTTTGAATCAAATGGCTTTGCAATTTAAAGTGTAATTTAGGTATTAAGCAAACCCAGCATCCTAAATGCTGGGTTTGGTCAGTTATTGGACAGTATTAGGGAGTATTACCTATATGAATGCTCTTTACCATTAATAAAGTCTATTTCAAAGGAGCAATATACAGCTGAAAGGATAGGGATGCTTATGATACGAATTGGGGTAATTGGACAGTCTGGAGAGATACCGGCAGAAACATGTCTACTAGCTGAAGAAATAGGAAAGGAAATTGCGTTACGCGGCGCCATTCTGCTTACTGGTGGAACGAGCGGGGTAATGGGTGCGGTTTCCCGTGGAGCGAAACAAGCAAATGGGTTGGTCGTGGGTATACTCCCAGGTGATACCATAGAGGTAGCAAATGAATATATAGATATCCCGATCACGACGGGATTGAGTTTTGACTATCGGAGCCTAATACTAGTGCATTCTTCAGATGTAATAATCATGATAGCGGGAGGCAATGGTACGCTAGGCGAGTTATCTGCGGCATATTTAAACCGTAAGCCTGTCGTAGTTGTCGAAGCTTCGGGTGGCTGGGCCTCGAGAGTTCGTGGTATGGCCTATGACGGCGCCTATCTTGATGAACGAAAGTGGGTTAAACTTGACTACGCAGATACGGCTAAGGATGCACTAGATATTGCGTTGAGCCGGATCCCAGCGAGGGAAGTGCCAATACCTAGAACGGAAATCAAGAGTGATAGCGAATAGTCTATTTTGCTAGTACTCAAGCCAGACCTTGTGCAACAGGCTGATCGCTGGGGGAATATCCTCCAGTGCTATCGCACCAAAGCCAAGGAGGACCCTGGCAGCTTGACCGGGTTCGGATTCCACCCACAGATTATTGGCATGGATATGTATACCTGATCTGCCAGCCCGGGACACTAGGTCGTTGCTGCCCAAGGCTGGCTGTTTTAGCTGCAGCAGGAGATGAAGACCTGCATTTATGCCGGAAATAGAGACTGTGTCGCCGAAGGTCTCCTGCAGTGCATGAAGCAGGGTATCATGCTTTTTCTTAAAATGACGGAGCATTTTTCGCAGATGACTCTCAAAGTGGCCTTCACGCAGGAACTGCTCCAATGGTTTTTGGATAAGCAGCGGCACTGGACAGACAAGGGTTTCTGCCTCTTGTTGCATTCGCTGTGCCAAATCTTTCGGGAGAACCATATAAGCCACACGCAGAGAGGGCGAAAGTATCTTTGAAAAGCTCCCCATATAGATTACTTTTTCGGGGGCTAGCCCCTGCAGGGATGGTATCGGTTTTACGTCATATCTTAGGTGGCAGCTATAATCATCCTCGATAATGAAGGAATCCTGTTCATAGGCCCATTCCACAAGTCGCAGGCGTCTGGTTATGGGCATAATGCGGCCAGTAGGGAATTGATGTGACGGCGTTACATAGACTGCTTTGGCTGTTGAGGCCCGCAGCACTTTTACATTAAGACCATGGTGGTTTAATGGAATAAGCGATACCTGAAAACCCTGATTTGTGAAAGTGAAATGTGCGGCTGCGAAACCGGGATCTTCCATGGCGATGACCGAAGTTAGGGGTTTGAGGAGCTGACAGGCAAGAATAAGGCAATGCTTTGTGCCTGAGGTAATCAAGAGCTGATCGGCTGTACATTTGACATCACGATAGTCACGCAGATATTTTACTATTTCCCGGCGCAGCCCTGGTTCACCCATGAAGGGGCTATAGTTTACCAGCTGTTCTTTATCTCTGCGCAGACATTCATTGGTTAATCGCTGCCAGTGGGAAAAAGGGAAGGTCTGCGGGCTAAGTTTACCATATTGAAAATCGTATTTTATCTTTTCCGTAAGTGGTTTGGCAGAAGGCTCTGCAGCAGGAGTTTCCACATAGTCAGGAAAATTTGTATTATGAATTGTTTCGACGTAATAGCCACTGCGAGTTTTGCCAACAATATAGCCTTCGGATAATAGCTGCTGATAGGCAGTATCCACAGTGTTTCTGCTGATATGAAGTTCGGCAGAGAGCCGGCGGCTGGAGGGAAGTTTGGTCTGGGCACTGAGCTCTCCGTTCAAAATTTTAGAACGCAACTGTTGGTAAAGCTGCTGGTATAGTGGGGTTTTATATTTAGTATCCAGTAAATACATAATGGACCTCCTGGAAAATCCGCCAGTATGTTTAATCCTGTTAGAAAGTATAACTTTCCGTCTGGATAAGGGCAACATCGGCTTCCGCTGTCGCCAGAGGCTCGGCGCAAGCCGTGTTTTCTTTACCGCTTGTTATAATTATAACATATGGGACGGATAAAAGGCCCGCTCAAAGACTCGGAATTGCTGATAGAAAATATGATTTCGAGTAATTGCTATCAGGTGTTAGTTCGCATTGTGTTTGCGCATTATGTCCACAAAAAACCTCACCAGCCATCTGGATAAGAGTCCCACAATAAGGTAAATGACGAATGAATAGTGATAGTGCCATTTAATAGGCACGTAAAATCCCAGCTTCCCAATAATTGGCTCGACCACGAAGGAAAAAACGAAGGCAAGCGCAACTAACGCCCAGAAGAAACTCTTCCAGGTGGGAAAGTATTGATATGTTAGCATAAAGACTACTGGCATCACTGTATAGTCTGCAGAAGAGAGCCGAGGAAAGATCGGGAAGATATTCACCGGATAATTCCATAGAGATAGCTCGAACCCAAGCTCATCCAGAGTAATGGAATTTACCATTATAAACATGCCAAACAAAGCCAACTCAAGGAGTTTCTTCTTGTCGACTAACTTGGCCCAAATAAACCAAGGGACGAACATAAGCACAACAAGAGCCCACCATCGCCAAGAGCCAACACCCTCCCCCAGCCAGTTCTCAATTCGAGCCTGGGTTAATAGCCGCACCATTTCCGCAAGTTGTTCGACAGATGGATAGTTTTGCATCATTGCACTTCGCTTGGCTTTCTGCCAATACCGATTGCCAGGTGGTTAAACAGCACGGTTTCTACCGTTTCCACCTCGTCTGGCTTACAGTAGATGATTAGCACTACTTCGGTATTACAGCGAAAGCTTTCTTTCAAGCTGTTTTTGTAGAGCAGATACTTGATAGCCAGTCCCAGCGCCAGCCCCCCTACAAAGGACAACAGCCCCCAGATGATTGGCCCCCACTTCCACATAAAGCCCCACGCAACACCGAGCGTCATTGCAATAGTTGCTAAGATGGCAGGCAAATCGAACATGCTCTGTCCGTCAGCCTGATGGAGGGTGTCAAAGAGCGCGCGTTCCTTGGTCATCTTATGTAATGGGATGGCGCATATCCTGTTTTTCTCGATGCCCTTTTGCTCCAGGTCACTAATGGCAAGCTCCAGGAAATTGGAATGTTCGAACGACGCTACAATGTGCATAAATGGGTCCCCCTACTTAGGCATATTGAAATCCGAGGCTTGATACTCTCTGGTCAGATAATCGGCCTGCTCGCGATCAAACAGCCGGTTATACTCAACGGTGTTTACGTATACATCGTAGATGGCAAATCCCATTATCGAGGGCAAATAGAGAACCCATTCGAGGTCTAAGACGGTCGTGGCCTGTTCGAATAACCCCAGAGCGGTGTACTGGGCCGCCTGGAGCAAATGGGAGAAATAGGCCATGACTATCCACCAAATTAGCAGGAAAAAGCCGGTAGGTATCCGGTGTGTGTAAAGATGTCCAAGACCTGGTGAACACATAGTCCAAAATACAGCGACCCAGGGGCTGCGTTTATCCAGAACGTTGATTTCAAAGAAGGACATAAAAGCAGCGTCAATCGGGGACTGATTGCGGTCAGCTAAAATGGAGAGTTTGTTCAGATCAACTGTTAAGTGATAACTCGACCAGATGGCAAAGACCCAAACTGGAGCATAGAATAGCAGCCATCGATTATTTACAATCTCCTTTGCCATCTCGTAGCGGCCTGTAACGCTGTAAATTATGGCAATATTAAGGTTTGCCTGGGTGTTGACCAGCATTTCCCAGCCAAACAGCACAAAGCCTATCACATAATTGCCCAGGCTTATATGGCCAAAGCCGGGAAAAGAGGCTGACATCCAAGCGACTACAAACGGGTTTCGTAAATGCAGGAAGTTAGTGGCTATTGATGACGCCGCAGCTTTTGGCCGCCTCTGCTTCGGGGACTGCGGGAAACCTGTCCTCATTTAGGCAACTCCTATCGTTGAGCTAATTTTTGCAGGGAATCACAAAACTGCTATTCGCGGATTCTAACTTCAAAAATGATTAGCGAGGCAAGCGCCAATATGGCACTGGCAGTCAGAAAAAGAAACCATATTTCAAGCTCGGATATCCCCAGTGGGTGAAAAATGCCTATCCTTTTTAGTATGCTTATGATCGGGATTCATATACTTTGGTGACTTTGGCTCCGGTCGTATGCAATGTCAATATAAACCCTGCCAAATGACATAAGAAAAGACTTGGCTTGTGCCAAGTCCCCCAGGACGCCGGCAGAAGCCTTAGTCGTTCTTATGTCAACAGAATTGCGTTATAAATTCTGGTAGACTGAAAAAACGAGCGCCAATAACGCTCGTTTTTTGATTTTCCACTCCAAAAGTGAACCCCTATGTTGATAGCGCAGGCCATTTGCTCTGATTCGAATTACGGTTTACCAAATTTCGTGACCACGCCGGGTTTCCGGTGCAGCCAGCTTAATCAGCTTGTTGGCAAGATAACCTCCAAGACCGATGACGCTTTCAATATGTAAGAGGTGCTCAATGGACGGATCAAATAAGACGGTGGCGTTTGCTGCGATTTCTTCGTCTCCTTCCCAGATGACCACACAGAGCGGAATTTTCGGGAACACCTTAAAGACCGCCGAAGCGTCACCGAAGCGTGCCGGCTGTCCGCCTATCTGCTTTGCACATTCCAGCAGGAGCGATGGTTGGTGCCCGAAGGCTTTAATCAGACCGACAATAGATTCTTTATGGAAGGCCGGATAAAAAAGCATACCGCCGTTGGGGATTTCTTTTAAGCTAACCCATTTATTGACCAGGGCTGTCTCTGTTTGAAAAAACGTGAGGTAGTGGAGTATAAGTATGGCTGCTCCGATTCCGGGAACAGTGCCATCCGCTTCTTTGTGGATGGTTTGCTTAATGCAGTCGGCAATATAGTTCTCGTTTAAGTAAGGCACAATGAATTGCTGTTTATCGCTTAGATAGGTTACGTCCATAGTACTGGCAATGTCTTCGGGAGTCTTTTGCTTAAGATCGTCCCAACCCTTGTCATAAGCAATACGGTAATTAGTCTCCAGATAAATCCCTCCTTGAGTTGTGCACAGTAAACTGTGTTTAAATTTGATGCCGGTCACCCTAAAAAAGCTTAGCTGTCATCTTTATTAAACACCGTAGCTTGGCAGATTGAAAGAGCCAGTTTTTCTATAAATTGATAGGTCCAGATTCATCCGGAAAAATTCCTAAGCCAATGTTTTTTAGAAAAAAGGATAGTATAATAGAATCAAATAGTAATTATTTCAAGTAGGAGGAGTCCTTTGATGAAGCAAATATGGCTGGCAGGAGGCTGCTTTTGGGGCGTTGAGGCTTATTTCTGCCAACTTAAAGGAGTATTAGCAACAAGGGTAGGATATGGACAAGGTGTTACTGATCAGCCCACATATAAGCAGGTATGCACAGGAATGACAGGATATACTGAAGTATGCAAAGTAACATATGATGAAAAGGTGTTACCTTTAATGCAGATATTGGAACATTTTTTTCGGATTATTGATCCTACTACGCTAAACCGTCAAGGACCTGATCGGGGTACACAGTACCGGACAGGTTTGTACTACACAACAGATGAGGAAAAAGCAGTTATCGTCGATTTTATTGAAAAAATGCAATCACGCTATAATGATCCAATTGTAGTGGAAGTAGAGCCTGTTGGACGTTTTTTTCCAGCCGAGGATTACCATCAGAAGTATTTAGAGAAGACACCAGGCGGATATTGTCATGTTAACCTTAATTTAGTGAAACCGGATGAACGTAAGTAAATATTAAAGGGGCAACAATTTGCTTTTTGGTAAATATGTACATAGATAGTTTATATATAAGGGGCTCAAGCGTAATTTTTTGAGTGCAAAGGGATCAACTAACAGCTATTCGCTGCACGTTGATCCTCTAGATTAATGGGATATAAGGAGAAACCACATGAGACGATTTATCGCAGTTTTTTGTGTATTGGTTTTATTCATAACAGCGGGATGTGCTAGAACCCTATCCCGGATATCTGGTGAGGAGTACGTAATTACGCTTCCCGCAACGACTCAGCAAGTGATCTGGGTCGATTTTACAAGTGGGGGAGCTTTTGGGTCAACGATTAAAAATGTTACCTTCAAAGATGTACAAGGTGAGATGTACACTGTTGAGATAAAAGACTATGAACTCTTCCAGGGGATGATACATTGGCTGGTTCCAGGCTCAAAGGAGTCAGAAAGCTGGACGACAAGTAGAACATATACTTCTAAGTATACAGGCGGCGTAACCAATATCAAACTTCCAGATGACTATTTCAATATGCTATCAGTCTCTGTCAGAAATAATGGCACAAAAGACATCACCTATATAACGAGTAAAGGAGAAATCCGGTCGCAAGAATACAAGGACTTCTCTCCTTTCGAAGGGCGAATTGCCTGGACGGCTAGTGGTAGTGGTGACCAGGTGGAGCAATTCTTTTTTGGTCGCACGCTTTCGCGGTTTACAGGGAAAACTATTGAGATTCGTTTGCCTGAGAATTTTAGTAAAATAGTCGGTGTGGATTTTACTGAAGGCAAGAATGGGCTAGTAAAAAACGTTTCCTATATAGATGCTGACGGACGATATTGGTCGATAGAAAATAGGGATAAGGGTATTTTTGAGGGCGGCATTGAGTGGGTAGCCGATGGCAGGGAAAACTTAGGTATCAATACGCGTATTTTTTCCCGTTTTGGCTTTACACCTGTAAAAATCCATCTTCCTCCAGACTTTGATAATCTAGTTTCAGTATCCATTAAAGCAAATGGAGTGAAAGATGTTGTATACCAGGCCAAAGATGGCAGTATTAGGGCAAGAGAATATCGAGATACAGGTCTTTTTGAGGGAAGGATACTCTTTAAACCGGAGCGATGAGATTAAGGTTAACCAGTAAGGAGGGAAGTCTTATGAAACGATTTGTGGATTTGAAGACCCGGTTCTCAGGTGTTCATGATTTGATGAAATTCAGGGTTACTGAAATACTTCTGGTGTCTACATCATACGATGGTTTTGTGCTAGAGGAAGACGGGCAGTTGTCAGAGCAGATATATAATCAATTTGCAGACTTGAGTATTCCTATTATTCCTCGGATTCACAGGGTTTCCTGCCTGGAGGAGGCCTTGGAAGCGCTTGCGACAAGAACATTTCATTTGATTATTACCATGTCCCGCATTAGCGACATGACTTCCTTTGAGTTCGAGCAATCATTAAAAGATGCATATCCCAGCATACCGATTGTCATGTTGTCCTATGACCGGCTGACAGCCAGTATGATCGCCCAAATAAGGAAAAATACATGTATCAATAGAGTATTCTACTGGTCTGGGGACAGTAAGATCTTGTTGGCTATTATTAAATATATTGAAGATCAGCGGAATGTCGAAGCAGATAGTAAGCAGGGTGTCCAAGCTATCCTACTTGTTGATGATTCGCCAATCTACTATTCGCAAATTCTACCGATTATATATACAGAGATTTTAACCCAGACCCGCTGCCTGGTATCACATGCCATGAATACCAGCCATGGGCTTCTTAGGGTACGATTAAGACCCAAGATACTGCTTGCAGAGACCTTTGAAGAAGCTATGTCAATTATTACGCAATACCGCCATAACCTACTCGGCGTTATTTCTGATGTAAAGTTTCCTAAAGATGGAGAAATGACCTCGGCTGCAGGCATAGAACTGGCAAAAAGAGTGAGAGAAATGATCACAGACTTTCCATTTCTATTGCAGTCTGAAGACATCGACAATGCCGATAAAGCGAAAGAAATCAATGTTCACTTCCTGGATAAAAATTCTCCCAATCTATTGCATGATTTACGTACCTTCATTCTTGAAAACTACGGCTTTGGTTCTTTTGTCTTTAGGCATCCAGATGGAAGAATAATCGCCGAGGCCAGTGATATAACAGATTTAGAGCGGATTATCAGGGATCTTCCGGATGAAAGCTTATACTATCATGCAGCTAACAATCACTTCTCAAGGTGGTTCAGAGCCCGGACAGAGTTTGAGGTTGCGGAAAAGCTGAGATATATTGATGCATTAGAATTCTCAAAAATTGCAGATATAAGGAGCTACATACTGGAAGTGCTTAAGGCGTATTTTCAAAGATATCAGTCTGGCATAATTCTTGATTTTGAGGGACTTTCCAAAAAAGACATTGAGAATGCCTTTATTAAATTGGGGCGTGGGTCTCTGGGCGGTAAAGCCAGGGGACTGGCATTTATTAATTCGTTGATTACTAAGGCGCATTTGGCAGATAAATATGAGGATATTATAGTTAAAGTCCCACGTTCTTTTGTTATCTGCAGTGAGGTTTTTGAAAAATTTATCGAAAACAATAATCTTTATGAGTTTACAGCAAATACAAGCGATGAAGAGTTAATTGCGCGTAAATTCATGGAAGCCGAACTATCTGCAGACATTCAAAAAAATTTATATGTTTTGATTCAATATGTAAAAGGTCCGCTGGCGATTCGTTCATCAAGTATTCTGGAAGACTCGAGGGTGCTGCCGTTTGCCGGGATTTATAAGACATATGTTGTGCCCAATAGTCATAATGACCCAGTAATTCGACATAAGCAGCTTTCAGATGCTGTTAAACTTGTGTTTGCATCAGTATTTTACGCATCGCCTAGGCAATACGCAAAAAATGCCGATATTCGTATTGAAGAGGAAAAGATGGCCGTTTTGATCCAGGAGCTGGTTGGGGAATGTTATGAGAATATCTATTATCCGGTTATTTCTGGAGTGGCTCAATCCTACAATTTTTATCCGTATTATCCAATGAAACCTGAAGAGGGGACAGTTAGTCTTGCCTTAGGTCTGGGTAAAACTATTGTTGAAGGTGAGCAGGTATATCGCTTTTCGCCAGCTCATCCCAAAATGAACCCGCTATACTCAGGTCCGAAAGACTACTTGGAAAACTCTCAAAACAATTTTTATGCTATAAATCTTGAGGCGTCATCAGGCCTCCGCCTGTGCGCTGATGATAATTGCAATTACGAAAAACTTTCGATTTCCAGAGCTGAGAGAGATGGAACGCTGGAGTACATTGGAAGCACTTATTCTAGTGAAAATGATTGTATCTATGACAACATAAACCTAAAAGGACCTAAGGTGGTGACGTTTTCTCCAATTCTTAAATATAATAGGCTGCCATTGACAAATATCATAAAAGACTTGCTTAGACTGGGAAAGCAGTCTTTTGGTGCTGATGTCGAAATCGAATTTGCCGTTAATATTCCCAAAGATAAAAATAAACCCAAGGAGTTTTACTTCTTGCAGATCAGGCCAATGGTGGTAGGAAGGGAAGCTCTTCAGGTGAAAATGGACGATTCGAGGGAAATCTTATGTTCCGCACAGCGCACGATTGGCAACGGTTTTTTTCAAGATATCTATGATGTTATTTTTGTAGATCCTGAGCGATTTGAATTGAAAGATAGTGTTCAAATTGCTCGTGAAGTTGGCGAACTCAACAGTGTACTATTTAAGGAAGGACGCCGGTGCATACTCATCGGGTTTGGACGGGCTGGCACTTCAGACCGGTGGCTAGGCATACCTTTGACATGGGCGCAGATGTCTCAGGCTCAGATCATAGTGGAAGTTGACACAAAAGATCTTCATCCGGAACCTTCGCTAGGCAGTCATTTCTTTCATAATCTTACGGCGACAAATATGGGATATTTTCACATTCAATACAATAATGAGCCTGAGGACCGGATTGACTGGAGTTGGCTGCTCGAGCAACCTATCTTGAAGCAGACAGAGCACGTAAGGTTGATTAGGCGGGATGAGCCCTTTCTGGTTAAGGTTGACGGGAGGAGTTTCAAGGGCAGCATATATAAGTAGGGGTATCATATAATCTTAGAATTAAAGTCAATTAAGTGACAATAGAAAAAATATGCGTACAGGGTGGGCAATGGGTAAAAATATTTGTATACAATGTACAAATAAAATGATATAATATTTACAAGATTCAATTAATTATATTCTTCCGCTCTTTAGATATTGAGGCTAGTAATAAAGAGAGACTTAGCTTCAGGTGGGGTTTTAACCCCATCTGAAGTTTAGTCGACCTTATCCAGGGACTTAGCCGCTCTTAACTCCCGCCTATAGAGGACGGGAGTCTTAGAGCGGGTTAGTCATCGGATAAAAAATACGAAAGTAGTCACATTAGTATAAGGGTGGTGGAAACGATGGACGGACCTTGAGACCTAAAGCTGGGAATTAACTAAATATTGATTCTTTTAAATGATATTTTGAGGGGGCTTATAAATGTCTGCAAATGCAAAGAAGTATTGTGACGAACTCTATCAAAGAGTGATAAAAAGAAACGCCAACGAGCCGGAGTATCACCAGGCAGTGAAAGAGGTTCTTGAATCATTAGTTGCAGTACTTGAAAAGCATCCAGAATATATTGAACTCGGAATAGTCGAAAGAATTGTTGAGCCTGAGCGCCAAATTATATTTAGAGTTCCGTGGGTTGATGACATCGGCAGGGTGCAGGTCAACAGAGGTTTTAGGGTTCAGTTCAACAGTGCTATAGGGCCATATAAAGGTGGCATTCGCTTCCATCCTTCCGTATATGTCGGGATTATTAAGTTTTTGGGTTTTGAACAGATATTTAAGAATTCTTTAACAGGACTTCCAATTGGCGGCGCCAAAGGTGGCTCCGATTTTGATCCTAAGGGTAAATCTGATGCTGAAGTAATGCGGTTTTGTCAGAGTTTCATGACAGAGCTCTACAGGTATATCGGGCAGGATATTGACGTTCCTGCTGGCGATATCGGCGTTGGCGGACGGGAAGTCGGCTTCATGTTTGGTCAGTTTAAGCGAATTAAAAACGTATATGAAGCAGGAGTATTAACTGGCAAGGGCTTGATGTATGGCGGCAGCCTGGTCAGGACGCAAGCTACAGGCTACGGGCTTGTATATTTTGTCGACGAAATGCTTAAGGCGAAAGGAATGTCTTTTGCCGGTAAGGCCGTACTGGTATCCGGATCAGGTAATGTATCTATATATGCCACCGAAAAGGTACAGGAGCTTGGCGGGAAAGTTGTTGCAATGAGTGATTCTAACGGATATATTTATGATGCCAATGGTATTAACCTTGATACGATCAAGCAAATCAAGGAAGTTGAAAGAAGAAGAATATCAGAATACATAAAAGTACATCCGACAGCCGAATACCATACTGGTTGTGAAGGCATCTGGACGATCCCGTGTGATATCGCGCTTCCTTGTGCAACACAAAACGAAATTAACGAAAATGACGCTAAAACCCTTGTTCAAAATGGCTGCAAGGCAGTCGGCGAAGGTGCTAACATGCCTACAACTCTCGAAGGAACAAAGGTATTCCTTGACAGTGGTATTCTGTTTGGACCTGCGAAGGCTGCGAACGCTGGCGGGGTTGCAACCTCCGCTTTGGAAATGTCCCAGAATAGCATGAGACTCTCGTGGACCTTCGAAGAAGTTGACGCAAAACTTAAAACAATTATGGTTAATATTTATAAAAATGCTAGTATCGCTGCCGAGGAATACGGACAGAAGGATAACCTGGTTGTCGGTGCGAATATTGCCGGATTTGTTAAAGTTGCTGAAGCGATGAAAGCTCAAGGGTTGGTATAGTCATTAAGTCAAGAATCAGTTGCTTAAGGTTATTATAGGACTGAAACATGGAAATAAAAGAAAAGCCTCTGTCAATGAAGTCTTTTACGAACTTAAGAAGCCGCCAGTAATGGCGGCTTTTAAACTTTTATGTTAATATGGGCATAAATATGGACAAACTTATGTAACAATGATAAAATTATATCAAAAAATAGTGAATGTTTGGCAAACTTTTTGAAAAAAAGGACGCAAAGCTATGGGTCTAAAGATTATTTGAGCTATGATTGCCAGGCTGCTTTGGTAAAGAGGTACCAGACATCGTTTGTCTGGTTTTTTTATGGTTCTTTAGTCCGTAGGGGGTAACAATTTGAAAACAATAAATACATTTTATGAGGATTTCAATAATTTATCAGAATTCGTCAAAAACAATCGAAATATTCTGTTTTCTCACGAGAACTCTGCTGTACTAGTACAGGTTTTCAGTGGGCAATGTGACCAAGAATTTCTCGAGAGGTTGCTAGTAGAGATTACTGAGTTGGTGCCCGATGCTCTTATTCTTGGTACAACGACATCTGGCGAAATTATGAATGGGCAAGTGACTGGACTCAAGACAGTGCTGTCTTTTTCGATTTTTAAACAGACAATACTCAACGCAGGATTCTTCCCCAAAGAAAACCAAAATGATTTCGAGTTAGGTCTCGAAATAGCCTCGACACTTGGTCGCGGTGAGGCGAAGTTATTAATTTTATTTGCCACAGGGGGGACGATTAATTCTAACTCTGTTTTAAAAGGGATAGAATCGGTATGCCCCAGATTACCTGTTGCTGGTGGTATTGCGGGCTATAACGCTCTTGATTGCTTTGTTTCTTGTAACGACCAGATTACAAGTTGTGGTGTTGTGGGGGTTGTACTAGAGGGGCAAAATTTAAAGGTTAGTTGTTATTCACATTTAGGGTGGCAACCAATTGGCAAGGAAATGACTATCACAAAGGTCGATGGTTTACGGGTGTACACTATTGATAATATACCTGCTTATCAGGTTTACCGAAAGTATCTTGGCCTAGAAAGAAACGAAAATTTCTTAAACGTTGTGGAATATCCCCTCGTAGTCAATAGGCATGGATCCTTGATGGCCAGGACACCAGAGACTTACTATGAAGATGACTCCATTGCCTTTGCGTCAGAATTAGTTGAAGGAGAAAAGGTTCGGCTGAGTTTCGGTGATGTTGGGATGATTTCGGAAGCTATAGTCAGCCTGTGTCAAGAAATAAGGCAATATCCTGCTGAAAGTATTTTTGTCTATTCCTGCGAGTGTCGAAGAGGGTTTCTACAGGAGCTAAGTAAGATTGAAACCGAGCCACTTCAGGAAATAGCGAATACATCCGGGTTTTTTACTTTTGGGGAATTCTATCATAACGAAAATATTAATCAATTACTAAATGCTACGATGACAGTGGTAGTTCTTGCTGAGACAGTTGGAAAAGTAGTGGAACATACGGCAACGATAGGAGAAGAATATTCCAGTGAAGACTATAATTTTCCTAAAGATAGAATAGTCGCAAGAAGTACTGGTGTCCTTAAGGCCTTAACACATCTAATCAACGCGGTAACTGACGAACTGGTTACCGCAAATGAGAAGCTGGAGTATATTGGCCTGCATGACTCGCTAAGCGGACTTTATAACCGTGCCTTTTTTGAACAGGAAATAAAGCGTCTTGAGACAGAAGAGTGCCCAGTAGGTATTATTGTCTGTGACTTGGACTGCCTTAAGCTGGTAAATGATACTTTAGGGCATAGTTTTGGAGACCAAATGATTCGCACGGCTGCAAATATAATTATTGAGTCATGCCGCAAAGAGGATATTGTAGCTAGGATTGGGGGAGATGAATTTGCCATACTAGTTACTAATACTACGTCATCTGTACTAAAAGATATCAGCAAAAGACTTGTAGACAAAGCGGCAAAATATAGACGCATACAACCTGAAAATGTTCTTTATCTATCAGTTGGCTTTGCTCTTAAGACAACTGATGAGGCAAAAAGCCTGGTTGATGCTTTTAAGATAGCTGATGCAAATATGTATAGTCATAAAGTGATTAATAAGCAATATGCCCAAAAGGAGATTTTAGGAAGACTTACCTGTGTGAATAACGCGGAGAGGGATATCATTACCGAAAAAACAAATCATACAATGACAGAATAATCTCGATGACAATTAAAATAATAATAGCCCATTCGAGCCGCGTACCGCGCCTTGCATGAACCAAATTAGAAAACGCTTCAGTGATATCCATGATGGTCTCTGTTTTGTGGCGTATTTTTTCATAACGATCTTTCAGTTCAAATAACACTGAAAGTTCATCATACAAAGCCGAGGCTTCCTCATTATTCCAGGTTATGTCCGGATTATCCAGAAGCATGATGTGTGAAATGGTATTCAATTTAAAACTTAGTATACTAGCAGACATTTTTGCCAGTTCTTCATCTGAGACACCTAACTCACCACGATTCAGATTGTTAACGACATTCTCTATTCGATCAAGCAGTGTATCAACCTCTATTTCGTTTTTTTCGAACGAAACAGATTTGGCTAAAATTGTAGAAACAATCTCCAATTGATAATCGCTTTGCGTGCCAACAAGCATGAAATCATTATTTATCGCAGGCGGCTCATCAAGATTGATCTCCAGCTTGTAGTCGTCAACATAGGCAAAAACATTAGCAACGTTTATTTCAGGTTCGAGCTTCTTAATATAATTGACAACATCCATAATTTCGTGATGCTGAAAATTAATAAACACCACACTGCCGTAGGGAAAAACATAAACTATTTTATTAGTTGTTTCATTTACAATACCCTGCAACTGCTGATCCTTAAGGATCAGAAAATCTTCCCACTTAAACTTGCGAGTAATTCCAAAATGTTGGCCAATTTTATTTAAATTTAATTCACTGCATAAGACGATTGCTTTAAACTCAGCATTCATGTGTGATTCCCCCAATTGAAAATGGTTAATTCTTCTATAGTATACTCGAATTTTCATTTTAAAGTAAGTCTATCAATCTCTCGCTAACATTTTTGGAGGACTTGCAACTAGCAGCTGTCTGTGCTATGATCGAAAAAAGAAAAGACGAAATAGATATGGCGGTATCCTATGGAACTGCACCGTCTAATCGTTTTTGACAGCAAATTGAATTTTCTTTGGATCGACTGCTTGGATTCTAACGGACCGAGACGGAAGTGTTCAGAAAGCTAATGATGATGCGGCTAGCTCTGTATTGTCTTGTTTTCAATGCCTTTCGGCTCCGGCCAGAAAGGCATTTTTACTTTTTAATAAGGAGGATACATGGTGCAAAAGCCGACTATCGTTATTTTGGGAGTAGGGCGGCTAGGGTCAGCGTTGGCTTGTCTTGCTAGCGGTGCAGGTTATACGGTGGCAGCGGTAACTGCTGAACATACGGAGACTGTAGCAGCATTTTCAAAAATGACAGGCTTTCCTGCTTATATTGATAATATTAAGGCGGCCACCCTGGGAGACGTTATTATACTTACCGTTCCTGACCGGATGCTGCCTGTGGTACTGGCAGAACTTGTACAGGGGAACCAGCTTCGGCGCGGACAAATCATGCTGCACACAAGTGGTGTTATGGCAGGAGAAATACTAGCGCCAGCGCGGGAGTTCGGCGTTGCCGTTGGCTCTATGCATCCCTTACAGAGTTTTGCGGATATTGAAACAGCACGTCAAAACCTGTCTGGCAGCGCCTTCGCGATTGATGGCGATCAGGAGGCTGTTGCTGCCGCCAGCCATCTTGCTGCTGACCTTGGTGGTCGCATCCTTCAGGTTCCACCGCAGGAGCGAATCGTGTACCATGCTGCTGCCTGTATTGCCTCTAATTATGTCGTTGCCTTATTACATATAGCCGAAAGGCTGCTGAGTCGTTGGACTACTGACGAACAGGAGGCGCTCCAAGCCTTGTTGCCGTTGGTGACAGGCACTTTGCGCAATATAGCAGAACAGGGAACGGCGGCAGCCCTTACCGGTCCTATTGTACGCGGCGATGCTACCACTGTGTCTCAACATCTTAAGGCCTTGCCTGTAGAATTCCTGAGTGTTTATCAAAGTCTTGGACAGGCGACCCTGCAACTGGCCGGCGACCGTATTCACCAGACGCAGCGAGAAATCATCACTAATCTGCTGGCTATGGATGGTATTCAACAAAAAGAAGGAGATGGAAGCCATGTCAAATAATCGAATCACAACTGCTACTATTCGAGAGAAAAAGTCTAAGGGTGAGGTTATTACTATGCTCACAGCCTATGATGCCGCCTTTGCGCGCCTGCTGGATGATGCTGGCGTCGATATGCTGCTGGTCGGCGATTCTGTGGGCAATGTTATGTTAGGCTATGATTCAACTTTGCCGGTTACGATGGAGGAGATGCTGCATCATGCCCGTGCTGTTTGCCGTGGCGCAAGTCACTGCCTGGTAGTTGCCGATATGCCTTTTATGAGCTATCAGGTATCTGTGGAAGAAGCGCTTCGGAACGCTGGCCGGTTTTTAAAAGAGACAGGCGCCCAGGCTGTTAAACTAGAGGGCGGAAAGGAAGTGACTCCTGCTGTAAAAGCCATGACCTCAGCTGGAATTCCGGTGGTAGGACATCTTGGACTTACACCGCAATCAGTGCACCAGCTTGGTGGTTTTAAGGTTCAGGGTAAGGATGTTGCGGCCGCTCAGCGCCTGTTGGAGGATGCCCGAATGATTGAAGCAGCGGGGGCTTTCGCGCTGGTACTGGAATGCGTGCCTGCTCAACTTGCCAGCAAAGTAAGTCAAGCGCTATCAATCCCTACAATCGGCATTGGCGCTGGCAACGGTTGCGACGGCCAGGTGCTGGTAACTCACGACTTATTAGGTCTGCTGCCTGGGTTCAAGCCCAAATTTGTTAAAGCTTATCGCACACTGCATACAGAAGTGAGTGCTGCTGTGCGTGAATATATCGAAGAAGTGAGAACCCGCCAATACCCTGCTCCAGAGCATAGCTTGAACATGGCAGATGATGTACTAGAAAAACTGTATTGATAACGTAATTTTTATTTGAGGAGAGGAAGCTTACCTTATGCAATGTTTTGAGACAGTTGAACAACTCCGTTCGTATCTAACAGAGGCGCGCCGCCGGCAGCAAAGTATTGGCTTGGTTCCTACAATGGGGGCCTTGCACGAAGGTCATCTTTCCTTAATGCGGACGGCTGCTGCAGAAAATGATATTGTGGTAGCTAGCATTTTTGTAAACCCTACCCAATTTGGGCCTCAAGAAGATTTAGCTACATATCCCCGTAATTTAGAGAAAGATGCCCGCCTTGCGGCTCAAGCTGGCGTAACCGCTTTGTTTCATCCGCCGGTGGAGGAGGTTTACCGTTCAGGCAACGCCACTTGGGTCGAGGTTGTGGGTTCACTTACCGAGAGTCTGTGCGGTCGCTCACGGCCAGGTCACTTCCGTGGGGTCACGACTGTTGTTAGCCGCCTGTTCAATATTGTTCAACCTGACAGGGCCTACTTCGGACAGAAGGATGTTCAACAGGTGCAGGTTCTGAAACGAATGACCCAGGATCTTTTTTTTGATATACAGCTTCGCGTAGTACCTATTGTCCGCGAAAATGATGGACTGGCGATGAGTTCCCGCAACGCGTACCTGTCAGATACAGAACGTCAGGCAGCGCTCATTCTGTCTCGTAGTCTTGAAGAAGCCAAGCGGATTGTTAAAGACGGTGAACGCGATACCGCAGCTATTGAGGCTGCCGTCACCGCATTTATACAGAAGGAAGAGTTGGCAGTAATCGACTATGTAGAGCTGGTTCACCCGGATGATCTCATGCGACGTGAACAGCTGGAAGCCGTCGGGCTACTGGCGCTTGCCGTTCGAATCGGAAAAACCCGCCTAATTGACAATACCTTCCTGGAGGTGCCGGCATGTTCCTAACCTTGTTTAAGTCAAAAATACACCGTGCAACTGTGACTGAAGCCAATTTGAACTATATGGGCAGTATCACGATTGATGAGAGCCTGCTTAAAGCTGCAGACATCCTGCCCGGTGAAAAGGTGCAAGTGGTAAACAACAATAATGGAAGCCGGTTGGAGACCTATGTGATTGCAGGGGAAGCTGGGTCTGGCATCGTCTGCTTAAACGGAGCGGCTGCCCGGTTAGTGCAACCAGGAGATACGGTAATTATCATCGCCTATGCTATGATGACGCGTGACGCAGCCCTTACCCATCAACCGCGTGTTGTCATGGTTGACGCAAAAAATCAGATTGTTGAGCTGCGTGGAACAGAGCAACATGGTGAAATTGCTTAATATAACATAAATAGCTTAGCAAATCTACTTAAATCATATATAATTAGAGAATAGTGTTATATGTTTGCACATGCAGCAAGAGCAGGAGTGCATTTGAAAGTCTGTAAATTGTGACTCAACACAAAGGAGCGGAAGATATGCCGATAAAAATTCCTAATAATTTGCCTGCTGTAAACATTCTCGAAAAGGAAAATATTTTTGCAATGGACGAAAAGCGTGCCTATGCGCAAGACATACGTCCGCTTCGAATCTTGCTCTTAAATCTGATGCCTACGAAAATAGTTACAGAAACGCAAATGCTCCGGTTGTTGGGGAACTCTCCGCTACAGGTAGAGTTTGATTTCATGTATACAGCAACTTATGAGCCGAAGAATACCCCGCACGAACACTTGGTAAAATTCTATGAAACCTTCGACGAGGTGAAAAGCCGCAAATATGACGGTATGATTATTACTGGAGCGCCAGTGGAACAAATTCCTTTTACAGAAGTTGATTACTGGGATGAGTTATGTGAGATTATGGATTGGAGCCAGAGAAATGTATATTCGACTCTCCATATCTGCTGGGGAGCTCAAGCGGCTTTGTATCATCACTACGGTATTCCTAAATATGACCTGCCGAAAAAAATGTTTGGGGTATTTCCGCATACAGTAAATATTAAAGAAAAAATGTTATTTCGTGGTTTTGATGATATTTTTTACATTCCACACTCTCGGCATACCGAAGTAAGGCGGGCAGATATTGAAAAGGTAGCGAGACTATGCATCCTCTCTGAATCGGAAGAGGCGGGCATTTTTGCGATAACAGATAAAAAACACCGGGGCTTGTTTATTACTGGTCACCCCGAGTATGATCCGCTGACGCTCAAAACCGAGTATGACCGTGATATTGGGCTAGGGCTGCCAATTAATATTCCTGCTAATTATTACCCTAATGACGATCCTCAGCAATTGCCGGTAGTCCGCTGGCGGAGTGCAGCCAATTTACTGTTTTCAAACTGGCTGAATTACTATGTGTACCAGGGAACACCGTTTGATCTTGAAAAGCTAACTGACCTGGATGAAGTATGCGGGCTTTGCGGGGATGGAATTTAAGCAATAAAGAAAACACGGCTTGCGCCGAGGCTTTGGCGAAAGCGGAAGCCGATGTTGCCCTTATCCAGACGGAAAGTTATACTTTCTAACAGGATAAAATAATAAATCGCCCTCGGCATTGCCGAGGGCGATTTTCCTTATGTTTTCGGTCCGTATACCTTCTTTAATAATGTCGGTTTCCGTAAGTCGGCACAGCCACAGAGTTGCTTATCATTCAACCGGCTGATTGCATCCATTAAAATATGCCCGATCTTATCCGCATCCTCATAGAAGATTTGACTCAGTTCGCTGTGTTCCCAATCTTTCACAACACCTTCTCCATAGTTGACAACGGTATACAAGCCTGCATAACACGCACCGATTTCCCGGGCCAGATAGACCTCGGGGCAAATGCTCTGGCCAATAATGTCGGCATGTCCCTTCAACATGGCCACTTCGGCAGGGCTTTCAAAATGCCGTCCATCAGTCACGGCATAGACTCCCCGGCGAAAGACTCGGTTTAAAGGTCTTGCTTCGGCCGCAGCGATTAATTCCTGTCGCGTGTGTGGGCATAGGGCTTGTCGCATGATTAGGAGATAATGCCCTTCCAGTCCCACATCCTTGCGCATAGATTGATCGATATAGTCTGAGGCGACAACCACATCCCTGGTATCAAGTAAATGGTTGACCGACCCGACACCGCCTTCGGCCAGTATTTTTTTTACGCCTGCTTCACGGAACAACCAAAAAATTTGCCGTGAGGCGTCAGCACGGCTGGTCCCGCCGCGCCATCCGTGCATCCGGCAGGTCAGCACCTTTTTATCACCGAGACGAAATAAGAGAAACGGCGGTGTTTGTCCATAGGGTGTGTCAAATACCATATCACGCTGTATTATTTCCACATCATCACGATTTAGCGCCGCCGGAAAGTCAATTGATAACGTGCCCGATCCGCCGATAATAGCAATACTTGCCTGCGGAATGCAGTTCATAGAGATCCCCCCGTAATCATTAAACATAGCAGGTTAAAAGGTTTTTAAAATTTCATATTTGGTATCCCGTTGTGCGGGAATTTTGCCTGTGGCGCGGATGAGGTCTGCCATTTTGTCAATAGACATCTGATAGGCGGTACCGGCTGCCCGTACCACATTTTCCTCCAGCATGATACTGCCTAAGTCATCAGCGCCAAAGGCCAGCGTCAATTGGCCGATTGACTGGCCCTGAGTCACCCAGGACCCTTGCAAATGAGAAATATTGTCTAAATACAACCGAGCTACGGCTAACGTCCGCAGGTAATCCCAGGCACTCGTCTTTTCGCCGCCCAACTCTGTGTTACCTGGCTGGAATGTCCACATAATAAAGCCCCGGAAACCGCCGGTGCGGTCTTGCAGTTCACGGATCGAGCGGAAATGATTAATGCGCTGCTGGTAGGTCTCCTGCAGTCCGATTACCATCGTGGCAGTTGTTCCCATTCCCATGCGCTGTGCTGATTCCATGACATCTAACCACTGCTGTGCCGTGATTTTTAAGGGGCTGACCCGCTGTCGTACCTCATCATCCAATATTTCCGCCCCGCCGCCTGGCAGAGAATCCAGACCCGCAGCCTGCAGGCGACGCAGCGTTTCTTGCACGGTAATACCAGCATGCCCGGCCATATGGACAATCTCTGCCGGCGAAAAAGAGTGGATGGTGATAGGAAACTGCGCTTTGATACCCCTTAACATGTTCTCAAAATAATCAAGAGTTAATTCTGGGTGTAAGCCGCCTTGCAGCATGATCTGGGTGCCGCCGGCAGCAATAGTTTCCGCAATTTTTTCGTATAGCTCTGCCGTGTTGAGTACATATGCGTCCCCAGCATCCTTTGCACGGTAAAAAGCGCAAAACTTGCATTGACTTTTGCAAACGTTGGTATAGTTGATATTCCGGTCCACAATAAAAGTGATATAGGGCCCCGGATGTTTTTTTTGCCGGATAACGTCTGCCGCCTGTCCCAAAGCAGGCAAATCCCCTTGGGTCAGCAGCTCGAGTGCCTCATCATCCTGTAACCGGTTGCCTTGCAGCGTCCTGGTGATAATCGACTGCCATCTGTCCACCGCTGTCATACCTCCAGAAAAGTCAGCTGCGGCACTTCGTCAATATGCCCCAACGCTTGCGCACGCCGGTAATATTCTTTTAGTCCCTTTTGATGCTCGGCGTCAAAGCCAAACTGCAGCGTAGTGAAATAAGCTTGCAGAAAATCCGCGTCAAAGGCTTCCCAGCGAGCTGCAGCTTTTGCCACTTGCTCGATGCGCGACATGCTGTAAGACATCGAAGCTTCGAAAGCGTGCTGCACTTCACGGACAAGTTCCGGATTTTCTCTCGCAAAACTTTGCCTGGCGGCCCAGACGGCAAACACCATCTTACACCCAGTCAAATCCTTCCACTCGCTGCCCAAGTCATAAGCATATAGGCCAGTGGGCGGCTGATAATGAATATTGAGCGCAGCGTCACCGATTAACAGTGCTGCATCGGCTTCCAGCAGCATTGCGTCTAAATTGGGCGGACACTCAAAATAGGTGGGGGCAATATGATATTTATCTTCAAGAATAATCTTTAACAGCACTTGAGATGTACGAGAAGTATTTGTCAGTGCGATTTTCCGGTCATGTAAGTCATTGATGGGCACCTTGCTGACCAAAAATATACTGGTTACCGGGCCGTCGCAGCTTATTGACAGGTTGGGCAGCAAGATCAATTCACGCCAATGACGTGAATATTCAATAGATGGAACAGGCGCAATGTCAAGTCTGCATTCCAGCAAATGGCGACTCAATTCCCTGGCCGTATCCTTAGTCAATTCAACATCCCAAAGAACACCGTTTTTTACCAACCCATAATAAAGGGGTAAACAATTGATAAAGCCAATATGTCCCACTCTGGGTCTCATGGCGTTTCGCTCCCATCATATACGCGCACTTTTCGGTACAGTGTATCCCGCTCGACAGGAACATTCCCTGTTTCACGGATAAAAGCGATAATATCTTGCTTGCTAATACCGACCGCAGTTTTCGCCCCAGCTGCATGGAGAATTTTTTCCTCAACAACTGTTCCGTCTAGATCATCGATGCCAAAGCCCAATGAAACCTGGGCAATTGGTACTGTCAACATAATCCAAAAGGCCTTAACATGGTCAAAATTATCCAACATGAGACGGCTGACCGCCAGCATCTTCAAATCTTCCCAGGCTGTTGTCCGCTTGATTTCGCTGAGACCGGTATTGTCCGGATGAAACGGAAACGGAATGAAGGCTTGGAACCCGCCTGTTTCATCCTGCAATTCGCGCAGTGTCAATAAATGATCAATTCGTTCTTCATGGGTTTCAACATGCCCATACAACATGGTGGCATTGCTCCGTATTCCCATCTGATGCGCTGTACGCACCACTTCCAGCCACTCGGCAGCACTAGCCTTGTTTGGGCATAAAATCTGCCGCACCCGGTCATTTAATATTTCGGCGCCGCCGCCTGGCATCGATCCTAATCCTGCTTCCTTAAGAATCGTCAATACTTCCCGGATCGACAGTTTTGCTATTTTGGCAAAATGGGCAATCTCCACAGCAGTAAAGGCTTTTAAATGCAGCTCGGGAAATTCTTGGTGAATGCGACTGATAATATCTGCGTAATACTCAAAGGGCTTGTCCGGATGCAAGGCGCTGACGATATGCAGTTCGGTCATCTCTGGTGTATCTTTTACCGCTTGGCAGGCAATATCCAGAGCTTTCTCCGGCTCCATCACATAAGCCGGGGCTGCATCGGCGTCACAACCAAAAGCGCATAAATTACAGCGGGCTACACAGATATTGGTGAGATTGATGTGCCGGTTCACATTGAAATATACCTCGTTGCCGGATTTGCGCTGTTTTACTAAACGGGCCAAGGCGCCGATCCGCAATAAATCATTACACTTTAATAAAAATAAGCCGTCTTCACGCGTTAACCGTTCTCCGCTATTTACCTTCTGTTCAATTACCGTCCATTTATCTTCCACGAAAATCATCCCCTTAGTTTAGAAAACTTGGCTCGCGCCCAGTGCGTTGCCAGCAAAAGTATCGAGCCTGCACACGGTCATTACATAAAAAAAAGACATCCATAAATGTCTTTTTACATAGACATTTCAATATCGATACCTATTTCAGCGTCCAAACAAACTCACTTGCCCGACTTTCCAATGTGAAAAATGCACTTACCTTTTTCTATGATGACCTATCAAATTCCTGCAAACCTAAAAGATGTAGGAGACGTTACTATATTGTCATATTTAGGTATGTTTTATTAATTAAAGGGATACCCCTTGTGAGAGAGAATTTTAACATTGCCGGAAACTATACCTAAGCAAGAGTAGTGTGGACAATTGCCGGAAGCAAAATTTATCAAGAATAGCGTACACTTTGAGGAAGCGGCATTAGAGCGGATGGAGGCGGTAATTTTGAGTGAAATTAGAATCCGGGAGCTGAAGCTGGAAGATTATGAAACCATAATCACTCTTTGGCAAAGTACACCAGGACTAGGGGTGAATGAAGCCGATTCGAAAGAGAATATTGGCATATTCTTAAGCCGAAACAATGGATTGAGTTTTGTCGCTGAAATAGGTAACGAGCTTGTTGGCACCATACTATGCGGACATGACGGACGCCGAGGGTTTATTTATCATCTGGCGGTGCACGACAAATATAGAAGAAGGGGGATTGGACAGAAGTTAGTGGAAGGTTGTTTAGCCAAGCTTCAGGAAGCCGCTATAACAAAATGCCATCTGTTTGTATTTGCAGATAACAGTCAAGGTATGGATTTTTGGGACCATATCGGCTTTCATAAAAGGGAAGATATACATATCTACTCGAAAAATATATAGCTAGCTCCTTATATCAATAAAGAAATAGGCGGTTAGGGCTGGATGGTTCTGATCCTAAAAATTCGTCGAAAAAAAGGATGATTGCTTAGCGTGCGGAATATAGTCATTAGATTATTGTATGATAGATTGAAGGTGTTTTAATTATGCCAGTGGCTCCTACCCCTCCAACAAAACCTTCGCCACCTGTAGCCCCAACAGTTACGCTGCCAAGTTCAAATACATCCACTAATCCGCCTACGGCTGCTTCTGCTAACTCAACCCCAAACTCGGGTAAGTCGATAAGCCCGGCGGTGTCAAGTACTGTCAAGGAACTAGAAGGACTAGGAAAGGCTTTTCAAGGTAATTCGACACAGACCAAAGTCGGCGAAAAGTCAGAGCCTGCCGCAGCAACGGTTAGCAAGACTAATAATATGGCAGCTCCCATCGCATCCTTTGATTCTCAGGCTAGAATTTCTACGCAGACTGCCGTTCCCGCCAAACTGCCAGCGATAGATAGCAAGCCAGCCAGTGTAAGCTACGCTCCCTTCGTAGGCATTGTGGGCATTACTGCTGTAATCCTGATGGGATTACGTTTATTTAAAAATAGAACAAAACAAAATCGCACTGTGATTGACTATTCTAAGAGAACAACTACAGTAATTAATAAGGATGGCTTAGATATAGTTATAGCTCCTCAAACTACAGCCCCCAAAGTCAAGCAAAACTTTGAATTGCGGGTTTGAGACCTGGGGACGGTGATATAACAATTGTCAATTAGCGAGCGTATGTAAAACCCTCACCAAGCAAATCCTAAATGGTGCAATAACAAGAGTTTGATTAGTTATTCTGCGTTGAGATTTTAGGGGGAATTACCTTGCATAGCCAATTAGAGTCGAAAGCAGTGATAAATAAAAACTCTATTTCTCTCGATTCATATGAAAAAATGGCTGAATACTATTTTACGTTTGTAGATACTAAACCATTTAATGCGTATTATGAACGGCCAGGCACATTATCATTACTTCCGTGCGTTACAGGCAAAGAAGTGTTAGACGCTGGCTGTGCTGCAGGGTGGTATACTAAGTGGCTCATTGATCAAGGCGCTAATGTGACAGCCTTAGACTTTAGCCCTAGCATGATAGCAATGACCCAAAAAAGAGTTGGACATAGGGCGAAGGTGGTAAGAGCGGATCTAAATGAGCCACTGAGTTTCATAGCAGATAAATCAATAGATATTGTAGTATCGTCCTTAACGCTTCACTATCTTAAGGACTGGAACGTTGCGATGTCAGAGTTTGGTAGAATACTCAAGCAATCGGGGTACCTAGTTTTTTCTGTACATCACCCGTTTATGGATTTCACATATTTTAATAGAGAAAACTATTTTTTAACGGAACTATTAGAAGATGAATGGGAAACTAACAAAGGAAAAGTAAAAGTGCAATTTTATCGAAGACCTTTGTGGAAAATAATCTCGTCTGTAATTGAAGCTGGCTTCACAATTGAAGAATTAGCAGAACCTATGCCGACAGAAAAATTTAAAGAATTACAACCTAAAATATATGAGAAATTAACCCGGAAGCCTCACTTTCTTTTTTTAAGAGCAAGAAGAAACTAAGACGCCCTATCAAAAGGTCTCAACCCGTAATGCACGAGGGATGAGGCCTTTTGAGATTTTAAAAAGATTTTTGGCTCGTTTTGCGATCGATCCCGGAAAGCGACTATTTAAGTTCGATCAGAGAAAATTTTATCCGGATTACTTTAATGAGGAGCATTATCTTACAAACATCGAAAGAAGCAAGAAAATATAAATTATGTGCAATTATTCCTTTTTAAAAGGGAAAAATTGGATTGCAAAGAACTAAGTATACATAAATGTCTTTTTTGGTATAGATATATCCTAATTTGAACTAGAAATCTCGTTGGCTCGACTTCTGGATGAGGCAGTCTATTTCATCTTTGGAACAGGAGACCTACTACATGCTACAGCATAAACAAAAATACTTACGAGTAATTAAGACTTGTGCACTTATCTTAACAATTTTTTTTACTAACATGAATCTGACTTGGGCGGCACCAACACAAACAGATATTGAAGAGCAAAATCGAAAAGCACGCCAAGAAGAGCAGGATCGCAGGCAACGCGGGCAAAGCAAGGACGTTTTCCTGCAGAAGGGTAAACAAGGCACTGAAGCGGTAAAACTTCCTGACGAGACACCCAGCTTCTCTATAAACACTATTAAGATTGAAGGAGATGAAGCAGGCAGGTTCCCTTGGCTTTATGAGCTGATAAACAAGTACTATGGACAGAAGATCGGCTGGCAAGGGATAAACCTCATTGTAAAAATGCTTACCAACGCCTTCATCGACCGTGGCTATGTAACAACAAGAGTACTCATTCCCCAGCAAAACATATCAACAGGTGTCCTCACTCTGCAAGTTGTTCCCGGGACTATTAAAGACATCAAACTATCGGATCCCACCATTCGAGCTGATTGGAAAAGCGCTTTCCCCGCAAGACCGGGAGATATCCTTAATCTACGAGACTTGGAGCAGGGATTAGAGCAAATGAAGCGCGTCCCATCCCAGGACGCTCAAATGCAACTACTTCCGGGGGACAAGCCTGGTGAATCGATAGTACAAATCTCAGTCGTACAAAAGAAACCATGGAAATTAGTAATGTCTCTCGACGACTCCGGCAGTAAAGCTACTGGTAAACTGCAGGCATCTGAGACATTTTCCTTAGATAATTTGTTTGGTATTAATGACTTGTTCAACATCTCCATTAACAGTGACGCGGAGAGAAAAGGCTATCGGTATGGTACTCGAGGAGACAGCTTCAGCTATTCAGCTCCTCACGGATATTGGACGTATTCCCTTGCAAGCTCAATATATAAATACCACCAGACAATTGAAAGCATGGGCACCTCATTCGTGTCATCCGGCCATAGCAGAAACCTTGAATTCAAAGCAGAAAAACTAGTGTATCGTGATCAGCATCAGAAAACCAGTATGGCCTTTAGCGTCATTAAAGATTCAAGCAAGTCCTATATCGATGACACTGAAATTGAAATTCAACGACGCAAAACCACTGCAGCAAAGCTTGCGTTGATCCATAAACAATACAATGGCCAGACAATTGTCGACTATACCATAGCCTACAAACGAGGAGTCCCCTGGTTGGGTGCCCAAGACGATCCAGCCGCTAGTACGGACGATCAGCCGACTACCCACTATAACATCTGGACACTGGACGCTAGCCTCACAGCTCCTGTTACTATTGGGAGAACCAAGGCAAGCTACAACGCAACCTTGCACGGGCAATATACCAAAGACATGCTGTATGCCTCCGAATTCCTCAGTATCGGTAACCGCTATACTGTGCGAGGTTTCGATGGAGAACAAACCTTAGCTGCCGAAAATGGCTGGTACCTGCGTAATGAACTCAGTGTTCCCATCAAGGAATCTGGACCAGAAGTCTATCTGGCCCTGGACGTTGGCCAAATCAGCGGAGCCTCCGTTAATCAAGCTCCTGGTAAAAGCTTAGTCGGCTCAACAGTGGGGGTACGGGGAAACCTAGGCACTGCCCAATATGACGTATTTGTTGGCACGCCAATTAAACGACCGGCGGGAATGCGAGTGCCGGATAAAGTAGTAGGATTCCAACTACTTTATCAGATATAGATCCGGTTGGAAAATGACATCTCATGGAGGAGATAAAATGACAGTTTTTTGTTCAAGGAAGAGCAAAGCTAATAAAATAGTGGCTTGGATAACGCTCGTGCTATTTAGCTTGCAGCCGGTCTTGGTTGCAGCGCAAACAGTAGCTGATCCAAACGCACCAAAACAAAACCGCCCTACGATAGTCAGTGCCCCAGATGGCACTCCATTAGTGCAAATCACCGCGCCATCGGCGGCAGGTGTGTCTCGTAACCTCTATCAACAGTTTAATATCGACCTTAAGGGTCTTATCTTAAACAACGCATTGGGCATATCTAAAACGCAGCTTGCTGGATATATACCTGGCAATCCTAACCTTACAGCCGGTTCAGCCCGAATTATCCTGAACGAAGTCACTGGGAATAACATCAGTAATTTGCGTGGTTACCTAGAGGTAGCCGGCCAGAGAGCAGATGTTATTATTGCCAATCGCAATGGCATAATCGGTGATGGCTTTGGATTTATTAACACCGGTCGAGGCATGCTTACTACCGGTACGCCGGTATTCGGCGGTAATAGTAGTTTAGAGGCTTTTCGAGTTGCTGGTGGCCAAATAACCGTAAAAGGAGCCGGAATTGACGGAGCGAGTGCCGACCGTCTGGATCTAATCAGTAGAGCCATAGTTGCGAATTCCGGTATCTGGGCGAAAGAACTTAACGTAGTTACCGGCAGTAACAACGTTGCCTACAACACCCTGAATACACAAGAAGTTGCCGGCGATGGCAGCCAACCCCAGGTAGCCATTGATGTCGGCGCCTTGGGCGGCATGTACGCCAATAAAATTAAACTGGTAGGAACTGAACACGGCGTTGGCGTTAACAGCCAAGGTACCCTGTCTGCCAGTGGCGGCGACCTCATACTAACTAACGATGGCAAAATTACGCTCGCGGGCAATACCAATGCCAGTGGCAATGTAACAATAAATGCTGCCGGCAATATAACCAACCAGGGAACGGTTTACGCTCAAAACAACACAAGTGTCAGCAGCGCCGGTACCATCAGCAATACCGGTGTTATCGCGGCTGCTCAAAACACGGCTTTAGCTACGAACAACATATCCTCTACAGGAACATTAGCCTCTGGTCTCAATAGCAATGGTACAACCCAAACGACAGGTAACCTCAGTATAATTGCAACAGGCTTTGTAAGCGACAAAGGTCAGACAATAGCCGGTGGCAACCTTTCTGTAACCGGGGCAACTATTGACCATAGCGGCGCAACTACCTATGCCGGTAGCTCAGCCAACATAGCGGCAACAAGCGGTGACGTCGACCACACTGGGGCCGTGCTGCAGGTGGGGAATACTCTAAAAATAAGCGCGGCAGGTACAGTCAAAAATGATAAGAATGTGAATGGTGTTGCTGGCCAAATTACAGCAGGCAAAGTAGCGATTATAGCAGAGGACATCTCCAACCAAGGTGGCAGTATTTTGCAAACTGGATCAGATGCGACCAGTCTAGTAGCTAATGATCACATCGATAACACCGGTGGCACGATTGCCACTAATGCTTCAGAACTCACTATTAATGCAAATACGGTAAGCAATAATCAAGGCCAGATACAGCACGCAGGGACCGGTAGGTTGACAGTTCAAGCTATCGGCGACCTAACAAACATTAGCGGCAAAATAGTGAGTAATGGTCAAACCAGTCTTTTTGGCCGGAACATCGACAATACTCAAGGCAGTATTGTAGCACAAAAACAACTTGATGTTACTGCGAATTCAGTTTTGAATAAGCAAGGCGCGATGATTGGTGCAAATGCCATTAATATCACCACTTCTGGTGTGATGAATAACCAGCAAGGCAGTATCCAGGCAAGTATAGGCTTGGCTGTCACCACCCAGTCATTGAATAATAGTGGCGGACAGGTAATTAATCGCGATGTGAGTGACACGAAAGTACATGTGACTGGGTCTCTTCAAAACCAGTCCGGATTAATTGGCGGTAATGGTAATGTAACTGTTAAGGCACAAAACCTTACAAACCAGGGCGGTCAGGTTATCGCGAAAAACAACCTGACAATGACTAGTGAGCAAAGCACGGATAATACCAAGGGGACTATTTCGGCTGGACAAGATATCAATATTAACGAAAGTAAAGCCAACGTAACCAACACGGATGGCACAATCAGTGCTGGTGGGAATCTAATTGTCCAAGCGGCAGCAGTAAATAACAGTGGAAACCTAGTAGCGAATAACAATATTAATCTTGTTGCAAATAGTCTAGATGGCAACGGCCAGGCCATTGCCGGTCAAGATCTTAATATATTATTAGAAGGCAATTTAACGAACCGTGCCGGTGGTCAACTGAAAGCCAATCGTGATGTAACTGTGAACGTGAGCGGTATTGTGACGAATAAGGGAAGTATTACTGCTGTTAGAGATGCCAAGCTAAGTGCGCACGATATTACGAATGATACCGGTGCTACTACGGCGACCGGAAACGCATTGAATATTTTGTCATCAGGTGATGTGAATAACAACGGGCGACTTGATGGAAATGCCGTTATGGTTAGTGGCCAAAATCTAAATAACACCGGTACTGTTATTGCCAACAATACTTTGACGATTCAGTCTGGCAACATTACTAACAGTGGGACTTCAGCTGCAATTAACAGTAAGACCGATATGAAACTTGGTGTAAATGGCACTTTGGTCAACCAAGGGACAATCTACGCCCAGGGGAATGCCAAGCTAGACAACGTCGATACACTAATCAATACCGGCGTGCTTGCTTCTGCCCAAAATACAACCGTATCGGCACAGGTCGTAGCTTCTACCGGAGCAATTGGTGCAGGAATCAAGAACGATGGCAGCGTTGGCGCTTCCGGCAACCTTACTATCACTGCCGCTGGCGCTGTCACCACCCAAGGTCAGACACTAGCTGGCGGCGACCTCACCGTCACCGGTACCTCCTTAGATTTTGCCGGAAGTAAAACGTATGCAGGTCGTACAGCTAACATCACGGCTACCAACAGCGATTTTAACCATACTGGCGCCGAAATGCAAGTCAATGGTGCATTAACCATAAGCGTTGCCGGTGCTGTCAAGAACAACAAGAGTGCAACTGGTGTCGCTGGTAAAATCACGGCAGGCAAAGTGATAATTACGGCTAATAACATCAGCAACAAGGGGGGCAGCATCAAACAAATAGGATCGGATGCTGTTACCATGAAGTCCGGGAATACCATTGATAATACTGGTGGCACCATTGCCACCAATAGTTCATCCTTTACCATACAAGCCAATGCAGTTACCAACAATCAAGGTCAAATACAGCATGCAGGTACTGGCACGCTGGTAGTAGAAACGACCGGCGACATCAATAATAAAAGCGGTAGTATAGCAAGCAATGGACAGATCCTTCTTACCGGCCAGAACATTGACAATACTCAGGGCATTGTTCTGGCGGAAAAACAACTTGAAATTAATGCAGCTTCCGTGGCAAATAACCAGGGGATCTTTGTTGCTTCCAATGCCATTAACCTCACAGCCTCAGCCACCCTTAATAACCAGCAAGGCGTAATTCAGGCAGGTAGCGGATTGGCGGTCACCGCCCAGTCAATGAATAATAGTGAAGGCAAAGTCATCAACCTCGATGCGAATGATACTGAAATCAACGTGACTGGGAGCATTCTAAACCAGTCCGGGCTTATTGGCGGTAACGGCGATGTAGACGTCATAGCCCAAAGCCTGACGAGCCAAGGCGGTCAGGTCATGGCAAAAAACAATCTTACAATTACTAGTGCGCAAGGTACGGATAATACCAACGGCACGATTTCCGCCGGGCAAGACGTCATTTTTAACGAGAGTAGAGGCAACTTAACCAACACTGATGGGACCATCAATGCCGGTGGGACGATGAGTATTCTAGCGGTAGCAGTAGATAATACCAGAGGTAGTTTGGCAGCGAACAAAGATATTAACCTCGATGCGAAAAGTCTAAATGGTAACGGCCAGACTATCGCTGGGCAAGATCTGACTGTATCCTTAGAAGGCAATCTAACAAACAGTACTGGTGGCCAGCTTAAGGCTAATCACGACGTAACCGTGGACGTGTCTGGTACCATGACTAATCAGGGAAGTATTACAGCTGTTAGAGATGTTAAATTAAATGCGCACCATATTATAAACGATACTGGTGCCACTACGGCCAGTGGAAACGCTTTAGCTATTTCCGCATCAGGTAATGTGACTAATAATGGCAAAATGAATGCAAAAATCGTTGAGATTAAAGGACAAAATCTAAAGAACACGGGGACATTGGCTGCAGATACTTTGATGGTGCAGTCCGAAACCATGACGAACAGTGGGTCCTCAGCTTCAATTAACAGTACAAGTGAAATGAGCCTTGATGTGAACAGTGACTTGGTCAACCAAGGGACAATTTATGCCCAGGGTAATGCTACGATTGAGAATGTCGATACATTGACCAACTCGGGTGTTCTTGCCTCTGCCCAAAATACAACCGTATCGGCGCAGGTCGTAGCTTCTACCGGAGCACTTGGTGCAGGAATTAAGAGCGATGGGAGTGTTGGTACCTCCGGTAATCTAACTGTTTTAAGTAATGGTAGTGTTACTTCTAAAGGTCAGACACTAGCTGGCGGCGATCTAGTCATAACCGGTGCCTCTATCGATCAAAGCGGTGGTAAGACGTATGCTGGCAGCAAAGCTAGTATTACTGCCAACAGTGGTGATGTAAATCATACTGGTGCTGTTCTCCAAGCAAAAGGATCGTTAACAGTAGCCGCTGCCGGAACTGTTAAGAATGATATGGGCCAAATTATTGCAAATAAAATGGCTATTACAGCTAGCTCCATTAGCAATAAGAGTGGTATTATCAAGCAAACCGGATCAGATGCGACTACCTTGATGGTGACAGACAACATCGATAACACCAGTGGTTCCATTGCGAGTAATGGGGATACTTTGATCCTGCAAAGTAGTTTTTTAACCAATAGTAATGGTCAAATCCAACACGCGGGAGCAGGTACCTTGGAGATGATTACCACCGGAGGTTTGGCAAATAACGGTGGGGACATTGCGAGTAATGGTCAGACCAATATTCAGGCCCCAGCCACGGATAACACTAATGGATCAATCGTATCTCAGAAACAGCTCAATGTAAAAGCTACCTCAATCACCAACAGCCAAGGTTCCCTTGTTGGTGACGCTATCAAAATTACTTCTCAGGGGGCATTTAATAATAAACAGGGATTAATCCAGGCCAATAAAGGCTTGGTACTTAAGGCCCAGTCATTTGATAACCAAAGCGGTAAAGTTCTGAGCCTCGACAATAGTGGAGCAACGCTTACTGTTGACCAAACGATTGAAAACGCTGGCGGCATAATTGGCAGCAACGGTGATGTCAGCTTGACGGCTGCCAGTCTAGTAAATCATGGCGGACAGGTATTGGCCCAAAGGAATCTTACTGTGAATGTTAGTCAGGGGCTAGATAATACCGGCGGCAAATTAATGTCTCAACAGAATATAAATCTGAATCAAAGTAACTCTGCTTTGAATAATACAAATGGAACCATTAGTGCTAGTGGGGCGCTAACCGTTCAGTCAAGTGAAATTAATAATACGCATGGTAATATTACTGCCAATATGGATATTAATCTTACTAATACAGGTGCTCTAACTAACACCGGTGTAATTGCATCTGCACAAAACATTACGATATCAGCACAAACCATAGACTCAACAGGTACTATTGCTTCCGGTCTCAATAGTGATGGTACTGCCAGCTCAAATGGTAACCTAACAATTACAGCAGCAGGAGCGGTAATTGCAAACGGTAAAAATATTGCTGGTGGAAACCTCAAAGTAACTGGGTCAAGCATAGATCACAGCGGAGCTACAACCTATGTTGGCGGTTCAGCCGGAATAACAGCAACAAGCGGCGATATCGACCATCGTGGTGCGACTTTACAGGTTGACGGTACTTTGACCATGGACGCGGCTGGTGCCGTTAAAAACATGAAGAATACAAATGGTGTGGGTGGTCGAATTACTGCCGATAAGGTTGTAATTACAGCAGGGGACATACTTAACCAAGGGGGAAGTATTCAGCAAGTCGATTCCAGCACTACCGTTTTGACAGCCAGTAATAAAATTGATAATACAGACGGCACTATTGCCACTAATGGCTCAGATCTGATAGTACAATCTAATAAAATTAACAATAGCCAAGGAAAGATCCAGCATGCAGGAATAGGCACATTGACGTTACAAGCTACAAACGGTCTAAAAAATGTCAGCGGGATAATAGCGAGCAATGGACAGACCAATCTTACTGCTCAGAGTTTTGATAATATGCAGGGTCGAATCGGTGCACAAAAACGGCTTAATATTGCCTCTGATTCGATTATAAACAATCAAGGTGAGATTATTGGCGCAGATGCTGTTACCTTCACGGTGGGTAATGCCTTGGACAACCACCAAGGTGTTATTCAGTCAGCCAAAGGACTAAAAGTGGCTGTTCAGTTATTGAATAATAGTGGCGGGCAAGTCATCAACCTTGACGCGAGTGATACAGAAATTAATGTGAGAGGGAATGTTCAAAATCAGTCTGGCTTGATTGGTGGTAACGGGAATGTGGCAGTCATAGCACAGAATCTTACGAATCAAGCTGGTCAGATCATTGCGAAAAATAACCTTACAATTAGTAGTAAACAAAGTACGGACAATACGCAGGGTACTATTTCAGCTGGACAAGACATTAATTTTACCGAAGAAGGAGCCAATTTAACTAATATTGATGGAACCATCAAAGCCGGAGGGGCACTTAGTGTCCAAGCTGTGGTAGTAAATAATAGCGGTGGCAATTTGGCAGCCAACAAAAATATTGACATCAATGCAAAAATCCTGGATGGCAATGGACAGACGATTGCCGGACAAGACCTAATTATCTCCTTAGATGAAAATCTAACAAACAGTACTGGTGGCCAACTTAAGGCTAATCGCGACATAACCATGAATGTGGCTGGTACCGTGATCAATAAGGGAAGTATTATTGCTGTTAGAGACGCAGATCTAAGTGCAAGCCATATTGCAAATAATACAGGTGCCACTATGGCAAGCGGAAACAACTTGGCAATAGTGGCATTCGGTAGTGTGAATAACAATGGCCGGATCGACTCAGATACTGTTGAAATTAAGGATCAAAATCTCAATAACACTGGCACTTTGACGGCTGATACTTTGATGGTGCAGTCTGAAAACATGACGAACAGTGGGACCACAGCTGCCATCAAGAGTACGGCAGATATGAATCTTCAAGTAAATGGCATTTTAGCTAACCAAGGAACAATTTACGCCCAGGGGAATGCTAAGATTGAGAATGTCGATACACTTACCAACTCGGGTGTTCTTGCCTCTGCTCAAAATACAACGCTGTCGGCGCAGAGTGTATCTTCAACAGGAGCCCTTGGAGCCGGAATCAAGAGCGATGGTAGTGTTGGTACCTCTGGCAATCTAACAGTATTAGCAAATAGTGCTGTTACCGCAAAGGGGCAAACGCTGGCCGGTGGTAATCTTGCCATAGAGGGAACTTCTATTGATCTAAGCGACAGCAAAACATATGCTGGCGGTACCGCAAATATAATAGCCAAGAGTGGTGATGTAAATAACACCGGAGCCAATATGGAGGTGAATGGAGCCTTAGCTATAACTGCTGCCGGGAATCTAAAGAATGATGCGGACGCGCAGGGTAATGCGGGCCGTATTATTGCCGATAAAGTTTTTGTTACCGCAAATATCATTAGCAATAAGGGCGGCATTATAAAGCAAAAAGGGTCTGGGACTTCTACCCTAAAAGCAACCAACAGTATTGATAATACAAATGGTACAATAGCAAGCAATGCCGAGGATCTAGCCTTACAGAGTGCGTCTATAACCAATAGTGGCGGTCAAATCCAACACGCAGGAACTGGGAAGCTGGACGTAACAACTAATGGAAATTTGACAAATGTTGGCGGGGACATCGCAAGTAACGGACAGACTACTATTCATAGTCAGATCATAAATAATACAAATGGTTCAGTCGTATCTCAGAAACAGCTAAATATAGAAGCCGCTTCGATTAATAATAACCAAGGCGCTCTTGCGGGTGATGCTGTCAACATTAATACCCAAGGGGCATTAACTAATAAACAGGGTTTAATCCAGGCCAGTAAAGGTTTGGTGCTTAAAGCGCAGTCGCTTGATAACCAAAGCGGTAAAGTTCTAAGCCTCGATAATAGTGGCGCAACAGTTACTATTGCTCAAGCGATTGAAAATGCAGACGGTCTTATTGGTGGTAACGGTGATGTCAGCCTGACGGCTACCAGTTTATCTAATCACGGAGGTCAGGTCTTGGCCCAAGGGTCCCTTACTGTTAACGCTAGTCAGGGACTTGAAAATACCGGTGGCAAATTAATGTCTCAACAGAATATGAATCTTAATCAAAGTAATTCTGCGTTGAATAATACTAACGGAACCATTAGTGCGAGTGGGACGCTAACTGCGCAGGCAAAATCGATAAATAATACGAACGGTAATCTTACCGCTATTCTGGATGTTAATCTAACTACCCAAAAATTAAACGGAAACAACAGCAAGACAACTGCTGGTCGAGACGTAAATATTACGATTAACGGTGACTATACCCAAGAAACCAGCAACCAAATTCAGGGCAATCGTGATGTGAATATAAAAGTAAATGGCGCGGCAACGAATCAAGGCAATATTACGGCTGTACGAAATACTAGTCTAAATGCTACCAATATAAATAATAAAGTAGGGGCTACAACATCTGCTGGGAACTTATTAACGGTCGCGGCAACAGGCGATGTTAACAACAGTGGCCGTCTCGACGGTAGTGCGGTAATGGTAAATGGTCAGAATATGAATAATGCTGGTGCGGTAATAGCTGACACTCTGACGGTACAGGCCAACAATATTACTAACACTGGTGATTCGGCGATTCTGGCTACTACAAGCAATATGAATCTTAACGCCACTGGCTCAGTGGAAAACAAAGATGGGGCTACCATCTACAGCTTGGGCAACATTATAATCTCCG
>NZ_FWXI01000031.1:2542-37099 GCF_900176355.1 Sporomusa malonica | reverse complement strand
TTATGAGGTGGCTTTTTACAGTATGACCCTTGAATAGGTGGACAATGTGGATTGGTATGTTTGCAGTGATTTCCATGACTTGGTTTAGTGCACTTTTGCTGCGAGTGTTTAGGGATACGAGAAAACTTAAGTTTACACAGTTTTAATAGTACTATTGTGTTAATCATCCTTGGACTAACAACTTCAGTTTCGGAAACTCTAATTCTAGTTTGTAGGCAAGTATTGAAGCGCTCACGAGCAAACTGGTGAAGCAGCAAACCGTTGAACGGTATCTCAGCTTGCAGGAAGTGTATAGGTTGTGAGTGGTCAGGCGAACATGCAACATATTCTATACGGATACATACATGTCCAGTAAAAAAAATCTTTTTCCGTATAGTTATAGTTTTATCAATTTTTGTAGTTGTAGAAATGCGAAGTATGGATTGGATATCAGGCTTATGTTTGGGTACGGTGAGCATACCGTTTACGGAAATTTGAGTACATCCCATATTCAAATCTCCTCCTATCTTCATGTGATAAAGCAGGTAGTTTACTTAAGCTACCTACTAAGTACTGTTACTGACTAGAACCGGTAATTGTCATTGTCATCATGTGTGTAGGAACAATAATCATATGGTTTTTCAAATACCGGGCAGATAAATATGACTGTGGTTACTATCAGGCATCTGCAATCTAAGCAGCGGACAGAGATATCTTCTATTGCCGAGCATACTTGGATTACTTCATCCTTGATAGGCCCTAATAATATTAAACTGCAAAAGGGGATTTCAAAATGGGCACAATGGACCGACTGGCAGGGGTCATCAGCGGCAAAAGTAACTTTGATCTGTTTTTTGCCTTCGACAACAACCTTGTTCCCAACAGGGGTGCAAATAACTTTAGCTGAGCAAATGACTACGTTTACACACACTTCCAACACATCGCGGATGTTAGGATGGGGGTGTGGTATACATAATTTATCAGTTTCGCAGAATTCGGTGAAGGGATGTCGGGGAGGACACTTTGGAAACTGTGATGTCGGTGTAATACCCGTAACATCAACAAACTTACTACTCATGAGGTTTCCTCCTTATCTATGAAATGTCTTATATATTCCATTTGTATTATTTTATGGTTTTAGGAGGACTTCTGTTACTATAACTAGATATTAATTCAAACTATTATGTTCGGTTGCATAAACAGTAAATTATAAAGAAAACACGGCTTACTTTCTTACAGGATTAAAAAAAGCCGGGGCGTCTGTGCGCCCCGGCATCGTGGCTTTATGGTGTATCATCTGTGAGACAAGCACCGCTGGTTAGTCCTATTGAGGAAACATCATCCCAATTAATTAAGATGGAGGAATCCACCGGATAAAGTGTTTCGGCGGCTCCGGTGAAGCCGAGTATCGGTGTAACTCTTGAGGCGCTAACTAGGACGTCGACCGAAAAAGTCGGACAGCAGATGTTTCCAGGAATACAATCTAACGTCATGCGAATAAAGCGAGGGCCACAACAATCTCCCATACGTAGGCCTGTGGATTCTTCTTTTTGGCTATCTTCTGAATCAGATGGGGAACTATCCGGACGGCTATTTGTGATCCCACCGCAATTCCAATCATCGATTGTTCCTTGATATACGATACCACATCTAGTGACAATAGTTGCACTTAGGTTTCCGACTAGGCAGCCCAAATTTAACCTATCTTCACTTCTCAAGGTCATAATTACATACTCCTTTCTTCTAAATTTCATATAAGCGGAGTACAACGTTCAATATATGTGCCTGTTTATAAGCACGAAACCCCGGAGACCGGGGTTTCGTTTTTTAAACAAAGCAAGACGTTAACCGGCAAAGCAGCTGCGGAATGGGCCTATGGCGGCAATCTCATCTAAGCCAATCAATACAGTGTCATCTTCAGCAAACAGAGTGAGCCCTAAAAGGCCGCCTGCTGTAACGCCTACAGGAACGATTCCGGCAAAGAGAGCACCTGTTGGATCACAGCACACAAAAGTAGGAGGGCAGTCTAAGCGCAGGCAGATGAATTTGGGATCATTATTACATTTGACATCAACATCAACTTCAATCGGTTTGGGGCATTTTTTGTCATCTTTGTCATCGTCATCTTTGCAGTCTTTTTTATGGTCGTCTTTGTCATCATAGCCCATAGTCATAGCTGGGAAAACAACTGGGCAACCGTATTGCGCACGGGTATGCTCGTCGTCTTCGTCAACAATGACTCCTTGGAATATAAAGCCACAGCAGGTTACGACAGTAACACTCGCGTTTCCTAATACGCAGTCGAGATTAAATCCTTTTCCTTTTCCTTTTTTTCCACCAAATGCCATTAGTGATTCGCTCCTTTAAATTGTTTTGGCTCTTCGCCTACTATATACTATGCAACCCTACGGTAAAGTGCTTATGAAAAATAGATGAATTTTTATTTGCATATCAGGTTGCACAATGTAATATATGCATTAGCATCGCAGTGGTTAATTGTCCCCCAAAACAATTTTAGAGAGCGTGACTATCAATATAAGTGTTATGGTACATATATTAATGTAGAGGACCTGGCTATAGGCTCACAAGTAAATATTCTCTTGATTGACTATGTGACAAGAATTCTTATTAAATATGACAAAGCTGATCCTCAACATGTAGTGGGAATCAGCTTTTTTCACATATATCAGTGCCTCTAAGAATAAAGTAATTACTGACCATATATCTTTAGGAGATAGTAGCATGTCGGAGTTTGGCAGGGAATCTCACTCACCTATAACTATTAGCCTATGTATGATTGTAAAAAACGAGGAAGCTACGATTGAGCGTTGTTTGCGATCGGTTCAACCCCCGAACTTTGGAGTTTTGTCACAATATCTTGAAATAGCATAGCATATCTAATTATTTCGAAGTATTGCGCGCTTAAGTGCATGGATTGTAGTACTCGTTCAGCAATTAGTAAATGGTTCGGCTTCGCCCCGCTTATAGCGGCCATTGACTAATTGCTGCATGAGTGCAGTTTTATAGCTAAGGGCGCGCGGGTTTATACTCTTACTGTAAACGAGGCTAAGTCCATATTTACCACCATTTTGTGACCTTTCATGTCCTGTCCCCTCCATTAATCCGTTAGTTATATTTTAACTGATTCTTAGACAGGACTCCAATCCAATTAGGGGGTTAAAGAGGGACAACCCCCGGTCGAGCAGAAGCAAAGCAGGTGCTGAATGGGCCTATGGCGGCAATCTCATCTAAGCCAATTAATATAGTGTCATCTTCAGCAAACAGATTGAGTCCTGAAGCGCCGCCTGCTGTAACTATTACAGGAACGATTCCGGCAAAGAGAGCACCTGTTGGATCACAGCACACAAAAGTAGGAGGGCAGTCTAAGCGCAGGCAGATGAATTTGGGATCATTATTGCATTTGACATCAACATCAACTTCAATCGGTTTGGGGCAATGATGTTTTTTGTCATCTTTGTCATCGTCATCTTTGCAGTCTTTTTTATTGTCGTCTTTGTCATGGTCGTAGCCCATAGTCATAGTTGGGAAAACAACTGGGCAGCCGTATTGCGCACGGGTTTTATCGTCGTCTTCTTCAACAACGACTCCTTGGAATATAAAACCACAGCAGGTTACGACAGTAATACTTGCGTTTCCTAATACGCAGTCGAGATTAAATCCTTTTCCTTTTCCTTTTTTCATACCAAATGCCATTGTTGATTCGCTCCTTTAAATTGTTTTGGCTCTTCGCCTACTATATACTATGCAATCCTATGGTAAAGTGCTTATGAAAAATAGATGGATTTTTATTTGCATATCAGGTTGCACAATGTAATATATGCATAGCATCGCAGGGATTAATTGTCCCCCAAAAACAATTTTAGAGAGCGTGACTATCAATATAAGTGTTATGGTGCATATATTAATGTAGAGGACCTGGGTATAGGCTTACAATTAAATATTCTCTTGATTGACTATGTGATAAAAATTCTTATTAAATATGACAAAGCTGATCCAATATGTAGTGAGGATCAGCTTTTTTTTCACATATCAGTGCCTCTAAGAATAAAGTAATTACTGACTATATATCTTTAGGAGGTAGTAGCATGTCGGAGTTTGACAAGGAATCTCACTCACCTATAACTATTAGCCTATGTATGATTGTAAAAAACGAGGAAGCTACAATTGAGCGTTGTTTGCGATCGATCGAGCAGAGTGTCGACGAAATCATAATTGTCGACACAGGTTCAACGGATAAAACAAAAGAACTAGTAAGGCAGTTTACTAATAATATTTATGATTTTGAGTGGATAGATGATTTTTCTGCCGCGCGCAATTATGCATTTAGTAAGGCTACGCAGGAATACATTCTCTGGCTTGATGCTGATGATGTTATTTTCGATCAAGACCGTCAAAAGTTACTTGCATTAAAAGCAACTCTCAGTCGGGAAGTTGAAGTCATTACTATGCTTTATTATTTAAGTTTTGATCCAAATGGAAACGTAGCCTATCAAATACGCAGGGAGCGTTTAGTTAAGCGAGAAAAAAATTACCAGTGGATTGGAGCAGTTCACGAATTTTTAGACGCGAAAGGCACTCAATTAGATACAGGAATTGCCGTAGCTCACAAGCCCTTAAAACACGATAGCGATCGCAATCTTAAAATCTATGAACGACGGCAGTTAAAAGGAGAAGAATTCTCACCGCGAGATTTATACTATTATGCCAATGAGTTAAGAGAACATAATCTCTATAACCGAGCAATTGAGTGTTACCAAAAATTCCTAGAAACTAAGCAAGGAGCGCCTGAAGAGAAAATTGCTGCCTGTGCTAGTTTAGCTGATTGCTATTATTTGCTTCATGACGAAGAAAATGAGCTTAAGTATATATACCAATCCTTCCAATATAGTAATCCAAGAAGCGAATTCTGCTGCCGGCTTGGTTTTAATCATCTTAATAATAATCGAATAAGGCAGGCTATATTCTGGTATACACTGGCTACCCATCTAAAGACTGCCAATTCCTCATGGGGGTTAGTGAATAATCAATGTGAAACATGGTTGCCTCATCTTCAGTTGTGCGTATGTTATTCACGTCTTGGCGACTACAAATTAGCTTACGAACACAATGAAAAAGCGGCAAAATTTATTCCCGATAATCCAATGGTTCACCATAATCGAAAACTTTTGCAAAGTAAACTGAATAATGAGCCTTCTGAGAGTGATTAACTGGAATTCCAGAGTTGTATTAAGCCTATAATTAGAGGAGGTCTCAGAGTGGACTGCTGTCTTACCAGTATCATTGTCATAACCTACAACAAGCTAGAGTATAACAAGCTTTGCATTGAAAGTATTAGACAGTATACACAGCCGGAATCTTATGAAATTATTGTTATAGATAACCACTCAACCGATGGCACGGTCGAGTGGTTGCAAGGCCAGCAAGATATAAGATTAATTCTAAATAGTGAGAATGCCGGTTTCCCTGTAGGCTGTAATCAAGGCATAAAGGCGGCTAAGGGAAATAGTATTCTTTTATTAAACAACGACACTATTGTGACGCCCAACTGGTTAACTAACCTTACAAAATGTTTATACAGTTCCAGCGATATTGGTGCAGTTGGTGCAGTTGCCAACTCGTGTTCAAATTTTCAAAGCATTCCTTGTGAATATTCTTGTGTGGAAGAAATGATAAGGTTTGCCAAACAGGTGAACATTTCTAATTCGGAACGTTGGGAAGATAGAGCACGGTTAGTCGGTTACTGCCTATTAGTTAAGGCTGAAGTAATCAATAAGATTGGGTTGTTGGATGAGGCATTTTCTCCTGGGAATTACGAGGATGACGACTATTGTATGCGTATCAGAAAAGCCGGTTATCGCTTAGTTTTATGCCGGGATACCTTTATTCATCATTTTGGCAGTGTATCTTTTGGAGAGAAGTCTAATCAACTCAACAACCTATTGGAAATTAACAGCCAGAAATTTATGGAAAAATGGGGTTTACCCCCGCACTTGGCTGCGCCATACGAGCTTACCCAAGACCTAATGGTAAAAAACTGGTTTCCTTATCAATATGAATCCAGCTATTTTCAGTTCTGGATAGAAAACACAAGAAAGAAATTTTTTTCATTTATAGACAAAGCTGAGTTTGCTTTGTTATCAGGTAATCTAGAGAAAGCCGTGGTGTTAGTTAAACAAGCAGCAGATTATGCATATCACTCTCATCCAGGGTTTTTCATTTCCTCTAGATTGGAGCTAATTTTGCGAAAAATATCCAGTAGATTAAATAACCGGTTAGCTGCTGCTTTCTTGCAGTTTCCGCCTAAGAATAAGGAAAAGAAAAATGTATTGCATGTAGTAAGTCAAGGTTACGCTGCTAGCAGTCACTCTGGAACGCCGGAGCGCTGGATAAGGCTGGATTCTTCGTCAGTTCATTCTGTAATAGTTACTCTTAATAGCGAAGCTGTTCCTCAAGGGCTGGTGGATGCCGCGCTTCATTCCGGCGGCTGGTGCAAAAAGCTTGACGATGTCAAACTGAACCTGTGTCAAAAAGCGAAAGTGCTGCGTGAAGCAGCTGCGAAATGGGCAGATTTAGTTGTTTTGCATATACATCCCCATGATCCTGTTGCTCCTGTAGCTTTTGGTGTTGCTGGCGGTCCCCCCGTGGTCTTTGTTAATCATGCAGACTATGGCTTTAACATAGGAATGAGTGCTGCTGACGTTGTAGTCGATCATAGGTCTGCCGGACATACGATAACTTTGTCTCGCAGGAATATGCATAACTCCTGTATATTGCCGATCCCTCTGGCAAAGCCACGGAATTTGCCTGATAAGCAAGCTGCTAAAAGGGAACTGGGTATAGGCGAGGATAAGATAGTTTTTCTAACCAGTGCATCACGCTATCAACTGGTTTCATGTGGCGTATATAACTTTTCAAAGTTGATTAGAGAAATGGTTAATAAGTACCCCAATATCGAGATTCTAGTTGTCGGGCCTTCTCGGGCAGGATGGTGGTCACAAAGTCAGAGTGATCAACCAATAAAAATTTTTGAATTCCAAGAGGATATGACTACATTCTATAGCGCGGCTGATGTATACCTTGATCCAATACCAGTAGGGTCACTTGCGGCAGCCATTGAAGCAGGTGCTAGGGGCATACCGGTTGTTGGCTTAGCTATTGATTTTGCCGCACAGTTTAGTAGTGATATTTTACCGGATATTGCAATAACTCACTTTCCTAGCTCGAAAGACTTGTTTGCAGCTATCGAGAAACTGGCATCAGATGAGGGGTATCGCATTAGCCAGGGAAATTATCTAAAATCGATAATACTCCAGCACCATTATAGTGGATGGCAGGAACAATTAAATAACCTATACTCGCTCCTGCCTATCACCCATCAGCCTCCTGATATAGCAATTGCTAGGGAACAGGCTGCTTTAGACAGTGACATTGTGTGGGCTTACTTTCAGTATCGGTCAGGATTAAGTCGTTTAAGTTTTGACTAGGGTACGGCAAACATTCAGAAAGGGCGTTATGTCACAGCCGTAGAGGCAAGAACATAAACTATACCATAATAAAGAAAACACGGATTACGCCGAGCCTTAGCGAAAGCGGAAGCCGATGTTGCCCTTATCCAGGCGGATTTCCACCTAAGTCTAGCCAATAATAATAATCTAAGGATTGTGAGGAAGGAGTATATTCAATTGGGGGATGTAAAAGTTCTAGTTGGCAAAGACGGTTGGCTTTTTCTACAAAATGATACAAACCGTGTTATAGAGCAAAATAATGGTTCTTTAAAATTAACAGAACGTGAGCTTAAAAAATGGTTGCGAATTTTAGAATCTAGATTTGCTGTTTTAAAGAACAGGGGTATAAAATACTACTTTTTAATTGCTCCCAATAAAGAAAGTATATATCCGGAATACTTGCCTGATGATTATAAAATAAGTGACGACCGAGTTGTCTATCAGTTAATAAATACTTGTAAGCCTTATAACTTACCATTATATTTTCCTGTCGATGTTTTAAAGTTGTATAAAACAGAATATCAAATGTATCCCCTGGCGGACACTCATTGGAATGGGATCGGGGCATTTATCGCATATGAGTATGTAATGAACATTATACAAAAAGACTTTACAACTAAAATACTGGATTGGGAAGAAATACAATTTGCAGATGGAGAGACGCTCCTGGATTTAGGCAGCAAATTGACGCCTCCGCAAACTTCAATATTCTCATGGGGAGTGGTCAAACAGCCCCGAGCACAGATTATCTATGAAAATAATAGTTCAGGTTATACAAAAATAGCATTAAACAAAAACACAAGTTTACCTACAGCAATTGTATTTCATGATTCATTTATTAATAGCGTAATACCCTTTATTATAGAAAGCTTCAGCAAAACATATCTGATCCATTCACCCTGTATCGATTACGATTTGCTTGAAAAGATTAAGCCTGACGTTGTTATTTCGGAAATGGTTGAGCGTTTTTTGATAAAACCTCCAGTTGACAATTAAAGAAGGAAAAGGAATAAAAGAATATTTAAAGTGTAATTGATAACTTTGGCAAGTATATGAAAGTCATAGGACTACAAAGATAAAGACAATCACTATAAAATTTAAGGGAGGGCTAGCATATAACTATATATGCTAATGAGGGTGGCCTTAGTAAAGAAGACCTTATAGATTATACGCCAACAATATGTGTTGGTGTACTTTCCTATAATCATGAAAAATATATCACGCAATGTCTTAAAGGAATAGTACAGCAAACCGGCAACTTTAAACTAAAAGTAATTATATGTGACGATTGTTCAAGTGATAATACAATTGAAATAATTGAAAAGTTCATTGAATGTCAGTCGAATAGTACAGTAAACTTTACTGTAATTAAAAATGAAAATAACATAGGCGTGTCCAAAAATTTAGGACAATGTGTACGCCTATGTAAGGAAGCTGACTATTTTGCTTTCTGCGAAGGCGATGATTATTGGATTCCAGTAGATAAACTGCAGACCCAAATGGAGTTTTTAATAAATAACCCGCGGTGTTCAATATGTTTTAATAGCATCATTATATATTATGAAAATGAAAAGCGATATGAGTTATACCAAACACATCAGCAACTGCAACAGACTATTTATACAACGAAAGATTTGGTGCTATCAAACTTTATTGGTAATTTTTCATGTTGTTTCTATAATGCAAAATTTATTAAGTTCTTGGAAAATCAACTTTTCGATAATTTATTTACGGTAGATTGGATGTTTAATATAGTCTATTCCGAGTTTGGCGATATTGGATATATTAATAAACCGATGAGTATTTATAGAAAGCATAGTAATGGCATTTGGTCGTCTATGAATCTAGCCAATCAAGCTCACAAATTGATACAGTATATAGATGAATATAATAAGTTTTTAAATTACAGACATGATGCCGAATTTACTAAATATCGTAATAAATGTTTATGCGACACGAATTGTGAATCCTTTCAGTTGGTTATTGTTGACGACGTATTTCCCCATCCGATCAGTAGTTTTAGATATCAGGAATTCCTTAGCTATCTGCAAGCATTTGATTCCGTTAAGATATTCACTTCAGGTGCATCGGTAAAATGTCTGGGAAATCAATCTATTGACGATTTGATTATAAATTTTAAAAGAGAATATCCTGATTTTACGAATAATATCGAAAAATATAACAATAGAACCTTTCAGAATATGAAATGCAATTTACTCTACTTTGTTTTTTTATCAAATGCCTACACGTATCTTAGGTCAGCAGAAGTCAGACAAATACCGTTCGTTTTCACCCTGTATCCAGGCGGTGCTTTTGCTCTTAATAATCCATCCTCGGATGCTAAACTGCGGAGGGTTGTTAGCTCGCCATATTTTAGACGAGTCATTGTTACCCAAAAAATAACTTATGATTATTTAATAAATAATAAATTTTGTACGCCTGAGCAAATAGAGTATTTATTTGGAGTTGTGACGCCGCTAGACAGACTGAAAAAAGATTGTATTTGCAAAATACATTATGGGTTTGAAAAAGACAGATTGGATATTTGTTTTGTCGCCCATAGATATACAGCGCATGGCGAAGATAAAGGATATGATGTTTTTATCAAGGTAGCGAAATTACTCTTCTATAAATATAATAATGTATACTTTCATGTAGTTGGAAGTTTTAATGATCAAATTATCGATGTGTCAACTATTAAAGATAGAATAACTTTTTATGGAGTTCAACAACAAGAATGGTTTGATGAATTTTATAGAGATAAGGATATTATACTTTCTCCTAATATTTCCGGTAGGATTTTCGCTGGCTCTTTTGATGGGTTTCCAACGGCTAGCTGTACAGATGCCGGACTTAGGAAAGTGGCTATTTTTTGCACAGACCCTTTGAATTTGAATAACTGTAATTTTATTGAAGGAGAAGAAATCGTCATAATTGAATATGACGTAGATAACATAATTGAGAAACTATCTTATTATTACGATCATCCCGATAAACTTAGAGGAGTCTGTGAAAAAGGATACGCCAAAATTAGGGATAATTACAGTTACGAGAAACAAATCCGGCCAAGAATTGATTTGATAACTAAAGAATTAAAGGGCATTTAATATGCTATTTAATTCTTAGGGAAATGAAGAACCAGTCGAGCTGACCTTGGGTAATCTAAAGTCATCAAGACTGGTTTTTTCTATTTTCGACGTGACTCACTTTTAAGCAACAAATGAATAGTATATAAGAAAGGCCCATCTATTTGAACAACCCCTGTGTAGTTCGTTTTTTATCCTGTTAGAAAGTATAACTTTCCGTCTGGATAAGGGCAACATCGGCTTCCACTTTCGCCAGAGGCTCGGCGCAAGCCGTGTTTTCTTTACAACTATCAAATTAATTATGTGAAGGGGGTGTGTTGTAATAATAGAACCATTTAAAGATCCTATATTTGTTACAAAATCTTTTATGCCACCCGTGGATGAATATAAGAAAAAAATCGACCAGATATGGGAAAAGAGATGGTTAACAAATTGCGGATTATTGCATAATGAGTTTGAGGAAAAATTGAACATTTATTTAAAAGTTTCAAATGCTACAGTTTTTTGTAACGGTCACTTAGCGTTAGAAATAGCTATTAAAGCTTTAGGACTGACAGGCGAGGTGATTACCACTCCGTTTACTTTTGCGTCTACTACGCACGCTCTTATAAATTGTGGTCTAACTCCTGTTTTTTGCGATATCGATATTGATACATGTACTATGAGTATATCTAAAATTGAAAATCTGATTACTAAGAATACCTCGGCTCTCCTCCCCGTTCATGTATTTGGATATCCATGCAATGTATATGCGATAGAGAAAATAGCCAAGAAGCATGGATTAAGTGTTATCTATGATGCCGCACACGTTTTTGGTGTAGAAGTGGATGGAAAAGGAATCGGGACTTTCGGTGATGTATCAATGTTTTCGATGCATGCGACTAAAGTTTTTCATTCTATTGAGGGTGGAATTTTGACTTATGAAAACGAAGTATTTAAAAAAGAGTTTAACTTATTGAGGAATTTTGGTATCACAGGTCCTGAGATGGTGGCGATTACTGGAACAAACGCCAAGATGAATGAATTTCAAGCAGCTATGGGTCTTGTTAATTTACACTATGTGGATGAGGAAATCTCTAAAAGACAGAAGATAGCATACATGTATAGAAAATGTCTAAAAACAATTCATGGCATAAAATTCTTAGAAGATATGCCGAACATTAGGCATAATTATGCTTATTTCCCTATAATAATACAAGAAAATGACTATGGTCTAACTAGAGATTCGCTATATGAAAAACTTCAAAGTTATAATGTTTTTACACGCAAATATTTCTACCCGCTAACAGTAGATTTTGATTGTTATAAAAGTAAGTTTCAATGCAACATACCTAATTCAAGATATATTGCCGATAGAGTTTTAACATTACCTATGTACGGAGAATTGGAGTTAGACTCTGTTGAAAAGATTTGCCAAATAATACAAGATATATATCTAAATATAGTTTCGTAATTTAGCGTCAACGTCCCAAATAATTGAGTATTTTATGTAAGGGGATGAAGACACTATAATTAATAATGTAATTGTAATTGGATCTGGAGGTCATGCTAAAGTTGTAATTGATATTATTGAAAAACAAACAAAATTTAACATTGTAGGATTGATTGATGGTTTCAGAACTGCTGGAATAGATGTATTTGGCTACAAAATTCTAGGGGATGAATTAGTTTTAGAAAGCTCAGAATATCAAAATATTACACACGGAATTGTCGCAATAGGAGATAATTGGGTTAGAAATCAAGTTGTAAATAAAGTTACTCAAATAAAGCCGGATTTTAAATTTATAAAAGCAATTCACCCTTCAGCTACTATTGCTAAAGGAGTCATAATTGGTGAAGGCACAGTTGTAATGGCTGGGAGTATTATTAATAGTGACACTAAAATTGGTAAGCATTGTATTATAAATACAAATTCTTCACTCGATCATGATAATAGTTTGGGTAATTATGTAAATATTTCACCGGGTGCAGTCACAGGAGGAAACGTGATAATAGATGACTTTTCCACTGTATCTTTAGGGGCTAAAGTTATTCATAAAATAATTATTGGTGCACATAGTCTAATAGGGGCTGGGGCAGTTGTTGTTAAAAATATTGAGAGTCAATCGGTTTGGTATGGTGTTCCTGCTAAGTTCATTAGAAAAAGAAATATTGGAGAAAGATACCTTTAACATTACAGAGTTATTCAGATGGAGGAAATAGATGAATTCAGATATAAACAGTCCTTTAGTCAGTATACTAATTCCTACTTACAATCAAACGATATTCTTGAAAAAGACTCTTATTAGCGCCTTAGAGCAAGACTATCCTAATTTTGAAATAGTTATTTGTGATGATAGTACCACCACAGATGTAAGGTTATTGGTAGAGCAGTATCAGACGAAGTACAAAAATATTAAGTATTATCATAACGGTGGACCGTTAGGTGGCAGAGGTGTTATTAACTTTCAAAAGTGCTTTGAAGTGTGCAGCGGTGATTATATCAGCTATTTATGCCATGATGATATTTATATGCCTAACAAGGTTAGTGTCATGATAAATTATCTTTTGAATGATGACAATATAAAATTAGTCACATCGTATAGAAAAATAATTGATTTAGTTGATAGGGTCAGACCAGACCTTCCTATAACTCAGCCTTTTTACAACGAAACAAAGAGAGTTAGCGGTAAAGAAATAGGTAAGTATATTTTAAAAAATCTTGCTAACGTAATTGGGGAACCGACAACAACGCTCTTTCGAAAGGTAGATATTGAAGGTAAGATAATTGATTATATGGGGTATGAAATGGGATGTCTGATAGATGTTGGGGTATGGCTGAAGTTGCTTGCAAGTGGTGACCTGATCTATATTCGGGAGCCACTAAGCTGCTTTCGAATTCACCCAGGGCAAAATAGCTGGAACAGAGATTTAGCAGTTCGAGGAATGATTGATTGGTACAAACTAATTACCCTATCATATAATGAGCAATTATTTATTTCAGACGAAGATTATAAAGCTGCTATTTGCTCATGGGTTGGAAGTATTCGACTTTCATTCCCTCAAGCGGTCATAGCATTTCTAGAGAATAAAGATTTGTACACTGAGCTGATGGGTTATTATAACGAAGCAATAGAAAGTATAAATAAAGGGTAGACGAGAAAAATTCGTCTACCCCTTTTCTTATTAATTATGGTCTGCCCTACAAATATCCACTTGACATCACATTGCTAGTTTCGCTAAGTCAATAACTTCGAGCTCTCATTTTTGCATTTAGTTATTGTATATTTTTTAAAGACTGGGGTCGCTTTTGGGTAAATTGAGTTCCATGCGAATCAAGTTGATAGTGTTTCAAAACATTTGGCATATATGAATTAGGTATATTATTAAGTATGCAAAAAAACTTAATACTTCTTTCAAACGAATGACCGCAGCCCCTATATAGTTTTAAATCGTTAATTAAAGGAATAAACCACTTTACAAATTTGCATAACATAGGTGCTGAAACTGCAATTTGATCCGCTGATGGCCAAGTAGTATCATTTGTTCTTGCTATATACTCTTTTATTAAATCATAAATATCAACATGATAGTTGTTCTGCATAGCAATAAACAATGGATGTGTACCTATATTAATTTCCAAGAAGTCACGATGAAGCATAGAAAAGGGTACATAACCTAGTATTTGGTTACCATTTGTTTGTAAGCACGAAAGAGTACTTCTTTCAAAGTCTTCATTTAATTTAACATCATAATGAATTAACGCAACATATTCTGAATCAATTAAGTTATTCATAACCAATGCATACCAAGCTGTGTAACTAACCAGAAGTTTATATTCCTCCTCTTCTATATTAAACGGCAACTGTCTTGCTACAACAATATTATCCAAATGAGAAACTTTTGTTATATCTCCATTGCCGACAAAAACATATTTATATGATGATAAGTGCTTTACACTTTTACTACTTTCAAAATCTAATATTCTTTCTTGGTCATGAACAGTAATAAAAACTTCAAGTTCTTTCATTAGAGTCTTCCCCTTTGTAGCAGGCATAAATATCTCCCCACTCAAGTCCTGAAAAGGATTTTATACAGTTGCAGATCGTTTGTGCATCAACCCAGTTACGTAATTTAAGACGCATTGATTCTCCAGAAGAATAATTAAAGCGATAGTTACCCATATTCACCAAATGGTTTATGCAGTTTTCCGATGCCTCACTATATTCGCGAGTGTACTCGAATGATAAAGTTTTTATAGGCTGAGACAAACCTTGGAGAACCTCAAATTCAAATCCCTCAACATCAATTTTACAAAAGTCGGGCTTTCCAAATTGTTGAATTAAATTATCTAGGGTTGTAACCTCGACGTTACAGGATGTGTAATATTGTTGTCCAGTGCCAAAACGATTTGTAGAAGTTGTCCGTTTTATCCATTCCTCTGATAATGATGAAATAACATGGGCACTGTTAATCCACATTTTACTTTTGCCCGCGCAATTACCAAGAGCTTTCTGGACGATCGTGAAATTCTCATTACTGGAATACTTTTGTATAAGTATGTCTGCGCAATAGGGTTGAGGCTCAATTGCTATCACAGTAGCCCCAAGATTCAAAAAAGTTTCGGTTCTATTTCCAATATTCGCGCCTACATCGAAAACCAAGGTACCCTTTTTAATAAACTGAGAATAAAACCTTTGCATACCACGCCTCCAATAGTTGAGGGTTACTTTTAGCCTTTAGTATAATATGAAACATTGTAAAGAGTAGTGCTCAACTAAAGAAGTTTTTTTACAATGTCACACGTTAGTATATGTGGGCGTATTATATGATGTCTAAGGTGTAACAAGATGCTGGTTATTACTTCTCATAAGTATTCGAAAGGAGGGGGAGTTTGCATAAACCATTGGTTACGGTTGCTATTCCGACTTTTAATAGACCATGTGGATTGCAACGGACTTTAAAACAAATTACTGGACAAACTTATAAAAATTTGGAGATTATCATAGGCGATAACTGTTCCTCAAGTCACGAAACACAAACTATTATAAATGATTTAGCCTCAAAAGATAAAAGAATAATAAGCTATAGGCACGATGAAAATATTGGACCTTTTAATAACTTTAAGTTTCTACTCAATAAAGCATCCGGGGAATATTTTATGTGGGCATCTGATGATGACGAATGGTCCTCTAACTTCGTTAGCGCATGTATGGAGAAGTTTACAGATAATGTTGGTTCTGTTATGAGTGGTATCGGAGTTATAATTCGTGGCTCAGGTCTAAGATATAAATTTCCAATCTTGGAAATATCCCCCGCCAAAACCATTTACGAAAACGCAATAATATTTTTAAATAATATGCAATCTTCATTAATTTATGGAATTCATAAAAAAAGCTTAATTGAATGGGTGATTAATGAACAACCATTTGATTGGTTTGATTGCTATTTTGTTTTAAAGCAAATAATCCTAAATGGTTATCAAATAATACCTGAATACTTGTATACTGCAGGTGTAGATGGTAATAACTATGTACTCAAGCCATTTTACCCCTCTGCAGGTAGAGTTTTTATATATTTTCCATTTTACAAAGCTTGTAGTGATTTAATATTAAATGAAGCTGCTTTTACTAATGAAGAAAAGAGAAGGCTTCTCTTTTTATTAACTACTATTACTCTTTCAAATTTTACTAATTATGAAAAGGAATCACAACACAATAAAGTTCAGCAACCTTATTATGTATTAGAACAATATTTGCTTGATGAAAAAATTTGAGTGAAAATCATGATTGTTGTGACGGAGGATAACCAGTATTATGAAAGCTGTTATCTTAGTTGGTGGATTTGGTACCCGTATTTCTGAAGAAACACACTTAAAACCAAAACCAATGGTTGAAATTGGAGGCAAACCTATTCTATGGCATATTATGAAAATATACTCCGCTTACGGGATAAATGAATTCATAATTTGCTGCGGTTATAAGGGTTATTTGGTTAAAGGATATTTTGCTAATTATTTTTTGCATACATCTGATGTGACGATAGATATGGTCAATAATTCTGTAAAAGTTCATGATAGACATTCCGAGCCATGGAAAATAACTTTGGTTGATACCGGAGAGCACACAATGACAGGTGGACGTCTCAAAAGGGTAATGAAGTTTGTTGGAAATGAAACTTTTTGTTTCACATATGGTGATGGAGTTAGCGATGTTAATATAAATAAGCTTATCGATTTTCATCGCGCACAGGGAACTTGGGCCACTTTGACAGCTGTTCAACCTCCAGGGCGATTTGGCGCATTAGCTCTGGAAGGATGTCGAATTACTGCTTTTAAGGAGAAACCTCAGGGAGAAGGTGGCTGGATTAATGGCGGATTTTTTGTTTTGGAGCCTAAAGTTTTTGAACTGATTGCGGGCGATTCTACGAGTTGGGAGTACGAACCGATGGAAATACTGGCACAAAACTCGCAACTTTCTGCTTACAAGCATAACGGATTCTGGCAACCGATGGACACGCTGCGGGATAAGATAAAGTTGGAAGAACTCTGGAATTCCCAAAAAGCCCCTTGGAAGGTTTGGGGATGATGAAACAATTTTGGCAGAACAAGCGTGTTTTTCTTACAGGTCATACAGGCTTTAAAGGCAGTTGGTTGAGTTTATGGCTCCAATCTCTCGGTGCGCAGGTAGTTGGCTATTCCTTAGAAGCACCTTCGTTACCGTCGTTATTTAAGGAAGCTCGTGTTGCTGTCGGAATGCAATCACTCAATGGCGATATATTGGATTTAGCTAAATTAAAACAGGCACTTGAGGAGTGCAGGCCAGAGATACTTATTCATATGGCGGCTCAGTCCTTGGTACGGTATTCTTATCAATTTCCCATCGAAACACTATCAACTAACATTATTGGTACGGCAAACGTGTTAGATGTGGCACGCCATGTTGACAGCATCAGGGGAATTGTCATTGTCACCAGCGATAAATGCTATGAAAATCGAGAGCGGGTTTGGGGATACCGCGAAGATGAACCAATGGGAGGGTATGATCCTTATAGCTGTAGTAAAGGTTGCGCTGAACTGGTCATCGCAAGCTATCGCCGTTCTTTTTATTCATCAACGCATGCTGCGAAAGTTGCCAGTGCCAGGGCTGGGAATGTAATCGGCGGCGGTGATTGGTCAGCCGATAGAATTATACCTGACAGCATCCGTGCCCTTCATCAATGTAAGCCAGTGGTCATACGAAACCCGAAATCCATTCGACCTTGGCAGCATGTGTTGGAACCATTGGCTGGTTATTTGCTGCTGGCGCAAAAACTCTGTGATGACGGTCTTAGCTTTGCAGAGGGCTGGAATTTTGGTCCGGATGAAAACCATGCCTGCTCAGTAGAAAGCTTGGTTGACGGCTTGTGCCGCTTGTGGGATTCGGATGTAAAATGGTTAGTAAAACAAGACGATACTTTGCATGAAGCTCACTATTTAAAATTGGATTCCACCAAAGCCAATCAGAAATTAGGCTGGCGTCCTGTTTTAAGTATGCAGGATACATTAGCTATGACGGTTGGCTGGTATAAAAGATTTTATGATGGTGCGGATGCGCAAGCACTAATGTTAGAGCAGATAGCAAAGTACGAAAAATTGTATAAGGAGAATTAAAATGCCTACCAGAAAATGCCGGTTTTGTCATACTCAGGTGGCCGATACGGTAGTCGATTTAGGAATGTCTCCTTTATCTAATTCGTATATAACCGTTGATCAGCTTAATGATAAAGAAGTATATTATCCACTTCATACTTTTGTATGTCCGAAGTGTTTTTTAGTTCAGTTAGAGGAATTCGCAAGCCCGGATGAGATATTTAGTGATTATGCTTATTTTAGTTCATATTCTGATACTTGGCTCACCCATGCGCGGCAATATACCGAAGCAATGTGTGAGCGTTTTGCAAAAATAAATGAGAAGCTTGTAATTGAAATTGCCAGTAACGACGGCTATTTACTGCAATACTTTAAAGCTAGAGGTACTCCGGTGTTGGGTATAGAACCGGCAGGCAATGTTGCTCAAGCAGCTATGGCAAAAGGTATTCCTACATTAGTAAGCTTTTTCGGTAGAACTTTGGCACAAAAACTGACAAGTGAGGGAATAAGCGCTGGTTTGTTACTGGGGAATAATGTACTGGCTCATGTGCCTGATATCAATGACTTTGTTGCTGGGATGCAAATCATTTTACAAAAAGATGGTATTATCACAATGGAATTTCCCCATTTGTTAAAACTTATGGAAGATAGGCAGTTCGATACAATTTATCACGAACACTTTTCTTACTTATCTTTTAGTACAGTAGAGGAAATTTTTGATGTTCATGGCTTAAAAGTTTTTGATGTGGAAGAATTGTCAACTCATGGTGGTTCACTAAGAGTGTATGCCTGTCATGCCGATCATGCTGAGTATGCACTGACAGAGCGCGTTACTAGCATGAAGGATAAAGAAATAGCATTTGGCTTAAACAAAATAGAAACCTATTATACATTCGCCGAAAAAGTGAAGTCTCTAAAGTTTGAATTGTTAGAAGCTTTGGTGGCCTTAAAAAAACAAGGAAAAACCATCGTAGGATATGGTGCGCCAGCTAAAGGGAACACGTTATTAAATTATTGCGGTATAAGGACTGACTTTATTGAGTATACGGTGGATCGTAGTCCGCATAAACAGGAGAAATTTTTGCCCGGGACCCATATTCCGATTTTCGACCCCAAAAAGATTAGGGAAACACAGCCTGATTATGTTCTGATTTTGCCATGGAATATTAAAGATGAGATTATGGAGCAACTGGAATACATTAAAGAATGGGGCGGTAGATTTATTGTAGCGATTCCGGCTGTGGAGGTATTATAGATGATCTTTACAGAAACAGGCATTTCTGGTGCATACTGTATAGATCTGGAGCTGATAAAAGATAATAGGGGCTTTTTTGCGCGCATGTGGTGTGAAAAGGAATTTAAGGAACATGGCTTAAATTCGAATTTAGTTCAGTGCAATCTATCCTATAATATTAGTCGAGGTACGCTTCGCGGCATGCATTATCAGAGTGCGCCATATGAAGAAGCCAAACTGGTGACGTGTATTGCAGGATCTATATATGATGTGATTCTTGATTTGAGGCGAGATTCACCAACATTCAGGCAATGGAAAGCCTTTGAATTATCTGCTTCAAATTACCGTATGCTGTATATTCCAGAAGGAGTTGCACACGGATTTCAAACATTACAAGATGATACATGTGTATTTTATCAGCTGAGCGATTTTTATCATCCAGAAGCTGCTTGGGGTGTACGGTGGGATGATCCGAGTTTTGGCATGGAATGGCCGATAACTGAAAAAATCATGTCAAAAAAAGATCAAGCATATGATTGGTGGTCAGAATGAAAAAAGTAGTATTGACTGGCGCATGTGGTTTTATTGGCCGTCATGCAATTGATGGACTTATAAGACGTGGATACGAGGTCCATGCCATCTCTAGAACAAATTTTAATTTGACTGCAAATGCTTATTGGCACAGGGTAAATATATTTAGTTCTACTCAAGTAGAAAATATTTTTCAGGCGATTAGACCGTCTCATCTTCTTCATTTTGCGTGGAATGTAGAACCTAATTCATATATGACGAGTGCTGAAAATTTTCATTGGGTAAGAGCTAGTATGGAAATGCTGAGCTCATTTCAGAAAAATGGAGGAGTACGCACTGTGTTTGCGGGAACTTGCGCTGAATATGATTGGCGTTATGGGTATTTAACAGAGCAATTAACGCCTTGTCAGCCAAGTTCATATTATGGTATATGCAAAAATTCCCTTAATGCGTTTATGAATGCATTTTGTTTAGCAAGTGGCATAAGTGCTGCTTGGGGGAGAATATTTTTTCTCTACGGTCCACACGAAGCAGCCTCACGTCTTGTAGCAGCAACAGTAAAATCACTGCTGCAGGGTGAACCGGCTGTATGCATACACGGGGATCGATACCGAGATTTTTTATATGTTGAGGATGTTGCTGATGCTTTTTGCGCTTTGTTAGATAGTTCGGTTACCGGTCCTGTCAATATTGCATCTGGAGAACCAATCAAAATTGGTGAGTTAGCAAAAACGATTGCCTATTACATAGGTAATCCTGAATTGCTACATTTTGAGGCAGTCGAGTCAAGCCGTGGAGAACCGTCACTTTTGTGTGCCAATGTCGAGAGATTATTGAATGAAGTAAGTTGGAAACCAAGATATAAAATCAACGAAGGTATACAAAAGACAATACAATGGTGGCAGAATTACTTGAATTGACCGGGAGAAAAAAGCATGAATTTAAATTGTCCGGTGTGTGACTCAAAACATAGTTATTTGTTTTTGGAACGTAAAAACACCCCTATCTTTCAAAATATAATAATTCCAGACCAATCAGTAGCGACTCAATTAAAGGATGGGAAAATCTCACTCTTAGCGTGCCAGGAATGTGGTTTTGTTTTTAATGGAGATTTTAATGAAAACAAAATAATTTATAATCAAGCATATGAAAACTGTCAATTTCACTCTAATTATTTTAATAATTATGTGAGTGGCTTAATCGAGTACTTACTAGAAGAATACAAAATTAGAAATTCGCGAATTATTGAAATTGGATGTGGTCAAGGTGAATTCCTAAAGAAGTTAGTAGAAAATCCCAAATATGGAAATTATGGATTTGGATTTGATCCTAGTTATCGAGGCGAAGATATATTATTTGATGGTCGTCTTTCTTTTCAAAAAGACTATTATAGTGAGAAATATATTGATATAGATGCCGATATTATAGTATGTAGACACGTAATTGAGCATATTTCTGATCCTTTAATGTTATTGGGCAATATTCGTAAAGCCTTACGTAACCCAAAAGAGACAATACTCTTTTTTGAAACACCCTGCATTAACTGGATATTGGAAAACCACGTGTTCTGGGACTTTTTTTATGAGCATTGCTCATATTTTAATATGAATTCGATTCTAACTGCTTTTTCCTCCAGTGGTTTAACTATAAGACAGATTAACCATATTTTTGAAGGACAATACTTATGGGCCGAAGCCGCCTTCGATTCTGGTACGGGAAATAGAATTACTCAAGAGCCTTTTTGCTGGAGAGAATTTAAGCAAGTTATTGATAACTTCGTTAAAGTTGAAAATCTAATGGTTAACAATTGGCGTAATAAAATAAGTGCATTGCATCAAAGAAACTATAAAGTAGCTATTTGGGGAGCTGGCGCGAAAGGAGTTACATTTGCCAATTTGATTGATCCTAACTGTAATTTAATTAATTGTGCCATTGATATAAACCCAAATAAACAGGGAAATTATATTCCAGGAACGGGACACCTAATTACTAATGTTGAATCAGCAGTACGCAAAGGGGGGACGCATGCTATCATTATGAATCCGAATTATATGTCGGAGATACAAGAAATTTTGGCACTTAAAAACATTGATCTTAAGTTAATTAAGCTCATGTAATACATTCAGGAGGTAGAATATTGAGAATAATAATTGATGACAAAAAAAAAGAATTGTCTTACGAACACGACAATGTATGTCATTCATTTGAATTGTATAGCAAAGAAGCCTTCGAAATAATTACAAAACAATGGGTAAAGATTGGTTGGAACCAGAAATATACGTATACTTTTACCTGGATGGGGAGACCTGTTATTCAGTTGCCTGAAGACATGATCCGTATCCAGGAAGTCATTTATAGAGTACAACCTGATTTAATTATTGAGACAGGTGTAGCACACGGAGGCTCGCTTGTGTATTATGCAAGTTTATGCAAGATGATGGGAAAAGGAAGAGTTATTGGCATAGATATTGATATTCGACCCCATAATAGACAACTGATTGAAGAACATGAGTTAGCTTCTTATATTACTTTAGTTGAAGGTAATTCGATAGCAGATAATGTTATAAAAAAAGTAAAGTCTTTTGTTAAAGAAGGAGAAAAAGTTTTGGTGATTTTGGATTCAAGTCATAGCCGTGAACACGTTTTTAATGAATTAGAAGCTTATCATGATCTAGTTTCGATAGGATCCTATATTGTAGTAACAGATGGCCTCATGCAAGAGCTGTATGACGTACCGCGAGGTAATGTAACTTGGCAAGTAGATAATCCAGTTAGTGCAGTTCATGACTTTCTAGAAAAACATAAGGAGTTTGCTTACGAGAAACCTGTATGGGAATTTAATGAAAGTGAGTTAGAGCATAATATTACACATTGGCCAATGGCATGGCTGAAGCGAGTGCAGGAGTAGATTAGACGAAAATGTAACAAGGACACACATAAATAAGCCACGAAAATTCGCGGCTTATTTTTATGATATATTATCGATCCTTTTTAAAAATGATGGATCTAGTATTTTTTCAAAGTATAGTTTTAATTCATCATCACGCTGTTGTTCTGACCATTCTTTTCTATAGAGCTTAGGAAAACTTAATGCTGTAATTTTCATAGTTGTTTTACAACGCTCTTTATAACCCGACAAAAATTTGCACCACATATATAAATCAGTCGGGATATTCTTAACCGGAGTAGTTATCCATCCTTCTTCTAAATTAACATAACTTTCTCTAGTATGAGCTCCATAAGTTAATCCAAAAAAATTTCGCCCATTAAGCATTTTATCTATGATAATTGGATCTTGTAAATCCGCCCAATAAATATGACTAAACAAACTGCTACCAGAATAACTTTCCGCCTGGATAAGGGCAATATTACCCGAAGGGCACAGGCGGCTTTCTGCTTTCGCCAAAGGCTCGGCACAAGCAGTGTTTTCTTTATCAGGCATATTTACTACCGCATGTATCGAATGAGTAAACCAGCATGTATGCAGAGTTTTTTCCAGCTCCTGCACATGATTAGGCAGCCATAAGTCATCATGACTGCAATAACAAATTATTTTACCAGTAGTTTGCTTGATCACAGCATCCCGGTAAGGTTCACCTGTTCTCGGTGATTTTGGGTACGTAAAAACCTTGATGCGGACATCTTCTTTTGCTATATTCTTGAAAAGTGCAACCATGTTTTCTGGCGATCCATCACATATTATGCATATTTCAATATCCTTAATTGTTTGTTCTTGTACGCTTTTAATTGCCCAACAAGCGAATTTGGCATCTCCAAAAGTAGGTATAATGACTGTTGCCCTGCTTTCCATAGTGAAATACCTTATATTATAGTAGGATACGAAAATTTGGCAGAGGCTTTTGTTAAATACTCTCCATCTATATTATTATTGCGAAGCTGTATTAACTTTTGTATATAATCACTAAACATCGGTGGTCTGTGTTTTGTTCCGATAAAACGGTAATTACTGCTGTTAAACTGATTTAATCGGTTAATTCTTTGGGGATGCCATAAGAAATCATCCTCTAAGTAATCATTAAGATTTAATAATTCTGCATCGTTTGCATATTTGCTTTCCGGCCCAGCATAGTTAATACCATCTGCCCCGATTTGTATTAAAAAGTAAGAACCATGTAATTTTTCGAAATATAGTGGTTCTTTGGAATAACGCTCAAGAGGGACGTGGATGTCAGCATTTTTAGGTACTGCTTCTTCTAATTTTTCAATTGCTGCTAATACCCCTGTTTGATCTGCCTGAACTGGATAGTTCTTATCCCAATCGACACAATAAGGATGAAAATATAACCAGTGTATCCCGGCAGCGAAGGCTTGTTGTCCTACCGAGTTAAACCTATGGGTTAAATCGTTGCGTGTTAGCATCGAAGCACCAATTTCAAGCTTGCTGCCGCTTTTTTCTATTAAATTACGAAGACCTTCAATCTTTTTCAAAGTATTTATGAAAAAATCTGAATCGTTTTCTTGCCAATCATACAACGATATGCGGATAGCAGTCACCTGCGCCAATAGCGCAGCCTGTATCTCAGGGAGATGGATATTGGCACCATTTGAGATAACAGCAATCTCTTTAAACCCTTTCTGCTTTGCCAATGTAACTGTTTCAGGGAAATGAGGTACTATTGTTGATTCGCCTCCGGAAAATACAATACCAGGAGTATGAGGGCCTAATACGCTAAATAGTCTATCCAAAAAAGGCAGCTGCAGTGTAAGCGCTGATTTTCTGGCTGCGGCATATGGACAGCCGGCGCAGGAACGTGTGCAACGTTGAGTTAAGTCTAATTCGACTGTTGTAGGGTATATTCGTCCGCCATTTAAATAGGTTTCAATTTTTTTATTATCTATAGATACTTTGGAGGGAGCGAAAATCTTAGCTTGATTGTCTGTCATAAGAATCTCCTTTATAAAGAGATATATTTGCTAAATTAGTTTAGCAGCTTTTCTAAGCTTTAGAATTGCTTGAGTCACTTCTTTTGCAGATTGAAGATTGCAACGTGGTTTACATCCATTATATAAATACGTAACAAACTCTTTTAGTTCTAAATATAGAGGAAAGGTTGTATCGATAGGTATCTTTTCATAAACATCTTCATCTCTTACTATAATATGGTCATCATAAGCGTCATTAAGCGCAGCAGAGCCTTTATTTCCATGGATGCTGACACCACTGATTTTTCGGCAGTGTCTGCCGTTAACAGAAATAACAATCGTAGGCTTATCGCCTAACATCGCAGTAAAACTGACAGGTAAATCACTATCATTTTTTATTACATTGATTTCTTTAATCTTTGTTGGAATATACCCTAGAATATGCTTGATAATTGTTAGATCGTGAACTGCTTGCGTCCAAAAAACATCTCCTCCATGAAAATCATTTACCCATGCATGCCTGGTTGTAAAGATCTCTTCTAGTTTGCCGACCCTTCCTGATTGCGCAATTATGCGCAATGCTTCAACACCCGCGTGGTAGTGCCATTTATGCATAACACAGATATATTCTAGTCCGCCTAAACTTTCCAGAAGATTGAAATCTTGCAGAGAAAGACAAAGTGTTTTTTCTGAAAATATAGGTTTCTTATATTTCAATAATCCGGCACACTCTTTTGCTAAATCAGGAATAGGTACAGCAACTACAAAACCGTCACAATTGGGTAAATCGTTGATGTTACAAAAGGCATCCGCAGCTCCAAGCTTTAACGCATTAGATAGTGCCTGGCAATCAGTGTCAACTACATATATTTTGCAGTTTAATAGAATTAAATCCCGTAAAATGCTTTTACCCCAAGCTCCACAACCAATTAATCCGATTACTTTCATTTTAAAACACACCGCCTGCGGCGTAATATAGTCATTCGGCTGTTATTGTTGAAGCATCATCCACATAGATTTCATATACTTGCCGGCATAGCTTAAGTTTCGTGAATGAACTAGGCTAAGACCCGCTTGAGCATGAGTTCAAGCGGGATTTTCATCCACAATACCATATTTAATACTTTTCTGTCATATAACAAGAGGATCCTGTTCCTGAATACCATTGATAGGTTATCTCAATTCCCTCTTTTAATGGTGTATGCGCAGACCATCCCAGCCTATTTATTCTACTGACATCCAGGCATTTAATAGGTGTTCCATCAGGTTTGGCTGTATCATAAACAATTTCACCTGTAAAGCCTGTAATCTCTGCCATTATAGCAGCAAGTTCAGCAATCGTAATATCCATCCCTGTACCGATATTAACGATTCCGCCGTCGTTATAGTGCTGCATCAGAAAACAACAAGCATTGGCTAAGTCATCAACATATAGGAATTCCCGTCTAGGCTTCCCACTTCCCCATATAGTAACTGAAGGTGTACCAGATAGCTTTGCTTCATGAAACTTTCTCATAAGAGCAGGAAGTACATGTGAAGTGTCCAGGTTGTAATTATCATTGATGCCATATAAATTAGTCGGCATTACTGATATAAAGTTATCGCCATACTGCCGGCGGTAAGCCTGGCACAGTTTTATTCCTGATATTTTGGCTATGGCATAAGGTTCATTTGTCGGTTCTAGTTCCCCTGTTAGCAGGTATTCTTCTTTTAATGGTTGCGGAGCGTATTTAGGGTAAATACATGAGCTGCCAAGAAACAAAAGTTTGCTAATTTTATATTTGTGAGCACTGTGAATTACGTTGGCTTCAATCATAAGGTTATCATAGATAAATTCTGCAGGAAGGTTATTATTGGCCTGAATACCTCCTACCTTAGCAGCAGCTAAAAAGACATATTCTGGACGCTCAATGCAAAAAAAGTTTTCAACTCCTGCTTGATTCCTCAGGTCAAGTTCTTCACTTGTTTTTTCCAATATATTTTTATAACCAAATTCTTTTAATCTACGTACAATAGCGGAGCCTACCAAACCACGGCTTCCTGCAACGTAGATTTTAGCATTTAGGTCCATTGCAATTCCTCCAGCGCAGTAATAGCACTGCCTTTACTCGATCCAGTTGCTAACCCTAAAACCGTTTTTTTTTTTGCATAGTAGATCCCGTTGCGTATTATTGAGATCTGCAGTAACCATCATACTTACCAGCTCTTCGAAGCTGGTCTCCGATTTCCATCCTAATTTTTTTCTTGCTTTGGTCGGATCACCTAGTAAAATCTCTACTTCGGTTGGTCTAAAATAGCGAGGGTCTATACGGACAATTTCTTTGCCGCTAGCTGCATCTACTCCCTTTTCATTCAGTCCCATGCCTCGCCAAATAATATTAATACCAACATGTCTAAACGCCAACTCAACAAACTCTCGTACCGAATGAGTTTCTCCGGTGGCAATAACATAATCCTCCGGCTGCTCTTGCTGAAGTATCATCCACATAGCTTTCACATAGTCGCCGGCATAACCCCAGTCTCGTTTGGCATCAAGATTACCAAGATATAAGTTTTCTTGCATTCCAAGCTTAATCCGTGCGGCAGCCCTGGTGATTTTACGGGTTACAAAGGTCCCTCCGCGGATAAAAAGGTGTAGTCTCCTTTTGTGGTATTTCTTGTACCTTACCAAATAACTCACTAGTGGATGCTTGATATATCCGGGTTTTTGTTGTCAAGACGATGATTCGAATGGCCTCGAGCAGTCTTAAAGTTCCGACAGCATCGACATTAGCTGTATATTCCGGAGTTTCAAATGAAACCTGTACGTGACTTTGCGCAGCCAGGTTGTAAATTTCGTCAGGTTGGACTTGTTGAATGATACGAATTAGATTTGTAGAATCGGTAAGATCACCATAATGGAGAAAAAAGTGAATGTCAGTTTCGTGAATATCTTTATATAAGTGATCAATCCGAGCGGTGTTAAACTGCGAGGTTCTTCGTTTTATTCCATGTACATAATACCCTTTATTTAACAAAAACTCAGCTAAGTAAGCTCCATCTTGGCCAGTGATGCCAGTAATCAACGCAATTTTTTGCATAAAATACCTTCTTTTTTGGGGAGTAGGATTAAACGGGCTCATATTAGTGAAAGTCTTTACTCCACATAAATTTTTACATTACTATATGCTTTAGGACATGTGAGTGTTACCTATCGAGTCTATGTAAGATAATCAAATCATGAGTAACATAAATACATGAATAATGCCAAAAGCCCTGGCGATATCCGGGGCTTTTGGCATTATTCATGTATGTTAAGCTACCAGGCAACCTAGAATTTATATAGTTAGAGTAACGGTTTTGTTTTAGGTCTATCGATAGGGTTTTACTATTTACGTTTATAAGCGTTACTGTCCTATTCGTAAGACCTTGTGCCAACAAGAGTTAACGCATCATATAATGGAATATTCAATGATACTGAAAGATTAGTAGGGAACGAGTTGTTGATTCTTGATCAATTCTCAGGAGGCGATGTTTATTGCAGACACTGCTTATTACTGGCGGAGCTGGCTTCATCGGCAGTAATTTTGTTCATTATATTATGGCAAATACCAGTTACAGAATTATAAATCTTGATAAGCTGACCTATGCAGGTAATCTGAATTCTTTGGCCTCTATATTCCATCATCCCCGCCATATATTTATTAAAGGATCAATTCAGGATCAGACTCTGATAAAACAATTACTTGATCAGTATCGGCCTGACGGAGTTGTTCACCTGGCAGCCGAATCACATGTAGACCGGTCAATTGACGGGCCGGGAGACTTTGTTCAAACCAATATTGTGGGAACTTTTGAACTGTTAGAGTGTGTTCGAGATTACTGGTTGTGCCAAAGTTCTGCACAGAAAGCCGCTTTTCGTTTTCTGCACATATCTACTGATGAGGTTTACGGTTCCTTAGGGCCTGAAGGCTATTTTACAGAAGAAACAAAGTATGCGCCTAATTCGCCGTATTCTGCATCAAAGGCCGCATCCGATCACTTGGTGCGGGCTTATTTTCAAACCTATGGCTTACCAGTGTTAATAACCAACTGTTCCAATAATTATGGGCCTTATCAATTTCCTGAAAAGCTTATTCCTTTGATGATACTGACTGCGCTTAAAGGTGAGCCATTACCTATATATGGTGATGGCAGTAATATTCGGGATTGGCTCTTCGTGCTTGATCACTGCAGCGCCATTTTAAAAGTATTAACACAAGGTCAGCCCGGAGAAGTCTATAATGTCGGTGGCAATACCGAGAAGACTAATTTGCAGGTAGTCCAAGGGATATGTGATTTGCTGGATAAAATGCAGCCTCGTCATAAGGGGGGCAGTTATCGTGAGCTTGTTACTTATGTACAAGATCGCCCAGGTCATGATCGTCGCTATGCTATTGATTCTTCTAAATTAAAAGCTGAGCTCGGGTGGATTCCGCAAGAATCTTTTGAAACCGGGCTGAGTAAAACTGTCAAATGGTATTTGGATAATCTGGACTGGTGTGAAGGTGTCAGAGTAGCTAAGGCTTATTAACGGCCAGGAGTGTGAAGTATGATTAAAAAAGGCATTGTTTTAGCCGGCGGTTCAGGTACAAGATTGTATCCGCTGACTAAAGTAGTAAGCAAACAACTTATGCCTATATATGATAAGCCGATGATCTATTATCCGCTTACTACGCTAATGCTGGCAGGAATATCAGATATACAAGTTATTTCAACACCGCAAGACTTGCCGTTATATCAGCAACTTCTCCAGGATGGAACACAATGGGGAATAAATATCTGTTATGCGCCCCAACCGCGACCTGAGGGGATTGCGCAGGCGTTTATTATTGGACAGAAGTTCATTGGGGACGAAGGCTGCGCATTAGTGTTAGGGGATAACATCTTTTACGGTGATGGACTTGCGGCTAAAATACAGTTGGCGGCCAGTAGGGACGCGGGGGCAACTGTCTTCGGGTATTGGGTTAGTAATCCAGAGCAGTACGGCGTAGTCGAGTTTGATAAAACCGGAGCCGCTGTCAGTCTTGAAGAAAAACCAAAACAAGCTAAGTCAAATTATGCAGTAACAGGTCTCTACTTTTATGATCAACAAGTAGTCGACATGGCAAATAATCTCAAGCCAAGCGCCAGGGGTGAACTTGAGATTACAGATATCAACAGGCTTTACCTTAATCTAGGTCAACTTAGTGTTGAACGTCTGGGGCGAGGTTATGCATGGTTAGATACGGGAACACACAACTCACTTCTTCAGGCGGCAAATTTCATTGAAACAATTGAGCAAAGACAAGGATTAAAGATCGCATGTCCTGAAGAGGTTGCTTTTCGCATGGGATATATTTCTGCTCAGCAACTAATCAAAATTGCCGAGTCCTACAGAAATAATGGATATGGCAGCTATTTGCTAAAGTTAGCACAGGGGGAGGCAGGTACGTGAGGTGCTATGATACAGTCTTGCCTGATATAAAGATTATTGAACCGAAAGTCTTTGAAGATAGCCGCGGGTTTTTCATGGAGACATGGAATGCTTCCCGCTACGTAGAGTGGGGTATTCCAGCAAATTTTGTACAAGATAATCTATCATTATCATCAAAAGGGATTTTACGGGGGCTTCATTATCAACAGCCAAATTCGCAAGGAAAATTGGTATATGTGCTGCAGGGAGAAGTTTTTGATGTAGCAGTAGATATAAGATACGGATCGCCGAATTTTGGGCAATGGGTGGGCGTAACCTTGTCTGCTAAAAACCGGTGGCAGATTTATATTCCGGAAGGATTCGCCCATGGCTTTTGCGTTATGAGTGAAACGGCTTTGTTCGTCTACAAATGCACTGACTTCTATTCCCCTTCCAGTGAAAGGGGAATTTGCTGGAATGACCCAGATTTAAATATTCATTGGCCTGTAGTTGAACCGATATTATCGGAAAAGGATAAACAGCACTTGCAGCTTAGAAACATAGGGATCGATAGTTTAGTTATCTATGAGGATAAATAGGTGATAGTATGAAAATTATTGTTACTGGCGGTTACGGCCAACTCGGGAGGGCTTTCGTTGCTCTGGCAGACTCGTTTGCTGGCCAAATGTTTTTTTTTAGCTCGTGCGATCTGAATGTTACAATCCCATACCAGGTTAATAGATTATTTAATCAAATTCGGCCAGATGTCGTAATTCACACCGGAGCCTATACTGCCGTTGATGCGGCGGAAACAGCACAAGATGAAGCTTTCAGGGTTAATGTGGCAGGTACTCGCAACATTGCCGCGGCTTGCCTAAACCATGACAGCAAAATGGTATATCTCAGTTCTGATTACGTTTTTGATGGCAAACAAAACCTGCCATATACTGAGTTTGATCAGCCCAATCCAATAAACGTTTATGGTAGAAGCAAGTTGGAAGGTGAATTAATTGCTGCCAGGATTTGTCCTAGGCTCTTCATCATAAGAACTTCGTGGTTGTATGGTGAAGGGCGTAACTTCGTTCGCACTATTTTGAAGTTAGCCCAGGAGAGGAAGGAGCTAACTGTTGTCAATGATCAAATCGGAACACCTACTTATACTGCGGATTTGGCACAAGGCATTATGTCGATCATTGAAACTGGTGAATTCGGTACTTATCATATGTCAAACAACGGTTATTGTACTTGGTACGATTTTGCTAAGGAAATTCTAAGGCTTGCCGGTTTGTCGACAGGTGTGCAGCCGATAACTACAAGTGAATTTGCCGCAACTGCTTTGCGGCCCCGGTATTCAGTATTACGCAACTACATGTTAGAGCTCAGTGGTGGCGATTATTTCCGTTGTTGGCAAGATGCGCTTGCAGATTATATAAATAGGGATAGATGAAGCAAAGAAAATAATCCAGCAGTGACTAAATAATAGTCTCCAGCATAATATTCATTGAAATGAACCCCATAATGACTTTGTTCCTTACTCTCAAGTTTTCGCACATGTCAAGGCTCAGTTCTCGTTTTTGCCAGATGCCTTAGTAAACCAAAAACGAAACCCCGGAGACAGGGGTTTCGTTTTAGAAAAACTAGAAGTTAACCTCCGTTGGTGACGAGAGTGGCTAAACAAGAACCACGACTTGGACCGATTGCGACAATGTCAGCAACGTTAATTAATACAGTGTCATCTTCTTGAAATAGAGGCCGGGGAAGGGCTGTAATCGTTTGCACAGGTAAAATTAGGGCAGCGGGAGATGTCGGGTCACAGCAAGTAAATGCAGGAATGCAATCTAGACGCAGGCAGATAAATTTGGGATCGTTTTCGCATTTGACATCAACATCAACCTCAACTGGTTTGGGGCAATGACCTTTTTTATCGTCTTTCTTATCGCAATCTTTATCGTCTTCTTTCTCGTCTTCTTTCTCGTAACCATAATCCATTGTCATAGCTGGGAATACGACTGGGCATCCGTACTTAGCTCGGGTATGCTCGTCGTCCTCAATTGTACCTTGGAATATATAACCACAGCAGGTTACGACAGTAATAGCTGCGTTTCCTAATACGCAGTCGAGATTAAATCCTTTTGATTTCTTTCCACCAAATGCCATAATTTAATCGCTCCTTTAATAATTTTTTTGGCCTTAGCCTACTGAATACTATGCAATAATATTGTAAAGTACTTATGAAAAATAACTTTTTTATCCTATTAGAAAGCATAACTTTCCGTCTGGATAAGGGCAACATCGGCTTCCGATGTCGCCAAAGGCTCGACGAAAGCCGTGTTTTCTTTATTTTTCTTTCTTTGGTATGTTCAGCGCCTTCATCAGTAGCTTGGTGTAGGTGGCACAATACAATATATATTCATTGCCATTGTCGTTCATGACTCGAACTCAAAAAATACAGCAAGCGTCATACAATATAATATATTCATTACCGGCCCACGGGCGGGACGGCCCTATAAACGCCAAGAGCAACGCTTATTTCCGATTTACGCCGGGAAATATGTCGTTGCTTATATTATTGATAAGAAAAAACTTCGAGTAAAAATTGTTGGTATTCCCAGAACATAATCCGACTGGATGAGGCACCTGAATCGATACCTTCAAAAAATAAGAAGTAAGTATATTCATAAAGTTCCCTTTTTACATAACGAATCATATTATAAATCAGTTCGAATTTTTAATTGCCATAGAAGGGAGGAGCTTATGGATAATCTTAATGATCATGATCTAAGTGTATCCAATAATTGCAAAGCAGATAGGAAAATACGCAGATGCCGCCGATGCAGATATAAACACAAATGTAAAAAGTATCGAAAAAAAGTTGAGTTATATCAACTAACTGATAACTGTTTTTCAGGCTATGAGGAAGTATATCAGTCTGATCATTATTGTCACACTGAGAAATCCAAGTGTCCTGATGTACCGTGCTACCAGCTTCAACAAGATAAAAAAAGCAAACCTTCCAGGATAACAACCCAATTGCAAGGCTTACAATTGCAGTTGCAGAATCCGATAGGAAATACTATTGCACCAGGAGAAACAGTCCTCTTTGATAGCATTATTACAGCGCAATCACTGTCTATCTCTTATAATAATTCAGGTATAATAACCATCACTGAATCAGGCTTATTCTATATTCACTGGTGGGTAGTAACTGATGGTATGGAAGGCGGAACAGCTTTAGCTCCAATATTCTCCATTATTACGTCTGCTGCTGACAATGATAGAGCTTCAAGTACTGCCATAACTGGGCAGGTAAATGGAAATGCGCTAATCCCAATTTTTGCAAGCCCGGAATTGCCCGTGACTCTGCAATTGATCAACGGAACCGATAGCACAATAGCATTTAGTGAAACTCCTATAAAAGCAGATATAACCATTATTAGCGTAACGTGTAAGGGTTAAGTAAATTAATCGCTTGATAAAGTTAATTCTTTTACGGAGGTATAAAGTGTGGATACCATAGGTCTTCAAATAGAAAAGCTATCAGCTGGAACAGTTACTACCAATAGCAATGTAATATTTGATCATGAGTTGAGTCAGTTTGGCGTCGAAATAAGTTATAGTTTCGCAACAGGGGAAATAACGGTAACCAAGCCTGGGAGGTACTTTATTAATTGGTGGGTTGCAACTCAATCGTCTCTTAGCACTAGCGGTATAGCGTTTTCCATTGTAACCTCAAAGGGTGACGAAATCAAAGGACAATCACCGATAAAAACAGGTGAAGTTGTTGGCTTTGCGCTTATACAAGTTGATGATGTTCATGTACCTATGACATTAAGATTAGTAAATCGAACCCCCAATACTGTAACCTATACTCCTTATGTAGAAATCAAAGCTTCGTTAGTCTTAGGTGAAGTGCCCGAAACAACAGGCGTTACCGGAGCCACAGGAGCTACAGGGGCGACTGGACCAGGAGTAGGAGCAACGGGAGCAACTGGAGCCACAGGAGCAGCGGGAGCAGCAGGAGCCGCAGGAGCAGCGGGAGCAACAGGAGCAACGGGAGCAACAGGAGCCACAGGAGCAACGGGAGCCACAGGAGCAACGGGAGCAACGGGAGCAACTGGAGCCACAGGAGCTACAGGAGCCACAGGAGCCACAGGCGAAACAGGAGCAACTGGGGCCACGGGTGAAGCAGGAGCTACTGGAGCCACGGGTGAAATCGGAGCTACAGGAGCCACAGGCGAAACAGGAGCAACTGGGGCCACGGGTGAAGCAGGAGCAACTGGGGCAACAGGTGAAAC
>NZ_FWXI01000031.1:1644-2202 GCF_900176355.1 Sporomusa malonica | reverse complement strand
CGGAGCTACTGGGGCAACGGGTGAAGCAGGAGCTACAGGAGCAACAGGTGAAGTAGGAGCTACTGGAGCAACAGGTGAAGCAGGTGCAACAGGAGCCACAGGCGAAACAGGAGCAACTGGGGCCACTGGCGAAGTAGGAGCCACCGGAGCCACAGGTGAAGTTGGAGCCACAGGAGCGACAGGTGAAACAGGAGCAACTGGGGCAACGGGTGAAGCAGGAGCTACAGGAGCCACAGGCGAAACCGGAGCAACTGGGGCCACGGGTGAAGCAGGAGCTACAGGAGCAACAGGCGAAGTAGGAGCCACTGGAGCGACAGGTGAGGCAGGAGCTACAGGAGCCACAGGCGAAGTAGGAGCCACTGGAGCGACAGGTGAGGCAGGAGCTACCGGAGCAACAGGAGAAGCAGGAGTCACAGGCGAGACAGGTGCCACTGGAGCCACAGGCGAAACAGGTGCTACTGGGGCCACAGGTGAAGTAGGAGCTGCCGGAGCCACAGGCGAAACCGGAGCTACCGGAGCCACAGGCGAAACCGGAGCTACCGGAGCCACAGGCGAAAC
>NZ_FWXI01000031.1:0-338 GCF_900176355.1 Sporomusa malonica | reverse complement strand
ACAGGTGAGGCAGGAGCTACCGGAGCCACAGGCGAAACCGGAGCTACTGGGGCAACGGGTGAAGCAGGAGCTACTGGAGCTACAGGTGAAGTAGGTGCAACTGGAGCAACAGGAGAAGCAGGAGTAACAGGAGCAACAGGCGAGACAGGAGCAACTGGAGCCACAGGCGAAGTAGGAGCTACAGGAGCCACAGGCGAAGTAGGTGCAACTGGAGCAACAGGCGAGACAGGAGCAACTGGGGCAACAGGCGAAGTAGGAGCTACTGGAGCAACTGGTGAAGTAGGAGCTACCGGAGCCACTGGAGCAACTGGTGAAGTAGGAGCTACCGGAGCCACTGG
>NZ_FWXI01000013.1 GCF_900176355.1 Sporomusa malonica | reverse complement strand
AATTGCTCTACTATTTCTATTGCCTTATCGCAATATAGTGATACTAATTCTGCGGATGAGAACTGACTAGCATTATCAATGGATTGCTGATTTACTTGGTCTGGCCACGTTAATTTCATGTCTTTTATAGAAATACTGTTAGCCGTTTTAATCTTATTAATCAAGTCTTTTATCTGTTCCCACAATAACCACCTTATACCAAAAATTATGATTAAAGCTACTGTAGGCCAAACTGCAGATTGCAATATTACTTCCCAAAGGTGTAGCGTTGTCTTATACGTTTCTAACTGATATCCCCATTCTGTCATAATACCATCCATTAATGCCCAGTTTCATTTTACTGTTCGCTGTAATACATTAATTTCCTGCAAAGGGATTTACATCCAGCGGATTAAACACTGGCGGCTTCGTCAAACCTGGCCAATTTATTCGTCATCATCAAATAATTCCAAGGAATTAAGTGAAAATTCGATACTAATTCTTCCGCTCAATTACACTCACCGATGGCACCTCCTAATTATTTTTTTCAGATTTTTCCATGTTGAATATAGTCGTACTTGGAAATACTATCCTTGGAGGTGATTTCCTTGAAAAATTCTGCTGATCATAGCAAAAAGTTTGATCGTAAGACTCATGTTATTTCAAGTTTAAATGGCAAAGACACACCCCCTGCTATTAAGAAAAACATCTATGTGGATCAAGAAGAAGAGACCCGGAAAGTATAACTGCCACACTTTCCATTCAAGAGTCAGAGAATTGCCTTAAACAGTTCTCTGACTCTTCTATCGCTAACCAGCTACTGCCCAAATTACCCCTCCACTTGTTTATTTGTCTCGGTTCCTTAACTTTGATTAGCCGACTTTCCTTGGCTGTTTATCAATCTTCAGCGAATTATACACTTTTAATCTTGCCCACGGCTGCAGGATTGTTATGGCTTTCAGATACAGAGGATACAGAGGGACGGCTGTTTTTCTTCCTTTGCGGGAATAGGCTCGATACAGTGCCGAGTAGTCCAGTTTGGTGTAGTATTTATATGTGTAATTTTTTTCATAGCAGTTTAATTTTACAACGAGAGGCAGGTTCTGCGGAACCTGCCTCTCGCATATTTTTTTAACTTGGCTTATGGCTGTTCGTTTATAAATGCTTATGGTATTACCGAAAAAAAGAAGAAAAAACAAATATTACTGTTTGAATAAGTTCAATAAATTTAATATCATGGCTACTACGCCGCTGGCGATAAGCGGCCCAATCGCCAGACCGTGCAAAAAGCAAACCCCGCCGATTGTACCAACAATCAAAGCAGTCGTAGCCTCAGGCGATGCCTTCAAAAAATACATGCCTTGTGTTGCTACCCAGGATACAATCATCCCAACAATAATGGCAATCAGACCTGACTGAGTTTTGAAGGCATCCAGCATTTCGCCTATGGAAATCCGCCCCTGTGCCAACGGCGTTAACACTGCCATCGTCAAAATGGTGATACCAATATTTAGTCCATAGTTTTCGATACTCGGAAACCATGTTGTCAAACCCATTAATTTTATTATCAGAAGCGCCGAAACGGCCAGGGATACGGAATGGTTGTTTCCAATAACCGCTAGTACGAGAATGACTAATAGCGGCATATTGTCCCAATTCATACTTTCACATCCTAAGTTAGTCAAGATACGCCTTTGGCATTCTTATGTCATCAGAAATGTTGTTATAACTTCTGACAGACTAAAAGAAAAAAAGGTAGCCACCATGAACTTAGAGGCTACCGGCATAGTGAAGAGGAGTCTTACCCTAGTGCGATAGCTCACCATCCGAAGATGACAGTGCCGTACCTATTGAATACGGCCCCAGCGCCGGGAATTAGCATTCCCCGTCACTTCGGCAATTCGCCCTTTCCTCACATTTCATCACAGCCAGCTCCTTGTAAGTACTATTGCGTCTCGCGCCTCTACCATACCGATTATTAAGTTGTTAACTCCACGCTGTCAAGAAATTGTTGAAAATTGCCTGATAGCCATTATACTGCTTCCACAATATTTTCCGCCACCAGAAAGTCCATCCGCCTGAGAGAGTCCACCGTATACGAACCAACATGCGCGGTAGCCACCACATTATCCAGACCTTCCGCAATGATGGGATCATTCACTGCTGGCTCGGTTTCGAATACATCGATGGCCGCACCGGCGATTGTTTTGCTTTTCAGCGCGGCAAGGAGCTCACCTTGGTTTACCAGACCCGCTCTGGCCGTGTTAATCAAATATGTGCTTGTTTTCATCAAGGCAAACTCCGGAGCACCAATCATGTGCTTTGTTGCTTGATTTAACGTACAATGCAAGCTGACAAAATCAGCTTCGGCTAACAGTTCTTCCTTTGAGCACAACGTTAACCCATTTGTTGCAACAAATGCATCATCAGGGTGCCGCGTGTTAACCAAAATTTTCATATCAAAGCCTTTAGCACGTTTGGCAACTGCTTTTCCAATACGTCCTAACCCAAATATGCCCAGAGTTTTTCCCCAAACATCGCTGCTGACCGGACGATACCAGCTGCTTTTTCGTAATGTAGAGTCAATCTGCGGCACCTTCCTTGCCAAAGACAGCATCAAAGCAAATGTTAAATCCGCAACTGTCTCGTATCCCGGCATTTTAGCTGTTGTTTTAATTTCCACGCCTGCCTGTTGAGCCGCCAGGACATCAATATTCTCGATACCCACACCATGCCGCGATACCACTTTCAAATTCCGGCACTGTTTGAAAACCTCCTGGTTAATTTCATCCGAACTGGAATAAACCAAAATGGCGTCAAGCCTCTGCCTGGCATCCTGCTGGATGATGTCTCCGGCACTCATAGCTGAACCTGCCGAGTTCCACACAATTTGCCAACCATTCTCGGCAAAATACTGCTCCAGATTTTTTCTATGCTGCAAATCGATTTGGCTGCCAAATTCTCTAGATGTGATCAATACTGTTTTCAAGATATCCAATCCTTTCCGCTCTCGCATAGTATCATTCCCGGTATGGCCCGCTACTGCTAAAGGTGCAGCAACGCCTGCATACCAAATTCAGGATACTTTCAATAAGTCGAATAGGGTCAGATTTCTTCTTCACTATGCATCAGACTGTATCCAAATTCCCTTGGCTTGGATTTTTAACAAACCGCTACATATTTACTATATTTACCGGCGGTTGACCGCTTATGGCTCTCGCAATGTTTTCCAGACTAGCCTGCAGCATCTTGCGCATTGCCCCGACGGTAACTCCCGCAATATGCGGTGTCACCACCAACCGCTCCCTAGCCGCAGGTGAAAGATTCAACAATGGGTTTTCCGGCCCTGGCGGCTCTGGCGCGAAGACATCAATGGCCGCACCACCAATGCGTCCGGTTTCCAGCATATGCGCCAAAGCCGTCTGATCAACTACTTCACCACGCGCAGTATTAATCAGCAAACTGCCGGGAGACATAAGTTCCAGTTCTCGATGTCCGATGAGACCGCGAGTAGTATCATCGAGTGGCACATGCAGGCTTACGATATCACTTTCTGCCAGCAATGCCTCCAAAGATTTATAACTTACCTGCAATTGAGCTTCTGTTGCCGGCAGTTTCTTCCTGACAGTGTAGTAACTGACTGAAGCTCCTAAAACATTTAAGATTTTCGCTACATGCTGACTAATCGATCCTAAACCGATTAGCCCAACCTTGCTGCCTTCTATGTCACTTAGTCCCTGCTTAAATAGAATTTTTCGTATCTCTTGGTACCTGCCGGCTTTTATTTCCCGATCAGCCACAAGGATCTGCCGTTGGAGCGCAATCATCAGGCCTATGGTGAATTCGGCCACTGATTTGGCATTTTTGCCTGGAACATTGGCCACCGGAATTTTTAAAGTTGCTGCCGTTTGCGTATCAATACGGTCAAATCCCGCACCTACGCTCTGAATCAATTTGATATGAGTCATGTTTCGCAGGACATTGGCGTTAATTTCGGGAGTACTGGCCGGCACCAACAAGTAATCCGCTTCCTTGCAGGCCAGAATCAATTCTTCATCTGTTGACGGATTGATAAACCGAATGTCCCAGTCTTCAGGCAATGCAACCTGTGACGCATCAAACCGCCACTTTGGCATGGCACTTATTACGATAGCCATATCTGCCCTCCTAACTATTGTTTTTGCACAAGCACTTTCATCGCCGCCGCGACACGTTCCAGACCTTCACGGCAATCTTCATACGACACAGCGTAAGATAGGCGGAAGTGGCCGTTGCCGCTTGCCCCGAAAGCCAAGCCGTCGACTACCGCAACACCCGCATTGTCCAATAAATAGTCGGCTACCTGAGCCGAAGTCATGTTGGGCAAAGTAATGCGGGGAAAGACATAAAAGGCTCCTTTGGGGATTCCATTCAATTCAATTCCAGGGATTTGACGAACCATGTTGAGCACCAGTTGACGGCGGCGGGCAAATTCTTCTGCCATAGCATGTATGCAGTCTTGCGAACCGGTAAGTGCTGCCACCGCCCCATGCTGGGCGAAAGTGCAGAGTGACAGCATAATATTCTGCTGCAGCCGGATAGCTGCGCCAATGACCGGCTCAATAGCAGCAATATAGCCGATGCGCCAGCCTGTCATTGCATACGTTTTCGAAAGTGAACCACACAGTATGGTTCGTTCCCGCATTCCCGGAAATTTAGCAGGTGACAGCCGGCATCCCTCGTAGACCAACTGGTCATAGGCGTCATCACAGATTAACCACAGATCATGCTCGCAGGCAAAGGCAGCTACTGCTTTTAGTTGTTCCTCCGACCAAACACCTCCTGTAGGATTATGGGGGGAATTCACGACAATCGCCTTAGTCCTGGGAGATAGTGCTTTTTTAACAGCATTCCAATCGTAGCCGTAGTTTTGATTCGGCTGCAGTCCAATTTTAACGGGGACACCGCCAGCCAGCCTCACTGCCAGGGGAAACGGGCCAAAACAAGGATCAGGAAGAATTACTTCATCCCCCTCATTAAGAATGCTCAAAAAGCTTAAATACAAAGCTTCCTGTCCCCCGGCTGTAATTATGATTTCGGTATCAGGGTTGTAAGTCAGATCTTTATCTGCTTTAAGCCTTCCTGCAAGGGCTTCCCGCAATGCCGGTATTCCACTGTTCGGCGCATAGTGGACAAAGCCTTTGTCTAACGCCTGTTTCGCAGCCTCTTTGATGTGAGCCGGAGTATCAAAATCGGGGCGGCCTATTTCAAAGTGAATCACTTTTTTACCTTGTGCCTCTAACTGATTGGCTTTTTCAAAGACCTTACGAATTCCTGCGAAAGCAATCTGGTCCAGTCTCTTTGCCACTGTTACATTTCCCACAGACAGACCTCCTTCAAATATCGGATAAGATTCTATGCTCGCAGCGAGCATCCAATGATGAATGAGACTAGGCGAGCCGCTTTGCAAAAATTCCAATCATATTGGTCAGAGTGACTTTTTTCTTAATTTCTTCAATGTTAATGCTGTAGAGGTTTTTCTTTTTCATGCTATCAAAATATACCGAACCGGAGAAGGTGTACTTCTTAGTTAATCCTTCTTTTGTCTGCATTTTTTCATTCACATAAGCAATAGCATCACCGCAAGCCAATTCACGTGAAATTTCGATTGGTTCAAGCCCCAATGCAAGTCTTGCCGCGTTATGACCTGCAAGTGTTCCGGTTACAATGGCTTCGGTATGACCGACAAGTAATCCGGCTTTTTCTCCGGCACAAAAAACATTTTTCAGACTTTTTACCTGTAAGGCATTGTCTCTGGGTAGCATGCCGAAATAGCGAATAGAGTTGCCGATACCACCAGCATATGGATCTTCAAACCGGGCATTAGCGCAACCTGGTATTTGGCGAAGCAACCCGAGTGGATAATATGCTGACATGAGTTTGGCATGGCCGGTATCTAACAGAACAATGTTCTCCGCAAATTCCTTTAGCGCGTACTGCTGGCATGCTTTTTGCCCAAGAGATTCCATGCTCTTTTGCAAGTAAGGCGGAACCGCAATAACACAAACACCGGTTCTTTCGAGTTCTTCCTTAATTTCGGGAGCAAGAGAATCCTTGTGAAGTTTACATGATCCACTCATTGCACCCAGAGTACCATCGGCTTTTTCTCCGATAATTTCCTTTACACCAGCCTTAGCAGCAATACTTAAACGTGGTCCAAAGGTCGGGCAACGATAAATGCACATTGCACAACCATTGCCGTACTTCATGCAATTACCCTGGGGACCGGCTGTACCAGATGCATCAACAAAGCCATCACCACAAGCTTCGAATTCCTCATCATTATGTAATACACCGGCAATAACTTTGACAATTTTGCCATCCGCCACGGTAACATCTTTGATGCGAGCCATTAAATGAATTTTTATACCAACCGCCAACAGTGCTCTGCGAACTGCAGGTTCAATGGTTGATACATCATATAAGCTAACATGCTTATGCCCTGGAAACTCGATATTCTTATGGCGTGAGTATGCATCACAGATTTCAAACAACTCCCCGCCACCCATTGCAATCATTTCCTCCGTAGCAGTAAATCGACCGTTATTACGCATAATTCCGCCAACCAAGCCGGTGCCAAGCAGCATGTCTGCCCGTTCAAATAGTTCTACCTCACAACCAGTGTTTCGCGCTGCTAACGCAGCAGCAGAACCGGCCCAGCCTCCACCGACAATTACTACTTTCTTCATCATTTTTGCACCTCCTCATTTTCACCTACTATATAAACCACTAGATTTCTTTGGGTATTAATCGTCTCAATACCTATCGCTTTTTTCGCTCCTTCTGACCTCACTCTAATTGCGTTCCTCGCAGCTAAGTCTGATCCTTATAACAATGGCGATTCAATAAAAAATATGCTATGCAACTGCCAATCAACTTTTATAACAGTTGCGCTTTACAACGCTATGAGAACCAAAATAGCAAGGGCGACATATTTATATAGGGAAATCTTAGGAGGTGTAGTTAAAAATGAAGTGTTGCTTTGAGTGGAGCGCGCAGAAGGAGATTGAGATAACCCCAAATAATTACTTTGAAAGTATTGTTCTGGCAGGGGACGCTATATGCCCAGATACGGCTGGTCGTGACGAATTTTTATTAGCTGGTGTTATTATGCCCGGCAAGCGACTCGCGGGGTCTGGACGCAGCAAATGCTATAGCTTGGCGGATATGTCAGGAGCAATAGAAGCTGCACCGTCCATTTGGGTAGCTCTTAAGAACGATCTATCAGAAATATCCTTCAAAATCAATACTGATATTATACTTGACCCAGGTCTATTGGCTTCTAGTTTGAGCTTAGACATAGCCACAGTAAGTGGAACGGCAACACATATTCCGCTTAACCGGTCTGATGTGCGAATCGACTGGCAGTCACGCGGAACTTTCGTGGTAACAGTTTCCAGGATATAATAGCGATCAGACTATCGTCACTAACTGCGGGCCAATTTGTATAAAATCCCCAGACGGCGAACTAGCCTTTTGTATCGTCCAAGGCAGAGCTTTTCGTGGCCGCCGGCGACCGCGTGGGAACAAGCTGTCTCTCAGTCAATTCGTCCAATGATTTATTCATAGTCTCTTTTCCCAAGAATATAATGTCCATCGCAATGATCGCCAGCACAACGGTAAACATGGTGAACACAGTACCATACTGATCCGAGCCTGTCATTAGGGCTCCGACAGCAATTGGAGCAATAATGCCGCCGATCCGGCCACAGGCGGCAGCCCAGCCCACACCAGCCGCCCTTGCGTGGGTAGGATATTGCTCTGCAGAATAAGCGTGAGTTATTCCCCATGCACCTAGATTGCAAAATGACATAACGCAACCCCAAAGCACAATGTCTTCAGCAGACTTGGCACTGCCAAACATATAAGCAGACAAGGCACAGACGACCAACAAGGATCCCATAGTCGCCTTGCGCCCAATCTTATCCACAAAATACGCGGCGGCAAAATAACCCGGGATTTGGGCCAGGGTCATATACAACAGGAATTCAAAAGAACGAATGAGGGTATGCCCACTTTTTACCAATAGTGAAGGAAGCCACGTAAAGATACCATAATAGGAATATACCATACCAAACCATAAGACCCATAGGCAAATGGTACGCCGGATATAAAGCGGGGACCAGAGATCGATAAAGTTAAATTTTTGTGTACTTGCACTTTGCACTTCTTCCGCGTGAGGCTGTTCACCCACCGGAACACCCAATTCCTGCTCAATTTTAGAAACCAACACATGGGCGTCCATATGTCGTCCCCTACTTACAAGGTACATGGCTGATTCAGGTAATATTCGCCAAACGTAAACAACCATGAGCGCTGGCAGCGCCCCGATATAGAAGGCAAGTTGCCAACCGTATTTGGGGATGATCAAATAGGCAATCAAAGCTGCCAGCAGCCAGCCAATTGCCCAACTGCTATTTTGAAGCACCAGCATTTTACCACGATGTTTTACAGGAGCATACTCACTCATCAGCGCGTTCGCCACTGGTGGCTGTCCACCGACTCCTGCACCTACTAAGAAACGAAATGCCAATAAGGATTCGTAGTTCCATGCTAGACCGCACAGTCCAGTACCCAAGGCGTAGATTCCCAACGTTGCGACAAAAATCTTTTTCCGCCCTACCCTGTCTGCCAAAGTGCCGGACACAATAGCGCCAACCGCCATACCCACTAGGCCAGCGCTGCTGATATAACCAATTTGGACCGGGGATAAGTTCCATGCCCCGATCATTTTTGCTAAAACGAATGCAATAAGTCCCGTGTCTAGCGCTTCGAATGCAATGCCCGACCCCATTAATGCCAGGAGCCGATAGTGAAAACTACCCAAAGGAAGCTTACCCAAACGATCAGTTATAGTTGCCATTGTCTTGTCCTCCCTACATTTCATATTCGCTATAAATCTACAATTTGGTTGTGACAGGATCACCTTATGCCTGGCTGCTCGTTACCTCCTTCCTTGTTTATCAGATATTCGCTGGCAATATAGTCCGCATAATTTCGGATAGAGGTGGTCCCAACCTTATTTAACGGGGTAGACGTAATCCGCTCGCGAAAGAGGACAACCTCCACGTCCGGTAGTATTTTTTGCAAAGCAATGGCCAGCGGCAACCCGTTCTCCAAAATTTCCATGGCATGACAATTGCCGATAACGAAATTAAGACCAAGCTCTTCCGCCTTTTTCACTAGGTCACTATCTTTGCTAACCCGACTTATCGACGCAATAACCGTATCTGCTTCCGGGTGCTCTCGCTTTGCCATTTCAAGATGTTGTGCCGTGAAGCCAGTATGCGGGAAGATATGAAGAATTGTTCCAACTTTATTTTCTCGGTTGCCAACAAGCAGTTTGCCTCCTGTGGCCACATTAGTTTCACAAATGTCATGACAATTCCGCAAGTTTTTTTCTGATAGCAGCATTTTCTGTTCTTCCTGCATACCCATAAATTCATTTAGCCTATCCAAAATAGCCCCGATCGTTGAAATCTCCTTCAGAGCTTTGCCAACATACAGGATATTGCCGGGTATATTGCCGTAAGCAATATCCACACGGAAAGACTTATGACCGTGTATATAAGCAATGCCAGGGTGTAGACCATGAAAAGCCTCATGCAATTCAAAAACTGCTAATCCATACAAGTTTAAATACCCTCGAATCGTTACACCACCGGAATTAGCAGCTTCAACCACCGGATGATGAGCAATAATAGCATCAACACCGGTTGCACCGGCTAATTCAATATTACATTCCGTAAGTGTCATGGTTACAGCGATCTTTTTTACGGTGGCCTCTAAGTTCCCACAAATAAGACCAGGCATTTCCATGCATTCTTTACCAGGGATGTTAGAGGACTTCATGATCACAAATTTATTCTTACCACTAAATATATCGTCTAGATTCTTCACGCATCTGCCGCCAGTTATTTTATCCAATGCATTTAAAACGTCTTTTACTGTAATAATCCCATCCAAGATAACGACCTCCTTGATCGGTGAACAAGTTGTGTTTTCAGCTATAATATTACTTGTCTGCATTTACAGGGCCTATACTTGTCCGAATAAAATGAAAAACCTCCTTAAAAAAATAAAGCTACCGCTAAGTCATGGCACATGAGTACGCTTGTTCTACGTACCCAGTAACATTCCAAAAAGCGGTAGCTTTCGGCTCTCTTTTGAGTTCCTACGACCCACCTATAGACATTTTATCGCATCATCCAAATCATGAAAACGACATACTACTAATTATGTCGTTTTCGATCTTAGGTTTTTAGTGAAGCATCCTTAAGCAGAATAAACGTCACTGCCAGTTCATAATCGGGAGCGTAATCTTTTAGAACGCAGACCACCGGCAGCCCTAGTTGATCTATAATCTCTTCCTTCAGGCGACGTTTATACTCGTCTAATATCGCCACATCTGCTAATCGTGAGGACATTCGATCGCTTTGGTCAAGTGCGGCCAGTGCTGGGATGCGCTTATGATCTGCTGTAATAATAATCTTGTTTTCTACAATTGTTACCCGTTGTTTCCGCAAGCCTGTTCCAAACAGTGAAAGATTTACATTATTATTGACGCGCGCAATTTCTTGCTTTAAGTCTGCATCCAGCATTTTCATAGTAAATCTCTCCAATTCATTGAGATATCAGCGAAATCTCAATTCTCTGTCCAGGCTTTTATGTTTTAGGAAAAACAACGCAGTTTAGAAAAAAGACCTCCTGAGCAAAAGCTCAGAAGGTCTGCATTGACCAATAATCTAATTTTATTTTATTTTAACACGGGGTTGCTATTTTTTCAAGGGCGAATTTGAAATTTTGTGACAAGCTTTCTTTCCCCGCCCGGAATATCAAAATCACAAAAATTATAAATTCAGCTTCAGAAAGACTACCTTAAATATCTTCAACCTGCCCCTTTCTAATCATATGCGTTAATTCAATTCTACAAATTGTTCTTTCAGCAGTTTCAAAATAAAGATACTTAATGTTAAATTCTTTTAAATACTTTATATTGCCTTCCTGCCATAAAAAAGCCTTCCAAACAAATGCCTGGAAGGCTTGATTTTACTGGAGCGGGCAAAGGGATTCGAACCCTCGACCCACGGCTTGGGAAGAGCCATGAGAAGAACGAGATATTAAACCTCTGAATCCGCGTAAATACTGTGTTTTCTTAACCTACGTCCAAGCATAGTATAACATTTATAAAGACTTCTGACTACCCAAAAATGATTTTAATTGGACTCTAGCTACCCCATCACTTTATTATAGGACAATTTTAATTCATCCTCTAAATAAGCACATAAATCCAGAATTGAATTATCAAATGGGTCTCTAGTATGGTTCTTATGTCTTCTCTTCCTATTGAAATCATTGTTTAGCTGTAAAATTTCATCCAGTTCACTTTTACTAAGAAAGTTTATTCTCCCATATACGCCCATTTCATGAATTTGAGGAGAAACTTTATTATTTTCATCTAATGAAAACTTACGATATATTATCATATCATTTAATTTATGCAAATTCTTATCTGCAGTAATTAATACGGGTAATTCATTTGAAGAGATGAGCATCCTCGTAAATGTTATAAAATACATGTCAATTGAGGCATTCCAAATATTATGGATTAATTCGCTTAAAGAGTTTTCCTTTTTGTCCATTATTTTTTTCAGACTACCGCACTCATCAAAGATATAGAAAATCGCAAACGTCAAAACTTGCGAAAGAACCATATCGACTTTTTCATCTATAAAAGCTAAGAAATCTATATATTTGTAAATTTTTCCTTTATTCAACCGTTTAAGTAAATAAAGTTTTAATAAACAGACGTAAATAACCCTTATATAGGGAATAAATGGAATGTCTTGTTTAAGTGCGTTTATTTTAGAATTACCTTTTGGACTATAATCTTTAACTATATTTACTTTTTTTACTGTCAAAGCAAATCTTTCAAACTGATATGTATTCATTTGAAAAATTTGCTGAATGGCGCTTGTAATTTCCCTTTGCTTTTGCTGATTCATAGTAAAATTACTTACCGTTCGAGAGGACTCTTCAATAGCTAATGCATATATAATATTTGAGTGGTAGGGACTCAAAAGACTATGCAATTCTTTAATCGCGCTATAACATTCTGGTCTTTTTGTTTTGAAACTTAAAGGAGCATAGTAAAAATCCCTATACAAAATACATAAATTTGTATCCAATATATATATTATATTATTTTTATATTCTTTATAATTATCAAGTAATGCATATATATTTCCACATTCCTTAATAAACGAAGAAGAACAGTAAATTTCCAAAGTTTTCACCACCGCTCAATTCAAAACCGTACATTGATTACTATTTTGTACTGAAAATCGGAATTCCCATTTGTGTTAAATAGCGCGATGGGGATTGTGCTCTTATATCTCCCCAAGGCATCTTTCGAAATTTGGGGTATGTAATATACAACAATCTTTTAGAGCGAGTGACTGCAACAAATGCATTATGTTGTTCTTCTAATAAAGCTTTACCTTGTTTCTGAATCGCTCTATAATCAGGAAATATTCCCTCACACATACCGATAACAAAAACTACGTCAAACTCCAGCCCTTTAGAAGTATGAACAGTCAACAATGCAACTGCATCCTTTTCTGTTTGAAGCTGTGTAGTCCCTAATGCCACTTGGTTACGAAACTGCGTTAAAGTACGAGACCCATAGCTAGATGTACTTACGTATTTTTTCCAATGCTGCTTCCACATAGCAATATCATTAACGACCATTTCCTTTTGTTGAATCTCATTTTCAAAAGTACTCTCCGCACATTTTTCCAAAATTCCTAATGCCTTTAAGAAATTAGGATTATCGTCAGTTAACGTTTTCCATGCCGATAAAAGAGCGTCCCCACAGTTGTGCCAACTATCTTTTGAACGATTACTATTCATTGCACAGTCATATAAATTACGAAGAATTGTATTACCGTCGTCAGTAGATTTATGTAAAGTTATATCCGTATTATTTACATTAAGTAACTTTGCCAGTTGTTGAAAATGAATGTAGTCGGCAGGATTAATTAATAATCGCATCCCTAGCTCAAAACACTTTATTAGCTCCGATTCACTTTCTTGCGCCGAAGTAAGTCGAATATAATAAGGAATACTACTTTTTGATAACTTTTCTTCAATTTGCTTAGCAACATACCTATTTCGAGCTAATATGGCACATTTATTCCAGGATACCTTCCCTTCAATATCATTGTGCCCTTTCCGACTAAGTTCCTCTAGATATTTAACCACCCATTCTGCCTCTTCTTGTTCATTAGCGCAGCAAAAAGCTTGCACTTCTCCTTGTATCGGCAGTATCCCCTCCATCTGGAAATCAGGCTCTAGTATCTGCGCAACCTGAATGACTGCCCTAGAAGAACGGAAGTTTTCAGTCAACTCGATTTGGGTAGGTGAGAAATCTTTAACAAAGTCACTACACATAAATTCACTGCTAGCATCATTGAATCCATATATAGCCTGCCTAGGGTCGCCTACCATCATAACATTCTTGAATTGCTCGCCGCATATAGATTTTAATACATTATACTGTGCAAAATTGAGGTCTTGTGCTTCATCAATGCAGATAAACTTATATAAACGCCTATACATATCTGCAATCTTGGGCCTCTCTGTAAAAATTTTATACGTCAAAAGTAACAAATCATCAAAATCAATTGCGTTTTGTGCTCTCAGCATATCATCATATTGACGATATAAATATGCGGATAGATTTACTTCATCACTTTCATCAGGTTTTTCAAGAAAAAATTCTGGACTCCGTAAACTACGCTTCTGTTCACTAATAAATTGGTAGACTTGCCCGAGAAACTGCTGCGGTTTTTCTTTCTTTATTAATATAGACTGCAATGATGGATTTACCTTAAATACATCGCTAAGAATTTGAATCAAATCTCCTGTTGAGCTAAATATATGCGGAATTCCTTGCACTCCAATTGCACTACCCCTTTGATTAACCACTTCCATGCAAAAGCTATGCATTGTTCCAATGAAAGCCTTATTTTCTAAATCGGTTATATCTGATAACCGCTCCCGCATCTCTTCTGCTGCTTTGTTAGTAAAAGTTAGCGCTAATACTCTGTAATGTCCAATTTTATTTTCTAATAAATTTCGAACGCGCTCTGTTAGAACTCGCGTCTTACCACTGCCAGCACCTGCTATAACGAGCAACGCACCGTCCCTATGCTCAACTATTTTACGTTGAGTGTCCGAAAGTTTAATCACAACTCATCACTCCTAGGCTGTAACGATAAAGTTGCCGATATTATTTCTAATAATTCGCGCACCTTAGAAGGAAGCCTTCTTTCCTCATCTGGTAGCATGCATAGTTTATTAGCAACGGAAGGTGCAAATTGTGTTTTACACCCCTTCATTTTTAATAATAACTCTGAATCGCTCATCGGCTTCCACCTAGCTTCTAATGCCCTTCTATGTCTTTCGTTTGTCGCCTGCTTTAAATCTTGCTCTTTAAATACCTCTTGAATTTCAATTGAGTATCCTTCATCAATAAGATATTTTTCGAAATTACCGTTGTTCGGAATAATTACGATTCTATTATCTTCTTTTTCTTTAGCTTGCCTCAATGCACTTCTCATGTCTCGTAACGGTATTGGTTCCCCATCTGAAAAAACAAACCAAGGAATATTAAAATTTTTAGCTAGCCTCAAAAATGGTAAGTACTTTCCTGCCCCACCAACACCGACAAAACTTATTCCGAGTTCATGAGGATGTACACCCCAATAATGTTCAGCAAAAATTGGCAAAGCTTCCTCTTCCGTCTCTCCTTCAAATAAAACAATCGCTCTTGCAAAAAGTATTTCGCCTCGTGTATTCAGTACTTCCCTTTTTAACTTACGAATAGCCTCTTCATCGAAATCAGCAATATTGAGTTGTCTTATTGTTGTACAAGAACCTTTCTTGCTAAAATGTCTCAAATCAAAGACATTTGCCATACTTGCTATATAAGGGGAATGAGTACTGACAATTTTTTGTCCCGTCAATGATTGTATTTGTTGAAAAACGTGTCTTTGTCCATGTGGATGCAAATGGGCTTCAGGTTCTTCCAAAGCTAATAAAGGGTGAAGCGGTGTCGGACTATCTGAACTTTTTTGGGATATTTCCAATAACCATGATGTATATGCCCGAAAAATAAGTAATGCCGCCCAACTTCTAGTCCCCATACCATGCTGACTAATTGGAAATGCTTCACTTTGCCCATCTTGGAAATGAACATCCATGCCTCGATTTAAATCGCGAATTTTTCGGGTAAGCGGAGTAATGTGTACACCTTCTTCATTTTGCGAAACGACACTATTTAATTTATCCAACTCTATCTTCATATGACTTAAAACATCGCTTGTAGAAACAATTTCTGCATTTATTTTATTAAGCTGTTTTTCTATTTTACTAATTTGTTTTTCAGTTAAACCTACGTCTGACACTAATCGTCCCCAATATGATGAGCGGTCTTTAATATCTTCAGAAATATCACGTTGCGCATCGATATAGTATAAAGGGACTTTTTCTAGACTTATATGACTAATATTCTTTTCGCTTGCCTCTGCCAAATCAGAAGTCCACTTATCTAGAGAAAATTGCTCCAAATAATAATCTCTTAATACATCGTACTTTATTTTAGTCCGTATTGCTACAAATTCCTGGTCAGATGCATCCATATTGATATTGTTTCCAAAGTACTCTCGCCACATATCATTAAAACTATCACTTTTTTTACCTGTCTCGTCATCCATTGGGACAATCAAAACATCAATAAGCGCTTGACGGCTTCTGGGAAGTTTTTCTTTAGGGGCTACATAGATATCTTCTTTCGAAACAATTCTTTTCCCGATTCCAAGTGCCAAATATAAAGCTCTTAAAAAACTAGTTTTTCCAGCATTATTAGCCCCCGTCAACAATGTCACTTCTCCCAGTGACACGTCAACGCTATGTAAAGAATGAAAATTTCTAATACGAACTTCACTTATAAGTATCCCCATCAAAATTCCCCTTCCAATATCACACTATAAACAAACGGGATAAACAGACCAACAAATATTTACTTAGTCAAAGGGTCTTAAAAAATAACGTATTATGTTAGCAGTCCCATCCAGTTTCAGCAAAATTTGGACAAATCATATCGTAATTATACCGCTTTTTACGCGGAATTTATATCCATAATTTTGCATTTATCCCGTTATTCAGAAAACACATCAACAATTCGTCGCAAAAAACAAACAAACTAGAGGCTAAAAGCCACTAGTTCGTTTGTTTTTTTGGTGAGAAGCCTGCCATAAATCACCTTACCTTTTTGCTGTAAGAGATTTGCGAAATATTATCTTCTCAATAGCATCATGTATATGTCGATAAGCCAAAGAGTCATATTCCCTGATACTAATTAAGTTTATTAACCGAGGTACTACCTCAACACTACCAACTTCTCCAAGAATAAATACAGCTGCAATCCACGCATCTTCATCACTCAAGTGCCTTGTTGCTATATCACTACAAATATCATCATTCATCAACCACAGATACTCTAATGCTACAGTTTTAAAAATACTATCATTACTCATAGCAATATTTCTAACTTCATCAATAGCACAGTCGTCATATTTCTTTATAACCCAGTCAAAATACCACCTTAGAGAAATTCTGTTTGGAAGTTCAATTAATCCCTCTGCCTTTTCAATAGTAAATTTTCTAAAGACCAAATCCAAAAATCCATCAGCCAGTTGAATACGAAGGTGATAGTGGATTTTTCTGGTCTCCGTAATAATATAATGAAGTTTGGCAGATTTTTTTAATCTGCCGTTTATGTATTCAGCGACGTTACCTGTATTACGTCTCTGATACTCAACGTGCTTGCAGTCTTCAAATATCAATTTGTAAAGGTATTGAGGGTCATTCATGTATTTTCTATCATGTGTTGGCCACTCTCGTTCGCATGATAACTCAATAGTTAATTGATTTCCATTATCGGATATAGCTACCTTTAAAATTATACTATCATGAAAGTAATCACTGAAGATAAAATACTTTAAATATCTATTGGCTATTTCTTTCGTTTCATGTTCATAGTTTAACATAATATCCTCTTTCGGCTCTATTCATTCAATATCCCTAAAAGATGCCCCTACTGCCATAATTCTATTTATCGCAATACTTATTACATTCTATTTCCTGAATCTATCAGGAATTGATTCCAACATCACTTCAGTAATAAGCTTGTTTTCCATTAGGTGCCTTGTTATTTTATAAAGATACTCTTCCGACACATCAAAATATTTCTCACGATAACCGCGTTCAATTAGGAAATCTAATGCCTTCGCGGCTCTTCGTACAAAAACTGCGGCATCATCGTAATTCATTCCAATGAATAAAGCAATTGTATGATTTACATATGTTATTAAATTATAGTATATTGCGTTTCTCCTTAACCACTCAGGTTTAAATATGTCTTGAGAGTTAAGTATTTCAGCATATCTTATAATGACATTATTTCTATCGTTCATTTCAATATCACCCCTTGTTCTAATGGTGTCAAGAAAAATTATACAAATATACCCGTTCTGCTATCATTCTCATCAATGTATTTGAGGCTCTCAAAACCTTTAGATTTTGCATTCTCATGCATCTTTTCTATCAATAAGGGTTCTTTGCAATATACATCAACATAACTACTATCTGCCACCAGCATAATGATTTGACATTCACTAGCAATAAAGTCCTCATATTTATGTATTCGAGACTGAGAAGTACTACCTTCGGGATAAGCTTGTATATTTGCAAAAATCAGGTAATAAGTGTTGCTATTAATTAAATCGAAAAAGTCCGCTCCCTTAATAACAGAATCAGGAAAAAGCTCCTCGCCTAATTTTCCATTCACGCTCTTCCATATTTCCGTATGAAAGTCAACTCTCCACTCAAAATTAACACAATCAATTGGCTCCAATATACCTGCTATAAATTTACCATACTCATTTGGTATCTGAAATCGTATCCCTCTATACAACCTTATTCACTTCCTCAACTAAATTCATCAGTAAAAATTGCATATTGGCTTAAAAATCTGTCTATCCTTGAATACACTTCTTTTGTAGAACCATAAATTTCACGTTCAGCCAAACTATATTCATCTAGCATTAATGATAATTCTCTTTCTTCTGACTTCGGCAATGATTCATATGAATCAATATAATGTAAATACGATACTACCTTATCCTCAGAGTTTATATTCTCAATATAGCTTTTATAAATTAATCCCAATATAACTTTAATAGGAAAATCACAACGTTGATTTCCCTGTATTTCTTTTAATCGAGATATTATATCTACGATTTTTTTATTTTGCATTAACGATACGTCTATTAAATCACTATAGTTTGGCTGACCTTGCTCGATATAAGAGTCAATCCAATCAAACACTTCATCTTTGCTAAAAAATCCACAAAGCAATCCAATTCGATAGACCTCTATGCGTTCTTTAAACGTAATCAATTTTGTAACTCCTTTACGCAAAGTCATTTTTACATTATTTAAGTGATGTAGTCAAATTAAGCTTGTCGATTAATTATTTCACCAGATAATGGATATAACCTCCTTTAGACCAAAACTTAAGCCAGCAATCCTAGAGGATTGCTGGCTTCAGACTGTAGACAAAAGAGGACTCACTCCCAGTTTTATGGTAAAATAGAACTGGGAGTGAGTTTTATGTATATGAAGAAAAACCGAATAAATCAAAGGCAAATTAAATTTTTGTGCTTAGAAGATTTGGTTCCAGATAACCATATCTTGCGAGATATAGATAGAGCAATAGATTTTAGTTTTATTTATGAGGAAGTCAAAGGATTATATAGCGAGATCGAATGGGGCAAGCCTGGGATTGACCCCGTGTCTCTATTCAAAATCGTATTTATTCAATATCTATTTGGTATCCGCAGTATGCGTCAAACCATCAAAGAAATTGAAGTCAACATGGCCTATCGGTGGTTTATCGGCTATGACATCGGAGAGACAATTCCTCATTTCTCTACCTTCGGGAAGAATTATGCCAGACGTTTCAAAGATACGGATGTATTTAAGCGAATTTTTACCCAGATTTTAGCAGAGGCAATTCGCTGTGGCTTTGTCGATGCCAGTGCTGGTTTTATTGATGGAAGCCAAATCAAAGCTAGTGCTAATAAAAAGAAAGCTACTAACGAAATCGTAGAAAAACAGGCAAAACAGTATCAGCAGCAATTAGATGAGGAAATTGCAAAAGACCGAGAAGCCCATGGGAAGAAAGCATTAAAAAATGACGATGATAATACACCAAACCCTCCAGAAACAAAAAACATTAAAAAAAGTACTACTGATCCGGAAAGTGGCTTGTTTCATAAAGGTGAACATGAAAAGTGCTTTGCCTATGTGGCAAATACAGCCTGCGACCGGCATAATTTTATACTTGATTTTGAAGTAGGAGCAGGTAACATTCATGACAGTAGAATGTTTGATGGATTATATGGTAAGCTCATTCGCCAATTTCCTGAAATACAAGTAATTGCCGTCGATGCTGGATATAAAACACCATGGATTATGAAGCAAATTATAGATAGCAATAGAATACCTGCCGTTCCTTACAAGCGTCCTATGACGAAATCTGGCTTTTTTAAGAAACATGAATATGTCTATGATGAATATAACGATTGTATTCTTTGTCCTGCCAACCAAGTGCTCCCCTATAGTACAACCAATCGTGAAGGATATCAAGAATTTAAAAGTAATCCAGATTACTGTAAAGACTGTAAGTTCCTAAATCAGTGTACGCAAAGCAAAGCACAGCAAAAAGTAGTGACGCGCCATGTATGGGAATCGTATATGGAATTAGCAGAAGACTATCGGCATACCCCTATGTATCGAGAAATTTATCAAATGAGAAGTCAAACGATTGAGCGCGTATTTGCCGATGCTAAAGAAAGACACGGCATGAGATACACCCAGTTGCGTGGTCTGCAAAAAGTTAAGATGCAGGTGACGCTTACTTTTGCCTGCATGAATTTTAAAAAGCTAGCAACCTGGAAACGCAGGAAGGGGCTCTTGGCCCCTATTTTTCCAGGTTATTTAAAAGAAAAATCACAAATCATATGTTCCTGGTTCCAGTTTATTACAAAAGGCACCTTACGCTTCGCGTAAAGTGCCTTTTTGTCGACGATCTGAAGCCAGCAATCCTAGAGGATTGCTGGCTTTTAACTTGTTATAGTTCTTGTTTCCATTGCAATAGTATATTCTTTCTCATTATCGAAAACCCGCTTCCGCCACTAGGCTCGCCAGGATACCACAGCCCATTATACCAAGCGCGATTTTGGTCATTAGCAGGTATGTATTGGCATCGCAACATCGCCAATACATTAATCCTATAAGCAGGTTCTCACCGCGTGTTTTACATTTTATGGATTGAGTTCATTGGTAAAAATATTTTTGAAATCGCCTTCAAAATCAGTCACTTTTTTGCACATTGGTACCATGTCCTGTGCATCAAATACAAATTAGTTGGTTTTGGTTAGTTATAGTCAGTTACGTCCATTCCCAGTGGGCATGTTGTAAATATTATCCAATGAAATAAATTTTTATATACCCCCGTTTTTTCAGAAAAAGTTTGTTTAGACGTGATATGCTATGAATTGTCAACCAGGAAAGAAAAAATTGTAAAGGAGTGATTCTATGAAAACCTACGAAAAAAATCTCTACATCAAACGTCTCAAATCTGGTCATCTGGTAACCAACGTTCCTCACAAAGTCATCAGCCATTCACCTGGTGGTTTTGAAGTCGGCTATAACGGATGCGGCCCTGCAGATTTTGCCCTCAACGCATTATTAATGGCAACAACTCAAGAAAAGATTGCTTGGGGCAACTATCAAGACTTCAAACGTCATTGGGTATCACAACTTCCTTATGAAGGCGGAAGCATTCCCATTGCCACAGTACGACGCTGGCTCTACAAAAACATCATTAAAAAGCACAAATTGTGCAAATAGGAGGAGTTCATATGAAAAATATTGCAAGCAAACTGATTAAGGTATCCCGCGAGTGCGCCGCCGTCGCTAAAAACGGTACAAATGATTTCCATCGTTACACTTACGTCCAAGCCAATGATGTCGCCAAAATAGTTAATCAAGCGCTTATCAACCACGGCATCGCAACCACAGTTACTCACGAAGTATTAAATTTTAGTTCTGCCGTTAACAAAAACGGTAAAGAGGAAAAGGTTGTTACAGTCAAAGCCACCGTCACGTTCGTTGACGCCGATTCAGGAGAAACTCTGACAACCACAGGACTTGGCTCTGGTCAAGACATTGGCGATAAGGCCACCATGAAAGCAGAAACTGCCGCACTAAAATACAGCTATATCCAAGCTTTTAACATGGCTTGCAGCGACGCAGACCCTGAAGCCGATTCTAGCGTCGACGAACGGATGGGTGCAGAAAAACAAAGAATTGCAAATGCAAGCAATCCCAAAATCCCTGTACAAAACAATACGACATCTTCACCTACCCAATCGCGTTGTTCTTCATGCAATGACCCAATATCGTCTAAAGTGCGCGAATACTCCATACTCAACTTTAACCGTCCACTTTGTCTCGATTGCCAAAAAACACATTAACCCCGACTACGCAATCAAAGGAAGTGGCTCTATCGTACAAAAAAAATAACCTGCCTAAGCAGGATAAAGAAAGAGGTAATTTTTATGAACAATAACCAAACTATAAACAAATCAATTACATCCATTATCATCAAAGACTCCTGGCTGAAAAAAGACCAAAATGGGCGCTATGTCATTAACACCCCTACTTTATCTGAATACATCGCTCAACAATACCATCTCTTATTTGCAAATGGCGAACTGCATTATTATAATAACGGCGTCTATAAAGCAGGCGCTTCCAAACACATTAGTAATTTGGTTGTCCGACTATTGGGAGATAAGTTTCGTTCATCCCACAGCAACGAAGTACATCGTTACCTCAACGATTACTACAGCAGTCAACCTATTACTTTAGATAAATCGACTCAGCTTATTAATCTTGAAAATGGCTTGCTCGACTGGAATGCTAACACACTATATGAGCATTCTCCTCACCACCTATCGAGCATTCGAGTTCCACTTACCTACGACCCCAATGCAACTTGCCCCAATATTGAACGCTTTTTGGCGCAAGTGCTTCCTATAGAGTGCCACGACTTGGTCATTGAGCTATTTGCCTATTGCCTGTTGCCTACTACCAAACTAGATATCGCCTCTCTCCTAGTTGGCAACGGCGGGAATGGAAAGTCCGCATTCCTCAAACTCTTGAAACATTTCGTTGGCGCAAATAATATTTCTGCCGAATCACTTCACGACATTGAGCAAAATCGCTTCCGTCTAGCTAGTTTAACGGGGAAATTGGTAAACATCTGCGCAGATATCTCAGGACAGAAACTCCCTTCCTGCGAAACCTTCAAAAAACTTACCACTGGGGATGAGATTTCTGTCGAGAAGAAGTACAGCATGCCATATACTACCTGTAATTTTGCTAAGTTGTTTTTCTCCGCAAATCACCTTCCCGACTGCGATGATGTCAGTGATGGCTTTTTCCGCCGCTGGATAATCCTGCGTTTCCCAAATCAATTCTTACCAGGGGCAGCCGACCCCGACCTTATGGACAAGCTAACAACGCCACAAGAACTATCAGGACTTTTGAACCTTGCTATCCCTGCACTCCGCCGTTTAATGAATAATAAAAAATTCAGCATTCCCCTTTCTGTCATACAAGAGTTGAATATTTACCGCACAGCCAATGACTCTGTGGCTGAGTTTTTAGACGAAAATTGCCAAGTGGAGCCAACTCAGCTTTACCCCAAAAAAGACTTGTTTAACCTATATATGGCATGGGCTAAATCGTGCAACTACAAGCCTTGCAATATCAAGCAGTTTACTCAACGGTTAATGCAACTTTATCCGCAAGTTAAAGAAGACCGTAACCATAGCAGGCGTCACTGGAAGGGAATAGTCTTTATTGGCAACGCTTCTTAACTTCATATAAACTTCTGCAAAAAGGTAGAGCATTATGTCCTGCCTTTTTGCATTTCAAGCTGGTACTACATGCTAAGCACGTACCACTATTTAAAGAAGAAATACGTTCGGAAAATGGCAAAGACGTTAAGACTCAGCCTTGCACTACTTCTTTTTTGCATAACCTTGCTCACGGTTACAAAGCAACAGCAAAAATAGCCAGCCCCTCACGTCTTAACGACTTTTGCTATTTGTGGAAACACTGAACTGTAGTCATATTATAAAGTTTCACCTCAATTTAGCAAGATACTGTGCTCTTACTCAAAACCAAAGACGCCAAGACAGGATTTGCACATTACTTCTCCCTTTGCCAACTACTTTGATTTTCAGAAAATCAGAGATAACAGTAAATAGAAGTAATCACAGCCACCCGTCTTAGAGTCTTATTGATTTAAAAGAACGCTTTTCCATCATTTGCTGAACGTTATGTACATTTAAATGCACAAGACGCATATGGATATCGCTTAGCAAATTCACCTCTTATGCGTCTTGTGTCATCACATCTTACTGTTATTAGCTATTGCCACTATCGACATTTGGCTTCCCGTGCATCCAGCTATCCATCTCTATTAGAAAACACTCTCTGCAGCGAACCTGCTTAGTATCGTAATCAGGGAAGCGCTCCTCGCCAACCTCAATTAGTTTGCCGCAGTCCATGCAGATGCTAGCAATAGCAGGCCGCCTTTGCAATGGCTTCCTTTCGGGAAAGATGGTCATAGAAACCTTGCGTCTGAAAAACCTTCTCAGCAATTTGCTGCGGCGATAAAGCAGTATCAATCGTATCATTTAGAACTTCTTCAGGAGCTTCAATCTCCACCGTCAGCAGCATTTTGTCCAGAGCCACTCGTTGAATGTAATAGAATAGTGCATGTTCGTCTTGCAACATGGATAAGTTGTCCGCTTCACGGATAATGTGTGCAAATCGATTAACTAATTTATTTTTATTCATATTTTGTCACCTCCCATTCAGATATAGAAATAATATCAAAACTTTTTTCCATTACCAAAAAATAAACCCGTTTTTTCTTTGGAACTACATAATATTTTTTGATACGATTTAAATGTTTCAAATTCTCATTTTTTGAGCGTCACTGGGCACGTCAGAACAGATGCTCCTCGCATTAGAGGCGGTTTACTGGCACGATAGACAGTACCATTAAGATTCGGTCTGGTATTTTGAGTTTTTAACCATTCCGCAACTCCTATATGGAATATGGAATAACGAACCCCTCGGAAGCTAATTCCGACATGGTCAATGTCGTCTATGATAGATAACTTGTACGACAAAGTTGCGGGTCAACATGCAGATTGCCAATCTGCAGAGTTGGCTATGCTGTCGCTACTATCCGCCTGCCAAGCGGATATGCAGACAGCATCGGCAAAGCGACGTGCATCGAGAGGTGCTTGCGTCGCTATGATGGGGGCTGCGGGCAATACCGCTTCTACCCACTGCAACCAAGCAAATATGGGCGACTTGGAAACGATGCATTCCCACCTGCGGGCGTGTGTCTGTTGAAATCAAAATGGTGCAAATCCATCCTGCGGGACGTTCGGAAACGGCGTAACGCTAGGCACGGCGGGGGAGTCAAGTGTCGAAAGACAACTGGTAAATAGCTCAACCCGTAAAGGAACTGTAGCAAGGTACAGTCTAAAGCCCCTACACCGAAGCATAGCTTGGAAAAGGTTGGGGCAACCGTGTAAGAGACTGCAGAGAAGTGACCAACTGCGTTGATGTCGTTAGTGTAGACAAATCAGCATTTGCTGAAAGTAGCGGGGGTTTTACATATTCTACCCCGTACCGCAAGGCACACAAGCTAACGAATAGCAACTTGACTGCAGTCTTGATGATTTTGACTAACAAGGCAAGACCTGAACGGCGGCGGTGTGGCAACCGCCGTGCGAAGGTTGAGAGATTGGATGAGTAGGATGCTTTAACAAGCGCGACGCTGTTGCTGGTCAGTAATAGTGCGTTGGTTGTCAAGGTGGCACTTGACGAGAAGACCTGCCGAAAGTCCTTGCCGCAAGCAATTTTTCGTACTGGGGATTATTCCCCATCCGTGTAAACCAACCTTGGGTTTATAGGGATGGCGAATAATTTGGCAGGGATGCCGTGTTCTTCGTCATCGGGAGGTGAAAACATGAACACTATTTGTCTTAGTTGGCAGGGATTGTTGCAAATGCTCGTTTATTTGCTATCGCGCGGCTACTATTTTTACTGCCCCATTCAATTAAGTATGGATAAGCAGGAAAAATGGGGAAAGACTGATGCAAAACTCATGCAAAAATATCAGGTCAGCCGTTCTAAATTCCAACGTTGCCGCCGTAAGGAGCAGGGCTTTGCCAATTTCTATTACTTACGGTGGCAACATATCGGTTTTATTTTGCATTCACAGGGTATCGTGGCAGATGACCTTTGCTATGACGATACATTTTTTGATATTCGCCGCCATGCTTTACAGCTCGCCATCAGCGAGAGCACTACCTTATCCATCTATGTCCAACGGGCTATCGGCAATAAGATATCTGTATCGGCACGAATGTCGCCAGGCATGTTCCGAGGCGCGAAAGCTGCTTTGAGCAATGTTACACGGTCTAAAAGCATCAAACAGATTTGCTATGAATTCAATAAATTGAACGGTATACCAGCCTATGCAGGCATCATTGAGCAAAAACGTTCTCTTGCCGCCTATTTATTTAAACAGGCACACCGTCATCAACTGCCTCTTAAAGCTTCTCAACTGCGCATTTATACTCGCTTACACCGATACAAAGTGTTTGCAAAAAGTTGAACCCGCCATTTTTGGCGGGTTCATTTTCAATCCGACTTATTGTTCAAAATAGAAGTTTTCTAAGAGCTTAATTCGCTTCATGGTTTCTTCGGTATTTAACGTTTCCTGATAAAGTCTATTCACCACCTTTTTAGAAACTAGAAGCATTCCTTCTTGCAACTCAGCTACTGGCTGCTCGGCAAGGAAATCTAGAAGCAATTTCTGCGCTGCATGTTCTTTGGCATAAAATGCTTCATACATATCAGTACCATAAGAAATTCCCCGCTTCAAAAAATATTCCGTAATTACGGAAACAAAAGAGCAATAGGCTACATTGCTTTCGTTAGGATAACGCTGCTTCAGTGATGAAATTATCGAGTTTGCGATATTATCTTCATCATTACTGCACCAAATGTCTTCGTAACTTGGCCCCGAAACGCTCTTTGCCAGTTCTTCGGGATAATCCTTGGGAGCCAGTTCAGGATGGAGGGTAATATTATAGTGGTCAAAAACGGTTTTGCGGTCTAACAAATTCATATCAATCAACTCCTTGGTATTTGAGGTTCTATTGTGATAAACAATTAGCGTTACTGCTGCAGTCAGTTTTTGTAATTGCCTACATTATAATTGTACCAAAACTGTATTTTTTTTCTTGAAAAATGGCTGTTTTTCGAGGGTTATCACAAAAAAACTTCTATATTATTTGTTTTCGCATAACACAATGGATATAATCTTAGAAACTGATAAAGGTTCTGGGCATCCTATATTGCACAGCGTGCCGACTGGTCACGGCGAGCGTCATTCGTTTTCTGAACAGCGTTTACTCCATTACGACAAATGGACTAACAAAAAATCAGGGCTTCTGCCCAGTTAACACTGGGTAGGGCATCAGCATCCTCCTAGTGTTTTTATTTAAACATTAGGGAGGAATAACAAATGAATGGTGAATGCACAAAACGGCACTATATTCCCCAAGTAGCGGTTAGGCTTGTCAGGGAAGGCAGTATTATTACTTCAGAACCAAAAATTATCCGTCAGCCTTCCAATACGATTCCCCTGCTTGAAAAAATATTTGAAGGACTTATAGTAGAGCAGTTTGTTGCCATATTGCTAAATACCAAAAACCACGTATTAGCAGTTAGTATTGTCAGCAGCGGCAACGTAAATAGCTCGATTGTCCGTCCTGCGGAATTATTTCGGATAGCTTTGCTGCAGGGAGGAACAACTACCTCGGTGATTTTAGCTCATAACCACCCCAGCGGCGACCCATCGCCAAGCCAAGAGGATATTTCCTTGACCAAACGACTCGTCGAGGCTGGGAAACTACTGGATATCAGTGTATTAGACCATATTATTTACTCAGACAGTTCGTATGTAAGTTTTAAGGAAAAAGGAATTCTCTAAACTTAAAAGGGATACGCATTGCGTATCCCTCAGACTGTAGACAAAGTATATAAAGGAATTCACAAAATGTATAATCGCTTATGATTATACATTTTAATATTTACAACACAATAAACAGGCAATTTTGAAGCAAATCCGAAGTTATTGGAGCAAATATCAGACGATGAAGAGGTGGAGTTTTGATGGCTTTTAATGGTTTTTAATGTAAAAATTAGGTTATTTTGTTCGCAGTTTGTGCTATAATATACTAAAATGTTACAGTTGTTATTAACGACCTTGTATAGTTTGAAAATATTAAAATTATCCCCAAAGGAGCGTGATTTGCATGAGTAAGCAAGTTTACATCAGCGCGGACTATGACCAGCTAAATGGTGATAAAAATGTAGTAGAGGAATTGAATAAATGGGGAATGGATAATCTCCATAAAGTCGATTTTATTGATATGTCGAAGGTGTCGTCTGGCAGTGTGGCTAATAGCGATGATTGCCGAATTTGTGATTTGAAAGCCGAATTTAATCGCCAAATTAACGCTTCGTCGGCAGCGATTTTTGTTGTGGGCGATATGACTGCTTCTCGAACAGCTGGAAACGGATGCGAACGTATTTCTAAAGAACAATGGGAGTGTACTTGTACACCATATAAACAAAATACCAACGGCGCTAAAGCGTGTACAGTTTCCAGTGTTTCCAAGCCTAGCGAGAATGACGATTACGGAAACATAAATAAGTGTTCTTACCTTCGTCATGAATTTGAACAGTCCCAAAAGAAGAAAAAAACAATCATTATCGTATATAATTCTACACGTAATGAATCAAATTGGCTTCCCACATATATGAAAGGTTACGAAAATGATGCGAAACCATTCTGGAAAATCGATGCTAATGGGAAGAAAGTTGGAGACTATTCATACATAAAAGAGGTACTTGGATTTTGATTGATTTCGTCGTAAAGAGGGTAACTCTAGCATTTGCTACCGTCACAGGTATATTTACCTTTGTGCCAGAGGCATTCTTTGGAAAACATGAATGGATAACGAAAGAGGCTCTTGAACAATGTGAATGGTTTGCGCGTTTAGATGCTCAAGATGTTAATATTATAATATCTCGTCTTATGTGCTTTTTGCTTGTTTGTGTTGTAACATCGTTTCTATATATGGCTTTTTTGAAATTTCGCAGTAGTATTACAATCAAAGGTCAAAATTATTCGATTATTGTAGAGTATGGAGATATTCTCGAAAAGAGGAAATGCAAGCGAGTAATTAATTTTGATGAGTGTTTTACAACACAAGTAGGTAGCGCAACGCCAGATATAAATCCAGGTTCCATATGCGGCCAGTATTTAAAATTGCATCCAGATTTAGATGTCCAACAGTTAATCAGTTCTGCGCAAATTATACCAGCCCAAAGCAAATCAAAATATCTGCGTAAAACACGGTATGATTCAGGAACCATAGTACCAAATGGCGATGACTTATTGATGGCGTTTGCAAAATTAGATGAAAAAGGTAAAGGGCGATTCTTTTCTCGTGACGAGTATCTTGAGTGTTTGGATTTGTTGTGGAAGGAATTAGAGAACAACTATTCTGAAAATGATGTATGCGTACCAGTATTAGGCGCAGGAACAACGTCATTTGATGGTGGAGCGGGAGCATCTTTTTCACAGCAAGATTTAGTTGACATGATGATTTTGTCGTATAAATTAAGTTCTCATAAAATAAAAAATCCGCACAAGCTACGTATCGTTTGCAAGAAAAACAGTGATTTTTCCATCAATAATATAGGAAAATGATTAATGGTATATTCTAACTAAACACAGGAAACTACAATTCAATTAAATATACATACCTATTTTTATGATACTACTTTGTCTACAGTCTGAGGGATACGCATTGCGTATCCCTTTACTCGTTTTATAATTTCATTAGTATCGCTTTTTTCTTGCCTGCGCTTCGTCCAAGCAGGTTGGCAATCGGCGATGCAGTTTGGTGAGCCTGCTGAACATCCGCTTCAAGCAACGCTACATAATTTCGTGTTTGTTCCAACTTGCTATGTCCCATAATTTTCTGTAAAGCAAACACCCCTGTTTTGGAAGAGTTTCTTAAAAAATAGAGTGCAAAGGTATGCCGTAAATGATACGGTGTGATTTGTGTACCGATTATTTTCGAATAAGCCCTGAATCTATCACGCAAATCTCCTGTGGTAATTTTTTCTCCGCGCCAACTACAAAAGACTAACTCGTTATTCCAGCTTGCATGCCGATAATGAATAAGCTTTTTGATAGCCGAAATACATACATCTGATATCGGTAATGTTCTCTTTTGTTTCGTCTTCGTAATATTTTCCCTCAAATATAAATAGCCATTAGCAAAGTCAAAATCAGAAATACATATTTGAATTAACTCATTTGGACGAATACCCGTATCTAGTGTTAAAACCATTGCCGTATAATCACGTAATCCAGCCCAAGTATTTTTATCAGGAGCATCTAAAAGCTTTCGGATAACTTCTTCACTATGTTGAATAACTCGACTCGTATGCTGTTTATACTTCATTGCCGTACAGGGATTGCTATCTAGATACCCTTCACCTACGCAATACTGAAAGAAGCCTCGAATTGCCTGAAGTTGCTTATTATAATGCTCGTTGTTTTTGCCGCTCAAAAATTGCAATATTTTTAGCTTTAATCCTTTATCGCTGATTTCTCCCTCAAAACTCGCAAGAAGGTGCCGCAGAGTATTTCTTATAGAATTGACCGTATACTTAGATACTTCAGCTTCCCTGATGAGGATATATTCCTCCGATAAAAGCTCAAAATCAACCGTCCTCTTTAGTTTCATAATTACGCCGTCTTCATTTCTTTTGGGCATAAAAAAACCAACCTCCCTTATTGGGTACGTTGGTTAAGAAACATTGACACGATTTTAAACTCTCTCAATCTCTGGTTTTCTCTCTCATTCTCCATCATCTTCATCAAAAGTTCTGACGTCCCAAAGCAGTATTTCTTTGGGGTTTGAGAGGCTCATCTGAGGCCGAGATGCCGCGTCGTTGTTGATTTTACTGGAGCGGGCAACGAGATTCGAACTCGCGACCCACGGCTTGGGAAGCCGGTACTCTACCACTGAGCTACGCCCGCACATGTAAAACATAGAGAATATATAGTTTGGTGAGCATTTTATACCCTTAAGCGCAAACTGTCCACGGCTAAGGAAGCCGATGCTCTCGTTCTCTGTGGAAATTATAGCATACATAACGTCCTTACGCAAGTTAGAACATAGGCCGAAATATTTACATATAGTTACAAATCAGAATCTATTCGTCTTCCAATTTGCGATTAAATAACAAAAGACCGATGAACCCAGAGAATATCTGAGGTTTCAGTCTTTTTTTCAATCTGTCACAAGTGCATTGTGTTACATTCTAAAGTTTTGGAACCTGATCCTCAATACAAGTGAGCGATTTAGTTGCCGGTAAGTTACCAATGGAAAAAGTATACTTTTCGAACTCGCTACAGAAGTATAAAACCTTCTCCCCAAAAGGAAACTAAACTATCAGCGACTTTGAGGGAGGAATTCATTTGCCTACTTTTTATGAAATTATAAACACAAATATTACTCTATGGAACCAACTTTATACACATTGGATCTCCGAAGAGCTATTCTCGTCGAGATGGTTTATTACTCTCGGAAGTATGGCGATTATCTATACTTTGCTCTATCTACTTATTGACCGAAAACGCATGAGAGAACTTTTCTTTTTTGGATCGCTTCTTTCCGCTGGCTTTGGGTACGCTGACGTAATTGGAACTACTATGGGCCTTTGGGCTTATAAGTCGCACTTACTTCCCTTTAAACCCAGCCTTTTGCCATATACCTATACAGTTCATCCAATAGTTCATATGTTTGCCTATCAATATGCTGATAATTGGCGTAGTTTTGCAGTTACCAATACCGTAGCAGCAGCGTTTTTTGCCTTCGTTGCTCAACCGTTCTATGCTTGGGTAGGAATTTTATGGCTTGAGAACTGGAATTACGTTTACTCGTTTCTTATCGCTGGGGGGATTTCGTTCTTTGCACGGGCTATAGTTCTATGGATGGCGAAAGTAGAGCAGAACCATGCACCAGTGACAAGTCGAGTTTCTTTATCTCCTAAACTAATTCCAGCAATGAAGCCGCTTGATAAAGATGAGGATACAGAGTAGTGAGATAGCCACTTTCTCAACATCACGACTAAGAAGGAATATCAGGAGATACCACTAATGAATAGTCACCTGTATCGTCGTAGATAAATCAAGGGCTGGCGGTAATTTCCCGTCAGCAATACCTGGCTGTATTTTTATAACCATACATCCTACTATCTGCAATGTTGATTAAGTCGTCTAGTGTTTTGGCATCACTAGGGTAGATTGCGTATCCACTTGAAACAGAAATGTCGATTTGAATATTTTGGGATAATTCCTGTAGTTTATTTTTAAAGCGACTAATGATTACCTTGATATCTTCTTCATCTGCATAAGGCGCAATAATCAAGAATTCGTCGCCACCCCATCTAGCAACTATATCACTTTTTCTTATACTAGTAAAAAGTAAAGCTGACAGTTCTTGTAATACTAAATCCCCTTTTTTATGACCATATCTGTCATTTATGTCTTTAAACCTATCACAATCCAAAATAGCTACACTTAATTTTTCATTTCTTCTATCCATTTGAGCCAACAGAGAAGGAAATAATGTATCAACAAATCTTCGGTTATAAAAACCTGTCAAACTGTCTTTTTCTGAATAGAATTTTACTTTGTCATACTGTTTACCGGCCCAAAATGCAATACATAAACCAATAACCCCTGGGATAGGTAGATGGCTAAAAGAATAGTCTAAATAAATATACGCATAGACTCTTACCGCTACAATAGCTATTAGCATAATAATTAAGCCTGTTATTCTTCCGGTATATTTCATTTAGTCACCCTTATTCTAAGTACAAGATTTTATAAAGTAGACTTAGCTTCAGATGGGGTTTTAACCCCACCTGAAGGTTAGTCGCCCAACTTCCAGGGAAGCCTCCTAAACTCCCACTTGTAGAAGAGGGAGTCTTAGAGCGGGTTAGTCATCGGATAAATAGAATTACATTTATTGATCAACTTTTATTTATTATACCTTGTTTTACATTAAATAGTAACTGCTTAACACTATTTCAATGTCTATCCTCAAGCAAAAGATGGCCAAGGGATGAATACCCTTTATCAGACTGGAGAGCCAGATAAAGAGGACGTCCTAATTAACTTAGGGCGTCCTCTTTTGCCTGCGCTATAGCCGAATAATACCGTTAGGAGCAAACCGGTGGTATTCCAATGCTTCTTGGTCTGTCATCTCGCTAAAGTCTTTGTAATAGCTGCCTACAGCTGTAAATACATCTCTCTCATCAATGCAGACAACCTCAACTTGCGCTTGACGCAATTTGCCTGTCACATCGTTGGGCGCGACTGGTACTGCAACAGTAATGCTTGCAGGGTTCCACTTCTGAAGCCACTTGACAGCTGCATGCATGGTATAGCCAGTGGCAATACCATCATCAACAATGATAATATCGCGACCCTTAACCTCATGGTTTTTCACAATCATGGCCTCATATACTTTGCTCCGTTCATCAAGGGCCTTACGCGCTTCGGCAGCTAGCTGGTCAAAGTTTTCCTGTTTTACGCCTATTCCGCTGATATACTGATTGTCATGAACTAGGCTGCCGTCAGGCATTATCGCGCCAATAGCCACTTCAGGATTGAGCGGATGCCCGATTTTTTTTGCAATTAGGACCCCTATTTTAGCCTGTAGCTTAGCTGCAATCGGAGATGCCACCGCCACCCCGCCCCGGGGAACTGCCAATATGTATGGATTTTTTAGATTACGCGCGGCTAATTTTTCTGCTAAAAGTTGTCCGGCATGAGTACGGTCGTTAAACATAGCTCACCCTCCTTTAATTCTTATTTATAGGATTTGTGCTGACCGTAATTTTAATGCAGGTAAAAAAGAGTACTCAGGCTAAAAATCGATTTTAGCTGAGTACTCTGCTTGAAAATGCTTATAATTTAAAATTTTGTACCACGCCGTTAAGTTCATTCGCCATTTCAGCTAGTGACTCAGCGCTGCGGTTGACTTCGTGAAGGCTTGCCGTTTGCTGCTGACTGGCCGCAGCTACAGCCTCTGTACTGGCCGATGTTTGATCAGCTACTTTATTGATGGTATCGATGCCTTGCACCATGGTTTGAGTCCCTTTCGCCATGTCACCAACGGCTGCGTTTATGTGCTCAACCCCGCTGCGAACGTTGGCCAGCTTAGCCAGGATCTCCTCAAAGCCTTTTTGTGTATCAGCAGCTGCAGCCGTTCCCTTAGTTACCTCAGCACGAGCACCATCAACAGTCCTAACCATCGAATCAATGCCAGTAGCCATGCTATTGATAATTTCTTCAATATTCGCCGTCGCGGCTGCGCTCTGTTCAGCCAGCTTACGCACCTCATCAGCAACAACAGCAAACCCTCGTCCGGCTTCACCAGCCCGGGCCGCCTCAATGGCTGCATTTAAGGCCAGCAAATTAGTCTGTCCGGCAATCCCCCGAATCAGATCAACAATACTCTTAATTTGGTCTGAGCCTTTGGCTAACTCTATTGAGACGCCAGTAATGGACGTCATTGTCTGTCCAATTGTCTGATTTTGCGTAACAACTTCCTTGAGCATCCCCATACCGTGATCTGCTTCTGCAACTGCCGTGTGGGTATCTTGTGCTACAGTGCCTACCCTGATTCTGATTTGCTGTGAGCCGGCAGATAGTTGTTGAACAGTAGCAGTAATATTTGAAATGCTATGGGCATTATCGCTAGCACCTGAGGCGATCCCCTCGATACTTTGCGACACTGTTTCAGAGGCTTTGAGCTGTTCCTCAACGGTGGCATTAAGCTCCTCACCTGAGGACGCCAGCGTGTCAGCACTAATTTGAACCTTGCGGACAAACTCTTTTAGTGCTTTTTTCATGTCAATGACTACAAGTGCCATATCGCCAATCTCGTCATTGCGGCTAGGATGTGCGTCAGGCTGTGATAAGTCAAGACTGCCGATAGCGCCCAGGTCCCGGTGTAACCGCCCCAACCGCTGTGCCAGATTCCGGCTATACCAAATAACAAAGGCAACAATCAAAACTGTAATAATAATACTGGCAATGATGACAGCGCGGCCGTCTTCTTTCTCACCCTTAATCAGCGTTTCAGTGCTGACTGTCAAGGACTTATCTTGAACCTCAGATATTTTCTTAAACTGATCGTCAATATCCTTCACCATTTTACGGCCTTCAGTCGTCAAAGCACTAAGATTAGGCGAATTACTCTGTTTAGCGGCAATTACCTTTTCTCCTAAAGTCAGATAGTCGGACAATAGGCTTTCTAATTTTTGGGCGACTTCAGTCAATTCTTTATTATCTACCGCCGTGTTATATTTCTTGACGGCGGACAAGGATTTATTAAAATTATCACGGTATCCTTGGGAATAAGCCGGATCATTGTATACTAAAAAGCCGCGCATATCAAGAAGCGCTCTGGTAAAGTCAACATGGGCATCTTTAATCAATATTGTGCGAGTCGTTGTTGTTGACAGCAAATTTTGGAACATATCAATTGCATCACTATGATGAAAAATTGCTGTTGATACCATTGTTAGTAAAAGGATAATGGTCAGCCCAAACATTCCTGCCAACTGCCGACCTAGCGGTAAACGCATTCCCTTCATAATACCGTAACATCTCCTTCGTATTTCTTTCTTGGCTATCATTCGGGCTCTCGCTTACAAATTCCTTCTTATTTTGTCGGAATAGAGAAAAAATTTCCGTCATTTTACGTATTTCGACAAATTCCGTCATTCCAGCAGTTGCTTACGTATAAAATAAGAAGACCTTGCTTCTGCAAGGTCTTCTTATTTTATGGTGCCTCAGGGCAGAATCGAACTGCCGACACGAGGATTTTCAGTCCTCTGCTCTACCGACTGAGCTACCGAGGCGTTAAGTTGGCGACCCTGAACGGATTTGAACCGTCGATCTCCGCCGTGACAGGGCGGCATGTTAGACCGCTACACCACAGGGCCGCTTTAACTAACAAATGTTATTATATATTACGCTGTATTATTAGTCAAGCAACTATACATAAGTAATTGTTGAATTTTATCCAGCCCCAAATGCACCAGGTTAGGCACCGGACTGGCTGCCTGTTTGTAGTCGTATTTTTGTATTGCATGCAGTGTACCTTTAACAAGTTATAGCATATTTTGATAAATCTGTAGATTCTAATAAATATTTCACCAGGATTGATTCCCAAAAAAGGGAAATTTGCACCTATGACGAATACTCACTTGTAGATTATTCCGGAGGCAGTGTATGACAGTTTTTACTCTGTTAGAAGTCATCAGCGCTTTGTCATTTATTGCTATGACGGCGTATCTTACAGGCCGCAGCCGCTTTATCATGCGCTGCGCCCGTTATCCGTTCCATCCGCTAAGTCACTTTTCCCTTATTGTCTTATTCTCCCTTTTTTCTATAACCGGTAATTACAGTGCGCTTCCTTGGGGAGAGCCAGTCATCACCACTCGCTTGGTTGGCGTGCTGCTATCCGGTATTGCCGGTGGGCCTATCACGGGGTTTAATGTCGGCCTTATCTGTGGCCTGTACTTGGCATTGGTTGAAAATATGTCCACAGCTTTGGCTGTGTTTATTGTCATGGCCGGAACACTAGCCGGGCTGTTAAGACTTCGGTTTAGCTTCCAGCAGTTGACTCCGCTTACCGGGGCGTGTGTGGCGCTGGTCGCAGAACTATGCCAAATTGCTTTATTTACATTATTTGCGACGCAAGAGTCTTTTTCTGCCTATATTATGAGAACAGCTATCCCTACCCTGGCCGTCGGAGTTGCCGGTGTATGGCTTTTTCTGTTGACTGTTAATTGGATTGAAGCCGAACAGGATATTTACGGTGCCCGGGCTGCCCAATTATCACTTAATATCGCCAGTCGCACCCTTCCTTATCTTCAGTTAGGGTTTAATACCCACTCAGCTACGGTTGCTGCCCATATTATCTATGAATTGACAAAAGTAGATGCTGTTTCGATTACTGGCCGTTATAAGTGCCTGGCGTTCATCGGCCAAGGCTCTGAGCACCACAAGCCAGGAGAGCCGATTATCTCTGCAGCAGTCAAGGACGCCATTACCAGCAAGGTAATGAAAGTCATCAACGCCCCAGCTGACCGGGGCTGTCCCTTTCCTTACTGCCCCTTACAAGCTGGCGTTGTAGTTCCACTCTTTACCGGCAGCAAGGTAGTCGGAACAATCGAACTCGCCCGCGTCAATAACGATACAGTGTCAGAACTGGACATTCGTATTGCTGACGGAATTGCCAACTTGTTGTCAGTACAGATTCAATTGGCAGAGCTTGATGAGCAGCGAAAGATGCGGGAAAAAGCCGAGCTTAAAGCGCTTAGAGCTCAAATTAACCCCCATTTCCTCTTTAACACCATTAATATTATTATGTCTTTTTGCCGTACCGACCCTGATAAGGCCCGCAGCCTGCTGGACAGCTTGGCTACACTCATGCATCGCGGCTATTCTAACCAGGATGACTTTCTCACTTTACAAGATGAACTTAGCGCCGTCACAGCGTATCTTGAGATTGCCAAATCCCGCTTTGGCGACAGACTGGATATCGCGGTTCATATTGACGATACAACAGCCAACGCGCTAGTACCAGCACTTTCACTCCAGCCTTTAGTAGAAAACGCCTTAAATCATGGCCTATTTCCTAAGCTAGGTCACTCTTTACTGTCTATCGAGGCCTATGTCGAGGCTACTACGCTTATGATTACCGTTACCGATAACGGTGTAGGCATCTCTCCCGAGAAACTGGAACAGATACGAGCAGGCAATTCTGACGGGGTAGGACTAATGAATGTTCACAAACGGTTAGGCAGCCTTTATGGACCAGGATACGGACTTACGATAAATTCCAAACCGCCGTTTGGAACTGAAATTCTTTTGAAGATTCCTTTCCAAGTTGAGACACAAGTGGTTCAGAAAGAAGGTGGTGTGTCATGAGAATAAAAGCTGTTATTATTGATGATGAGCAGCCTATTTGCGACGAAATTGAATTTTTGCTCAGTCAGCAGACTGATATTGAGGTATGTGCCACATTTACTAACTGCGTAGATGCTCTTATTTATATTTTGGAGAAAAAGCCAGAAATGGTATTCTTAGATGTTAATATGCCTGGTATGTCTGGCATGGAAATGGCGAAAAAGCTAAGCGGCATGAACAAGTCTCCATATATAGTCTTCATTACCGCTTTTCCCGAACATGCCGTCGAAGCCTTTGATACACCGGCTGTCGGCTATGTTACCAAACCTGTTACCCAAGAAAAACTGGGTAAGGCATTAGCCAAGGTACGTAATCTGTCAGCAAAAACCTCTAATGAAAAAGGATCGCAGACTGCTAAAGTCTGCGTAGTAACCGGGGACAAAATTATCCCGCTAAGTAAAAAAGACATTGTTTTTATCTATGTCAAAGACAAGGATGTTTATGTACGTACCCGCACCGGCGAGTTTTCAGCAATGCTTACTTTACAAGAGTTTGACAGCCTGTTGACTGAGGCTACTTTCCTCCGAATCCACCGCCAATATATCATTAATTTAGATGAAATATTAGAGATCACCCCCTGGTTCCATGGTTCCTACTTACTGCGTATGAACGACCTCGCCAAACAAGAAGTCCCTGTCAGCCGCAACCGGGCGAAGCACTTCAAGACAGCCCTTGGGCTAAAATAGGATAATTGTAAGGAGGTTTAGCCGTGCAGTTAGGTCTCAAAACTAAGCTTACAGTTTTCTTTTTCGGGATGGCACTGTTGGTCTGCCTAGCTGCAGGCATTGTCATTCTTAAAGATATGCAGATTCAGATTGAAGCAGCTATGGCTGAAAAAGCAAAATCTGACCTTGCCACCGCACTTGAAATCACCGACTATATGCTCCCTGGTTCCTGGCATGTTCAAGATGGTAAATTATATAAGGGGCAATATCTCATTAACGACGATACTGAATTGGTAGATAAAATTGCTCGTCTGACAGACGATACCGTCACAATATTTTTAAGCAATACCCGTGTGGCCACCAACATCATGCGGGACGGCAGCAGAGCAACCGGTACAACTGCTGCCGATTATGTCAGTGAGACAGTGCTTAATAGCGGCAGACTCTATATTGGTGAGGCTGAGGTTGTTGGTGTTAAATACCAGACTTGCTACACCCCCATTCGGGATGACTCCGGCCAGATTATCGGTATGTTCTATATTGGCGTATCAAAAAAATTAGCAGACCAGCTTAAACACAGCTTTACGACCATCGCAGTATTATCAGTGCGAATTGCCCTCTTATTTGCGCTAGCTGCCACCTGCTTTATCCCGTTAGATGCTTGGTCGACCGGGTTTGGCACTCGCCTTGGACTCCGGTGGGAAAAAACCTCTGCCCATAAAGAAACGCCACGCTAAATGCGTGGCGTTTTTCGTCTCACTAGGTAGACTTATTTTATAGAGAGAGTCGGACCAGTGACCTGGCTCGCTCCACTTGGATCAAATTTCTTATTGTTCAATGCAAATGTAATGAGCAGACCAAGCAGCAGCAGTACCGAGGCACACACGAAGGTATACTGAGCGGCCTGATTAGCGAAGTTATCCTTCAGAAAAGCTACGATCTGAGGACCGACGATGCCACCGCATCCCCATGCAGTAAGAATGGTGCCGTAGACGATTGGCATCAGCTTCTGACCAAAGACATCAAGGACGAACGAAGGCATTGAGCCAAAGCCGCCACCATAGCAAAGAAGGATATAGCACACAAGCACACCGAAAACGATCGGGTTGCTGACAAACATCAGGGCAATAAAAACTAGCAACTGACTGCCAAGAATAAGGCGGAAGGTCTGAACACGGCCGATTTTGTCAGACAGCCCACCCCAGAAGAAGCGGCCAACTCCATTAAAGATAGAACTAATAGCAATCAGCGTCGCACCAGAAGCGGCAAGGCCAGCAATTACTTTCGGATCAGTCAGGGTAGCTGGGTCCATAGTCTTTTTCAACAGATCCTGGAGTAATGGAGATTGGAAGCTGATAAACATGATACCAGCGATAATATTGAAGAAGAAAACAGTCCACATCATTATGAATTTACCAGAAAGAATACACTGTTTCGCGGTAATGGCATCCTGAGACGCCTGAGACCCTGCTGATGTAACAGGAGGGATGTATCCTTGCGGCACAAAGCCAGCAGGTGGATTAATCATATAGTAGCCTGCCGGTAAGGTCATGAAGAACATAATTCCGCCGACATAGGAGAATACCAGGACAAGATTGCCTCCAGTCATACTCATGAACATCGGAGCAAGGATCTTGGCCATAATGAGCGCCCCAAAGCCGAAGCCCATAACGACCATACCAGTAATGAATCCCTTCTTGTCAGGGAACCACTTAGCAGCGGTTGCAACCGGGGTTACATAGCCGAGACCCAGGCCAATTCCGCCGATAACGCCATAGCCGATATAGAGCAGTGCCAGGCTTTTAATCGAGAGTGCATAGGCAGCAATCAAATAGCCAAGACTGAACAGGAAACCACCTGTCATGGCAAGTTTGCGCGGTCCGTATTTAGGAAGATTGATGCCGCCCCAGGCTGCCGCCAGCCCGAGGCAAAAAATTGCCAGACTGAATGCCCAGGCAGCCTCAGCATTAGTCCAGTTGTTGGCGTCCATAACCGGCTTTTGGAAAAAGCTCCAGGCGTAAACAGTTCCTAGACAAACTTGCAGCAAAGTTCCCATGATGGCTACCAGCCACCGGTTTGGAGTGTTTTGTACTTCTGTTCCCATAGTTCTTAGCTCCTTTGTTTCAAATTGAGGATTTCGAGGAATGACTCGGGGCAGAGACAACGCTTGAATTCACAAAGACTTATATATATTAGACCAAACATGTGAAAAAGTCTACCTTCCTAAATGAATAGCTTCACCACGAAACCCATGCCGAATATTCGCACTAATTAGACGACATGCTCCCGGCGCCTCAGAAGCATATCATCCTGTTGGTGAGACTTCTTCTACACTATTATTATAGTCACCATCAAAACAACCTCGCCACACTATCTTGCTGAGAGGGATGAACCGGCTACCGAGCTGCGGAATTTTATGCCTCATGTGTAAAATACTTATTAAACTGGGAATATTTAGCGAATCGAAAGACACATGAAAAAATAAGCTTCGGAATATCATCCGAAGCTTATTTCTATGGTGGGCGATGACAGGATCGAACTGCCGACATCCTGCTTGTAAGGCAGGCGCTCTCCCGGCTGAGCTAATCGCCCATATAGGTGGTGACCCGTAAGGGAATCGAACCCTTGATACCGCCGTGAAAGGGCGGTGTCTTAACCGCTTGACCAACGGGCCAGATAGATGGTGATCCACGATGGGCTCGAACCATCGACACCCTGATTAAAAGTCAGGTGCTCTACCAACTGAGCTAGTGGATCATCTTCACAAGATAAAAGTATACAAGATGTTAATAGATTTGTCAATCATATTCTGTTCAATTTGTATAGTTCGCCAAAGGGAACCGGAAAGAAAAAGTAACCTGCAAGTATTACTGCAGGTTACTTTTATCCGATGACTAACCTTCAGGTGGGGTTAAAACCCCATCTGAAGCTAAGTCTACTTTATCAGACAGTCTAAAACATCTCTTCCAGAATGATAGTTTGCTCGCGGCCAGGTCCAACCGAAACAATCCCAATGCCAATCCCGCTGACTTCGCTTAACCGCTCAATATAGCGACGGGCATTCACTGGCAGGTCTTCATATTTTCTGATAGTGCTTGTAGGCTCATCCCAGCCTGGCAGTTCTTCATATATAGGCTCAACTTGGGCCAGCACCTTGAGGCTGGCCGGGAACTCATTCAAGAGCTCTCCCTTATATTTATAGCCCGTACAAATCTTGAGGGTTTTTAAGCCGTCAAGGATGTCCAGACGGGTGATTGCCATATAGTCAATACCACTGACATAGCCAGCATAGCGGACGACGCAGGCATCCATCCAGCCACAACGACGAGGCCGGCCGGTTGTAGTTCCATACTCATGACCCCGTTCGCGGATGGTCTGACCAATCTCATCATGAAGCTCAGTTGGGAACGGCCCTTCACCCACACGGGTAGTATAAGCCTTAACCACACCGATAACCTTGCCGATCTGCGTCGGGCCGACCCCAGCGCCAATGCATGCACCGCCTGCGATTGGATGCGATGAAGTGACATACGGATAAGTACCATGGTCTAAATCAAGAAGTGTAGCCTGCGCACCTTCAAACAAAACTTTCTCACCGTTTTTGATGGCTGCATGCAGCACTGCCGCAGTATCTGTCACGTATGGTTTAAGCTGACGGGCATATTCAAGATACTCTTGTTTTACTTGCTCATAATCAAAACCCTCGACACCATATACAGCCTTGAGTAAATGATTTTTAGCCTCCAGATTGAATTCCAGCTTTGAGCAGAATTCCTCTTCATCCATCAAATCAACCATCCGGATGCCGGCGCGGGAGTTTTTATCCATATAACACGGGCCAATGCCGCGTTTAGTAGTGCCAATCTTACGGTCACCACGGGACTCTTCTTCCACTTCATCGAGCAAGCGGTGATAAGGCATGATGACATGAGCCCGATTAGATACTTTTAGTCCTGAAGTATCGATACCTTTATCCAGCATACCCTTAAGTTCTTTGAGCATAACAGCTGGATCAACAACTACGCCGTTGCCGACTACGCAGGTCTTACCGGAATATAGTATGCCTGACGGCAGAAGGTGTAGCTTAAATTCAGTGCCGTTAACAACAACTGTATGCCCGGCATTATTACCGCCCTGATAACGGACAACAACATCAGCTTTTTCAGCTAAGAAATCAACAATCTTTCCTTTACCCTCGTCACCCCACTGGGTGCCAATGACAACAACAGAAGACATAGGATCAATCCTCTCTTTATAGGCCAAAACGGGCCATAATGGTATCTACATGCCGGAGATAATGGGAGTACTCAAAGCATTCCTCAATATCCTGGGCTGTAAGGTACTTTTTAATATCTGGATCAGCAATGACATTGGTCTTGAAGTCTGCACCCTCTAGCCATCTGGCCATGGCGTTCCGCTGTACCCAGCGATAGGCTTCTTCCCGCACGGCCCCTTTGTCAACAAGCTTTAGCATTACACGCTGACTGAAAATCATGCCGCCGGTTTTTTCAATATTGGCTTTCATCGCCTCAGGGTAAACCAGTAAACGATCAATAACATCAGTAAAAATCCTAAGCATATAATCAACCAGGATAGTACTGTCAGGCAAAATAACGCGCTCAACTGAAGAATGGGAAATATCCCGTTCATGCCATAACGGCATATCTTCAAGCGCAGCCAGCGCATGGCCGCGAACTACCCGGGCCAAGCCACTGACACGTTCGCAAGTAATTGGATTGCGTTTATGCGGCATTGCCGATGAACCCTTTTGGCCTGGGTGAAAGTATTCTTCAGCTTCCCTGATATCAGTCCGCTGCAGATTTCTGATTTCGGTTGCAAACTTATCCAGCGAACCAGCGACAATGGCTAGCGTAGTCACGAACTCAGCATGACGGTCACGCTGAATAACCTGGGTGGCCAGTTTAGCGGCTTTAATGCCCATTTGCTGGCAGACATGGGTTTCTATATAAGGATCAATATTGGCATAGGTACCTACAGCCCCAGACAGCTTGCCAATGGCTACAGCATCCTTGGCCCGTTTGATACGCTCAATATTACGTTCGGTTTCATCCAGCCACAAAGCAAATTTCAGGCCTAGGGTAAGCGGTTCAGCATGGATGCCATGGGTACGGCCGATCATGACCGTATATTTGTGCTCAGCTGCCCGGCGTTTTAACACATCGCGGAATCTAACAAGATCATCAAGAATAATATCGGCGGCCTGTTTCATCATGACGCCTAATGCTGTGTCTTTTACATCACTTGAGGTTAATCCCATGTGGATGTATTTAGCAGGCTCACCCACATTCTCGGCCACAGCTGTAAGAAAAGCCAATATGTCGTGGCGGGTTTCTTTTTCAATTTCGCGAATGCGTTCTACCGAAAACTTGGCCTTTTCCTTAATTACCGGTACGGCTTCAGCAGGAATCTGCCCTAGTTTGGCCATAGCCTCACATGCTGCGATTTCAATGTCAAGCATTGTTTGGAATTCATTTTCGTCAGTCCAGATACGTCCCATTTCGGGATACGTATAACGTTCAATCATGATACCACTTCGCTTTCCGAGCGGCTCTGAATGGTCAGTAGCCAGTCGTATATTTTCCACATAATCAAAGAACACCTCGGTCTTGATTATTGTAAGAATACTCTACCTAGTTTTTCCCCTTTTTTCCCTTGTTTATCATAGCATTAGCATATATTGACTGTCAATAAAAATCGAATGATTATATGAATAATATAATTATTGTTCGGAAAATAGAACAAGCCTGCAGTATGACTACTGCAGGCAGACTATCAATGATTTTATTGCCCGGAAATATAATCCTCCATTAAGCGGCGGATAGCCCTGGCTTCATTCAACGCGAGCGCTTGCTCAAGCAACTCGCGGATTGGCTTTTCTTCAAGCTTACGGATTACCGCCTTCACCCGGGGTATTGAAGGAGCACTCATACTGAGTTCATCAATCCCCATGGCAGTGAGCAACGGGGCAGCCAGTGGGTCACCTGCCATTTCACCACACATACCAACCCAGATGTTGTGATTGTGACCTGCTTTAACCACATTGTCAATCAGTGCAAGCACCGCCGGGTGAAAGTGACTATAGAGGGAGCTGACTGCCGGATTGCCGCGGTCAACCGCCAGCGTATACTGCACCAGATCGTTGGTGCCAATACTGAAAAAATCACATTCTCCAGCCAACTGCTGCGCCATAACCGCAGCTGCAGGTGTCTCAATCATAATGCCGAGCGGCACATCTGGTGCAAATGCTTTGCCTTCCATTCTCAGTTCAGCCACCGCCTGCTTCACACACTCCCGTGCTGCCGTTATTTCTGCTGTGCTGATGATCATTGGCAGCATAATAGCAACCTTACCGAAAGCGCCGGCCCGCAGGATAGCCTTAAGCTGAGTAATAAACAAATCTGTCCGCTCCAGACTGATGCGAATAGCCCGCCAGCCAAGGAAGGGGTTCTCTTCCTTTGCTATATTCAGATAGTGCAGTGGCTTGTCGCCGCCAATATCCATCGTCCGGATAACACACAGCTGACTGCCACATTGTTCGGCTACCTCTTTATAAGCAGCAAACTGCTCCTCTTCACTTGGCGGAACAGCCCGCCCCATGAATAAATACTCGCTTCTGAATAATCCAACCCCCTCAGCACCCTGTTTGCGCGCTGCCGTCATATCCGATGGTGAGCCAACATTAGCCGCCAGCTGAATTCTCTTGCCGTCTAGCGTGACAGCTTCAAGAGCAGCTAACTGCGCGTCTTGCTGCCTTCGGGCAGCTTCGGCTTCGGCCTTATGCTGATACTCTGCCAACTGCTCAGGCGTAGGTTCCAGCAGTACCTGCCCGGTATTGCCATCAACAATAATGGCAGTGCCATCAGCAATCCGGGTTAAGGAACTACCTAGACCGGCAACAGTCGGAATGCCGCGCGCTTTAGCAATAATAACCGTATGAGAGGTTGTGCTGGCTTTCCCCAATACAATCCCGCATACCGGCCCTTCAGGCATACTGGCAGCTACAGACGGCTCAATCTCCTCTGCGCACAACACAATGGCTTCAGCCTCGTATTGTATGTGTCCAACCCCCAGAAGCAGCCTGGCAAGTCGACGGCCCACATCTCGCACGTCAGCAGCCCGTTCTCTTAGATAGGGGTCAGGCATTGAATCAAACAGAGTGGCAAACTCTTCAGCAGCAGTTAGGGCTGCCTGGGGGGCTGCTGTCCCCTGTTCAATTTTACCGTACATATTGGCTGCAAGCCCGGGGTCGTTAACCATCGTATAATGGGCATCCATAATATCAGCCTGACTGTCTTGACTGTTCGCTTTAGCAGTTGCTATCAGCTGAGCAAGCTCAGCAGATGCTGCCTTAATCGCCTCAGTCATTTTGCCTGACTCGACATCCGGCGTACCGGCATTATATTTATTTAAATATCCTGTTAAATCACCTGACAACACCTTTGCGTTAGCAATAGCGATACCCGCTACTACTCCGGTTCCGCGCAAGACATCTCCCATTTTTATCCCTCGCCAAAATTACGTTCAACAAGTGCCTTCAATTCTGCCGCACATTCGGCTTCATCCTCACCGTCAACCTTCAGCAAAAATGCACTACCCAGGTTAAGCCCCAGCCCCATAACAGCCAGAATGCTTTTTGCATCAGCTGTTTTGCTGCCGGCCTGAATAATTACTTTGCTTTTAAAAGCAGCTGCTTTCTGTACAAACTGCGCAGCCGGTCTGGCATGCAGCCCAGCTGCATTGGTTAACACCAGTTCTATTTCGGTCATATGTATTTCCTCCAACAAGTCTAGATATGGTGGTGCCTCTAACTTTTCAAGCGGTCTCCTAGCGTTTCCTTAAATCGCGGGCACCTTCGGCAGTCTTGGTCACACTGACTAGTGACTGGCCGATTGATGCATCGACAGCGGCGGCAATGGTTCCCTCAAGGATGGGCGCATCAGCAATGGCGACTTGGCCTTTTAGCTCTCCGTCCAACATGTCCAGAGCCAACTCGGCGCTAAGAACGGCACTGCCCAAATCCACCATGACAAGTATACCGTCGCCAGTATTGGCTTCCTCGATGGCTGCCAGAATCCGAAAAGCATCTGTGCCGATACTGCCGTCAGCCATACCACCGGCGGCAATCAATTTTTGGCCTGGAGCCGCCATCTGTCCGGCTAATTCGCATATTCCCTCAGCGACTTTGGCACTGTGCGAAACGACAACAATTCCTACCATGTCTTACGCCTCCTGCCGATGCTGCTTGGCCAACGCTGTAAGTGCTGACAGCATAAGATAGCACGAAGTTGCCCCTGCGTCCTGGTGTCCAATACTGCGTTCTCCCAGATAGCTGGCCCGCCCCTTGGTGGCTATGATTGTCTTGGTGTATTCAATACCAGCCGCAGCTGCGGCTGTCGCCAGTTCCAGACACTCGGGCAGCGCTTCCCCCTCAGCCATCCCCTGTGTAAAAGCCTCATAGGCAGGCTCTAAGGCGTCAAGCATTGTTTTCTCTCCCCTGACAGCCTTACCCCTGTCTTTAATGCCGCCGATTGCTGCACGCAGCATCTCAGCAGCTGTGTCATTATTGATGACTGTCTGGCCTTGCGCAATCGCAGCTGCCCGCATAAAAGCAGTACCATAGAGCGGCCCGGACGCACCGCCAACTGTCGAAATCAGGGTCATGCCTACCATTTTTAGCACAGCGCCGATATCCTCAGTAGTTGTCGCAGCCAGCTTGACGCGAACAGCTTCAAAGCCCCTCGCCATATTAATCCCGTGGTCGGCATCACCAATAGCCGCGTCAAGCTCTGTCAATTTTTCTTTGTTGGCGATGATTATATCTGCCAACGCTTCAATTGCTGCAATTACGTTTGCCATTTTTATTCTTCCCTTCGCTTAGAACTGTACCAGCGCCGGAGTATCTGCCGGGGCAAAGAGCAGTTCTTTCAGCTCGCTGTCCAATTTTAATACAGTGACTGAGAATCCTGACATTTCCAATGAAGTCATATAGTTGCCAACATATGTTTTGGCGATTTTAATATTTTTCTCAGCAAGCATGGCTGCTACCTTACGGTTAACAACATACAGTTCCATCAGCGGTGTGCCACCCAGGCCATTGACCATTACTGCAACTTCATCACCTGCTCCCAGGGCAATATCGGCAAAAATTTTGTTGAGCAAATGTTCAGCCGTTTCATCAGCTGTGCGGATGACCTCCCGATGAGTACCAGGTTCGCCATGGATGCCCATGCCGATCTCAACCTCATTCTCAGCCAAGGTAAAGCTCGGTTTACCAGCAGCTGGCACAGTGCAGGGCGATAACGCCATTCCCATTGACCTAACGTTAGCGATTACCTTTTCGGCAGTTTTCTGTACTTCAGCCAAATCAGCGCCGGTTTCAGCCTTAGCACCGGCAATCTTATGTACAAACACAGTACCGGCAATTCCCCGCCGTCCGGTAGTCCAGGTACTATTCTCTACAGCCACATCGTCATTGACAACGACTTTGGCCACTTTAATTCCGTCCGCATCTGCCATTTCAGCAGCCATCTCAAAGTTCATGATATCACCGGTATAGTTTTTGATAACCAACAGTACACCTTTGCCGCCATCGACAGCCTTAACAGCCTCATAAACCTGGTCCGGGGTCGGAGAGGTAAATACTGCCCCAGCCACAGCCCCATCCAGCATACCGCGTCCGACATACCCGCCGTGGGAAGGTTCGTGACCGCTGCCGCCGCCTGATACCAGTGCAACCTTACCTTGTACCGGCGAATTAGCCCGCACCAGCACATCAAAACCCGCCACCCGCTTAACATACTGGGGATGAGCTGCTACCACCCCTTGTAACATTTCCTCTACAACCTGCTCGGCATTGTTAATTACCTTTTTCATTCAATTACAGCCTCCTCGCTATCAATTAGTGTACCGGTATACGGTAGATACCCATTTATATCTGCAATAACCATGCCAAAGCTACAAAACAAAGTGACGCTAAAGAAAAGAAGCAGGAGGACGGCTCCAGCTTCTTTTCTCGCTTCAAACTACACCTTGACTTGTACAAAAGTATCAACAGGGCTCAACGTCATTGATACTTTTTACCATACTGTCACAATTTTCCCAAGATACTGTTTTAGCAATCCCGAATTTCTGTGCTTTGGCTGCTACCGTTTTATGGGTTAGCCCCAGCGCTTTACCGGCAGCGTTAAAGCTACCGTATTTAGCCAATGCCATAGTTATGATTTGCCTTTCGTATTCTACCCAAGGCAAGATGGCTGTCATACTTGTATTTGGTAATAACACTTGTTCTTCCGGGGCTGGTAATAGGTTAGCCGGGTTACCGCTTTCCCGAAGATATAGCGGTAAGTCAGCGGCTGTCAATGCCATGCTGTCAGCTAATGTAACCATCCGCTCTATGACATTCTCCAACTCACGTACATTGCCAGGCCAGCCATATCCCATCAGCCCAGTTAATGCCTCTCCGGCAATCCCACTAATACTTTTTCCCTGTTCAGTAATGATTTTATGGAGAAAATGGTCGACTAACAATGGAATATCCTCTGCCCGCTCCCGTAAGGGCGGCAGTAAAATAGGAATAACATTTAGCCGGTAATAAAGGTCTTCACGAAACTGGCCCTCAGCCACCATCTGCACTAAGTTGCGATTTGTGGCGGCAATAATCCGGACATTGACCTTCAGAACAACCTCGCCGCCCACGCGGGTAAACTCTTTTTGCTGCAATACACGGAGCAGCTTAGCCTGCATACTTTTATTGAGTTCGCCAATTTCATCAAGAAAAATCGTACCTTTGTCAGCCAGGCTGAACTTACCCGGTTTTTGGCGCACCGCCCCAGTAAAGGCCCCCTTTTCATGACCAAAGAGTTCGCTCTCCAGCAAGCTCTCCGGCAGTGCGGCGCAGTTAACCCGGATAAACGGCCCTGACGCACGCTGGCTAGCGTAATGAATCCCCTCAGCCACCAGTTCCTTACCTGTGCCGCTTTCCCCGCTAATGAGCACTGTTGCCCCGCTTCCTGCTGCCTTAACGGCAATAGCTAACGCCTCACGTACCTTGCCGCTCTGCCCGATAAACTTATTAAAGGCTGGCCCTGGCTTCTGCGCTCGCCGCAGTTCCTGCTCAAGGTATTCAGCCTTGGCTGAGACTTGGCTCAGCTTATCCATTAACTTATGGACTTCACTGACATTCTTAACAACAGATACAGCCCCTGTTAGTTCGCCGTCAACCACAATCGGACTGACGTTGGCCACAAGCGTTACCCCGCTCGTCTTGACAGCAATGCTGCCCACTACCGGCTGGCCAGTTTTAATTACCCGGCTGCGTGCACCGTGTGGCGACAAATCGCGTACATTCTGCCCGATCAATTCATCACAGGACTGGGTAAGAAGCTCTACATAAGCTGGGTTGACATAGCTGATTAAGCCGTCTTTATCAACGACACAAATCCCGTCCTGCACCGACTCCAGCACCAGCTGCAGACGCTCCTTAAGCTCTTTTACCGCTTTAAGTTCGCCGGTTACTGTTTCCAGCACCGATATATCCTCAAAAATGGCCATCGCACCACGTACTTGGCCTTCGGCAATAATGGGCGTGCGGTTGGTCAGAATAGTCAGCTTGCCAATGGCCTGCCGGCAGCCCAGTTCAGCTTGTCTGGTTTTTGCGACAATATGCAGCCGCGAGCCCAGAATAGTATCCTGGGCCCTACTGCCAATGGCTTGGCTGGCAGGGATGCCCAGAATACGCTCAGCAGCCGGATTAAATACTGTGATTACATCGTTTTCGTCAGTCACAATCAGACCGTTGGCCATGCTGTTAAATATCTGCCCGGCTGTAAAGGCATTGTCTTGCAGCAAGCTATCAACCTGACTGATCACCGAAGCGTCAGTCAGCACAAAATCGCTTTCCACAAATGCAGCCATCTCAGCAGCAGCAGCCTCGGCAGCCTCCCCTGCAGCCTCAATAATCAATGTATCACCCTGTTTCACCCGCAGCGACACCAGTGGCATAAGGCTGACTGCAGGAACGGCCGATCCATCCTGACGCCGGAAATATAGCTTACTCTGCCATTTACGTTCAAGCTCATACGCCTTTTGCACAATCATCGCGGCCACACGGGCATGAAGTCCCTTATCATGATGAATTATGGCTTGTTTACTGCGGTCCACTGCGTCACCCCAATTCTATTAAGCTGCAAGCATCAACACGATATAATTCCTTACCTTATGCTATTAGCGCGATCTTCGCAAAATCCTTCTACCGCAAGCTCGTTATGTCTTATTACTGCGATTTTTCATGGAAAAATTTTCAGGACCAACATATATTAGGACTTAGTCGCAACTTGTCTGAAGCCCCGCTATTGCAAAAAAACAGACTTAACTCAATAAATAGAGAAGTTAAGTCTGTTTACCATAGTCCTTATCATCTTTTAGTGATGTACGGGTATAGGAAACCTTATCGTCGCGGTAGTACCGCAATCACCAGATGTAATTTCAATCTTGGCCTGGTGCCGCTGCGCTATGCTATAGCTTACGGCTAAACCTAGGCCTGTTCCTTGGTCTTTTGTTGAAACAAACGGAGTTCCTAACTTTTCAAGTACCTGTTTAGGTATGCCTTCTCCATTATCTGTTACCTTCAATATGACCTCAGATCGTTCTTGCGAGGTTGCAACATTCAGAACCCCGCCCTTAGGCATTGCCTCTATTCCGTTTCTTACAAAATTCAACAACAACTGGCGTATCTCTTTAGTATCTAGCAAAATTTCCGGAATATTGCCTAGGGAAAAATTGATAACAACATTGTTTTTTACCGCATCTGCATTGATGAGGGGCATTAGCGGGCTGATGACGCGATTTAAACACTGCATTTGTTTATCCACCAGTTTATTGCGAGCTAAGGATAGAAATTCTGTAATAATTTGATTCGCCCTGTCAATTTCTTCAATCATTACTTCGAAACGCTCTGCATATTCATCAAACTCGGGCTTTCTATGCAAAATTTGCAAATAGCCTCTTACCGTGGTCAAAGGATTTCGTACTTCATGGCCAATACTTGCTGCCATTTCTCCAACGAGGTGAAGCCGGTCGAGGCGCATCATTTCTTTTTGTATTTTTCTTTGTTCTGTAACATCGACATCCATGCAAACAAATTCGCTGCCCCGCGAAAGCTTGATTGGGAAGATCGTAGAATAAACCACCCTTTGAACGCCATCTCTCCCCTTTAATTCTATCTCTTCGGGGCCATATAATTTCTTAGTACTATGTACCCTATCCCAAATTTTTTTCAATACACAATCAGAGCTTTCATCTATAAAAAGCTGACTAATATGCTTGCCAATGGCTTCTTCAGTCGTATAACCATAGAGCTGCTCGGAAAATTTATTCCAATACAGTACTTTCCCAGACGCATCCCAGCTTTGAATTGCAATATTCGGGATACTATCAAAAATCCAAAACAGCTGAAGATCACTTTCCTCACGTTGTTTGGCCTGTAACTCGATCTCCTGAAGCCGCTTCAGGCCAAGTTCAGTAAGTATCGCTGCCAATTCAATATTAAATTTCATAATAGAATCAAGTTTATCCTTCGAATATATAGGAACCTGGTCTAAGGCATCCAGGTATTTTTTTTCATCAAATCCATATCTTTGTGCCTGTTTACGGAAATAGTCTATATCAGGGTTCTCCCAGAAAAACTGTCCTTGCATAATAGTCGCCAGATGGTGTCCTGCAATAATTACTGGGGCTGCGGCCTCAATGAGGCCATTAGTACAAGTGTAACTAGTATATGAACCGGCTTGTCCAATAAAATCCTTAATACAGTTATCACTTTCACGACACACCCTTTCGCTTGCAGGGCATTGTCTATGGAACTGCCGGCAAATGTCACGCCAGCCAACAGCGACTAGTACATTTCCTTCATCATCTAATATGCCAGTTGGAATATTAGATATTTTAAAGAAAGCTTCCATAAGCGACTGGAGCTTAGCAATATCGATAAGGTCGGTAAATTTATAATTCACAGCGCACTCCTTCTTGGCTGCCTCACAGCAGGATGCTAATACTATTATACATTCATTCAGTAATTTCCTGCCATTATAGGTAATTAAAAACAAATAAAGAAATAGTTAACAAATTCAAGGAATCACCTTATCGATTCAAAATATCGTCGCTGACGTGCTAGCGCAGGAAGACGCAATCAACACCCAGCCAGAACTCCTTGCTCTGGCCGAAAGTACCGGACAGGCCCTAAAATAAGCCATGTGCCTTAGCTTACCCTCTATAATTGATAAGAATAAGTCCAATAAGACAAAACACCAGTCCAGCAATTGTGGTATTTGTCAAACTCTCTTTAAAGTACAATAAGCCAATAGGGATTAATAGTACAGTAACCGTAGTGCTTGCCACAATATTAAACAGGCTTATATTCCACCCAGCGCGATAGGCTAGTAATGTTCCCACTTCCAGTCCGACAATGGCAAATCCCAACGCATAACTAGCCCAGTTTAACTCCCTCAAACTACCAATAAAGGAAATCAGTTTGTCTCCAGGATAGAAAGGAACCATCAATAAAGTTACAATGCTGGCAGTCAAATAGGTAATCGCAAGAGAAATCAGGGGATTTATATTTGCTGGGGTTACTTTTAAAAATACATGATATAGTATACTTGAAATGATCGTTAGTCCTACAGTCAAATAATACAGCATGACATACCTCCTATACATATCCTTCCAGGAAATTATATCATACTTGACAATAAAGAAAACACGGCTTGCGCCGAGCCTTGGCGAAAGCGGAAGCCGATGTTGCCCTTATCCAGACGGAAAGTTATACTTTCTTACAGGAAAATAAAACTCCTGTCTCTCACAAATCAGAGACAGGAGTTTTCACATTACGTTTCGGCGTTGTTTTTCCGTATTTTATTACCTCTATGTCATCTATAATGACTAAACCTTCCTGCAGCATCTCATCCAGATAAGGCATTAATTTATTTATATATTCTTCACTATCAACGATTTCAACCAGAATCGGTAAGTCACTTGACAAATCAACAATACTTGCCGTATGTATCCGGCTATTGGCTCCATAGCCCATAAGGCCACGAAATACTGTGGCTCCTGCTAAATCTAATTCTTTTGCTTTTTCTACAATAGCATTGTATAAAGGACGTCGCTTCCAGCGGTCAGATTCTCCAATATATATGCGTAACCGTTTCGCCTTACTTGCAATTTTGGGCATCGCTTTCCCACCTTATTCAGTTTTACTTTACCACTAGGACAGGCACTTTCGAATAAGTCACCACTTTTTGCGCTACACTGCCAATAATAAGACTTTTAAATCCGCCCATCCCCCGTGTACCGGTGACAATAAGGTCTGCCTTTTGGTCATAAGCATATTTCACAATACTTTCTGCCGGATGGCCTCGTAATATCTCTGTCTTAATAGTTAATCCTTGCTCAAGGCCAAATTCGACAACCTTGGTTAAAAGCGGTTGGTAATGCCTTTCCCCATCAGCATAAAACTCATCCACTTCATCAATAGTTGGGCTATATTCCGGTGGTTTAACAACGGTCACTACCGTAACTTTTGCCCCCAATTGCCGTGCCAGTGTTACCACCCATTCCAAAGCCTGCTGACTTCCCTTGGACCCATCATAAGCTAGCACAATATTCTTTACATCAGTCTTTGCATTCATTTCCCGCACTCCTTTCCAAACTGCAATTTTCCGTTACTAATGAGAGGCTAGAGCTCTCCTCTACTCCCGGAACTGGGAAGAACCACTTTTGGGCAATAAAGGTAGGGATAACGGCGCTCAAAATTACTGCAGCCACCAATGCACTGTACTGACTTTTGTCAATATAGTTGTTTGCCAACCCGTAAAGCGCTGAAATAGTTCCAAAGGTTAGGCCGGTACTCATAAGCAGTGTAGTATATATCCCGGCTCTCCTTCCATAGCTGAAATACTTGGTAGTTGGCAAAACGCCAATAAATTTTGCCACTATCTTAACTATGAGAAAACATAAGATTGCGCCAGCCATTGTGTATAACGCGTTAAAAGACACCAAGGCTCCAGCTTTAATAAAATAAAACGGCGTAAAAGTGGCAAAGATAATGGCCCGCATTTTGTGCAACGTCTCCTTGTGGCGCATGAAAAATCCAGCCATAGCCATCCCAATGATATAAGCAGGTAAAACTGCTTCACTGCCACTGGTTACAGCCAAATAAGCAAGCGCAAGCAGGGTAAGAAAAATGAATTTAATCTCTGGCTCACTTACGCGTCCGCCATACCATTCAAAAATTTTAGCCGCTACTGGAGTGATAAAAAGCACAACTGCGATGAGAATAACGGTAAACCAAACTACCTTCATTGAAAATCCTGTAAAGAGTATACCTAATGCTAAAACTGTGCCAAGGTCGGTAATAAAACACGCGGCTAAAATAGCCTGACCTAACCGCGTTGAAGAAAGCCCGCTTTCCACCATTACAGCATACACTACCGCTACCGAAGTAGTGGATAAAGCGATACCGGCTATTTTAGACGCATTGCTGTCCCAACCAAAAACGTAATACGCAAACGCCATCCCTCCGAGAAACGGTAATAAGAAAGATAATAAGCCAATTGACACGCTTTCTTTTAAATTTGCTTTCATACTTTCCGGGTCAATCTCGGCTCCAGCTAGAAAAGTTAGAACTACAGCACCAAACCCTGCAAGAAAATTCACCCAGGATGTAATCTCGATTTGCAGGACATTACCACCGATAACGCCCACGGCAATCTCCATGAGCGCCACTGAAATTCCTAGCCTGATGGATAGAATACTAGCTGCAAACGCCAATAAAAGCCACTCGGTCGCCACTAAAAAGTTTTGCTCCAACACACCCACTCCCTTTATTAGATTTCTGACCAAAAAAAACAGACTCCTACCAGCTACCTGGTAGGAGTCATCACCGCCTGTTTACGGATTTAATGGCGAACTCCATCGCCCCAAACATCAATTATGACTCGATTATAGCAATTATTCCCAACATATGTCAATCAAAACCTGTTGCTTCTTCAACAGCTACCGCCACCGCCACACTGGCACCCACCATGGGGTTATTCCCCATCCCAATCAAACCCATCATTTCTACATGAGCGGGAACAGAAGATGAACCCGCAAATTGAGCGTCTGAATGCATTCTACCCATAGTATCTGTCATACCATAAGAAGCCGGTCCTGAAGCCATGTTATCTGGATGGAGGGTTCTTCCAGTTCCGCCACCGGAAGCTACCGAGAAATATTTTTTGCCTTTTTCTATGCAATCCTTTTTATAGGTGCCGGCTACCGGATGCTGAAAACGTGTTGGATTAGTAGAATTACCGGTGATAGATACATCTACCTCTTCCATCGCCATAATAGCTACACCTTCCATAACATCATCTGCACCATAACATCTTACATTAGCCCGTTCACCGGATGAGTACTTAATCTCCCGTGCTATCTGTAAAGTACTCGTATAATAATCATAATTTGTTTGCACATATGTAAACCCGTTAACACGGGAAATAATCTGTGCCGCGTCTTTTCCCAAGCCATTAAGTATAACGCGCAACGGATTTATTCTTACTTTATTTGCGGACTTCACTATGCCAATAGCACCCTCTGCAGCAGCAAAGGATTCATGTCCGGCTAAGAAGGCAAAGCATTTTGTTTCCTCTCTTAGGAGCATAGCTGCCAGATTCCCGTGGCCTAATCCAACTTTCCTATTATCTGCAACCGAGCCGGGAATACAAAATGCCTGTAAGCCTTCGCCTAAAGCTAACGCAATATCGGCAGCCTTTGTTTTGCCTTGTTTAATTGCAATTGCTGCTCCTAGCGCATAAGCCCAGCATGCATTTTCAAAGCAAATTGGCTGAATTCCCTTGACGATACTATGTATGTCAATTCCTTTGCTACCACAAATTCTTTTAACGTCTTCGAGCGAATCTATATCATGCTTTTTCAACACTTCATTAATGCTGTTGATACGTCGTTCATAGCCTTCAAACATAATCATTATTTATCATCTCCTCCATGGATTACTCATGCCTGGGGTCAATCACTTTAGCCGCCTCATCATACCGTCCATACTGACCTGTGGCTTTCTTTAACGCTTGGTTGGCATCCATGCCTTTTGCAATCATTTCCATCATTTTTCCGAGATGCACAAATTGATAGCCAATAATCTCGTTATTCTCATCAAGCGCAACACGGGTAACATACCCTTCCGCCAATTCCAAATATCTAGGCCCTTTGTCCAAAGTGCCATACATTGTTCCAATTTGGCTTCGTAATCCCTTACCCAAATCCTCTAGCCCCGCACCTACTGGCAATCCGTTTTCAGAGAAGGCCGTCTGGGTTCTGCCATATGTAATCTGTAGGAATAATTCACGCATAGCGGTATTGATGGCGTCACAGACCAAATCGGTATTTAACGCCTCCAAAATTGTTTTCCCTGGAAGAATTTCCGACGCCATCGCTGCCGAGTGAGTCATGCCAGAGCAGCCAATTGTTTCAATTAATGCTTCCTGAATAATGCCGTCCTTGACATTCACGGTTAACTTGCATGCGCCCTGTTGAGGTGCACACCAACCCACACCATGTGTTAAGCCGCTTATGTCTTTGACTTCTCTTACTTTTCCCCATCGCCCTTCTTGCGGGATTGGGGCAGATCCATGATTGGGACCTTTAGCCACAGTACACATTTGTATAACTTCTGTTGAATAGTTCATCCTCTCTCTCCTCTCTTGCTATAAAACAAAAAACTCCTACTAGTATATTAATTACTAGTAGGAGTCATCACCGCATAATAACGGATTTAATGGCGAACTCCATCGCCTATAGATTGATTCTATTATAGCAACGTATAGGTAAGTGGTCAATCCACGAATTCCCCTCTTACCCAGGCATCTTAGACAAATCGCTAAATTTGGTAAATTGCTTGTGGAAAAAGAGCTGTACACTATCGACAGGACCATTACGGTGCTTGGCGACAATGATATCGGTAATATTCTTACGCTCGGTTTCAGGTTCGTAGTAATCTTCACGGTAGATAAAGGCAACAATGTCGGCATCCTGCTCAAGTGATCCTGATTCTCTGAGGTCACTCAGCATAGGCTTCTTAACCTGACGGGATTCGACACCCCGGCTGAGCTGGGATAAAGCGATAACTGGCACTTTGAGTTCACGGGCTAGGGCCTTTAAAGAGCGGGAGATCTCGGAGATTTCCTGCTGCCGATTTTCGCTGCGGGAACTGCCTGCACTGCCTTGCATAAGCTGCAGGTAGTCTATGATAATGAGTTTTAGGTCATGTTCAATCTTAAGCCGCCGCGCCTTAGACCGCATCTCCATAACCGTGATGCCGGCGGTGTCGTCAATAAAGATAGGGGCTGCTGCCAGGCGGTCAGCGGCGCGTACCAGCTTGTCCCAGTCGTTGTTTTCCAGTTCGCCGATCCGAAGACGCTGGGCATCAATCGGTGCTTCGGCGCACAACATCCGCTGCACCAGTTGTTCTTTGGACATCTCCAGACTGAAGAAGGCAACCGATGACTTTTCCTTAATGGCAATATTTTGCGCAATGTTCAAGACAAACGCAGTTTTACCCATACTGGGGCGGGCAGCAATCAGGATGAGGTCTGACGGCTGCAAGCCTGAAGTCAGCTTGTCAAGGTCTTTGAAACCGGTTGATAACCCAGTAATACCGCCTTTTGAGGAATAAAGCTCAGAAACTTTATCAAACACGTCAAAAATGATATTTTTTATTGAGGCAAACTCCTGTCCAGCCTTGCGCTGCGATACCTCCAGAATCATTTTTTCGGCCTTATCCATAATGACAGCCACTGTCTCATTGGCTTCATAGCCCATACCAGCCACATGGGTGGCTGTATTGATCAGGTTGCGCAGCAGGGCCTTTTCTTCCACAATGCGGGCGTGGTACATGACGTTAGCGGCTGTCGGGACGCTGTTGGCCAGCGCCGAGACGTAAGCAATGCCGCCAGCTGGTTCCAGCTTTTCATCCCGCCGCAGTACTTCTACCACAGTGACCAGGTCGACGGCATCGTTTTTGTTAAACAGCTCCATCATGGCGTTATAGATAAGGCGGTGGGCTTCGCGATAGAAGTCTTCCGGCCTTATGATTTCGCACACTTTAGAAATAGCTTCCCGTTCTATCATCATGGCACCCAGTACTGACTGCTCGGCTTCAACGTTTTGGGGGGGAACGCGGTCGATCATGTAAATTTTCTCCCTCACTTAAATGCCGCGCTCGCCCGTATAAGAACTACCTTTATTACGGGCGAAGCGCGGCATTGGATCTTTTATCTAGGCGCTGACAGCCTCTTTTTCATCAAAAAGTATGGCCATCGCTTCTTCTACTGTAGTAACCGGGCGGATATCCAGGTCTAAGTGACCTTCTGGGATATCTTTTTTATTCTCTTCGGGGATAATCATGGTAACAATACCGGCCTGTTTGGCGCCATACGCCTTTTCAAATACACCGCCCACAGCCTTAACCCTGCCTTGAATAGAGATTTCGCCAGTAATGGCAACATCCTGCCGGATGAGTTTGCCGGTAATGGCCGAAATGATAGCCGATACTATGGCTGTACCAGCTGACGGGCCGTCAATGCGACCGCCGCCAATGATATTGACATGGATATCATAGCTGGCTAAGTCCTGGCCGGTAAGCTTCCTGACAACAGCGGCAGCGTTAAATACTGAGTCTTTAGCCATACTGCCAGCCGTATCGTTAAACCTGATGCTGCCTTTCCCCTTTTCAGCCGGGAAGGCGACTGCCTCAATCTCTAACACCGAACCAAGATAGCCGTTTACGCCTAGGCCAAATACCTTGCCGACTTCGAGCGTAGCTGTTGCCTTGCGGTTAACATAGGGCGATAGTCGGCTAACCTGCGCAACCCGGTATACATCCGAGCTGGTAATTGTGACATTTTTCCTGTCGTCGCCAACACGCATAAGCGCCATGCTGTACGCATCAGATAAAATGTTCACCGCTTTCCGGCCTTCAATCGTGTAATCACTAATAAGGCGGGGAACTTCTGGGTCAATAGCTACTTCCAGCTTGACAGAGGCATTATAAACAATTTCCTCAATATGCTTAGGAGTCAAGGGTTCAAAATAAATCTCTGCGCAGCGCGAACGCACAGCAGGCATAATATCGCCAGCATCGCGGGTAGTAGCGCCGATTAGGATAAAGTCAGCCGGCGCACCCTCTTCAAACAGCTTTTTTATATATTTCGGTACATTGTTATCTGAGGGGTCATAGTAGGCCGAATCAAAACGCACCCTTTTATCTTCAAGCACCTTTAACAGCTTGTTCTGCAGCATAGGGTCCATCTCACCGATTTCATCAATAAACAGAATGCCGCCATGGGCATCTGTCGCCAGACCAGGCTTGGGTTCAGGCACACCGCCTTCAGCTAAGTCACGGCGAGCCCCCTGATAGATCGGATCATGTACTGAGCCCAGGAGCGGGTTGGTGACATCACGTGGGTCCCAGCGGAGGGTTGTGCCGTCCACCTCAACAAATGGCGCATCTTGAGCAAATGGTGTACTTTTTAGTTTCTTTGCCTCTTCAAGCACTAAGCGGGCTGCTGTTGTTTTACCCACTCCAGGCGGTCCGTACAGGATGAGATGCTGGGGATACGGTGACGCCAATTTAGCTCTCAGCGCCTCTACTGCCCGTTCCTGACCGACAATCTCATCAAGAGCGGCCGGACGCAAAAGCTCCATGGCCGAACGGGTTAATTTACGAGTCTCCAATTTTTCCAGGAGGGCAAATTTTTTGAGTGTCTGCGGGTTTTCGGCATTAGCATCGCTTTCTTCCTTGATGACCTGCATACGAATCTCCTGGACATATTCCTGATGGCGTTCTTCCATCTTCTCAGCAATTTTCTTTTCAATGCGATCTTCCAAAGTGCGCCGAGCGCAGAGCTCAGCCAGTTCTTCCTCAATGTCTTCTAAGATTTTAGGAATTTCTTGGACAGCTGGCTGTTTGTCAATGGTAGGATCTTCAAACACCAGTTTCTGCAACGCCAGCACTCGTTCTGACAAATCTTCGGAGCGCATCAGTTCTAACGCTCCCAGTTTGCCAGCTTTGAGCACGACTTTTTCTGCGCCCAGGACACCGGTGTACAAACCGTACAGGGCAGCTACCTGGCGTTTGAGTTGATCTTCCTGAGTGCCGGGGCCGCTAGCAGCAGCACGTTCCCGGCTGCCATTACGTACTAGTTTGTTAAAAAAATCTTTCATTGGTGTTATACCTTTCTAATTTTAAGGTTTCAACAGCCGTTATTCGGCTTTAATTGTTACCTGGATCTGAGTTCCTACTTCCGGATGAAGTTTGATGGGTACAGTAAAGGTTCCCAGGGACTTGAGTGCATCTTTAAGCTCAATTTTCCGCTTATCAATCTCAAGTTTGTGCTGGGTGGCCAAGGCATCGGCAATGTCCTTGGCCGTTACTGAACCGAAGAGGCGGCCGCCTTCCCCCATTTTGACAGGGATGGCAACTGTAATCTTGGCCATCTGAGAGGCCAAGAGTTTAGCCTCATCTAAAATGCGCTCTTTCTTTCGCTCCTCAGATGCCTTTTGTTGGCTTATCGTATTAACGTTATTGGCAGTGGCCGCAATGGCCAGTTTTTGCGGTAATAGATAATTGCGGGCATAACCCTCAGATACCTCAATGATATCGCCTTTTTTACCGAGTTTTTTCACTTCTTGCTGCAGAATTACTTTCATGTGTTACACTCTCCTTTATGTAGCTATCTACTATTTCGACTATTTTAGCCTTGACCTCATCGATACTGGCATTTTTGACTTTGACCCCGGCGACTGACTGATGTCCGCCGCCCCCTAGTTGTTCCATGATTACCTGGACGTTAATATCACCATGTGACCGGGCACTGACACCAATGCCGTCTTCCGTTTTAAATAGTACAAAACTTACGCGCACGCCCTCAATATTAAGCAGCATATCGGCCGTTTGAGCTGCAGCGATCTGCGCATTTTTGACATCGGCCGGGCATACGGCAATGACTACGCCTTCATGCGGCATTTCTGTATTTTCAATAATAGCCGCCCTGTTTTTCATGGTTTGAAAATCCACGCGGAACAAATGACGAACCAGGGTAGGGTCTGCACCTGCCCGCCGCAGGTAGGACGCAGCTTCAAATGTGCGGACGCCTGTCTGCACGGCAAAGTTCTTGGTATCAACAACAATACCGGCATAAAGCGCCGATGCCTCAAGACGGTTTAATTCCAATTTATCATCAAAATAGCCCAAAAGCTCGGTAACCAGCTCACTGGCTGACGAAGCTGACGGCTCAAGGTATACAAGCAAGGTGTTAGCGATGATTGTCTCAGCCCGGCGGTGATGATCAATAACCACCGTGCGCTCGGCTCTGGCTAAAACATCTGGGGCGGCTGCCAGTTCGGGGCGGTGGGTATCCACAACAAACACCAGCGTTTTAGCATTAACCAAGAGTGCCGCCTGCATGGGTGATATAAATACATCGCGGTATTCTTCGTAGTCTAATAAAAGCTCTGACAATTTGTCAACAGCCACACCTGGCTGACTGACAACAATATGCACCTGTTTGCCCATATGGCGCACCATCTTGGCGACACCCAGCGCAGCGCCCAGGCTATCAAAATCTTCGCCGGTGTGCCCCATCACAACAATACTATCAGCCTGATCAATCAGTTCCCTGATAGCCTGAGCCACAATCCGCGCCTTAACCCTGGTATTTTTCTCAACAGCTTTGGCTTTACCACCAAAAAACTGAACTTTGCCACTGATATTGACAGCAGCTTGGTCACCGCCGCGGCTCAAGGCCAAATCTAATCCTGCCTGCGCCCGCTGGCCAAGCTCAGCCACCGAGCTTTCACCTGTGGCTGCACCAAGGCTTAAGGTTACAGGAATCTTATTACCTGCCTGAATACTGCGAATGCGATCCAAAATATCAAATTTGTCGCCTGTCATCAGGCGGTCAAGTGCACAGCGGTTTAGTACGGCAATATAGGTGTCCTCGCTGTATTTCTTTAGATAACCGTCAAGCTCGGTAATCCAATCAGCCAGCATCCGGTTGACTTCACCCAAAATCGCTGTTCGCTGACTCTCACTTAGACCTGTTAGTGCATCATCATAATTATCGATTTGAATATAGGCAAGCACTGTCTGAATGCGGCAACTTGCCGCCCTGTCAGACTCCTGCCCGGTAACATCCGAGATATAAAGAACAATCCTTGCTTTGTCGATAGCGCGATAAACAATATCATAGTGGCGGTTTCCGGCTTCAATCCTGGTCTGACCATCTTTATCAATCATTTTTTCGATAGGCAGCACCGGCCAAATTTTGGTCAAAGGCTGCCCCAGCTCTGACGAGTCAGGTATCCATTCTGAGAACAATTCGTTACGCCACTCGATAATGCCCTGATAGTTAATAATTACAATACCTAACGGCAGATTATTAAACGCATCGGCAGCCGCCTTATCAACACAACGTCCGATTGTTTCCATGTAGTTGTTGACTGCTTTTTTGCGAGTGGCATATCGCTCTCGCCCATATAGATAGAGTGCATAGAGTAAGATAGCCCCAAGCGCGGCAGCATAAGGATTATAGTAGCTGATAATAAGCAAAAAAGTTGCGGTTACTGCCAAATAGATTCGGGTGTCAAACCAAAATGATGGACCCTGAGGCATTACAATTCCTCCTGTTACTCCAATCGCGGAGCACGCAGTTGACGATAGTCGAAAATGAGATCAAAAGCACCACCGATAATAAGGGCCTGCATGAAGATCCCGTTAGAAAAGATCAAGAATAGTATAATCCCTCGAACCAATCTTGACAAATTGTATTTATCGGCAAGGAAGTAAAAGACAGCCAATCCCTGAACGAACAAGACCATAGTAGAAATTACCTGCAGGTTCATTCCAGAGTTGTATAACAGCTCAATCTCGCGGGTTTTCCCCCAATAGATGGCAACTAACGCAACCGCCATCGCATACAAAGTAATACGCGGCACCACCCAATGGCGAAAAGGAGGAAACGGCTCAATACGCTGGCCAAGTCTGGCAAGGACAGCTTTTGCCACCTGATAGTTAAGAAAAGTATCGACAACGGCTGCCAAAGCAAAACCGGCAGGTAAAATAATCTTCATTAGATCCATCATGGGCCGCATGGAGGCTTCCATTTGGGCCAAATCCTCAGCCTTCATCCCCATGCCGCGGTAAAATTCCATCGCTTGCTCAAGTCCTTTGACCATAGCTTCGGTCTGCAGATTGAGCGGATTAAAGCCCATAACAGCTGCACTGATTGCGATAACGGCAGCTTTGGACACCAGGGAGGCAGCCGACCCCAGCAGCAAGGTTTTTCCAGGGGGAAAACCCTGCCTAAGCGCATACCCCAGCGCAATACCAATTAAGCCAAAGCCTACGACAACCGACACGGCAGTAAGCGGGTGCATGAGGAGCCCAATGATGATGCCTGATGCCACAACGGCCAGGATACTCCATTTGTAGCCATGTCTCACCCCCAGGAGAATAATTGGAACAGGCCATATTAGATTGACAAAAGCCCCGATCACAGGCACATAAGTGCTGATAAGAGCAAATAGTATCGCAACAGCGGTAAGTACCCCGCCTTCAACGACCGGTCTGACTGGAGCCTTTTGCATAGTTCACCTCTTCTGGCGGAGATGGCGGCGATATTCGCTCATATCTCCAAACCAACGTTCTACTTCAGGTTCTTGATTTATATTGTGTCCAAGCTTCGTATTTACAATCTCATCCATTTCAGGATAATCAATCCCTAGTCTCCGGCCCAGGACGTGAGCCGAAATAACCACTTGGGCCAGCGAATCACCGATAGCCTCCCGCTGGTTCCTGGCCATCGCCTGATATAGTTTACCCACTTCGGCCAAAAGATCAGCTTTTAGCCCTTCAATTAGCCTGAGCTTTCCTAAGATATCTGATTCTTGGGAGAACACGCAACCCCCTCCTTAGTCCATCTTATTATATTCTAATGAGGAGGCGTTATTTCCTGCTTTACGGGGATGAAAATCACTTAGAGCCCCAGAGCGTTATATAAAAAAAGAGCAAGAAGCCTCCGTAAAGGCGTTCTTGCTCTTTTATGGCAATAATTATCGGCTTATTCTGCAGTAAACGGCAGAAGAGCGATATTACGAGCCCGTTTAACAGCCAATGTCATCTGACGCTGATGCTTAGCGCAGTTACCGGAAATGCGGCGCGGCAGAATTTTGCCCCGCTCGGTGGTGTACCGACGCAGTTTCGGCAGATCTTTATAGTCGATCGAGCTTACTTTATCAACACAGAAGCTGCAAATCTTTTTCTTGGGTTTGCGGCCTCTTTCGCGTTTCATAGCCATTTGTTTACCCCCCTTTTAAAACGGTATTTCCTCATCAGGGAAGACATCTTTGCCGAACGAATTTACATCTATATTCCCAGCATCACTACTTGACGCCTGCTTACGCTCGAGGAATTCGATGGTCTGCGCCACAACTTCGGCGATGCGGCGTTTTTGGCCATCATTGGCTTCGTATGAACGAATTTGTAGACGCCCCTCAACTAATACCCGCTGACCTTTAGTGAGGTTGTTACCACACGTCTCGGCCAGTTTTTCCCAGGCTACAACCGGGACAAAATCGGCATTATTTTGACCCTGACCGCCACCAAACCGGTTAACAGCCAGCGTAAAAGAGGCTACAGCTTTGCCGCTCTGAGTATATCTGACTTCTGGATCTTGCGCCAAGCGGCCGACAAGGATGACTTTATTCATATATCCTCACACCTCCCGGCTACAAAATTAAGCATCCAACTTAATAACCATGTGCTTAAGAACTTCATCAGTAATCTTCAGCACACGTTCCAGTTCGAATACAGTAGCTGGCTCAGCAGTGAAGTTAATCAGGGTATAGTACCCTTCCATGAAATCTTTTACTTCATAAGCCAGACGCTTTTTGCCCCAACGGTCAACCTTGTCGATTGTGCCGCCAGTGTTCTTAATAATGTTCTCGAACTTGGCAATAGTTGCGTTAGTAACTTCTTCGTCACTCGGCTTAATAATAATCACGACTTCGTATTTTCTCACGAAATCACCTCCTCCTTTGGACTATTGGCCCCCGTTACGGGAGCAGGGAAGGTTTTGAATAACAAAACCAATGTCACAATATGTATCACTGTGACTAAATTATTATATCACTAGTTGTCTCTCAAATGCAAGAAAAAAGCCAGACTAATTTAGTTAATGTTTAACTTTTGATGATTGGCTGCCATCTTACCAGGCTGAGGGATAGCAAAAGTCAAGCTGACAGCAACGACAAGAGAAAGCAGCGACCACAGGAGAGCGGCTTCAAGGCCGATATGGTCTCCCAGCGCACCTGTTATGGCTGCACCGACACCGCCTAAGCCAAACGACAGCCCCAGCATCATCCCTGACGCCATAGCGGCATTGCCAGGGATCAGCTCCTGCGCCCAGACAACTGAGGTTGGCGCGGTGCTTTGAAGCAGCGCACCGCTAAGAGCCAGCAGGATATAACTTACAAGCGACGGGCTTAAATCTGACAAGAATAAATAAGTAACAGGCAGACATAGTGTCAAAGAACCGATAACACCGGCCTTGCGGCCAATTTTGTCACCCAGCCAGCCGCCAACCAGTGCGCCACACGCGCCGCTAAATAAAAAAACAGTAAGCATACTTGCGGCTACAACAGGCGGCTGTCCTGCTCCGGCGAGGGCCACAGGCAAAAAGGTGGGCAAGGCCACTTGCATCCAAGATCGAAGAGCAGTAACCGCATTCAACAAAATAAGACCTCTAGATTTGTACCATGGCTCACCCTGCACCATACCAGCCCGGCCTTGAGCACCTACAGCCGCCGGAATGAGACTTACCTTGTGCAAACCGGCCAGATAACAAGCCCCGGTAACCAAGAGTCCAGGGATCATTAGCCAAATCAGACTGGCTGTACCCCCAATGCTTAGGAAGTACATGATAGTGGCCGGAGCGACAGCAAAGCCGACATTGCCGCCAAATACAAAAACGGACATAGCTGTTCCCTTGGTCTCAGCGGTTACCACTCTGCCCATAAGACTGGCCGCCAATGGATGGAAGACAGAAGCCCCCAGCCCCGCTAACCCTACCAGAAGAAACAAGGTCAACTTACTTTCAGCCAGCCCTGCCAAGCAAATAAATATCGCACTTACCGGCGTAGTAACAAGAATGAGCCAGGCATAACCATGCTTATCAATAAAGTAGCCACTTATCGGCTGCAATACGCTTGATATGACCGAATAGGCCATCACCAGCATCCCGCTCAGGGTCAGCGATAGGCCGAGTTTGACCATAACCAGCGGCAGCAGCGCCGGTAAAAAATTGGCATAGAAATCACTAAAAAAATGCCCGGCCCCCAATAAGGATACATTAAAGAAAATTGAATTCTTTAGTTTCTGACTTATGGTAACTCCCTCCTTAAAAAGTGAAAGAGCGGTTCCTGGAAACCGCTCAAACAGCGAGATTGCGGGCAGTATCGTGGCAATCTCGTCCCTTTATACATTAAATCTAAAATAGGTTACATCGCCGTCCTGCATAACATACTCTTTGCCCTCAAGCCGGACCCAGCCTTTTTCCTTGGCGGCACTATGCGCACCAGCGGTCATCAAATCAGTATAAGATACAATCTCGGCCCTAATAAAGCCCCGCTCAATGTCACTGTGGATTTTACCGGCAGCCTGCGGCGCTTTAGTGCCGCGTACGATGGTCCAGGCCCGCACTTCCTGCTCGCCTGCCGTAAAGAATGTCATCAGCCCTAACAGCTTGAAGCTAGCACGAATCAGCTTATCAAGACCAGATTCTTCCAGACCCAAATCAGCTAAGAATTCGCGTGCTTCGTCCCCATCCAATTCGGCAATCTCAGATTCAACCTTGGCTGATACAACAATAACTTCAGCCCCTTCACGAGCGGCATATTCTTTCACTTTAGCCACATGCGGGTTGGCACTGGCGTCAGCAGCTTCCTGTTCACTCACATTAGCAACAAACAGATTAGGTTTTAAGGTTAGCAGGAACAAGTCTCTGAGCAGCTCAGCCATATCGGCATCGTTCACGACGCGGCGTGCAGGCTGGCCGTCAGCAAGGGCTTGATGCACTATTTTCAGGGCATCCAGCTCAGCCTGGGCTTTTTTGTCCCCGCCTTTTAGCATTTTTTGTACACGATCAATGCGTTTTTCCACTGTTTCCAGGTCAGCCAGGCATAACTCAGTATTAATAATTTCAATGTCTCTCATTGGATCAAGGTGTCCGGCAACATGGGTAATGTTATCGTCAGCAAAGCATCTGACTACTTGCGCTATGGCATCCACCTGACGAATATGCGCGAGGAATTTATTACCAAGCCCCTCGCCCTGCGCTGCGCCTGCAACCAGACCGGCAATGTCAACAAACCGCATGGCAGCAGGCAGTGTCCGCTGCTTAGGTTTATACATCTCAGTCAGCTTTGTCAGGCGGTCATCGGGAACATCAACAACGCCGATATTAGGCTCAATGGTACAAAAAGGATAGTTCGCTGCCTCGGCCCCAGCTTTGGTAATGGCGTTAAATAGGGTACTTTTGCCGACATTAGGCAAGCCGACGATACCTACTTCAAGATTAGTGCTCATTAATATTACTCCACCTTTAAGGCTGGCTTAATTGTACAGCCCGAATGTTTATATTTAATAGTTAACTTATATATTGTAAAATACTGTCGGCTAAAATTCAAGTAGATTGAGGAATAACGGCTTTTACCCCTTTTTCAAACTTTGGCCTGGGAATCATGACCTGGCGGCCGCATTGCAGGCATTTGAGACCAAAATCAATTCCGGTACGAGTAATCTCCCAGCGGTCACCGCCGCAGGGATGCGGCTTTTTCATTTTGACAATCTCGCCGACCTTATAATTGTACCTCTGGTTCATGTTATCCTCCTGTTTGCGCCGCTTTTATTTGTGGTGTAGAACTTGGATTTAGTGCCTGAGGCGGAGGAATTTTGGCTGCGGCAAACCGCTCTTTGATCAGACGGCGAAGTGCCGTTTCCACCTTCACCTGCTCTAACGGCACTGTTTTGGCCGTCAGACGAATAACCACCTCTCCAGGTTTGAGATCAACCACACCAACGACGTTCGGCCCTGCTAATACCTCTGGCATACTCTTGCCAATAGTAACACAGACTTCATCCAAGATGTTAAATATTTCATCAATATCGGCTTCATACGGTACAGGAACATTGACAGTAGCCTGCATATGCCCTCTGGTGTAATTGCTCACCCTGAGGATGGAGCCATTAGGAATAATATGTAAAATTCCGTTCCCATCCCGCAGTTTGGTTACCCGAAAGCCCAGTTCCTCAACCGTACCAGTCATATCACCAATGACCACATAGTCGCCTACCCCATACTGATCTTCTAAAATGATAAAAAAACCAGTAATAAAATCCTTGATCAAGCTTTGGGCGCCAACGCCCAAGGCCAAGCCAATGATACCAGCGCCAGCCACAATTGAGGTTGTATCAATCTTAAACTCCTGAAGGATCATGACGGCAACAATAAAGTAAATAGTATACCGGATAATACTGTGCAGAAGACTGCTTAGCGTCCTTGCTCGTTTTTCTTCCAGGTATAGCGTCTTAACCCCAGGTTTGGGGATAAAGAACTGTTCAACAAGCATATTGGTAACCCTAAGCAGGATAAATCCGCCGCTGCAAATGGCCAGCAGACGGACCATTCTCACCGCCATCCCCAGCCAAAAATCCTGTGTCAGCAGTTGTTCCACACTAACCTCCATACTCAGTTATTTTTTCATAAATGTATAACCCGTCACCGATCAAGGTCCGGCTAAATAATTTAGACCAACGCACCTTGAATTTAGCCAATAGGCTAAGCAGTGCAGTTTGTTGCTTTGCTGAAAATAGCAGGCATTGACCACAGCTAATGTCGATTACCCGCGGTGTCGGTAATGCATAAATCATAATGCCGTTTTCGGCAAGCATCTTTTCGGCTTTGATCGCCTGATGAATTGACGCAAAAGAAACCAACCGGTCATAATTCTGATATGTAATAAAATCACCTGCTTACAAAGTCACAGTTTTGGAGCTTGTAATTGTCTCTACGATGGTATACATATTAGTCACTTCGCCTACTGCCAAATCGGCCTTGAGCTGATAATAGTCAAGGCAGGTGCCGCATGACAAGAGGCTGACACCCCTTTCAGCCAGCGTTTTCAGCTGCTCCAGCACTGGTGAACCTTGCACAGTCAGCTTGACGCCACTATTGATAAACAATAGTGCTGCAGGCTGCGGCTGGGCCTCAAGCAGGGTGGTCATCAAGGCCTTCATCAGCACTGCACCCAACTCGATCGACCCATGGCCTAGTGTATTCTGCGTAATCAGGTAAACCTGGCGGCACGCCGCTGGAGCACTAGCAGCGGATTCATCGCTAACAGCTGCGCTCGGCTGATCTACCCCTTTGACAATGGTAATATAATGGTGCCCGGCCTTCTCTTCGACAGCAGCCCCGAATCCCTTTGATGCGGCAAATTTTACAACATTAGACTTAGCTACCTCGTTGTCAACAATGATGATAATCCGGTCTGCGGCAGCCTCTTCCACAGCTTTTTTGGTATTTATAACCGGCTGAGGGCAAACAAGCCCCCGGCAATCAACAATCTTATCTAACATATATTTCTCCCCTCCCAGCTGCCGCCACTTGTCCAATCAGGCTAGCCTCTGCCAGGCCTGCAGTCTTGAGGGCAGCAGTTAATGCGGCGCCCTGGCTTGCCGGCACGGCAAATAACAGCCCGCCTGAGGTTTGTGGATCAAAGCAGATATCTCGGATATTCTCTTGCACGGTTTGGGCAAAAGTAACTGTCTGTAAATAGTTGCGATTAGTGTAAGCACCGCCTGGCACCAACCCCATAGCAGCTGCCTCTGCAGCTTCCGTGAGCAGAGGCAATGCAGCACTATCAATAGTGATTGTCACTTTGCTGCCTGATGCCATTTCATAAATATGACCAAGCAGCCCGAACCCAGTAATATCTGTACAGGCATGTACAGTAAAGTCTGCAGCAATCCGGGCCGCAGTCGCATTAAGTGCCGCCATGCTGGCAGTTGCAGCGGCCACACCCTGAGGAAATAAATCAGCCCTTGCCGCTGATGCCAGAATACCAGTCCCCAGTGCTTTGGTTAATACCAGACAGTCTCCTGGCTGTGCCCCTGCGTTTGTCCAAATCTTGTCCGGGTGCGCAATGCCGGTGACAGATAATCCATACTTAGGTTCATCGTCATCAATGGTGTGGCCGCCGATAATCACAGCCCCCGCCTCACTCACCTTATCTTGGCCGCCTTGCAAGATCGCGAGCAAAGTCTCCCCTGGCAGCTTGCATTTGGGGAAAGTCACCAGATTAAGCGCAGTTAAAGGCGTAGCACCCATGGCATAAATATCACTCAAGCTGTTGGCAGCAGCGATTTGACCAAATAAATACGGATCATCAACAATGGGTGTGAAAAAATCCACAGTCTGCACTAAGGCAGTTGTTGCGTTTAGTTTATATACGCCAGCATCATCTGATGTAGTAATACCGACAAGCACATTGGGATGCTCTATTACCGGCAGCTTACTTAACACTTCAGCCAGGTCCCCTGGCCCTATTTTAGCTGCTCAGCCGCCGCGCTCTGTATATTCTGTAAGTTTTACCACAGGTAATGCGCCTCCTTTGCTAAAATCTTATACTATATTATACCCTTGATATATTATAACCTGCCGAGGCAAAATCCTCCTTCAATCCTAAAGAAGCCGAGGGATACTTTGTTTACACCAAAATCACTTATTCAAGTTTGCAGTTTTCGCCGCATTCTGCAGGGCAGGCACCAAGTCCCCCGTTGTAATCACATGGTTCCAAATGGATAATCACATCACAAGGAGCAAACTGAGCCTTTATCGAACATTCGATTTCATCACATACGGCATGGGCCTTGTCGAGATGCATATCTTTTTTCAGCACGATATGCATGTCAATCAGCCGAAAACTGCCTGATCGCCTGGTTCGCAGCTGATGAAAGGCAATAACAGCCGGATGCTGATGAACAATAGTTCTAATTTCTTCTTCTTCTGATTCAGGCAAAGTGACATCAGTCAGTTCATAGATGCTTTTCATCGTCATATTAAAACCGGCCTTAAACACGATGACAGCTACGGCAACAGCGATGAGCGGATCAAGCCAGTACAAACCCGTCAGCTTGATAACTCCCAGCCCAATAAATACACCTGCACTCGTCCATATGTCGGCCTTTAAGTGCAGTGCATCAGCCTCTAAGGCATGGGAACCAGTAAGACGTGCCACATAATACAGCTTATTCGATACCCAGTAGTTAACAGCCACTGACAAGGCCATTACTACTAGGCCATACTCCAGATATTCAGGAACATGCGGATTGTTGATCTTTTCTACCGACTCATAAACAATCCATAGTGCTGCCAATACAATGAGCACCGCTTCGAACGCCGCTGATAAATTCTCTATTTTACCATGACCATATGCGTGTTGATCATCAGGTGGTTTGCCCGATTTTTTTACAGCAATATAGGCTACCAGGGCGGCAATTAAGTCAACTGCAGAATGAGCAGCCTCCGAAATAATACTAACAGCCCCGGTAAATAGGCCAACAAATAACTTAAGCGCAACTAAGAGCGTATTCGATACTACCGACAATCGCGCTGTTTGCTGTTTTAGTTGATTATAATCAGTTGCCAAGCCGCTCCCCCCCATAATAAATAATAAGAAACCTGCGGGTCCTGTATAGGTCCCGCAGGTTTAACCTGCTGCTTGCGCTGCCCAGCTGCGCCGACAATGCCGGCCGCCTGTTCCTACGCTTATTATATTAGCACAGCAAATAAAATGTGTAAAATTTTATGAGGCGGTTAAGAAATTTTACCCGATCTGAGCAACGTGCTGCACCGTGTAGCCCAAGTCGGCTAACCGATCAGTCAGTGTCTTTACATCTTTAATGTCGGCGCGGATAACTACTTCATACTGGCCATCCTCGGCAGGGAAGCTAACAAAACTGCCAATACTGACACCTTGCTCTTTAAACACGCCGGAAATATCATTAATAACGCCCAAACGGTCAGGAACAAGCAGGCTGAGACGAGTCTTGCCCTGCGGCAGCCCCATAGCATCAACAAAGGCTTTAAATATGTCCGTTTCGGTCAGGATGCCGACAACAGCCTGATTAGCATCAACAACGATTAAACCACCGATTTTATTATTATACATTACGAGCGCAGCTTCTTCTACGGTGGCGTCTGCGCTGATTGTCAGTACCTTCTTGGTCATAATGTCTTTTACCTGCATTTTGGCCAAAAGGTAGTTGAGTTCGAATACCGACAAGGACGTTGCCGGCGACGCTGATACCTCTCTGAGATCCCGGTCTGTAACAATACCCACCAACTTGCCATTATCTACCACCGGCAGACGGCGGAACTTGTTACTCCTCATAATCTGCAGAGCGTCAACAACAGTCATGGCTGATGTAATGGTAGTAGGATTGGCTGTCATTCGTTTGGATACGATCATGCATTACACTCCCCTACATATAGATTCTCATATTGTATGTAAGATATGGGTATTGGGGCGGCTGTTAGCCGCCCAGATATGCTTTTCTAATCTCTTCGCTTGCAGCCAGTTCTTTAGCATCACCAGACAAGATAATGCGACCGGTCTCCAGCACATAGGCTTTATTTGCAATCGACAGCGCCATATGAGCATTTTGCTCAACCAAAAGAATGGTAGTGCCTGTCTGATTGATATCTTTAATAATCGAGAATATTTCCTTTACCAACAGCGGAGCCAAGCCCATTGAAGGCTCATCCAGGAGCAGGATACGCGGACGGCTCATCAGTGCTCGTCCCATAGCAAGCATCTGCTGTTCGCCACCTGACAGTGTACCAGAGAGCTGGCTGCGCCGTTCACCCAGACGCGGGAAACGCGAAAATACTTTATCCATATCCTCTTTGATCTCTTTAGTATCAGAACGAAGATATGCGCCTAATTCAAGGTTCTCAAGTACGGACATGTGGGCAAATACACGGCGTCCTTCAGGAACCTGCGAAATACCAAGTTTAACAATATTCTGTGCAGGCACGCCGGCAATATTTTGTCCCTCAAAAACGATTTGGCCTGTTTTAGGTTTTAGCAGACCGGAGATAGTCCGGAGTGTAGTGCTCTTACCAGCACCGTTAGCACCAATAAGCGTAACGATTTCACCCTGTTTTACCTCAACACTGATCCCTTTAAGGGCATGAATAGCACCATAATATACATTGATGTTATCAACTTTTAACATAACCATGATCTAAACCTCCTCACCGAGGTAGGCCTCGATTACCCGTGGATTATTTTTAATTTCTTGTGGAGTTCCGTGTGCAATGATGCTGCCATAATCAAGTACATAGATCCGCTCACAGACACCCATAACCAGGCTCATATCATGTTCAATCAGCAGGATTGTCAGGTTGAACTCCTTTTTTATCCAGCGGATCATTTCCATGAGCTGCTGCGTCTCTTGGGGATTCATCCCTGCTGCCGGTTCGTCTAGGAGCAGCAGTTTTGGTTGAGCTGCCAGTGCCCGGGCGATTTCCAGACGGCGCTGTTCACCATAAGGTAAGTTTTTGGCAATCTCATCTTTTTTATCTGCCAGTTGGAAGATTTCCAGAAAGCGAATGGCCTTCTCTTCAATTTCAGCTTCTTCAGAATGATAGCCGCCCACCCGGAAGAAGGATTCAAGCAAGCCGTATTTCACGTGAAAGTGATACGCAATTTTAACATTGTCAAGCACTGTAAGGTCGGCAAACAAGCGGATATTCTGGAATGTACGGGCAATACCGCGCTGAGTAATCTGGTAGGGTTTGAGGCCGACGACGCTTGTGCCGTCAAACTCAATTTGACCTTCAGTAGGCTCATATACACCGGTTAAAAGGTTGAATGCCGTGGTTTTACCGGCGCCGTTCGGACCGATAAGACCAACCAGCTCGCCAGGAGCAATGTCAATTTCGAAATTCGAGACCGCCCTAAGGCCGCCAAAGACTTTCGATAGCTTAGTTGCCTTGAGTAGAGCCATGTTTCTTACCTCCTGTCAAGCGGCCTAACATCTTCAGGCTTAATTCTTTATTGCCAAACAAGCCCTGCGGCCGGTACAACATCAAAACGATAAGCATTAGCGAGTAGATAATCATTCGCCACTCGGGATAGCCAGCCAGTGCCGCTGACACAAAGGTCAGTAAAACAGCTGCCGTGATGCTGCCAGAGATACTGCCGAGGCCCCCTAATACCACCATGGTCAAGATGTCGAATGACTTCATGAAAGTAAATGATGCGGGATGGGCTATATAAAAGTAGTGGGAAAACAGCGAACCGGCTACACCGGCGAAAGCCGCCCCGATAGTGAAGGCCAACACCTTATATTTTGTTGTATCAACCCCCATAGCTTCGGCGGCAATTTCGTTTTCACGAATAGAAATACACGCCCGGCCATGTGTTGAGTCAATAAAATTTTTAATAGCAAACACGGTAAACACCGTGATCGCAAACACCCAAGTAAAGTCAGTAAAGCGGGGAATACCCATAAACCCGGACGCACCGCCGACATAGGGAATGTTTAAAATACAAATCCGGATTATCTCGCCAAGCCCCAAAGTCGCAATGGCCAGATAATCGCCATTTAACCGCAAAGTCGGAAGGCCGATCGCAAAACCCAAAGACCCGGCAGCAAGCGCGCCGCCAAGAATAGCAGCAATAAACGGCAGCTGCATCTTGACCGTAAGCACGGCGCTTACATACGCACCGACAGCCATAAAGCCGGCATGACCAATAGAGAACTGGCCGGTAAAACCGTTAATAAGATTAAGGCTGACTGCCAGAATAATATTAATACCAATTAGGATAATGTTAAGCTGCCAGAAGGGGCCGATCACTTCGGCTAATATTAGGCCTTGAATAGTGGCGTAAGCTACTATACAGGCCACTATCCCCATAATATCTGTTTTAGTTTTTCCTCGTAAACTCATGGCCTGTCACCTACACTTTCTCCCGGATATTTTTACCCAAGAGACCAGTCGGTCTCCACAGCAAGATAATAATCAGTATCCCAAACGCTACTGCATCCCGGAAGGTTGAAGACCAGAAACCGCTGACTAACGCTTCAATGACTCCCAAAATAGTGCCGCCAAGCATGGCGCCGGGAATGCTGCCGATACCGCCTAGTACTGCAGCAACGAAGGCTTTGAGTCCTGGCATAATCCCCATCAGTGGGTCAATAGAGTTATAATAAACGCCAACAAGCACGCCGGCTGCGGCAGCCAGTGCTGATCCAATACCAAAGGTAAAGGAGATTACCCGGTCAACGTCAATACCCATAAGCCGGGCAGCATCTGTATCAAATGATACAGCACGCATAGCTTTGCCGATTTTGGTTTGGTGTACGACATAGGTCAGAATGACCATTAATAGCAGAGATACCACTAAGATAACAACTTGCTGGCTGTTAATCACCAGACCCCAGACATTATACACCTCGGCATTAAAAACCGCCGGAAAGGTACGCGGCTGAGGTGAAACCAACAGCATTCCGCCGTACTCTAAGAACAACGATACACCGATAGCCGTAATTAAGATAGCAATTTTGGGTGCGTTTCTCAGGGGACGATAGGCTGCTTTTTCGATAGCCATACCAATAGCAGCGGCAGCGGCCATAGAAAAAATCAACGCCGGAATAAACGAAAACTTAAATACCGATGTGGCAAAAAACCCTGCATAAGCGCCCACCATGTAAATGTCGCCATGGGCGAAATTGATCAGCCTGATTATACCGTAAACCATGGTATAACCCAGCGCAATGAGCGCATAAATGCTGCCCAGGGAAATACCATTAATTAATTGTTGTCCTAGCTGTACGATTAAGCTTGAGGAATCCAATGCGCTCTCCCCTCTCCATTTCAAAAAATATTATTATATGTTGAAGGGCCGGTTGGTCCGGATGGCCGGGATATGATTATCCCGGCCACAGGGGACGCAACGCACCCTTAATTAGGGATTTACCTTCTCTTTAAAGGTTTGCTTGCCGTCTTTCATTTCAATAATTACGGCACTCTTAACAGGGTCGTGGGTCGCATTAAAGGTAATTAAACCAGACACTGCCTGATAATCTTTAGTCTTGGCCAATTCATCCTTAATCTTGACAGGATCGGCACTGTTAGCCTTTTTCATGGCTTCAATAACCATCATCGTGGCGTCATAGGATAATGCAGCAAATGCATCAGGAGTCTGGCCGTATTCTTTCTTATAGGCCTCAACAAAGGTTTTTACTGCCGGGCTGTTGTCGTCAGGCGAATAGTGGTTGCTGAAAAAAGTGTTATTTAACGCCTGAGCACCGCCAATCTCGGGCAATTTAGCTGAATCCCAGCCGTCGCCGCCCATAATAGGAACATTAAGGCCAAGCTCACGGGCTTGCTTAACAATCATGCCAACCTCTTGATAGTAGCCAGGTACAAATATTACGTCAGGATTTTGGGCTTTAATTTTGGTTAGTGTGGCTTTGAAATCAGTGTCTTTAGCTAAATAAGCTTCGTTAGACACAATTTTGCCGCCATTTTTTTCAAAGGTTTCTTTAAAGAACTGACCTAAGCCTTTGGCATAGTCACTGGAGTTATCAATATATAGAGCAGCCGTTTTGGCTTTCAGCGATTTTTGGGCAAACGATGCCATTACCGATCCTTGGAACGGATCGATAAAGGCAGCACGGAAATTAAAATCACGAACCTTGCCAGTATTAGGATCAACAGTCACTTTAGGGTTAGAGGCTGTCGGGCTGATTGCAAGCACCTTGTTATCGGCATTAACTTGAGCCGCAGCAATAACACTAGAGGACGCAATCGGGGCAATAACTGCCACTACTTTATCTTGAGTTACAAGTTTTTGCATTGCATTAGCAGCCTCAGCTGCTTCGCTCTTATTATCAGCAACAACCAGGGTAAGCTGCTTACCCAGCACGCCGCCTTTTGCATTGACTTCTTTAATAGCTAGTTTAGCAGCATTTGTTGCCGACTGGCCAAAAGTAGCATTGCCGCCGGTCATCTCCAGGTTGGCACCAAGCTTGATTACATCTGCCTGCTGGCCGCCACTACCGCCGCAACCTGCAACAAGACCTGCAACCATGAGCATACTTACCATTACACTGACTAACTTAGTAAATCTTGTCTTCAACATGGTTTTCCCTCCCAAATAGTAAAAGTGGATACATGTGGTTCAAAACAGTATGTACAGAGTATCGCCCCGCCATGCATTGAGGCCAACCATCAAACAGACCCCCAGCCCCCAACTGTTGCTAGCACTCGTGTCCACTAACAACAAATACTTGTGTCTCATACAGTGTAATTATAGGGTCCTTGTCCATCTCTGTCAATACTTCCACCACAGTACATCTTACCTTTTGTCCATTTGGGAGATACATTGATGTGTTCTGTCTTAGTAAAAAGGGATAAGGCTTTTTGCCTTACCCCTTGCACGTCATTGTACGCCGGTAATATTTACTTCACTCTATCCACTTATCTTGCTATTAGGGATTAATTTTTTCCTTAAATACCTGTTTGCCATCTTTCATTTCAATTACGACCGCACTCTTAACAGGGTTGTGGTTAGCGTCCAGGGTCAGGATGCCGGTGCTTACTTGCAGATTCTTGGTTTGTTCCAGAGCATCGCGGATTTTAGCAGGATCTGCGCTGCCGGCACGTTTGATCGCGTCAATAATCATAATACCTGAGTCATAGCCAAGAGCGGCCAAAGCACTAGGTTCTTGGCCATATTCTTTTTTATAGGCCTCAACAAATTTCACAATATTAGGGTCTTTATCCTGCGAGGAATAGTGATTGCTGAAGAATCCGTTGTTAAGCGGAGCAGCACCGGCGATGTCCACCAGCTTGCTGTCATCCCAGCCATCAGTGCCTAACAGGGGTATGTTGATTCCAAGTTCACGGGCTTGTTTTACGATTTTGCCTACTTCTTCATAATAAGCAGGGATAAAGATTACTTCAGGATTAGTGGCCTTAATCTTGGTCAGGGTAGCTTTAAAGTCTGTGTCTTTCTGCAGGAAGCTTTCTTTAGCTACAACCTTGCCACCGGCTTGAGTAAAGGAAGCCTCAAAAACGTCAGCCAAACCTTTGGAATAGTCAGAACTGTTATCGATATAAATAGCAGCTGTTTTGGCTTTAACCGACTTGCTAGCAAAATCAGCCATTACCTTGCCTTGGAAAGGATCGATAAAGCAGGCGCGGAAAGCATAAGGCCGTACTTTACCATTATCAACAGTTACTTTAGGGTTAGTAGCGGTAGCAGTAAGTACCGGTACTTTATTATCTTGGGCTATTTGCAGGGTAGCCAGTACGTTAGAGCTGGATACCGGTCCTAGTACAGCAACAACTTTGTCTTGGGTAATCAGCTTGGTGATTGCATTAGCGGCTTCAGCTGGTTCAGATTTGTTGTCAGCTACAATAAATGTAAGCTGCTTACCAAGTACTCCACCTGCGGCATTGGCCTCTTTGAATGCTAACTTAATGCCATTAGCAGTTTGATTACCAAAGTTGGCAATACCACCGGTCATTTCATAGTTACCGCCGATTTTAATATCTTTGGATTCAGCAGGTTTTGATGACGTCGAACCGCCGCAACCTGCCACCAGACCGGCCAGCATAGTGAGCGCTACTGCTAAACTGATAAAGGTTAACCACTTTTTAGTCACTGTACATTCCCTCTTTTCTCCCAATTATTCATTCTCTTTATACACACAAGCAATGAGGCTAACAGCTGTCTGGGTCTCTGTTACATATAACGGAATAGTATTATGTATCGCCCCAACCAACTCCTTCCGGATTACAATGAGTTTGACTGCTGTGCAAACCACATGTACTTCAGCCACAGATATTTGTGTGCATTTGTCTATGGATATTATTATATTGGCAGCAATCTGACCTGTCAATACGTTTTTTTTGGTACGTGTAATTTTGATGTTTCCACGAAAAAGATTTTAGTTCCCGGCAAAAAAACATCTCTGCCAGTTGTCCTGCTGGCAGAGATGTTTTTTTTGGTGTTACCGGTAAAACTTAATAGGCTCAGCGTTTGTATCCATACTCCAGATGCCACAGGGGCAAATGCCGCTACAGATACCGCAGCCAATACATTTATTCGGGTCTGATGCGTATTCGGCGCCGGTTGCGCCGATTGTACGGGTAATGGCATTCTCAGGGCAAGACTTCAGACACATATGGCAATCACGGCACGTACCACAGCTGATACAGCGGGTATAGTCATTGTTTGCTTCAGGTAAATCACAGCTATGACATTTTTTGAAATAAGCTGTACTCATGCGCCCTGCCGGAATCTTTGTTTTCTGGTTAGCCGCATAGCTGCTGCTGTTTAGATATGCATGAGCAGCAAGCGCTGCTTCACGCCCAGCCCCGATGGCATCAACCAGTCGGCCAGGACGGATGGTGTCGCCAGCTGTAAAGATACCAGGGGCTACACTAAAGTCGCCAGCCGGCTTCAAACAGCCGCGGTCAAACTCAATTCCATCAGCGATAAAGCCGAGGTCAGGCGATTCACCAATAGAGATGATGATTGTATCACCTTTAATAAGCTGACCCTCTTGGGTAATAATGCCTTCTGCCGTAATCTCTTTGGTAGTCACTGGCCAGAGTATTTCACCACCCAAGTTTTTAACATGTGCCAGTTCGTGCTCAAAGGCTGCCGGGCGCTGCACGTCGATACAGGTTACCTGCTCGGCCCCCAGGCCGTAAGCACCCACGGCCACATCCATACCTGAGTTGCCACAGCCGATAACAATGACCCGCTTGCCAATGGCAGGGCGTTCACCCCGGTTGATGGCTTTGAGGAAATCTAAACCTTTGACAAGCTGCTCATGGCCAGGCCAAGGAATTACTTTTGTTATATGGGCACCAGTGGCTACTACTACAGCATCATGGCTGTCTTTGATGGCAGCAAATTTTTCTTTATCAACAGCAACGCCTGTTTTCAGGGTAACACCCATCTCAGCAATCCGCCTGATCTCGCGGGTGAGTGTTTCCTGCGGCAAGCGGGAACGGGGAATGACCTGCTCCATTTTGCCGCCAACCTTAGCGTCGGCTTCATATACTGTTACATCATGACCAAGCCGGGCTAACTGCCAGGCTGCCGTAAGACCGGCCGCACCGCCGCCGACAACTGCCACATGTTTACCTGTCTTTGCCTCAGCTTTAGGCAGTTCAGCCTCAGCCGAGTAGCTGCCCAGTCTGCCGATTTGGGCCGAGATATCAACTGTCTTCCGGGTACAGTCATCCATACAGAGGTTCGGACATACCGCACCACATACAGAACCGGGGAACGGTGTATATTCAAGCACCAAGCGGTAGGCCTCGTCGATCTTACCGTCCCGCAGCAAATTGAAGCGCTGTTGCGAGGGTATTGAGGCTGTGCAGTTAAATTCGCAAGGAGCACTGTATTTGGTGTTTTCCCAGACAGGCACACGACGGCGGTATTCACCTGTGGCAATCGCACCAATAACCGCGAAATCATCATCACATACATCGCCAAAGATACTGCCAGGCACCCAGGTACCAGTCCGGAAAGAATTAAGATTGGTATTGGCCTTTTTGGGACGTTCATCATAGGAAAGCGGCACTACTTTCTGCCACTGGCTCCAGTCAGTCAGCTGATTACGTATTTCAGTCCGGTCCACAGCAGTCAGGAAATCATCCATTTTGCCATCAAGATAAGCTATATCTTCGGCATTTAATGAAAGGATCTTAGTATCCTTTGCCGATATACCGCTGGCCTTGCCCCGGAAATAGACAATACCGCCAACCATACCGGTACAGGCACGGTCACCCAATACTGATTCAAACTTCTCACTATCATAGCCACACACGACAGCGATACCGCCGCCCATGAATTCAAAGGAAAAACTGCCGACATTTTTCAGCACCCAGAACTCTGGCGCGTCAAACAGCGGGTCATGCTTCATGAGTGAGCCTGAACGGGTTCCCGCCCGGCCACCAACATAGATCGAGCCTGCAGCTGCACAATGGGCGGTAGTATCACCACCATCGCCTTTAACAACAATCCGGCCGCCAGCGTTAAGCCAGCCGACATCGGCGGAGGCTGAGCCTTCGACGATAATTTCGGTTCCAGGCAGGCACATAGAGCCCACACGCTGACCGGCATTTTTTACAAAAAATTTAAGTGTCTTACCTTCAGGATGCCAAAGCGGACCGCCAATATCATGCTGACCTGAGGCTTCGATATAAAACTCTGTCTCGCCCTCAGCCAACGCCGCATTTACGCTTTCTAAGAGGTCTTGCGTTGACATCCGGTTGTTGCCGTCAATGGTATTTATTTTAAACATGCGCATTTCCTCCTAGCATACGTATTGAATGGCCAGCTTATCAGCAATGGCTTTATCTGTAGTAACCAGAGCGTCAGAACGTCCAACAGGCAATGAGCTGTTGCCGACAGGCGCCATAAGTTTTTTGAGTTCACTGTCTAATGCCAGCATATAATCTACAATGTTTTGTGCTGCTTTATCAATATCCAGACGCTTAACCAGACGAGGATTCTGGGTACAGATTCCTGCCGGGCAATTACCGGTGTTACATGCATTACAGCGTCCATGCTCGTTACCTACGCAGCCACACAGTTGGATGAGCATTTTTCCAAGGAAAACACCGTTGGCGCCGAGACAGATTAATTTGAACGCATCGGCAGCTGCATTACCGGTCAGACCAACACCACCACCTGCCCAAAGCGGGATTTGACCTTGGCGTCCTTGCTTAACAGCAGCCAGATAGCACTCGCGGGTTTTAGATACTACCGGGTGGCCGGTATGGTCAAGTGACACTTCATTGGCTGCGCCGGTGCCGCCTTGAATCCCGTCAAGGAAAAAGCCACCGCAGATTTTGTATGGGTCTCGGAGGAGGTTGTTATAGACCGCGATCGAGGTGGCCGAAGCCGCACACTTAATGGCAACAGGCACGCGGAATTTAAAGGCAGCGTTCATTGACATGAACATTTTCTGTACAGACTCTTCGATTGAGTACAGCCCCTGATGGTTCGGGGGAGATAGCAGGTCGGCTTTGGGTACACCCCGGATGGCCTGAACAGGTTTAGATACTTTGGCTGCCGGCAACAGTCCTCCGTCACCAGGCTTAGCACCTTGACCGATTTTGATAAGAATACCGGCCGGGTCAGACTTCATGTATGGCATAGCCTGAACAATACGATTCCAGCCAAAATGCCCTGAGGCTATCTGCAAAATCATATATTTTAAATAATCGGACTGCAGCAGCTTTTTGGGCATACCACCCTCGCCAGAGCACATCCTTACTGGCATCTTATGTTTTTCATTAAGATACGCAGTAGCTAAGGCCACAGCTTCCCAGGCGCGGGTGGAGAGTGCACCGATCGACATATCACTAAAGATAACCGGATAAATCCAGTTAACTGGCGGTGTATGAGCATTCAATTTAAGCTCGTTCCCGTCAGAGGTAAGCGGCAGCTCATGTGGCAGCAGGACACGCCCAAACGGGGCTAAGATATCAAAGGTGTGGCGTTCTGAGTCTAACGCCGGGTCAGTCATCTGCGAGATACGCCCAACGACAATTTTATCCAGGGTTCGTTCGCTGCCGATGAGGTTATTACGGCCACCGCGTTTTACCGTAGCGCCGCCACTCCTATTTAAATAGTTTACCCGCGAATCAATATTGCGCACTGGCTTAATGGCATTATTAGGGCAGACCTTTTCACACATGCCACAGCCTACACAGGCGTTTGCCACTGACGCTTTTTGTTTAATCACAGGTGTGGCCAAATGGCGCTGACTAGGCTCAGGCTGGTGTCCTGTTGATACAGTCACCGACCGCCTTTCCATCGCCGGTTCAATGGCATCGAAGGTACACGCGGCTACACAGCTGCCGCACATAGTACAGCGCTCGCTTGTATACTGTATTTTCCACGGCAGGTCATTGACACTGACGTCTTGTACTCTTACTGTTTCCATCGTTCTACCTCCAGTTCCGGGGTAATGACCACAACTTCCCGTTCGTTGGGATATATATCAAGTTCCTGATTGCGATTAGGCATAATCTGGTTAAGACCGCAGACCTCTGACGATATGGCAATAGTTGTACCGTCGGTACCTACGACAACAGGCCGCAGCTTCTTCGAATCACAGCAGGTCATCATCCGGCCGTCAGGCAGCATGGCAATAATCGTATTCGGCCCGTTTATCTCAAGATGGCCGAGCGACTGGCGAATAGCTGTCAGTTCTCGATGGTCTGCCCTTTTAGAAATTTCATCAAACGCCAACGGCGTAATGACATGCTTGTAATATTTTATCGGCCATTTGAGCACGTTAAGAACATAGTGCAAAGTATAAAGGAAGTTTTGTGAGTCTGATTCAAAACCAATATAGCCACGATGCAGCGATTTTTGGTATTCCTTGTTTTTGGTATAGAAGGTATTCTCACCATTCGCACACAGGGTATAACCCTGGAGAAAGAATGGATGAGCCGCATAGCGAACGATTTCGTAGTTAGTATTCTGCCGGCACTGAACGACAACATTTTTAGCCATCAGTTCGCCGGTATTGTCCCATAGTTTAAAGTAAACAGCAATATCGCGAGGATCACCAATTTCTTTCAGTGTCAACACATCTGGCCAGAAAGAATAGACATACCCCTGGTCCTCATTCTCTAACAGCACCCGCAGGGCTAACCGTGTGTCTAATAGTAATTGTTCTTTAGCATCCTGGGTAGCAGTACGGTAGTACTCAGGATAATCATATGCGCGGAAGATATAGTAGGGCATGGCCTTAATATCCAATCCTGGCTGGCGGACACCCCTGGGAATCCATTCATGCACTGGGGTGAAGTTATTGGTCTCCATAAAATGTTCGACCATGGCTGCACCCTTTTGCGTACAGGCCATCGACAATAGCGGTTTATCCTTATATTTGGCAAAAACCCCATCAAGGTCTTGCATGGTCATTGCGAAACCCGAGTTGTCATGTCCCTCCTGCTGGGGCAGCATCAAATGAAGCGCCAGCGACGGATGAAATGCGACTTTGCTTTTTATAGCTCCTATTCTACACATACTACTCTCCCACCCTCTTCTACAAATTCAAACAAAAAAAGACCTGGCGAAGATACCCTGTCTCTGGGACCTCCCGCCGGGTCTTTTATACCCACGGTGTAGTGCTGTGCCACGCTGCACCTGTGCCGCTTGGTCCAGACCGCTGTAACAGCGCGGAACCCTAGGCACACTCCCTCAAAACATATGTACATCTCAAAAATACCGCGATGTACATTGTTTGTTTTGAGTTTAATTATAGAAACGAATTGTTATACTGTCAATATGCATCTTTAAAGTAAGTTTATTCTGACAAATCTAGTACTTTTCTGGTCGGACGGCGTACATCACCATCTCTCACTGTATATTTATGCATGTCAAGATACTCCATGAGCGGCAGGGCAATTTTGCGCGAAGTGTTCAGTATGTCTCGCAGTTCTGCCACTGTTAGTGTCTCATTTTCCTTAAAATATCGGTGAATAAGCTGTACAATGTACTGAATTGTTTTGCTGTATACAAAAATATCACTGACCTTTACCAGCACTCCAGCCCGCACAAGTGCGTCATGTGTGACCTTGGCTTTGTCTGGTGGAAGATTTAATTTTTGCGATAATAGCGTCAGATCAACACTTGCTAATCCAACATCCTCCAGCGCGATGGAGGCTTTATCGACAATATCCTGTTTCCAGCCGCCATGCTTGTCAGCATGGCTTTTTAACGCAAGTTCGCCACCATTAGTAATCAGCACGCCACCAGCCAGCCACTCAGCAAGGATGATCTCAAAACTTTTTTCGTCAAGCGCCAATTTTTGCCTGGCTATTTCTTTGGATAAACCGCTTCGCTCAGGCTGTGCTTTGTGATAATCCTTCAGCATACCTTTAATGGTCAGGGTAAGTTTTTCAAACATTACTGTTGCTAGATACACCCCGTCCAAACACTGCAATTTTTTGTCTGTAGTCAGCTTATTGACCATCCTATCAACAGTTTTTTCTGGAAGATATCCACTTTGCTGCCTGATTTCTTCCCTTGTCAGGAGTTTACGACTCTCAGCCACGCGGTGATAAAGGGCGGCTGATTGATCTGACTTGGTAAACGCTTCAGCAAGCCCCTTCCGGTCGCTTGTTAGCCGCCTGGTGGCACGTCCAGGGGCTATTAGCGTGATGCCTCCTAAGAGGTGCTGCGGCGAATAGAGCCTAATAATGCCCCTGTCACCGGCACCTGCTGCCAACGGTTGTTCCAGGATAAGCCGCATCGTTTGATGTGAAGCCTCTTTAAAGGCATACATCCTGCCGAGAAACTCACCGGTGCCCAGATGCAGCCGGACGCGTACGCCACTGTCTATTTCCTGCTGCCAATCAGCTACCACATCCCAGATCTGGCTGACCTCTCCACGGCAAACCGCACTAAGCGCCATACCACGGGAGATTTCCTCCATTTCAAGTCCTGCCAGATTGATAGCTGCCCGCTGACCGGCAATTACCTCATTTACCTTATCGCCATGCCACTCTAGACCACGAACGCGGACAATCGTGCCTGCAGGCTGCAGCCTGCAGGTATCGCCAACCTTAATCTGTCCGCTTAACACTGAACCGGTAACTACAATACCATAGCCTTTGATGGTAAATACTCTGTCAATCCAAAGCCTGAAGGGTGCATTACTGTCTCTGACAGGCAGTGTATCGGCCAATTCTTTCATTGTTTTTCTAAGTTCTTCTATGCCTGCCCCTGTTTGCGCTGATACCCGGCAAAACGGCGCATCTTTTAAGAACGTATGGCTGACAAACTCTCTTATTTCACCTTCCACAAGCTCCAGCCACTCGTCATCTGCTTTGTCAATTTTATTAATAATAACTAACCCATGCTTAATTCCGTACAATTCAAGCATGGCCAAATGTTCTCTGGTCTGGGGCATAACCCCCTCATCAGCCGCTATCACCAGCATAGCCAAGTCAATACCACCGGTTCCAGCCAGCATATTCTTTAAAAAACGTTCATGTCCTGGTACATCAACAATCCCAGCAACAAGCTGTTCCCCTAGCGGCAGAGAGGCGAATCCTAAGTCTATCGATATTCCGCGCAGCTTCTCCTCTTTTAGCCGGTCCGTATCTGTCCCTGTCAACGCCTTGATAATGGCCGACTTGCCATGATCAACATGGCCTGCTGTCCCAATTATAATATATTTCATTAATCAGAGCCTCCGTATATCTGAGCAGCGGCTTTAAGCCAACATCCCTGCTTCGTTCTGGTTAAGAGATCGCACAAAGAACTGCAGCGATTTCCGATAAATCCGCCTCGACTAAACAGCGCACATCGAAGATCACCCGATCGTCTTGTATGCGGGCAACAATCGGAACCAGCTGTTGCCTGAGACAGCTTTCTAACTTACTGGCACTCATACCAGCAAGACTAACTGCCACACCGTAGCCTGGCAACACAGCAGCAGGCAATGCTCCCCCTCCTGCCGGGGAGTTTAGTGCCACAATCTCGGCTGCTAGACCCGCACGACCATATTGAGTTATTAACTCCAAAAGCAGGTTAGCCTGTTTTTTTAGCTCCGCTTCAGTCCTATTTAGCATTGCTAGTACCGGAATATTGCTGCAGGGATCGCCCAATATATACTCTAGCAGGGTTCCCTCAAGGGCAGCTAATGACAGTTTGTCGATCCGAATTGCTCTGAGCAGCGGGTGCTTTTTCATCATAGCAACGAACTTAGCTTTACCGGCAATAATGCCAGCTTGTCCAGCTCCTAGAAGCTTGTCGCCACTAAAGGTAATAATATCAAAGCCCAAGGCAAGCCGTTCTGTAACTGCTGGCTCTGTTTGACCGCCTACAGTCAGCGGCATAAGCGTACCACTTCCTAAGTCTTCAATAACCGGTAGATTGTGCTTATGGGCTAATGCTGCAAGCTCTGCTCCGTCCGGCTGTGATGTAAACCCGATAAGGCAATAGTTGCTGGTATGAACTTTTAAAATAGCAGCAGTGTTTGGGGTAATGGCCTGTTCATAGTCATACAGATGTGTCTTATTGGTTGTCCCAACCTCGACAAGGGTAGCACCACTTTGCTTGAGCACATCAGGGATGCGGAAAGACCCGCCGATTTCTACAAGTTCGCCGCGACTAACAATGACCTCTCGACCCTTAGCTAAGGCTGATAATACTAACAACACTGCTGCCGCGTTATTGTTAACAACAAGTACATCTTCGGCTCCTGTCAGTTGGCGTAATGACTCAGATACATGGGCATACCGGCTGCCACGTGCTCCTAAATCCACATTGTATTCAAGTGTACTGTACCCTTCCATAATATCGGCTACACTAGCTCTTGCCCTGCTGCCCAGCGGTGCCCGCCCTAAATTGGTATGCAGCACGACACCGGTAGCATTGATCAATCGCCGTAAACTTAAGCGTGTCTGCTTATCAAGTAGATATTTGGCACTTGCAACAAGAGCCTCAGGGCTGACCTCTGCATCATCCCCTTGCATTAGTACCGCCCGTGCATTATCAGTCACTTTGCGCAAGCACGCAATAACCAAGTCTCGAGGATAGCTATTTAGCTCAGGCTCAGCAGCTACAACAGTCAGCAGCCTGTCAATAGCAGGTATTAACCGCAGCTTGTTATTATCGGCACCCATCTATCATTTTGCCTCCCTATCTTAGCCTCTATTATATCTATTGTTAAATATTTCATATATTATTCCTGTTACCTGATGAAATTTCCTCCCTTTATGCATAGATTGCTCTGGATTTACACATAATGGTATTAAAAATATCTCACAGGAGTTTTGGTATGTTAAATAATATCCTTAATTTTCCAGGGTTGAGTAGGTTGTCCCCAGTTAAATCACCACCCGCCCCCGAACCGGCGCGTGAGTCTAAGTTTAATATTAATCAACCTGGCGCTGTGTACGATTTGGCAATGTCAGTTCGTAATCTGGTTCAAGGTGCCAAGTCAGACGGTCACGAACTTGTGGTGTTATGCATCGGTACTGATCGCTCTACCGGTGATTCTCTGGGCCCGCTGACAGGAAGTAAGCTCAAAACACTTAATCTGTTTCCACATATTTACGGCACCCTTGACGACCCAGTGCATGCTACCAACCTTGAAACCATGCTCAAATCAATTAATACGACGTTCGGTCACCCTTTCGTCATTGCCGTCGATGCCTGCTTGGGCAAACTTGAAAACGTTGGCTGTGTTACCTTAGGTCATGGGTCAGTCAAGCCTGGCGCTGCGGTTAACAAAGACCTGCCGCCTGTTGGCAATGCCTATATCACCGGCATTGTCAATGTCGGTGGATTTATGGAGCATCTGGTGTTGCAGAGTACCCGCCTCAACCTTGTAATGAAAATGGCTGACATCATTGCCCATGGTTTATCTTTTGGTCTAGGACGGCCTCAAAGTCATTCAAAATAGCCCCTTGTAAGTATAAAGAAAACACGGCTTGCGCCGAGCCTTACGAAAGCGGAAGCCGATGTTGCCCTTATCCAGGAGGAAAGTTAACCTTTCTAACAGTATAAAAAACCCAGGATACTATAAAGCATCCTGGGTTTATTTTTTCCCTATTCGTTGCCCTCATTATCAGATACTTCTTTAAGCATCTGGCAGGCGCCGCGGAATACCGCGCCCTCATTGATTGTCAGCGTACCTACTTTGATATCGCCATAAACTTTTGCAGTAGGCAAAAGCTCCAATTTATCCGAAACATCGATGTTGCCTTTTATCATCCCGGCAACAACTGCATTACGGGCTTTCACTTGAGCCTGCAGCTGACCGCCTTCACCTATGACAACATCTCCAGCAGTAGCAATTTCACCTTCATGCTGGCCATCAATGCGGATAGTCCCCTGTGAAGTAATGTTACCCTTGAACGAGGTATCTGCGCCAATAATAGTGCCTACTTGGTCACCTGTGCTGATTGCTTGTTTTTTACTGCCCCACATCTTATCGATTACCTCCTACAGAAAACTTGATGGATTGACGGCAGTGCCGTTGACGCGGATTTCATAGTGGCAATGCGACCCGGTGCTTATGCCGGTATTCCCCATATAGGCTATGGTTTCACCTTTTTTAACCTTTTGACCTGGGGTAACAAAGAGCTGCGAATTATGCCCATAGATTGTAACAATCCCATTACCATGGTCAATCTCTACCATTTTTCCGTAACCACCATACCAGCTGCTGCTAGTAACAACACCATCAGCAGTAGCGACAATCGGAGTGCCCGTATCATTGGCAATATCTATACCAGGGTGCCAGTCGCTACCCCAGCCCCACGGCGAACTGCGCCAACCAAAGCGCGAAGTTACATCACCGCTTGTCGGCCAAATAGACGGAGTAGCTGCTAACCGCTCATTCTTTTCTGTCAGTGCATTTTTCAGGTTTGTAAGACTCTGTTCTCTTTCTTTAACAGCTGCCCCTAGCTCTTTGGTCAGATTGGTCAATTGATCAATATTAGGCTTACTTTTAGGGCCGCCTTGACCGCTATGGTTTCCCACCCTAGCTGGGGCCGAACGGGAAGTTGCTGTTGACTCCTCACCATTGACCAAACGGTGAAGATCGGCATCAAGTTGATTTAGGCGATTCATGTCTTCCTGCAGCTGTGCCGTAGTTTTAGCCAGTTCTTCCAGTTGTGAATATTGTTTGCTGTTTACTTCTCTCAGCTGAGCCAGCTCATGCTTTTCCTGTGTGGCTACATTGGCCTGGTAACGATAGCTTAGCATTGTGCCGGAGAGTATTGTAAGACAAACAACCAGCGCTGCGGCCGTGTATTTGACTGTTTTAATAGGTATACGAACACTAAATACAGATTTAGCGTGATGTGGCACAATCATCAATGTATATTCGCGTCTGTCAGGCTTTGGCGTTTTTTGGTTCAAAAACATCACCTTCTTGAGTAGAATTTTTTCGCCCTAACTTTGATGATATTCGCCAAAAACTATAAAAATCCTGCTAGTTTATGAACTTTTTACCAACGCCTTGTCTAGCGCACCTTTTTCTTCGTCAGTCAGATAATAAGTAGACTGACCATCAGCCACCGGCTTAGCATAGACCCGCGACTCATTCCGGCCGTAAATACTTGACAGCACTACTCCGTTCTTTTTGCCGTCAAGTAAGGCCAGAGCAAAGCTGAGGTCACTGCCCATATCCTCAAATGCATTAAACCGAACAACTCCTACATACTGAACAGAAGCGGTCGCAATCGTGTCCAGGCGACGGCATTCACCATCAAGGCGATTTACTTTGCCCACCGCCTGGTGGACTTCTTCTATATGTTTGATCAGTAATTGTTCAATATTTACCCCGTCCATGCCTGCCATCATTTTTTGGTAACGTCTATTGAGGCGGCTCATTTTGATATTGATGTTGATAAAAACGATAAGTGCCACAAAAATCAATGCAGTCAGACCAAGTAATATGTAAGGGAGATTTGTTGTAATGAATATTGTATACTGCGACAAATCCATGGTCGTCATTTGTATCACCTTTCCTCTAATCTGCGGATATTAGTAATTTTTTTTACATTGTCGGCCAAAAATAGGCGATAGCTGCAGCGACTGGTATCGCTGGCAGCAGATTTGCCAGTCTTATCTTTTTTAGTTCCAGCATTAGTATGCTCACCCCGACAATAAGAATGCCGCCGGTTGCCGTCATTTCTTTAATTATACTATCAGACAGCACTGCGCTGAAAAAACCGGCCAGCAGGGTAATTAGTCCTTGATATACAAAAATTGAAACACTGGAAAATGCTACCCCAATACCCATGCTTGCGGTAAATACAATTGCGACAATGCCATCTATCAAGGACTTTGCATACAACGTACTGGTATCACCGGTAAGTCCCTCCTGAATTGAGCCGACCACAGCCATAGCACCGATACAATATACCAGGCTGGACGTAACGAAGCCGCGGCCAATGTTATTTTCTCCCGGGTTGTTCTGACTGCCAAACTTAGCTGACAGCCATTCACCAATTTTATTGAGATAGCCGTCAATGTTAAGTGACTCACCGATAACTGCACCGGCAGCCAAACCTAAAATGACGACAAGTATATTCTCAGTCTTAAAGGCCATTTGCAATCCAATAATACCAACGGCCAACGCCATCCCATGCATGACAGTGCTTTGGTATTTTTCCGGAATACCACGTTTTAGCGCCAGCCCCAGCCCGGAGCCGACAAGAACAGCAGCGGCATTAACTATGGTCCCTTTCATGTACTAACCCCCTTGAGCAGCAATCTTCTGTACAGCGGCAATAACCTGCCCGATTTCTTCTTCTGTATTAAAATAACCAGGACTAAGCCGCACCGTCCCAGTCTTAAGTGTTCCTATCGCCTGATGGGCCCAGGGGGCGCAGTGTAATCCTGAGCGACAGGCAATCTCATAATCCCGGTCAAGGGCATGAGCAATCTGCCCACTGTCTTTGCCATTGAGCGTAAATGACACAACGGCCGTGCGTCCGGCAATATCTGTATTACCATGAACAGTCAGTGTTGGTATACCTTTTAAACCGTCCAGCAAAAGCTGGGTCAGCGCCATTTCTTTGGCTTGAATGTTTTCTCGTCCGGTATCCAATATAAACCGGACACCGGCCTTAAGCCCGGCAATGCCTGGCGTGTTAGGTGTCCCGCTTTCCAGGCGGTCAGGCATAAACTCAGGCTGTTTGTCAGATTCGGACAGACTGCCGGTTCCTCCAACTCTAAGTGGTGTGACAGCCTGTGCTTCACTTACATATAGGCCGCCTGTACCCTGTGGCCCAAGCAGGCCTTTGTGCCCGCTAAATGCCAGCAGGTCTATCCCCATAGCGGCTACATCAATTGCCTCCACCCCTGCCGTCTGAGCAGCATCCACAATGAATATAGCGCCGATCTGCTTGGTCAGTTTCCCTATCTCCGCTATCGGCATAATGGTACCTGTAACATTGGAGGCATGGCTCATAATTACTGCTTTAGGCCGTTGCATGACCGCTGCTCTCATGGCGTTCATGTCAAGCTGGCCGTCACGCTTACAAGGAACAATAACTACATGAACACCTTTCGCTTCCACATATCTTACAGCCCGGGCAACAGCATTGTGTTCCATCGCAGTTGTTACAAGTGTATCCCCAGGACAAAGCAACCCAAACACAGCCATACTGATGGCATCGGTTGCATTGTGAGTAAACACAATCTGATTTGCATCTTCAATCCTAAACAATTCAGCCAGGGCCTCCCTGGCCTCATACAGCATCAGGCTAGCTGCCCGCGCCATGCTATGCCCACCACGACCCGGGTTAGCTCCCATTGTTCTTAAGCAATGATCGATTGCCTGATAGACACACTCTGGTTTAGGCCACGTTGTAGCAGCATTATCAAGATAGATCACAGCTCATCCGCTCCTAATCTTCAAGTATCATTTGGGCTAGCGGAAATGGTGCCAGCGCCCGGTGCAAAATGCCATGAACCTGGGCAATTAACAATCCATAATTTACGATCGGCACTTCCGCCTCTCTGGCCATCGCCAGACGATACAGCATTTCCCGCCGGTTAAGCATGCACGCGCCGCAGTGAATAATTAACTTGTATTTTGCCAAGTCAGGAGGGAACGTACCGCCTGACACCCATTCAAAGTCAAGTTCCCCACCTACTGCCTGTCTAAGCCAACGCGGAATTTTTACCCTGCCAATGTCATCTGCCTGCCGGTGATGGGTACACCCTTCCGAGATCAGCACCTTATCCCCTGGTTTTAGCGCTTCAATGGCTTTAGCCCCGGTTACTAAGGTCTCAAGATCTCCCTTATGACGAGCCATTAAAATAGAAAACGAGGTAAGCATTACACCTGGCGGGGTATCTGCTCCCACCTTCATAAATTCCTGCGAGTCGGTGACCACTAGACGCGGTGGTTTTTTCAGACCGTCCAATGCTTCCTTAAGTTCTCTTTCTTTGACTACAACGGCACAGGCATCATTATCCAGAAGATCGCGAATGGTCTGAACCTGGGGTAGAATCAAGCGGCCTTTAGGCGCAGCTAAATCAATGGGGACTACCAACACTACGGTATCTCCTGGTGACACCAGATCGCCAATAACAGGTGGACCCTCCCAGTTGTCAGGAGCCAACTTAATAATCAGTCGTTTTAACTCTTCAATACCCTGGCCAGTTTTGGCACTGATATTAATGAGCGGCAAATCGAGCGTTGTACTCCAGCCGGCAATCGTATCAGACGAAGCCGACATAACATCACTTTTATTGACAACACCAGCAATGGGTAAGCTGCGTTTACGTATTTCTTTTACAAGCGTTTGCTCAAACTCAGTCAACCCCTGCTCAGGTTCAATGACTACTACAGCTAAATCTGCTTTATTAAGCACTTGCATTGTCCGCTCAATTCGGAGAGCGCCTAAGTCACCTACATCATCAATGCCTGCTGTATCAATAATCATGACAGGCCCAATCGGCAATATCTCCATGGCTTTATACACCGGATCGGTGGTTGTGCCAGGCACATCTGAAACCAGCGCAATATCCTGGTTGGTAAGGGCGTTAATTAAACTGGACTTACCTGCATTACGGCGTCCGAAGATGGCGATATGCAGGCGTGATCCTTTTGGGGTTTCTTGCATATTGTTTGCCTCCCTAATCACTTTTGTGCCCCAGCAATTCCCGGTCTTGTCATAGCGCGAGGATCCAAAATGGCGTCAATCCTCGGTTCCGGCAGCACCGCTAATTCAAGTGCAGCTTGACGCACGGTCACACCAGTCTCCAGAGCCCTGCGCGCCACCTTTGATGCTAGGTCATAGCCAATATGAGGAACTAAGGCTGTAACACTTACCTGACTACCTTCCAACAGCGCCTGGCAGCGCTGCGCATCTGCCGTTATACCTTGAATACAAAACTCATTAAAAACTGTTACAGCATTCGTTAACACAGTCAAGCTTTCTAACAAATGATGGGCTATCAGCGGCATAAACGGATTGAGTTCCAGTTGGCCCGACTGCGCCGCCATAGCAATCGCCATATCTGAAGCCATGACATGAAAAGCAACTTGATTGATGGCTTCAGGGATGATTGGATTCACTTTACCTGGCATAATCGAAGAACCAGCCTGCCGCTCCGGCAGCCTGATTTCACCCAGGCCAGCCCGCGGTCCTGAGGATAGTAGCCTGAGGTCATGGGCACACTTACCTAGATTAACTGCTAACGCTTTGAGCAAACCTGAAACCTCGACAAATACATCAGCGTTCTGGATAACGTCAATCATGTTCTCGGCTCTGGCCAAGCCAATACCGGCATATTGCCGCACTCGGTCATTAACCATAAATATGTACTTCTTATCAGCGTTAAGCCCAGTACCAATGGCTGTGCCGCCTAACGCCGCCTGACGTAGTCGCTCTTCCACCTTATGCAATCGCCAGCGGTCACGGGCAACAGCACCAGCATAAGCGCTAAATTCCTGCCCCAACATGACAGGCACCGCGTCCTGCATCTCGGTGCGACCAACCTTAATGACTCCGGCAAATTCGGCTTCTTTAGCCTGGAGTGATGCCTGTAGGGCGGCACAACCCTCACTTAAAGGTTTAAGCAGCCAAATTGCCGCAATCCTCAGTGCAGTGGGGTAAACATCATTGGTCGATTGATGCATATTGACATGATTGAGTGGATGTACCAGATCATAGTCTCCGCGCTGCCCCCCCAAAAGTTCAATGGCGCGGTTGGCCAGTACCTCGTTAACATTCATATTGGTAGAAGTTCCAGCCCCACCCTGTAAGGCATCAATAACAAATTGGTCGCGCCATTTACCATTTATTACTTCGTCAGCTGCAACCGCTATTGATTGTGCTTTATCTTTTGCTAAATGACCTAACTCTGCATTGACCTCTGCTGCTGCCTTTTTTATTAAAGTTATGGCCTTGATTAGAGTGTAAGATACTTTATAGTCTGATAGCGGAAAATTTTCTAATGCCCGCAAGGTATGAATTCCATAATATACACTTGCAGGAACTTCCCGTTCCCCCAGCAAGTCCTTTTCTAGTCGCATTTCTTCACCCCACCACCCTGACATCCCAAAAACAAGCAGATCTATTATTGTTTCACGTGAAACATTTTTTTATCCTGTTAGAACAGTATTACTTTCCCCTGGATAAGGGCAACCTCGACATCAGCTCTAGTCGCACCTCGGAGAAAGTCGTGTTTTCTTTATCCATGTTATACTACAAGCTGTCCACGGAATTTAGAAGAAACTGGTTCTTGGCGAGTTGACAGCATTTCCATAATTCTTTCCAGATCTTCAGGAGAATAGTATTCAATTTCAATTTTACTCTTCATTTTTCCAGGCTTAATTCTTACTTGCGTTCCAAGTATGACCTTAAGCCGGTCTTCAAACTCATTCATGAAAAACTGATTAGGATCATCACCGTTTTCTGGCTCTACCGAAGGCTTTGGTTCCGCCTTCTTGGCAGGCCGACGCGCAGCCAAACGACGCACCAATTCCTCAGCATCACGGGCAGACAAGTCTTCTTCAATAATTTGATTAGCAGCATCAAGTTGCATTTCAACAGTTTCTAAAGCTAACAGCGGCCTAGCTTGTCCCATGGTTAATGTTCCACGTGAAACAAAATCTTGTACCTCTGGATGTAGATTTAGGAGTCGTACAATATTAGCAATCATTGAACGGCTGCGCCCGATTCTTTGAGCCACCTCTTCTTGTGTCAACCCGAACTCTTCCATAAGCCGACGAAAAGCCATAGCTTCCTCAATCATATTAAGGTTACGGCGCTGCAAGTTTTCAATTAAGGCAATTTCCATCATTTCGGCATCTGTGTAGTCACGTACCACAGCCGGAATCTGCTTAAGACCAGCTAACTGCGAAGCACGCCACCGGCGTTCCCCTGCCACCAGCTCGTAGCCACTGAGCGTCTTTCGAACAACCACCGGTTGAATGATTCCATGCTGTTTTATGGATTGCGCCAGTTCGGCCAGCGCCTCTTCATCAAAATCCCGGCGAGGCTGGTGCTGGTTGGGAACGATATCCTTGATGGCAATCTCATTAGGCTGTTCATTATGTACATTAGCATCACCAGTATTAGGAGAACCAAACAACGCATCCAATCCTCGTCCCAATCCACGTTTATTCATCACCAATCACCTCACGTGCTAAATCAAAGTATACTTCTGTTCCCTTAGACTTAGGATCATACTTAATTACCGGCTGTCCATGGCTAGGCGCCTCGCTTAAGCGCACATTTCGAGGAATAATCGTCTGATAAACTTTATGACGAAAATGGTTTTTTACCTCGTCAACAACCTGGATGGATAAATTGGTCCGGGCATCAAACATAGTAAGGACAACCCCTTCGAGAGTAAGCACCGGATTAAGATTTTTTTGTACCAAACTCACTGTGCTCATTAATTGAGTCAATCCCTCCAATGCATAGAACTCACATTGGATGGGTACAAGAACTGAGTTAGCAGCTGTCAGCGAGTTAATAGTTAGCAAGCCTAATGACGGCGGGCAATCGATAAGCACATAGTCATAACTAAACTTCGCCTTGTCCAGCGCCCGCTTAAGTTTACCCTCACGCGACATCATCGAGACCAGTTCAATCTCAGCCCCGGCAAGTTGAATTGTGGCTGGTAAAAGCTTAAGGTTAGCAATTTCCGTCTGTACCACAATTGTGTCGATCGGCACATCATTCACCAGAGCATCATAAACACAGCGCTTAATCGTACCTTTATTGAATCCCAATCCGCTTGTGGAGTTCCCCTGCGGGTCAATATCAATAAGCAGTACCTTTTTACCCAGCTCAGCCAAGCAAGCCGACAGGTTGACCGAAGTCGTCGTCTTGCCTACTCCTCCTTTTTGATTGGCGATAGCAATTACTTTAACCAAACTAGTTCACCTCAAAATAGATAGTTCCATCTTCTCATTCAACACAGTTGCGTTATTTCCTGCCAAAAAAATGCTAATATGCAAAACTTGATCACTGATAACAATAGAATTATAAAGAATTTGTTAATCTGTAAACATCACAGCTTTAACTAATTGGCAAAATATAATATAATGCTAATAATACCTCACTTTAATCTGGAGGTTCTCTTAATGCCGATATATCACCCCCGTTTGATAACAGTTGACCTTGATGAAACCAAACGCTATGCAGGACTAGGTAGTAAAGCAAACTTTTCCGCCGCACTCCTTACGGAGGCATGCACTCAAGCCCAGCTTCTGGCTACCCCAAAAGGAGTTTGGCAGGTGTATGTCTATGACCAAGACTCACATACCATCATGTCGCCTAATCCACTTAGCCTCACAGCAGAGAGCATTATTAAGCATTTAAGTGGCGCAGTCGAAGTAGCAGTAATGGCTGTAACAATTGGGCAACCACTAGAGCAAGAAGTATCTAACCTGTTTTCCAGAGACCAGTATACTTTAGGACTGTTATTAGATGCCGCCGGAACAACTGCTGTAGAAGCAGTCTGTGATGCTGTCTGTAGTGTAATATCAGGGCAAGCCGCCCGTACAGGGCTTACGGCAGGCAGGCGCTTCAGTCCCGGTTATGGCGGCTGGCCAGTAGACATACAGCCAGAGATATTGGCTCTAGCCTCAGGCGCTACCATTGATCTGAGCGTTACAGATACAAAAATGCTTGTACCCCGTAAATCAGTTACTGCTGTAATTGGCTTATATCCCTACCACCAAGCACTGAGTTTACCTCATCAGCAAGAGCTGTCCTGCGATAAATGCGGGCAACCGGGCTGTCATGCGCGAAAGGAGACCGATAGATAATGATCCATGTTTTTGATGGTGCCATGGGCACAATGCTGCACCAGGCGGGTTTGGAGCCAGGTCAGTGTCCTGAATTATGGAATATTGAGCAGCCAGAAAATGTAATAGCCATTCATCGCCAATATGTTGAGGCAGGCGCTACTATCATAGAAACCAATACCTTTGGCGCTAACCGCATTAAGTTAACGCATTATGGTCTGGAATCAAAGGTAGCAGCTCTCAATGCTGCAGGTGTCACTGCGGCACGTCAAGCTGCTGGCACTCATGCCAAGGTAGCAGGTTCTATCGGTCCAACCGGAAAATTTATCGCGCCACTTGGCGAACTGACCTTCGATACCGCCTATGATGTATTTTACGAACAAATCCACGCACTGGATCAAGCCGGGGTTGACTACATACTGATTGAAACCATTATTGATATTCAGGAGATGCGGGCTGCACTCCTGGCAGCCAAGGCTGCAACCAACAAACCTGTTATCTGCCAGCTATCATTTGATGCCGATGGCCGCACGGTAACAGGTACTGATCCGCGCACAGCCGCAATTACCTTAGAGGCTATGGGGGCAAGCATAATTGGCGCCAACTGCTCTTTAGGACCAGCCCAACTTTTGCCGGTTATTGAAACCTTAGCCCAGTCTTGTTCTTTGCCAATTAGTGTTCAGCCAAATGCCGGTATGCCTGAGCTCATAAATGGACAGACGGTTTTCCCGATGCAAGCTGATGAAATGGCAGCCTGGATACCTAAGCTGGCAGCTGCCGGAGCCACCTTCATTGGCGGTTGCTGCGGCACTACACCTGCCCATATCAAAGCAATTAGACAAACCGTAGACAAACTACCCAGCCCACCAGAGCGCCGCCTTCAACATGTTACTGCTTTAACTAGCCGCACCCGTGCCATATACCTTGGACCCCAGTTCGCACCAGTCATTATCGGCGAACGCATTAACCCCACTGGCCGTAAGACCTTAGCCAATGATCTTAAAGAAGGCAATTTTGTTACTGTCAAAAAAGATGCCCTTGCTCAAATAAAAGCCGGTGCCGGTATCCTGGATGTTAATATGGGTGTACCTGGTGTTGACCAAATCGCCCTCATGAAACAGGCTGTTGAGGAATTATCTGTCTTAGTTGATGTGCCGTTAGCCATCGACACAACCGACCCAGCCGCGCTTGAAGCCGGACTCAAGGCATATCCCGGCCGCGCCCTGATTAACTCGATTACCGCTGAAACAGAAAGACTCGAGAGCTTCCTGCCGCTTGCAAAAAAATACGGCGCAGCTGTATTATGTCTACCGTTATCAGACAGCGGTGTCCCTACTACCGCAGTAGAGCGTATAAAAGTTGCTCAACAAATCATCGATATCGCCTTGTCACATGGGCTAAACCGCCATGACCTGCTGCTTGATGCACTTGTTATGACAGTTGCCACAGATGGCCGGGCAGCGGCTGAAACACTCCTCACCCTCAAACTGTATCGCGAACAGCTTGGCTGCCCTGCCGTAATGGGCCTCAGTAACGTATCCTTTGGCCTGCCTCGCCGGGATTTAATGAATGCCGCGTTTTGCGCTATGGCGCTGGCATCAGGTCTTGATGCCCCGATCCTCAACCCCTTTGATCCGTTGATGCAGGATATATGGTCAGCTGCCACCGCCTTAGGCGGCCATGACAACCAGGCCATTGCCTATAGCAAAAAATATGTGGATATGCCAGCCCAGACAGCTGCTGTCAGCAATGCGGCCCCTGATATATTAACGCAAATTCGCCAAACAGTAGTCAATGGCGAAACAACAGGTGTTGTTCCCCTCATTCGCCAGGCGCTTGCCGAGCATCATACTCCTCTTACCATTACTGAACAGGCACTGACGGCAGCCATGAATGAAGTCGGCCAGGCCTTCGGCCAAGGCCGCTGTTTCCTACCCCAGGTGCTTTTATCAGCCGAGACTATGCGCACTGCCTTTATGACCATTAAAGAGGTACTTCCATCCCACACTACCCAAAGCTTAGGAACAGTACTATTAGCCACAGTCAAAGGCGATATTCACGACCTAGGCAAAAATATTGTCGCCGCTCTTATGGAAAACAACGGCTTTACCGTGATTGATTTAGGCAAAGACGTTGCCCCTGAAACCATAGTAGCCGCCGCTAAAGAACATCAGGCACAGCTTGTGGGCCTATGTGCACTAATGACTACTACCCTGCCGCAAGTAGACATAACTATTTCCGCACTCAAAGCCGCAGGCTATACTGGTAAATCCATTGTGGGTGGTGCTGTTCTTACAGAAAGCTATGCCAGGCAGGCCGGGGCTGATGCCTACGCCGCCAACGGCGTAGCGGCTGTCAACATTGCTAAAAAATTACTGGGGTGCTAGGAGGCGGCTGTCATGGCTCAAGATCGTTACCGTGGCGCTTTATTAGGCCTAGCCATATGCGATGCTTTAGGAATGCCGCTGGAGTTCAAAACGCCTGGCAGCTTTACCCCAGTAACCGGACTAATTGGGGGCGGCCCTTTTAACCTCAAGCCGGGAGAATGGACTGATGATACAAGTATGGCCCTATGCCTGGCAGACAGTTTAATCAGCTGTCAGGGTTTTAACCCTGCTGACCAGATGGATCGCTATGTTCGCTGGTACAAAGAAGGCTATTTAAGCAGCACCGGCACCTGCTTTGATATCGGTAATACCGTGCGGAGCGCACTTGATACCTATGGCCGTACTAGTCAGCCTTATGCCGGCTCTAATGATCCCCGTACTGCCGGTAACGGTTCTATTATGCGCCTAGCCCCTATTCCTTTAGCCTTTGCCGCCAATCCCGCTTTAGCGATTGACCTGGCTGCCGCCAGCTCCCGTACCACCCATGCTGCAGCCGAGGCTGTTGATGCGTGCCGATACTTAGCTGCCCTGATTATCGGCTCACTCAGTGGCCTCGATAAAGCTTCTTTGTTATCTGACAGTTATTCCCCTTTATCAACATCCTGGAATCCTCCACTTGCTGGCAAAATTAGCGATATAGCCGCAGGATCGTTCAAATATAGCAACCCGCCTGCTATTCGCGGTACAGGCTATGTCGCCGATTCACTGGAAGCCGCACTATGGGCCTTCTACCACAGCGACAACTTTAGACAAGGTGCACTTTTGGCAGTAAACCTCGGCGAAGACGCTGATACCACCGGAGCTGTTTATGGTCAACTTGCCGGTGCTTATTACGGCAAAGCTGCCATACCGTCTGAGTGGCTTGCAATGCTCTACAGGCGGGAGTACATTGAGGAAACAGCAGACAATCTATTAAAGATCACCTTAAATAACTGAATAGAAAAAGTCCTGGCACCCATTTCCCGGTGTCAGGACTTTATTTATCCTGTAAGAAAGTAAAACTTTCCGTCTGGATAAGGCAACATCGGCTTCCGCTTTCGCCAAAGGCTCGGCGCAAGCCATGTTTTCTTTATTTAGATAATAGTATTAACTACTTTTTCGATTGTTTTTCACCTGGATATTGATATTAACATAATCACCTTCAATATCCTGCTTAACCTTAATATCCATACCACTTTTCTTCATTTGGCTAATTACACTATTGATAGTATTAATAAAAATGCGGACATCTTTAATAATCTTTACGACAGTCTGCCTTGGCGTTGCCTGTTTTTCCTTTTCCCGGGAAATATTCCCGGAATAGGTTTCTATTAAGTCTTCGGTTTCCCGAACATTTAAACCCTTTTCCTTTACCCCGTCAAGTACTTCCATTTGCACCTGGGTATCATCCAGCTTTAGCAAAGCCCGAGCGTGGCGCTCGGTTAAGTTTTGGCCAACAACCGATTGGCGTATTTCAGGAGCCAATTTTAATAAGCGAAGTTTATTGGCAATGGTAGATTGATTTTTCCCTACTCTTCGGGCTAACTCCTCTTGGGTAAAGTTAAAGCTTGCAATCAGATGTTGATAGCCTTCAGCCTCTTCCAAAAAGTGCAAATCTTCCCGCTGCAGGTTTTCGATCATCGCCAGTTCAGCCATTTCTTGATCCTCTAGTTCCCGCACAATAACCGGAACCTCAGCAAGACCAGCCAACCGGGAGGCCCTCAGCCGCCGTTCGCCAGCAACCAATTCATATGCTTCCCCTTGACGGCGAACCAGGAGTGGCTGAATTACGCCGAACTCACGAATAGACGCGGCCAATTCCTTAAGAGAATCGTCATTAAATGTCTTACGGGGTTGGAACCGATTGGGCATAATAGCTTCTGGTGAGACTAGTTGGACTGACTGAGATTCAATACCAGAGCCTAAATCTGTATTATTAGGAGCAGTATTAGCTGCATCTGTTTCTTTAATAGTATCAGTCGGGATACTTTCTGGAACAAGTTCGGGAACAGTTGGCGAAGCCTCTCCAATACCAAACAGTCTGGCCAAGTTTCTCATGTTTCCACCACCTACAAAACAACATTAGGGACATGCTTTATTCTCTATATTCTGCAGCCAATGGAATTTTCCTCTAAATTAAAGCGGCTTTTTTTCAGGTGTGCCTGGGCGACGGGGATAATCCTGCGGGGTGGCTGCAATCTTTCTGATATAGATTACAGCCCGCTTATCAACAAGCCCTGGGAGGTTAACTGGCTCAATCCGTTCAAGCCTGCCACCTAGAATAGTTATTGCCTTGGCAGCTTCTGCCGCTTCATCCTCATACTGGGCTCCTTTAAGCGCAATAAACCAGCCGCCTGTTTTAACAAACGGCAGACATAGTTCACACAGAACATTCAATCTGGCCACCGCCCGCGACACGGCTATCTGGTATTTCTCACGATGCAGCTTATTTTTGCCGCCTTCCTCTGCTCGAGCATGAACAATATCCACCCCCTCAAGGGTAAGAGTGTCTGTGACCTTCCGCAAAAATAGCAGGCGTTTATTGAGCGAATCCATAAGCGTAAGTTTTAGGTCAGGCTGATAAATCTTAAGGGGAATACCAGGGAAACCAGCACCTGTGCCAACATCAATTATGCTGGTGCCGGAATTAAAGATATCCTCCTGGTAGCAAGATAGTGAGTCAATCATATGTTTAACAGCCACTTCATGAGGCTGGGTAATGGCAGTCAGGTTTATTTTTTCATTCCATTCAATAAGCAGACGGTAGTAAGTATTCATGGCCTCAATCTGGCCTTCTGACAGGTTCAGTCCGTATTTTGCCGCTGCCTGCGCCAGCAGATCTTTAAAATGTTCCATAAAACAGCTCCCTTACTCTTGTCGGCCCCGCCGCTGTTCCAGGTACACCATGAGTATGGAGATATCGGCCGGGGAAACCCCTGATATGCGTGCTGCCTGGCCAACTGACAATGGCCGGATTTTATTAAGTTTCTGCCGGGCTTCCAGCGCCAGACCACTGATTTGACTGTAATCAATATCATCTGGCAGGTGTTTTGCTTCCAATTTGGCTGAGCGCTCGACCTGTTCAAATTGCTTTTGGATATACCCCTCATACTTAACGGCAATCTCGACCTGTTCCCGTACCAAGGACGGTATCTCCGGCAAGTCAAATTGGGTACGCATGGCCTCATAGTTCACTTCTGTGCGCCTAAGCAGATCATACAGCGTAATGCCTGTCCGTAGTTCAGCAGTGCCGAGAGCGGCCAACCTGTTTTGCATCTCAGGTACTGGTGTAATCTGCTTACTTTTTAAGAGAGTAAGCGTGCTTTGAACAGCTTGCTGTTTAGCAGTAAACCGTTGATACCGCTCATCACTCACAAGACCAATTTCGCGGCCTCTTTCAGTCAATCTAAGGTCGGCGTTGTCTTGGCGCAGAATTAGCCGGTATTCGGCCCGTGAGGTCATAATCCGGTAAGGCTCAGAGGTACCCTTGGTTACTAAGTCATCAATCAGAACGCCAATATAAGCCTCTGAGCGCGATAAAATGAAGGGGGGCTTAGCTTGGGCCAAGAGGGCAGCGTTAATGCCAGCCATAAGCCCCTGAGCGGCAGCCTCTTCGTAACCTGATGTACCATTCGCCTGCCCTGAGGAAAACAACCCACCAATCTTTTTAGTCTCAAGGGTTGGTTTAAGTTCAGTCGGGTCAACACAATCATACTCAATGGCATAGCCTGCACGCATAATTTCCGCCTTCTCTAAACCAGGAATAGTTCGCAGAAAAGCTAATTGAACATCCACAGGCAGGCTTGTAGACATACCTTGAATATACATTTCGGTAGTGCCTGTTCCTTCTGGCTCAACAAATACCTGATGAGACAATTTATCAGCAAACCGCACGACCTTATCCTCAATTGATGGACAATAACGCGGTCCTGTTCCCTCGATAACTCCCATATATAAAGGCGAACGGTGCATATTGGCTCTGATAATGGCATGAGTCTCCTCATTGGTATATGTAAGCCAGCAGGGCGTCTGCTCCCGCGTTATAATATCACTCATAAAAGAGAAATTGTGGGTTATATCATCGCCAGGCTGAATAGTCATCTTACTGGTATCAACAGTGCGGGCATCCACCCTGGCCGGGGTACCGGTTTTAAACCTCATAAGCGAGATGCCTAGTCCGCGGATTGCCTCAGACAGCTTTTCAGCCGGCCGCTGACCAGCAGGACCGCCAGGATAGTTAATATCGCCTATGATAATCTTGCCGCGCAGATAAGTGCCTGTGGCGATAATTACGCACTTAGAACCATATACTTCTCCCAGCTCAGTAACTATGCCTGTTACCTGTCCATTTTCGACAAGAATGTTGTCAACAAGTGCTTGTTTAACATCAAGATTCGGCTGTTTCTCCAGCGTATGCTTCATAGCCATTTGATACAACTGTTTATCAGCCTGTGCCCGCAAAGCATGAACAGCAGGTCCTTTACCTGTATTGAGCATACGCACTTGAATACAGGTCTTATCAGTATTAACACCCATTTCGCCGCCCAATGCGTCTATCTCCCGCACCAGATGGCCTTTAGCCGGTCCACCTACTGCCGGATTACAGGGCATCATCGCAATATTATCCATATTAAGCGTAGTAATCAGTGTCCGGCATCCCAGCCGGGCCGCAGCCAGCGCTGCCTCACAGCCAGCATGCCCAGCACCGATGACTACTACGTCATAATTATTTGCTTGAAACAAAATTTCCACCTCATTCTTACTTCCCGATACAAAACTGAGTAAATATCTGGTCAATTATATCTTCACCAACCGTATCACCGGTAATTTCACCAAGCTTCTCCCAGGCGGCTCGGAGGTCAACAACAATACAATCAGGCGGCATGCCAGCTTCAATTGTTGCCAGGGCTTCTTCCAGCCGCTGACTGGTATGCCTTAACGCGTCAGCATGACGAACATTGTTAACAAAAGCAGCTTCCCCCTGACTGACATGACCACTGTAAACTAAATCAGCGATTGCTTGCTCCAATTCAGCCAGTCCATCCCCTTGGGTTACAGAAATTTTTAATACCAGCCGGTTGCCTGCAGCCTTTTTTAGTTCCTCAAACTCAAGCAAGGATGGCAAATCACTCTTATTCACAAGAATAATGGCTTGTCTGCCTGCAAGCAGCTCTAATACAGCCCGGTCTTCAGCAGACAGTGGCATGGAGGCATCTAAAAGCAGTAAAATAAGATCTGCCTGATTTACAAGCTCCTTAGCCCGCTCTACGCCAATTTTCTCCACAACATCGGTTGTCTCACGAATACCTGCTGTATCAATAATTTTAAGCGGTATGCCGCGAATATTAACATATTCCTCGATAATATCTCTGGTCGTTCCTGGTATATCGGTAACAATAGCCCGCTTTTCCCGCAGCAGGGCATTGAGCAGGCTTGATTTACCAACATTGGGCTTACCAACAATAACAGTTGCCAGACCCTCACGCAAAATCCGGCCTGTCTGAGCTGTGGATAGGAGTTTACCAATCTCAGCGTTAGCCTTGACAATTAGCTCAGCGACATCAGCAGCTGCCGCTTCCTCAATATCCTCTTCAGGAAAATCAATGGCTGCCTCTAGCTGGGCAATCATCTTGAGGATATCATGGCGTAAGTGTTTAATCTCGCCAGATAAAGTCCCTGACAGATTACCTACTGCCACCCTAAGGGAAGCATCTGTTTTTGATCTGATTATATCAATGACCGCCTCGGCCTGAGCCAAATCAAGGCGCCCGCTCAAAAATGCCCGTTTAGTAAACTCACCAGGCTCAGCCAGCCTGGCACCCAGCGTAAGCGTCAAATCCAAAATACGCCTTAACGGCACTGGGCCGCCATGACAATGAATCTCGACAATATCCTCACGGGTATAAGACCGTGGACCGCGCATAATAATCAGTATTGCCTCATCGATCGTTTCACCGCTACCCGGGTCAACAATATCACCATAAACAACTTGATGGGACAGAATATCAGCAGCCCGCTTGCCTGTTTTACCGATAAACAGCTTGTCCGCAATAGCTACAGCCTTACTGCCGCTTACCCTGACAATGCCAATGCCGCCCTCACCGATCGCCGTGGCTATAGCGCTAATAGTATCATCGCTGGTCAGCACATTCAATAACTTCCACTCCTTGCGCATAGTAACCATAATTTGATTATTTAATTATACTGTAAAATTATTAATATTCCCTATACTTTCCACTGTTCCTGCAAAAATAAATAATTAATATAGTATTTACTGGGAAAATAAAAAATACACATAATTTTATTATTCGACATAACTTTAGCAGGTAAAATAACCATAACATAGAAATAGTAATTATCTATACATATCGCTATATTGTGCGTTATTCATAAGAGAAAGAAGGGATGGCAATGTCTGATAAAAAGGGGATTTTGCTGGAAACTGGTACTAATGAGTTTGAGATAGTGGAATTTTCAATTGGCCCTGTCAGCTATGGTATTAATGTGGCAAAAGTAAGGGAAGTCATTAACCCCATACCTGTCACCAAAATGCCTACCGTCCATCCATGGGTTGATGGTATCTTCACTTTGCGCGGCCGTGTTATGCCGCTGGTTAATCTGCCGCGTTGCCTTGGCGCTGAATCCTCAACAACTTCCCCTAAGATTATTGTAAGCGAACTAAATAATTACTATGTTGCCTTCCTTGTTGACGAAGTTTCGCGCATTCATCGTATTTCCTGGACAGCCATGGAACCGCCTCCTCATATCGCAAACTCGGATATGGTTGTCGGCATTATTAAAATGACCGATAAAATGGTCGTCCTGCTGGACTTTGAAAAAATAGTAGCCGATATCAACCCAGATATGAACCAAAAATTTAATGAATTTACAAAAAAACCTGCTGATATAATTGATATTCGCAAAACCAAAACTATTTTAGTTGCTGAAGATTCCAAGATGCTGCGCGATTTGTTATTAGGCACCCTCCACAATGCAGGCTATGCCAATGTCATCGCGACAGAAAACGGACAAGCTGCCTGGAATAAAATTGAACAGCTGGCCGCTGGCGGTGAACCGATTGAAAACCACATCCAGCTTGTGATAACAGACATTGAGATGCCGCAAATGGATGGCCACCATCTCACTAAGCGCATTAAAGAAAATGATAAGTTTAAACATTTGCCTGTTGTTATCTTCTCTTCGCTTATCAATGAAGAGATGCGGCTTAAAGGCCAGTCCATCGGTGCCAACGGACAGGTGTCCAAACCTGAAATTGTTCAACTAATCGACCTGATTGATAAACATATTCTGTAACGAAACACAGCTTACGCCAAGCCTTTGGCAATAGCGCAAGCTGCTGTTTTCCTTATCCTGTCTTGAAGAAAGTTAACCTTTCTATGAGGGTAAGAAAAACGACTGCCCTTTCCGGGTAGTCGTTTTTTTAACCCACAATTCTATTTTAGCATCAAATCCCATAGCTGCTTACCAATCAACAAACTAGTCATCCCAATAAACAGTGGACGCACATAAGCGGTACCACTCTTAATAGCCAGGCGCGAGCCGACAATCGCCCCGGCAATCATGGCGCCCCCCATAATCAGTCCATATTGAAAATTAACTGAGTCCAGATAGATAAAGGTGGTCACTGCTGCAATATTACTGGCAAAATTCATTACTTTCGCATTACCAGCAGCTACAATAAAATCAAAACCTAACAGTAAAAATGCAAAAATAAAAAATGAACCAGCCCCAGGCCCAAAAAAACCATCATAAAACCCGATACTAAAGGCAGCCAGTCCAATAAAAAACTTTGTCTTGGTGGTTAACCCCTGATAGGTAGACTCAGAACCCCAGTCTTTTTTTAAAACCGTATAGATGGCAACTAGCACTAATAGCACAACCACCAGCGGCTTTAAGAATTCCGGAGGAATATGCCGTACAGTATATGCACCCAAAACCGAGCCGCCAAAAGATAACGGAAACAACCAGGCAACCAACCGACAGTCGACTTTTCCTGATCGTAAAAATGAAATAGTGCTTGTCATTGATGACATAGTACCGGCGATCTTATTAGTACCCAGCACTACACTGGGAGGTAAACCGGTAAACATAAGCGCCGGCAATGATATCAGACCGCCGCCACCGACTACCGAGTCAATAAATGAACCAATAAAGCCTGCTACAAGTAAAAAAACAATGATTTCCGGACTTATACTTTCCAAGATAACATCTCCTGTTATGGTAAGATTGCGACGTTATTATCATAAACCTTACGCACTTTATAAATCAAGGATTATTTCGCTGTCTTTTTATCCTGTAAGAAAGTATAACTTTCCGTCTGGATAAGGGCAACATTACCCAAAGGGCACAGGTGGCTTTTCCGCTTTTGCTAAGGCTCGGCGCAAGCCGTGTTTTCTTTATTGTCAATAGTTAACTGGCAGTGTACAATATTGGTAAAAGTGAGGTGTCTGAATGGTCTGCGAACACAAGTATTACAGCATTATAATTAAAGGGTGTTCCCGCCGGGAAAAGCTCGGTTCCCGTCTGGAAACCGTGCTAATGAGGGGAAAACTAGCTATAAGAATGGCTCTTGATCAGATGCCAGCTGTTATTATATATAAGGGTAAAGTTGATACTATTGTTCCTGTACTGCGGGCATTTACAGCTGAAAAAGCGGCAATAACCGTTACTACTGATGGCGTACCGCCATCTTTGGCTTTATATAAAATTTACCCTGGTCTTTTAGATTTAAGCCCTGAATTGCAATTACTGCTTGTTGATGTTCCACCCAAACTCTGGTTGGGAGAAACAATACACATAATTGTTCCTGCAAACTTTTTAGGTTCAGACGGTGCTTTAGTGATAACCAGTCATGCTGTATATTTTATTGACAAACCAGACGGTGATAAAGAATGCCGCTCACTCATTATCCCCTACAATCAAATGACTGCCTCTTCTGACCCAATCCAAGCTAACAGCCTGTCTATAAGCTACGCTGATCTAAACGGCTGCCAAACCGATATTTTCACAATACCGGCAGAATACCTGACTGCAAGTAAAATGGCCATAAGGAAAGCCAAAGCGGCAAAAAAATATTTAATAAAACTTAAGACAAAATGTATCGGTTGCGGCTACATATCAGAAGATTATGCAGACAGCGCACCTCCTGACGAGAGATGCCACTGCGGCCAACTATATGAACGCACAATCATAAGATAAGACTTGGCTTGTGCCAAGTCCTTCAGGACGCCGGCAGAAGCCTTAGTCGTTCTTATGTCAACAAAATTGCGTTGTAAATTCTGGTAGACTCACATAAGTAAAGCCAGGGACTTCATCCCTGGCTTTACTATTTATTTATTTCTTTAAGGAGATAACTACCTTGCGATAGGGTTCGTCACCTTCGCTATATGTCACAATCCGATTATCACTCTGGAGCGCCATATGAATAATCTTGCGCTCTTGTGGGCTCATAGGTTCAAGAACTACCCGTTCTCCCCGTCTTTTAACCTTATCTGCCAGCCTCATCGCCAAGCGCGAAAGCGTTTCTGCCCTGCGTTTGCGATAGTCCTCTACATCAAGCACAATCCGGCTGCGCTCGTCAGCATCACGGTTGGCAGCAAGATTGGTAAGATATTGCAAAGCATCAAGCGTTTGACCGTGTTTGCCAATAAGAATGCCTAAATCTTCGCCACGCAGATTAATAACTACATGGTCATCCTGATTTTTCTTTTCCATACTCACAGTAATGTTCATGGCCTTAAAGACTGACTCTAAAAATTGCTTGGCCACGTCGATCGGATCAATGGGACGAATAGCCACTCTTACCTTAGCGAGTTTGGAGCCGATAAACCCAAATAATCCTTTACTAGGTACTTCCAACACCTCATGGTCAACGCGATCGCGGCTTACCCCTAGTTCGGCCAGTGCAAGTTCAATAGCCTCTTCGATCGTTTTTCCAGTCTTTTCTGAAACTGTAAGCTTATCATTCATAAATTAGCGTGCCTCCTCACGAGCAACTGACGCACTATTACGATACATAAACCACTGCTGAGCAATTTGAGAAAGATTGCTTACTACCCAGTAGAGTACTAAACCGCCTGGGAAGGTTAAACTAATATAACCAATGAAAATCGGCATGAATATCAGCATCATCTTATTTTGCTGGGTCATCTCTGTTGTCGTCTGTTTTTGCTGAATGAAGGTAGTGAGTGCCGAAAGTATCGGTAATATATATGTAGGATCAGGCTGAGCCAAATCTGTCATCCATAAAAAGCTTGGCGGCAGCTGGGCATATTGATAATCGCGAATCGCGAAGAATATGGCAATTAAGAACGGCATTTGAACTAGCAGCGGTAAACAGCCAGCCAGAGGATTTACCCCAGCCTCTTTGTATAAATTAGCCAGTTCCTTGTTGAGCTTCTCTGGGTTGCCTTTGTATTTTTCCTGAAGCTCCTTCATTTTTGGCTGAATGTCCTGCATGGCCTTCATTGATTTTACCTGCTTAACAGTCAGCGGATACATCAGCGCTTTAATGGCGATGGTTAGAAGAATTATCGCTATACCATAATTGGCATAACCTGCGCTAGCTGTCAAATTATAAAAGAAAGTCAATGCACTCTGCATGATATTGCTTAAAAAATCCAAGAAATTTCCCTCCTGCAAATAATTGGCTGTTTATTTAAACAGGATCATACCCGCCAGGGTGAAAGGGATGGCAACGCAAGACACGTCGTATAGCCATCACCAAGCCGCGGGCAATCCCATACCTTTCGATAGCTGTTAACGCATACTCAGAGCATGTCGGTACAAACCGGCAGCTAGGCGGTTTTAGCGGCGATATAAATAGCCGATAAAACTTAATAGCGCCGACAATTAATAAAGTAACTATTTTTTTCATGACTTCTCCACCATTATTTTAGCTTTTGCACAGAGCTCTAAAAATGCTCGATTTACCTGCGCTAAGCCGGCATTAGTTAACGGCTGGCGGGCAACAAGCACTAAATCGACACCATTAATAAGGTTACTCTGGTGGAGACGATATGATTCCCTTAACAAACGCTTAAGGCGATTGCGCACAACAGCACAGCCTAGTCGTTTGCCGGCGGCAAAACCAATCTGGCGTTTAGCAGTTCGATTAGGCAAGACATAAAGCACCAAATACTTGTTGGCATATGACTTGCCTGCACGATATACTGCTTGAAAGCTCTTATTCTGACAAAGCCTGCTACACTTGGGCAGGGCAAACCTTTTGACCATAGTTAATCATCCGGTTTCTTCATTATTTTTCTCAGGGCTGCTTAGTAGCGCAGTTATGCATTTACAAACAGCCCTATCTGATGGAAAAAATAGGCCACTAAAGCGGCCTACTTATGCTGACAATTTTTTTCTGCCTCTAGCGCGTCTTCTCTTAATAACGGCCTGGCCACCTATTGTCGACATACGCTCACGAAAACCATGAGTTCTTTTTTTCCACAGCGTATTTGGTTGATAAGTACGTTTCATTCTAAACACCTCCTTATTAAAGCGGAGAACATACTACACTGAAATCTACAAAATTTCACTAGCTTAGATTATAGACTAGCGCAAGGCAATATGTCAAGAATATTGACAGTATCAAACATAGACTTCTGTGGATAAAATTCGCCATTTTTTGTCCAAGGGGAAAATATCTTGTTGATAACTGTCACGTGATTTGTTAATATAAATTATGCAGTTATCAACAATCTCTTGGGATAACGTTGATTTATATACATTTATTCTGACTTATCCACAAAAAACCATACTTATTCACAAGTTTGTCCACAAAGGTTGATAACTTGATAATACACGGTCGCGGGAATATTATGTACCGCCGTTGTATTTTTTTTTCGCCCTAAACACTGTCTGAATAAAACTTATTCACAGTTGTTGATATCTTTGTGGATAACTTATGTTAATTGTCATCACATTTTGTGGAAAACATAACAAGGAAAGGACTGATCAACTGAAATGAGCGCGGATACCGCTTATATGGCAAGCATTTGGCAACAGGCCCTGATACATATGAAAAAAGCGTTTATCAAACCGCTTTTTGAAACATGGATCAAATCGACAATGCCGCTGTCAATTAACGATAATGTTATTGAAATTGGCACTCCTAAGCAATTTGTCAAGGAATGGTTGGAAAGCCGCTATGTGCCTGTTATTAAGGCTGCCTTAAAAGCTGCCGCCAACAAAGATTTTGAAGTTATCTTTATAAATATGGATATTGAAATGGAAGGTGTCGAAGAAACTCCCCTGCTTGACGTAGATACGGAAGCTGACGTACTTGCTGAGGATATTCCTTTCACCACTCCAGCCAAAGACACACTCTCGCTTCCACAAAGTCCTGCTCAGCAAGAGGCTGAGGATGATATCAACCATAATGACTTTCTGAAATACCTTGATGATATGGGCGATATTCCTGAAGCAGCTGCGTCACTTTCACCGGCGGCTGCTGTACCTGCTCCCCAAACCACTATCCAACCGGAAAAAAGGCCTTCAAGAAACCAGCCATACTATACAATACCCGGAGATGATTTTAATTTAAATCCTAAATACGTTTTTTCCACATTTGTTATTGGCAACTCCAATCGATTAGCCCATGCTGCTTCGCTGGCCGTCTCAGAGGCACCAGCACAAGTCTATAATCCTTTCTTTATTTATGGCGGTGTAGGATTAGGGAAAACTCATCTTATGCATGCTATCGGTCATCGCATCAAAGAAAACAACCCAAACATGAAGGTTGTCTATATATCCAGCGAAAAATTCACCAACGAACTCATTAATTCCATTATTAGCGGTAATCCGGAAAGTTTTCGTCAGCGTTACCGTTATATTGATGTTCTCCTTGTTGATGACATTCAATTCCTATCTAAAAAAGAACATACTCAAGAAGAATTCTTTCATACCTTTAACACCCTGCATGAGGCAAACAAACAGATCATTATCTCCAGTGACCGGCCGCCTCGGGAAATTCAAACCCTTGAAGACAGGCTGCGCTCCCGCTTTGAATGGGGATTGATCACAGATATCCAGACCCCAGACCTAGAGACACGGATTGCCGTACTCCGAAAAAAAGCTATGATGGAAAGTCTTAGTGTTCCCAATGAAGTTGTCGTATATATTGCCAGCCGGATTGAAAACAATATTCGTGAGCTTGAGGGTGCATTAATCAGGGTTATTGCCTATGCATCACTTAATAATCAACCAATCGATATTGATTTGGCTACCGAAGCCCTTAAAGATATCTTTCCTAATGGCCGGCCAAAACAGGTTACCACAGATCTAATTCAAGAAATTGTCGCAGGCCACTTTAAACTTAAATTAGAGGATATGTCAGCCAAGAAACGAACCCGTAATGTGGCTTACCCCCGGCAAATCGCCATGTATCTATGCCGCGAACTAACCGAAACTTCACTGCCAAAGATCGGCGAAATATTTGGCGGCCGTGACCATACTACCGTTATACACGCTCACGACAAAATCAGCCGGGAGAAAAATATGGACGCCAAACTTAACAATACACTCAAGGATCTGATTAAGCGTATTGAATCATAGTATCAGTGTATAACTCTGTGTATAACCACAAGTTTAAGATGTACACAAACTGTGTATAATTTTATACAGACATTTTTCTGTTGATATGTTGATAACCGCTATAACACTTATCGACATATTATAAACACGCTAACTTCAAATAAATCCACCACTCGACATATTTATCAACATATCAACAGCACCTACTACTATTACGGCTATTTTATTACTATATGTATTAAATAATAATAATATTACTGCTTTATCCAAATTTTTTACTGCAACCGAGAAATGCAAGGAGGCTTCTCTATGAAAATTACCTGTGCTAAAGACCAGCTGAACCATGCTGTTCAAACAGTTCAAAAGGCTGTGGCTGCAAAAGCAACTCTCCCTATCCTGGCAGGTATATATCTCTCAGCCCAAAATAACAAACTCGAACTTCAAGCGACAGACTATGAAATTGGCATAAGCTGCGCTATCGATGCCCAAGTCGATATTCCAGGACAAATTGTTTTATCAGGCCGTTATTTTCAAGAACTAGTAAAAAGGCTTCCAGGCGAAACAGTTGAAATTGCCTCATCAACTGAAGATCGCACAATAAAAATCACCGCAGGTACATCTCAATTTAATCTTCTAAGTCTGCCTGCTGAAGAATTTCCTATCTTAAAACCTCTTTTTGATAAATCAGATAACAACAATACACTTATAATTAAAGACAATTTACTGCGCGACCTAATTAAACGAACTGTATTTGCTTGCGCTACCGAAGAAAGCAGACCTATTTTTACTGGTGCGCTATTAGAATCAACAGAAACTGATGTACGAATGATTGCTACCAACACTCATCGACTAGCATTAAAAAAGAGTATATTAGAAAAATCTAGTGATAATAGTAATCCTTTAAAAATCGTTATTCCATCTAAGGTGCTTAATGAATTAGCTCGTTTATTATCATCAGAGCTGCCTGTTGATGTTAATATTTGCTGGGAAAAAAACCGGGTAGCCTTTCGTTTTGAAAATGTATATTTAGAGTCTAGAATCATTGAAGGACAATACCCTGACTATAACCGCGTAATTCCTCCGCAATTTGGTACAGTCGCATCGATCAATACAGCCTTATTTATGGATGCTGTCGAACGTGTTTCACTTATGGCTAAAGACGGGGAATATAACGTAATTAAGTTTCAATTCAACGCTGATGAAGTTATCATAACCTCGAATAATCCTGATATTGGAAAGGCCTATGAAACAGTACCTATTGTTACAGAGGGTACAGAAATAACAATTGCATTTAATGCTAAGTATGTAACAGATATTCTAAAAAACATTGGCGCCACCGAACTACATTTCTCCCTAAATACTCCTCTTAGTCCAGCAAGTATAAAGCCTGTTAATGATGATAACTATACATATATTATTACTCCAGTTCGTACCAGTTAACTGTTAAAGCGCGATTTCGTATGGAGGAAAAATTATGGAAGAAATCGAAATACACACCTCAGAAATTAATATGGATCAGTTGCTAAAATGGGCAGGAATTATTGATAATGGTGCCCACATTAAGCCTTTTATTGAGGACAAGATGATTAAACTTAATGGCACTATTATTACTGAACGAAGAAAGAAAGTCCGTCCTGGTGATATTATTGAGATAAAAGGTATTGGCTGCTGGAGAATTATTACAGGTGAGGCATGAGAGTAAAACGGCTGACTTTACGTAATTTCAGAAATTATGTAAATATTAATATTGACTTTACGGCTAACATTAATATTTTTGTTGGATTAAACGCACAAGGGAAAACCAATCTTTTAGAGGCTTTGTATTTTTCGGCGATGGGGCGATCCCACCGTACTAGCACCGATCTGGAGCTAATTCGCTGGGATCAGCCTGCAGCCAGTATAGAAGTTATTTTTGATCGGCAAGATATGGAAAATTCGCTTAAAATAAAGCTTATAGCCAACCAAAATAAGGAGATACTATATAATAGTCATCCTTTGCCGGCGCGGGAGATTGTAGGTTCCCTTAATGCAATATTATTTTCGCCAGAGGATTTGCTGCTAATAAAAGGAGCGCCGGCTTTACGTCGGCGCTTTTTGGATAATGAAATATCGCAAGCTAACCCGGTATATTACCGACAACTCTTAAACTATAACCGGATGTTGGGACAACGTAATAATCTGCTAAAAAAAATCAGAGAAGGCAAGGCAAGTACTGATTTGCTGCATCCATGGGATGAACAACTAGCTGGATCAGCTGCAAATATTACAAAAAAACGCCTTGAATCAGTAAAAAAACTGACAATGCTCGCCAATCTCCATCATCGTAAAATTACCGGCAGCCGTGAAAACCTGTCAGTAGCATACTTTTTAAACGGCTCAAATCAGGATAAAGTTGATGATTTGAGCGGTTGGTATCATGAGCAAATTAAATGTCAGCGTAAACAGGATATTATGAGCGGTAGTACAAGTATTGGCCCACACCGTGATGATCTAATTTTTTCAGTAAATGGCAAGAATATGCGCAATTTTGGCTCACAGGGTCAACAACGTACAGGTGTATTGGCTTTAAAGCTGGCTGAATTAGAATTTATTAAATCAGAAACTGGCGAATATCCTATTTTATTGTTAGATGATGTTATGAGTGAACTTGACGCCGGACGCCGTTCTGAGTTACTCTTATTTATTAGGGAACGTGTTCAAACATTTATCACCGCTGCTGATGAACAATATTTTTCTGAAGGAAAATTAGGAAAATTCTACCGAATATTAAGTGGTACAGTAACGGAGTGATACAATGTTCAGGCTAAAGGATGTATTGCCAGGGACGCTAAAATCGATGGGTTTAACCAAAAAGTATAATGCTCAATCTGTTATTATTCACTGGCAGGAGATTGTAGGTGAGGAAATCTCAAGTCATTCGTGGCCCATTTCAGTAGAGCGCGGTACTCTACTTTTAGCTGTGAATAATCCAGTATGGAGTCATCATTTGATGATGCTTAAACTAGGGATAATGGATAAGATTAATACATTTCTCAATGAAAAACTAATAGTAGATATTCGGTTTCAGGCAGGAGATTTGAAAAAATACCAGAATCATCAAGAAGATGGGGAAAATATTGCTATTTTGCAACCAGCTAAGCTTGATGCTGGCGAGTTAGCTGATGTGTGGCAAAAAACTGAAGCTATTCAGGATGCTAACCTTCGGAAAAAATGCTATTACATGTTAATAAAACAAACAGGGATTACTAAAACAAAACAAAAAGCAGGCTGGCAGTCCTGTAAACGCTGCAGCGTATTAGTGCCTCCAGGGCAAATGCATTGCACAGCCTGCTATATTGAATGTAAGCAGGAAAAGAGTCAGGCGCTCACAAAGCTCCTAATGGAGGCTCCCTGGTTTAATTATCAGGAAACATGCAATTTTGTTCCTTGTGTTCCGCGTGAGTTTCACGCTGTTAAAAAGCGCTTAGTACATAAACTAATTCGTGGTCTGTTTGAGCCTGGATGGGATAAGCTTAACGAAGCTGTATTAGTTATGCTGATGACAGGAATCAAACCAGATAGAATAAACCAAGAAACTATTGATACTGTTATTAGCAAAATAAAAGTGCGACTTGCGGAAAAAGTCAGGAGGAAAAAATATGTTTCTTCACCTGGGCGCTGATACTGTTATTCCCTTACGCAATGTAATAGCCATTTTTGATTTGAAGATAGCTGGCTCAGCAATCACTGAAAAATATATAAAAAAAGTAAAATCTATGAACAAAACCATTGATATATCTGATAACAATGCAAAAAGTTTTATTATAACAGACCAAAATGTTTATCTATCAGCTATATCATCACAAACATTGAAAAAAAGAGCTGGCCATATAGCGGTCGGCGATGAGGAATACGGGGGTTAGGCATGATGTCAGAAATGAGTGATACAACAGTAAACGGCAGTTATGGTGCTCAGCAGATTCAGGTTCTTGAAGGCTTGGAGGCTGTCCGCAAACGCCCTGGTATGTATATTGGAAGTACTTCAGCTAAAGGACTGCATCATCTGGTATACGAGGTTGTGGATAATAGTATTGACGAGGCTTTGGCCGGTTTCTGCAACAGAGTTCAAGTAAAAATACATAAAGATAATTGTATAACAGTTATTGATAATGGCCGCGGTATCCCGGTAGATATGCATGAAACAGGAAAACCGGCTGTTGAAGTCGTGCTTACCATCCTACATGCAGGCGGTAAATTTGGCGGTGAAGGCTATAAAGTTTCTGGTGGCCTCCATGGTGTTGGCGTATCTGTAGTTAATGCGCTGTCCGAATGGATGGAGGTAGAGGTAAAAAGAAATGGTAAGATTCATTTTATTCGCTTCGAACGCGGTAATACTGTACAAAGTCTTAAGATTATCGGCGAGACTGAAGAAACTGGAACCAAGGTAACTTTTAAACCTGACGCACAAATTTTTGAGGAAACTGAATATAGTTTTGATACACTAAAAAATCGCCTCCGGGAACTGGCTTTCCTTAATCGAACGCTGACTATAATTATTGAGGATGAGCGGACTGAAGAAAGGAAAGAGTTTTACTATGAGGGCGGCATCTCTTCTTTTGTTGAGCATTTAAACAAAAATAAGGATGTTGTTCACGCCAAGCCAATCTACCTAAACGGATCAAAAGACACTACTCTTGCTGAAATCGCAATTCAATACAATGACGGCTATGTTGAAAATATATATTCGTTTGTTAACAACATTAATACCCAGGAAGGCGGCACACATTTAAGTGGCTTTAAGATTGCCTTAACCAGGACGATTAATGAATATGCCCGCAAATTTAATGTCCTTAAAGAAAATGATGAAAACCTAAGCGGCGAAGATGTTCGCGAAGGAATGACAGCAGTCATCAGCGTCAAACTGCAGGAACCGCAATTTGAAGGGCAAACCAAGACTAAACTGGGCAACAGCGAAGTCAGAGGTATTATCGATAATATTGTCTCAGAGGGTCTTAATGAATTTTTTGAAGAAAACCCTGCAGTTACTAAAAAAATCATTGAGAAATCTCTAACAGCTTCTCGGGCACGAGAAGCTGCCCGTAAAGCGCGTGAATTAACTAGGCGTAAAAGTGCCCTTGAATCAAGCTCACTACCAGGGAAACTGGCCGATTGTTCAATAAAAGATCCTGACCAGACAGAGATATATCTCGTAGAAGGAGATAGCGCCGGAGGCTCGGCAAAACAAGGCCGTGACCGTCGCTTTCAAGCTATTCTGCCATTACGGGGAAAAATCCTTAACGTAGAAAAAGCTCGATTGGACAAAATCCTCAACAATGAAGAGATCAGAGCTATGATTACTGCCTTTGGTAGTGGGATTGGCGAGGAGTTTGACATCGAAAAACGCCGTTATGGCAAGATTATTATCATGACAGACGCCGATGTTGACGGGTCACATATCCGCACCTTGCTGTTAACATTCTTCTATCGGTATATGCAGCCGTTAATCCAGAGTGGTCATGTATATATTGCCCAACCGCCGCTCTATCTTATCAAAAAAGGCAGAGAAAGCTGGTATCTCTATAGTGATGCCGAAATGGATAATCTGCTAAGCAGAATTGGTCGTGAAGGCATTAATGTTCAACGATATAAAGGTTTAGGTGAAATGAATCCAGAGCAATTATGGGAAACTACTATGAATCCTGAAACCAGGACAATCCTCCAGGTTGAACTTGAAGATGCTATATCTGCGGATGAAATATTTTCGATACTCATGGGTGATAAAGTAGAACCAAGACGTAAGTTTATTGAGGATAATGCAAGTAAGGTTAGGAATTTGGATATATAAAATAGTTGTTTATAAATGCAAATCACCCAGTCAATAAAAATATTGACTGGGTGATTTTTTAAAAAAAAGTAAGAGGAAGGTTTTCCCCTTCCTCTTACTTTAGCAGCCATCCCTATAGAATTCATGAACACGACAATCTCAAACAACTTGCTTCCGAAACGGGTTAACTTTACTCTTATACCAGACGGAAAACTTGTTTCAAACGGCCCTATTTTACAAACAAAAAACACTATCCTGCCTGAAACTAACCTACTTGCAATTAACGGAAACCTGGATATTTCCTAGATACTGCAATCCTGGTTGAATCTACGGCTCTATAGGGATGGTGCTTACTTAGATAATACCATAGCTTAGATTGCTTTTCAAGTAATATTTATTTAGAAAAATTTGACTACTTAAAAGCACAGATTTGTAGTAAATCGTTTAGCCGAATTAGCCCTCTGGCATGTTTATTGACATGCTGTCATATAATAGCTTTTTAGCTTGGCGTGAGGCCCATTTTATTTCATTTGCGGTCACTGCTACATCAAGTAAAGCATGCAGATAATAACTACCAGTTAGTTTGGGTTGCCAGTGCTCAATAGCTTGGGTCAGTTTTTCCCAGTAATCTTCACTAATCTCTTCAGGTTCAGCTGGAATCTCATCGATAATAACAGACCTGAGCTTTCCGTTAATCCTGGCGATGGTAGAGCAGCCACTTTCTAATATCTCTAAAATCATTCTAAATTCTTCACTAATCGACTGAGAGCCTGATTGTTGTCGCCGGTCAAATCTGGCAGGCAAGAGTTCATAAATTCTATCTGCCTTTCCGATCAGCGACTGGTTGTAGTCAATAAACTTTTCAGCATTGGTAAGCCAATCACTTTGTTCTGTTGCACCTGGCCTTAATATTTCTCCTTCCCGTTGTAAAAACTCTATCAGTTTGCGTGACTCCTTATTTATTTTATGGACGGCTTTCTTTTGTTCATGACGTATAGGCGGTTTGTTATTTTCAAGTTGAACATAGTCCTGTATGGCCTGGCAAAAATAACTGACTGCTTGTTGGTTGCTTGCTTGTAGTTTCTCTTTGAATTGCTGTTTGTAGCGGGGGGGCCAGAGAATGATATTAATGAGCATAGCTACACTCAGACCAACAAATATTACTGCTGTTCTGATTAATGCGTGTGGTAAAAATTGCTCAGTGTTTGAACTCAGGACAAATAAGGCAGCAATTATCCCCATTGTGATATTGCTCTTAAAGCCAAACTTTATATGTAAATAGATGAGCAGGATGGTGATAAGGCCCATTGTAATAGGGTTACTTCCAAGTAGGTAGCCCAAAATTAGGCCAGCGCTAACTCCCAAAATGTGTACCATAATCTGATCTTTTGCGGTTGTAATTGTTAAAAATATAGATGGCTGCATATTAATGACCGCCGAGACAGCGCCAAAAAAGGCTGGCTCAAGATCGAGCATCTTACAAATAAACATGGTAATTGTGACTGCAATACCTGTTTTTATAATGCGAGCGCCTATTTTCATGTGTTTTTAATCAATCCTTAAAAAAATATGTGATTACATGGTTAATATAATCCATTTCGGCAATCCTAGCAATAAAATAGTTGATTTTCAGAGAATTTAATGGCAGAATATAATAGTAGGTATTAATTTAAAATAATCCAATAGAATAACATAGAGATCGCTTTATACGAGGAGATAGAAGGTGAATTTTATTCACGAATACCAGTCAACTCATAATAAAGGGTTGTATTTTCCTTGGTATTTTATGTAACTTATTTGTGGTATAATAATCGCACTGATAGTAAAGGTATAGGGTGTAGAATGTTAATAAGGAGGGCGTTTAGTGAGCGAAATATCTGTAGGAATTTTGGGAGTAGGATCATATATTCCAGAAAAAGTGATTACAAATTATGATCTAGAAGAGAAATTTGATACATCAGACAAATGGATTGTTGAACGCACAGGGATTCGTGAAAGACATGTTGTAACCGAAGGGGAAGCTACATCAGATTTAGCGACTAAAGCGGCTGAGAGAGCCCTGTTAGCTGCAGGCGTTCGTGCTGAGGAGCTTGATCTGATTATCGTTGGGACTGTTACGCCAGATATGATGTTCCCCTCTGTCGCCTGTCTAGTACAAAGTAATATCAAAGCTGTTAACGCGGCTGCCTTTGATCTCACAGCAGTTTGTTCTGGTTTTATTTACGGACTTTCTGCCGGCAGTTGTTTTATCAAATCCGGTACTTATAAAAAAGTATTAGTTATTGGCGCAGAAACCCTGTCAACCATTACCGACTGGACAGACAGGAATACTGCTATCCTCTTTGGGGATGGAGCAGGAGCTGTTGTCTTAGGTGAGACCAGCCCAGAAACTGGAATTCTTGGGATTGATTTGGGAGCAGAGGGCGCAGGGGGTGATCTGCTCAAGGTGCCTGCCGGTGGATCACGTTTGCCTGCATCTGAAGAAACACTGTCAAATAAACTCCATTTTATCCATATGGATGGTAATGAGGTCTTTAAATTTGCTGTTAAGGTTATGGGAGAAACGGTAAACAAAGCGCTTAAAAATGCAAATCTTACAGCAACTGATATTACCTGTCTTGTACCACATCAAGCAAATTTGAGAATTATTCAATCAGCTGCTAAACGGCTAGGTTTGCCAATGGAGCGGGTTATCGTTAATGTTGACAAATATGGGAATACATCGGCTGCGTCTATTCCTATTGCTCTCGATGAAGGCGTTAAAAGCGGCAGGATAAAAAGTGGGGATGTAATTGCATTAGTTGGCTTTGGGGGCGGTCTTACATGGGGCGCAACCATAATCAAATGGCAATAAGGGAGAAGACCTACAAAAAGCGGGGAAGAGTCCGCTTATAATAAAAAAATAGACCGCTGGCCAGGTGCCAGCGGTTTTGCGTTATTTGACATCAATAATTTGACCTTGCGTGATTGCCGCTAATTGATCAGGGCTAAGCCGGAATACGTCAAACGGTGTGCCGGCAGCGGCCCATACCTCATTATAGCGGAAAAGGTCTGAATCGATGAAGCATTTGAGTTTGTTCACATGTCCGATAGGAGGAATACCACCAATGGCAAAGCCTGTTGTTTCTTGAACAAAATTGGCATCAGGCCTGGATACAGCTTCACCCAGATATTCTTTCATTTTTTTTTCATTAATGCGGTTATCACCGCTGGCAACAATAAGTACCGGTATGCCGGTATTTTTTCCGCGAAAGATCATAGATTTGACGATTTGCCCGACTTCGCAGCCAATAGTAGTGGCCGCTTCGACACAAGTACGGGTTGAATCCTGCATGGTAACTACTTGGAGTTCCAGACCGAATTTATTGAGCTCTTCCTGGATTTTGGCCGCACTTTTTCCTAATGTTTCTGCCATAACAATATCCTCCTGGTAAATATGACTAATTATGTATTATTATACAATAATCACAACAGATGTGAAGTGGCTTTAGCATTTACGCTAAATGAGGCATATAATATAGCAACATAATGTTTCGGGAAGGGGAGATGTGTAATGGACAGAAAGGTTGATAAATGTCAAGGCTGCTGTCAGCTTGAGTTTGATATATTGCCTGCCAACAGGCCGCCGGTTATTGATGCTGGTTTTTGGGTGCAAGCTACAGCCACAGGTGAGGTATGCGGTTACGACGGTGGCGGTAGTATTTCAATATCGGCTGAAGGGCTTATTCCGCAGGGCGTCTATACTGTCTGGTTTGCTACAGATAGAGGTCTTAGGCCAGCTGCTCCTACTGATGCCATTTACACTGCTGATGGGTTAGACCCTAATCGGTTGGTCGTCAATAGTGACGGTGTACTTAATTATTATATTGCTCCTCTTGATTTTAATCCTTTTCGCGGCATACCACTGTCAAACGGTAAGACAGCAGCCATCGTCCAAGGGGTCATTATCGGTTTTCACGGCAACCGCATGACAAATGGTACTGTACCTGGGGTCTTCAATGTAAACTTTTTTGAACAGCTCACTGCAGAAATGTGTTTTTCACGTAATATAGAGGACGAGGATAGTGTTGAGTTGGGTTAAGATTAATTAGTTTCAATTGTGACCGGGGTGCCGACATCAACTAAGCCCGCTAATTCAAGCACATCCCGGTTATACATACGAACACAGCCTTTAGATACCGCACCGCCGATAGAAGATGGATTGTTAGTGCCATGAATACCGTAGTGAGGCTGACTGAGCCCCATCCACATTACTCCAAAGGGGCCACCAGGATTACGGATCTTACTAATAATATGATATCTTCCTATGGGGGTAGTGGTAGCTGTTTTGCCTACGCCGACAGGATAACTTCTCACGATTTTGCCGTCTTTCATAAGAATTAGGAGTTTCTGTAGTAACGAGATTTTAATAGAATAAGCCATATTTTCACCTCCGCTACTATTCTATGCTGATAGAGGCGGATGTGATGTGATCATGGAATAGTGTTGACAATATGTGACACTATTTTTATTTTTAGTTAGATGATGTGATATTTTTAACAATTTAATCCAGTTACAGAAGGAATTAACAGAAATTTCACGAAGTAATGAAAAATGAGAATGATCTATCTGATTTGAAAGGAGTGAGTCAAAATGAAGCAGCTATTAAAATGGTTGCAAGGTATTAATGGTAAGTTGGCTAGCTGTCTGTTTTTTACCGGTATAGCACCTTTGGCCGGGATTCTTCTGCTAATGAACATCATGTCTCCTGCGACTTTTCAGGCAATTATAATTATGTATATTATAGGATCATTATTCGTTCTAGCAGTGTGGGCGCTGTTTGTTTCCAGGGCTATTGCCAATCCAATTCACCAATTGCTGGCCAGCCTAATGGAAATGGCTGGGGGCGGCGGGGATATGAGTAAAAAATTAAAAATAGCAACAAATGATGAAATTGGTCAATTGGCCCATACGACAAATAATCTCATGGGAAAAATATCGGACTTAGTGGGGGAACTTACGCAGATTAGCGGAAAAGTATCTTCAGCAAGTAAATATTTGTCTGATTATACAATACAGACTACGGAAGCCATGCGCCAAACCACCGCGAATATGGGTGAAATTGCAGCTGGTTCGGCCAGGCAGGTACATGACATTGAGTTATGCAGTCAGTCTGCTAATCATGCCAGTACCCAGGTACAGGATACCAATCGCATGGCTGTTCAGACAGTTGAACTGGCTAAAGAAGCCAGTGCCAGTGCTGTTGATGGCGCAGGTCAGGTTAAAGAAGCCATTATAACCATGACCGGGGTAAAGAATCAAATGGATATCTCGGCTAAGGCTATTCATGGTCTGGCTGGGAGAATTAACCAGATTGGGCAGATTGTCGAAGTGATTACAGCGATTGCCGCCCAGACTAATCTCTTGGCGCTCAATGCAGCTATTGAGGCGGCTCGGGCAGGTGAACAAGGCCGAGGTTTTGCTGTAGTTGCTGATGAGGTACGAAAACTGGCAGAAAGCTCGCGTCAGTCGGCTGAGGAAATAACCAGCCTGGTACAAGGGGTAAGACAGGAAACGATAGACACGGTAGCAGCCATCGAGGACGCGCTTAACCAGGCCCATCAGGGAGCTGAGAAGGCTAGCGGTTCAGAAGCTGCCTTGAACCACATTATCGCCGTAAGCAAAAAGCTAAATGAACAAGTCAGCTCTATGGCGCACAATACAGCCGGTGTTGCCAATGATATAGAGGATATCGCGGTTAATGTAGGCGAAATCACCAGTATTGCCCGCCATTTCTCAGGCTCTAGTCAGGAAATTAATGCTGCCAGTGAAGAGGTGTTTGCGACAATTGAAAAAATCGCAGCCTCAGCACATGATCTGGATCTTATGGCCCAAAGCATGGAAGAAATGACAGCTCAATTTGTTGCTGTTGATGAAATCACACGGAAGAGAATTAAAGATAAGCTGGATAAAGCCCGTAATTTATTAACCCAATATGGACCTATTTATATTAATAGCAACAATCAGGTGGTTGCCGGTGATCAAGTAATTAATAACAATGATAGGCTTGTTGATGACATTGCGCAAAAAGTCGGGGCAGCCTGTACGGTGTTCCAGGGAAATACCCGAATTGCCACAACCGTGACAACTAAGTCGGGACGGCGAGCCACAGGCACACCGGCAGCTAAGTATGTTGAAAAGGCTGTACTTGAACGGGCTACTGAGTATATTGGTCGTGCTACTGTAATGAGGCAGTGGTATATCGTCAATTATGAGCCGCTCAAAGATAAAAGCGGGCATATCATTGGGATGCTATTTGTAGGCGAAAAGCAAAAAGTTTAGTAGATAAAGAAAACACGGCTTGCGCCGAGCCTTTGGCGACAGCGGAAGCCGATGTTGCCTTATCCAGACGGAAAGTTGTACTTTCTTACAGGATAAACGCAAAGCAGCAGGTGTTTCAAAAACACCTGCTGCTTTTTTTTTATTTAAGACAGGCCCAATTTTTTTGTGAGGATAATAAATTAGTAAAAAGTAGTTTTTCTCCCCTGTGACATAAGAAAATGCATATTGATTAAATGTTAGAAATATTCCCCAGGGTGCTTTCCGTTAAATAAGAAGGAGGAGGCATGTAATATGGCCTATGATTTCGAGAAACTGATTAAGAAAGACAGGGATGAACACAAGCAATACAAGTTTGACGGTAACTTGATAGACTATCTGACAATTGTAAAAGAAAACCCTAGCGTAGTCGTGCTAGCCCATCAGCGAATGTATGAACTGCTAGTCAAGCCCGGTGTCGAGACAATAAAGACAGAAGAAAACTCACGGCTAAAACGGATATACGGCAATGATACCTTAAAAAGGTATAGTTTTTTTCTAGATAAATTTTTTGGTATTGATAAAAGTATCATGAAAATTATGCGTTATTTCCATTCAGCTGCTATGAAAGGCGAAGAATCCCGGCAGGTACTGTATCTGGTAGGCCCAGTTGGTGCAGGTAAGTCCTCCATTATGGAATCATTAAAACAGGCGTTGGAAATGAGTCTGCCAGTATATGTTTTGAAAGACTGCCCAATGCGGGAGGAGCCGCTTCACCTTATTCCTAAGCACCTCCGTCCCCAATTTGAGGAAATGCTTGGCGTTAAGATTGAAGGCGATTTATGCCCTATCTGCCGTTACCGGCTTAATCACGAATATAACGGTGAGTTCGAGCGCTTTCCTGTTACAACATCCGGATTTTCTATCCGGTCTCGCAAAGGCATTGGCGTTGTGCCGCCAGTTGATCCAAATAACCAGGATACATCAGTGCTGTCAGGGTCTGTAGATATCTCCAAACTTGATCTGTATCCAGAAGATGACCCGCGGGTGCTGTCCTTAAATGGCGCATTTAATGTGGGTAACCGGGGTGTAGTCGAATTTATCGAAGTATTTAAAAATGACGTTGAATATCTTCATACAATGATCACGGCGACTCAGGAAAAGTCGATCCCGTCGCCTGGTAAGGGCGCCATGATTTATTTCGACGGCATTATCCTGGCCCACTCCAATGAAGCAGAATGGAATAAGTTCAAATCTGACCATACCAATGAGGCTATTCTTGACAGGATTGTCAAAGTAGAAGTGCCTTATTGCCTGGAACTGGACGAAGAGGTCAAGATATATCGCAAGGTACTAAAGAGCAGCAGTTTTAACGCCCACATTGCCCCCCATACCATTGAGGTAGCCTCTATGTTTGCCATTCTTACCCGGCTAACGCTTTCTACTAAGGTTGATCCGTTTACTAAGCTCAAAATTTATAATGGCGAAGAAATTGTTGAAAAGGGTTCGACCAAAAAAATCGACATATTTGAGCTTCGCGAGGAATCTCTGCGTGAGGGCATGACCGGCATCTCTACCCGTTTTATCATGAAGGCTCTTGATACGGCATTGTCAGAATCTGAATTTAACTGCATTAATCCGATTGCCGTTATTGAGACTATGGTTAAGGCGACGAAGGAAATGGCTATTGGCGAGGATGAAAAGAAAAGATATCTTGGCTTTCTACAGGATACCATCAAGAAAGAGTATAATAAGATATTGGAAAAAGAGGTAACAAAAGCCTTTATTCATGGGTATAGAGAACAAGCTGAAAGTCTGTTTAACAACTATCTTGACCACGCTGAGGCCTATGTTAATACGACTAAGTTAAAAGATAAGAGTACAGGGGAAGAGCTTGAGCCTGACATCAAGTTTCTACAATCTATCGAAGAACAAATCGGCATTACTGGTACGGCAGCCCAGGGGTTCCGCCAGGATGTGACGTCTTATATGTTTTCAGTCATGCGGGGCGGGGGAAAAATTGAATACGGGAGCTATGAACCGCTGAAAGAAGCGATTGAAAAGAAATTGACAGCATCAGTCAAAGAACTTTCCCGCATCATTACCCAGGCCAGAGTAAGGGATAAGGAACAGGATTCCAAGTATAATGCCATGGTCGAAGCCATGAAAGACAATGGCTACTGCCCGCACTGCTGCAATGTGGTCTTAAAATATGCTGCCAATAATCTGTGGAAGGACTAGGCGAAAGCGGAGGTGACCTATGGCAATCTTTAAGGAGGGACGCACTGGACAGTCTGACCGTTCACAATATGACCGCAAGCGCCACCGGGAGTTGGTGGAAGATGCCATTAGGCGGAATCTGGGTGATATTATTGCCGATGAAAGTATTATCGGCCAGAGTAAAAACAAAAAAATTAAGATACCTATTCGCGGGATTAAAGAGTACCAGTTTATCTATGGCAAGAATAACGGCGGTACTGCCAGTGGCAGCGGCAACGAGCAGCGCGGCCAGGTAGTTGGCCGTACTAACAGCCAGCAGGAAAAGGGGATGGGGCACGCTGGTAGTGAACAAGGCGAAGATATCTATGAGACTGAGATTACCATGGACGAAATCGTCAATTATATGTTTGAGGATCTTAAACTACCTGATTTAGAGCGGAAAAAATTTGCCGTGCAAGAGTCAGAGCATAAATTCAAAAAGTCAGGCTACCAGCGTAAAGGTATTCCACCGCGACTGGCCAAGAAGCGGACCATGGTGGAGAAGCTCAAGCGCCAGCAAGGATTAATCCGGGAAAATGTATGTACTGAACGCTACGCAGAAGATGGCTCCCGGGTACGGGAGCGGGTACCTTTCCGTGAAGACGATTTACGCTATTTCCGGGTAAAAGAAGAGATTCGCCGCCACTCGAATGCTGTTGTATTCTGCATTATGGATGTGTCAGGCTCGATGGATCAGAGTAAAAAGTATCTGGCCCGTAGCTTTTACTTTCTCTTATATCAGTTTTTGCGCTGGAAGTATGAACAGGTAGAGGTCGTGTTCATTGCCCACACCACGGAGGCCAAAGAAGTTAATGAGCGGGAGTTCTTTCATCATGGAGAAACAGGCGGAACAATGATTTCGAGCGGCTACGCAAAAGCACTTGAAATTATTGAGCAGCGCTATAGCCCGACCGTATGGAATATTTATTCCTTTCATTGCACAGATGGCGACAACTGGACAGAAGATAATTCAAGAACAATTGAAAAGGCTAAGGAGCTTACCAGTGTCAGCAATTTATTTGGCTATGTCGAGATTCTTGCCAATTATGGCTATGGTGTTACTGTTCGTCGAGAACTGGAGCAGAATATAAAAGATCAAAACTTTATTATTGTGACTATGGGGCGAAAAGAGGATATTTGGCCGGCCTTTAGGCGAGTACTTGAAAAAGAGTCAGAGGCCGAGGCCGGAGCTGGGGGTGGGGAATAAAATGCCGGCCGAGTATACAATAAGTGAATTACAAAACTGGAGCAGCCAGATTGAAGCACTGATTAGAGACGTGGGTCTTGAGTGCTATGAGCAGCAGTTTGAGATTTGCAGTTACGAAGATATGTTGTGCTATGAAGCCTATGTCGGCATGCCTTCTCATTATCCTCACTGGAGTTTTGGTAAAATGTATGAACGGCAAAAAACCTATTATAGCTATAACTTAACCGGCCTGCCTTATGAAATGGTAATTAATTCTGACCCTTGCCTCGCCTATTTAATGCAAGATAACACGTTGCTCTTACAGATATTGACAATTGCTCACGTGTATGGACATAACGACTTTTTTAAGAATAACCGGCTATTTAAACAGAACACCCGGGCTGAGCTGACTGTCGAGATGTTCAAGAGTCATGCCAGCCGAGTGCGAGACTACATTGCCGATCCCAGCATAGGCCCAAGGAAGGTTGAACGCATTCTCGACGCTGCTCACGCTCTTCGATTCCAAGTCAGGCGGCAAGGTGAGGGTAAGTTGCCAAACAGGAGTGAACTGGCCCAAGAGACATTGGAAGAGATACCTGAACGGCTTAAATGTGACTTGCTGAGTTATTTAAGCGAGCGTGGTAAGCTGGCTTACTGGGAGAAGGATTTAATCAATATTGTCAGGGAAGAAACCTTTTACTTTCTGCCACAACTGGAAACTAAGATTATGAATGAAGGCTGGGCCAGCTATTGGCATTATACGCTGCTCAATCAGCTTGAATTGCCACAGGGCCTGCATTTTGAGTTTTTGCAGCGCCACAACCTTGTAGTTAGACCGCACGAAGGCCAGATTAATCCGTATTTTATTGGTTTTAAAATGTTTGAGTATCTGGATAAAACAAGCGGGCGGGAAAAGATCTTTGAGATCCGCGCGCAAGAAAGAGATCAGTCTTTTCTACGACGGTATTTGAACAGAGAACTGTGTGAGGAGATGTGCCTGTTTAATTATAAAGTGCGTGGTGTTGATATTGTAGTATCCGAAGTATCTGACGAAGACGGCTGGAAAGCCATCAGGAACGACTTGGCTAATTCCGTTGGTTTGGGGATGGTGCCGGAAATAGACGCGCAAGGCGTAGAAAATGGGACATTGAACCTTGAGCATCTCTATGACGACCGGGAACTAGAGATCAATTATGCTAAAGAAACGATTAAGTATATTTCTGATTTATGGGGCGGCAAAGTAGATTTGAAAACCAAGCTTAATAACAAGGATAAGATTATTCGCTGTACCGAAGATAAGATTGTGTCAGTATGGGACGCGTAGCCAGGTATTAGTAAACTCCCCCCAGGTTAAGGCTGGAGCCTTGCCCTGGGGGGAGTTTCTATTCAGCGTATTCGCGGGCTGTCTCTTCACCAGTGAGTACCCGGTATGCGCCTTCGGCCAGTGCCTGCAGTTCGTTCTCACCAGGCAAGACAGTGACAGGTGCAATAAAACTAATATATTCTTTAAGTTTGGTTGTAAGCTGCTCTGAGTATGCAATGCCGCCGATCAGGATAATATGGTCTACCTTGCCGCATACTGGTACGGCGGCGGCGGCGATGCTTTTGGCAATGGTATAAATCATGGCTTGATAGATAAGTTCAGCTTGAGTATCACCGGCTGCGGCGCGGTGCTCAACCTCACGCACGTCATTGGTTCCCAGATGAGCTACCAGCCCCCCTTTTCCAGCTAATAACTTAGCTACAGCTGTATAGTCGAGTTTTTCTGTAATTACTTTCTCGATGAACTGTCCAGCAGGCAGCGTGCCGGCGCGCTCCGGTGAGAAGGGGCCGTCACCATCCAAGGCATTGTTTACATCAACAACTTCGCCAAATGTGTGGCAACCAACCGAAATGCCGCCGCCCAGATGGGCCACAATCAGATTGAGGCTGTTATAAGGGCGGTTGATGCTTTTGGCAAACCGTTTAGCTGCAGCTTTCTGATTAAGGGCATGAAAAATACTTTTGCGGGGAGCTTCCGGCCTTCCAGTAATCCGGGCTACCGGGGCCAATTCGTCAACAACTACAGGGTCAACAATATAGGCTGGGCAGCAGCCTTGCTTGGCTATGAGATCAGCCAGAATGGCACCAAGATTAGAGGCGTGGGAGCCATAGCGACTATGCTTTAAATCGTCCAGCATGCTATCAGTAACTTGATATGTACCGCCTACCATCGGTTTTAAGAGACCACCACGTCCGACGACTGCTGCGAAGTCAGTTGATTTAACGTTTTGAGTAGTTAAAAAATCATTTATTTTTTCCAGACGGTAATCAAGCTGATCGGTGATCGTAGTAAATTGCGCAATTTCTTCAGCACTATGGCTAATATTTTGAGTAAATACTTCATTTGTGTCATGGTATAAACCAATTTTGGTGGATGTTGAGCCAGGGTTAATTGTTAAGATCTGATATGCCATGATAACCTCCCAATCGCATCTAATTACAACTACCTTTATTGTAGTATTATTATCGGAATTTGTTAAGCAAAATAAAGAATAAAAAGCGCCTGGTTTAAACCAGGCGAAGTAAGCCCAGGATGATTAAAATTGTTCCAGGAATATAAGGAAAACGTCTTCTCAGGTCCTCTGAAACCAGGCGGGAGGCAGCACCAATGCCCACAGCAATCAGCAGCACCTGGATAAAGGCCATAACTGCAGGGGTATAGATTGGCAGCGGCTTAATTAGTGCCGCGGCGAAGGTGGCAATCATATTGTCAATACCTAAGGCTAAACCAAGTAAGATGGCCTCAGAAGGGCTAATAGAACGGGAGTGGTCAACATCTGCTGTTTCGGGGTCTGCCATTATACTGATAACAATACGGCCTATCCGGAATGTAAGGCGGGTATCTGCTATCAAGGTATCCTGGCTTACGCATTTTTTTGTAATGTATTCCTGAAAAATATTCCATGCCCCTATGGCAATTAGAAGCAGGGACCCCGCGGCGACCGCCATATGAGTATTGAGAAATGAGCCTAGGTAGTATGAGAGAACCATGGCAACGCTAGTGCTGAGTGCGGTGATAAGGCCGATGACAGCAAGTGAGGTGGCAGGCATTTTTATAGATTTTAATCCGTAAGCTGCACCGGCGGCAAAGGCGTCAAGACTGACCGCGAAGCCTAACAAAACTACATATAACATAATTTCTGCCTCCTAGCAGCAACCTTAACCTAAACGCAGTAACCCTAGAATAATTAATAAGGTTCCGGGAAGATAAGGAAATCTTTTTTTTAATTTCTCTGAAACAAGCCTCCGTGAAGAGTGATAGCCGCCAGAGATACATATCATATGTATTACCCCGATTATGATCGGTGTGTAGAGCGGCAGCGGCCCCATAAGCGCAGCGGCAAAAGTGCCAACCATAGCGTCAGCTCCAACAGCCAATCCTAAAAAAACAGCTTCTAAAGGACTTATAAAACCGAGTTTGTCAACATCGGCAGTCTCCGGCTTAGCCATAATACTAATTACTAGACGCCCTAAGGAAAAGGTGAGTTTGCGGGCAGTTACTTCACCGTCTATTTCATATGAAGTGACGTCCTTGGTCAAATATTGCTGAAACAGGCTTGATAGGCCAAGCAGTATCAGCAAGGCAGCCCCGATAGCAATGGCAATATCTGTGTGAATAAACTGACCGACCATGTAGGCCATAACCATTGCTACAGCCGTGCAAATACTGGCTACAAATCCGACAATACACAAAGAAGCAAAGGGCATGCGGATATTTCTCAAGCCATAAGCGATGCCGGCCACAAAACCGTCAATACTGACAGCTAAGCCAAGCAGCAAAACATAAAAGATGCTCATGAACCGTGCGCCTCCTGTTATGATGATAAGACTGTTTTGTCTTTTCGTGATTAGTATATGGTTGGAGGCAAAAATCGGTTACAGCCACAGGGTTATCAGATACTTTTGCCTGTTTGTTTGATTTTTTGCAGGATTTTTTTGCATATGTGGGGAAAATATAGTAAGATGTCGAGTATTGAGGTGGTTTTGTGGAAGATGGTTTAGATTTAGGATTAGGTAAAGTGCTGCCTATCAAAATTGAAGACGAAATGAAAAATTCATATATCGATTATGCGATGAGCGTAATTGTTATGAGGGCATTACCTGATGTTCGTGATGGTCTCAAGCCTGTTCATAGGCGGATACTTTACGCTATGCACGAAGCCGGAATGGCTGCCAATAAGCCGTACAAAAAATCGGCACGTATTGTCGGCGAAGTTTTGGGTAAATATCACCCTCATGGTGATTCTTCGGTATATGATGCCATTGTTAGAATGGCGCAAAATTTCTCTACCCGCTATATGCAGGTAGATGGACATGGAAACTTTGGTTCTGTTGATGGCGACTCGGCGGCGGCTATGCGTTATACTGAAGTGCGTATGTCGCGAATTGCCGAGGAAATGCTGGCCGATATTGAAAAAGACACAGTTGATTTTGTTCCCAACTATGACGAATCATTAAAAGAGCCGTCAGTATTGCCGGCTAAAGTGCCAAACTTGCTCATTAATGGCTCGTCTGGTATTGCTGTTGGTATGGCTACTAACATTCCCCCGCACAACCTTGGGGAAGTGGTTGATGGTCTCATCATGATGATTGATAATCCCGAAGTGACTATCATGGAATTAATGATGGCTATTAAGGGGCCTGATTTCCCGACTGGAGCCTTAATCCTCGGGCGTGAAGGTATTAGGCAGGCCTATGCTACTGGGCGAGGCAGTGTCAAAATGAGGGCGCAGGCCAGAATTGAAAACATGTCCAGCGGTAAACAGCGTATTTTAGTTAGTGAAATACCCTATCAGGTCAATAAGGCCAGACTGATTGAAAACATTGCTGGTCTTGTTCGGGATAAGACCATTGATGGCATTACTGATCTCCGAGATGAGAGTGACCGGAAGGGTATGCGGATAGTCATTGAACTTAGACGCGATGCTAATGCTGATGTTGTTTTAAATCAGCTTTATAAACATACGCAAATGCAGGATACCTTCGGGGTTAATATGCTGGCGCTTGTTAATGGTCGCCCTAAAGTTCTTAACCTGCAAGAAGTTCTGTACCACTACATTGAGCATCAAAAAATTGTAATTGTTCGTCGGACCAAGTTCGAATTGGATAAAGCGCGAGCTAGAGCTCATATTTTAGAAGGCTTAAAAATTGCGCTTGACCACTTGGATGCTGTTATTAAAACAATTAGGGGATCGCAAACCCCTGAGATTGCAAAAAATGCTTTGATGGACAAGTTCACCCTAAGCGAGAAGCAATCTCAGGCTATTCTGGATATGCGTCTCCAACGTCTGACTGGACTTGAACGCGAGAAAATCGAGAATGAATACAAAGACATTCTTGAGACCATCGAATGGTTGGAGGGCGTACTGGCAGACGAGGGTAAAGTAATGAATATCATTAAGGAAGAGTTGCTGGATGTCAAAAAACGGTTTGCTGATGAACGGCGTACTATTATTACCAGCGATGTGTCCAAGATGAATATGGAAGACCTTATTGCAGAAGAGGATATCGTAATTACCTTGACTCACCAAGGGTACATCAAACGTCTGCCTGTTGATACTTATCGCAGTCAGCGCCGAGGCGGCAAAGGTGTAACCGGGATGGGAACAAAAGAAGAGGACTTTGTTGAGCATCTCTTTGTTGCGACAACTCACCACAATCTCTTGTTCTTTACCAGCAGGGGTAGAATGTACCGACTGAAGGGCTATGAACTGCCAGAGGCAGGGCGTACGGCCAAAGGGACGGCTATTGTCAACTTGCTCCAGGTGGAAAAGGATGAAAAAATTACAGCCGTTATTCCTCTCAAAGAGTTTAGTGCCAATCGGCACCTATTTATGGCTACCCAAAAAGGGATTGTCAAAAAATCCGAGCTACTGGAATTTGATACGGCGCGTAAAGGTGGCCTGATCGCTATCTCCCTGGATGAGGACGATGATTTGATCGGTGTTAAGTTAACCAATGGCGAGCAAGACATCATCATGGGTACTAGGGATGGCAAAGCCATTGTTTTCCATGAATCCGATGTGCGCGTAATGGGACGGACTGCTCATGGAGTTCGTGGAATTAACTTGGATCAAGGCGATCAAGTAATTGGCATGGAGGTTGTGAGGAAAGACGGCGAAGTGCTGACTGTTACTTCTGAAGGGTATGGTAAACGTACAACAGTCAACGAATACCGCATCACTGGTCGTGGTGGTAAAGGTGTTATTAACATTAAACCAAGTGCAGCTGAAAAAATCGGCCATGTTGTTGGTATAAAAGTTGTTAAGCCAGGCCAAGAACTGATGCTGATAACAAGTGACGGTATCATCATTCGGATGGAAATCGATACGATATCAGTGACTAGTCGTAGTACTCAGGGCGTAAAGGTTATGCGAACCGACAAAGATGATCAAGTGGTTGCCTTAGCGGTCGTTGAAAAGAAAGCCAATAACGATTAAAGTTATAAGCGCCCCGCGTTAGCGGGGCGCTTTGTTTTTTCAACCGTCCTCAGAATAATATTGACATCAACAAGGTAGACGTGATAATATAATCAAGTCGGTTCAGTACAAGGCAATAATAACCAAATACGAATAATGACAGCAAGAAATACCAAGAATAAAGATGTTGACACGGCGAGATAGACGTGATAACATATAAAAGCTGTCGAATTCAGCAGTAATGCGAAACGACAACACAAACGTTCTCTGAAAACTGAACAATGTAAAGTAATGCATCATAAAAAATGCCAGATGTGCGTGCGTGTCGCAAGACACAAACTAAAAACAATTTTTGATTTTAATGAGCCATTAAATGGCTTCAATATAATGTAGTCACAATGTGACTTTGAATTTGGCCTGTCTCTTCTGATCGAGTAGCTTGTCTCCTCAATCAAGAAACAGCATGCCAAGAGTCATATAGACGGCATACAACTTTATTGGAGAGTTTGATCCTGGCTCAGGACGAACGCTGGCGGCGTGCCTAACACATGCAAGTCGAACGGAGTATTTATTTATGGTTACTTAGTGGCGAACGGGTGAGTAACGCGTAGACAACCTGCCTCTAAAATGGGGACAACACCGCGAAAGTGGTGCTAATACCGAATGTGGTATCTCGGTTGCATGACTGAGATAAGAAAGATGGCCTCTGAATATGCTATCGTTTAGAGATGGGTCTGCGTCTGATTAGCTAGTTGGTGGGGTAAAGGCCCACCAAGGCGACGATCAGTAGCCGGTCTGAGAGGATGA
>NZ_FWXI01000062.1 GCF_900176355.1 Sporomusa malonica | reverse complement strand
TTACACATCTCAACAATACCTTCCATACCTTCAGGAATATCAAGGATGGCAAAAGCTACGAACAGGCACAAACCGGTAGTGTCAATAAAGGAGGTCGCGATTTGGAAGTTACGGGACAGATCAACTTGGCCTTCAGCTGCTAATGGGTCAGTTTTGCCGCTTACGCCCAGGATATTGGTAGCAACAACATATCCGGCAGTGTGGTCAGCTCCCATAGTCGTTGTAGCGTACGTTACGCCAACACCTTTAACAGCACGGGGGTCATAGGCAGGAATGCCTTGGCCTTTAACGGTTGGCACGCGGGTTACGCCATATACTTTGCCGGTAACTGCGGCGCCTGCGCCTAAGATCCGGCCAAGCGGAGTTGCCTTACCCATTTCGTGGATTAGTTCAATAGCAGCTTTGCTATCGCCAAACTTTGCGATACCAGCTTCCATTGCCACCCCTAGAGTAACAGCCATTTCAATCGTATCAACGCCATAATCGTCACATAGACGGTTCATATAGGCAATGTCATCAAGGTTGTTTGCCCCAATGTTTGCCCCAAAGCCCCAGCAAGTTTCGTATTCAAGACCGCCGGTAACCATTTCGCCCTCTTTATTCTTATAGGTTTGCGAGCAACGAATAATACAGCCTGGTGAGCATGCATGGGTTGGGTTGGCGCCACGGGCTTTAATCGTTTCATACATCGTTTCGCCGCCAGTGTCGTTAGCGTTTTCAAAACGGCCTTCTGAGAAGTTTCTGGTCGGCAGGCCGCCAGCTTCGTTCAAAATGTTAACAAGCACGTTAGTTCCGTATGTTGGCAGGCCTTGACCGGTTACGGCATGGCTGGTCAGCGCTTTAGCCAGTTTCTTCGCACCAGCTCTAAAGGCTTCCTCATTCGCAAAGGCAATATTGGCAGCACCAGCATCATCAACAACAATAGCTTTTAAGCCTTTACTGCCCATGACTGCACCCAGACCACCACGGCCAGCTTGACGGGTAGGTTCACCCTCCTGGTCGGTAGCACCGATACAAGCTGAGGCCATTTTGTTTTCCCCTGCAGTACCGATAGCGGCTATACCGACTTTGAGGCCATACTTCTCCTGAAGTTTAGCAGTAGCATCATAGATATTCAGCCCCTTAAGCTCAGGGCATTCTTCTAATTTAATCCCGTCTTTGGTAACAACCATCGTGTACAGTTTACCATCTTGAGCTACATCTTCAACAATAATAGCTTCTGCGCCAGCGCGGGCAAGTTTATGGCCGATAAAGCCGCCAACGTTGCTTTCTTTAATCGTCCCAGTCAGCGGGCTTTTAGCTCCGAAGGACATACGACCAGCATTAGGAGCAAATGTACCAGTTAAAAATCCTGGTGCAAGAATTAGTTTGTTGAGCTTCCCAAGCGCATGGGCATTGGCATCAACCTCA
>NZ_FWXI01000007.1 GCF_900176355.1 Sporomusa malonica | reverse complement strand
TGATGTCCGCAGCACTTGCTGCAATTCTTCGATGGACTGAGGCGACACTGATTGAACCACGTGGCTTCCTCCTTCAAAAAGAATTTCTATCACTTATACTAGCTGCGAATTCATCAACCTGACATGCATTTACGACCAAACGCCGAAATTAACTGACGAACCCTTTGAATCTGTCAACAAAAAATTGCCCGGCTACTCGCAACCCAAATAAAAAAAGCGCCTCGCGGCGCTTTTCACTCACATTTCATGATATCGATCAAGTCGTTTTACATCTAAAATAATAATCTGTTGATCACTAAACTCAATAACTTTATCCTTCTTCATAGAACTTAATACACGACTGACTGTCTCACGGGTTGTTCCTATTAAGTTGGCTAAATCCTGGCGGGTCATATCAACATCAATCTGAACACCACCGGGGACTGGCCGGCCATACTGATGTGATAACCTGGTAAGGATTTGTGCTGTACGCGAAAAAGTATCTGATAAGGCCAGGGTTTTTATCTTCATTTGGGCATGTATCAGCTTTTTACTCATCACCCGGATAATGTGAAGAGCGATACGTGAATTTTCGGCCACCACGTTTTCCAAGTCACTATTTTTTATAATACCAATAACCGAGTCTTCTAAGGCGACCGAAGTGGCTGGATAAGGGCCGCGATTAAAGAGCAATACTTCGGCAAATACCTCTCCAGTCCCTAAGATGTTGATAATGTGCTCTCTACCATCTTGCGCCATCTTAACGATTTTCACTTTGCCACTTTTAACATAATGAAAGCCTTCACCTGGTTCTCCTTCCATAAAGATAATCATATTCTTTTTATAGCGGCGTTCAAGTGTAACATTGCTGATGGCTGCCAAATCAGCCGGAGCCAACTCCTCAAAAATCGGCAAGTGTTTTAGATATTCAAATTCCAACATATAACCCTCTCCTCTCGTGTCAAAAGAACCGTCCCCCCTGACATAACCCCCAAGCAGTTTATTATATATGTAAAAGCCCAGCTCGTAAAAGCTGGACTAATTCCCTCCGTATAAACCTTATGGAACCCGCTATTCGCCAGGGCTGATGGCGCCTACCGGACACACGGCCGCACATGCGCCACAGTCAATACATAGGCCAGGATCAATGTCGTATTGGGTATTGCCTTCAGAAATAGCATCAACTGGGCAGACCGACGCACATGCGCCGCACTTAATACACTCAGAATTAATCTTATATGCCATTGTTTAATCCCCTCCTTTATTTGTTGCGCCGCCTGACACAGACGGACTTACTCTAAATATACCTCGAAAGAGCCAGCGCGTCTGTGACGAAAGTCATAGAATTCAATCAATCCCATGTGTAGTATCTGCAGCTTTTGCGGCTTTTAAGATGCTAACATTAAGGAAATTGTTGCTTGTCACGATAATAATTAAGTATGTTTATGAGATAAAGTAGACTTAGCTTCAGGTGGGGTTTTAACCCCAGCTGAAGGTTAGTCGCCCTTATCCAGGGACTTAGCCGCTCTTAACTCCCACTTTTAGAAGATGGGAGTCTTAGAGCGGGTTAGTCATCGGATTAATTCGAAGGAGAAACCGTTATGCACAACTTCTATCGGTTATTAACAGCCCTCTTCTTAGCGACAGCATTATCAGCCTCGGTCAATGCCGCCTCCATCATCAACGGGGAGTATACCGCCTTTGCACCAGGTTCTGACGATGACGTCAAAGTTACCACCTATGTCGACAGCCGTCATGAGCGACTAACCGATTATGCCAACGGCTATTCGGTACTTGTCCCGCACGGCCTTACTGTAAACGCCTCACTATCACCAATCGTCACTGTGCTGTCCAATGATAATCTGAGAATAGAAATCTTTTATGATAGTTTTGCAGGTACACCGGCCACTGCCAACGACTATATAAGCTATAGTAACAAGTTTATTAATAATCGCAAAGATCATTCTCTATTGCTTGACGAAACATACCGCCAAAACGGCTTTACCATCCACCTCTTGAACTGGACTCGCCGCCCGCTGCAGCGGCTGCCTAATGACAAAAACCATTACTCTAGCATCGAGCTAATAAAAAATCAGAATGAGGTATATTCCATCTTTATCAAGTCAACCCAGCCAATTGACAATGCCAGAGAAATTGCTGCCAGCTTTACTTTAACCGAGCGTCAGGGCGCACCTCGCTTTAATCTGCCTATGAACCAGCCACATACTCCCCTTAATGCCGAAACACGTGCTTTCTATGACAAATTTTTCGGTGTTACCAGCCCGCTCCGCTGGGGTATCTTTGAACCGGGTGCACCCCAAACTTTCGAAAAGCTTGATCTTCTGGAAAGCCAGCTTAGCTACACTTTTCCCATTTTGGTGCGCTATCAATCGTTTGACGAAAACCTGCCTATCCGTGCCCTGGAGTCGGCTTATGAGCATGGCCGCACTGTCGAACTGACATTGCAAACCAGCTACAATTTCACCGATAACTCTGGGGCTATTTACGACATCCTAGACGGCAAGTATGACGATTATTTTAACCTATATGCGCAGCAGTTAAAGACTTTCGGCCACCCAGTTATCTTTCGTCTGAACAATGAAATGAACGGCGACTGGTGCTGGTATTCATCCTCCAATTATAGCAAGGATGCTGAGCTGTATAAGGCCATGTGGCGGCATATCCGCGCTATTTTTGATAATAACGATGTTGATAATGTGCTCTGGGTATGGAACCCGCATGATTTGTCTTTCCCAAACTTTAAATGGAATCACTATCTGATGTATTATCCAGGCGACGAGTATGTGGATATTATTGGTTTGACAGGATATAATACAGGTACTTATTTCCCCGGAGAAAAGTGGCGCGAGTTTGACCACATTTACCCTGATATCTATGCCGAATATGACCGGCACTTTGCCAAGCCATTTATGATTACAGAGTTCGGCTCTAATTCAGTCGGTGGCGACAAAGCTGCCTGGATGAACAGGATGTTTACACAAATTGGCCAGTTCTCTAAAATTAAAGCCGCCATTTGGTGGAACGGCATCGACTATGATTCTTCCGGCAGACCTGGCCGTATTTATGTCTTGGACGAGTCTGAGGAAACAATAGCCGCGTTCCGTCAGGGGCTGAAGAAGTTCAGCCGGGATTAACGGTTACGTCCGGCGCCGGTATCGTTTAATTGACCACATAATGAATTTGCGGGCTTCTACCCGGCTGACAGGTTTTTGACTTTCCATGTCACTAATTGCGTTGTACAATACCGAATGCAGGTCCTGGCCGTGTTCGGCAGCAGCACAGCCTACCGTTATGCTAAGAGGCAATTCAGGATGAAGCAAGTTATGAAGGTCAACATAGTATCTAATGTCTTTTTTACTGTCTTCAAGACTTGATGCCACGCCATTAGGTATCAGCACCGCAAACTTGTCACCCTCCAAACGGGCTGCTGTTTGTGCTGAGCCAATGGCTGACTTAATGCTCTCAGCCGCAGCCTTAATAATCACGTCACCGGTATTTTTCCCCAGAAAATCATTGATGACTTTCATACCGTCAATGCTGCACGCAATTATGCCGATATCTGCCTTTCCTGCGGCAGCAGCTAACACCTTTTCAAACCCAGCCTGCGTGTACAAACCTGTTAATTCATCCTGGATGGGTTGTGCACCGATCAGCTCTGTTTCGGGCACAGGCGCTGAAAGTACTTTATCAGGCATTGTTACTCGTATTTCACCAGGTATCTCATTTGTTATGGCGGCAGGCACTGAGTCTGCTGCCATTTTAATTGCCTTATAGGCCGTTGTCGCGGCTGCTGCCAACGCTCTATCAACGGCAACTGGCGGTTTATTAAATTTTGGACTGTCTGTCTCCGGTTCGGCGGCAGTGGTACCGGGGGACCGCCAGAGCACATAGACAATAAGCAGCAGGGGTATTACCCCCAGCAGGTACACCAGCCCCAGCCAGGCAAGCCACCGGTTGGTAGGCACCGGTTCATTTCCTGCAGGAACAAGTCTGGCAGTCATCGTTTCAATTGATTTTTTGGCGATAACCCCACAAACAACCCCTGTAATCTCACCATTGACGGTAACAGGTACAGCCACCACCGTCACGTCTTCTCCCTGCTGCCAATCTGTCCCTGGTAGTTCACCAATGTATTGCTGCCCAGCGGCAGCCGCGATAAAATATGCACGATCACCAATGTAACTAGTGGAAAGCTCATTAGTATTCACTTGGGTTTCCCCATCTATTCCTGTATATTCCAGTGAGAGGAAACCCGTCTTAGCAGCAAGCAACGAACGGAACTCAGTTGCCAAGACCTCCTGATTACCTGCTTGAACACTTTGTAATCCAGCAATTCCTCTGAGATAAGCAGCCTGGCCGTCAAGCCAGGCTGCTGCTGCTGCAGTCCTAAGCTTTGCAAGCTCCTGGGTCTGCGCTTGCCTCGCACTCGCAGTATACTGGCGTTCAACATAAACAACCTCGGCAATGAAAATTATTGGCAGTAATACTGCAGCTATTACCAGATAATTTATATACTTACAGGCTAACCCCAATTTTTGCATACCATTCTCCCCGCCAAAAACACTACCTATTCTATAGCCTAACATCTGAATGCCGTTTAGTCATCTTCAGAATATATTCGCGACTGGCCTTACCGTGAAGGGACTTATCGCGATACATCTGACTATCGGCCTGTTTAAAAATTTCTATTACTTCTACCGGCTCAGCGCTAGCCGCCCAACCGATGGACATTCCAATCGGAATATCCGGCAAGCTGGCATTGTGCCTCTCAAGCTCGTGCTTTAGCTTAAGCCCAGCTTTTTCGATTGTTTGAGCTTCATTACCGGTAATGATAATACCGAACTCATCGCCGCCAATCCGAGCCGCCACCGCGCTATCCGGCACTGCACATTTAATAATTGTAGCTGCTGCAACAATAAATTTGTCACCAGCATTATGGCCCCAAGTATCATTCACCATTTTGAGGCCATCTAAATCACAGATAATGATGCCTGCAGGATATAGACTTTCAGTCTCAATCCGTTGTATTTCTTTCTCAAAGTAAGCGCGGTTATAAAGGCTGGTAAGCGGGTCATGAAAGCTCAAATATTCTAAGTGGAGTTTAAGTCTGGTATTATCAATCGCCGAAGATGTTTGCATCGCAAATATTTCAAGCATTTGAATCTGCTCAGGTGTTATCTCTTTATCATGATTGATTTCGATAACGGCAGTAATATTACCGCAGGAGTTAAGCGGCATAACCAAATGACTGCGGTCTGGGGAAAGCTCATATCGTTTTGCCTTTATTACGCCATTAATCAGCTGGCCTTCAAATGCCTCCAGTTCCATTACTACCAGTTTCTCGTCCTCCAAACTGGCTTTTTGGAGTTTATTCTCAGCGAAAATATAAAGAACACCTTTCTGAAAACCGAAGCCTAGTGGTGAACACAACGTTGTCAAATAATTCGCCAACACGTCATAATAATTACCCGCATCGTGGATAGCTTTAGTTACATAGTGGAGCATGACAAATTGGTCAAGCTGCCGCCCTAATAGCTCCTGAAATTGCCGGAGATTTTCATTTAAGATTATATTTTCAATGGTAGCTGCCGTTTGCCGGACATATAAATCTAAGAGCTGTAGATCCTCAAAAAAGATGCCGCTTGCTTTTTCAGCCAGCAAAAGCGCTCTAACCACACCCGCTTTTCTCACTATCGGCACAGCCGCCTTCAAGTTATCAGGCGATGTGGCTGAAGCCTTGGTGGTAATTGCCTGCGCTATATAGCCGTCTCCAACCGCGACAGTCGTCTGAGTGAGTTTGCAGTCTTCAAGCGTCAATTTTGTCGTAAACTGTTCATTATCATCAGGCAGCAAAAGTGCGACATGATCATAGTTAAAACCGCAGTCGCTCAAGTTGTGTAAGTAAGTTTCCCATAGTTCCTGCGTTGTCTGACAGTCTTGAATATTACTTGTCAAATAATGCAGCATCAGGTAATTGTTATTTACCTCAGCTATACTTTGTTGCGTGCGTTTAAGTTGATTATTCTCAGCCTCGAGCAGTGCTAGTTTGGCAGTCAGTTCCTCTATATGCATATTGGTTTGTTGTTGTTCGTCCATCTGCCCGCCTCTTTTTGTAAGATGTTCAAAGTACTATATGACACAAGCAGTGAAATATCCTGCCTGCATTAACGTCTCTTCCCTTCCCGGCATACACTATATAAGATTATCGGGAGGTGGATATATGGCTTTGTTTCGAGCTTATAAAAATAGGCCTAAGCCCAAGGTTTTAGCCGAAACTAATATTGTATGCCCTATTGAAGAATGTCCCAGTTCCCCGGATTTACTGCTGTTGCGGGATGCTGCCGCCGACGAGCGTAATGCGATAGCTTTTTATTTGGATGCTGCAAGGAGCTCATGCACACCCCACTTATTTCTCGATGTTGCCGAAGATGAGATGCATCACTATGTAGAAACTATGCGGGAGATTTCCCGGTTGGACCCGGTACAGGCTGATCTGCTCAGTGAAGCAGGCCTTGATATGCTAGTAATGACCCGCCCGCTGTTTAAGCCCAAAGCAAAGGTCATCGCCAAAGAAGCTGGCACAAATGATGTCCAAGTAATCCTGCCAGACCGTAAGGAGATGCCCACTGTTAACCTTCTAACCAAGGCCCTTAGCGACGAATTTCTGGCTGTCAATAAATATCAGCGTTATATGCTGGATGCCGAAAACGCTGAAGTACAAATGCTATTTTGCCATTTAATGAATGAAGAAAAAGAACATATTGCTGAGTTTACTGCCGCACTATTTGAACTTACCCATGAACCGCTGCCGCCAGAGCACGATTAGATTGTAATAAAAAGGATAGGCCGAATCACCCTATCCTTTACTTCTGCCCCCGCGATGTACAGGCTGGTTAACACTCTGTACCGGTTTTTCTTTTGGTGGCACTGCCGTCAGCAACACTTGATTGCCTTGACATGAAACCTTTATCTGATAATCAACAATTCCTTCTTTATACAGGTTGAGCTTAAGCTCCAATAACGCTTTCCCAACTGATTCCTTGAGTTCTGGTGTAAAATAAGCGCTATTAATATCCTCTACCGGGTCTTTTTTTACCGCTTTAACCGTTGGCCGGACAGGCTCATCATTGATTTCGGTCTCAAACGTCGGCTGTTCCTGCCAGCCTTTTAACATCTCGCTGTCACTAAGATTTTTTTTGATTTTGCCCAAAATAATTACCTCCTGGAAAACATAAGAGTAAAATCTGCCACAACGGCAGTAAAAATATCAATCATCTCCTGACGGTGGTATTCCCTAAGGGTACGGGCAATCTCCACCTGAAAGGCATTGTAGTTCTTGCCATAACCAGGATAACGCCGCCCCTCACCCCAGCGGTGTGAAGCGAGCGACTGATTTCCCACCCAATGCTTGTCAAAAATAACTTTGATATCAGGAGAATAGTCCCTAACCTTAGCCTTCAGGGTTTCACCAAACCACTTCTTGACTCTAACCGAGCATGTCTTTCCATGAATTGTCCCTACTTCAATGCTCAGCGGCCCATGTGGCTGATCCTTCATCCCGTGAATTCCAATATGCAGGTATGGCCGGGCTAAGTTCCGGCTACCTGGCTTGAGTAGTCCTGTATTATATAAAAATTGGCCAATAACATCCCGATATTCCCATACAGCTTCCTCATTGCCTTGACCCGGTGGACGGTTAAGATCTGCAACTGTGCGAGACACAGTGCCAATAATCCCAGCACAACCCGTTTTCGTTATAATCCCAGCAACAATCTCATCGGTAAAGCGATCAGATTGCGGTGAGGTAGCGTGCACAGCATCCACATGGCATGACTGACTACCAAAACAATACTTAATATAATTGCCGGTTATCAATAATTCCGCCCCCTGCGAGTTTTGTTATCCTGTAGGAAAGTATAACTTTCCGTCTGGATAAGTGCAACAGCGGCTTCCGCTTTCGCTAAGGCTCGGCGCAAGCCGTGTTTTCTTTAGCAAGGATTATTTTTCGACATGTGTCAACCGGATATTCTCATAATTCTTTGCCTGTTCCGGTAAATCCTGCAAAAAAAACAACCGGAATTTCAGATGTTGCTGAAATTCCGGTGATTAACTATACAGTACCAGATAAGCGCATTAAGTTTTGGTCAACATTGGGATCAAGGCTTCCTAGTTCGCTAAACTCGCCGGGATGCAAGATTTCCTTGCCTTGGTTATTCTCTAGAACACTCTGTAACTTTTCCGACACAGGTAACCGCCCCTTTTATTTATTTACATTGTTACAATATAATTTATCTTTTATCCGCTTTGTATACATCATATAGCTACACATGTTTATTGTCAAGGTATGTTTTTTGTATTTTATATTTTTTATTAGGTTTTTTCTGCACTGTGGGGTTACACCAGGATTAACCTTAGTGTAAAAAAACACAAAACGTCCCATACGCATAGCGCGGGACGTTTTGACACCCTTGAACGATTTAGATTTTTTCAGTAAAACTACCCAGCTTAATTGCAGGAAATTTTTCCATGATTTCTTTAAGAAAATTTCGCACACCGCCAGGCTGACCACCTACAGGCATAGCCGCGAGAAAAGCATCAGGGTCAAAGTTAAGATTCCTAAGCTGAATCATATCTACCCCGGTATCACCCAGGAAGTCAAGCCAGGCTGCCTGCTCCTCAGGCCGGTCGTTAAGCCCGGGGAATAAGAGCATGTTCAAGGATACATATACACCATGCTGCTTAGCATAGGCAATTGACTGCCTCACATGTTCCAGACTGTATCCGGGCTGATAGTAAGCCTGATAGGTGGCTGGCAAAGCGCTGATAATGCTGACCCTCATACTGTTTAGGCCTGCATCAACAATGGCTTTGATGCCTTCGGTAAACCCGGCATTGGTATTAATGTTTATCTGTCCTCGATCGGTTTTGCTCCGGATGAGCCGGATGCCTGCAGCAATGGCCCCGGCAGCAAGCGATGGCTCGCCTTCACAGCCTTGCCCAAAGCTAATTATCGGCTCAGGCGCATTTGTTAAATGATATAGACCAATGGCAGCGATCTCTTCTGCTGTAGGCGCAAAGGCTATACGGCTCTGAGGAGCCGGGCAGCACTCGGCTGGCTGCAAGGAAATACAGCCGAGGCAGTTGGCATTACAAGCCGGGGAAACAGGGATGCCGGCTTCCCAACGGCGATAAAACAGGTTTTGTGCCGTACAACAGTGCCAGGTGAGCGAGCAGTTGGCCAAATGTTCGACTAAGCGGTTATTGGGCAAATCCCGCTTCACCTGGGCAACCCGTTTCTTTAGGTCTGGAGTATTGTACCGGTAGGGATGCCATTTGGCGTTATCTGCTGTTCTTACGGCAGCCACATAGATTTCATCATTAAAAAGAGCGGCAGCTGTGTATCCGAAAAGTGGCAGCTGTGGCGCGTCCGGACGCCGGGCATAGGCAGGCAGCAGGGTGCGGGTATAGCCTACCGGCAACATCGCCGCCACTGCCAAACGGCCTTTCATTTTCTTAGAAACTCCACCTGCCAGATACAGCGCGTCCCGTGCCGGCAGAAACATCAGTTCCGCGCCTTCCGGCAGCCGAATCAGATCATCCGGCTTCAGCGCAAGATATTCTGTTCCCAGACGGCCAGCGGCCTGATAGCCGGGCGCGTCAAATATTTCGCCGTTTTTATCAGCGTAAAGAGCTGTAATCATGGTTATCTACCCTTTATTAAATTTATTCATGGCCTTTGTAAAGCCCTCTTTTAAAATGCACTCAACAGCATCTGCCGCCTGTCCGATTGCCTGGCTGATGGCTGGCGCCTCTTCAGGGGTAAACCGGCCAAGCACATAGTTAGCTGTTTCCCAGCCCTGCGGCGGCCGGCCGATACCAATCCGAACCCGGCCAAATTCATCTTTAGCCAGCTCGTACAACATTGATTCAATGCCACGATGACCGCCAGATCCTCCTTTGAGCCTGAGACGCAAGCGGCCGGCAGGTAAATCCAGATCATCATAGATAACAGTAATATCGTCATATGGCACTTTATAAAAAGCAGCCAGCGGCGCTACTGCTCTGCCGCTCAAATTCATATATGTCAGCGGCTTAACCAATAGCACAGTTTCCTCACCCCGGTATTCAGCCACCAATGCGTTATACCGTTCGCGCCATGTTGTTATCGCCCACTTTTCAGCCAGCTTGTCTACAGCCATAAAGCCGATGTTGTGACGGGTGGCGCTGTATTCCTGCCCGGGGTTCCCCAGGCCAACAACAATCTTCACGCTACTCCTCCGCTATCTTAAGAATTTCATCAACAGTAACAAATTTATACCCTTGGGCCAACAACTTGTCAATAATCTGCCGGGTAGCTTCCACTGTTTGGGCGCGCGGCGCTACACCAGCTATTCCATCCCCGTCATGCAGTAGTATGACTGAACCGTTCTTTACTTTACGCAGAGTCCTGTCGGCGATCACATCAGCGCCCGGATTTACCCAGTCGCGGCTGGAGACCGACCACTCCACAACCTTGAATTGATATTCAGCCATTATATCCATGACAACAGCATCGCGAAAGCCATGCGGCGGCCGCATGACATGCGGCGCATACCCTACAGCCTCGGCAATCACCTTGTTGGTTTTTTCAATTTCACCGATAGCGGCCTCACGGTCAGCCTTTAAAAGGTCTACATGGTTGTAGGTATGATTGCCTAACTGATGACCTTCAGCAACAGCACGCCGGAGCATGTCAGGGTATTTCGCAGCATTTTGGCCAATAACAAAGAAGGTGGCCGGTATCTGTTTCTCTTTTAAAACATCCAGAATTTGTCCGGTATATGGCGGATAAGGCCCATCATCAAAAGTCAATGCCACCAGCTTTTGACTTGTCCTGACTTCTGAAAAAACCGGTCCGTAAAAATGATTCTCCGGCAGCACAGCATGAAGTGTAAGAATAAAACCGGCGGTAATGCCGAGAATAGCCATCCCCAAACCAAGGCGGTACGGACGCCTGAGTATCCGGAAATAGTCAAGTACCAGGCTAAAGATGACTGCTATTGTCAGTAGCCCCAGCATACTGATAAGCCGGACTTTGGTTTCAAACATTGACCTTAGACCCCATTTCAGGAGATTTCTTTAAACATGATGAGCCAGGGACCTTGCGAATCATAAGTAGTTCCCCCCGCATAATAGCCCAGCTTTTCATAGACCCGGATGGCCGGACGATTATCCGGGCGTACCTCGAGCCGTACCCGTGTCACATGATTCTCACGGAAATAGTTGTCGGCCTGAGCCATGAGCGCACTAGCTACTCCCAGCCCGCGTGCGGCTGGACTAACAGCAATTGATAAGATGCGGGCGTTGGCCGTTTTGCCAGGAGTGGCCGCTGAACGGAGAAATGCCAGTTTATTTAATAGAATGACTTTGACAGGATGAAGGCCAAACCCATATTTGCCTGTCAGCCAGCGCCAGGCCCATTTGACAAGGTGCCCGCCGGTAATGGCTTTTAGCCAGAGCCGGTTTAACCGTACAGGAGCAAAGCAATAGCCGATCAGTTGTCCGGCTCTGTCTTTGGCGATCAGCGCAGCCTCAGGTTCTGCCGCATAAACCAGACTAAAAACATCCTGCATAGCCTGAGGTTTGGGCAGACGTCCGCCGCAATGATGCAGCACACTGTCGATGAAGCTCTCAGTAAACAGGCAGGCAATGCCCTCAATATCAGCTGCTCGAGCCCGAGTAATCGTATAATTATTCATAGCAGTGTATTTACAAAATAGGGCGCGATGATTCGCGCCCTATTTTGAGTTACCCCCGTTATATCCTTAAGTTGTCAGTAACCTGCCTTAATCGTCAAACAGTTTACTGACAGACAGTTCGCCAAAAATCCGGATGATAGCCTCGCCCAAGAGCGGAGCAACCGAAAGTACTTTAATCTTAGAAGTACGTTTTGCCTCTGACATAGGGATGGTATTAGTAACAATAAGTTCGGTAATATTCGACTTTTCAATCCGTTCTACCGCTGGGTCGCTTAACACAGCATGAGTACAGCAGGCATATACGGCTTTGGCACCCATTCTGGCCAGGGCATTAGCGCCCTCGGTCAAGGAACCGGCAGTATCAACAATATCGTCCACAATAACAGCTGTTTTGCCCTCGACGTTGCCAATCAAATTCATGACCTCAGCCACGCCAGGAGCAGGACGGCGCTTTTCAATAATAGCAATCGGCGCATGCATCCTATCAGCAAACAGCCTTGCTCTCGATACACCACCTAAGTCTGGTGATACAATAACAAGGTCTTCCAGATTCAAAGACATAATATACTCGGCCAGCGTGGGTACGCCTGGCAGGTTATCTACCGGAATATCAAAGAAACCCTGAATCTGGCCGGCATGGAGATCCATGGTGACAACCCGGGTAGCGCCAGCTACTGTTAGAAGATTGGCCATCAGCTTAGCCGATATAGGCTCACGCCCACGGGTTTTTCTATCCTGACGTGCGTATGCGTAGTAAGGAATGACAGCAGTAATATTTTTGGCTGAAGCCCGTTTTACCGCATCAATCATGATGAGTAGTTCCATCATATTATCATTGACCGGATAGCTTGTCGGCTGAACAATAAACACATCAGTGCCGCGTACGCTTTCGTCAATCATAACTTGAATTTCACCATTATTGAACTTGCCAACAAAAGCATCGCCCACTGTAAGTCCCAGATAAGCAGCAATCTCCTGGGCTAATACCGGATTGGCATTACCACTAAATATTCGTAACCGTTTTGTGTCTTGCATTTTTCTTACCTCCGCTGTTTTTCCGCCCAGCCCTCAATATTATTTTGACGGGCGCGTGCTACCCCTAAAGAACCGGGGGGAACGTTTTTGGTAATGGTTGAGCCTGCAGCCACATAGGAACCATGGCCAACAGTAACCGGTGCTACCAGATTGGTATTACAGCCGATAAAGGCTTGATCTTCTATTGTAGTACGGTTTTTGTTTTTACCGTCATAATTAACCGTAATAGTGCCTGAACCGATATTGACACCAGCACCCATATCGGTGTCGCCGATATAGCTCAGGTGCGGTATCTTACTCTTTTCACCAACAACTGTATTTTTTACTTCGACAAAGTTTCCGATCTTGACTCCGTTTTTGAGTTCAGTTTGCGGCCGTAGATGAACATACGGTCCGACAGTCACTTGATCGCCAATTGTACAGTCATGGGCATATGTAAAATGGATGGTTACATTGTCACCGATTACAGTATTTGTGATGCGACTGTTGGGGCCAATTGCCACGTTAGTGCCGATTTTGGTGTTTCCTTCGATCCAGGTAAAGGGATAAATAATGGTATCAGGGCCAATTTCAACCTGGCTATCAATAAAAGTACTATTCGGGTCCATGATGGTAACGCCACTTTCCATCAGTAAGTCCAGCTTGCGCCGCCTGATTAGCTGCTCGGCTTCAGCCAGCTGCACCCGGGAGTTTATCCCCAACGTTTCATGGTAATCAGGAGCCTTTACTGCCCATACTTTTTGACCTTGACTGTTTAAAATTGCCACGACATCTGTCAGATAGTACTCGCCCTGAGCGTTATTGCAGGTCAAACCATCAAGTGCCTGCAAAAGCTCTTTGGCTTCAAAGCAATAGATGCCGGTATTGATCTCACTTACTGCCAATTCTACCAGGCTGGCATCTTTGTGTTCGACAATTTTTACAACCTGTCCTGCTGGATTGCGGATAACCCGCCCATACCCTGCAGGGTCAGGCATGATTGCGGTAAGCACAGTAGCTGCTGCTTGAGCATTAGCATGCTCTGTGTAGAGCGTTCTTAACAATTCTCCGGTCAGAAGCGGCGTATCACCGCACAGTACCATAACAGTGCCGTCAAAGTCAGCTAGTTCTTTCCTGGCCTGCATAACCGCATGCCCGGTTCCTAGCTGCTCTGTCTGAACAGCAAATTCAGCTTGACCAGCCAATGCATCAGCTACAGCCTGAGCGCCGAAACCAATGATAACTACATTCTTGTCCGCTCCGGCGAACTTGGCTGCATCAAGCACCTGCTGAACCATAGGTTTACCACCTACCTGATGCAGAACCTTGGGCAAGGCCGACTTCATCCGCGTGCCTTTACCAGCCGCAAGGATGATGGCCATCAAATTTGACATCTATATACCTCCATTCCCGACTGCTGTTAAGAAGAACTCATTCCTAAGTCTTAAGATTCTTAAGACTGGTTAGGCATACCAAGGCCTGACTCAGTTAGGATAAACTCAGTCTCGGTCAATCGGGTGAATTAACCCCTTCGACACAAATATGCAAATTCCTCTAAGCTGCACCTAGATAATCTCCACTTTATACCCTTCGTGGCGAAGTGAGGCCATGATATGCTCGGTATGAAGAACATCTCTGGTTTCCAAACCAATTTCGACAACAGCCTGGCCTAGCGGCACATGCCGCTCGACTCTGTCGTGGGAGACATAGAGAACATTAGCCTGCAGCTTGGCAATAATAGCTAAAAGCCGTTGCAGACTGCCCGGCCTGTCGACTACAACAGTCTGCAGCCTCACACGCCGACCGGCTTTCACCAGACCTCGTTCGATAATACGGGAGATAAAATTAACATCAACATTGCCGCCAGATATTACACTGACGATTTTACCTTTGGCCGGAATTTTGCCATGTAACACTGCCGCAAGACTTGTTGCGCCAGCCCCTTCGACCATCAGCTTAGCTCGTTCTAACAGCATGAGTATGGTACTGGCAATGGCTTCATCATCAATGACAAAAATATCGTCTACATATTTATCAATCAGGGCAAAGGTCACATCACCCGGTATTTTAACAGCAATCCCATCAGCAAAGGTTTCAGCATCTCTGGTTGTCTTAATGGCATGCGCCTTCTTGGACATATACATAGCAGGTGCACCTTGGGCCTGCACGCCATACACCTTGATGTGAGGCGCTAATTCTTTAACAGCTACAGCAATACCGGCAATCATACCGCCGCCGCCGATAGGCGCGATTATGGCGTCAACATCTTCTAAGTCCTGTAATATTTCAAGGCCGATTGTGCCTTGACCAGCAATAACTGCAGGATCATTAAAAGCATGAATGAACGTCTGGCCGGTTTCAGCCTGAAGTTCTCTCGCCCTACTGTAAGCTTCATCATAGACGCCCCCTGCCAGCACGACCTCTGCCCCGTACCCCCGGGTAGCCGTAATTTTGGCTAAAGGAGCAATCTCCGGCATGACAATCGTAGCTTTAATTCCTGCCTGACTGGCACCGTAAGCTACCCCTTGGGCATGGTTCCCCGCCGACGCAGCAATAACCCCGTGCGCCTTTTCTGCCGGGGTTAAACTGTTTATTTTATTGTATGCCCCCCGAATCTTAAAAGACCCGGTTTTCTGCAAATTCTCTAGTTTTAAATAAATCTCACTGCCTGTCAACGTACTGAACGTATTACTTTTATCAAGAGTGGTATGATGAATAACGCCGTCTAAGGCCTCCCGGGCTTTCTCAATGTCAGCCAGCGTTACCGTGGCAGTAGTAGTGTCAGACACCGTTGTCTTCCTCCTTTTAATAGATGCTGCCGAAAAAGCTCCAGATGCTAGGCGCGACGAGGATTGCGCAGCGCCGCGTACACAGAACGTACGCAAGCAAGTAACCACAGGAACAACAACGCAGGTGGACTTTTGCGGCAGCATCAACCGGATGTTAGTACCGGCCTGATATCTGTTACTTTAGTATGTTCATGTACATCATGTAAAATAAGCAGCGCTAGATAGTCTTCTACTAATTTAGGCTCAGGTTCAGCTGTTGCTACAAGTACGCCAATACCACACACCTTTGCGCCTACTTCCTGCGCCAGATCAACCATACCGCGCGCTGTTCCACCGGCTTTCATGAAATCATCAATAATGAGTACTTTAGCGCCAGCCGGCAATGCCCGTTTGGGCAGCGACATGGTTTGAATGCGTTTAAATGAACCTGTAACATAATTAATGCTTACTGCCGAACCCTCGGTTACCTTACTGCCGCGCCGCACAGTAATCAGCGGCAGATCAAAGGCGCGAGCTGTCATAAATGCCAATGGAATGCCTTTGGTCTCAACTGTTAAGATATAATCAGGTGATAAATGGGCCAACCGCTCCATAAATATCTCGCCCACTTTGACCATCAAATGGGGGGTAAACAGCAAGTCTGACATATATAAAAAACCGCCAGGAATAATGCGGTCTGGCTCAGCCAGCCGCCGAGCCAGCTCATTGAGCAGCCGGTCTGTCTCCTTAGCTGACACAGTGGGAATAAACCGGATACCGCCGGCCGCTCCAGCCACAGTCTCAATGGTCCCCAGCCCGAAATGTCCCATGGTTTCTTTTATTGTAGTAATATCTTCACATATGGTCGATTTGGCAGCGCCAAAAAGCTCGCTGAAATGACTGAGCGAAAACAAATGGCGGGGCCTGTCTGACATAAGCTTCGTCAAAGCAGCTACCCGTTCCATTTTCCGTACTTTATCCATGCTTACTTCCTCCACAATCAGGGAAATACCGAATATTTTCTCCTAAAACTATTTTTTTATTCACATTCTCTACAGATGCCACAATTCCTGCTCAGTCCAAAAATAATTGTGAAGCGAGACTTAGCTTCAGGTGGGGTTGTGCCCCATCTGAAGTTTAGTCGACCTCATCCAGGAGGAAAGTTTACTTTCCAACAGGATAAAAGAAAAAACGCGGTTTATCCGCGTTCTGTCAGCAGCCTTATGTAAAACAGCTTCGTACTAATTCCAAATCACTTGGTTTGTCCACATCAATGCCAAGCTCGGCATACTGTGACCGGATAACGGCACCCTTAATACCTAAAATATCCCCTACCCTTTTTTCTACTTGATTTAATTTAAGCGTGCCGAAAATGAACTGTACAACAAAGGTCCAGCCTAACAGGCAGCATAATTTAAAAGGATTCTTACGATTGGCAATAATACGCTCAGCTACCTGCATGCAGTGGGGTACAATTTTAGGATTTACCAGAAAAATATTGCCGCCGGTAAAAATCCCCTCTTTCAAGCGCACATAAGTCCGTTTATTTCCAGGAAACCGACGTTCATGATCGCCCCGGGTGACAATAGGATAATATAAATCAGCATGCACGCTGGCACACTGAGTCAGAAAATCCTCAACAGCCCCTGGCGTCAAAAGCGGTATATCGGCTGTTACAACTAATGTCAGATTCTCATGCCCTAATGCCTTTACACCTAAGCTAATGGTCTCCATAATCGTCTGCCCGCCAGCCACGATGACTGCCTTCTCCGGGAAATTACATTTGGCCAGCTCAAGAGCCGGACCGGCTATAAAAATGCGGGATATGAGTGAACTGGAAGCAAGTGCCTCAGCCACAAATTCAACCATTGGCTTACCAGCAATATCAATCATGGCCTCATAGGGCTGAGACGTATAACGATTTAGATTCTTACTATTTTCCCCACCAGCTAGGATTATGGCATCAACCATTATGTACACTCCTTTGAGATTTTAAGCCTGACGGCGCTCGTTCAAATCCTGCAGTAGTGTCTGCTCAGAGTTCTCCATATGCTCACGGGCAAGTTGCTGAGCTAAATCAGTATCGCGGCTGGCAATAGCTTCAACCAGTCGCCGGTGTTCTTCCACTGATTTTTGCATACGGCCGGGGTATTGGATCGAGATTGACCGAAAACGGGTAAATTGCTCTCGGAGATTATTGATAATGCCCACCAAACGGTCATTACGGCTGGCTCTATATAAGATATCATGGAATTGGCTGTCAGATTCCACCAGCCTATCGGCATCATCTTGTTCAATTAACTCACCAATTTCCACAAGCAAGCGTTCAAGCTGCTCTAGCTCGTCTTCGGTAATGCGCTCAACAGCAAGCCCGGCAGCCAATACATCAAGCGCAGTCCTGATTTCAAATACCTCATTGATGTCCTTTATTGACAAATCGGCCACATAGGTTCCTCGACGGGGAATCATGACAACAAACCCTTCCAGTTCAAGCTTCCGGATAGCCTCCCGAACCGGCGTCCGGCTGACACCCAGCTCTTCAGCCAGTTGGATTTCCATGAGTCGCTCACCAGGTTTTAAAATACCATTTACTATAGCTTCTCTTAGTGTTTCAGCTACTACTTCCCTTAGTGGTTTGTAGCTGTCTAATTTGATAGGTACTAATCGCCTCTCCACAATCACTCCACCTTTGATACTGTTTCTGCTATAAATACTTCTGGTACCCCCTGAGACCTTAGCTGGCCGGCAATCTGCTCAGCCTGCTCCAGGCACTCTGAAAGACCAAATACTGTTGGGCCACTGCCTGACATGAGCGCCGCCATAGCCCCATACGCCAGCATATCTTCCTTAATCTTTAAAATTTCCGGATGCGCCGGGATTGTGACACTCTCCAGGGCGTTTGCCAGATGCCTGGCAACACCAGCAAGACTACTGCTTACAAGGGCCTCACGCATTGCAGTAATATCAGGACGGACGCAGACCTCACTTGCTCTAAACTGCCCGTATACCCAGGCTGTCGGTACCTCAATAGCTGGTTTAGCCAATACCACATAGCAATGCGGCATCGGCGGCAGCGGCTCTAATACCTCGCCCCGCCCAGTGGCTAACATCGTACCGTTATATAAGCAAAACGGAACATCTGACCCAAGCCTGGCTGCCAGCTTGCTTAGCTCGTCCAAACTAAGATTAAGCTCCCACAGTTGATTGAGACCTTTAAGCACAGCAGCTGCATCAGCACTGCCGCCAGCCAAACCCGCAGCCAATGGAATCCGCTTCTCTAAATAAATGTGTACTCCCTGCTCGGTTTGTGTATATTCCTTAAGCAGGGCGGCAGCGCGGTAAGCAAGGTTGCTGGTATCGGCAGCCAAACTGGGGATATTTACACTAAGATTAATAGTTGCAGGCTGACTTGTCAATGCTACCGTATCATTAAGACTAATTGCCTGCATAATCATGGCTACTTCATGGTACCCGTCAGGGCGCTTATAAAGAACATCAAGCGCAAGATTTATTTTGGCATAGGCTTTAATTGTCAACATAACCTTATGCGCTGAGCTGCTTTAAAGCAATCGCCTCTTGCGAGCTCAGAATTTGATCAATCTCCAGCAAGATAAGCAAACGGCCGTCAAGTTTACCCACACCTTGAATATACTTGGCATCAAGAATAAATGTCGGCGGCGGCGGTTCAACATTCGCTGCTGGCATGCGCACCACCTCATTAACAGCATCGACAATAACCCCTACAGTCTGGCCATCGACTTCCACAATAATAATCCGGCTATCGTCATTATAGTCTGATACCGCAAGCTGAAAGCGCTTTCTAAGGTCTACAACGGGAATGATCCGGCCGCGCAAGTTTATGATTCCTTCCATAAATGCAGGCGTCTGCGGCAGTTTGGTGATAGGAACAAGGCGATTTATCTCCTGAACTTTAGTAATCGGCAATCCGTATTCTTCTTTAGCTAACCGGAAAATCACCAGTTGCAGTTCCTGTTCGGCAGTTAAATTGTTTGTTTCCATCCGGAACACCTCCACATATATCTTACATTACTATATTCTACCTGCTGAAGTATTTGCCTGCAACTGACAATTTTCATTCATAAATTTTTTCGCCGATTATCCTTCTGCACGCACCCCAGCCACTACCAGGTCTTGATAGTCTGAACTATGACTACGATTGGCATTTTCTGTTTTTTCAAAAGCTGTTATAGCATCCATAACTACCCCGTACTGTTCATAAAATATGGCAACCAAATCGCCGCTTTCAGCGCAAGCCAAGGCGGTTGATACCGCCTCACGCTCATCTAGAATGGTTGTAATCAGCGTAGGCGCGCAGCCTGCCTCCAGTACACCACGCATCAGTAGTGTCGCTGTCTCGCCAGGCTGGCGGCCGCGTAGATCCTGATCTTCCTTGATGTAAATAACGTCAAATCCCTGGCCGGCTTCCCTGCCGAGACTCACAATAATATCATCACGCCGGTCGCCGGGTGCGGCAATTACGCCAATAAGCCGGCAGGGATTCAAGCGGCGGAGGGTACTTGCAAGCGCCTGGCAGCCAGCCGGATTATGAGCATAGTCAACGCAAACCTGGAATGTTCTAACATCCTTTAACATGAGCCGGCCGTGATTTTCGCTAAAACTGGCCAATCCTTGGCGAATGGCAGTTGCCGGGAGACCTTGACACCAGCAGGCGGCAGCAGCAATAACAACATTTTGAATATTGTGCTGAGCAAAGCCTTGTAGAGTTAGCGGTATTTCCACTATAGGAATAATCGGCTGCTCTGATTGGCCGCTGGCCAAATAGATGATGCCGTTTTTGACAAAACAGGCCTTTCTGCCTTCACCCAGATGGCGGCGGACAGCCAGGTTGTCAAGTCGTGTACTAAAGTACACAATTTCCGCTTTAGTCCTGGATTTCAGTGTCACGATCCGCTGGTCGTCAGCATTAAGGAGCACAACACCATCAGGGCGTACGGTCTCGATAACCAGCGATTTTATATACGCTAAATCCTCAAGGTCTTCAATACCATCTTGTCCAATATGGTCTTCTGTAATATTGGTAATGACTCCGACATCGGCGTAGTCATAGCCAAGCCCGCCGCGGACGATACCGCCGCGCGCTACTTCAAGCACAGCAACCTCAACAGTAGGATCGGCTAATACCATGGCAGCGCTAACCGGTCCGGTAGTGTCGCCATAGACAATACACTCTTGATCAACATAAATCCCTTCAGATGTTGTCATGCCGGTTTTATGTCCGGCTTGCCGGAAGATATGGGAGATAAGTCTGGTCACAGTTGTTTTGCCATTAGTACCGGTTACCGCTACAATAGGTATCCTCCCGTCAGTGCCGGCGGGAAACAGGTATTCAACAATATCTGCGCCCACATCATGTGCTGCCCCAGTACTCGGATGCAGGTGCATTCTAAGTCCAGGCGCGGCATTTATTTCGATAATTGCCCCAGTCCCAGCAGTCATTGGCTGAGAGATATCGGCAGCGACAAGGTCTACACCGGCAACATCCAGGTCAATCAGCCGCACTGCCCGCTCAACCAAGCGCACAGTATCAGGATGGATACAGTCAGTAATATCTACTGCCGTAGCACCAGCACTCAGGTTAGCATTATCGCGGATATAGACAGACTGCCCAGCCTTGGGTATAGACTGAGTCGTCAGGTTTTGTCTGGACAGCGTAGTTATCGCCGCAGAATCCAGTTCCAACCGGGTTAGGGCACGGCTATGACCAAACCCGCGTGCTGGGTCCAGATTCACAATGTCTGCAAGTTGAGCGATCGTATGGACGCCATCCCCAATCACATGAGCAGGTATTCGCTCCGCCCCAGCCGCTAATTTGCCATTGACAACACAGAGCCGATATTGGCGTCCTGTAATATATTCTTCCACAAGTACACGCTCGTCGTACTTGGCTGCAAGCACAAAGGCCGCTTCAAGTTCATTTTCACGTAAAATATTAAGAGTAACACCTTTGCCATGGTTGCCACCAACAGGCTTAACAACAACCGGCCCGCCAATTGCAGCAAAAGCCTCTATGACTTCAGCTAAATTTGTCACGATATAGCCTATTGGCACAGGAACTGCATTTTGACGTAAAAGCTTATTGGTAAGATACTTGTCACCAGCTAAATCAACAGCAACCGAGCTTGTCCTCCCTGTGACAGTGGCCCAAACCCGCTCTTGCCTGTGTCCATAGCCTAAAATAAGAAAGTTAGTATCATAATCAGGCCGCAAAACAGGAATGCCGCGCCGCCGGGCCGCCGCGTAAATGGCTTCAGTACTTGGACCCAACTTGGCACTTTCTCCAACTCTTTTCAGTTCAGCCACCAGTTCTGACACATTAAAGGCTTGTCCTGCAAGTACGGCTGCAAGCAATTGATATGTCCCCTGAGCGACAGCAAGCCCAACCGGACCTGATTTACAACCGAAGACAACGTTATAGATGCCTTTACACCCTGAACCCCTTGTCTTGCCAAAGGATGACATGTAGTCTTTACCGGCTAGTGTCTGAAGCTCAAGCGCAACATGTTCAAAAATATGCGCTAAATATGTCCCTTCGTGCAAGCGCTCAGCAAAACCGCCCGGATATCCGCGTGAGCATGAGTGCTGCTTTAGCCCGGGTAACAAGATCAATAAGCGGGCTACAAAACCGGCAATAGTATTACTGGCAATATTCTCATAGACACCAATATCAAGTAATGCCCTAACCACAGGTCGATAGCTATATACATTGGGGCCGCTAATAAAGCTGGAATATAGTAGTTGCATGTCAAATCCCCCTATCTTAGTTTGTAGCAAGCTGAATGGGCCGCCTTAGGTTTAAATCAAAGCCATAGTCTGCTGGTAAAATATGCAGTAGGACATTGGATATGACTAACGGCTGATTTTGGTTAGACTCTGATATATTTGAATAGATAATATTTTTGCCATCAACAATAGTTACCGTTTGAGATCCCACTACCTCGCACAATCGGTCAGGCCTGACAATGAACGCCGTATCCTCATCAATTCCGATCCCCATTACATGCGGATTTTGAGCTACTGCAGCCAACAAGCGATTAATACGACCTCGTTGAGCAAAATGCTGGTCTATGACTGCCTCCCCCAAAAAGCCCATCCCATGAGCCATGCTCAACGAAGCCTTCTTCGGTGTATCATTGGAGTTACCGCCTACAATCATCGTCTCACTCATGGCTGCTGCACCAGCGCTTGTCCCGGCGATAACGGCACCCTGCCTAAAGGCAGCACGAATGGCGGCGTCAACTGCTGAGCCGCCCAAAATACTGGTCAAGCGCAGTTGGTCGCCGCCGGTGAAAAATATGCCGCTGGCATTTTTTATTATCTCAGCCTGCTGCATTTGATTGGCCGTCTCACGGTTAGCAATCGCCATAATAGTTACCGCCGAAGCGCCCATGGAAGAAAATAGCTCTTTGTATTCACTGCCCACAGTACGTGGCTCACCAGTAGCCGTAGCGACAATAACAATACGACTATCCCGGCCGCCGGCCATGTCCACGAATTTGCGCAGAATAACACAATTCCCAATTTTGTCTTCATGACCACCAATGATAAGCAAGCTGCCAGGTGCCAGTTGTTTATTGTCTGCTGTTTTTTCGCTCATCAGATACAATATCTCCTGTTTTAGCCTTTACTCCTATTTTTACCAAAAATGTCTATCCTTTATACCATCGACCGCGCTAACCAAATGAACTACCGTTGAATATAATGAAGCAGACTAAACTGGAAAACGGAGGTTGAACTATCTATGCATGTCAGAATGATCTATCTCCCTGAATCGCTAAAAACCATCACGTTGCCTGAAGGAGAGAGCTTCATCAGCTACTGTCAAAACCAACCTGCCACAGTGAGCGAAGTGACACCTGTTCTTTGTACTGACAGAGCTAAATTGGTCCTGCCTAGAGCAAATATACTAATTGCAAGGTCGCAGCGTCAGCTAACACTATTTGACGGCAACAGCCCTGTGCGTCAATATCCTGTCGCAATCGGCAAACCAACCACACCCACACCGCTTGGCAATTATGCAATTGCCACTAAGATTATGAACCCAGGCGGCGTTCTCGGCACCCGCTGGATGGGTCTTAATTATGACGCGTATGGCTTACATGGCACAAATGCCCCTTGGTTTATCGGCCAGATGGTATCCAACGGTTGTGTCCGGATGCATAATGCCCATGCCGAAGAGTTGTTTGCCTTAGTGAATGTTGGCACTCCGATTTATATTAGGGATTAAATCAGTGAGTCGGCGCATCACCCAATCGACCTTGTCGCGCCGCGCGGTAATAAACTCTTGTAATGCCTGCCGTTCACCCAGATCTGGTAACCACTCGCCTGGTATACTCTCCATAAACTCCGAAAGCTCAGCATCCTTGATATTCTTAACAATTTGAACATACTTAAAAAAATGCGTTGGTTTAAGATAATACTTCAAAAGCACACCGTACGACCGACGGTGATTTAGTGTTATACTATCAGTCAATTGTTTAAGCATTTCAATGGTCCATTTGCCACGACGAAATAGGTGAGAATTGTCAATAGCATATATTTTATAACCATCTTGTTCTTTGCGAATCAGCAGGTTTTTGCGATTCTCTGTACGGTCAGGATTGTGGAACAGGTGATCAAACAGCATAACTCCCGCCATTTGTTCTTTATTTACTGCCCGGTGCAAGTTGAACTTAGTTACATACCCTGCCCCTTTTAGATACTCACAACCAAAGTGCCAACCCGGGAGCACGCCGGCAGCAGTCAGCCGCCTGCTGCCGGCAAGGACTTCTGAGGAAATCTTGATAAGGCCCCCTGGCGGAAAACACAGATTTAGCCAACAGCCAAACTGGGCAGCTAATAATTCATTTACCAGAACTTTAGCACCAAGGCGATTGGCCGACAGTTTAACAACACACACCTTACTGTCGCCATGACTGTTTTCGGCCCGGAATAGTTGGGGTGACGTCGCCCCCAGCCCTACTGGGCCTATATATTCTACAGCCCGAAACATCCGGCCAACTCCTCTCCCCATTATCTCCAAAATCCCGGCAGCTTTGAGCCCCCGGGATTTTTCTTGCTTTATCAACAATTTTTATCAAGAAAACAATACCCAGGGATTTTTGCCATCCCTGGGTTATCTATTTAGCCTTTAGGGGTCCCGTTTACCAGCCAACTGGCAATCCAGCCAGTCGTAGTACCGTCAGGAAGTACGACTCTGAACCAGCCAAAAGCCTGCTCTTTTACGGTTAAAGTAGCCCCCTTGTTAACTTTAGTTACTACTGGGAAATTGGTACCAGGACCTGTTCTAATATTTACGTTATTGCCAGTTACTGTTACCATGCCGCTGACAGTCGTCGGCGTCCCGGCGGTAGGCGTAACAGGGCCAGTGACAATAATATTTTGTTCGCCAAAAGCCTCTATGTCACCGCCACCAGTTTCCGCAGCCGACACAACATCATCGGAAAATTCACTGGCACTGACTTTGTCTGAGGTGTTGGCTGTAGTACTTTCGACTATACCGATTTCATCGATAGGGCTTAAGGCATATACATCCATCTCAGTGGTAGTGACCACCCGGGCCCAGATTTTAAGTACAATAGTAACGTGCACTTTACGCCTGTCATGGTGGCAGTGGAAATCATAGTCAACAAACTCAACGGCGACATCGGCTGTCGCCTTCATATCCGGCTCCGCGCCATCCATGTCAATATCACGCGTCCAACGGATGTGTTGCTTCTCAAAAGCATGCACCGGCTGATTAGGCAGGTCAGCCACATACATTATTTTTACCTCTAACTCGCCACGAACAATGACTTTGTCAGGAATAACATCAATTTTGGTAATTTCCAATTCTTTGACATATACGTCAACTACTTGCTCAATATCCGGTTTTTGTGCCGGAACAAACATATCAAGTTCAACAACCCGCTGTGCCATCTCGGCGCCTAGGACCTGTTCAACCTCAATTGTTTCCGGACCTGGTTCAGGGCAACCGCATACCAGTTCAGAACTTTCAACAGTTGTCACTCCGGCAACTTTCTTTATATTCGTAGACGAGGTATCTGTCGAGCCTGAAACGACCCTTGTGTTGTCGTCCATTATTCCCCCCCCTTTCTGGTGATATCCAACCATTATTAGCCTTTCGGTGTAGTTGGCAAGGTTCCAGTTCCGATAGTAACCTCACGATCGGTCATAACTTTGGCAGTAACTTTAAGAATTACAGATACATCAAATTCGCGGCAATTGCGGTGGTGGTGATGGTGTCCATGGTCGTCGCAATCATCATGATCATGGTCATGGTCATGGTCGTGACAATCATCGTGGTCATGGTCGTCATCGTCGTCATCGTCATCGCACTCAATCGGTTCAAAGTTTTTGTATTTGTATGCACGGTGATGGTCTTCAACGTCATAGTCAACAAACTCGACAACTACACTAGCCTCAGCATCCATCCCTCTGCGGGCGCCAGGAATATCAATGTCAAGGGTCCATTTATAATGCTTAATCTCCACAGCATGAACAGGCTGGTCAGGCAGAGCTGCCACATAAATGGCTTTCACTTCGAACTCGCCCCGCACAATGACTTTATCAGTAATAACGTCAACGCTGTTTACTTCTACTTCTTTAACAAATACATCAACAATTTGTTCAATGGCAGGTTTCCTTTCCGGAACAACCACGTGAATATCCAGAGCTTTTTGTTTTTCCTTCTCTCCTATTATTTGGCGCACGATAATAGTTTGCGGACCTGTCTCTGCACCAAGGGTACATTTGTTAATGGCTCTATCGTCCATGCAGATTCCCCCCTTTGTATATTCTAGTTATATATATGCCTGCACTAATTTTTATGTGACAAAAAACAAAAAAATGACAAAGGTACAAGTAGCTTCAAAAACCTATTCTCGCAGGCAAATCTTAGATTATAACTATGTTGGACTTTAGCAAAACATGACTTCAGAAAAGCGCGATTTAAGCAAAAAACAGGCAATGTTGCATTAAACACTGGATATTTGCGGAGTTTGGGCAAAGAAAAAGAAAAGTGCCATGTGACAAACAACATAACACTTTTCCGGTATCGCTCATAGTATATAGCAAGGATGTTGGTTTCCCCTTTGGCCGAGAGCTAACTATCCAAATATAAGGAGGTCTGTGTTAATGAAGGCTTATAAAAAAAATCCTTACTGGAAATGTGATGACGATTATTCTAAATACGGCTGCAGCGATAAACATGAGATGATGGATGATTGTTATGACATGGATATGTCTTGCTATGCCCCCAAAATGAAATGCCAACCAACTAAGGAATGTGTAAAAACCTATAAATGCTACTATAAATTATACAAAATCTGCACCTATCGTTTATATAAAATGTGCCCGTACTGCGGCCATGAGTTCGATTATCACGAGCATCGCGGCGGCTGCCCCAAGTGCATGTAGCTTATCAGCAAAAACCCGCGCATTTTATAGCGCGGGTTTACTGTTAACAGTTGTTTATTTGGCAATAAACTCTTGAACAACATAGACTGAACCGGCCGAATCATACCGAACACCTACACCTACCTCAGTATAATTAGGGCTTAAAATATTGGCACGATGCCCTGAGCTATTCATAAAGGCTTTTTCAGCAGCTGTTACATTGCTGTTAATAGCCAGATTTTCGCCGGCATAACGATAGCTGATGCCGGCTTGCTTCATCCGGTCAAATGGGGACTGCCCTTCCGGGTTGTAGTGTGAGAAATATTTACGATTAATCATATCTTGGGCATAATTTTCCGCTAAACGCACCAGGCTCATATTAACCTTGAGCGCCGGCAAACCATTGGCCGCGCGATCTGCGTTTAACAACTTAAACGCTTTGGCTTCGTCGGCGGTAAGTCCTGATGTTGAGCTGGAATTCGAGGTGCTTGGTGTTGTAGTCGAAGGCGTTGTGGGAGTTGTAGTCGTATCTGTACTCTTGGGCGTCGCTGCACCGCCACCGCCTTTCTTGCCACCAGCTAGTACCGCTAATAAACCAAGGGCTACTAATCCGCCGATTACCGCTTTATTGTCACCATCCTGAATCGACTCTTCTTCAGCCGGAGCAGCATATGCGGCTGTCGCCAATGCTCCGCCGAACGAAGTAGTAACCAGAGACATGATTACTAAACCGAAAACGATTTTAGTCATCCATTTTTTAATTTTCATTGATTTTAAATCAACCTGCCTTTCAATGTTTGTTTTTAAGATATAGAAACATCGGAGTTAGCGGTTAGTTAACCAAACTGAGCATACAGTCTGATGTTATGTAAAGATTCGCCCTAGTAGTCCAAAATCCTGTTTTTAGGATGTTAACAATTTCTGCATATAAATATATCTTCATAAATATAACTGTAACCCCCAAAATTGGTAATCGCCAAATGAGTAATTTGGGAAACACTATCTGCAGGAGGTGATTTTACTATGGGCAATATTTATGACAAAAATCAAGAATCAGCGCACGGTCCTTTTGGCGAATCCCAGACTCATCAAGGGCCCTACGGCGGCAAAAATTCCGATACTATGACGAACAAAAAAGCGGCTAATGTAATTCCACCCACCAAAGATATTAAAGCCCGCCCCAAACACTAAAACTCTATACAGGACAAGCAAAAGAGGACGTCTACCGACGCCCTCTTTTGCTTTATTACCATAACTTGCGGAATTTGGTAATGGTGTTTTCAGCATTAGCCTGCTCAATATATGTGATCTCGCTTTCGGTTAGGCCGTATATCTTGTACACCAAAGTATTCATCTCATTATACAAAGCACCCAGTTCATCGGCAGCAACTGCAGAATCTGCCGTCTCCTCCGCCTCTCCCAAATAAACAGCAGCAGCCAGTTTTGACAGTTTTATTCCCAGCAACGCCAACCGCTCCTGGCACTGCTTATCTATTCGTAATGGCAGCTTTTCCACGGTTTCAATGTCCACTTGTGCCATAGCGCGCCCCTTTTCCAAGGTCACAGTATGGTAGTAATAGTTCATCAGCCTGGAATTAAGAATACACACTAGATATTCCAGACTAACTCCGTCCTGTAATACCGTCAGCGAGTGAATATTGTTTAAATGATATAAGCCAGACCGGTCAATTGCAGCAATTAGACTGTCACCTGTCTGTCGCATAAATATTTTCGGCCCAGCTATAATCGCCGCCTCCCAGCCACCCTTGTTGAGCTTTGCCGGGTTAACGTCAAGCCAGTCACCTTGATAGGCAAGACAAAACGGCCGTATCTGGCCTGATGATATCAAGCCCTTCATCCAGGTATTACCCTGCCTGGTTTTACTTTTAATCTCAGCCTGGACAGTTAGTGAGCGCATCCCTGTCCGAATTTTTGTGATGTCTTTGAGTAAGCACGGCGTTTGCTCAAGCTTATCAATGATTTCCTTATCGCGTGCATGAAAAAACAGACGGAACCTTTTATAAACCTGCTGCATAAAATAATTCTGCTCATATTGATACCGGGTCACAGGCACCCCGTCGGTGCCCAACCGAGTCACCGTTACAACCGCAGTCGAGCAGTCATTGTCAGCTTTCTGTAGAATAGTAATGGCGGGAATCCCTACTAAAACGCCAGCAAATACATTACTACTTGCCAATGTGATTTCCTGTACTCTGCAAGTCTCTAATATATATTCACGAATCTTGGAGTAATAACGACCAAGCAAGTAGCTGTCAGGCGTAATAAATCCCAAGTAGCCCCCTAACTTGAGTGCCTTGATACTTCTTTCAAAAAATAAAGCGTAATAACTGAGCTTATACTGGGCTGAGTATGGGTAATTGTGCCTTAGATAATCAGACTGAACAATTGGTATTTTACCGACCCGGTTAAGACCAAAACTTATATACGGCGGATTGCCAACAATATAGTCAAACTTCTGCTGCCAAAATTCAGCCAATGTAAGCTTATAGCTAATACCCTCGCTGCCAGAGTCTGGAACCTGGGCAGCCGAAGGGCCTTCCCATTTGATCAAACTGTCGCAGACAACCAAATTATCATCAACCAGACCTACCACAGTCTGCGGTATCGCTTTTTCTTGCAGCCGGGACTTAGCTACTGAAACTGCAGCTTCGTCAACATCTGCGCCATATAAGCAACAGTTGATAATATGATAGTGCAAATTTTCCGGCTGCCAATATTGATTACCGGTCATACAGGTTTCGATGTTGCCGCTTTTTATACTATATTGTTCTTTGGCATACCGGCGCTGCAGGAGGATTAGGTTTTCGTTAAGCTTGCCCCATAGGACATCATATGCAGCTACTAAAAAGTTACCTGACCCACAGGCTGGGTCTAGCACCTTGGGCGCCGGGTCTGTCACGATATCATGCTTGCCCAACGTACGGTCTAGAATGTAATTCACAATATGTTCAGGCGTATAAAATACTCCGGCAGACTTCCGTGTAGCCCGGCCGGTTTGACTTTCCTTAGGTTTTGGCACCTCAACGCCTCCATATCCAAATTACGTACATATAGTTCGCTAACACAGCAGCCCGTCCCTGCAGCAATCGTCAAAAAAATACGCCTAGAATGGCGTATTTTTCATCCTGTTAAAAAGTATCACTTTCCGTCTGGATAAGGCGGCATCGACTTCCGCTTTTGCCAGTGGCTCGGCGTAAGCCGTGTTTTCTTTACAATTATCTGATTGGAGTCTTGGGCATTCCCAGGCGGAATTTCCCTCTTGTTTCAAGGCCGCCTACGCCGTCAACGCCAGTTACCGAAGCCGTAATAGCATCACTTACATCAACAGTCTTGTTTATTGGGGTAAAAGCCACCTTCTCAGCAATAAAAACCGGATCATACGCATGAATAAAAATACGGTTAGGTGAACTGGCAAAATTTGCACCCGATGACAAAATGGCCTCAAAGTGGGATTGACAGGCTCCAGCAAAGATAACCAGATCATCACGTGAAGGCTCAAATGTCCTGGCCTTTTTTACTGCCGCCACAAAATGTTTGGAGTTGCGATAGTTATTAAGGTCACTCAGGTCTTTTTTGCCGTTGCCCACCAGCGCGTCATGTCCGGTAAGTACTAGAATATCAGGCCTAATCTCATCTAATAAATCAAGGACGACCTCAGCCTGCTTAGCTTCTTCTATCCATCGTCCTTCTGCCTGAACGTTAAGCTGACTATAGGTTTTCAAGCACATTTTTAGATATTCCTCATCACCATCAAGATGTAATACCCGGCCAGGTAAATCAAAAAAACTAAACTTCTTGGTTGCCTCAGATCGCCTTAGCTCGACTTGCTCCCGTTCACGACTGCGGCGTACCATAACCCTCTTTAGCGTATCATTGTGCATACCTTCCATGCGTACAATCTCATTCCGCAAATCCTCAGCCGCAATTCGCTGTAAATCATCTATGGGCGAGTCGGCCATTAACCGAAGATGAAGGCCTTTTAAAACACAATGCGTCTGCGCACTATCATCAACAAAAATATCAACTACTTTGAAAACAATATCACCGCCGTGAGATTTCCTGACGACCAGGTCACCTACTTGAATGTCCACCACAATTCCCCCCTTAGCTAGTGCCTATAGCTATTACATCCTATGTATCGCCTAGCTAAAGTGCCACAAATTATCCCCGCGCGGCCAGTGGCAAACGCCCTATCCCCACTATATACTATAGTGAGCCCCCATGAGACCGCTTTATAATGTGGCATATTACACGCATACTTTCCGAGGTGATGTACGTGATTTGCGTGGTCGTACCGGCCAAAAATGAGGGAGGTCGCATTACTACTGTATTGCAAAATTTAGGAACTTTACCAATTGATCACATTATCCTGGTGGCAAACGGTTCAAAAGACAGCACCATGCGCGAAGCCTTAGCAATGCGTCTCCCTAAGCTGCAGATTATCTACTTCCACGAATGCTTAGGAATTGACACCCCGCGCGCTGTTGGCGCTAAAGCGGCTCTGGCTCTGGGCAGCGACGTTGTCGTCTTTGTTGACGGCGACATGGTAGGTACCTTTAATGAAAACTTGATGGAACTTGTCGACGGCGTATTATTGAAACATATGGATATGGCACTAACCAACTGTTATCCTTCGCCTCCGCGCCATATCGAGCGGCATAACCCGACCTTTCAGTGGCGGCTTAACCTCAACAAGGAACTGGGGCTGGATAAAAAAATCAATTTAGCAAGCCCAGCCCATGGACCGCACGCCGTATCCCGCCGCCTCCTGGAAACAATCCCCATGCGCGAGCTGGCAGTCCCCCCAGTTACCATGGCGCTTGCCCGCATACAAAAATTGAAAATTGACGTAGCTACAACCATCCCCCACTACCGTCTGGGTTCATCAGTAAAAAATCAAATTCACACCAACAAGATCATTGACACTATTGTCGGTGATTGCCTTGAAGCCATTGCCGCTTTCCACGACCAGAGTCGCACCCGCCAATGGCAAAACAAAACATACTTAGGGTATCATATTGACCGTCGTTTTGACTTGCTTGACCTCTTTTTAAGCGAAAAGCCCTGCTCAAAATGAGCAGGGCTTTCAGTTTTCTTTATTTCAGGTTCGTCCAGGCGTTGGCAATAGCAGCAAACTCCTCAATCGACAACTGCTCGCCGCGGCGCATACCGTCGATTCCAGCCTGAGCTAATACCTGGTTTAACAATTCCTTCTCTAAACCACCCGCTTTAAGCGTATTCGCCAAGGTTTTCCGCCGTTGAGCAAACGCCGCTTTAACAACTCGGAAAAACATTTTTTCACTTTCAAGTTTGACTGGCGGCTCAGTGCGCACAGTGCAACGAATAACCGCTGATTCTACCGCAGGTGCAGGGATAAAGGCTTTAGGCGGTACAATAAACATAATTTCAGGCTCAGTATAATACTGAACAGCAACAGACAATGCGCCATATTCTTTGCCGCCTGGCTTGGCTGCCATCCGTTCAGCTACCTCTTTTTGTACCATGGTCACTAAAAGCTCTATCGGCAGCCGGTCCTCTAAGAGCTTCATAATGATTGGTGTCGTAATATAGTAGGGCAGATTGGCGACAACCTTGTATTTTTCCTTGTTTATTTCCTGGGAAATGTCGATTTTCAATATATCGCCATGTACAACTTTGACATTATCATAGCCATCCAGCGTTTTACCGAGCACATCTAACAACCGTCGATCAAGTTCAACAGCCGTTACATGTGCGCCGGCTTCAGCAAGCCCCTGGGTTAACGTTCCTATCCCTGGCCCAATTTCCAGTACAGTATCACCCTCAGCTACCTTGGCGGCTGATACAATGCCATCAACGACATTGTCGTCAATAAGAAAATTCTGGCCTAATTTCTTGCTCATATGAATACCGAACGTCTTCAAGATATGTAGTGTTACATCTTTTTGCGCAATACGCGGCTTAATCGCCATACTCTGTTTCCTCCACGCCACTGCCTTTACTGGCCGCAGCCTCCAATCTCTCAAGTGCTGCATTAAACTCAGCACGGGTAACACCATAGTGATTTAGCCGATATAAAAAGCTTTTGGCATTGGCATAACCAATACCCAGACTTTCGCCCACAGCTGCTCGCCGCGCTGTCGCATCTGGCACCCCACTCAGTCTACAGGCCATAATATCCTGCAAACCAAATTCACCTGTTGGCTGCCACTCATGCAGCCGCACTTTACTGAGTGCTTCTCTAATGGCAGCAGGTTTGGCTTGCTCAATGCCAATATCGTCATTGGCCTCGGCTTGCTCCCTCGGCACAAATGCATGCTTAGCCTCGGGAAACCGCTCGGCAAGAAATTTCCGGATACGTTCTCCTGCGCTGTCGGGGTCGGTCAGAATGATAATACCCCGTTTTTTATATGCCTGCTCAATCCGGCTTAAGCAGCGCGGCAGCAAATTGAAGCCCTCGGTCGCAATACATTCGGCCTCCACTGCCCGCTTAACAGCGGCAATATCCTGTTTACCTTCCACTACAATTACTTCTTTAATCATTTATCTACTCCACCATTCAACATCCACAATATGAATATCTTACCACAGTTACCGATTTTTTATCTAGGTTTTTACAATACAAAACCGCCTATAAGGCGGCTTTGTTATTTTACACCTACATAGTAAGAAGACTCCAACGGCCTGCCCCATCAAGTGTCAGCTTCTTTTTGTGATAGCTGTTTAGGGTATTTCTATGACCAACACTAATCATAGCAGTCCCGGCCAAGCGTTCCCGCAACAAAGTATATAATACCCGCTCGGTTGGTTCATCAAGCGCTGACGTGGCTTCATCCATAAACAGCCATTCAGGTTGGTGGATAAGTACCCTGACAAAAGCAATCCGCTGCTGTTCACCTAAAGATAATACACGAGACCAGTCCTCTATTTTATCAAGCTGGCCTTTCAGCCAATCAAGCTTACAGAGTAACATAGCAGCCATAATTTCTTCATCTGTTACACTCCGCTTAGGGCCTGGATACAACAGGGTGTCACGAAGCGTCCCCAGCGGCAGATACGACTTCTGGGGCAGAAACAAAAAACTGTGACCCTCCGGTATGACTATACTGCCTTGCGCATACGGCCATAGCCCAGACAAGGTTCTTAAGAGCGTACTTTTTCCGCTGCCTGACGGCCCTGCCACTAACAGCGATTCACCGGCCTGAATGGATAAATTAAGCCCAGAAAGGATTCGCCGACCATCAGGCAGGTCAATGTCCAATTGGTTTACAGCCAATACCGGTGCAGGTTCTGTCCGAATAATCGTGCTGCTCTGAGGCAACTCGCTCACCTGCTGGATATTACACACAAAACCGGTAAGACGGTCAACTACTGCCTTCCATTCTGCCAGCGTGGAATAGCTCTCGACAAAAAAGGACAAGGAATCTTGCACTTTGCTAAAAGCCTGGGACGTCTGCAATAAGCCACCAAGCTGAATTTCTTTGGTAAAATAGCGTGGCATGGCTACCACCAAGGGAAAGATAATCGCAATCTGACCATAGCCGGAAGCAAACCATGTCAGGTGCTTCTGGCGCTGCATAATCTGCCAATAATTATCAAACACCTTGCCAAATCGTGATATAAAGGCTCGTTCCTCACGGGCCTCACCCCCATAGAAGGCAATACTTTCGCTGTTTTCACGCAGCCGTACCAGACTAAACCGGAAGTCGGCCTCATAGCGCTGTTGATCAAAATTAAGCTGCGCCAGCGGCTTGCCAATTTTATGGGTCAGCCAGGTACCAATTACCGCATATACAATGGCCACCCACACCATATAACCGGAGACAGCCAGTTGGTGATTACCGAAAGGAATCACCAACGTGCCGGACAGCTGCCATAAGATAGCGATAAATGATACCAGGGTTACAACCGCTTTGAGCAGGCCTAGCGACAATTGCAGGGTGTAATTAGTAAATAACCTTAAATCCTCGCTAATACGCTGATCCGGATTATCCGTATAATTCTCCGTCAGCTGCAACCGGTAATACATCTGATCTTTAAGCCACACATTAAGGTATTTACCCGTCATCCATTGCCGCCATTTTATCTCAAGCATCTGCCTGAGATAAAGCTGATAAACAGCTACAATGATGTAAAAAGCAGCCAGCAGGCAAAATTCACCCAGCGCACTGAAAACTTCCTCTTTATCAAAATTCTGAAGTGCGTTATAAAACCGGTTGAACCAGGTATTAATCAGCACTAAAATATAAACATAGGTCAGATTAAGGGTTATAATTACGGCAAGCAACCCTCCCGCCCGCCATTTTTCCTCCGAACGCCAGTATTCACGGGTCAAATGCCAGGTATCTTGTAAAAATTTGCGATTTAAGCCAGGCAAGCACATCATTCCCTTCGGCCATTGGATTTTTGAGTCTACCAGAATTTATAATGCAATTCTGTTGACATAAGAACGACTAAGGCTTCTGCCGGCGTCCTGAAGGACTTGGCACAAACCAAGTCTTTTCTTATCCTCTAAGAATTCGCTGCACTCTGTCCCTACTCCTGCCCGAAATTTTCTATCGGCTTCTTTATTCCCTTACCGTAAGAGAAAAAGCCGCACCTCGGAGGATGCGGCAAAAGACGTCTTTATTTCCTTCTCAATCATCTCGCCATGAGTTCTCCTCTTCACTTGAGAAGCAATCCGTATAATAAACATTCGTACTGCCGCATTTAGGACAACATTCTAAATATCCACCGTCACCTATTGGTTTCAATACTGTTCCGTCGACATTAAATACTTTTCCGCATTTCATGCATTTTGCAACCATTTTTTTGTCCCCTTGCCTTTCATTAATTATAATTATATTTTTAGATTTAATAATCAAACTCCTCCTTATATACCCCATTCATAGGCTAGTTTTATAAATAAATATAATAACCTAGCTTTCTAACCAGAATAAAAAAGCCGCCCCATCCCGAAGGACAGATCGGCCTGCTCCAATTATGTATCTATTATCTATGCCTCATTTCCATAATCTCATGTATAGCTCTTTCATGGCGCTCAATCTCACGTTGCTGTCGCTCATGCCATTTCTTCCTTGACTCATGCGGACGTCGTTTCATTTCTTGCTCGTGTCGTTTATTTTCTTCGTGTAATCTCCGCTCTTTTTCCAGGTCTCGCTGCTGGTGGTCATTACGATGCTCATTCCGCTGTTCGAAGCGTGGCGGTTCCTCCTGTCTTGGGGCGGCTGCTTCAGCGGCAGAGGCAAACATGCCAATTTGCATTAGGCCTACCATTGAGTATATGATTACTTTTTTCGCTACAATTTTCATAGGAACACTTCCCTTTTGTATTTAATATCGAATCCCATAATTTAATAATAAACTCCATTTATTAGAATAACTTTAGATACTAGGTGTGTTGTCAAATCAAAAAATAACAGGGCTCAAGGCCCTGCTATTTTACTCAGCTAAAACATATACTTACATTTATCCCGTTTATGGTTGCCCGTCAAGGCCCGTAGATACTAAGATTGTCCCCTTTGCTCCATTATAAGATTATCGGTCTTTATCTTCGATTGTAATAATTATCATAATAAAACAAAGCGTCTTATTGGCGGCTGGAAGACTTTGCCAAGAAAACTGCAGTTTCGTGGTCTATACCTTTATCCCATATATTCCCCACAAAAGCAAGAAGCGTGATCGCTGCTCCACCGTTAATCAAAGTTGCACTTTTTAAAGCATTTTGCCCCATGGTAATCAACGCTAGGCCAATTTGGTTATTTGCATTATACTTTGCGAGAATTCGTTCTTGCTCTAATTTTGTTTCATTGTCATTATCCATAAAATCAACTCCACTAACGGAATAAGAGTTCACACTGTTCTCTCCGGCTACTGCTGGGGTTCTTTCTTTTTCCAGATAAATTCTGTAAGTTTTTTTGATATTCCTCTTTAAAAACAAAAAGCCGCCCCATCCCGAAGGACAGAGCCGCTAAAAAAGGGGAAGAAATTTATATTAACAGAGCGTTGCGCTCTGAGTTCATATGCATATAATAATCGCCAAATTTTAGAATTTGTTTAGAGAAGCAAAAAGCCGCCCACCAGGATGAACCCGGTAGGCGGCTGCAGTAAGGGTAGCTTATTACGCTACCGGTATCACTTCAAAACTGATGATTTTTTCGTAAAATAGATATTCTTTGCTATTTTGAATACCTTTGTTAAATACAAAGCATGAGTTGCCGGTTCCAAGTGTGCGATTGCACCAATTTGCAAGGTCATCCGCAATGGTCTTGGATACCTTATATTCACGTTCACTGGAATCATTCATAGTGATGCGGAGTAAGACATTTTCATCTTCGACCGATGTTGCAATCGGCGTAGCAGAAGCTTCATTGGAATTTCCGCTTTCGCTGTCAGCAGTAATTGCAGTTACAACATAATAATAGGTGGTACCGTTTGTGACTGCATTATCGGTATAGCTAGGACCGGTAACGTTGCTCGCAATGGTTGTGTACGGGCCGCCTGCTGTGGTGGCTCGTTTTACGTTATAGCCGGTTGCGCCGATGACTGTCGTCCAAGAGAGCGTTACCCTGGCGTCACCTGCTGTAGCTGATAATCGAGGAACAACATCATTTATAGAGTCCCATTTTTCATATCCATCGGGAATTGGATATGAAAAAGGAGTTGCACCAAAATTCGCAGTGACTTGTGCTGTTGATGTGCCATAGCTTCTATGTGTCGGACACAATTTAACTTCCTGTCTAAAAGCTGTCATATCACTGCAAGCTACGCCTTGGCTAACTCCGTTTTTATAAAATGTCAGAATACCGTCATCCAGATTTAACGCTACGCCAATTACATCTCCAACAGTAAATATTTCCCCATAATTTGGCAAAGGTCTAACGTTTGTTCCAGCAAGCAAATTTCCACCGGACGTATAGCATCTCATTACTGGATCTCCTTCCAACCCATACGCTAGCATGGAATTCTCTATTGCTACACCTATTGCAATATTAGGATCACCACCTTTATCCAGTCTATCTATTTTGACCTCAAAATATTTCTTTCCTGAATCGTAGCTGATATCCGCCAATATGGCATAGGCAGATACTGTTTCTCCACCGAATACAGTAAGATCGTTGTTTGAAAGCAGATAACGTTGGGAATCTACTTTAACCCATTTACAACTCATTTTACATTCCTCCAAATTAATTATTTGAGCGCCGACAGCCAAGGAGCTCCTTTTTACTGTGTGTTTCCTGTATATCGGCTTTCACTTAGATACATTCAAACTAGCTGGCTTTTTAAACGGCTTAATGCTCTCTTTTTCAGTTGATATACCGCCTGGGCTGTAATTCTTAATACCTACGCTATATATACCAATCTAGAACCATAAACCACAGTATGAACTACTACAAACAGTTGCCGTTGTGATTTCTTTCAGTGCCGCCAGAATACTGGCAATGACTTCTTTCCGTTCAATCGTGGCCTGAGGATTGTCCGGAGCTGCTAGATACTCAAAGACATTTTCTGTTTGATATTCTTGCCGTCTTCGCTTCATCTCACGTTTCCAGAGATTCAACAATGTATACCTAACCCGACTTTCGAGATAACCGGCCAGCGGAACGCCAAGATCGGGATTATAGGTATGCAGTGCTTGAATCAAAGCCAGCCAAGCTTCTGACTCAGCATCCGGAACGGATTTTCTATATATACCTGCGTACTTCTTAACAAGCGGTTTAAATTGCTGACAAATAAGTTGTTTATCTATTTGACTCCCCTCCCGGAAAAGTAATAAGCCCCCGGTTTCCCGAGGGGTAACCTCGATACCGAAGGCTTAACTTCACCTATTCAGGTTTATCTAAATAAGCAAACCTATTTAGGCTTGCCTGATAAATTTCCAAAAATGAAGCCCATAAACTCTGAACCAATATCAATTATAATTAGCAAAAACAGTGCCCTACGAGCAAATGATAAAGTTTGTTTCTTTCTCTCTTTTGGTGTAAGTTTGTTCTTGGACATAGTCGGAGAAATAAAATACCCGATTATAACGAGAATTATGAACCACGTAAGATAACTTAATATCATTGCTAAAAGAGTATCCATATTTTCCTCCATTGCAAAATATATTAATAAAAAGTATTCGCTATTATCCATATTTCCCCTTTGTAATTAATAATAAAGCCGCCCAGGTTTCCCCGAGCGGCCAAAATCAGAACAATATAAACAGCTTATCAGTTTTCCAAACAGCCTTTACTTCCCAACCAACATTTTTTTTAATATTATCGGCATCCTGGAGCGCTTCAGTCTCAATGGCCTTAAGAGAAATCAATAAAAATAGCAGGCTACAAGCCTGCCAAAAAATTCGCAACTGCCGCCGTTACCGCCTGGTTATCACCTGGCATTAAGTGTCCATAGGTGTCTATAGTCTCTACCACCGTTGCATGTCCCATCGTTACAGATATAGCTTTATACCTATACCGCTGGTTATGGCTATACTGGCGAATGTATGCCGTAAGTGGTGGAAGTTCCTATATTCTACCTTTACCCTCTTTACAACTCGTCTAAAACTATCGCTAACCACTCCAGGAACTTATAGCCAAATCGCTAGAAAAACAGCTGCCTAACTTCATCCCAAGCCCCGCTCACCGCAAAAAGAGAAAGCCCATAAACCCAACAATTTCGCGGGTCTATAGGCTATACTTCTTTCTTACTCAGCTAAAACATATACTTTTACTGTCCGGCGGCCAAACCGCCAGGCCTCACTGGCATCTTCCACACATAAATCAATCTTGTCACCCACAATGGCGCCGCCGGTGTCAGCTGCCAACCCCATGCCATAGCCTGGCACATATACACGTGTGCCAAGCGGGATAACATCCGGGTCAACAGCGACAACTCCCCGCCGGGCGGAAATGCCGGTGGCTGTCAGTCCGAGAGCCGAACCATCTGTCGGCAGATAGGCTGTGGCCTCCATATAGCGGATGTCCCTAAACCGCATAGCACCCCGGGACGTATCTACAATATCCCTAGTACCGACCCGAATAATCTGCGGTTTGGAGCCTACTGCCACAATTTCTGAAAGCACATCGGCAGATACCTTGATGCCATCTTCAAAGCGCACGCGTACCGTAGCTTTTTTTAGTCCGTTTTCCCCAGCTTGGACAACCTCTTCCACGCCCTTTTCTAACGTGGCATCAGGCTGACGGACGACCTGATACAAATCTGGACTTTCTTGTTCCTCGATTTTTTCACTTAGTGTAACGGCCTTAATGTTCATCCCAGCAACCGGTCTGCTGTCCTCCCCAGGAATCAGCTTTACCTTGTCTTGAGGAATCCCCAGCTGATCAGCAACTTCGCGAACAGTAGGCTTACCAGTAATTAAGCTGGTGTTTTTTCCCTGATAGGTTACCATTACAGGTACTGCACGGAATACCTCAATAACTGTTCCGGTATTAACCTTTACTGTCGACAACCTAATTTCGTCCTCAGGGCTGAGCGTAATCCCTGCCTGTTTTAATATTTTGTGCGGGCTTTTATATAGCGTATTCACGCTATAGTTTTGACCATCTGCTACAATTTGCACTTTCTTATACGCCCAAACAAATCCGGTTGCCACCAGTGATGCCAGGAGCAGCGCGACAATAATTATCGCTTTGCTCTTCCTGTACTTTGCCAGTACAGACGTTTCACCACCCATGAATACCCCCCTTTCTGCGAGCCTATCAATTATACCATAACATGGTTATTCAGTCAACTTTAGACATGAAATTAACCATTATTATCCACTCTACATTAGGAGTATTACCAATATATGTTAAGACTATACATAAAGAAAACACGGCTTGCGCCGAGCCTTTGGCGAAAGCGGAAGCCGATGTTGCCTTATCCAGACGGAAAGTTATACTTTCTAACAGGATAGAGAAAAACTCGGCGCATATGTATGTTTACCTTAACATATTCGCCGAGTTTCCAAATTATTCCTGCTGATATATTTTTTTATTATACTAGCGTTGCAAAAAAGCTATAGGCCAATACCAAACAACTGCTTGGTATTGGCAGTTGCCGCTTGTGCCAATACCTCAAACTCAATGCCCCGCACCCTGGCTACCTCTTCAGCAGTAAACTTAACATGGGCAGGTTCATTACGGCGGCCCCTAAACGGCTGCGGCGTCAGATATGGGCAGTCGGTTTCTACCAGCAAACGATCAAGTGGTATATTGGCTGCCACCTCTTTGAGCTTGCCGTCTTTAGCATAGGTTACCGGGCCGGCAAAAGATACATAGAATCCTAATCTGATAACCTCTTTAGCCATCTCCAGGCTGCCGGAAAAACAGTGAAATACACCTGTCAAACCTTTGGCCTCTTTTTTTATAATGCGGAGTACATCGCCATGCGCATCTCTGTCATGAATAATGATCGGCTTATTCAGCTGGCGCGCTACATCAATCTGACGGATAAATACCTGCTGCTGCACCTCACGCGGTGACAAGTCATAGTAATAGTCAAGCCCAATCTCACCGATAGCCACAACCTTCGAGAGAGAATGCCACTCAGCCAACTGGCCATAATCTGTATCTTTCGCTTCTTTCGCATCATGAGGGTGAATCCCAACAGCTGCGTAAATTATGTCATGTTTCTGAGCAAGTGCCACTGACCGGGCTGACGACTGCATACAAGCTCCGGCATTTATTATCCCCACAAGTCCGGCCGCTGCCGCACGCGCAATGACCTCATCCCGGTCTTCATCAAACCGTTTGTCGTCAAGGTGAGCATGTGAATCAAACAGCATCTTACTTCACCTTGCTGCCTGGCGGCATATCAGCTGTGACAAGTTGCAGTTTGTCATCACAGGACGCAGCCAACACCATACCGCGGGATTCAATACCCCGGATTTTGGCCGGTTTTAGATTAACTACCATAACAACATTTTGGCCGACCAGCTGCTCAGGCTCATAATGCTTGGCAATACCTGAGATAATGGTACGTTGTTCAGTACCTAAATCAACCGTCAATAACAGCAGTTTATCTGCCTTCTTAACCTTTTCAGCAGCTAGTACTTTAGCTACTCTAAGGTCAACTTTGGCAAATTCATCAATAGTGATCTCTGGTGTCCCCGGCTCAAGAGGCGCGGCCTCCGGCACAGCAGCAACTGCTGCTTCAGCCGGTTTGGCTTCAGCTTGTTCTTCCTGCTTTTCCTCTATCCGTGGGAAAATAGGCTCAGGCTTGGCAACAGTAGTACCTGCAGCCAGCCGGCCCCAGGCCTGCGCCTCACCCAGTGTTACGCTGGCGAAATCAGTGGTAAGACCAAGCTGACTCCAAACCTTCGGGGCCGTTACCGGCATAAACGGCGAAATCAGGATAGCCACAATTCTGAGTACCTCGGCCAGATTGTACAGCACAGTATTAAGCCGGCTTTTTTTTGCTGGATCTTTGGCCAACGCCCATGGCCCAGTCTCATCAATATATTTATTCGTACGCCCGATGAGCGCCCACATATCCTTCAGCGCAGCATTAATATCCTGGTGCTCCATATGTTTCTCATACTGAGCCGCAGTACTTCGAGCCAGTTCGATAAGTTCCAGATCTATGGCCTCAGTTTCACCTGGTGCTTCAATTACCCCACCATTGAACCGGCCGATCATACTCAGACTCCGATGCAGCAAATTGCCCAGATCATTAGCCAGATCAGCATTAATCCGGTTAATAAGCGCATCGCGCGAGAAGTTGCCATCAAGCCCCAGTGTGATCTCCCGCAGAAGGAAATAACGGATGGCATCAGGGCCAAACTCGTCAATTAAGGCCAAGGGATCAATGACATTTCCCTTGGATTTGGACATCTTGTCGCCTTCAACGACCAGCCAGCCATGACCGTACACCATTTTGGGCAAAGGAGCGTCAAGCGCCATCAAAATAACCGGCCAGATTATGCTGTGAAACCGGACAATCTCCTTGCCAACCAAATGAATATCAGCCGGCCAGTATTTTGCGAACTTTTCCCTGTCGTCTAGATACCCGGCAGCTGTTATGTAGTTGGTCAGCGCGTCAAACCATACATACACTACATGTTTAGTGTCAAACGGCACTGGAATACCCCAGTCAAAGGTTGTCCTCGATACACATAGGTCTTCCAGTCCGCCTTTAATAAAGTTGATCATCTCATTACGCCTGGAGGTCGGCTGGATAAACTCAGGGTTTTCCTCGATATAGGTAAGCAGCCGTTCCTGGTATTTGGACATACGGAAGAAATAGCTTTCTTCTTTTACAATCTCAACAGGGCGCCCGCAATCAGGGCATTTGCCATCAGTGAGCTGGCGTTCCAGCCAAAAAGTTTCACAGGGGGTACAATACCAGCCCTCGTACTCAGCTTTGTATATATCACCCTGATCATAAATTTTTTGAAATACTGCCTGCACTAGCTCATGATGACGTTGCTCAGTGGTACGGATAAAGTCATCATGAGAAATATTAAGTTTTTCCCATAAATGTTTAAAAGACGCCACAATCTTATCTACATATGCTTGCGGTGTCGTATTAGTTTCCTCAGCCTTGCGCTGAATTTTTTGGCCATGCTCGTCCGAACCGGTCAGGAAAAACACGTCAAACCCAGCCAGACGCTTATAGCGGGCAATGGTGTCAGCCACCGTAGTGCAGTACGCGTGACCAATGTGTAGCCGGTCACTCGGATAATAAATCGGTGTAGTAATATAAAAAGGTTTTTTCGACATAATTTCCTCCTTAAGTATTGACGCACGTTTCATATGTTTTACCAATTATAGACATTAGTAAAATAATTGTCAATAGTTGTATTTTTCGACATAAAGTAGTATTATATGACATTGTACAGCGCTCTTATGCACTGTGTGAGGCGGTAATTAAAAAAATTTTACCAATTGGAAGAATCTAGGTTGACAAGCTTTGTAATATTTGGTATTATTTAGTTGAGCAGGTTTTGTCGAATCTTGTTGCATTGAATGTTATTTTTAAAAATTATAGTAGTGTGAAGGGAGTAAGGAAAAAATGAAATCAACTGGTATTGTACGTAAAGTGGACGAGCTGGGTAGGGTGGTTATTCCTATCGAATTGCGCCGCACTCTAGATATCGAGGAAAAAGATGCTCTTGAAATTTATGTAGACAGCGACCGCATCATTCTTCGGAAATATGAGCCAGCTTGCGTATTCTGTGGCAACGCTGCCGATGTTACAAACTTCAAAAACAAGAATGTATGCAAAGAATGCCTGGACAGCATGGGGCAAAAGGCTGTATAAAGTCTTACATTAAACTAAGTCGCTTTCCAGAACAGCTTGGTATACCTGTCTTTTCGGTAGACCTTTTTGAGACGCCACCTCACGGATGGCGTCTTTTTTATTTATACCCCGACTCATAAGCTCACCTACAGCTTGTACAAGCGTAAGACCTGCCAGCTTGTCCTGTTCTTCTGCCAACTCTTGGCCAACAGGGCAACCAGCTACTATCAGGGTAAATTCACCCCTGGGCTGATTCTCACTAAAATGCCGATTTACGCTGTCTAGACTGCCACGAATAAATTCCTCAAACTTTTTGGTCAGCTCCCGCGCGGCAACAGCTTGCCGGTCGCCAAAGGCCTCAGTGAGCTCACCCAGTGTCGCCCGCACCCGGTGCGGCGACTCATAAAACACCATTGTATAAGGATGTTTAGCTAGTTTGGCCAGCATTTCCCGCCGATGCTTATTGGTCTTAGGCAAAAAACCGACAAAAGTAAACATGGTTGTATCCAGCCCTGACGCAATGAGTGCTGTCAGCGCCGCATTCGGCCCCGGCAGGGGAACAACTTGTACACCACTGGCTACTGCCAAACGCACCAAATCGACGCCAGGGTCGGATATGCCAGGCATCCCAGCGTCACTCACCAAGGCTATCGTATCCCCATTTAAGAGACGATCAATGATCTCAGGCCCTCGTTCATCTTTGTTATGCTCGTGATAGCTAATCAGCGGCACATGGATATCAAAATGGTTTAACAACTTAATCGTATGTCTGGTATCCTCGGCAGCAATGGCTGCCGCCTCTTTTAGCACCCGCACAGCCCGAAATGTCATATCTTCCAGATTGCCGAGCGGCGTGGGACATAAATAGAGCGTCCCTGGCTTAGTCACAGAAATCACCTGTCCTGCCTATAGAGCTTCATAATATCTTCACTATAGCTCCCATCTGTAGTATATACAATTAAAGGCGGTAATACATCAAGCCCGGGTCTGGCTCCCCTCACACCCTCAATTAACAGCATATTAGGTTTTTTACCAACAGCCGGATACACAAGCTGCAACCTCTTGGGTTCAATCCCTGCCGCGCACATGGCCACTGTAATCTCAGCCAGCCGTTCCGGCAAGTGCACCATAGCAAACCGTCCGCGGTACTTCACAAGATATTTGGCGGCAGCAACAACATCAACAAGGCTTGCAGTCACTTCGTGGCGCGCCATCGCCACCCTGTCATTAGGGCTTATGTATCCGCCCCCCACAGGGCGGTAAGGCGGATTTGAAACAACAAGTTCAAAGCCGCCTCCTGGTAAAAGCTCTTTTATGTCGCGCATGTCACCATGAATAATCCTGAACCTGTCGGCAAGACCATTACCTTCGGCCGAGCGGCAGGCCCGATCAGCCATATCCGGATTGATCTCAATACCAGTAACTGCGGCTGATCCCCGCGCCAAAAGCAGCAGGCCGATAACCCCTGTTCCGGTACCAAGGTCTATTGCCGAGCCCCCACACCGTACGCTGGCAAAATGGGCGAGCAATACAGCGTCCAGTGAGAAACAAAACTCGTCAGGATGCTGTATCAGTTTCAGATTGTTAATAACCAGCTCATCTATCCGTTCACCGGATTTTAGCCTAAATTCGGTGGATGTCATTATTCCTTTTCCACTACCTCATCCCATGGAATGACTAGCGTTTTTCCCTCAGCCAAAGCAATTGTTGCTGTTCGTTTTTGCTGATTTATAGTGAGCACCCGGCCTTCACCGTCGATAGTAACTACCTCTTTACCCACTGTCGGCGGCACAACCTTCTTGGCGCAACAACCACCATAGCAGTCATTTTCATACTTCAGGCAACACATCAACCGTCCGCAAATCCCTGAAATCTTGGTCGGATTGAGCGATAAATGCTGGTCTTTAGCCATACGGATCGACACCGGCTCAAAGTCTCCGAGAAAAGTGGCACAGCACAGCGATCTGCCGCAGCAGCCAATACCGTTCATCAGTTTAGCTTCATCCCGCACACCAATCTGTCTAAGTTCGATACGGGTCCTAAATACACTGGCCAAATCTTTTACCAATTCACGGAAGTCGATACGCCCTTCCGCAGTAAAATAAAAAATAATCTTGTTCACATCAAATGTATATTCAACATCAACCAGGTTCATCGGCAAGCCATGTACCTGAATTTTTTGCTCACAAACTTTAAAAGCCTCTTTCTCTTTTTTTCGGTTGTCTTTGACCTTTTCCTCATCTTCCGGGGTCGCTTTACGCAAAACCGGCTTTAGCGGCGCAACAATCTGATTATCTTCTACCTCACGCGGCCCAACAACAACATCGCCAAACTCCAGCCCTCTGGCTGTTTCGACAATAACATGATCCCCTGCGATAATTTCAATACCGCCTGGATCAAAATAGTATATTTTACCTGCCTTTTTAAAGCGGATACCCACTACTGTCAACATACTTAATCTCCTTTTTCCGCCAAATCCTTTAAATTTATTAGTAACGCTTCCAGCGCCAGCCGGGTATTGGCATTACCCCCAATAGCGCGAATCGTATTCTTAACTGCGTTGATTGCCGAAATACCTTGTCCTTCAGACCAATGGATCGCCCAGTCTGCAAGTTTAGGAACAAGGTCGATATTATATACCAAGTGCTCACTATGTCTGCCGGCAACTAATACTATATCACGAAATAAATATAATAAAAACTCCAGTACTGCCACAATTTCTTTGGTTTCCAGGCTGTCAAGCTTTAATGCCTTGTCCCAGATAGCTGTCATTTTGCTATCATGGAGGTTCTCTAGCAAGTCTGCAGCCATATTCCTGGCTGCCAAACCATCAGGTGCCAGTAATCCCAGCGCCGTTCCCATACGGCCGCCGCTTAAACGAGCGGCAACATTAGCGGCCTCAGGCACATGGCCTTTGGCCTCAAGTGCTTTGGCAAGAATACTTGCAGCCAGCGGCTGAAATTGAAGCTTACGGCAACGCGACAAAATGGTTGGAAGCAGCGGCTGAGCTGTTCCCGCCACCAGAATAAAAACAAAGCCGGGCGGCGGCTCTTCTAACAGTTTGAGCAAACTGTTAGCTGCCTGAACTGTCATAAGCTCGGCGTCCTCAATTATGCATACCCGTCTTGAACTCACAGACGGCGCTAAGGCGGCATAATGCTGCAAGGCGCGAATTTGATCAATTTTAATCGTCGCACCTTCAGGCCGTACTAATGTAAAATCAGGGTGTGCGTTACGGTTGAATAGTATGCACGTTTGGCAATGTCCACAAGGCCTATCGCTGTTACCACCACATAAGATCCCGGCAGCTAATAGCGTGGCTATTAAGCTTTTACCGATTCCCGCCGGACCGAGAAATAACAATGCATGCGGTATTCGATCAGCCGCCAACATAGCTTTTACTCTGCTTATGACCTCTTGATGGCCGCTTACCTCATCCCAATTCATCATCATCTACGTGTATAAGTCAACCAACATACCGCGCACTGCGTCATGTTTAGACATTATCGACAATTGGCGCTCCTGACCACTGCGCACATCTTCAGCCATCCCAGCCAGCTTTTCGTCGATTTGTCGAATGGTTGTAAACATCTTCTGCCGGCCATGGCGGTCCCAACCGGTACGCGATTCCAACGAATACATACGGGATACAGCCTCACCAATAAATTTACGGACAAGCTCCCGGTACGATTTAAGCTCGCCGTAGGTTGGCATAGTGGATAACCGGCGCCCACTCTCGTCGATGTCCGCCAGCAGCCCCTGCAGCCGCTCGGTTGACTGCTTTTCCTGGGTTTTTAACAGATCGGCAGCAAAATAGTCGCCCACTTTTTCGGCCTTGCCACCCTGCTCACGTTCAGCAGCCATAGGCTGACTGCCTAACCCAAATTTATTTATTTTCATACTCATGGTACTATAGTCCTCCTGCCCAGAAAATACACGGCAGCTACATTCTTCTTATCCTTTAAATTATAAATGGTTTTAGTGAAATAATCAAATATTTGCCAGAATAGCGGAAATAAAAAGGCAGAGGCTCACTAGTAAGCCCTGCCAATAAGCGTCCTAACCTGCTGAACGATTTCATCATGAATCTGTTCAACCGGCTTAACCGTTCCGTCCCTGGCACAGTCGATTTTGTGCCAGCCAAACTTTACAGCAATATTACAGGCATTGGCATAACAATGGGCCAAATACCCGCTATCTTGTTCATGGATATCTTTGACGCCGCCAGCCTTGTTTTCTCGTCCGCGCATAAGCTCTCTACTCGCTTCCGGCGGCATAGCCAGAAAAATAACGGTGTCAGGAACAGGCAGGCCACATTTAGTAAATTCAAAATCCCACAACCACTCCAGATAGCGAACTTGCTCTGGTTCATCAGTGATTTTGACTGCCTGGTGAATCATATTCGAGGTGGTGTAGCGGTCGGCGATAACGATACCGCCGCTCAAGTAGAATTCTTCCCAGTCCTTTTTATAAGAAGCAATGCGGTCAACAGCATAAAATGCCGAAGCGGCGTATGCGTTGACATCCTCAGGACGATTGCCGAACTCGCCGTTTAAATACATCTTAACCAAAGCCGAGGACTGACTCTGATAGTTAGGATAATCGACCTTACGGACATTAAACCCTTCTGCCTGAAGCCGCGACACCAACTGCCCTGCCTGGGTTGCCTTACCGCTGCCGTCAGTTCCGTCAATTACAATTAGTTTACCTCGCATGTTACCTCCATTAGTCGACCACCTTAACGGTTTTGAGCAAATAATCTTCCGGTCCGGAGATATGAAGACCGGCGTTTTGCAAAACATGGCAGTAGTCAATAATCTCCTGAGTAATCCGCTCCCCTGGACAAAGCATCGGGATACCTGGCGGGTAAAAAGTAACAATTTCAGCACAAATCATGCCTGCAGCATCATTGAACGGCACCATGCAGGTATTGCCGAACAGGGCATCCCGGGGTGAAATCACTTGCTCAGGCGGCTGAGGGTGCTTGCCTGCTGCATAGATCTGGCTAATGGCAGCAAAGTCACGGGTACCATGATGGCGGGCAGCCATGTCTTTTAAGGCAGCTACCAGTGCAGCTACTTCTCGCTCAGTGTCGCCTAGCGTAATAAGAAATAGAAGATTATACACATCAGACAACTCTGCCTGAATTTTATATGTATAACGCAGAATGCGTTCAGCCTCTGCGCCCTTGAGCCCCAAACCCTTGACGGTAACTGTCACCTTGGTCGGATCAATACTATATACGCCAGGGTTACCCAATTTTTCTTCACCAAAACAATACAAACCTGGGATTTTATTTATCTCTTGCCTTGCCAGGTTAGCCAAGTCAACAGCCCGTTCAATCAGCTGCCGCCCTTCTGTAGCCATCTGCATTCTGGCAACATCCAGCGAGGCTAGGAGGATATAGTTCGGACTGGTAGACTGCACTAGTTGCAACATAGCCTTAAGGCGGGGCACCCGGATGCGTCCTTCCCGACAATGCACCAGCGAGCACTGGGTCAGCGCCCCGATAATTTTGTGGGTGCTTTGAGCCACAATATCAGCACCCGCATCAAGCGCCTGTACTGGCAGCCTGCCAGAGAATTTAAGGTGAGGGCCATGAGCCTCATCGACAACAACCGGGATATCATAGCTATGAACAATATCAACAATTTTTTTCAGATCGGTAGCTACACCATAATAGGTGGGATTTATAATCAGCACACCCTTAGCGTCAGGATGCTGTGCCAATGCCTCAGAGACCGTCTCAGGCGTAACCCCCATGGCCAGTCCCAGCTCGTTGTCCACCTCAGGCTGCATAAACACGGGGATAGCCCCACTCAAAATAATACCCCCGATAATAGAGCGGTGGGCATTGCGCGGCACGATAATTTTGTCGCCTGGCCCGGCAATGGTCAAAATCATGGCATAAATGCCGCCGGTTGTCCCGTTAACTACAAAATAGCTGTGGTCAGCCCCATAGAGGTCAGCAGCCAAATCCTGGGCTGCTTTTACAGGCCCGTGCGGTTCGTGCAGGTCATCAAGCTCAGCCATTAACGCCAAATCAAGTGCCAGCGTTTTCTGCGGCACTAAATCAGCTAACGCCTGATGCATGCCTTTGCCCATCTTGTGCCCGGGTGTATGAAAAGGAATTACTTCATCGTTTACATAAGTATTCATGGCTGCCAGCAATGGTACTTTCGTCTGGTCAAGCATGCCGCCACCACCTTTTAGTTCATTCCTATATTATGTCCTTGCAGGTTGTAAATATTTTAACACACAGCGTTATCTGGTACAAGATTCCAAATAAAGAAAACACGGCTTGCGCCGAGCCTTTGGCGACAGTGGAAGCCGATGTTGCCCTTATCCAGACGGAAAGTTATACTTTCTAACAGGAAGAAAAAGGCTGGCGCTAATAGAAACGCCAGCTTGTGTTTTCCTTATAAAGTACTAAAATATGTTTATAGGAATTTGGTATTCATTTCGTATGCATTTGTCGCAGCAGTTGTTAGATAATTAGTATTGGCGCTTTCTTGGGTGTCTGTATTACTCTGAGTTAAACTGTAGCTTTCACTGGTTTTCGATGTTTTGCTGCAGCTTCCACATCCCATACAAACATTACTGCCCAAAGGACATGAGGAACTGCTGGTTGGTGCACCACTTCCTTGAGCAACTGCACTTGTTGCAGCTGTGCTGCTTAACTCTAAAGTCGCAGCTTCACCAATACTTGAACTACTGTATTGGGTTTCAGTTTGATTACTTTTCTGTACTGATTGAGTTAGATAGTCAAAACTGGAACTACCGGTAATTGACGAAACACTCATGTTCAAACCTCCTTTCCCTACATACTTGTCGCCTTTTCCTCATCATGTCGAATAGCAGCTTCCATAAGCGCGCTCCACTTCTGATTATTTTCGTCTTGCTGGCAGAATTGCAAATACAAATCTGCTATCGCCATAGCCGCTTGCTGTTCTCGTATCGTTAATCCAGCCTGCGTTAGCAGCGCAGCTGCCTGCCGCCCTGCGTTCGCTACCAATGTCTGCCTTTGTGCTGGCAGTATTCCGACAATTGCCGGGACTGACAGCGCAATTTCAATTTGCTTTGGTTTTACATTCATGTGAGTTCTCCTTACTTAATAGGATCCCGCCTCATAAAACGCCACCTTCTAGTCCTAATATTATTTTACCGGTAATATGTTAATTTTTAGTTTAGTTTTAGTTTGTAAGTTTTACTCTTCTCGCCACCAGTATGTCCATTTCAAACGTGGGGAAACTAATACTAGAGGTGACATTCGTGAATAAGACAATTAAAAAAAGTTCTCAGGGAAATCCGATTAATCCAGTAATACCGAGAACCGGACCCACTGATGGAGCATATATAGACACCTTGAAGCAATTACAGGAAGAGAGAGAAAAGGCGGACTTTAAAACGAGAGAATAATAAATGGAAGAGGGCCTTAAAAAAGGCCCTCTTCCTGCGCTGTTTGATCCATATCCTCTTAGCTAAAACAACTAAGCTCTCATTCATTAGTTTGATAGTAGATCCCTCTTGAGGCTCCAGACATTGGCCAGCCCTCGCAAAGCCCTAAGATGCACTAATTAATAATTTCCAACTTATCACCTTTTTGAGTAAAGGTGGCTGAAGCCATTCCTTCAGGAAGTTCGATCACATAAGCAGCCCCCCGCACAGCTGCCAAACGACAAGGCTTCAGCCCAGACACAACTTTAACAACCGTATGGGATGAATCAACAAACACTACATCAATCGGATAGCGCATACCGAACGTATGGACACTGTTGCAGGGCTTAATTAAAAGCCCCGCCCCGGCCTGCAGGCGGGGTGTAGCCAACAGCCCCACCAGTCGAGAAAAAAAATTGGCTGCTACTTTGATATTGTCACCTAGCCGCTGTTGCCTTGTTGTGTTAATGGCTTTCATAATGTCACCCAATCGTTTTCTGTTTTACTTAACACCGCTATTAAATTATAATGAAAAATATAACTTTTGCATTAGGAGGAATTGGAAGATGGAGCAATTTGAAAAAGTATCTGTTGTTAAGAAGGCCAATGTATATTTCGAAGGCAAGGTGACCAGCCGTACAGTGATTTTTGCCGATGGCAGCAAAAAAACACTGGGAATTATGCTCCCTGGTGAATATGAGTTTGGTACGGCGGCAGCTGAGGTTATGGAGGTTTTAGCAGGTGAGCTAATCGTATTGTTGCCAGGACAAAGCGACTGGATTACTTATAAAGCAGGAGACAGCTTCGACGTTCCCGCTGATTCACGCTTTAAACTCAAGGTACCAACAGTAGCAGACTATTGCTGTTCTTATGTCTCAAAATAAATATCTTACGACAGAAGGAGCCGGCTGATTGATTGCCAGGGCTCCTTCTGTTTTTTTATTTACTCATTAAACTGTTAGCCATCTGGATGACGGCTGGGCCAAGCAGCACGACAAACAGTGCAGGAAAAATAAAGAGAACCAGCGGCAACAGCATTTTTATCGGCGCTTTCATGGCTTTTTCTTCTGCTCGCTGGCGGCGTTTTTCCCGCATGGAGGCCGACTGCACCCGCAGGACATTGCCAATGCTTACACCCAATTGGTCAGCCTGCACAAGCGAAGTGGTAAACAGTGACAGATCAGGTACATCACAGCGTGTGCCCATAGCACTTAGCGCTTCCCGCCGGGCTATCCCCATACGGATCTCCTGGAGTACCCTGTTAAACTCTTCAACAAGCGCACCTTTCATTTTTTCCGACAGCTTAGCCAGCGCCCCGTCAAAGGCCAGGCCAGCTTCCACACTAACTGTTAGCAGATCCAGAACATCTGGCAGGTCTTTTTGAATACTTAGCTTCCGGGCTGCAATTTTATGATTTAAGAGCACAAAGGGCAGCACCTGGCTTATCAGAAAGGCTATGAGTACAAAGCCAATGACTTTACCGCCGACAGCGCCAGCCAGTATGCTTAGCGTTCCAGCAATCACCGGCAGGGCCACTGCTAAAAAACCCATTAAAAGCAGAAACTCATCACTTGTTAAATTACCAAATCCGCCAGCCATGATGAGTTTTTGCTCAATTGTGGCCCGTACGGCTTTTGGTGTCAGCTTGGTCAGAATTCCGGCCATATCACCGCTGAGTGGCGCTAAGATGCGCTGCCGGAATGGTTTGGCCAGCTCGTCATCAATGTCACTGCGGCCTGAAATAATGCCATCCAAGGCCTTAAGCCGCATTTCGACTGGACCAGCGATAGGTACAAAGGTATGAAGAACTAGGTAAAGGAGCACAAATGCAGTTATGAAGGTGAGCGCTATTATGACAATAAGCATATGCCTTTACCCTCCTTTTATTTAGGCCAGAAGGTTTCGTTTGGCAAGTTAATTCCGTTAGCAGACAGCTTTTCCAGGAACTTGGGTCTGATGCCTGTCGGCTTAAAATAGCCGGTAATTTTACCAGCTGCGTCCCGTCCGGTCTGTTCAAAGACAAAGATATCCTGCAGGGTAATTACGTCCCCTTCCATGCCCTGAACCTCTGTTAGATGGGTAATCCGCCTGCTGCCATCCTGTAGACGGGACTGCTGCAGAATTAGGTCAACCGCTGATGCAATTTGTTCCCTGATAGCCCTGACTGGCAAATCCATCCCCGCCATCAGCACCATAGTTTCCAAGCGACTGAGCATATCACGCGGCGTGTTGGCATGGCCAGTGGTTAAGGAGCCGTCATGGCCGGTATTCATGGCCTGCAGCATATCAAGCGCCTCACCGCTTCTGACCTCGCCGACGACAATGCGGTCTGGTCGCATCCTGAGGCTGTTTCGTACAAGATCGCGCATAGAGATGGCGCCTTTACCCTCGATATTAGCCGGTCGGGTCTCAAGGGTAACAACATGATCTTGTCTAAGCTGCAGCTCAGCAGCGTCCTCAATGGTAACAATCCGCTCATCATGTGGAATAAATGACGAAAGGATGTTGAGGGTGGTTGTTTTTCCTGAACCGGTGCCGCCTGATACCACAATGTTAAGTTTTCCTTCTACGCAGGCCAGTAAGAAGTCAGCCATTTCCTGGGTCAATGTACCGAATTTTATTAGATCCTCCACCAGCAATGGGTTCTTGGCAAATTTCCGGATGGTCAGGCACGGCCCTCTTAGAGCCAGCGGGGGAATAATGGCATTCACCCGGGAGCCGTCCGGCAGCCGGGCGTCAACCATCGGCGAACTCTCGTCAATACGGCGCCCCAGCGGCGCAACAATTTTTTCAATCACATGCATGACATGCGCATCATCGCGAAACTGCACATCGCTAAGCACTAATTTCCCTTTGCGCTCAACATATACCTGGGTCGGACTATTAACCATAACCTCGGAAATAGACTCATCTTTTAATAATGGGTCAATCGGTCCATAGCCTAAAACCTCATCGACAATTTCGGTAATAATCCGCGCCCGCTCGCTTCTAGGCACTGGTAGCGTTTCTTCATCCATAACCGCATTGGCAATACGGGCTACAACCTCTTCCAACATTTTGCGGTCAGCGTCCTTATCAACAAGCACTTTGCTTTCTTCCAGGCTCATTTCTTCGACTATCTTTTTGTGAATCTTGCCTTTAAGGCTTTGATAAGGATCAATTTTGGGCGGCGCTGCCGTTTTTGGCTTTTCTATACCTTTGGGCGGCTGCTCCTGCTTTATCTGAGCTTGTTCCAAGCGTCTTAACAGCGACATAGTGTTCCTCCTCGCCCTATGGCTGATGGCGTTATTCCGTAGTTACCGGGTCAGTGGATGCACTGTTGCTGCGCCACTAGTTTGGCGCTACTGATTCATACGGAACAAGTGCAGCGCTATACACACCGTAATCGGTCGCGGTACCAGACGTGTCACCAGCGACTACAGTCTGCATGAACTTGCCGCTTACAAGGTTGTCATTCCCTGAGCCAGCTACTCCCTCTAGAAAAAAGCCGGCAAAGCCAACAATCTTTACATCATGCCGCCCTGTATCATTAGTGATTGATTCAATCAATGGCACAATTACTATCCGTGGCGAGCCAATCTCTACCGTATTAAAGGTAGCATACGGATCAAGGTCTATACGGTAGTTAACTCCTTCACTGGTACCACCTGACATATTACCGGTTTCAGTTGATACCCATTGATCTACCGACAACTTGGCATCATAGCCCAACTTAATATTATCGGTATAATTACGCGAACCGGTACCGCCTAAAGCCAACGCATCGTAGTTGCCGGCGTAGCCATCACCAGCCCCGACTTTCAAAGCATAAGTCTGTCCATAAATAAACTCCTGCCAGACTACTCCGAACGGCACCACCCCAATAACCCCGCTAGTGGGTCTTAAAACGGCTGCCGCTTCTGCCCGGACATCGACTGAGTTCAGACCAATGATTTTGGCAAATGTCATGTTAACTGTCCGTTTAGCGGTAGCGGTAACTACCTTATTTGTTGGAACAGCGACCTCTACCACATCGCCGGGATGACCGTTTTGGGCGGCATATTCTCTGCCGCTGGCCTCAGCTTGAGCAGTATCATTAGGCAGATCCTGGACACCGGCTAGAGCTGCGGCATCGGCTATATTAACAAGCTCCGCCCTGTTTACATATAAAAATCCAACATCCACGATAAGGGCGGTAAAACCGAGCAGGGCAGTGAGCGCAAAAACAGTTAACACTGTTATCGTACCCTTTTGATTATTAACAAATGTCATCATGGCAGTTCTACCCGCATAACCGAGCGGCCTGTAAGCACCGGTGCATCAGGTGCAAAAGCACTGTCAATGATATCCTTAATCACCGGTGTCGTTACTTCAACTGGTTTACTGACTGTCACAGTGACTGATTTACCCTGCTCGCGTTTGCCGCCTGGATAGGCAATATTAACTTGCAAACCAGCACTACCAATGCTGGCGACTGCATCGTTGACGACCGTCCGTGCTGCAGCATCGTCACTCACTGCCGCAATTCGCGCCCCTTCCCGGGCGGCTGCCGTCAGTACCAGATACTGATTCATTACCAGCCCAAACTCTAGGATAGCAAATAAAATTAGCACGACGACAGGTAAAACAAGCGCTGTCTCAACCATGGCCTGGCCGCGTTTTTGCTTAAGATAATAAATAGTATTCATATGATCACCCCTGACAGATATTTATGGGGGTTACTATCGGTAATTTAATTGTAACATCAATAGGTTGACGATAATATCATGCCTGAGTCTTATCTCTTCAAGGAACTTAGTCCCTAGAGAAATAGGCGTATAGTCCCAACATTATTTATTATAAAAAAATATCCCTTCCAACCAACGGCCAGAGGGATATTTTGAGCTTCTTACTATAATATTTCGAGCTATGAGTGCTAAGAGATAAGACTTTGCTGGCAACTAGGATCAGGTTCCGCCGCCAAGTTTAGTGACTATATCTGCCATCTTAGCGACCAAGCCGGTTCCCATACTTGTAAACGATGCCAACGCGATTGCAGCAATTACTGCCAGGATCAAACCGTACTCTACCATGCCTTGGCCTTTCTCATTCAGGTAACGAGCTTGGATCATTTCCCAGTACATTTTCAACATTTGCCATACCTCCTAAATTTTTATGGTTGTATTTTATTTAGGTAATCTCGTCTGGTTCTGATTTCATTATACCAGTGAGAAGGTATGTTAACATCGTCCTAGAGTCTCAATTACAGTAGGCATTGAGGCTTATTCTGGTAATCAATTTGGTAGGTGCTGGGTCCCAGCCACACCAAGGAAAAAGTCCTATTAAGTATTGGGCAGACCTACTGTTTGAGCGGTACGGTAACAAAAATCCTCGTACCTTTGCCTGATTCTGATTTTATATTTAGCTCGCCGCTTAGGAGATTAATCCGTTCGCGCATACCCATTAAACCAAAGCTTTCATTACCAATATTCTCTGCTGAATCAAAGCCCCGCCCATCATCTTCAACAACGGCCGAAACCACACTGGGGCGAAAGTCAATCCGCACCCATACCAGGGAGGCCTGCGAATGTTTTTCCACATTATTGAGCGCCTCCTGAATAATGCGAAACAGGCCTATCTCAATATGTGAATCCAGTCGTTTTTCCTCCCCCATTATTTTGACTTCGGGGAAAATACCACTCCGCTCTTTCAGCGTATCAAGCACCCGTCTGATGGTAGGCACAAGCCCTAAGTCATCAAGCGTCATAGGCCTCAAATCAAAGATAATCTTCCTGGTCTCTCTAAGAGCCACCCGTACTTGTTCACGGAGATCCTTGAGTTCGTTTTTTGACCGTGCAATATCAGTATCTATCAGGCGCTCACATACCTCTGCCCGAAAAACGATATTGGCCATTGCCTGGGCCGGCCCATCATGAATCTCCCGGGCCACCCGCCGCCGTTCTTCTTCTTGGGCTCTAATTATTTTTGCACCAAAAATCTGACTTGCCTGTAGGGATTCGATCTGAGTGACAACCTCTCCCATCTGATTGCCTAGATACCCGAGCACGGCTCCCACCTGCGACACAAGACCTTCGGCTTTCTCAACGGTATCTTTCAGCGACTTAAGCCTTAGCTCCAAATCATCGCGCTGGCGACGCAGATTTTGCTCCTGCAGTCTCGCCATGGCCAATTCGAGCTGGACATTGCTGGTATCCTCATAGGCACCTTTAATGTCACTTTCGGTATATTGACGAAAATTCCGGCTAACCTCCATTAGTCTGAGCCGCGAGCGCCGCTCCTTTTTTTCCAATTCGTCAACCTTAAAAATGATATCGGCCGTTTCCTGCTTGATTCGGTCAACATCCCGCCGCACTTTCTCCATCTCAGCGCGGGCAGCTTCATATATATCGAAAATCTGCGTTTTGCTTTTCTCTACCGCAGCAATTGTTCCTTTTACGATCTTATCTAACACTTTTACATCAAGATTCTTCATGCTGGCCCCTCACTACTACTAAATTAAGCATTATAAGCAGATTCGCCATATCAGCCCTATCTCCTGCTAATAAAACGCACCAAAAGAGGGTGGAAAAATCCCCCTCTTTTGCTTCTCCTAAATGTCAATATTGACAATTTTTTGGATGGCCACAATTCCCAAAAACTGGCCAACAACAGCGGCCCCCAGCATAAGCTGCCCTGTCGGATGTGCGAAAAGGATATTACTATACCCGGGATTAAGAACCTGAAGCATAAGCAGCATAGCGATCGGCAGCAAACTCACGATGATTCCTGACATTCGTCCTTGAGCGGTTAGTGTTTTAATCTGACCTTTAATGCGAATCCGCTCCCGAATGGTCCCAGCAATATTATCAAGGACTTCGGCCAAGTTACCACCAACCTGCCGCTGAATTAAGACTGCTGTAATAACCAGGTCGAGGTCATCACTATCCACGCGCTTAGCCATGTTGTTCATAGCGTCTTCGGTAGGGACTCCTAAATTCATCTCTTTCAGCATCCTGCCAAATTCAACAGAAATAGGTGGCAGCATCTCCCGGGATACCATTTCAATCGCCTGCATAAAGCTATAGCCTGTTCTAAGTGCGTTAGCAATGAGAATAAGCGTATCCCCTAGCTGATCATTAAAAGCTTTGGCCCGCCGTTTAATCTTTACTCTTAGGAATAAAAACGGCGAAAAGTAGCCGGCAATACCACCAACCGCTGCACCGGCCAACCCGCCCTTGAGAATACACAGAACTGCTCCCACAATGGCTGTTGCCAGGCATATAACCAGAAACTCGGAACTTTTTAGCGGCAATCCGGCCTGAATGAGACGGTGCTCAACGCCTCTTGACCATGATCCATCGGAAAGTGTGAATAGTTTACTCAGTTGCCTTATTAATGCCCGCCAGCCCGTCAATTGGCGCCCTGTGGCTGTTTGAAATTGAGGCTGGCTTGCCAAATCTGGCTCGATATAGTAGCTAATACGCTGGCTGACGGCTTCTTTGTTCCGTATCTGCCATCGATAGAGCAGCAGGCAGATAACCAGCAGGTTAACAAATAGGATAATTCCGATTAAGAGCAGCATGCTACTATCTCCTCTCTAGCCAAATAGCCGCTTAAACCGACTTACAACCCCCGCTGCTGGCTGTTCCTCGTGCCGGTCCGGCCAGTCACTACCGGCAACCAGGCGGGCCAAATTAACAATGCTTTGGGTAACCGGCGCGTCCGGGTGACTGACAACGAACGGTACACCCCTGTTGACGGAAGCCACAACTACCTTACCATCGCTGGGTACAGTAGCTGAAAACTTATATCTCAGGCTTTCTTCCACCTCAGAGATGTCCATGCCAGCATCGGTGTTGGCCCTGTTTAAGACTACTTTGACCTTATCTTCGCCATATTTGAGCGATTCCATGATCTCCAAACACAGCTTGACATTCTTAATTGTCGGCAGGTCAAGCGCGGCTACTACCAGGATGATATCTGAAGCATCAAGTACTGCCAGCATATTATCCGAAAAAGTCGGCGCCGTATCAATCACGGTATACTTAAAACTCGATCGCATGGTCTTAAGGATGGCTGACAAGTGGCTGCTGGTCACTGTCTCAGCTTGTTCAGGGCGAGTTGGTGCCGGCAGTACTTTTACACTACTGTTAAACTGCGCCATATAGCCATCAAGAACGTTCATATCCAGGTGTTCGATATCCCTCACCAAGTCGGCAATTGTGGCACGTGGCATAAGATTTAAGAACAGAGCTACATCCCCGAACTGCAGATCAGCATCCACAATTCCCACATTTGCTCCAGTCTTGGCTGCCAGAGCCACTGCCAAATTTGTTGATATTGTTGTTTTGCCAATACCACCTTTGGTGCTGAATACTGTAATGATTTTGCCCTGTTCTTCCCGCTTGGGCTCAAACTTGACAATATTGCGGCGCTTCTTCTCATTCGCAAAACTTTGCTTAATAGCCTGCAGCAGCTCATCACCACTAAAGGGTTTTACCAGGTAGTTTTTAGCACCTGCCACCATGGCCCGTCTCAAGTACTCCTGCTCACCTTGCACACTCATAATGATGATACAAGAGCTCGGAGATTCTGCAGCAATCTGCTCGGTAGCAGCAATACCATCCATGCCTGGCATATTTATATCCATTAAAATGACATCAGGCTGCAGTACCTTGACCTTTTCCACGGCCTCGCGGCCTGACTCAGCTTGGCCAATCACCGTCATCTCCGGGTCAAATTCCATCAATTTGCAAATGTTTTCTCTGGTTGCGGCAATATCGTCAGCGATAAACACTTTTATTCTTTCATCCATTTACCTTTACCCCCTATATGGGTTTTCTTTAGCAAACTCCTTCATTTCCTTTGTTTCCGCCGGAAGGTATTCGTTAGGATTAACGATAGTCGGAGTCACCAAGATAATTACTTCTGTCTCACCCCGGCTAAACGAGCTACTCTTGAACAAGTTGCCAAGAATAGGAATATCACCTAATAGCGGCACCTTCTGTACATCTTTGGTCGCTTCAGACGAAATCAGACCGCCAATGGCCATGGTTTGGCCGGAAGACATCGCAATTGAGGTTTCGGCCTTGCGCATTTTTATCGGTGGAATCTTCATCCCCACGCCAAGCTCGATTTTATGTTCACTCGTCCAATCAAGCGTACTGACCTCTGCCTTAATTTTACTCTGAATGAGTTTTTCGGCGTTGACTTCAGGCGCGATGTCGAGCTTAATACCATACTCTTTCCACTCAATCGTAATCCGGCCATTATCTAAGCCCACAGGTATCGGTATTTGCCCGCCTACCATGATATTCGCTTTATCACCGCTTAAGGTAATCATATTGGGCTGCGACAGTATCTTGGCCAGCCCGTTTTTTACCAGTGCATCAACCTGAGCATTGATGGGGGTATATGTGCCCAAGTTACCAAAAGCCGTTGGTGCCAGTGAGTTTATCGAGGATTGACCAAAGGAAAAGTTGCCAGGCGTTCCAGCAGTATTCCCCGACCATTTAATACCCAGGTTTTTTGAGGCTTCCCGGTTGATTTCAAGCACTCTTGCTTCAATTTTCACCTGTACCGGTCGAGTAATTTCCAGTAAATTAACCACTTTGTCGGCATAGGCTGCTGCTACCTTTTCGGCCCTGGTTTTCTGGTATTGATCATTGACTGTGCCTTCGAGAATAATGGTCTTATTTACCTTACTTACAGTAATATCGGATAACCCGAGAATATTCTTAATATCGTTGGCAATGGTGACATCGGCGGCACCAACCTCCACCAAGTAGCTATACCGGCTGCCGCCAGCCCAAATATGGAGGGTTGTTAAGCCTGGCGATTTGCCGATTAAAAGCACTTCAACGCCAGATACCACTAATACATCGGCGATCTCAGGATTAGCCACCGCGACACGCTCGACGATGTTAAAGTTAAGAATACGCGACTGGTTTACAGCCACCGCCAGTTTATCGTCACCAGCTGATGCCACAGCACTGATCAGCATGATGGCTAGTATAACAACAACTGCAACAGGCAATCTAAATTTTTTCATAAGAGTCCTGCCTTTCTGTCCGCCTTCACTTACAGGGATTCTGCTAGTTAATGGGCACTATCTCGGTTTTGGTGCCGCGAATCATTTGAATACCTGGAACCGGCTGTTTAACTTTAGGCTTCTGTTCCCGCGGGCCTTCTGGCACTGGCGAACTGTGAATTCCGACAAGATCTCGCGGGGTCACCGGGCCAGCTATACTGATACCTGCATTCTGCAGGAACGGCCTGAGGGCCAGGCGTACTTTTCCTTTATCTTCAGATAGTGCCAGTTTGGCGGCTTCCTCTGGCGCTACGGCCAGCGTTACAGTTGCTGTTTTAATAATATCTTTCTTTTCTTTAGAATTATTGCTATTGGCCGTTTCAACAGCTCCCCCTTCGGTTTCGCGGTTAGAGGCCAGTACCAGTATGTTCTGTAATACCAAATGACCAACATTATCACCGACAGTATTCTGATCAAACGTCACAACAACATCCACATAATCACCGGCCTTAACAAATCCCGCCACCCCGGTGACCTCGTTGACACCGACCGTTACCGCCCGCTTATCAGGGGGAATAATCCCAGTAAAACCTGCTGACTTGCCCTCGCTAATAAGCCGCCTTGCCGTTATCTGCTCACCAGACACAATCTGCTCCTTGGACAGGGTACCGATAACCTCTTTGCTGTCCGTTACTACGCCAGGCTGCAGATACGGGACCGGAACCTTTATTACCTGCACCATTTCGGGAGTAATTCTGGTCTTAGCACCGATGTCAACCTTTGCCACCACGACTGAACCCGTATCTTTGGGCTGACTACTGCTTGTCTTCATCAAATAGCTGTATACAAGTCCGGTTGTTAACAAACTAAGACTGACTGCAATAATCAAGAGTCCTTTATTAGAAAGTTTGAGCATGTCGTCCCCCCTGCCTGTTACTCATCTCTATAATCTAATTTTAACCGGGGAACGCGCTGCAACCTATCAGACCTACCGTTTAATTTCCTAGGACTTTGGGCCTGCCCCCCTTAGAGCCATTGTTTCTGACGGAAATACCGTAACATAAACAGGCTTATCCCCAGCATAACTGAAAGAACCAGCGGGTAGCCGTACTCCCACTTTAGTTCAGGTAGATTCTCAAAATTCATGCCATATACCCCAGCGATGAAGGTGAGTGGAATAAAAATAGTTGAAATAATTGTCAGCATTTTCATCACTTCACTCATCTTATTACTAATACTTGATAAATAGATATCCATCATACCAGACAGCATATCACGGTAGATCTCAACAGTCTCAATGACTTGAATCGCATGATCATACACATCTCGCAAATAAATAAGCGTTGATTCCTGGATATGAGCGGATTCCCCACGGTCAAGCGCATTGACTAACTCACGCACAGGCCACACCGACTTGCGCATAAACAGCATATCATGTTTAAGTGCATGTAGCTCATGCAGGAGTTCAGGGCGTGGTTGGACGACAATCTGATCTTCTACCATTTCGATTTTTTCACCTAAATGTTCAAGCACCAAAAAATAATGGTCTACCACGCTATCAATCAAGGCATATAGCAAATAGTCTGCTCCCAGCTTTCTTATTTTGCTCTTCCCGCTAATAACACGCGTATAGACACCGGCGAAAACATCTCTGTCACCTGGCAAATTTTCCGAAAAAGAGATTACATAGTTTGGACCCAGGATAAGACTAACCTGCTCAGCCTCATAGTCGGCCGCGCCAGCTGTCACCTCCAGCGATTTGAGGATTATGCATAAATAATCGCCATAATCCTCAAGCTTTGGACGCTGATTGGTGTTCAAGATGTCTTCAAGCACCAAGGGATGAACCGAGAACTGTTGACCAATACTTTCGACAGCCGCAGAAGTAAGTCCTTGTACACTAATCCAGGTAACGCCTGATTGCGTCTCCAGCTGTGCTAACTCATTCAGCGAAACATCCTTTGTTTCTGTGAACGTATCGTCGTTATACTGTAATACGCTAATATGCGCCTTGTCGGCGCGTGTATCACCAATATGCACCAGCGTTCCTGGTGGTAAACCAACCTTAGAAGCTCTGGTTCTCTTAAATTTAGGCATAGCACACCTCGCAAAAAAAATATGTAAAGAAAGATGTTCTCCTTCCTTACATATTTTCCCTTTATGAACTTTCAGTCAATTACATAACTATTTTATCAAATTATACTTCTGCATCTTCTGATAAAAACCAGAGCGATGAATACCCAATAATCTGGCCGCTTTACTCTTATTACCACCTGCCGCAGCCAGAGCCCGCATAATGGCTTGTTTTTCAGCATCATCTTTAATCTCGGCTAAATCATTCGGATTCTCCCCATCCTGGTTGTCCACCTTAAGTCGATTACCTTTTTTTATCATCGGCGGCAAATGCTCAGGGGCAATGCTGATCTCATCTTCCATTAAATTAATAGTACGTTCAAGTACATTCTCGAGTTCCCGGACATTACCAGGCCATTTGTACTGCATGAGTAACGCCACAGCTTCTGGCGATACACTTTCAACCCAATGCTCAACCTGATTATTTATCTTTTTTAGCAACATCTGACACAGCACAGGTATGTCCTCGGTTCGCTCTCTGAGAGGGGGAATATTGAGCGTAAATATATTTAGCCGATAATATAAATCCTGCCTGAATTGGTTCTGCTCAATCATTTTTTCTAAATCGCGGTTTGTTGCTGCAATCACACGAATATCCAACTTGGTAGTCTTAGTTCCACCCAGACGCTCCAGCTCCCGTTCCTGCAGCACCCTGAGCAGCTTGACTTGCATAGCAAGTGTCATTTCGCCAATTTCATCCAGAAAAATTGTCCCACCGTTGGCAAGTTCGAATTTACCCGGTTTTCCGCCCTTACGGGCTCCGGTAAATGCGCCTTCTTCATAACCGAATAGCTCGGCTTCCAAAAGCTGTTCAGGCAGAGCCGCACAATTAACCTTGATAAAAGGCCCCTGCCACCGGCGGCTGCCGTTATGCACAGCATGAGCAAACAATTCTTTACCTGTACCGCTTTCACCTAATATCAGTACTGTCGAGGTACCTCTTGCTGCTTTGGCAGCGACATCCCTCAGCCACTTCATAGTGTCACTGTTGCCAACAATACTATCAAACGTATATTTACCGCCGTTGGCTTTGAGCAATTCTTCCTTATAATATTCCAGTTCTGATTCCAGTTTGTTAATTTTCCCGGCAAGCGACTTTAAATCCTTAACATCTTTAAACACCATGTTACCGACAGCGCCAATGATTTCGCCATCTTTGACAATAGGAATCCTGGTGACAACACAGGTATTTGTCTGGATTTTTTGTATATCTGTTACTTCAGCCTTACCTTCCTGGGCTACCAGATGCATCCTTGTATTGGGTATAACCTCAGCAACATGTTTTCCGATAACTGCCTTGGGAACAACATTGAGGAATTCGCCATATGCTTTGTTCAGCAGGGTAATACAACCGGCTTTATCGACAACTACAATCCCCTCATGCAGACTGTCAACAATAGATTCCAATGTACTTTTGAGCCTTTTGTTTTCTTCAAGCTGAGTAACAACCTCATTAAATTCGGTAATATCCTGGAAGATGGCAACCGCTCCGACAAGGATATTATCTTTTAGAATGGGCGTACGGTTTGTTAATATTTCGCATTTTCCTATATTTTGGCGCTGATTAATCTCAGCCAGCCCAGTTTCCATAACCCGTATGAGTCCAGTATTGGGTATTACGTCATCCACTATTTGTCCTATGACATTTTTGGCTTTTAAACCACTGATAGTCTCGGCGGCAGTATTAAAAAAGGTAATAATACCGTGGGCATTTACTACAACTACCCCATTGCAAACTGAGTCAAGCACAACTCTCATTTCTGTCATGCCAGTCGACGAGAATACGTCTGCCAAACTCGCCAATTCATGTTTATGCATCCCGAGACCCCTCCTATCTTTAACAAAAAAGTGTCGCGAAAATTCCCTGCTCCTCCAAATACGTCTTTCAAAGACAATTATAGATGGTGTCCATAATACTGTCTACTCAAAAGTCGGAAAAGCATAAAAATTGTCAATAAAAAGGTGGCGAAGAGGGTAGTATCTCTCTTCGCCACCTTTTCTTATTCTATGAACGTCAACAGCCAAGCTGATCTGATATTACAGCGTGCAGGCACCATCCACACTAAGTACCGTGCCGTTAATAAATTTAGCATCATCAGAAGCAAGAAAAGCAAAAGCCGCAGCAATCTCTTCCGGCTCACCCAGCCGTCCCGCAGGTACTTTAACTAATATTCTTTCATTCAATACTTGATCAGGAATTTTCTTAACCATTTCAGTAGCGATAAAGCCTGGTGCCACACAATTAAAGCGCAGTCCGTTCTTCGCCATTTCTTTAGCCCAGGATTTAGTCATGCCAATGACTCCCCATTTAGCCGCGGCATAGTTGGTTTGACCCAAGTTGCCATAAATGCCAACTACTGAAGAAGTAGTCAACACCACCCCTTCCTTCTTCTCCAACATATGGGGTAAAATGGCAGATGTACAGTTAAATACGCCTGTCAAGTTAACATTGATTACTGCGTCCCAAGCTTCTTTTGTCATCTTCTTCATCATGGCATCTTTAGTAATACCGGCATTGTTAATAAGTATATCTACTCTGCCGAAAACTTCTATGGTTTTAGCAACCATAGTCGCCACACTGTCTGGATCTGTCACATTAACCGAAACATACAAAGCCTGTACGCCTTTTTCCATCACTTGATCTACAACCGCCGTGCCGTCGGCAAAATCGGCAACAACAATATGAGCGCCCTCTTCAGCAAAACGCAAAGCCGTTGCTTTACCTATCCCACTTGCAGCTCCGGTGATAATTACAACTTTGTCTTTTAAGCCTCTCACAATAAATACCTCCTTCGAATTACAAGATTGTCAGACTCATATAAGGCCAGAATCAAAATCAAAGTAAAGCAATAATCGTGCCAACTTTTTTTCCCCGCATGAATCAAGGCCATATCTCAATATACACACCAAAGCAGCAGCTTTGCTTGACACCATCTGTCTTGCTTCTTAAACATACTGTCTAGCATTGTGTACACTGGTATTGCATTATCGCTAGCAAAGATCCTTATAGAAAACAGAAAATATTGATTTCGCGATTGTTTCAGCCGACTTGTTCTCTTGGCATGATACTTGCTTATGAATAGTTTCGAAACGTTTCATCACACACGAAGGGAGGCCGCTCTCAGTAAAATTATTACTGACCTAAATGCAAATAATAACTATTAATCAGGAGGTTATTTTTAAATGGAAGTATTTGGAATTCTCCTTAGTTTATTTCTATTAATGTTTTTTGCTTACCGCGGTTTTTCAGTAATTTTGTTTGCCCCGGTATTTGCCCTGCTTGCGGCTTCTATGTCTGGACTATCGCTTATGCCGGCCTATACAGAATTATTTATGGCTAAAGCCGTCACCTATATTAAATCCTTCTTTCCGGTATTCTTGCTTGGTGCTGTTTTCGGCAAGATTATGGAAGATACCGGTTTAGCTAAAGGCTTAGCACAATCTATCATTAAGGGTTTGGGCAGAGACCGGGCTATTCTCTCCATTGTATTAGCCGGTTGTGTACTTACCTACGGCGGAGTAAGCCTGTTTGTTGTTGTTTTTGCCATCTACCCATTTGCATCCGCCTTGTTTAAAGAGGCTGATATTCCCAAAAGGCTGCTGCCGGCAACAATTGCATTAGGTGCATTTACAGCAACCATGGATTGCATTCCGGGAACCCCGCAAATCCAAAATCTTATCCCTACTAACTTTTTCGGCACCAATATCTATGCAGCCCCAATTCTTGGTCTATTAGGCGGAACCGCGATTTTAGGCTTAGGTGTCGCTTGGCTGGAACATCGCCGCAAAAAAGCTGCCGCAGCTGGCGAGGGTTATGGTAACCATACGATTAATGAGCCGGAAATCAAAAACGATGTTGTTCTCCCATCTTGGCAGTTAGCCATTTTACCGTTATTAACCGTACTTGTAGTAAACTTCCTTATGACCCGTATGTTTACCTGGGATCCAGCAATGCTTGAGCCTTTCAAAGCGATGAAACTACCGATGACTGCACCCGCAGTTAAAAACGTAATCAGCATCTGGTCACTGATTATTGCATTAGTAGCAGGTGTTGGCTTGGCCATTGCACTTGGCTTTAGAAACCTTGGCTCCACCAGCGTATTAGCCAAATCTTTGAACGCCGGTGCCATCGGTTCGCTCTTAGCCATCATGAATACTGCCTCCGAAGTAGGTTACGGCAATGTTGTCGCCTCTCTTTCAGGTTTTAAATCGATATCTGCTGCTTTAATGAGTATCAAAGTCGGTGGCTCGCCCTTAGTCTCCGAAGCAGTAACTGTAAATATCCTTGCTGGTGTAACCGGTTCTGCTTCAGGTGGTATGTCAATTGCACTCGATCTGATGGCCAAAGATTGGTTGGCCTGGGCAAACTCGATTGGTATGTCACCCGAAATACTTCACCGGGTTGCTTCCATGGCTTCGGGCGGCATGGACACCCTGCCTCACAACGGAGCGGTTATTACGCTGCTTGCTGTATGCGGTCTCACTCACAAGGATTCCTACGGCGATATCTTCGTACTGACATGTCTAAAAACATTGATGGTATTTGTAATAATCGCACTCCACGCTATGACCGGAATTCTCTAAAAACAATCTATCCCATAAGAAAAGACTTGGCTTGTGCCAAGTCCTTCAGGACGCCGGCAGAAGCCTTAGTCGTTCTTATGTCAACAGAATTGCGTTATAAATTCTGGTAGACCAAGCTTAAAGCCCCTGTGCTGATGTGAGTTAGCGCAGGGGTTTTTACAAGCAAATTAACCTATCAATAAACTGTGAGGAAATAACCTATGACTAACACTACTTATCCCAACCAAAGCCTGCCTGCCATTCTTGAACACTTCGTAAAAGTGTTTCCGTATCTGGCCGATTTATCAATAGGTGACATTGGTATAAGTCTTACCGACCGGGAAAAATATCTCTTTTACAAACCGGCTAAATCCCTGGATTTAAAAGTAAGCAAAGATTCGCCTATTAAACCGGAGAGTGCCGTTTACCGTGCCATACATGAAAAGCGCCGCGTATTGATCCGTGTCAGCAAATCATTATTTGGCCAGCCTTATGTTGCTGTAGCTGTCCCCCTGTTTGACGATAGTCATCAGGCAGTAGGTGCCGTATGTATCCAGGAAACTGTCGAACGGCAAGAATCTTTGAAGGCGATGGCCGCTCAATTATCGGCAACCATAGCCATTCTTGCTGACGCAACCCAAGATATTTCCGCTCAGACCCAAGAATTGTCAGTTGTAAGTCGAACACTAGCCCAACTGTCACAAGAGTCTGAAGCAAGAGTTGGTGAAACAGACCATATCCTTGGACTTATAAAAACTATCGCAGGACAGACAAATTTACTTGGATTAAATGCTGCCATTGAGGCGGCGCGGGTCGGAGAACACGGACGGGGTTTTAGCGTAGTTGCTGGAGAAATTCGCAAACTAGCCGCTACTAGCGCTGATTCTATTAAGAAAATAGACACTATCATCAAGACAATTCAAGCAGATAGTCATAGCTCAAAATCTCAAATTAACCAAATCGACAGCGCGCTAACGCAAGTAGCTCAAGCGATCAGCAATATCGCAGGAACGGCTCAGCAAATGAGCAGTATGGCTCAGCATCTGGATAAAATAGCCGATGCCTTATACAAAGAAACAGGCTCGGAAACCACTACATAAGAGTTGTACAAAAAAATAGACGATGTGTTCATGCCAATAAACACACGCCTACAAATAAAGCCCGTAAAAAACATTCTGATTAGGTCGTCAACTTTGGCATTAGCGTTCTTTGTGCCCCTATACATCAATTGGCACAATCCTTGCATTAAGTTAATTTGAAATACTTCATCAAGGAGAGTGGGCATATGGCAAAGATAATTAGCGCGCAGGAAGCCGCCAAACTAATACAAGACGGCGCCACGCTTGCCACCAGCGGTTTCGTCGGCAATGGTCACCCTGAGGCATTGACTGCAGCCTTAGAGGAACGCTTCATAGAACAAGGTGCTCCAAAAAATTTAACTCTTATTTACTGTGCCGGACAAGGCGACGGAAAAGATCGCGGCCTCAACCACTTCGGTTTAGAAGGTATGGTTAAAAGAGCTGTCGGCGGACACTGGAACCTTGCGCCAAAACTTGGCAAACTCGTTGTTGAAAACAAAATAGAAGCCTACAACTTCCCCCAGGGCACTCTCACCCACTGGTTCCGCAGTGTAGCTGGCAATAAGCCGGGTGTCATCACCAAGGTTGGCCTGAATACTTTTGTTGACCCGCGGGTAGAGGGCGGAAAAATTAATAGCATTACAACTGAAGATCTGGTCGAAGTCATCGAACTGGGCGGCGAAGAATGGTTATGGTACAAGCCTTTCCCGGTAGATGTCGCGGTACTCAGAGGCACGAGCGCAGATGAACGCGGCAATATCACCATTGAACGCGAAGCTGTTTCTTTAGAGCAGTTATCCATCGCTCAGGCAGTTAAACGTTCTGGTGGTATTGTCATCGTCCAGGTCGAGCGGCTTGTGGCCAACGGCAGTCTTAAGCCCATGGATGTTAAAATCCCAGGCATCAGCGTTGACTATATCGTAGTGGCTGCCTCTCCCGCCTTGCATATGCAGACCTTTGGCGAACAATATAACCCCGCCTACTCAGGGGAAGTCCGCGTACCACTATCGGCCATCGCCCCGCTGCCGCTTGATGAGCGGAAGGTAATCGCAAGACGAGCCGCGCTGGAATTGATTCCCAATGCCAAAGTGAATTTAGGCATCGGCGTTCCCGAAGGAGTAGCCCTTGTAGCTAATGAGGAGTGTATCGGCGATACATTGACCCTGACAGTGGAAGCAGGTCCTATCGGCGGCGTTCCTGCTGGCGGGCAGAGCTTTGGTGCAGCCATCAATGCAGAGGCCATCCTGGATCAGCCTTACCAATTCGATTTTTATGACGGCGGCGGCTTAGACCTTGCCTTCCTTGGACTGGCAGAAACCGACAAACAAGGCAATATCAATGTCAGCAAATTTAAGGGGCGGGTAGCAGGCTGCGGCGGCTTCATTAATATCACACAAAACGCCAAACGAGTCTTCTTTTGCGGTACCTTCACAGCCGGTGGTCTCAAAGTAGAGATTGCTGATGGGAAACTATCTATATTAAACGAAGGTAAAATGAAAAAATTCCTTGACCAAGTAGAGCAAATTACCTTCAGTGGTCAGTACGCTCAGAAAGTAAAACAGCCTGTCATGTACATTACTGAAAGAGCCGTATTTGAGCTTACCGCCGACGGCATGATGCTTACTGAAATAGCCCCAGGTGTTGAGCTGGAAAAAGACATTCTTTCACTGATGGACTTCAAACCAATCATCTCCCCTAACTTAAAAACCATGGATGAGCGCATCTTCAGCGCTAAGCCCATGGGCCTTGACAAGCAATAGCATCTACATTTAAACACGCTCAAAGGATGGTGCAATTAATGAAAGAAGTAGTAATCGTCAGCGCAGTACGTACTGCCATAGGGAGTTTCAACGGTTCCCTGGCCTCTGTAGCCGCAACAGAGCTAGGAGCCTTAACCATTAAAACAGCAATTGAAAAAGCCGGTATTAATAAAGAAGCAGTTGATGAAGTCATCTTCGGCAACGTGCTTCAGGCAGGCTTAGGACAAAACCCAGCCCGTCAGGCAGCCATAAAGGCCGGTCTCCCGTTTGAAGTTCCTTCCTACACAGTGAATAAAGTTTGCGGCTCCGGCCTAAAAACAGTAAATTTGGCAGCTCAAGCCATTATGACCTGTGACGCAGACATCGTAGTAGCCGGTGGCATGGAAAATATGACGCAAGCCCCCTATCTCATGGACAGCAAAGCTCGCTGGGGCTACCGCATGGGACATGCCAAACTGACCGATGTCATGATTCACGACGGTCTCTGGTGCGCCTTTAACGACTACCATATGGGAATCACAGCCGAAAATGTGGCTGACAAGTACAGCATTAGCCGGGAAGATCAGGATCAACTTGCCTTTGAATCTCAAACAAAAGCACTCAAAGCCATCGAGGCTGGCACTTTTAAAGAAGAGATATGCCCAGTGGTCATCAAAGGCAGAAAAGGCGATACCATTTTCGCTACTGACGAATATCCCAAAGCAGGCACAACAGCTCAGTCGCTGTGCGGTTTAAAACCTGCCTTTAAAAAAGACGGTTCCATTACTGCCGGTAATGCCTCAGGTATTAATGACGGGGCTGCCGCCCTGATCCTCATGTCTGCCGACAAGGCGAATGAACTGGGGCTTAAGCCATTGGCCCGCATTCGTTCCTTTGCCTCAGGCGGCGTTGACCCTTCCCTCATGGGAATGGGCCCTGTACCAGCAACCCGCAAAGCGCTGAAGAAAGCCGGTCTCACTATAGCCGACATCGACTTAATCGAAGCCAACGAGGCTTTCGCCGCTCAGTTTCTCGCAGTAGGCAAAGAGCTTGGATTTACCAAGGAAAAAGTCAATGTTAACGGCGGTGCAATTGCACTAGGCCATCCTATCGGCGCCAGCGGCGCGCGGATACTTGTTACCCTGCTGCATTCCATGCAGGCCAGAGAGGCTAAGCTTGGCCTGGCCACCCTGTGCATCGGCGGCGGCCAAGGCGTTGCCACCATCATCGAGCGTATCTAAATTAAATCAGGTTAGCCACCACCTCCCTCTCATCCAGACAGGGAGGTGGTATATATAATTTATATAAGGGGGTCTTTATATGTTGTTTGAACTTACTGATGACCAAAAGATGACACAAAAACTGGTACGGGAATTTGCCGAAAAGCAGGTCGCACCCAGCGTTGCCGAACGCGATGAAAACGAAGTATTTTCCCGCGAACTCTTTGATGCCATGGGCGAAATGGGCCTAACCGGCATTTGCTTTCCTGAACAATACGGTGGCGCTGACGGCGATGTGCTCAGCTACATTCTGGCCGTAGAAGAACTCTCCAGAGTGGACGACGGCATCGGCATCACCCTCTCCGCGACCGTATCGTTATGTGCATGGCCGATCTATGCCTTTGGCAATGAAGAGCAAAAACAAAAATACCTGGCACCCCTCCTTGAGGGTACAAAAATGGGCGCCTTCGGCCTGACTGAGCCTAATGCCGGTACTGACGCAGCCTCCCAACAGACAGTCGCTATCTTAGAGGGCGACCACTATGTGCTAAACGGCAGCAAGATTTTCATTACTAACGCCGGTGAAGCCGAGACCTATGTTGTGTTTGCCATGACTGACAAAACTAAAGGCGTTAAAGGTATCTCCGCTTTCATTATCGAAAAAGGCATGCCTGGTTTCACCTTTGGCAAAAAAGAACACAAAATGGGCATTAATACCTCAATTACCATGGAGCTTGTATTCCAGGATGTCAAAGTACCCAAAGAAAACCTCTTGAGCAAAGAAGGCGACGGCTTTAAAATCGCTATGGCTACTCTTGACGGCGGCCGCATCGGCGTAGCTGCGCAAGCTCTTGGTATTGCTCAGGCGGCTCTTGACCATGCTGTTAAATATTCCAAAGAACGGGTGCAATTCGGCAAACCAATTGCAAGCAACCAGGCCATCGCCTTCATGCTTGCTGACATGTCCACCAAAGTAGAAGCAGCTCGCCTGTTAGTTTATCGCGCTGCCTACCTCAAAGACAAAGGCCTGCCCTACTCCAAAGAAGCTGCCATGGCTAAAATGTATGCTTCTGACGCTGCCATGGCTGTTACTACCGATGCCGTACAAATCTTTGGCGGTTATGGCTACAGCCGTGAGTATCCGGTTGAGCGCCTTATGCGTAATGCCAAGATCACTCAAATCTATGAAGGAACAAACCAAGTACAGCGCATGGTCATTTCAGGCGCGCTCTTACGGTAGTATAAATTTTATTGGATACTAACAGGAGGCTATCAAGTATGGAAATAGTAGTTTGTGTCAAGCAAGTGCCTGACACTACCGAAGTAAAAATCGATCCAGTCACAAATACCTTAATCCGCCAAGGCGTACCAAGCATTGTCAACCCGTTTGATAAAAATGCCGTTGAAGCAGCCCTGCAGCTTAAAGATAAACATGGCGGCAAAGTAACCGTCATTTCCATGGGACCGCCTCAGGCCAAAGAGGCGCTCAAAGAATGCCTGGCTATGGGGGCTGATGAAGCCATTCTGCTGAGCGACCGCGCCTTCGGCGGCGCTGACACCTTGGCGACCAGTCACACCCTGGCTGCCGGTATCAAGAAACTGGGCAAGGTAGACGTTATCCTCTGCGGCAAGCAAGCCATTGATGGCGATACCGCCCAGGTCGGCCCGGAGATTGCTGAGCACCTTGACATCCCGCAGGTAACCTATGTAGCAAAAATCGAAGTGGAAGGCGACAAGCTCAAAGTTGAACGGGAGCAGGAAGAAGGTTACGAAGTCATTGCCGTCTCTACCCCAGTCATGCTGACGGTGGTAAAATCTATCAACATTCCCCGCTCTCCTACAGTTAAAGGTACCATGAAAGCCAATCGCAAAGAGATTCCTGTCTGGACGGTAAATGAGGTTACGGTAGAAGCCGAAAAAATTGGGCTTAAAGGCTCACCTACCCAGGTACGGCGTATTTTTACCCCCAAGCAGCGTACTCAAGGTGAAATTATTCAAGCAGACACAGCCCGCGAAGCGGCTGCGCTGTTGATTCAAAAACTAGCTGATGCCAAGATTGTCCAGGGGGTATAGAACATGGCTGTAAAAGTAATTTCTGATCAATGCATCGGCTGCAGTGCCTGTGTAGGCGCCTGCCCGTTCGGTGCCATCATCATGGAAAACGATAAAGCAATAATCACCGAAGCCTGCACTGCCTGCGGTGCTTGCGTGGACGTATGTCCGGTAGGGGCCATCCTGCGGGAAGTAGAAGAAAAAACTGTAGCTGTTGACAAAAACCTCTACAAGGGTGTTTGGGTATATATCGAGCAAGTAAACGGACATATCCGCAATGTAAGCCACGAGCTTTTAGGCGAAGGCCGCAAACTGGCTGACGCCATGGGGCAGGAATTGGCAGCCGTATTAATCGGCCAAGACGTGGCCAGCCTAACCAAAGATGTTTTTGCCAGCGGGGCTGACAAAATCTATCTGGTTGAGGGCACTGAATTTAAGCATTATTCTACCGATGGTTATACCATCACAATGACTGACCTGATCAATACGTACCGTCCCTCTGTTATCCTTATGGGGGCAACTAACGACGGCCGCGATCTTGGCCCACGGGTTGCCTGCCGGGTAGGAACCGGACTTACCGCAGACTGCACCAATCTGGGCATTGATGAAGCGACCGGTTTGGTTGCCTGGACTCGTCCGGCTTTTGGCGGCAACATCATGGCTACCATCTTGTGCCCTGATCACCGGCCGCAAATGGGTACCATTCGTCCCAAAGTATTTAAGCGTCCGGAACAGGATTTCTCCCACACTGGCGAAATTATTAAGGTAGCCAGCAAAGTTAAGCCAGAAGATATCCGTACCGAGCTTATCGAAGTCATTCAAGCCTGTACCGCTTCCTGCAATCTGGAAGAAGCCGAAATCATTGTCTCTGGTGGTCGCGGCATGTGCAAGCCTGAAAACTTCACTCTGATCGAGGAGCTTGCCAACGTCTTAGGTGGTGCTGTAGGCGCTTCCCGTGCTGCTGTTGATGCAGGCTGGATACCGGCCTTAAATCAGGTTGGGCAAACAGGCAAGACTGTTGGCCCTAAAGTATATTTTGCCTGTGGCATTTCTGGAGCTATTCAGCACTTAGCCGGCATGTCCTCCTCTGATATTGTTATTGCTATTAACAAGGACGCTGATGCTCCTATCTTCAAAATGGCTGACTATGGCATTGTCGGCGATGTACTGGAAGTAATTCCAGCCCTGATTGCCGAGTTTAAAAAGCTCAAGGCTGCAAACTAAGCAAGAGATCAAAATTCTATAACAAGGGGTGTTTTCTATGGTGCAAGATGTAAAATTTGCCGACATCAAGATTGGCGACAAGGCCAGTATGGCCAAAACAGTATCCGAGTATGACGTATATACCTTTGCCGGACTCAGCGGCGACTTTAACCCGGTACACATCAATGCCGAGTTTGCCAAAACCACCATGTTCAAAGAGCGTATCGCCCATGGCATGTTATCTGCTGCTTTCATCTCAGCTTTACTTGGCACTACACTGCCTGGCGCCAATACCATTTACCTTGCCCAGGAACTGGCCTTCAAAGCTCCGGTAAAAATCGGTGACACCGTAACTGCCACAGTAGAAGTTATAGAAAAAATCGAAGCAAAAAGCCGGTTAATCTTAAAAACTACAGTAACTAATCAAGAAGGTACGCTTGTGCTTGACGGCAAAGCTACCGTAATGAAAAAAGACTAGCTTATCTTCCATTAGATTTTGGCCGGGAGGATCGTATTAATTGTGAAAATTACTAGAGTATTAGTTATCGGAGCCGGACAAATGGGCAGCGGTATTGCTCAGGTAATGGCTCAAGGCGGACTTACTGTTACACTCAGAGACATCGCCGGGGAATATGTACAAAAAGGCATAAATAATATTGAAAAAAACCTGACAAAGGCCGCTCTAAAAGGCAAATTGAGTCAGGAAGATCAGGCAGCCATTATGGGAAGAATCTCCGGTGTAGTGGATCTGGATGCCTCAGCCTGTAACGTAGATTTAGTTATCGAAGCTGCTGTTGAAAGCATAGATATCAAGCGGGATATCTTCCAAACACTTGACAAACTCTGCCCTGCTCACACCCTATTGGCAACAAATACCTCTTCCCTGCCGCTCACTGCCGTAGCTGCAATGACTAAACGCCCCGAAAAAGTAGTTGGTATGCACTTTTTCAACCCGGCACCTGTTATGAAGCTTGTAGAAATAATCAACGGGTTGGCTACCAGTGAAGAGACCTTTTTAGCTGTCCAGGAATTAGCCGTTAAACTAGGCAAAACCCCTGTCAAAGTCGCAGATTTCCCTGGCTTTGTCGGTAACCGGATTATGATTCCCATGATTAACGAGGCCATCTTCACCCTAATGGAGGGAGTAGCCAGTGCCGAGGACATTGATACGGTAGCCAAACTAGGGTTTAATCACCCTATGGGGCCACTGGCGTTGTCTGATTTAATCGGCAATGATACTGTACTATATATCATGGAAGTCCTATATGCCGGTTATGGCGACCCCAAGTACCGTCCATGTCCGTTGCTTAAGAAAATGGTGCAAGCCGGACATCTCGGCCGTAAAACAGGCAAAGGGTTCTTCGAATATACCCGGTAATCGCAAGTCTCTCCATACGTACAAACTACCCCTAACGGCCTACAGGATATCTCCCTGCATTGCCTTTAGGGGTAGTTTGTTATCAGTAAACCCAGCCGCTTCTTCAGCTACTTTATTTGCCTATACCATATTTGCAATGTTTTCCACTTCATTAGCAGTAGCAGTCAGCTCCTGCATCGTTTTTCCGATCTGCTCGGTAGCTATCGCCTGATGCTCGCTCAATTGCGCCGTACTGCCTATGACTTCTACAACAGAAACAGCTTCCCGCTCAATATTTTGAAGAATTTTTTTGATGTCATTTACCGACTGGGAGCTGTTAATCGCCATTTTGCGTATCTCGTCTGCGACAACCGCAAAACCACGACCTTGTTCACCGGCCCGTGCGGCTTCAATAGCGGCGTTAAGCCCCAATAGATTGGAATTTGCGGCAACATCACTCACAAATCGCAAAATCTCATCTGTCTTGTTAATCTCGGTGATAACGCGTTCGCTGCCGCTTTTCACCTTCGCAAGATCGTGTGACAAACGGCTAGCCGAAGCGGCCAGTTCTTCAGTAGTCGCCGTTATTTCCTCTGTCATAGATGCAATAGTATGAGCAGCATTATGTAAAACTTGTTCTGTCAGAAGACTGATTGCCATGCCCACCACCCCGGAAAACGTCCCATCTTTTTCAAAAATAGGCCGGACAATTGAGCGCAGCTTAACTCCGTAAATATGCTCCGGAATTATTGTTTTGACTATCTGTTTGGTGGCAATACATTCCTTTACTGATGCTCCCGGCGCCGGCTCACCTATTTTTACTTTAGCCTGAAAAGTTTTTGCTTCAGTATAATGAATAATAACACCCTCGGCATTTGTCACTAAAACGGAACAGTCAAAGGCATTTAGATCACGATACAACTCTGCTGCGGCAATTGCAGCTTCCAGTTTAGTCATTATTATAACCCCTTTCGTAGATTTAGTTGGCTTTGTACTCAACTAAATTCTTACCAAAATTTCGTTACTAAAAACCTTGCAACAATTTGTAATTGGCATGCACGTCTAGACAAGCATTAGATACAATTCGCTATATTGCCCCATTTTTCCTGCGCAATAAAAAAAAATATTCGCAATTGTCATTCTTTTCCCGGACTCTAATTGACTCAAAGCAGCTCCTGTGCCTGCAACAATATAATGCAAAAAGCAGGCTGCCATAGCACCTGCTTTTCAATAGCTACCCTTCCTTTTTACATCTTTGGCATTCGCTATTCCGGCAAACAGCCTGCTCTTTAGGTATCAGCGCCGTCGGTGTAATGATAAGCCTGCCATTTTCGATGGTATACTCCAAAATATCGCCTTCGTGAATTGCTAGTGCCTTAATCAACGCTTTGGGTAATGTGATTTGATTTCGCTTACGCACCGCCATGCGCTCTACTGCCATTTATTTCACCGTCTTTCAAAATCTCTCTCATTATAGCCGATTAATCCGCGCACCTCTGAGTCGATTAACCATCCTACTATTTTTAAAATTGCTGTGTGATATGGATCATATAGTTTTGCTTTGTCTTTTAGTAAAATATGTTAAAGAGGTGGTTGTATGGATAAGACACTTAGCCGAATTTCTGTAGAAATCGAGATACTGCGCGAGCATATGCACAAACGATCTGAGAAGGTAGGGCTGTCACATCCTGATATTATGCGCCTAAGCCGTAAACTGGATAAGTTGATCTACCAATATTTGCTCTATACACGCAGCCTAAAACTGCTCTGAAGATACCGTTATCAGTATTACAGCTTTTTTTGCAGACAAACTAATTCGGTCTGGCACCAGCCCAACTTTCGATAAAAACTTAGTGCAGCTTGATTTCTCTGATCTGCTAATAGATCCAACCGTTTGGCTCCCTGGCTGACAGCCCATTCAGCCATAGTTGTCAACAGACGTCGGCCAATCCTCTGTCCCCGATAACTCTCCATTATGACAACATCTTCAATCACTGCTTTTAACCCGCCCTCTGCGGTTGAAACTAAGAGTTGTGCAGAACACATGCCAATGATTGTTTGGTTGAGTTCAGCTACCAACACGCAACCTGCATTTTCCTGTTGAAGCATCAGTTCTAAACCGCACCGCTGCTTGCCACCGTCATAAGCAAAGTCTGTTTCAATGGCAAACAACAATTTCAGCAGTCCACACATAGCGTCAATGTCCTTGGGTAATGCTTTCCTAACTACAATATCCACCGCTGTCATTCTACTCACACCCTTTATTGTAATGACATTTTCGCGGTAAATCTTTTATCCCAATTCGCATAAATCTCATTCAATGCCGGCAGCCCCTGTGCCGAAATAACCACCAGTTCGGATACCGGTCGTGATATAGCAGTAGGTTTAATCTCAATCTGGGTGCCAACTACGTCAACCTGCTTCCAGCCATCTGTAAGCCGAAAAAAACCTTTTATCCGCAGCGCCCAAGGTACCAATGCCTGTAAAAAGTCTCCAAATACTTCTTGGTCAAATACCCCATCAGCAGTAATAATATGAGCGACCGGCCTGTTAGCAGATGTATTACAGCTTTCTTGAAAGCTTGTGTACTCTGTCTTTTTTAATTTTCGGTTCAAAAACTCAGTGCTAATCTCACAATGACTAGCCTTCAGCACTTCTGCTGCCGGATTAATAGTAAGAATTCTTTGTTCTACTTCCTGTAAAACCGGCTCCTCAATCAAATCTACTTTGTTGATAATGATTAAGTTGCTTGCCGCAACCTGTCGCTCGATGGCAAGCAGCACATCGGCTTGGTCTAAGAAGTTGAGAGCATCAACCACACAAATAGCTCCCTGATAATCATACTGCTTCCCCTTTACTTTGCCGACAACAGTATGTAGTATGTGCTCAATGCTAGAGGGGTCGGCCATGCCCGATGCTTCGACAAACAAATATTCTATCGGCAATTCTGAATAGGCAATTAGGGCGTCAATAAACGCCCCTTTCAAACAACTGCAGAACACCGACCCATTGTTAATTTCCACAATGTCAATCCCGTTTTGCTTTAATAAAATTCCATCTACACTGATTTTACCGAATTCATTCATCAGAATACCCGTTTTCTTGTCAGCCAGCACAGCCATAATTTTTTTTAAAAATGTAGTCTTACCTGACCCCAAAAATCCTGTTAGCAAATAAAGTTTTATCGGACGATTTTCCATAGACACCCTCCCCTGCCATTAATTTTGTACTATAGCCTAAGGCAAAGCTAGGCTATAGTACCTCCGCACTAGCCTATTCGCTTTTCAATGGCCTCAATCAATTCATCGTCAGACGGAACAATGTTGTCAAACACAACGTCGTTGTTGATAAGCATAGCTGGCAGGTTTTGCACCCCTAGTTTGGCCATTCTATTTATACCAGCCCGGGTCTTGACTAGCGACTCACGCCAGATTAGTTTGCCCTCATAACGCGGCAGCACCTTCTTGACTGATTCACACATATACTGGCAAGGTGGACAGCCCTCTGAATCCAAGGTGACGATCTCAATAAATACCTGACCTGGTTTTATTTCAACATCCTCCAGGACTACTTCTTCCTCTTCACGGAATTGCTGATCAGATTCCAGCATTTCTAAGGAAGCTGGCTTGCCATTAATAAAATTGGAGATAGCAACAAGGTTGTTGATTGGGGTATCAAATGGTATATCACACCCAGGCGATAAGATATAGCCTACTCCCTGCCCAAGTTCAATCTCTTTGCGTGCTTCTTCTACGTTTTCCAGCGGTGAGCCAAACATCATTACTGTGGTTAACGGCAAATTGCCGCCATAGGACACCTTATACTTTGCGGCAATTTCTTTAGCATAAGTAAGGCCGACTTGTTCGTCAAAGGCGATACCATCGGTTTCTGTCTGGCACATAAGCTCAATATTTTTGGTCGCGTTGCCGCAGCAGAAACTGGTGACTTTAAGGCCTAAGGATTTTACATACCGGTTTAACTCAATCGTGACAGGTTTGACAAAACGGTCAAACTGTTTGGGTGCAATCTGTGAAGTCATCGGGTCAACAACGGCAATAATGTCCACACCGGTTGCAGCATACATTCTGGCCAAGTCTTTACATACGGTAGTACAAAACTCAAGCAGAACATCGACTTTTTCATGTCTTTTGATCATATCGGAGAAAAGATCTGTACCTTTTAAGTGCAGCGCCAGGGTAAACGGCCCGCAGATCAATGCATATAAAGCAATCTTGTCACCAAGTTCAGCTACCAGCCTGCGCGCGGCTTCCAGTGCTATAGGATACCGGCCATCTTTCTCAGTAGGCAGTTTTAGTTCAGAGAGTTCTACCTGTTCCAAAATGTGGGTATCTACGGCAGGCGGGTTATCTTTGGCCCATTTGAGTTTACAACCCAAAGCCTCGGCCTCCATTTGCACGTCAAACACAATCGGCAGACCATCTGGCTGATACAGCTCATAGGCTTTTACTATGCCCTTTACAATCATGTCGGCATCTTTTAGGTAGGTCTCAGCGTCAACACCAATTAGATTGGCAGTCTGAACACCGGCATAAGGTACCCACGGCGTTCTGTCTACCGGTTCAAAACTTAACGTTTTTAGCACTCTCTCTTTACCATTCATCTTCTCATCCCCCATAAAATTTAATAACTTCTACAAACTAGAACCCCATTTTTGCGTCATCATGGTGCTGGTATATTTTTCTAGTTTCCATTGGGGTATCTTACAGGCTTTACAGCCACAGACACACCATTTATTGCGAAGCCATCTGGCAGCCCTGCTGTTACGCGAATTCCAGACAACAAATTTTTCATCACAATGGGTGATAATTTCTGCAATTTCACCGGTAATTTTAATTGACTTAATACCATGTAAGATACCGGATCGTGACGGCCACAGCTTGATTTTTTCTACAAGCTTGAAAAAATCAACATTCTTCCTGTAGTATTTTTTCTTTTTATTGACTGCTTCCACCGAAGGCTCTTTGACAAGAACAACACTACTTTTTGCCGCCATCTAAACCCCTCCTTAGCAATCAATCTGCCAACACCGTAAACAACATAGTTGCTACCCCGATTTCCAAAACATCATGGATCCACCTGTCACCAAGCAGCAGGCAGCAGTGCTGGTCAAGCCCTAATGGTATTCCCGGCGCTGCAATCATGGTAGCTGGGGTAATGTATTTTTTATTAATGGTATTTGCAGCCGGAGTTGCCTCAACCACTAGTTTGCATACAGACAAGGCGTCGCCTATGTGCCGCACGGCTTCAACTCCCGGTATTAATTGCTGCAATTGCCTTACCCTGTCAGCACTGACATCATAGGCAAAAACTTGTGCACCCCTCGCCGCCATAAACAGCGCTGCCCCAGTACCTACCGGGCCGGTGCCGACAAGCAGCACAGACTCTCCCTGCAGCCCGCCTGACATTAAATCCAGCGCGGCGGCGTACCCCCGTCCGGTTGCTTCCCCATTGTCACTGACCTTGCCGCTAGCAACATTGATAGCGACAAACTTATCATCGTCGGCAAGAAAAATGATTTTTGCGCCTTTAGCTGCAGCCTCTGCCAGACCAGCTATATTATTCTGATCTGTGACGAAAGCGTTGAAGCCCAAAAACTCAATTATCTTTTGCACCGATCGCGAAAAGCCATGAATAATACCCTGGCCGTAAGCAATCGGGATAACCCCGATGGAAACATGCTGGCGCAAGCCGGCAAACTCTTCAGCACTTCTTCCCAGGGAGTGGGCGGCAATCCCTGCCAAGCCTTGCCCCACTCGCTTACATAAGCGCTGGTCATATTCACTTAACATTTCATCGACATGACAAATATCCTCTTCCCGCAGTCTTGTCAGAGCCCTCACCTCCTGCGCCATACTTTTCAACAGATTGTTCAGTGATCACAGTGTTTTGACAGCAAAGTTGGTGTACCATCCCGGCATTCACTGATATTGTATTTGTCCATAATCGTATTAATCACAGCACAGCGCCGCTGCCAGGCCTCCTGGCGGGTTTGGCCTGTTACAATCAAGGTGGCTACCCATTCTTGCTTGGCTTCATCATAGTTGGATATTGCCTCGTCGGCCCCGAAAAAATCTTTGTAGAGGCGTAGGCAGCCGGCGTTAGCCATAATATGTTCGCCACATACCTCAATACGATCTTGCGTTACTTTTATGTGTTCATAAATGACACCCTGAGCAGCGGTTATTGTGAAACATTTCGGGTCATCTGTCTCACTAAAGCCTGCCCACAACAGTTCCAATACGTTGATTCCGGTAGATTGGTACACAGCCGTTAGCGTCTGACTCGGCAATCTTGCGTCTACCTCCAACACTTTAAGCTGTTCATCATGGTAAATGACCTCGACATCCATAATTCCGTTTAGCTGTAATTGCTTAGCGATTGTAATTGCGATGTCGGCAAACGCCTGCACTTTATCAAGTGCCAGTACTGCAGGCGCTAATACTCGTTTACAGTCATATTCTTCATCCATCGCCAGCTCTGTAACTTGAAAAGTCCGGTAGTTACCATTACAGCCAACAACTTCAATCGAATAAGATGGTCCATCCAAAAATTCCTGCACCACCCAATCGTCAAAGCCGCCTAATCTCTGTTGCAGCAGTTCGAGTTCCAGTCGATTATTAACCTGGTAGACACCCTCGCTGCCGCTTGCACCTGATGGTTTTACCGTAACCGGAAACTGGCACAAAGGCCAGGGTCTTGGTGCCGGAACACCAAGTTCAGCAAACAATTTATCTGACTCAAGTTTAGAAGAGGAAAGCAGATAGGCCTGTTGGTCATACATAACCTTAACCCCAGCCAGCTGCGCGCATTGATAGATATGATCCAAGACAGCCTTATCTTCTAAGGCAGGCACTGCCAGCTCCACGTTTTTCAAGAGGTGGGTAAGCTTTTCGGTGTCCATAAGATCAAACACATAGAAATCGTCACAAAGCTTAGCCGCCGGTGCTGCCGGGTTTTTATCGACAAGCGCAATTGTCCAACCCGCTTTCTTCGCAAGATAGCAGGCCTCTACTCCCTGGAGCTTCCCTCCCAGCACAGCTATTCGCATAGTACGCCCTCCTTGCCACCATAGCCCAGCCTGTTGTCCATCCAGCTTACATACTCCTCAAGTGTGGCTGGAGTCAGTCCGCAGGCCTCTAGAATTGGCGTAATTCCCTTGACTGTCCTGTATCCTTCGGAAATATCCAGGGTACTTTGGGAAACCCCGGCCAACCCAGCCTCAGGGGGAATGATTGATGTAACCACATTGGCACCGGCATCCAAACGTTCTTTCAGCCCTTCAATACCTTCAACATCCAGTGATGCCGGTATTAATTTATCTGGAAATAACAAGCGCATAACGGCAATTACATTGAGTTCGTACCTATTATTAATTGTCGCAGCATTATATAAAGGCGTTCCCTTTTGCGGTACAAAGCTCATGGTGCGAATCTGCTCAGCACCGAGCTTTTTCATTTCCTGTAAGGAATGCACAGCATCCTTGACACTGTCGCCAATACCAACAAGCAGCCCCTCTTCCACCAGCATGCCTGTTGTTTTGGCAAATACTTTGATTGACCATCTCTCGTCATAGCTCTGATTAAGTCGCAATGTATCATACAGTCGGCGGTTATGGGTCTCCTGGTAGCAGGCATACCAACCAGCGCCGGCTCGCTTTAACTCTTGTAAGATTTCCTTAGGGACAACACCCGGGGAAATCATTATTGGCAGATTGGTTTGCTGTTTTACCAACTTAACCACTTCGATCAGCTTTTGATATCCCTCATTATCATTTGACAGATACTGCGGATCTTCACCCATTGTCAAATCAATTAAATGCACACCTGACTCAGCCAACGCTGAGGCTATATCAACAATCTCCTGAGTAGTTTTACGGTATCTGATACAAGCGCTATTCGAGGTACGATAATAACAGAAAGTGCAGTTATTGCGGCAATAGGTGGAAAAGTAGACAAATCCATAAAGAAATATTTTGTCGTTAAAATATCTTTTCCGCAGCAATCTGGCTGCCCGAAAAAGCCGCTCCCTGGCTTCAGGATGGGTAAGCTGCAATAAATACGAGATATCCTGAGAGGTTACTGGGACATTATGTAGTAATTTTTCTAAGATTTTATCGAGATTTTTCATAGGTAAAATCCTCCCCTTCCGGGAGCAGAAGTAACTGCTCAGATATTTAACCGCACCCCATCCAAGTAAGACAGACTCTTTCCCGTACTGCGCACATTTTGCCCGCCCTCTTTGACCATGACCAGCCGTTCTAACCCAAAACCAATACCTACCCACGGGCCGGACATCCCCCATTTGCCATCAAGAAAATGCGGCCCCATAGCGCCTGAGCCCAGCTCTATATCCTCATACATAACATCAATTGTATCCCCGTAGACAACTGAAGAAGTTTGCTCCAGCCGGTAGCTGGGAACGCCTGCTGCCTGCATGACTACTTCGGCAAGCTCAGCCAGCCGTTCATGCCGGCTCTCTTCCGGCAGGCCCCATTCCACCAGATTCAACATGGTAAACTCATTTAGATGATTATTTCCTTGTGATTCTTTACGAAAGCAGGAGCCTATTTCAAAAATGCGTACAGGCTTTTCCCATAACCGCAATAGATCTTTTAGAATATAATACAAATTGGGGGCCAGCATGGGTCTTAGACACTTTTTACTATCAAGCCAAAACACCTGTGAAAAAAGGGCATGTTCATCATCAATCGTCATTTTCGCCAGCAGGCTTTTAGCAAGAATGATCGGAGTGGTCACTTGCACAAACCCGCTGTCAGTCAGCGCAGCAACTAAATTTGTCTCAAGCACACTTAACGAGGGACGTTTTTTTTCAGTACGCAGTTGATTCAGCCTCTGTTTACCTGCACTAACCAAAGACAATTCCTGTTTTTTAAAAGCTTCATCTCGATCCTTTTCGACTGAAAAGAATCTTTCCTTTTGCATTTCAGTTGCATTTAGTTCGGTCAGCCTTTTTCGCTGGATATCAGTCCAAGTCAGCGACATAACACATACCTCCATTAATGGCACAGGTCAGTTCAGTTCAATCTGCCATACGACCGGATTTTTCAGGACAGCCGGTGTACTTTTCATACAGTTATGCCCCAGCAATTTGATCGTCTTATCCTGTGCTAACACCTGACATATACTTTCTCCATATGTCCGAGCGTCAGGAACCGCGACAGATTTGGCTTGGCAAAATCCTGATTTCTCCAGACTCAGCGACGTTATGCCGCACAGGTGGACAACGGCCCCGTCTAGCCGCGCTTCTACCTTTTTAAGTATATTGTAGGTACTCTGGCCGCTTATCTCTCTGAACAACTCAGGCCCCACCAGCTCGCGCGCGCCGGTAGGATCGGCATACGAGATGATCTGCGCCCCCTTTTCTGCAGCAGTTAACATGTATTTCACAATACTGTTTTCTATGGTTTCCAGTGCTTTTTCAAGCAACTGCCGGTGCAGGTAAATCCCCTTAAATAGCTCCACCGAGTCAATAAGCAACCCTAAAATCGTAAACGGGCCCTCCACATTAACAGCTACTACATTGCCCTTATTTTTCAGTATCTGAGCACAGTGCAAAACCTCATTAATTCTGCCGCTAGTTAAGTCTATCTCGTCCAGCTCGGCTAGCTGTTCCATACTAGTAAATCTATAGTCTCGTAAAGTTGGGCCAGACTCATTGTCCGGAATTACGACGTTAGCGCCAAATGCCTGGGCTTCTACCATTACACAAAAAGGGATTCTGCAGATTGAGTCACCTTCAAGTCTCTTCTTTTCTTCGGCAACAAACGCCATAGCATGCCGCTCGGTATGGGCTTGATAAAAACTGATACCGACAGCTTCAAGCATAGCTACCGGCATTACTTCAGCACTATCCCATTTACATTGAAAGTTAATCGGTTTGCTCATACCACAATCTCCTCCATTCCCAACTTTTTCAACCATTGCTATCTCCGGGGAATTCGCTCAAGTATAGGATCAATATGGGGGAAACGGTCGCTGGCATGGGGTAGGAACATGGCATCCATAAACTCCTTCTGGAAATCAGCCTCGGTAGCCGTTTCCACAAAGTGCACAACACTGGCAACAGCTTGCGCTTCACCTCTTTTATCAAGGTCAAACAGCGCCAATTTCGCACCTTCTCCAGCGGCGTTCCCTACTGCAATGACAGCCTCAGGATTACAATCAGGCACCATCCCAATAACCAACGCATTTACCTTGTTAATATAACTGCCAAACGCGCCTGCCAATGTCACTGCGTCTACTTTATCTACACCTTTTTTCCGCATAAGAATCTTGGCTCCAGCATAAAGTGCTGCCTTAGCCAGCTGAACAGCACGCACATCCTTCTGGGTTATCGTGATGTCCTGCCCAAGGGCGGTCTCGGCTGCCCAGGCCAAAACATATTCAAACTTACCGTCTGTCCCTTTCCGGACGCGCGGTGATCGGATATTCTTGTCAAACCCGCCATCTCGTTTAATGATACCTGCCTTAAATAATTCAGCAACAGCATCAATAATTCCCGAGCCGCATATTCCTCTGGCGCGTAGTGCCGCCCTGGCATCTGCGCCAATGACTTCAAATTCAGGTTCCTGGGTTTCAGGATTTATGGTTATCTGAGCAATAGCTCCTGGCGCCGCCCGCATGCCAAATTTAATTTGTGCCCCCTCTAGCGCCGGACCAGTTGCACACGAGGTTGAGAAGATGCCCTCTTTATTGCCAAAATTAATTTCACCGTTTGTGCCTATATCGACAACAAGCTTCATCTTGTCCTGCTTATACGGCTGCTCGGCAATAAGTACTGCAACATTGTCAGCACCGACAAAACCGGCTTCGAGCGGCAGGCAATGGACATACCCGCTTTCAGCAATGTTTATCCCAAGCTCTCTGGCCTTGATGTTTACAGCTTCTCTAATAACTGAAGCAAACGGAGCACTGCCAATATATTGAGGATTTATACCAAGAGTAATATGGTGCATAACTGTATTAAATACAAGTACTACTTCCATAACAGTTTCAGGATTTACATTGGCGGTTGTAGTCATTTTCTGAATCAGGTCATTTATATCATTAATTATCGTTTGATGCAGTTTAGCAAGGCCGTCGTCATTGGCCATGCAGTAAGTGATGCGCGCCAGCACATCATCCCCATAGCGCACTTGACTGTTCATCAACGAGTCCTGAGCTAACACCTGACCCACTGTAAGATCACACAAGTAAGCAGCAATTGTCGTTGTGCCAATATCGATAGCAATACCATAGGCTTTCTCTGCCCGGCCTGGCTCAACAGCAATAATCTCGCTGTCATTCCACAATGTAGCCGTAACCTTCCAACCACCTTGCCGTAAGATATCTGGCAGCTTTGCGAGCACCTTGTAGTCTATCTGCATAGTCTTGTCAAGCTGAATAAACCGACTTTGCAAAACCTCTTTTAAGCGGGCAAAATCATCGCGGCAATCAGCCAAAGTAGGCTTATTCAGTTCCACATAATACTTGCGTACGGCCGGATTTATACGAAATTCCCTTGCCGTTCCCGCTTCTAACACAACCTGCTTTAATGCCTGGCTTTGTTCTGGAACAACTACCAAGACATCTCCATATATCTGGGCGCAACACGCCAATCTGTAATGATCAGCCAACTCCTCAGGGCTCAGCATTTTTCTCTCTTTGTCAGTCACTGGCGACAAATGCACCATTTTGGAATGAATACCAATCCCCGCAAGGCAGCTCTCCTCAATTTTAACCTTGCATTTACCGCAAATCTCACTACCTCCGCAAGGAGCTTCAATATCAGCACCTACTTCCCGTGAAGCTGCAAGCAGATTTTTTCCGCTGTCAACCATTGCCTGGCAGCCTGACGGCTGAAAAATCACAGTATATTGCATAGCATTTATCTCCATAATGGCGGAGAGTCCGGGAGTCGCACCCGGCTGCATGAATTTAGAGTCCATGCGATCTCTACGATCCACCCTCCAAATTTAATAGGGTTTCCCCCAGCAGGAAATTCCTAATAACAGGCTGTAAATTCCCTGCTGAGGAATCTCCAGCTGTTATTTTTCTGTCCAGTAATCCAGACCTAGACCAGTAAGTATCTTAACGGCTTCATCGTACACATCCAGGTATTCCTGGGTAGGCACAAGTTTTACTACATCATAACACTCTTCGAACGACTTACCTTTCGGGGCAGTCTTGTAATCTTTTTCATATAAGGCTACAAGCTTATCCAGTATCTCGTTTACCTTCTCGGTCTCCATACCTGCTACTGCCCGGGCCGCTTCGGCCATCATTCTTGCTTCCATACCTGTAGTGAAATTAGTGGCTACGCCTTTGCTGGCAGCTACCCCGGACAATACCTCCCGGCCGCTGGCCGTATCAGTAATGGCTTGGGCTGCTGTTTCCAAGAGGCACATAACAGTACAAGGACCTGCCAAAGTATAGTATTGATTGCCTAGCATCAAATTGGTATTGGCCTCAATTGCCATGGCGCAGTGTCCAGCTACAGCAAGAGCCTCTCTGGCTGTAGTGATACCCCAACGTACATGAACCGGGCCGTCCAAGTGCCAGGTTGCCCCTGTCATGACAAAGGCATTAATCGTGGTTGCCACGTCAACGATGGTTGTTTCTTCCAAACCACCTGCGTAACCTCCATAGATAGGCATCTGCTCGCACATGATGAGGTTGCCAGCTAGTTGATAATGAGCAGTGAATACCAATGCACCTACATCGATCTTCAGCTCATTTAGCTGGGATACTTCATGGCTGTCAGAAGGCCTCATACCACCAGGGAAATCGGCTGCGATTACTCCTGCTGGCGAAAGTGAAGTTTCATTCCCCTAGAGCCCCATACCGGTACGTCCGGCTCTGTCTTGCGCCGCCCGTACTAAAATAGCTTCTGATTTTACTGCGGCGATTTCCCATGGGCTGCCAGGGATTGGGTCATAGCCCTTGATTGTTTGGAGCACTCCGTCAACAATGGTATCCACTAACGGCTCCTGGGCGTATGACTGATGGATGGCCAAGAACTGGTCCTCTGAACAAGGCGCGCCTGTCGGGCCTCCCTGGATAATGGGTGGTCTCTTTTCAGTATAGCTGCGAGGCGCCAGTACTACTGCCTGTTTACCCTCGCCGTAAATTGCGCGTGTCGGTGCCGAAGTTATGGCTGCCATCACTTCGTCTTTGCGATACTTAATGACCCGGTTGGTATCAATGCAGTATATACCGCATTCTACCAGCATTTCCAAGCCGGCTTGGAACAGATTGTTCATCAATGTTTTGTCGGTAGGAACAATCTGCTTTTTGTCCATTTTAATGTCGTATTTTTTCTTCAGCTTGGCTGCAGTCTGTGGAATAATCTTAAAATCCCATTCTTTCTCTTCCACCTTGGGACCGGTTTTTGCTCTTTCATAAATATCGAATACTGTTAGCACTTTAGGAATCGCCATTACATCACCCCCGTAATTCTGCCACTAAGGCTTTTGCTTTATTGACTGCTTCAGACGCGGTCTCGGCATAGGCATCGCCGCCGATTTTCGTTACCCATTCAGCAGACACCGGCGCACCGCCAAACATACATTTGAATTTATCGCGGATACCTTCTTCTTTCAAGATGGCAACAACATCCCGCTGACCAGGCATTGTTGTTGTCATGAGGGCAGCACCGGCAATAATATCAACATTGTATTCTTTGGCTTTGGCTACGACTTCGTCTGTCGGCACATCCCGGCCTAAGTCAAACACCTCAAAACCGCTGGCTGACAGCATTGTTTTAACAATGTTTTTACCAATGTCATGGATATCGCCATGGACGGTATATAGAAGAACCTTTCCCTTGCAGGTTTTGCCCTTTTGGTCTTCAGGAATAGCCTCTTTCAGTATAGCTACCGCCGCATCAAAGGCCTCGGCGGCAACAACAAGTTGAGGAACAAAGGCTTCCCCTTCATCAAAAAGGTCACTCATTGTTTGCATTCCTGCCGCAAGTCCATCATTGATGGCAACTAGCGGATCAACTCCGGCCGCTATCGCCTCTTTAGCTGCTGCTTCAGCAAGATCACTGTCCATTTCTTCAATTGCAGTTTTAAGTTTTCCTAAAATCTCCACCTGACTCATTGAAGTAAATCCCCTCCATTCTTTTTTCTAATCTCCAGGTTAGCTTCATATTGCTTTGGGGTTTGTTCACCCCTCTGCTTATAAGGATTATATGAAACTTTCCCGAATAACCCACCACCTAGAATTCAAGTTTTTTCACGCAATTAAATACCGTTATTATTCAAGCCATCCACACTCTGTTAGAAAACATTTTCAAATTATAACGGTATTTATTTACTTGATATTCTATGGGTCGTATTATATCACCATCATTTTCTATTTGCAATACTTAATTTTTGTGTTTTTATAAAGTAATTAATTTATTTGAAATATTGCATCCTCTTCTTTCTTAGCAGTTTACCTAAAACATTAATACAATGCAAAAAAGCAATGGCCGGTATTAAGCGCCATTGCTTTTTTATGTCTATATTAAATTAACACACGAAATCTCACTGAGATTTCTCAGTTGATTCTGAGGGCAATTTTATATACATGCTATGTTCACTGGGAGGAGTAACACTTGTCCTCTTGTCTGCCGATTTCAAAATTTGACGTACGGTTTCAATTGAAATCGACCGGCCTATTCTTTCTTTAGCAAGTTCAGTTAAATAAGCCAGCGTCCAATTTTTGGGCACCTCAGGCGGACTGCACGCAAGTCTGATAATTTCCAGACGCTCTGCCTCGGTAAAAGTGTCAGGAGCACCACTTCTTTCCAAGTCAAGTATTCCCTCAAGCCTTTTGTCGGCAAACCGGTTTCGCCACTTACGGCAGGTTTTTTCAGAAACATCTAATATCTTGGCAATTTCAATACATTCTTTACCCTCTGCCGCCAAAAGAATGATCTTCGACCTGATATAGAGCCGCTTTTCAACTTTATGCCCTTTGATATTTTTTTCTAATTCTGTTCTTTCTTCATCAGTCAATTCAATTTTGACCGCTACCCTAGGCATAAACTCAACCTTTCCTTGGGCTGCCCCCGATAAGCCGCACACCTCAAGTGCTTTGGCTTAACAGCATTTCTATGCAGGCGTATAATATCAGCTTTCTGAAAATTTGTCAAGATCATGCTGTATGGGTTTTAGCCAGACATTGGAGTGACCGTATTTCCCCCATTAACTCTTTGGCTTTTTCAACAGCTTCAGAAGCCGATTCAGCATAAGCATCCCCACCGATTTTTTTCACCCACTCAGCCGATACCGGCGAACCCCCAAACATGCATTTAAATTGACCGCGTATCCCCTCTTCCTCTAAGGCTTGAAGAATTTCACGCTGTGCAGGCATAGTCGTTCGCATCAGCGCTGCAGCCACTATAATATCAACAGCATATTCTTTGGCTTTTTCGACGGCTTCAGCAGTAGTTACATCTCTACCAAGATCTATTACTTGGAATCCATTGGCAAGCAGCATTGTCTTTACAATGTTTTTACCAATATCATGAATATCACCCTGTACAGTAAAAATCAATACCTTACCTTGCAAAGTCCGAGCCTTTCCCTCTTGCGACATCGAATCTGTCAGTATAGCTGCCCCTGTCTCAAAAGCCTCTGCTGCAACTAGCAGGTGCGGGATAAACGCTTCTCCCTCATCAAACAAATCGCTGACTGTCTTCATCCCTTTTGCCAGTCCTTCATTAATGGCAATAACAGGATCAGTCCCTGCTGCAATCGCAGCTTTAGCTGCCCTTTCTGCCAGGGATACTTCCATTTCCTCAACCGATTTTTTTAACCTTTTCAAAATCTTATCCGGTCGCATCGAACAAAGCCCCCAATCATTAGTTCCTCCGGAACAGGGTAACCAAATATAGGCAAAATAAAATAGACGTTCTGCGTTGTACCCGCTAGAACGTCTTTGTTCCTAAACACTATATGCATATATAATTAAATCATCGAAAAATCTGAAATTCTATTAAATCTATAATAACAAGCCATGCAAATAATGTCAACAATTTACCAAATCACTATGCTAAAAATTATAAATTCAAGCAAATTAGTGCTGTTATAATTCTTGCCATAATTCTGTAAAAAGAACTATTGCATTTAGCATCCAAAGGTGTTATAATTCACTCCATAGCCACAACAGGCAAATAATTACCGTTATTATAGAAATGTTGATTGCCAGCCAAAACTATACTACCTTAGCTATTAGTTTAAAATAACGGGAAAAACTTAATAGATGTTTTGTCAACTACGGTAAGCAACGGCGCTTATATAGGTTCTAGTTATTACGAACCTATATAAGCGTTTTTTTCTTTCTATCAAGGACAATGATGTCCTGGAGGATTCCCCTCCAGGACATTTCATTTTCAGCTATCAATTATCAGGAGGTGATTGTTGATGAAGGATCTGCTTTCTCTGTTGCAGAGATTTTTGATTTAACATCAAACTGCGAATTAGCAAAAAAATTCAGAAAAACTTCAGTTGATAGAAAGGAGATTAACTATATGAAAAAGCTATATACCATCTTAGGTATGCTCCTGGTTTTAACCCTATTCTTAACTCCCCTCGTTTTGGCCGCCGAAGGAGAGGCTCCGGCAGCACCAGCTGAGCCACCGAAAATTGATACTGGCGACACTACTTTTGTATTACTCAGCGCAGCACTTGTAATGTTAATGACTCCAGCTCTGGCACTCTTTTACGGAGGCATGGTCCGTACCAAGAACGTACTAAGCATCATCATGCAAAGCTTCATTTGTCTTGGTGTCATTTCCCTTCAATGGGTTCTCTGGGGATATTCTCTCGCCTTTGGTCCTGATATCAACCATTTGATCGGCGGTCTTGATTGGCTTGGTTTGAATGGTGTGGGGGCAGATCCTAATCCTGACTACTCAGCTACCATTCCTCAACTGGCTTTCATGATCTTCCAAGGAGTATTTGCTATTATTACCCCTGCAATTATTTCCGGCTCTGTCGCCGGACGGGTTAAATTTCCTGCATATATCGCCTTCGTAGTACTCTGGGCTACTTTAGTATATGACCCAGTAGCGCACTGGGTATGGGGTGTCGGCGGCTGGTTGCGCGAATATGGTGTTCTGGACTTCGCCGGCGGCACTGTAGTACATATCATTTCAGGTGTCTCCGGACTGGTGTTTGCATTAATGATTGGCAAACGCAAAGGCTATGGCACCGAAGTAATGGCACCCCATCACTTACCTATGACCGTTCTGGGTGCCGCACTCCTATGGTTCGGCTGGTTTGGCTTTAATGCCGGCAGCGCACTTGGTGCCAATGGAATTGCATCCGTTGCTTTTGTTACAACCCATGTTGCCGCCGCTGCTGCTACTGTCTCATGGGTATTGGCTGAATGGCTGTATCATGGCAAGCCTACCATTCTTGGCGCAGCCTCAGGATGTATCGCCGGCCTTGTTGCCATCACTCCCGCAGCAGGATTTGTTACTATAATGTCTGCTATCATCATGGGATTAGTCGGCGGTATTATTTGCTTCTTTGCAGTAGCAGTTGCTAAACACAAGTTGGGTTATGATGATTCCCTAGATGCATTTGGGGTTCATGGTGTAGGTGGTACTTGGGGCGCTATTGCTACCGGACTATTTGCATCTACAGCTGTTAACCCTGCTGGCGCTGACGGATTTTTCTATGGCAACGCCGCCCAGGTATTAAAACAACTTGTCGGCGTAGGTACAAGCTGGGTATTTGCCGCAGTCATGACGTTCGTCATCATCAAAGCCATCGGCTTAGTCATGCAAATCAAGGCTGATGAGGAACAACAAGTTCAAGGGATGGACGTTACTGAGCACGGCGAGCGCGGCTATGCCTATCAGGATCTTATGACTGGTTCACCGATCGGCCTGCCGGTAAACAGCATCGTAACTAATGAAGTAACTGTAAATAAAACCACCCTGGCATAACCTTCGCCAAGTCTAATTAAGGAGGAAAATTATGAAACCAATAACAAAGGTTGATATTATTACTCGGCCAGAAAAATTAGAAGCACTTAAAGAAGCCATGAATAAAATCAAAGTAACCGGCATGACGGTTACCCAAGTCTATGGCTGCGGCCTAAGCAAAGGACATACAGAGGTTTACCGCGGTCAAGAGTACTCCATCAATCTGGTACCGAAAGTAAAAGTTGAAATTGTGGTCTGCGAGGTTCCGGTGGAGCAAGTCATCGAAGCGGCCAAAAGTGCCTGTCAGACAGGGAAAATCGGCGATGGCAAAATTTTTGTCTACCCGGTCACCAACGCGGTACGGATTCGTACAGGTGAAGAAGGCGATATCGCTATTATAGATCCAAAAAACATGTAGAGAAACAACTAAGGAGCCGTCTGCTATAAAAGCAGATGGCTCCTTAGTTGTTTCTTCTGTCCCCTTGTCCCCAGGTATAGATTTATGAACTTGTTCATAAAATAACTAACATATTAAGGAAGGATATTTAGGTTTTCAAGAGAAATAGTTTATTTAGAAAGAATATATATTAGATAAGGGGTGAGCTTAATGAAAGTTCTGGTTGTGTATTACTCGTTATATGGTCATATGCATCATATGGCAGAGGCAATTGCCGCAGGTGTGCGTGAGGTAGAGGGGGCTGAGGCTGTTTTGCGCCGCGTTCCGGAAACATTGACTGTTGACATTTTAGAAAAAATGGGGGCGATTGAAGCCCAAAAGGCATTCAGCCATATTCCGGTATGTACTGTAGACGAATTAGCAGACGCCGATGCCATTATCTTTGGCACGCCAACTCGCTTTGGCAATATGTGCGGACAAATGCGTCAATTCTTAGATGCCACCGGCCAGTTATGGCAACAAGGAAAGCTGGTAGGCAAAGCCGGCAGCGTCTTTACCAGTACGGCTACTCAGCATGGAGGACAAGAGTCGACAATCCTCAGCGTTCACACTACGCTCCTGCATCACGGCATGGTAATCGTTGGCTTACCTTACACCTTCTCCGGCCAAATGAGTATCGATGAAATGACTGGTGGATCACCCTACGGGGCATCAACCATTACCGGCGGCAGAGGGGAAAGAATGCCTAGTGCCAACGAGCTTGCCGGTGCGACATTCCAAGGAAAGCATGTGGCAACAATAGCACAAAAACTTTACAGATAAAGACAAATTTTAAGACTCCCGCTGCTAAAAGCGGGAGTCTTAAAATTTCGCAAATCTTTACCTATTTAATTTAACCAAAGACTTTTCAATTATCCGGCAGCAGCCAGTTCAAGCTTAGCCTTGATTTCTTCGTATACTTCTTCCCAAATCACAATTTGCGTTTTGGCAAAGCCGTTGAATACCGTCGCTGAAGCTGAAGTATATGCGCCGCAATTAGGCACTAATATTAAATCACCAATTTCAAGCTCGACAGTCGGCTTGTCCCTGAACATGATATCCAGCGAATCACAGCTTGGTCCGGCGAAGGTAGCCTGGATACGCTTTCCAGTCTTAAAGGTCTCAAGTTCAAAGTCCCAGTGGTCAAAAATAACACCTGAAAATGTGCCATATAAGCCATCATCAAGGAAATACCATTGCTGATTATTACGCACCTTAGTGCCAATAACCTGGGTAATAAGATTGACGGCGGTACCGCAGATATACCGGCCCGGTTCGGCCCATATCTCAGTATGAGGGAAATATTGTTTAACAGCCTTGTAAATTCCTGCAGCCATAGCGGCCACATCTGGCTCTTCGGTTAGAGTCGGAATCGGAAAACCGCCACCAATATCAAGAATGCGGAGGTTTAGTCCCCGCTTATTTGCAGCATCAAAGAGCCCGCGGCAAATCTTGAGTGCATCAAGGTAGGCCTCATTGCCTGTTGATTGGCTGCCAACATGGAAACACAGCCCAGCCACGTCAAGTCCGGCCTCATGTGCCTTGATTAGTAGGTCCAGCGCCTCATCAGGGTGAGCACCGAATTTTTTATTAAGGTCAACAAGTGCCCGGGGATTATCCACCCGGATACGCAGGAGTACTGTGCCGCCTGGAATGGCTGCTGCCATCTTACCAATTTCACTTTCGCTGTCAAAGGTAAATTTATTTACTCCAGTCTCACGAGCCACATTTAGGCCGCTTGCCGTTTTCACTGGATTTGCGTATACCATGCGTTCTGCATCAATGCCCAAATGGTTGAGCATCCGCATTTCGCCGTCAGAGGCGACATCAAAATAGCCGCCAAGCGAACTAAGTTTCCGGACAATACGCTCATCCGGATTTGCTTTGACGGCGTAATATATCTTTACGCCCGGCATATTCTCTGCCAGCAGGTTATAATTAAGTTCAATTTGTTCCAAAGACAGCACCAATAAGGGAGTGCTGTAGCTATCAGCCAGCGCTTTGACAGCGTCCTGGGATAACCTGAAATATTTCACTTATCATCGCTCCTTTTATCCCACAAAATTTTGTCCAAAAGTACTATATGATTGTAACATAATTGAATCAAAGTGCAAGTAAATTTTTTGTTATAAAAAAAACCGCGTACCATAATAGGATACGCGGAGAAATTGCTTATTAATCCTGACATTGTTACGCAGTTTTACTGTAGTTTTCTAACAGAATGCTGCGTGGACTTGCACCGTTATTCATCAAATTGGCAGCATATGTTTTGCATTCATCAATTTTCTCCATTACTTTTAATGATGACGTTGGATCACCATAAATACACCACATCCCCCGGCAGCTTAAACATTCCTGCCCTTGCCCCATAAAGCCAAGCACATCCTTAAGTGGTATACCTAAGAGCAGCCCAATCTCATGAGGACAGCCGCTTTGATATCGTCTTTTCAAACAATCCACGTTTTCACAGAGCGAGCAATCCGGCTTATAGCCAAACGTTGTTAGGAACTGGCAATGATCATTCTTCCTTAAACAACCGGCTAAGCTGTCCGGATGATAGAACAAGATTGTAAGGCTATCCTCAGTCTCCCGTACAACAGCCCATTCAACATCTGATTGACGGAGAAAGGTTGGCCCAAACTTGCGCCAAAAAGTCAGGCGGGCAAACCTGCGACTATCAGCAAATGATAGCAGAGTCGCTGGTTTCTCCCCCCAAATAGTAGGTGCCAGCTCAACTATCAACCATTTAAAAAAATAGTTTGGGGTGTTTTGATTCTCCAGCTTTAATAATGACTCGCCAGTTTGCATGTATAGCATATTGCCTCCTCCTTCCATTTTGCCTCTTTCTACATAATATGCACAGCAGCGCGAGACGTTTATGTAATGATTATCATTCTCATTTATATTTCTATTATATCCCTGAAAATTGCTATTGTCAATGCCTGAATATATAGCCTCATTTCTGTTGAGCTTACGGTAAATTCAGGATAAAATGTAATTATACCGACAAGCTAACAGTAGAAAAAAATTGACGAAAGGCAGTGTGACTGTCATGAAATCAGTATCTCTCGCTTACGGAAAATCCGGCCTGAACATTATGGTTCCTGATCGTGCAGTAATTATTGAACCTAAGTCTTTAGACAGATTAGCTGATGAAAAAGCGGCTGTGCAAAAAGCTCTTCGCCAGCCCACAGGAAGACCGCCCCTTAAGGACATGGTAAAACCATCAGATACTGTAGCTATCGTCATTTCTGATATGACCCGCCCTACCCCCAATCACAAACTAGTTCCCTGGCTCCTTGAAGAACTAACCCATGTTCCCAAAGAAAACTTTGTCGTCATCAACGGCCTTGGCAGCCACCGGGCTAATACCCAGGAAGAACTTATTCAAATGCTGGGCCAGGAAGTAGTTGACACAGTCCAGGTCATCAACCACAACGCCTTTGAACCTGAAGAGCTTGTCCTGGCAGGTAAAAACAGTTACGGCTCTGATGTCTACTTAAACAAAACGTATATTAATTGTACCTTTAAAATAGTTACTGGCTTTATCGAACCCCACTTCTTTGCTGGCTTTTCCGGCGGCCCAAAAGGTATTTCACCCGGTATTGCCGGCATATCAACCATTCAGGATTTCCATAATGCTCAAATGATTGGTCACAAGAACAGCACCTGGGGCCTTATTGAGGGCAACATCGTCCAGGATGCTGCCACCCAGAATTGCCTGATGGCCAAACCTGATTTTATGCTTAATGTCACCCTTAATGGTAAAAAAGAAATCACCGGCGTATTTGCCGGCGAGCTCATTGCCGCCCACCGCGCCGGCTGTGCCTTTGTCAAAGACCATGCCATGTATCCGGTAGATCAGCCTTTTGATATTGTTATTACCACTAACTCCGGCTATCCGCTTGACCAAAACCTGTACCAGACGGTCAAGGGCATGAGCGCTGCTGCCCAGATTGTCAAACAGGGCGGTGCCATCCTCTCCTGCTCAGAATGCTCGGATGGTGTACCAGACCATGGCAACTATGCAAAAATTCTTAAGATGAGGAATACACCTCATGAACTGCTAGATATGATTAATAACCCAGAGTTCCGGATATTTGACCAGTGGCAGGTTCAGGCGCAGGCCATGATTCAGAGTAAAGCCGACTGCTATCTCTACTCCAGCCTTGATGGCCAGACAGTGAAAGACGCGATGTTTATTCCGGTAACCAGCCCCTGCGATGCCATCACTGAACTATTAGAAAAGAAGCCAGGCGCCAGCATTGCGGTATTGCCTTTAGGGCCACTGACTATTCCCTATGTGAAGTAGGCTGGATAAAGAAGGTATAAACGATTTCACCGCCGAAAGAATATCGTGAATAACCCTGGATTTTTAATTGTCCAGAAGATAAGATTCATTCACCGAGGAGGATCCACTATGACAAGCCAACTTACTTATGAACAGTTAGCCACAGAGGCGGCGCCGCTTATACCCAAGAATGCCTTTATGACTACCGCACATGGCGGAAAAATCAATACAATGACCATCGGCTGGGGCAGTATCGGCATTATGTGGGGCAAGCCAGTCTTTACCGCTATGGTACGCCAATCCCGCTTTACCAAAGAACTTGTTGAACAAAGCGGCGAATTTACCATTACCCTGCCGCTTACCGACATGAAAGAGGCCCTGGCACTATGCGGTTCTAAGTCCGGACGCGACATGGATAAAATTGCAGCTGCCAAGCTTACACTAGCTGACGGTGCGGCAATTTCCACCCCGGTCATCGCCGCACCGGGCCTGCAGCTTGAATGCAAGGTTGTGTTCAAGCAAACCATGCCGCCAGAAGACCTGGACACTGATTATCAAAGCAAATGGTACGCCAATGGTGATTACCATACCATGTACTTTGGAGAAATTGTCGCCGCTTACAAAACAGTATAGGGCATTCTCCCCTCTAGCAATACTTGTAGCTAGAGGGGCTTCTTTTTGCTCAAAATAGGCAATTATTTATCTATTCTAACAGAGGCCTGACAAGCTGGAGTATCTCAAAACGTCTGTACAAGAATACCAAACTTGTCTACTAAATTAGGATCGAATTGCCTTCCGGCACATCTGTACAGTTCAGCGATTGCGTCCTCCTTACTCATGGCTTGCCGATAGGGGCGGTCGCTGGTCATTGCATCAAACGCGTCAACAATAGACAACATCCGACATTCAATAGGAATAGCCTCACCTTTCAATCCAAGCGGATAACCTTGGCCGTTCCACCATTCCTGATGCTTGAGTATCCAGTCAGCAATTGGAACTAAATCTGGTGCAGATACTGCTATTCGATAGCCAATCTCACAGTGCTGACGCATAACAACCCATTCTTCTTCTGTCAAACGGCTGGGCTTAAACAGGATACTATCAGGTATCCCGACTTTACCAATGTCATGAAAACGGGCTAACAGCCTAAGATCCGCAATACTCGTCTCCGGCAGCTCTACAATGTCCGCAAACGCTTCAATCAAATCCTGCAGTCTGTCACCATGCCCCTCAGTTATATAGTCGCGGGCCTCAAGCGCCTTCACCAGAGCCTTAACAATAGCACTTCTAGTGCTTTTCTGACGGTGGAGTTTTTCTCTATTCATGCTGTCATCTGCTTGTTTCAATAAAGCATCCATATCAACAGGAGGCTCTGGGCACGCAGAAAACCCCATCGATAAGCTAATGGGAACAGTCGGGTTCTGGGCATTGTAGGAGTCAATTTTTTCACGCACTCGCTGACAACAGCTCGCGATTTGTTTTACCGAATTTCCAGGCAAAAGAATCGCGAATTCATCGCCGCCAATCCGAGCTATGAGATCATTAGAACTACAGCAGCTCGCTAATATCCCCGCAACCGCTTGCAAAATCTGATCGCCCATCATATGTCCAAGCGTGTCGTTGACCATCTTCAAGCCATCAACATCGCAAATAATTATCCCTGCCGAACCATCCTCTAAGCGCTGAATTCTTTTCATCTGATCCTCAAAGAACGCCCTATTATATACTTTAGTTAACGCATCATGTAAACTGAGGAACTCTAGCCGCTCTTCCATACGCTTTCGATCTGTTATGTTGCGATTAATTGCCAACACTTCATCTTCACCACTAACAATAATCCGCACTTCGTAATGTTCAACCTTACCATGAACGGTAAGTTGGTATTCGAAATTTTGAATATCACCGTTTGCTAATACCAATTCAATGCTTTGTAGCATTTTCGCTGCAGTTTCCGCTGGGAATAATTCGAAAACAGTTCTGCCTAAAAAACAGTCCGGCGGCATAAGCAATTGTTCTTTACCTGCTTTATAATCAACAAACGTGCCATCATGTTTGATTATGAACATGGGGTCCGGAATGGCGTTGATTAGGGCCTGGTTGCTGGACTGCGAAATTTTTAAAGCTTCCTCAGCTTGCCGGCGCTCCTGCAATTCATTCTTGCATGATCTGACAAGTGTTGCGTTGTCCAATGCAATGGCAGCAAGATCAGAAAATCGCTGAAGCAAAGCAACCTCATACTCGGCGAGTCCTTTATCCTGCTCAGCAAATGCCAGGCCTAATGCGCCGATCACTTTACTGCCCCGCCGCAGCGGGATGATAACGAAATAATGAACTTCATCAAAAAAAGGGTGTCGTAACCGGTGCTCCCACGTATTATAGTCATTGACAATGGCAATTTTACCGGTACGATAGACCCTGCCAAGAAGACCTTCTGTAACCTTTATCCGCTTGGTTATGTCCTGAGTACAAGTGCCTACCGCAGCCTTTCTCTCAAAAACACCTGCTGCTTCATCCACCAGAGATAGAAAACCATTAGGAGTACCTGCCAGCTGTGTCGCACTGGAAACAATCATCGCCAGCAAATCATCAAGTTCTATTTTGTGCATGAGACCTACTGCTGTATCATGTAGTGAAGTCAGAATGACATTTTGGCGGCTTATTATTTCCTCTCTGGCCAGTAGCTCATCAAACTGTTGTCGTAGCTCTTCTTCTGATGCCAGCAATTCCTCATAAGCCGCCGTAAGCTCCTCATTCAAAACACTGTACTTTTCTTCGCTTTTTCTTAGCAGTGTTTCCAATGCGGCAGCCTCAGTAATATCGCGCACTATGCTAAGTAACGCTTCTCCCTCCGGTAATTGAACTTGCTGAGAATTAACTTCTACAGGAAACTGCTCCCCGTTTCGCCGTACATGAAAAGTGCGAAACAAGATACCCTTTTGTTGTGCCATTCTTATTTGATCGTCAACTTGAGAAAGCGTATCCGGAGAACGCAAATCGTAAATACACATGCCTCGCAGTTCATTAAGTGAGTAACCATAGGCATTCACAGCTGCTTGGTTCGCCTCTACAATTTTACCGTCTGTACTGATAAGCAAAATAATATCCCGTGCTTGCTCAACTAGATTTTTGTATAGTACAACATCCTTATAATCCAACATATTCACACCGTCATCTGCTGACACCATTCTGGTATTCCTCCAACGTTTCTCCCTGCAACCTCAGTACTACCAATACCGACCGCTTCCAGCGACCTGGTTTTTCTCAGATAATCTCATTTTGCTAACTTCATTTAAGAGCTTTTCCAAATCAGCATAAAGGGCAGAGATATCGCCAACAGGTGCATCTCTTTCCCACTCGCGAATTTGTTGCAATTTCTCTTCAATCTTGTCAGTAAGTTCATTTTCTTGTTGAATTATAGCACGTTTGTTATTCATCACCGCTCTCCCTTAATAATTATTATCCTCATTATTGTAAAGAAGTGAGTATCTTCTGCGCAAAAAGCTATATTGTACCACTATTAATATATCAGGCAGAGTCTATAAAAATCATGATAAAAATACATAATTCTACCATTTTTTTGGGTTTTTATTATAAATTTTACTTATCCCTGAGCATCAATTCGCACATAGCCGGTTAATCGCATTGCTAGCTCTGATCAGCCTTTTCCTGATTATTAATATTCAGCCGGTAGCCAACGCCCCGTACCGTACTAATCAGGATCACCCGCGACAAACAGGCTACTTTTTGACGCAGTTGTTTCACCAATGCATCGGCACTGTTAGGCACGGCTTCGCCAGGTCCCCATATATGGTTGAGAATTGTTTCCCTTGCGACAGCTCTTTCTCTGTGTTTTAGCAACAGCTCTATCAGTTGACCTTCTTTCTTGGATAATCTAATACACTTGCCTCCAAAAGAAAGTATTCGCGCCTTAGGAACATAGGAAAGCCCATTGTATTCGTAATTTCCTATCCAACTTCCTGAAACCCGCCGCGTTAAAGCGTTCAGCCGGGCAAGTAGTTCCTCGAACGAGAATGGTCTTACCAAAACATCATCAGCTCCGTTTTCCAGGGCTGTTAGCCGATCCTGTATCGTATTTCGGTGAATAAGAAGCAAAATTGGTGCTTTCACACCCTGCTGTCGTAAAATTTTTAGAACGGTTAAACCACTTTTCAAAGCAAGAATAATGGCATCATAATGGTCATATGACAGAAAACTGATTGCTTGTTCACGATCCTCACTCCAGTCAACCTCAATTCCATTGGTCGTCAACCCATTGTTTATCATGCGTGCAGTGAGCGGTTCATCTTCAACCAACAAAATTCGCATGGCTTCTTTTTCCTTCAACATTCAATCTTCCCAGCGAAGAACGAACCCGCTTCCTCTTTCATTCTCAATGCTACAGCAAAAACGAAAAGGTCCAAGACGCCGGCGCAGTTGAGCGATCAATGGATCAACCGCAGCAAGCGACACCGGTTTCTCTTTCCAAATAGCTACTGCCAAATGTTCCCGCGAGACCGGCTGCCCTTTACAACGCAACAGTACTTCAAATAAAGCTGCTTCCTTTTTCGACAGATGAACCACTTGCCCTTTCGCGGCGATCGCCCGTTCGTCGCTGCGGTATTCTAATTTACTGGACTCTGCAATAATAGCTTCATCAATAGCATGGGTACGACGTATCAGATTTTGGATTCTTGCCAAGAGTTCCGGAAATACAAATGGCTTGGAAATATAATCATCTGCACCGCAATTCAGGCCAGTGACACAATCCTCCACTGTGCTGCGTGAAGTCAACATAATAATCGGTACGTAATTTCGCCGCCGCCGGAGCAAACTGCATATTTCGATTCCGGTGCACCCTGGTAGTATCCAATCGAGAAGCAGCAAGTCATATTTATTTCTCGTACACAGTGTTAATGCTTCATCTCCATCCTTCGACCATTCGACATTCCAGCCGGCTTTTGTAAATTGCATAACCAGAATTTCGCCAGTAAAAGGATCATCCTCTGCCATCAGTATACGCATCCATTAGACACCCTCTTTACATATCTCACCAGTCTCATTATAATTTACGCAATCTTATAAAATCATGAAAGTCTTCTATTTTTCACTGTTCTTCATAGATTTTTTCTATTAATAGGCGATATTCCGCCTCCACTGCTCGCAAGTTTTGTCCATAATTCCCGTCAGCGGTCCGCAGGCTGTTTTCCAGGATCATCGCGGTGCGCTGCAGACGAGGCGCGGCAAAACTCCCAGCTGCTCCTTTCAAGGTATGAACTAGTCGCTCCCCCTCCCGCCATTGTCCATCCCGGACTGAGGTGGTGAGTTCTGTCAGTAGAGGTCCAATTACAACTGGGAAACGCTTGATACATTCTTGGTAAGTAGCATAATCGCCGCCTACATACGCAAGCAGTTTTGCCGAATCAAAAACCACCTCTTTTGTGATTATACTTTCTGTCTTAGGCGAATTCTTATCTGTCAGCACCGCATATAGTTGTGACGCCGTAAATGGTTTAGTCAAATAATCATTCATACCGGCGCTAAGACACCGCTCCCGTTCTTCGGCCAGCGCCCCCGCAGTCAGTGCCACAATAAAAACATCACGGTTTCTCGTTGTTTCTGGCGAGCCACGTAGTAAGAGAACCGTGTCGTAGCCGTTCAGTCCTGGCATTTGGATATCCATCAGAACGACATCATATTTTCTTTTTTTCAGTTTGTGCAAGGCATCCCGTCCATCCAATGCTACATCAGCATCTGCGCCCATTTGCGCTAATAATTGCGCAATGAGTCTGCGATTCATCTCATTATCATCGACGAGCAGCACACGCAATCCCTTAACCGCAGCTTCTGTCAACGACCAGCCTGCCGTGTTATCTTTAGTAAACTTTCCAGGCTTAAGCGGCAGAGAAAAACAAAATGTCGATCCTTCACCCACATTACTGTCAAAGGATACATGTCCCCCCATTTTTTCAACCAGCAATTTAACAATAGACAAGCCTAAGCCGATACCGCCGTGGCGCCGCGTTGAGGCCGTATCAATCTGAAAAAACCTTTCAAAGATTAGGTCCTGGTTTTCTGGTGAAATTCCAGGTCCCGTATCAGTTACAGCAAATTTAACTAACTGTTTGTTCCCCCCGGCTTCAACGGCCTGAGCGACACGCAGGATCACCTGCCCAGATGCTGTAAATTTAACCGCATTGTCCAATAAATTCGTTAATACCTGCCGGATTCGAACACTGTCGCCCAGCACCCAGACAGGTAAATCTGGGTCGATAGAGACTTCTAAAGCTAGTCCTTTAGTCTGTGCTTTTGAGTTGATTAATAATGAAGTAGAGCGTATTAGGTCGACCAAGGAAAATACATCTTCTTCAATATGGATTACATCTGATTCCAAACGAACAAAATCAAGGACATCATCAAGAATTGTTACCATTGATCTGGCGTTAGCATGGATGTCGTGCACCTGCTCGGAAATTTCCACCGGCAGAGACTTCGCCAACAGCAGCTCGGAGCTAATCAGTATCCCGGTCATCGGTGTTCTCACTTCATGGCTCATGTTGGCTAGAAACTCTGTTTTTGCACGGGAGGCCACTTCGGCAGCGTCTCGTGCAACCTGTAGTTCCCCCTCCCGGTTACGGTTCCACAATGCCACAGCCAAAAGTTCTCCCAGCTGTTCTACCACTTCAAAGTCTGCTTCGGTGTAGTCTTGCGCCGAATTAGCCAGTGTGATATGCCCCAGCAGCGCCTTGCCAAACATCGCAGGCACAGTCAGATAATTTTTCAAATGAAGCCGTCCTTTGAGTAATCCTTTTGTTACCGGATGATCAGCTGGATTGTTAGTGAAAAAACCAAAATCTAAGCTGTGCTGTTCTTCCGGTAAATCATTCAAACCAGACGCAGCAGCGCACTCCTCCTGCTGCATTGCAATTAGTGTGGTGCTCGGCTGGCCTACCATTGAAGAAATAAAGCCATATTTACTTCCAGTTAATAATTTCGCCTGATTCACCACTAATTGGTAGATTTCGTCAGTGGTAGTATGTGGATTAATAATTGCTGCCGACAATGAGGCTAGTGCGACATTAATCATCGTCTCACGTTCTAATTTTTCGTTAACATCATACAGCGCCGCTTCCGTGAGCTTCTGTTCAGTGATATCAACAAGGGTACAGATAATGGCGGGCTGCCCCTCAAATTCAATAATTAGCGCACTGATCAACGCCCAAAAAGATTCCCGGTGGATGCCTTTTAGCTGGATCTCCATATTTTTCACGACACCATCTCTGTCCAACCGCGCAATCAGCTTATCCCTGATTTCAGGATTAACATAGAAACACGAAGTAGCTTTTCCCAGTATCTCTGCAGCGTCATTAGCAAATCCCATCACCAACGCACTTTCGTTGATAAATAAAACTGTCCTATCCGTTTGACTGGTAATAACAACTCCGATCGGAGCCGTATTAAGTAGTTCACGAAACTTGCTTTCTCGCAGAAATTTCTCCGCTTCACGTTGCTTCCGCGCATCTATATCGGTGAATGTGGCAAAGATAGCATGCTGCCCTTCAAACATAATGAACCGGGCACTAATGCTAGTCCAGAAGGCATTATCATTTTTTCTTTTGAGTTTTGCCTGAAAATCCGTGACCTTTCCATGCTCTTGAAGAAGTTCAAGCATTTTATTTCGTTCACCTAAATCATCCCAGAAGTCTGAGGCCGCATGACCAAGAACCGCTGCACGATCCACGCCCCCTGCACTTACTAATGCGAGCTTATTTACATACATCAAGCTGCCGTCATCTACTCTTGAAATCGAAATGGCGCTAGGCAGTAACTCGATTAATTCCCTGAACTGTTTTTCGTTGAAACGAAGCGCCATTTCTGCCTGTTTTCGTGCTGTGAGATCACGGACAACACTAAACACAACCTGTTTATTTCCTATCTTTTCCCCTCGTGACTTTACTTCCACAGGAAATAACGTATTGTTCTTACGCCGGTGGACGGTCTCGAAGGTAACCCCGCTTTCAACAGCCGTAATTAGCTGAGTAGTAATCAATTCCTTTTGCGGTTCTGGGCGCAGATCAACAATATGCATATTGAGAAGTTCTTGGCGCGAGTAACCATAGTTCTCCTCAGCCGCTGGATTAGCTTCCATAATTCTGCCGTCTGCAGGGTCAACAAACAACATAATGTCTTGGCTGTGAGTAAAGAACAGTTGGAACTTGCGCAGCTCTTCCTGCGCCATCTGGCGCTCTGCCACTTCTGTTTCCAGCGCCCTACTTAACTGTTGCAATTCGCTGACCATCTTCGCCAGTTTGGCATTGCTGTCATGCAGCTTCTTTTCTGCGATTCTTTGCTGAGTAATACTTTCTTCCGCTATATCAGTATTACAAATTCCCCTTGATCTTTGGAGCTCATTGTCCACACACGTCACCCTTCTCATTGTCAGTTTATTACTGACATATATATCCTTAAATGTTAATACATTACGGTTTTAGATTGTTTTTATTATACATCTTTCGACAATACCCTCTATGATTCTTCAGAAAATATAATATTTATTTGCAAATAGCTTCTATACTCTCACAAGAATTTAATAGTACCATTTACTGAAATTAAAATGGCCTTCAGGAATCTTTTTACCTGAACGCCATAATCGCTGTTCGGAACACCCTCTATTGTCATTCAAATATAAGGAGCACTGGCGGTCATTACCACCAGCGCTCCTTATTGCATAATTGCCGAATAATGGACGCTAACTACCAGCTTGATCGCGGGCTGCCCTAGCCTCATGCCAGGCGTCCCGCGCCAGGTTGGTTATCCTTGGCTCAAGCTTGGCTGATGGACTGCCAACAACCTTGCTCAAATATAATAAAGCTGTTTCGGTCTGACCGGTGCGCCGCGCCAGTTCACCAATCAAGTAGGTAACAGCCGCTTCACTCAAAGTACCAATGGGTAACCGCTCTCGCATTAAAGCCTGCTCATAATATTGGCCGGCTTTTGTGAGGGCGCTTTTTTCTTCCTCGGCATTCTCGCCTTCACGGTATACCCAGCCAAGTTTTAAATATAATTCAGCCAACCGGCTAGCCGGGGCAGCAATCAGGTCGGCAAAGAAAATCGCCAGCTTGTACGAAGCAATGGCCTGTTCACGCGTCCGTTCCCCGCTAAAGTTCACATTGACTGTCCGCGCTGCCAAAAATTCCGTAATCTTATCATAGGCTGCTGCAGATAGCTCGTCAAAATAGGAGTCAGCTGCCGCATAGCCGCAGCTAGAGCACACCCAAATGGTGTAATAATACGGTTTTATCTCTTGAAAATAAGCACAAAAATCGCTGTCTTGTTTGACCATAGCTTGTCGTCCCCGCAGCTTGGTAACACTAAATTTCTTCTGACACGCAGGGCACTGCTTCTCTACCGAATATGTCGGCTCAGCCATATTATCGCCTCCATATATACCATATCATACCAGGCCTTATGTCTCAAGTAGTATTTAACAGGTCTTGCTGTAAGCCCCACATTTGGTAAAACACCCCTTTTTGAGCCAATAACTCGGCCAAGGACCCTTGTTCGGCTATTTTTCCTCCTTCGATCACCAGGATTTCATCCATAGCTTCAAGACCAATCAGCCGATGAGTGATCAAAATAACCGAACAACTACCAGCCGCTTGCAATACGTTCTCCATAACAATACTCTCAGCGTAAGCGTCAAGCCCAGCAGTCGGTTCGTCTAACAGCCAGACCGGTGCTGTTTTTAACAATGCCCTTGCCAGAGCAATCCGCTGACGCTCTCCGCCAGATAAAGCCAAACCGTTCTGGCCTGTCATTGTTTTCAATCCCTGAGGCAGCTTGTCTATAAACTCCCCTAACATAGCGCCAGCAATGGCAGCCTTAAGCTCAGTCTCAGCAGCATCAGGTTTGGCTAACAGGATATTGTCTCTGATGGTTGCGTTAAAAAGATAGGTATCTTGACTGACAACACTGATAGCCCGCCGCACGGCCGCCGGCGCATAATTCCTAATGTCGTCTCCGTTTAACAGCAGTGCCCCCTGGCTATAGTCCCAAAACCGTAAGATGAGCCCGGCCAGCGTACTTTTTCCGGCACCGCTGGCCCCTACTATGGCTAACTTTTTGCCTTGCGGCAGATTAAATGTTATCCCGGATAGTGCCGACGGCAGACCAGGCTGATAGGCAAATGACAGGTTATGGGCGGCCAGGTGCACCGCTCCCGGCAATATCTCCTTGGTTCCTGAAAGCTGAGCAATAACTGGCTGCCGAGAGATGTCTTTAATCCGCTCCAGAGCGGCCTTGCTTTCCTGCCAATAGTAGATGACCGCCGGAAGAGGAAGAATAGCCTCAAAGCTTGCCTGCACGGCCAACGCCGCCACTGCCAGATAAACCCCTGCAAGCGTTCCGCTGCCAACCAGCGGCGCAGCCAGTGCAATCACGGCAATTACGGTTATGTTCATCCCCAAAGTTCCCAGAGCGTCAGCCATAGCCATTACCGCATTAGCCTGCTTTTGTCTATTTATCAGCCGGCTGTTTAGCGCTGTCACTTTAACAGCCTGAGTCTTTGCCTGACCGAAAGCAGCCAGTTCAGTCAGTCCCTCAATGCTGTCAGCAAGTGCGCCATTGAGCATAGCCCGAGCCTCGATAACCTTTCGCCCTGTGGTCTGCCCAAGTCTGCCAAGCACGACAGGGATAACGCAGCCTGCTGCTATAAAAGCCCCAGCAACCGGCCAGGCCAGCGGTGGGGCCAGCCATGCCAGAAATGCCACCGTTCCTGCAGCCGTGACTACCGCAATCAGCACTGGGAATACAGCTCTCAAATAGAAAAACTTTAGCGTCTCGACATCTGCGACCAGGCGGCTAAAAATATCGCCTTTATTAAACGCCATCAAACCTGCAGGTGCCAGTGGCTCAAGCTGGGTATACAGCCAACCCCTGATATCGGCCAACAATCGAAAGGTAACGTCATGACTCACATACCGTTCCAAGTAACGGCAGACCGCCCGCATAAGACCAAAAAACCGTACTCCGACAATAGCTACAGACAACTCAGCCACCGGCGGGTGGAGCGCAGCCGCTGAAATCAGCCAGGCCGAGGCGGCCAAGAGCCCCACATTGGCATATATAGTAAAACTGCCCAGCATACAAGCCGCAGCTGCCATCCACAGGGTACGCCTGCTGCCTGTTAACAGTTTAATCATCCTGCCCCTCCCCTGCTTGCGCAGCACCCATAAGTTGACTATATATCCCCTGATGCGCAAGCAATTCGGCATGTGTTCCGACCTCTGCGATTTTTCCTTCTGAAAGAACCATGATCGTATCAGCCTGACGCACTGTTGTCAGGCGGTGAGCAATAATAATGGCTGTCCGTCCTGCTAACAGCCGGGCCAGAGCAACATCCAACACCGCCAGCGAGGTCACATCAAGCCCGCGCGCTGCCTCGTCTAAAATAATTAGCGGTGCATCTTGTAAAAATGCCCTGGCAATGGCCAGCCTTTGTCGTTCGCCACCACTTAGGCTCCGGCCGCCTTCACCTACCAGCGTATCATAACCCGCAGGCAGGTGGCAGATAAAATCATGAGCCCCTGCAGCCTTCGCAGCTTCAATAACAGCGTCTAGCGTAGCGTCTGGCTGGGCCAGGCGAATATTATCTGCCACCGTTCCCTGGAATAAATGCGGTCGCTGCGGTACAAAAGCTACCTTACGCAGCCAATCTGAAAGGCTAAGTGTCGTAAGATTGATGCCGTTTACTGTGATTTTTCCGGATACAGGTGTAACAAAGCCTAAAAGCAGCGCCGCCAACGTGCTTTTGCCAGCGCCACTTGGGCCGACAATCGCTAGATGCTGACCGGCAGCAAGGTCAAAGGATATTCCAGCTAAGGCTGGGCGCTCACCATTTTGATAAGCTGCATAAACCTGCTTAAACGCAAGAGTTACTTGACCTTGCTTAGGCAGCTGTTTGCTACCGGCCTCCTGTTTATCACCTGTCAGAGCAAGCAGCCGGAAAATATCAGTTGCCGCTGTCTTGCCTGCCATTCCGGCGTGGAATTGGCTGCCAAGAAGCCGTAGCGGCAGATAATACTCAGGAGCTAATAACAGCACGAAAAAGGCCTGGGTAAAAGTAACCTCGCCATAAAGCAGCCTAAGCCCCAGTGCCACCGCCACCAAGGCCGTACTAATAGTAGCTAGCAGTTCAAGCGCCAAGGCTGACAGAAAGGCTATTTTTAGTACATCCAGGGTGGTATCTCGAAACTCCCGGCTGACCCTGCTAATAATCGCTATCTGCTCAAGGCTTCGCCCAAATAGTTTTAGCGTGGTCAGTCCAGCCAGCACATCCATAAAATGTGCGCTCAAATTGTTTAACGTCTCCCACTGCCTGGTATTTCGCCTTTCAGCCGCTTTGCCAATAAGAATCATGAACATAGGGATTAATGGTGCTGTTACCAGCATAATTATAGCTGAAGTCAAATCCAGCGGCCAAATGATAAGCAGGATAAATACAGGGATAAGGGTGGCCTTGGCCAGTTGAGGCAGATATTTGGAAAAATAAGCATCCAGGTTTTCCACCCCTTCGCTCACGACATTAATCAGTTCACCGGCGGGTTGGTTAGCGAGCGTTACTGGCCCTAGACCTAAAAGATGACCTGTCAGCCTTTCCCTCAAGGTTGTTTTTACTGCTGCTGCCAGGTTAAACGCCAGCACCCCTTCGAAATAAGTAACAACCGCCCGAACGAGGGCCAAGCCAGTAAGCAGCCACAGGAACTCAGCCACTGCGCCTAGCTCTTGCCTGCCTAAAAATATCTGGTCAATTACTTGAGTAATGTAATACGCCTGAGCAACCGCCAACACCCCACCGCCTGCCCCCAGCCCGGCGACCACTAACAGTAACCCACGCTCTTTGAATACTTCCCTGCCTAATTGCCTGTCGATCAACATACATCACCTACATCTAGTGTAAAGAGAAAACCGCCTTAGTATGGCGGTTTTCGTTGTTAACGAAGAAAGATACCTCTGACAACTATATACTACAGCGCGCAGCATATTCCTGCTGGTTTCCAACTTATTCCCAGATAAATCCTAGAACCAAATCCCCAATACACTAAGGCAAAAAGCGAGATTGCTTCACAAACCTTCACAATGACAAAGAACTTGATCCACAGTCATTGTAAGCAGCAGCATAGCAATCTCGCTTTTTATCTCTAATGTAAGTGTGTTACCGGGCCTGTTTCTTCCAGTTGATCAATATCTACGTGAAGTGTATTACGTTTCTCAAGGTAAGTTACATGAGCAGTATTCCGGCCTTTATCCACATCTTCAATCCAAACATAATTATTGCGGTACTTTACGCCAATAATATCAGCCGACTTCATTATTTCTTCAGCCCTTGTCGCTTTCACTGTGACCACCCCTTTTAGGAGTAGTATGTCACCAGCTCTGTCTTTTCATGCCTATGCTACAGTTGAAGCGGGAGGCACTCCCCTCTAACAAGGCCCAGCAGCTCCAGGTCAACATATTTACCGGCATGAAACGCGGCTTTTCTCAAGGTTCCTTCATAACGGTAGCCACACTTCTCAGCCACCTTACGGCTGGCCTCATTACCGGCAACCACGGTAAGCTGCAGTCTGGGGATAGGCTTTGACTCAAATAAAAATGCCGAAAACAGCGCCAATGACTCAGACATATAGCCTCTTCCTCTATCTTCACGTTTAAAAATCTGATAGCCGACCTCATACCCGGCTCGGTAATCAGCATTTCTATAATAGATAATCTCGCCGACAATTCTACCCTCTTGTTCTTTATCGGTAATCAGCATCCGGCCAAAATTCTCATGCCAAAACCCTCTTTCAGAAAAACCACGGCGAAATGCAGGCTCAGCCGGAATATCAATCAGCCAATACTCGCCTTTTTCTGATACGTCTGTCATTAACCTATAAATTAATTCAAGGTCACACTCCCGCACAGTCCGCATGCAGACCTTTTCCCCTTGAAGCACACAGCCACACCTCACACTACCACGCCTTCCACTAATAAACATATGTGTAAACACAAAATTTACGCCAGTATAGTATCCCTCATTATCTAATATTATCATAAAAAAGTAAAGCCTGGCACTTTAATGCCAGGAAATAATTTGTATTACCTCATCATCCAAGACCTGATATAACAATATTGCCTGCAGCATCAATACTAAACTCCCGTGCATGACCAGCATTTTTTGTAAAATCCGGATGCTCTCGCAGTCTGTCGGTAAGAAAAATAAGTTCTTGGTTAGCCGATCCTAAGAGATACTCGTTCGAAGGACGCTCTTTAACATACGGCCCGGCGACCAGCAAGTCAGCAACTGCAAGCAGCCTATTCCAGCCGGGGTTAGCCGCAGCCTTAAGTTCCTGATAGGTATAACCTGTAAAAATGGTTATCGTTAACCCCTGTATAGCTAAGTACTCAGCCAGCTCAGCGATGGAGTCGGCTTGAGCAAATGGTTCGCCCCCGGAGAAAGTGACGCCATTAATCCCCTGGATAGCCAGAATACTGCTGGCCAGTTCCTCTGCAGAGACTACCTGGTTGTCCTTAAACTCAAGCATGTCCTGGTTAAAGCAGCCCTGGCAGCGCCGGGGACAGCCCTGAACCCAGACTACGGCACGAAGACCAGGACCATTTACAACAGATTTAGGTAAAAAGGCGGCCATGTTAATCAGGCCGCCCTGCCTATTTTTTCCCTGGACGTTCATCGCCGGTTGTCTCTGATTTTCGCAGGATCAGCCGGCTGTTCGTAGTACTCGGGCGTCATGTCACGTACCTTAACTTCGCCGAGCGCATCTTCGATCGGCTTGGTAATATCCAGACATTTGCCGCCTTTGGCGCCAACCACTTTGATACTGACATTGCCGCTCGCATCAATGGTAATCTCCAGTTCCTCTTTATCCATCTTCTCCCGCCCTTTCCGCTTTAGTCCTGCTCCTCAATTTCTAAGAGTACCTGACCGGAACCTGGTTCGCCAGCAAATTCACCCGGATAGGAGGCCGACTGGGCGCGGCCTTCTTGCAGCCACTGCCGAAGGTACTGAATATTTTCCCGCTGGGAAACTGATAGCGGTACTTGGCGTTTTAACGACAACACAATATCCTCAGTGGTGATTTCGCGCATATTATCACTAAAGGCAAGGTACATGGCATCAATAATAGCCTGTTCAATCTCAGCCCCGACATAGCCGTCCGACTCTTTTATCAGGCGCTTGATATCAAATTCGCGCGGCGAACGGTTACGGCGTTTGAGATGAGTGACAAAGATTTCGCGGCGCTCAGCCATATGGGGTAAGTCAAGAAAGAAGATTTCATCAAACCGGCCTTTGCGCATAAGTTCAGGCGGCAAGGCGGCAATGTTGTTGGCAGTAGCGACAACAAAGCAGGGCGCTTTTTTATCCTGCATCCAGGTTAGAAGGGTGGCAAACACACGCTGACTGGTACCGGCATCGCCAGAACCGAAGGCAAATGCTTTTTCAATTTCATCAACCCACAAAATGCAGGGGGCAATCGTCTCGGCAATGTGCAGTGCCCGGCGGGTTCTGTCTTCCGACTCGCCGACATAGGAGCCAAACAAAGCGCCGACATCCAATCTTAAAAGCGGCAACTGCCACAGGCCACTGATCATTTTCGCGGTTAAGCTCTTGCCTGTTCCAGGGATACCGACCATGGCAATCCCTTTAGGTGCAGGCAGACCATAATCGCGGGCATCTTTGGTAAAGGCTTTTTCCCTAAGCCGGAGCCAGTCTTTTAAGACACCCAGGCCGCCAACGCTTTCGGCTGTCTCAGTAGTGCTCAGGAACTCAAGCGCTTCACTTTGACGTACCAGCTGAGCCTTTTCTTCAGTAATCAGGGAGATACTGCGGTCATCCAAGCAGCCACAGGTAACAATCGCTTTAGAAAATACCCGCCGGGCCTGACCGGCTGTCATCCCCATTGCGGCCTGGACAACCTTTTCCCGTCCGGTTTCTGTCAGGTTCATTTTAACATTGGCACCTTTTAACAGACCGTCTAGTACATTGTCAAGTTCTTCTCCGTTCGGACGCCGCAGGTGGATAACCACAGCCTCATCCTGCAATTCATCGGGAATTTGGCCGGTAGGGGTTGTAATCACAATAGAGGTCCGGGTTTGGGTCAGGCGTTGTACTACGCTTCTAAGTTTGCGCCTGACAGGCGGGTTGGTCCAAAAGTCGTGAAAATCCTTACAGACAAAGATAGCTCCGGTATTATCCATCCCTGTCTTTTCCATTAGATCAAGCGCCACCAGCGGGTCCCGGCATTTTAAATCCAGGGAAGTCCTCCCAGCCAATACAACAAACCCGTCAGCAACATCCCATGACAGACAAGTACGGTTTTTCTGCTCACACACCGTCTTGACATGTTCAATAGCCCGCTGTTCCTCAGGTGTCACAATAACAACAAGTGTGACACGCGCTCTTATATATGTATCAAATTGCTCGGCAAAATTATCCATTCCCTTACCTCCTTCATTCTGCCATCTCACACCCAACGTCTTACGATTAGTCTGATTTGGCCGTCCTGATCCCGCTGCTGCTCGACAACATTAAATCCCTGGCGATTAACCTGTTCCATCACTGTCCCCAGGGCGTACTGCTGCTGAACTTTGGTAGTAAACTGCTGCTCACTCACACCCTGCACCCCAAACCAGTCAGCCACAAAGCTATATGTCCCGTCAGCACCTAGTGTAAAACCAATATCATATCCCTGCCGCATGCGCACAGCAATATCAACTGGCGTTTCCTGGCCGCGGTACCCTCTGATTGACACTTTTTCCTCAATCTCATAGCCTAACTCTTTAAGACAGGTCAGCAATAATTCTTTATTGGCAATCTTAGTGGCTACCTGAGTAAAATGCGACATTGTTATTCCCTCCTCTACATAAGCTTGGCTGCCGGTGCGTTGTTAACAAGTATCTGCTTGCTGCCAACCTCGTAAGCCGTTACTACCAGCTGCCCGGCTCCATCAATGCTGATACTGGCTTGAATAGCCGCCTGACCAGAGCTGGCCGGAGCACCTGTCGTTATAATGAGCGGACTATCTTCATTAATACAATGACTGCCGCCCTGCTCCAGGCGGTAAATAAACAATGCATACTCCTGCTGTCCTTCATAACCGGCCCTAATAGTCAGCTCAGCAACAGGGCCATCACTAGGATAAAAAGTTCCGCTCACCGTCAACAGCCGGTATTGATAGTGGTCCTGATCTAAATAGCGCAGCCCATAGTTGTGCCTGATATAACCACAGGCATCAAAGCCTGCAGTTAACGCTGCAGCGCCACAGGCGGCGGCATCAAGTAAACGTTTATCATAAATAGGAATTCCTACAAAGAAATCATGTATACCTTGCTTGAACGGCAGCTGTTGACCACCGTCCCCGGTCACAATGACCCCGGCCAAATCATCCCCGGCATATCCCAGCCTGGCCGCCTGGCGGAGTGTCTGCTGCAGTATCGTTTCTAACTGATTGGCGCACTCATTATCACTCGCTTGCCCAACCGTTGGCCCCATTAGCCACTCGCGGACATGACTTAAAACCCGTAGCTGCCGCTCATCGCAGCCTAAACTATGACCTGCTTGAACAACAGCTGCTTCTACAATACCAGCATCTAGATCCAGTACAAGATATCGGTCCTCCGGCTTTATTCGCATACCTGCCCCCCAGGCAGCTGCCCAAGGGTGCTCTACCAGCTCCATCCGGGTAAAACCAGCCTGCCTGACAGCACCTGCCAGCCAGCTGCGATACCGCTGCCAGACAGCCTCATCCATACAGGCTGCCACCGGCACAGTAAAGGTAATGACAGCTTCACTACCTAAGCCAAGAGCTTGACCGGCCCGGCTGATGACCGCAGCTATATAGTCTCTGGCTATCTCTTGACCAGAGAGCCGCCGGCCGCCGGCCGCACTGTACACCCGTTTACCGGTAATAATATCTAGCTTTAGATTACTAAATATCTTCCGGTCATCTGTCAGGCCGCTCAAATTCTCGGCAACCTCCTGCCCGATCAAATATTCCTCAGCCGCTCCCCCATACAGGATCAGAGCGGGAGCTGCATATACAGCCTTGCCATTACGGTCAGTGCTTGTGCGTATCGGCCGCATAACCCCAGGCACATAGAGCGTCTCAGCCTGCCGGGACACTTGCCGCCAATAGGCAGCTACCGTATATGCATTGCCAAAATCAATTACCAACCGTCCAGCCACCCGATCCCCTCCCTATGACTAGAGCATAATGTCATACCGGAATTTCCCGGCCAACAGAGTATGTAAAAACGTCACCGCCTGCCCGACCGCCGGCACAAGATCCGGCACTGCCATTAGCTCTTGGGCCTGTCGCCAATCTGCATGAGTAGCACGGGCCAGCGGCTTTATCATGCGTATTTGTTTAATGGCAATAATCCCGTCTTCTGGTTTGCTTACTGCCGCTGTCGAGCCATCATAGCTGACTGCCAGCAGCCTGCCCGACTCTGGCATACTCCATAATAATTGGCCGCACTCAGGCTGCCATACCCTTAACATGCCGTCCGCGCCCGTACTTACGGCTATTCTGCCATCTCCGCTCAGCTTCAAGGACTCCACTGCGCCGATGTGGGCCGCCCAAGACCGGTTGCCGCATTTACTGCCTGTTAGCGCATATACCCTGATCTTTCCGTCCCGCCCACCACCAACTGCCACCCGCAGCTGGGCATTGACAGCAGCTGCACCAAAAACACTGCCCGGATACTGCCCCTGATTGACCATATACGCACCATCCCAGCCCCAAACCCTGGCAGCTGCCGCGCCACCGGCACAAGCAGCTGCCAGTAGTTGACCACTGTAGTCAGCCTCCAGCGCAGTTACCATCCCTGGCTGACCGTTTACACTGTTAACCCATTTTACCTCAGGCAGCCGCCAAGTATGTGCTTTTCCTTCCCGTCCAGCAGTTGCCAAATAGCGCCCGTCAGGCGTAAAGGCGATTGCCGTAATGGCATCAGCATGAATATCTACCGTTCGCCATACATGACGGCTGCCGATCTGCCATAATCTCAGCCGGCCATCCCGACCTCCGCCCGCCACAATCCGCCCATTAGGATGAAATGCCGCACACTCAATAACGGTATCTGTCAGCGCGAACTCCAGTAAAGCCATTTCCCTACCGTCAGGAACAAAAGCCTCTCGTCCATTTTGAGGACATACAGCCAGGGTTTTCTCCCACCCCGGGCGTTCCCATGCCCGCGGTTGCCAGCCTGCACTTTGCAGCATTAGCGTAATCTCGGCTGCCCAGTTTACCGGCGCGCGAAAGGCAAGGCGATATAACTCAGGCCATCGCTGCTGACTAACCAGCAGCTCAAGCATGGTCTCCCAATCTTTCGTAGTAATTTCCTCATATTCGTCATGACCACTGTTCTCTAAGAGCAGTCCGGCTAGCAGCAGGCTTTGACCATCTTTGCGAACAACCTCCAGAAAACGCTGCCTCTCAGCAGATCCAGCTTCCTTGTAGCCTTTAGCCAAGAGCGGCCGTGCTTCCTGCCAGTCAAGTGCATAATACTTATCCCATTGTCCGGTCGCTGCGTAGAAAAAGGCAGCCCGGCTGTCATTAGATGGAGCGTAGCGTGCAATAACAGCCCATGATTTCAATCGTTCATTATCAGCCTCAGCCAATACGATTTCACATACAGCGTCAATGGCTTGCCTGTCAGTTAACGTTAAGAGCAACCGTCTGGCACGTCCGGCAATAATCCGGTCAGAATCATCAACAGCGATTAGCAACTCAGGCACAAGTTCCGGCCCATCGTCTAACATAACCCTGTCTGCACCTGTTTTCAATACAGTTGACAACCTGATGCCCAGTGGCTGTGAAGCCAGATACCCAGCTTCAAGTAATATTTCTTCCAGCTCAGGACACCGGCTCTTAGCCCACTCACTGCAAAAAGCATCTATAGCACCGCTATCAGTTAAAGAACTAAGCGCCGTCCTGGCACAGGCGGCTGCGCCCACGTCAGCAGCAAGTGTTTCGATGAGCGGCCCAATACCCTCAGGCCCCATTCCGGCGGGGATATGCGGCTTACCGGCACTAAGCGCTGACAGCACTTTTTCCCGCACTTCCCGGTCAGCTTCCGCTTGAGCCGCTTGGTCACTGGCGCTATCTTGGTCAGGCGAAGCATCACTCGCCCCAGACCGACTTTTATTCATGATACCCCAGACAATGTCGCGGATATTTTGGCGCTCGCCTGCAGCCAACTGTTCTTTAACGACAGCCTCGACCAACTCTTTGAGTTCTGCCATATAGTCACTAGGATAAATCCAAGCTAGCTGCCGTAAAAAATCTTTGTCATCATCACGAAGCGCCATTATTTCACCACCTTATACATCGTCTTTCGTTTGTCCTGTTAGAAAGTATAACTTTCCGTCTGGATAAGGCAGCATCGACTTCCGCTGTCGCCAACGGCTCGGCGCAAGCCGTGCTTTCTTTATTCCTTCCCCTGTTAATACTCCAGTTCTTTGGCATTTACCCGTTTGCGGAACGTCCAATAGACCCATCCCTGATACACCAGTACTACCGGCACTAAGGCCAAGGCAGCAATGGTCATGATCGTCAGAGTATAGTGCGAAGAAGATGAGTTGACGATAGTCAAACTCCAGGCTGGGTTAAGACTTGAAACCATGAGACGGGGGAACAGCCCCCAGAAGAAGGCGATTGTCGTCAGAGCCACAGTCAAACTGCTTAAAATAAAACCTAGTCCATAGCGTTTGACATATACCGCGCCATAAGCACCGACAAACATGACCACTGCACCCCACAGACTAATACCTGCGCCCATACTAGTAAACAAATCAGTGTTGGTATAGGTCATACCGACAAGCGTCAGGCAAAAAACCGCTGCTAAAACCCCAGTCTTTACCGCCGCATTCCTGGCCCGTTCCACCATATCACCCTCAGTCTTGAGTGTCAGATATAGTGCGCCATGAAAAGTAAATACCAGGAAGAAGGCAATACCACCTACCAATGTATATGGACTTAGCAAATCAAAGAAAGTGCCGACATACTGCATCTTGGCATTAATAGGTACACCCTGAATCAGATTGGTCACTGCCACGCCCCAAAGCAGAGCCGGTATGGCACTGCCAAAAAATATCATAAAATCACCGGTCGATCGCCATGCCGGGTTTTCGTCTTTACTTCTGAATTCAAAAGCGACTCCCCGCCCAATCAGTGCAATCAACATCAGGAACAGCGCCAGATAGAAACCACTGAACAAGGTGGCATATACATGCGGGAAAGCGGCAAACATAGCGCCTCCGGCGGTAATCATCCACACCTCATTCCCGTCCCATACCGGACCGACCGTATTAATAATGACCCGGCGTTCAGTATCATTTTTCCCTAAAAACGGAAGCAGGATCCCCACACCGTAATCAAACCCCTCCAGAAAGAAAAACCCGATAAAGAGAACCGTGAGCAGAATAAACCACAGTACACTTAGGTCCATAACGTCGCCCCCTTTGCTGCTGGTTTATTAGTGTTAACCGGTGTGGAAACAGGCCCTTGCCGGACAAATTTCTGCACAAGATACACAGCAGCTGCTGCCAGCAAGGCATATACCAGGGTAAAGCCAATCAATGAAATCCAGATACTGATTGCGCCAACTGACGGCGACACAGCCTGATCTACCTTTTGCAATCCGAATACAATCCACGGCTGACGTCCGCCCTCGGTAACATACCAACCTGTTGAGTTGGCAATATACGGCAGCGGCAGGCTCCACAGTACAGCCTTCAGCACACAAGTCTTGGCTTCCAGTTGGCCGCGCCACCAGAAGAAGCCAGCTGCCAGCACCACAAGCATCATGACACTGCCTGCCGCCACCATGATTCTAAAGCTCCAAAACACTGGTGTTACTGGCGGCACATAGTTACCTGGGCCGTATTTAGCGATATACTCTTTTTCAATATCTTTAATACCTTTTACAGCAGTGTTTGGATCATTATTGGCCAGCAATGACAGCATGGCAGGGATTTTTAGTTCAACTGTATTGGTCTTATTCTGCTCATCAATAACTGCAGCTATGGCAAAGGGGGCTGGATTAGCCGTCTCCCATAGTGCTTCAGCAGCAGCCAGCTTCATCGGCTGGGCTTTGGCCATAAATTGGGTCTGTGCATGACCGCTGCCCATAAGGAGAAATAAGCTGACTGTCGTCCAGACAAGCCCAAGCTTAAATGAGGCCCGGAAAAAATCCAAATGGGTTTTACGGAGAAGATGATAGGCGCTGATCGCGAGAACAAAGAAACCAGCCGTCACCAGACCTGATAATACAGTATGCGGAAATTGGTAGAACACATAAGGATTAGTAATGAGTGCGACAAAATCAGTCATTTCAGCCCGGCCATTATTAATAACATAGCCAACCGGCGACTGCATAAAGGAGTTGGCTGTCAAGATCCAGAAAGCCGACAGATTGGTAGCCAATGCTACAATCCAGATACTGACAGCATGCAGCATTTTAGGAATACGTTCCCAGCCAAATATCCAGAGGCCGATGAATACCGATTCAAGGTAAAAAGCGGTAAGTGCCTCCATGGCCAGCGGCGCACCAAAAATGTCCCCCATAAAACGAGCATACTCTGACCAGTTCATGCCAAAATGAAACTCCTGAACAATACCTGTGACCACACCCATAGCAAAGTTGATAAGAAATAGTTTACCCCAAAATTTGGTTTGCTGTTTGTACATTTCGTTACCAGTGCGGACATAGATAGTTTCCAGAATAGCGACAATAAGCGACAGACCCAGTGTCAACGGCACAAACAAGAAATGATAGATGGTCGTGATCCCGAACTGCCAACGGGACAAAAGTAATTCTTCCATGCTCCTACCTCCTACTTAAATTTATTTTGCTTTAGCAGCTAGAGCTGCAAAAGTAACAGTGGATAAATCAGCAATCAGCCGGTCCTGAACTGCAGCCAGCGCTTGATGCACCGGACATTCCTGACCACAATCGCGATTGCACACCTTACGATCGTTCAGACAGCGCTGAATGCCGAGCGGGCCCTCCATGGCACTAATGACATCATACAGCGTAATTTCGTTAGCAGGCTTTGCCAATGTAAAACCACCCACAACGCCACGATACGATTTGACCAAGCTGGCAGCCACAAGCTTACGCATAATTTTCTGAAGAAACCGGGATGGAATGTTCTGTCTTTCGGCAATACTTACACCGTTTGCCACCTCGCCTGACGGCAGACTGGCCAGATATAACACCACCCGAAATGCATAATCAGTGGCCTGGTTTAGCTGCACAGCATCACCACCTTTTACTTGTCATAATAAATATATACTGAACTGGTATAGTATTAATTTTATTGTACTGCTCTTGCCTAAATTTTGTCAATAGTTCTTAGTTAGAAAATTGTATTAATAAAAAATAATTCGCAATACCGTATCATTACCTGTGCGATTTAATTGGGCTGCATCTAGAATAAAAATACTGCTAAAATCTGTTCATTGAAGCTATTCCAGGCTTCTGCTAAACTGAATAGTACTGATGTCCAATTACGGAATCTGCGCCATCATCTTGGACGCTGGACTTTTATCTTCTAGGGAGGAGCATTATGGTCAAGACTAACTCGAATCGCCGGCTTGATGGTGTGGCGCTTATCGTTTTCTTAATCTTTGCAGCGCTAGTAAGCAGGTTAGTAATATTGCAGCTAGTGCAAGGAGAAGTTTTTGCACTCCAAGCGGACAATAACCGCATACGACTTATGCCAATTACTGCTCCTCGCGGTGCTTTCTATGATCGCAACGGCACTTTGCTTGTTTCTAGCCGCCCCGGCTTCACCGTATCTTTAGTCCCCATTTCCGGGCCAATAGCTGATGAGGTTATTGTCAGGTTAGCCGATATTCTAGCTATGAAGCCTGAGGATATTAAGAAGAAAATAACACAGCAGGACAATCCGCTTGCGCCTATACAGATTAAGCATGACGTGGGTCCTGAGATTATTACCAGGATTGAAGAACGCCGGAACCAGCTTGAGGGTGTTGTCATTGAGGTTCAGGCTGTGCGTAATTACATCAATAACGAAATGGGTGCCCATCTATTTGGCTATGTTGGCGAAATCAGTGAGGATGAGCTAAAGAAAAAGAAGACCGAAGGCTATAAGACCGGCGATATTGTCGGTAAGTTCGGCCTTGAAAAAGTATATGACAAAGAACTTCGCGGTATAAACGGCGGCAGTCAAATAGAAGTCAATGTAAGCGGCAAACCGGTACAAATGCTGGGCAAAAAAGAACCGGTATTAGGCCATGGTTTGATACTAACCATTGACGCTAAGATTCAAAAAGCAGCTGAAAAAGCTATTGATGACCGGCTTCTGTATCTGCAAAAGCAGTTAGGCAACCCTAACGCCAAGGCAGCCGCCGCTGTGGCCATTAATCCGCAGACTGGCGAAATTCTTGCAATGGTAAGCCGTCCGACCTTTAATCCCAATTTGTTCAATGGCGGTATATCATCCAAAGACTGGAGCGCAATTAATGATAATCCCTTTAATCCGATGCAGAACCGGGTTATTGACGCCGAATACCCACCTGGATCAGCCTTCAAGATCGTTACAGGCACAGCAGCACTTGAAATGGGCAAGGTAACGCCTGAAGAAAAAATCTTTGACAGCGGCCAGCACTGGCTGGTACCTAAGGGCAACGCCCACGGTGCGGCGCTGGGCTGGATTGACTTTCAAGTGGCTATGGTGAAATCAGACAATGTCTTCTTCTATGAATTAGGCAATCGCCTAGGCATCGATAACTTGGAGAAATGGGCTAGGGCGTTCGGTCTGGGAGCGCCTACAGGCATTAACCTTATCGGCGAAAGCGAAGGCCTTGTTGCCAATCGCAAGTACAAAGAAAAAGTATATGACGAAGAATGGTATCTGTCTGAAACCTTTGATGCTGCCATCGGTCAGGGATTTCAGCTTACAACACCTCTACAGATGGCCTCAGTTATCTCCCAGATAGCAAATGGCGGCCACCGCTACCGCCCCTACCTGGTAAGTAAAATTGTTTCGCCTGAAGGGCAAACTGTTAAATCCTTCGTACCTGAAGAGTTAGGTACCCTACCTATATCACAAAAAAACCTCAAGACTATCCGCGATTCCTTACGCGCGGTTGTCGCGCCAGGAGGTACTGCCGCATACATTTTTGAAGGATTTCCTATTCCCATTGCTGGTAAAACAAGTACTGCCGAAAACCCGCATGGCGATGACCATGGCTGGTTTGTCGCTTATGGGCCATTTGACAACCCTACGATTGCCGTTGCCGTCATGGTTGAGCAAGGCGGCTATGGGTCAGACTCAGCTGCGCCAATTGCCCGCAAAATCATGGAAGCAGCTTTTAATTTACCGGCTTCTAAAGATATGGCTGATATCTTTGCCGAAAAAGAAGCTGCCAAAATAGGCTCAACTCCAGCTAAACCTAAACAATAGCTAAAAAACCAAGAAGGGATACTGAAGCAGCAGCTGCTTTGAGTATCCCTTCTTGGTTTATTGTCTTTCCTGCCAGCTCAATCAATATCTTATTGGCTTATTCCTTAACAGCAGATAAAGCCAGTTTCATTCCTAGTTCCTTACAAAGACTTAGCCCTTCTTCATTGGGAACTTCTTGAACAATCAATCCGTCAGCAACAAGTACAGCTCCAAGGCCCTTCATTCTCTCCACCCAATCTGTCATCCACTGTCCCTCGCCCCAGCCATAAGAACCAAACAATGCAAGCGGCTTTCCAGTTAATTCAGCAGCCTGTAATGTTTTCACAAATGGCTCCATCTCAGTCTCTTCCAAAACCTCATCACCCATAGATGGGCATCCCAGGGCTACAGCATCGGCTTCAAGCACATTACTCTTTGACGCGTTGCTTACAGCAATTAATTCAACACTAACCCCATCATTATTTTTAGCGCCGTCCGCTACAGCTGTCGCCATTTGTTCGGTATTCCCAGTACCACTCCAATAAATAACAACTATCTTCTTCATACTTACGCCTCCCGTAATTGAAATAGATTCTCAATTGATTGTCAAAAAAAATATCAGCCAAGCTTTAGATCAGCTGCTCACCTCCGCTATTGTATACTTATTAATGAAATTGATAATCGTTATCATTAATAATAGCGCGAAAGCACGATTTAGTCAATATCTCCCAGTATATTAATTGGTCTTTTTATTCTCTCCCTTGCTTCATTGACTCTTCGACGCCAGGTAATCGCTTATTTACAGTTCAACGCAGATGAGATAGTATTATAAAAATCAGAGAGTCTTTTTTTACAGATGAGCCCTGGGCAGGTCTCTTGCCCTATTTTCGTGACAATTAAACTAGAGGAGTACGCCTTATGAAACGTTTAGTACCCCAGACATTACGCAATAAGATGATTTTGTTTACTTTAATTATCGTGAGTATTCCGATACTCTTAACCGGATATATAATCAAATTAGAAACACAAGAAGCATTACTAGTAGAAAAACAGGCTAAATTATTTGGCATCGCTTTATTATTAGATAATAACCTTGGCGAAGGTTACAATGAAATATTGATATCAAGAAGTGCTGACAATGCAGATCGTGCGACGCAGATAAAAGCATTAAATGAGGTATTGAAGAATTACACTGATACCTTGACCAGCGCTTATCCCGGGGTTGGCGCCGGGTACTATAGTATGGAACTTGATGCAATTATTACGTATGGCCCAAGTGATAAATATGCCGATAAGGTTGGCATTACCATAGGACCCACACATCCTGGCCGTAAGGTTATGAATACAGGCGAACGGCTGGTTGAATTTGCGCCAATGGTCAGGGGCGATATTATGAACGCCATGATTCCTATTATACGTCATGGCGAGGTTATTGGGTATATCTGGGCAAACGAGCTGACCGATGACATCCATGCGCAAATGGCATCCATGGACTACAACATCTACCTGGCTGTAAGTATCGGCATTATCGTTAGTTTACTATTGTTTTTCTGGATGACCAAGGGTTTTATCCATGACGTCGAGACCATAAAAAACGGCCTGGAGCAGCTGAGATTTGACCTAGATCACCGGCTTATTCCCATGGAGGGGGAAATGGGACAGATTAGTGATGCCATCAATCATATGACGCGTTCCTTGCTCAACGCCCAGACGTTAAACCAAAATATTATGCACAGTATTGCCGATGGTGTCATTACTGTCGATATTAATGGCAATATAACCAGTGCCAATAAGTCTGCCGAAACCTTAACAGGCTATACTTGCTCAGAAATTGTAGATAAGCCTTATAAAGAGATCTTCTGTGAAGGCAAGCATTTTAATAGTTTGCTGTTAGATACCCTAGCAACAGGAACAAATTATATCGGCATCGAGATGGAATATCCTGTGAAAAATAAAGATATTTACATCAGCATCAGTACCAGCCGTCTAAAAGACAGTACCGATAAGATTATTGGCGCAGTTGTCGTATTCAAAGATTTAACAGAGCAGCATCGCCTCCAGGCGCAGATACTGAGAGCCGAGCGCTTAGCCTCCTTAGGAGAATTAATGGCTGGTGTTGCCCATGAAATACGCAACCCGCTCACTGCCATAAAAGGATTTGTACAATATTTGCAAGACACAGACACCGAAGAAGAACGACAAGAATATATGCCTGTGATCATTAAAGAAGTGGATCGGGTAAACCGCGTTATTGAGACCCTCTTATATTTTTCCCGGCCCTGTAAAACCAATTATAAACTGGTGGATATCAACGGCTTAATCAAGGAGACGCTAGTATTGGTTAAAAACACAGGTACCAAACATAAAGTGGAGTTTAGGCTGCAGTTTGGTGAAACAATCCCTCAAATCGAGGGAGATGCCGAGCAGCTCAAACAGGTTTTACTCAACCTGTTAATTAATGCTGTGCAAGCCATCACAGGCCAGGGAATAGTTGAAATTGCAACATGGCAGGGGCCTAGTAGTTTTGTGCATGTAAGTATCACCGATACCGGCAATGGCATTACGCCAGCCGATTTAAGCAAGGTCTTTGATCCCTTTTTTACTACCAAAGTGACTGGAACCGGATTGGGTCTAGCAGTGGTGCAGCGAATCATTAATGCCCACTATGGACGGGTTGATATCCAAAGCGAGATCGGTAACGGCACTGCGGTTACCTTACAATTTCCTGTTTTACATCATGGAGGCGAAGCTGATGAATAGCAACTATACGGTTATGGTTGTTGATGATGAAGACAGTGTGCGCAGATTACTGTCAGCTGTTTTAAAACGAGAAGGCTATCAAGTGGTGTGTGCTGAGAGCGGCGAAGAGGCTTTGAGCAAATTCAAGACGGTTCAGCCTGACCTAATTATTATGGATATACGCATGCCTAACATTGACGGTATAACAGCATTTAAAGAAATGCGGAAAATAAGGCAGAATGTTACTGTTATTCTGATGACAGCCTATGCTGCGGTAGAAACGGCAGTAGAAGCCATCAAACTAGGTGCCTTTGATTATGTTATTAAACCTTTTGATATTGAAGAAGTCAAATTATTAACTAATCGCGCCATTCAATTACAAAAAATGACTGAAAAAATCTATGTTTTAAACCAGCAGTTAATCGCTAGCTACCGGTTAGACAAAATTATAACCAACAGTCCAAAAATGCAGGAGTTATGCCAAGATATAGCTAAAATCGCTCAGAGTAATGCCAGTGTGCTAATTACCGGCGAAAGCGGTACAGGCAAAGAGCTGATTGCTAATACCATACATTATAATAGTAAACGGAATAGTGGTCCCTTTATAAAAATCAACTGCGGGGCATTGCCGGAAAGTCTTCTGGACAGTGAGCTGTTTGGCCATGAGAAGGGCGCGTTTACCGGTGCTGTTATGCGCCGCCCAGGACGGTTTGAGCAAGCCGACCACGGAACATTATTCTTGGATGAAATCGGCGAGATCTCACCAAATTTGCAGGTCAAGCTCTTAAGGGTACTACAAGAACGGGAATTTGAGCGGGTAGGCGGCAATAAAACTATTAAAACCGACATTAGGGTGCTGGCAGCAACAAACCGCAACTTAGCAGAAATGGTCAAGCAAGGTACCTTCCGGCAGGATTTGTACTATCGTTTAAATGTTGTGTGCCTGTCAGCACCACCCCTCCGGGAACGCCGGGAAGACATCGAGCTATTGGCTGGCTATTTTTTGCAGAAATTCACAGCAGAAAACGAGAAAGATATTATGGGGTTTGATCCAGATGCTTTGAAACTGTTAGAAAACTACAATTGGCCGGGCAATGTGCGGGAGTTGGCTAACATAGTCGAACGCTCTGTTATTATGAGTACCGGCAGCAGGATTTTCCCGGAAGATTTACCTGATAATCTCAAGTACAGTAATGACAGTGACCTAGTGAGCTCGTTTGGGTTTGAAAAACCTGAAGGAAAAACCCTAAAAGAGATGATCAAGAAAGTCGAGTGTATGTTCATCAAAGAAGCGCTGCAGCGTAATCAGGGTAATAAGGCAAAAACGGCCAAAGAGCTGGGTATGAGCAGGCGCTCTGTTTTATACAAAATTCAAGAATATGAGATTGAGTAAGTACGAAAAAAAGTGCGCACTGCGCAAGAAAATGCGCACTGTCGTCAATAAATTAGTTCATTATTTTTAAAGTTGTCTGGAAAAGGCAATCGTTAAGCTAGTATTTACAACTATTCAAAAGCCCTTTCGATTTTTCGATAGGGCTTTTTTCTTTTTTGGCACGGATTTTGCAATGATACAGTATAGTTTAAGATTCTTGTCGTTCCAGGTCGAATCTTAGAAGCAATCAGGCAGGTTGCACTAAATCAATTTCAATTTATCAGGAGGTTGAATATGACAAACAAACAAGCAAGCATTCAGCAAGTTACTGAATACCTGAAAGACGGAATGACGATCATGGTGGGCGGTTTTTTGGCGGTCGGCACACCGGAAGGCCTAATTAAGGCACTCATTGATCAAAAAGTTCAAAACCTTACACTAATTGCCAATGATACTGGGTTTCCTGACAAGGGTGTCGGCCCTCTTGTTGTCAATCGCCAAATAAAAAAAGTAATTGCTTCTCATATCGGCACAAATCCTGAAACCGGCAAACAGATGATTGCAGCGGAAATGGCTGTTGAATTAGTGCCGCAAGGCACTTTAGCAGAAAGAGTTCGCTGCGGTGGTGCCGGCTTGGGCGGTGTCCTTACACCAACCGGAGTAGGTACTGTTGTAGAAGAGGGAAAACAAAAGCTGTGCGTTGATGGTGTTGACTATCTTTTAGAAAAGCCATTGCGGGCTGATATTGCTTTGATTAAAGCGAAAAAAGCAGATAAAGCAGGCAATCTTGTCTATGATAAATCAGCGCGTAATTTCAATCCGTTAATGGCCATGGCTGCCGATTTGGTCATCGTTGAAGTAGATGAGCTAGTTGAAGTGGGAGAAATAAACCCAGATGACGTAATGACGCCGGGCGTAGTAGTAAACAAGATTGTTTATTTGGGGGGTTGCTAGTATGAACGCGAAAGAAATGATCGCGAGACGGGTCGCTTTGGAACTGGAAAACGGTAATGTTGTAAATCTGGGCATTGGTTTGCCAACAATGGTGGCCAACTACCTACCTGAAGGTGTTGATGTAACGCTGCAGTCAGAGAATGGTTTCGTCGGATTAGGTTCTTTAACCGGAGATGCAGACGCTAATTTGACCAATGCCGGTGGTCAACCTTGCGGCATTATTCCTGGTGCTGCCATGTTTGACAGTGCTATGTCGTTCATGCTCATCCGCGGCGGCCATGTAGATGTAACCGTGTTAGGTGGCCTGGAAGTAGACGAAGCAGGCAATTTGGCAAACTGGATGGTTCCCGGGAAAATGGTCCCCGGTATGGGCGGTGCCATGGATTTAGTAACAGGGGCCAAAAAAGTTATTATTGCCATGGAGCATTGTGCAAAGGACGGCTCGGCAAAAATCCTGAAAAAGTGCCGACTCCCGTTAACCGGCAAAGGTGTAGTCGATCTAATTATCACTGAACTTGGTGTATTTCGCGTAACCAAGGAAGGCCTTGTTCTGGAAGAAATCGCCCCTAGAATTGATGTTGAGTCTGTTACAGCCCGTACTGAGGCCAACTTTATTATCAGCCCAGATCTTAAACTGATGCAAAATATTTTATAGGAGGAGATCTACATAATGGTAGGAGCTATTTCACGTTTTTTTACCAATATTGTAAATAAATATTTGCCTGACCCGTTAGTATTCGCTATCTTGCTTACAATCCTTACCTTTGCTATGGGCATCACCATGACACCCAATTCTCCCCTGGATATGGTCAATATGTGGGGCAAGGGTTTTTGGAATCTGCTGGCTTTTGCCATGCAAATGGCCCTTGTCCTTGTTACAGGACATGCGTTAGCCAGCTCAGGTCCGGTAAAAAGAGCTATGACCAGTCTGGCTTCTGTGGCCAAAACGCCGGCTCAAGGCGTTATGCTGGTCGGCTTTGCTTCAGCTGTAGCCTGCGTAATTAACTGGGGCTTTGGCCTGGTTGTCGGAGCCATGTTTGCACGCGAAGTGGCCCGCCGGATTCCCAAATCCGATTACCGGTTGTTAATTGCCACTGCGTATATGGGTTTTTTAAGCTGGCATGGCGGCTTATCGGCTTCTGTTCCTTTGGTGGCAGCAACGGCTGGCAATCCAATGGAAAAAATGGTCGGACTTATCCCTATCTCCCAAACAATCTTTACTCCCTATAACATTTTTATCACTGTGGGATTAATCATTGCAGTACCGCTCATGGCTCGGATGATGCTGCCGAAAGAAGATGAAATCGTTGCCATAGACCCGGCACTGTTAAAAGAAGAAGCTTCTGTTGCTAAAGTATTAGGACCTGATGCAACCTGGGCAGAAAAGCTTGAAGAAAGCCGGATATTGGCTTGGGTGGTTGGCCTATTCTGTGTTGTTTATCTGGGTGCGTATTTTTCCCAAAAAGGATTCGACGTTAACATTAATACCGTAAATCTGATGTTCCTGGCAGCTGGTATTCTGCTGCACAAAACTCCGATGGCTTACGCCCGGGCCATAAGTGCAGCCGCCAAAGGAACAGCCGGAATACTGATTCAATTCCCTTTCTATGCAGGTATTCAAATCATGATGGAGCATTCCGGCCTTGGCGGCATTATTACCAATTGGTTTGTTAATGTTGCTACCGCTGAAACTTTCCCCGTAATGGCGTTTTTTAGCTCAGCTCTGATCAATTTTGCCGTACCTTCCGGCGGCGGACACTGGGTTGTGCAAGGTCCCTTCGTTATGCCCGCCGCCCAGGCATTGGGTGCAGACTTGGGTAAAGCCGCCATGGCCATCGCATATGGCGAAGCTTGGATGAATATGGCGCAACCCTTCTGGGCGCTGCCTGCCTTAGCCATTGCCGGACTGGGTGTACGTGACATTATGGGATATTGTGTTACCGCACTGATATTCTCAGGGATAATCTTTGTCGTTGGCCTACATTTCTTCTAATCCGAGAATCAAATTTATCTAAATTAATATACAATGGAGGTAAGTACACATGAGAGAAGTAGTTATTGCTAGTGCCGCACGCACCGCAATTGGTAGTTTTAACGGTTCATTGGCACCGTTTTCGGCAGTGGAGTTGGGAGCACATGCTATCAGCGAGGCTGTTTCCCGTGCTGGTATTGCAAAAGATACTATTGATGAAGTTATATTTGGTAATGTATTGCAGGCTGGCCTGGGACAAAACCCAGCTCGCCAAGCAGCTATTAAAGCTGGACTTTCTGTCGAAACACCATCCTATACGATCAATAAAGTCTGTGGTTCAGGGTTAAAAACAGTTAACTTGGCTGCTCAGGCCATTCTCGCCGGAGACGCTGATATTATTGTTGCCGGTGGGATGGAAAGCATGACAAATGCGCCCTACCTGCTTGATGCTAAAGCCCGTTGGGGTTACCGCATGGGGAACTCCAAAATCACCGACATCATGATTCAAGATGGCCTTTGGTGTGCATTTAATGACTATCATATGGGCATTACTGCCGAAAACGTTGCCGAAAAATACGGCATTAGCCGCCAGGAGCAAGACCAAGTGGCAGTTGAATCGCAGAGCAAAGCCGTTAAAGCCATTGCTGACGGTGTGTTTAAAAAAGAAATTGCCCCTCTTGTCATTAAGACGAAAAAAGGCGAAGTCGTAGTTGACACTGACGAATATCCACGGGCAGGAACTACCATCGAATCTTTGGGCAAATTAAAACCTGCCTTCAAAAAGGATGGTACTGTTACTGCCGGCAACGCTTCCGGGATTAATGACGGCGGTGCCGCACTTGTGATCATGTCTGGCGACAAAGCCAGGGAGCTGGGTATTACACCATTGGCGAGAATCCGTGCCTATGCTTCCGGCGGCGTTGATCCAAGTATCATGGGAGTCGGACCAGTCCCTGCAGCCCGAAAGGCATTGGCCAAGACTGGGTTAACAATAAATGATATTGATCTTATTGAAGCCAATGAGGCCTTTGCGGCCCAATTCCTTGCCGTTGGCAAAGAATTAGGTTTCGCTCAGGAAAAAGTAAATATTTACGGCGGTGCTATAGCGCTGGGTCATCCAATCGGTGCCAGCGGCGCACGTATTCTAGTCACTCTGTTGCATGCTATGGAACGCAACAACAAAAAATTAGGATTGGCCACACTCTGCATTGGCGGCGGCCAAGGCGTTGCAACCATTGTGGAAAGAATTTAGATTACTATTTGAGTAGAGCATTATAAACAACCAGTATGAAAAAAAGCAAGGCCTATCTGCCAGATAGGCCTTGCTTCTTTCATACTGGTTGTAGCCCTAAACATTAGAACCGGATTTATAGCTTTTTAACAAATTCAGATTTTAATTTCATAGCTCCAAAACCATCAATCTGGCAATCAATATTATGATCGCCATCAACCAGCCGTATATTTTTTACTTTTGTACCTACTTTTAAGGCTGATGAACTTCCTTTTACTTTAAGATCTTTGATTATTGTTACAGAATCGCCATCGTTTAAGACATTTCCATTTGCATCTTTAATAATCTTTTTATCTTCACTATTTTCGGTCTCTAATCCTAACGCCCACTCATGAGCACATTCGGGGCAAACTAAAAGACTTCCATCTTCGTAAGTGTATTCCGAATTACATTTTGGGCAACTTGGCAAATCAGCCATAATTTCATTCTCTCCATTCGTTATTGTTAATTTTAATATACTATCATAGTTTTCGCATATTGACAAACCTTCCATTTACATCCTGGAACGACTTGAATCCCGACAATGGTGATGCTTTTTTAATAGCACTGATAACAGCCTGCTCCATGACTCGCGCTGCTAATAATCCCACCACGTTGACATCTGCTGCCACATGGCCTGCCGACAAAGCAAAAATGGTATCACCATCAAGCATGGTGTGAGCAGGCCGCATGGTTCGGGCATAGCCATTATGGGCCATAGACGCTACTTTGTTCGCTTGTGCCTTAGTCAGCGCTGCGTTAGTAATGATTGCGCCAATTGTTGTATTGCTTGCGAAGGCGTTGGTTGCCTTATCATACTGCTTGATCATTCCTTCCTCAGTAGACAAAAAAGCAAATGGATCGTCCTGGTAGGCTCCTGCTAAAACAGCTCCGCTGCCGGGGTCGATAACGTCTCCAAAACAGTTTACTGCCACGACTGCCCCCAACATGAGATTACCTACTTGTACACAGTATGAGCCTAGTCCGCCTTTCATGGCATGCTGGCTTCCAAAAAACTTTCCTACCGTTGCACCAGTTCCTGCACCAACAGACCCCTCGGAAAACTCCTGACGTTGTGCGGCGATACAGGCCTGATAACCCATTGCTTTATCAGGCCGCACGCGGTGATCCCCACATGCAAGATCGAATAGTACCGCACCGCATACAATTGGCACCTTCGTTACGCCAACGTCAAAGCCTACGCCTTTTTCCTCCAGGAACTGCATGATACCTGCTGCCGCATCAAGGCCAAACGCACTGCCGCCTGCCAACATAACGGCATGGACTTTGTCCACATAGTTCTCTGATTTCAAAAGATCGGTTTCACGAGTTCCCGGTGCCCCGCCCCGCACATCAACGCCAGTAACGGCACCTTGTTCACATAGAATAACGGTACATCCGGTCACGGCATCTAAGTCATGGGCATTGCCGATTTGGATACCTGGAATATCGGTAATTTTCTTGATTTCCATTATACTATCTCCTCCTAAGCTGCTGACTGATGACCACTTGGATGTCCTCCAGTTTAAATGCAAAAATAATCTTTCTCGTTAAAGAGCAATTCCCATATTTATAATATCTTCCAAGATTTTGATTGTCTGTTTTTCAGATGGTTTATATTCAACAAGAGATAAGCCCAAGATATTACATTCTTTAATCAATAATTCTAACAGACTGAAAAGCGTTTCAATTTTTAATCCACCCGGAGCAGGAACTGGTACAAAGGGAAACTCTTTGGGATCAAGTACATCTAAGTCAATGTGGACATAAATATTCTCCGATCCTTTTAATTTAATAGTGTCTAACACGCTATTTACATTTGATTCAATGTCATCTACTTTTAACAATTTAATATTCTCTGCTTCTATATATTTTATTTCGGCATCATCAAGATCTCTAGTCCCCAGTAATAAAATTTGTGAAGGCAACAGCGTAAAAAATACTTGATTTAAAATTCCTATATCTCCTTCTCCAAGAAGCGTTCTAAGTGGCATTCCGTGAAAAGCTTTACTCTTAGAGGATTCCGGGGTATTGAGGTCTCCATGTGCGTCAAGCCACAGAATTGTGATATCTCCCTTTGTTTTGCTATTCAAATAAGAGACGGGAGCAATAGCAACATCACAGCCACCACCAATAGTAAAAATAGTTGTGGGTTTTTCTTGCATGATCAAATTTTTACATTGCGCCAACTGTACCATAATCGACTTATAACCGATAATATTATTTTCAAGGCTACAAGCATCTTCTAAGCTTACTTCAACGTCGATAATTGTTTTTTGGCATAAATATTGTTTTTTGATTTCAATGGCACCCTCATATGTAGATTGATCTTGTCCACCACCTTGCCATTGGGGGAAAAAAATATTCAGGTGTTTTTTCATAATCATGCTTCCTTTTGTCTAAAATACAAAACTTACTCCAAGTATTCCAAGAAAAAGCACAAACTCCTGCCAAGTCCACATACGGAATCTGGCAGGAGTGTATTTTGTTTTTCGCTGTTACACCGTTCGCCACATCGAGCAAAATAGTACTGAAAGTAATCCTATAAAATCTATTCGAAGGTGAATCTTACCGGTTTAAACAGAGCCAGAAGAATCAATCAGGTATGCGATTCAGGGTGGTCAACAATTTCGTTATCGAAGTGGTCAACTTTTTGATTGCCAAATACAACTGGCGACGCCCCTGCTAATCCGGGACACAGACAGCGTTTTGCCGAAAAGCCTTGATCGTTTGAACTGCTACGATAAAGATAATGAGAGTAGTCACGGTTATGAATAGTGCCGCCAGCCAGCCGAACAAGGCTAATCCTGTAAACTTGAAGGCTAGGGTCGTGGCAATAGTCACTGCACACATGGGGAAAGTGTAAGCCCACCAGGATACAGAGAAATTCAGCCCTATGAAATTCCGCACTATTGAAAAAAGCAGCAGGGTAAAGAAGATCGCAACATATAGTAGGACGCGAGCCAATCCGTCCATCTCTCCTGTCAACCTCATATAGGATACAAAGCCGACTGCCGGAGGCGCAACTAGAATAAACAGCGTTGGTATTAGCTTAGGCGGGAGTTGGGAATGGAAGATGATACGATAAAATATTATGTTGAATAGCACCAGCCAGAAAAACAGGCCAACGCTAAAAAAGAACCATGACAATTCCTTGTGAGCGAACTCTACTCCGGTGGACGGCACCAGGATATTGCCGACCACGGGAATAAACCACGCCGGGTTAGAGTGAGTAATCTCATAGCTACGGTTAATCCAGCGGGACATAAAGACGATGGTAAAGGCAAAGTGCATACCTGTGCCCGTTATCCATAAGTACCTCGCCACTTCACGGGATATTTCCAACGTGCCGATACTCAATAGTAGCAGGCTGATAGATATTGTTGGGAAGAAACTAGCTTTGATCGGATGATTGAATTCATTCACTGCATTCGTAGTATGTTTCACTAGTTTTGTAAAATATGTGACACTAACGGCGGCGAATACCACATAAGCCACTGTCAGCAATGCCAGACCAATACCAAGCTCCAACCCAAAGACCTGCTCAAATCGCTGATATGCGATAGATAATCCACACAGGCCCATGACGCTGGCAAACAGCCCGATAGGAAAATGAGGCAGACCTTTTTCCAAATAAATCACTCCTTATTTTTTAGCTAGCACGCAATCTGAATCTTATATTGTTCTATCAATACCCTAAGCGCATTCAAAACACCTGAGGAACCACGCAACTGGCATTGAATTCCAAAGCAAATTGATATCGTAAGCATTTATCTTCCTCCAGAGTTTTAATCCTGTCTATAGACAACTCGACTGTACTTTTATCACTATTGAATTCTGGCTACTAGTACTTGCCCTTGAGTCAGTAAGAGTAAACGCCGGTAACGAGGTTAAGTTCCACTTCATAACAACATGTAACACATTAATAAAGGGCATGCACTTCAAAAAGGTTGTAATAGCATTAAATTTTGAAGAATAATCAGCTAAAGTTGATTTCGAAGACGCCTAATCTCCTCGCTACCATCATGCACTGTTTAAGATAGCGTTGGGTCTCCGTATCATACTAAACTATGCAGAAAGAGGGATTGACATACTGCGGCTAGCAAGCCCCGCCGGTGTGTTTATAAATCGCCTCGCTCATCCGCCGCAGGCCTTTCTCTACAATGGCCCTGGGCATTGCCAAATTCAGACGTACAAAGCCTTTCGCGCTTCCTACAAACAGGCCGTCGCCACCCTCCAGCAAAACACCGGCCTTGTTGGCAAAAAACATAGGCAGGTCATCCACATCAGGCAGGCAACGGTTCAAATCCACCCAGGCCAGATAAGTAGCCTCTGGGATACGGTAGACAGCGTCCGGTAAATTTGCGGCGAGATAGTCAGATACGAGCTGGAAATTACCATCCAGATAGGTTTGTAGCTGCTCCAGCCAATCACCGCCACGCTCGTAAGCCGCCTGTGTTGCTGTGATCGAAATTGGATTTACGAGGCCAATCAGCTTATCATGGGCAGCCATTTGTTTCCGTACTTCGGCATCCCTGACAATGATATTGGAAAACATCAATCCGGCCATGTTGAAGGTCTTGCTGGCCGCCATACAGGTGATGAGCTTGGGATAGTCCGGCATGACCTTGGCAGTGGGAATATGCTTTTTGCCCTGCCGAATCAGGTCACAATGGATCTCGTCGGAAATTAGCCACAGTCCGTATTTCACCGCAATGGCGCCCATCCGCTTTGTCTCTTCTTCCGTCCACATCCTGCCGGTGGGGTTATGAGGATTGCACCACAGCAGAAGCTTGACCTTGGGGTCCGCCGCCTTCCGCTCCAAATCCTCAAAATCAATGGTGAACCAGCCATTGTCATTTTTCAGTGACGAACAGACCAGTTCCCGGTCATTAAAAGTCGCCGCGTGCTTGAAATAGCCGTAGGCCGGGGTGGTGATCAACAGCTTTTCGTCCGGTGCTACCAAATCACCTACCAGTTCGTATAGTGCCGGAATGACGCCCGGCGTGAATACCAGTTGCTCTTTTGGGAAGCTCCAGTCATACAGCTTGCGGCACCAACCAGACAACGCCTCATAATAGCCGTTGTCAAATACCTGGCTGTATCCGAAAATACGCTTGTCTACCCGGTCTTTGATGGCCTGACAGACCTCAGGCGGCGTAGCAAACTCCATATCTGCTACCCACATACGTACGAAATCATCATCCTCATAGGGAAACTTCATCTCAGGGCCAGCACGAAAGATGTACCCCCTGAAGCCATCCGTATTCATGGCGTTTGTATTTCTGCGGTCAATGATCTCATCAAAATTATATTTCATCTTGGTTCTCCCCAAATCAAATTTGGCTTCCAAAATCACTCCGCCTTGAAATTGTAATCGCATTTTTGGCATTGCGAAAGGATATTTTCGCTGTCCTCTCTGTGGTATGCGCCCGACCATCTGCAAATGCTTTGCAGGATGGGTACGACCGAAATCCCCTTATCCGACAGGCAATATTCCACTCTCGGCGGGATTTCATCAAATTGTCGCCTTTGAATAATTCCGTCTTCCGTCAACTCTTTCAAAGTCGCTGCCAAAACTGCGTCCGTGATATTTGTCATTTCCTTGCGTAGAGAGCTATAACGTAGAACCTCTTTCTCTGCCAGAAGACAGATAATCCGCGACTTCCATTTCCCGCCGAAAATCCGCAATCCATATTCCAGTGGGCAACGAATATCTTTTTCCAACTTAGGTTTATACATTCTGTAGATCCTCCTGTACCGTAATTATATAAGCCATACTGTACAAGCACAAGCAACTATGAAATTTATGAGTTACTCATGAATTTGCTAATATATTCCCTCTCAGAAGTCCTTTGACTATAATCAAAGCAAGCTCAACGACAAGAGCCTTACAAAAATCCATTTAGGAGGAATTATAATGAAAGTCAATGCTTATCTGGAAATCACTATGAAAATTGAAGCCGTCAATCGTCCTGCAGCAGCAAAGGTCTACACCGATTACCGCCTGCCTTTCCTCAATACCATCGAAGGCGCTCTGACGAAAGACCTGCTAATCCGGAACGAGGATGTTCAGGTTCTGCATGGTTTTGACAGCGTAGAACATGCGCAGGTATACTTGACTAGCGGGATGTTCCAAAACGACGTGTTTATCGGGTTAAAGCCGCTCTGGAGCGCCGCCCCCGATGTAAAAATCTATACCGTCGCTTAAGCGGTAACCACCACATCAAAAAACAGTTGTTGTAACGGCTGAATCTCGGTGTATTACAAATTCATAATAAAAGGCTCACAATATCTGAGCCTTTTACACCTTCAGCAGTTTTGTACCATATTAGCCACAGCCTACTGTTTTAACGCCCTTATGAAAAAACAGCCATAATTTACTTTTTCAGTAAGCTATGGCTATTTTCTTTGCCTGAAATAATATCTCCTGCTACATTTTAAAGGTGTCAAAGTATCTTTCCCTTTGACACCTTTTTATAAAGCATTAGATTCCGAAGAAAAGACTGTAACCCTTATTGCTTTCTAATAGTGCGGATCCCCACTTGCATTTACCAATACAAGTGGGCGCGAGCAGAACTATCCACAGTACACCGTTTTGATACTCTGCGGAAATTCAAATACATATTCTTTAGCAACCGGTGCTGCTGCTTCACTCTCCCAGCTAGACGATTCCCATTATATAGTCAGTCTGCCGAGAGCACTGATCCTCAGATCTAAATTCCTTGACCACTCTTGCCAGACTCGTAAAAATTCAAGCCTGGCAGACTTATTATCCCACTTTAACCGAATGAGTGTTATTTTGTTTATTTTCTTCAGATGGAATTTGTATGAGGTCACGACCCCGAAATTTCCGCCTCCTGCTCCTCGCAGCGCCCAAAACAGTCTTTAATGATGTCCTCCAGACCGAATCCTCACTTGTACCCCCTGTCTTTCTGACCATAATAATGCATTGATTATATCCTGTACATTACGGCAATAACAAACAGCCTCCCCCCATTACGCATAGGGTGAGGCTGTTTTCACAGTTACCAGTGATACGGTTCGCCGCATCAAGTAAAATATTACTGAAAGTAATCCTATAAAATCGGGCGCCTGATTACGTCTAATACTGTTCCATCACGGTATTCTACAACAGCAACAACCTCGTCGCTCATTTTCAGCGGTGCAGGTTTTCCGCCTAGCTCATAGGCTGTATCACGGAGCTCCTCTACCGTCATTAGGGGCAAGCCCGATCCCTTCAGATTCTCAATCAGATCCTGGCGCTTGGGATTGACCGCCACGCCGCGATCAGTAACAATTACGTCTACCGTCTCGCCTGGTGTGGAGATTGTTTGCACAGCGTCTGTGACCATCGGCAAGCGGCCCCTTAAGAGTGGTGCACAGATGATGGTACATTTCGCACCAGCAGACGCATCCGGATGGCCCCCGAGAGCCCCCATCATAATGCCGTTGGAATCGGTCATTACATTTACGTTGAAATTTGTGTCTACTTCAGTAGCACCAAGTACTACATAGTCAAGTTTGTTTACCATTGGACCTTTATTCCAGGGATTAGCATAGAAGGTGCAATCATATTCCTGATGCCGGGGGTTGTCGCGTAGTGATTGGATTGTCCGGGCATCAAAACTCTGCACATCAAATAACGTTCCAATCAATCCTTCGTCCAGTAAATCGCAAAATGGACCGACTATACCGCCAATAGCAAAGCTTGCGGCAACCTTATCACGGATCATAGCATCCCTTAGATATTTGCCTGCAGCTACAGTGGCAGCGCCTGCGCCTAATTGCATGCCAAACCCCTCTTTGAAATATCCCGCATATTCGATCACTCTAGCAGCAAGCTTGGCCATATGGAGATCGCGGGGATTGGAGGTAACACGCAACGCGCCGGTTGAAATGCCTTTTGGATCACCGATACAGTCAACTTTTACGATATAATCAACTTGGTATTGTGGAATACTTACCGGGCAAATGGGATGATCTACTAGATTATCAGTGATTGCCACCACCGTATCAGCCATACGGCTATCTACCGTGGCATAGCCCATAGAGCCACAGGCTGCAGCTCCATGAACACCGTTAATGTTTCCATAGGTGTCGCAGGTGGGCGCTCCGATAAACGCGACGTCAATCCTCAGTTCTCCACTCTCAAGCGCCCGCACCCGGCCGCCATGAGAACGAATGATCGTTGGCTTTGTTAATTTATTTGTTGTCAAGAATTGTCCCAGCTTGTTTCTCAAACCACTCGTCTCAGCCGCAATAAGAACACCTTGCTGAAAGTATGGGATTAATTCATCATTTGTATCTAAAAAAGAACTTGGCGCTAAAGTCAGACCTTTGATCCCTTTGCGAGCAATTGCGGCAATTACCGTATTCATCACGTAATCGCCATTGCGGAAATGATGATGAAACGAAATAGTCATGCCATCTTTTAACCCGGATGCCTCAATTGCTTCATCAATGGATGTTAGCAGCTTGTTTTCGCCCGGATATACCGCTTTAAGCTTTGGACCTACCTTGCGCGCGCCTGCCGGCGGCTGGGTTACAAACGGTCCTCTGTAGTTCTTTACTTCCTGATATCCTTGTATGCTAGCTGGAATTTCCCGACCTGCTGCATTAATCATCAGATCCCCTCCTTCTGGTAAACGCCGGCGGCGCGGGCATTTGCTAACACTCTCTCTGCTCTTATGACCATGGGCATATCAATCATCTTTCCGTTTAAAGCGATAACACCTGAATTTTTTGCTTGGGCTTCCTCAAAAACGGCCAGCACTCTCTGGGCGTAGTCAATTTCTTTTTCTGAAGGGGTAAATACTTGATGGATTAGATCAATTTGGCGAGGATTTACACAGGATTTACCGTCAAAACCCAGTTCTTTAACCAGCATTACTTCATTAATCAGTGTTTCTTCATCCCGCAAATCAGAGAATACGGAATCTATTGCCTGAATCCCCGCCTCCCTTGCAGCAAATACAATCATACTTCTGGCAACGAACAGTTCCCTGCCGCCAGTGAAGATATTCCCCTTTGTTTTTTCGGTCTTAAGCGAAGCGGCGAAGTCTTCTCCGCCGATAGCAATTGCGATCATGCGCGGGCTGGCAGATGCGATTTCATAGGCGTTGCGCAAACCCTTAGGACTTTCAATCGAAACCATGATCTTAATGGATCCGGGTTCGAAGCCCTGCTGCTCTTCTACTTTTGTTATAATGTTATCAATATCCTTAATTTCTTCCCCGCTTTCACCTTTCGGCAAACGAATATAATCTGGCTTCGCCGGCAATAAGTATTCCAGGTCATCATAGCCCCAGGGAGTACTTATATGATTAATACGTACCCCGATTTCGCACGGAAACTTAAGCTTTTTTAACGCATGATAAACAAGTTCCCGGGCGCTGTCCTTCTCTGAAACAGCCACAGAGTCCTCAACATCGAAAATTACGCTGTCCGCTCCGTATATCGCTGCGTTCTGCAGCAGTCCGGGATTATTTCCAGCTGCATACATAACAGTCCGCCGAAGTCTTTCCTTCAACATATTAGAATCCCCCCTGGCCTGAAGCTCGCTTAATAGCCGTTTTCATGCGTGCTTCTATCGTATAGTCTAAAGCGCCTTTTTCATTTGCGTGTACAATTGCATCTTGTATTCCCTGTGCCTCTAGTATCTTTACGATCAAGTTCTTGATGTGCTCTCCGTACTGCTGCATAGTCGGAGTGCGCAGCTCGACTTGTATCCCAACACCTGCTTCTGCCGGAGCCAGCATTATCAGGATGTCCGACGATTCAATTGTACCTGCTTGCGCCGGTTTTATCAGCCTAGTCATAAGTAATCCTCCCTAACACAATTTAGGACACTGTCTGTCCGCCATATTTCTACCGGGATTTTGAACACCTTGTTCTCATAGAGGAATATTTTCTGCAATCTCGAATAACAACTGTAGCTAAACAATTAAGCTGGCAATATTCCTAAGGAGAAACGATATGGATGAACGTGATTGGCTTATCTTTCATATTCTTTATGAAAAGAGAAATATTACAAAAACCGGACAAGCTCTTTTCATTTCGCAGCCTGCTCTTACGACCCGTTTACGCCAGATCGAAGACGAGTTAGGGGCGAAGCTAATATATAGATCAGGTAAGGGTATCCATTTCACATCCCAGGGAGAGTATCTCGCCAAGTGCTCGAAAGAGATGCTGACCCGGATACAAGAAATAAAAGATCGAATTACCAATATGCACGAGGGCGTCAGAGGAACTTTACGTATCGCGGCGACACACTATATGACAAAGTACAAACTGCCACGTCTTTTAAAACTTTTTAAAACACTTTATCCGCAAATGGAATTTAAGGTAAACACTGTCTGGAGTAAAGAAGTTTTAAACCTAGTCAACACCCAAGAAGTCCATATTGGGTTTATGCGTGGAGAATATCCTTGGCCGGACGAAAAAAAACTACTCTTTGAAGAAAACATGTGCATTGCATCAACAGAACCGATTTCAATTCAAGACCTGCCAAATCTCCCAAGGATAAGCTACCGTACAGATGAATCAGTACAATTATTGATTGACAATTGGTGGAGGGAAAACTTTACTGTTCCCCCTTTTATAAGTATGGCAGTTGATCGTCTTGACACTTGTAAGGACATGGTCGAAAATGGTCATGGGTACGCGATAATGGGCAGCGGGATATTGCACAAGTCAGACGACGTATATAAAACGGTCATCCTCGATAAAAATAATACGCCAATTATCCGTAGGGCATGGATGATTTACCAAAAGGACGCATTATCTATCAATGCGGTCAAAGCTTTTGTTGATTTTTCCGATACAATTGATTATTTAGATTTTTAATAACAGCCCTTGCATTATTAGCTGCAAGGGTTGTTATTTAGAAGCTGTAAAAAATATCCTTCTAAAACGGAACAACACCTTTCCATCTTGTTGAAAGTTGTATTCAGTTTCAATATTTCTCAATATATCCTGTGAAAACTCGAATCTCAGGTCTTCATTTGGCAATTTATCAAGCAGCGGTCTCAGCCCTGTCGACGTATACCAATCAACTATACTTTTATGACTATCCATAACATGGTAATAATGCGTTTCCCATAAACTTATTTCTGATGTGAGCCTACTTAAAATGTCATAGTAAAATTGCGGTGGATAATAGAAGGTTTCCGCTGTAGCTGAAACAAAATATTCATTCCACTTTCTAGCTTCCACTGTTTTCTGAATAGCTATTTTAATACCCATATCAGTGATATTAGGTACTTGAACCGCAAGTATTCCACTATCCTTCAGCAAGGAAAAAAGTTTGGGTAACAATTGCTCATTATTTGGTATCCATTGAATTGCCGCATTTGAAAACACAATATCAAATTTTCCCAGCTGTGTTAAATCTGCTCCTGCATCGCCTATTACCCATTTTAACCCGGGTAAATTTTCCTTGGCCTTTTGTATCATATTGGGGGAACTGTCAAGACCAGTAATGTCTGCTTGAGGCCATTTATTTTTTAGCTGTCTTGTACTATTGCCTGGCCCACACCCAATGTCAATAATTCGCTCAGGGTTATCTTTTTCGATTCTCGAAATTAAATCTATAACGGGTTGTGTACGTTCTTTCTCAAATTTCAAGTACAGATTTGGATTCCAATCCTTCATGAAAAAGCTCCCCCCATTGTTTACATAATAAACCATTGGCTATGCACTAAACGCTGCCAATGGTTTTTTTGTCCTTCTATCAACAGCTATAATAATTCATCAGGCAGCCAGCTATGATAATATCGCGATCATCTTTTGAGAGGTTTTCCAGCTTTAGCTTTAATGTTTTTGTACCGCTAGTACTGATAACTATACTGTCTACCGTCTCTGCCCCGGACTGGACAGCCTGGAGAATGCCCGGAATATACAAATAATCGCCAACTGCTAATTTGTCCTGCTCACCTTCGCTGATGGTAAACGGCAACATTCCCCAATTAATGAGGTTGCTGCGATAGCGTTTGGTGGCATACTCAAGCGCAATATTCGCATCTCCGCCCAGTACACGCTGACACGAAGCTGCCTGTTCCCGGGCCGAGCCGTCACCAGGCTTGCGAGCAAAAATAACTGTGCCGATACCTGTTTCTTGGATAAATTGCTGCAGTTGTTCGATTGAATAACCGCTGTAAGGGAGTACGCTATTAAATACACGTTCCACCTCAGCATCCACTTGTCCAGCGGCCACCCTTTGCCGCTTAGTCTCTAAAGCCTGCGCCTCCTTGGCCCTGCCCACATAAGCGGGATCTTTGCGGGATAGCGTAAACTCCGCCAATTTATATGGATTCGACCGGTACGAAGAAGTCTCACCGGAAGGAATAAGTTCATCTGTAGTAGTAACAGGATCGTGAATTACCGAGGTCACTCTGAGCAGCAGGTTAACCGGCAAAGGCCGAATCTCAGGCCAATTGGCAATATTGGGGCCAAATACCAGTTCTACTTCAGGCTTTGCCTTGCCAAATCCTTGATACACCCGCTTCTCATAAACTTGCTTATTAAAGGTATAGGGCACCGGTTTAAGGACATCGGCAATTTCAGTAGCCGGTGTAAGTCTGCCGCCGTTAACGGCCGTAGCCGCAATCGAGCGGGCATCCATCAGGGCAACCGAGGCTATTTGTCCGCTGTCAGGCTTAGAACCTTCCCGGTTAGGAAAGTTGCGTGTGGTGTGACGGATACTAAAGCCATTGTGTACCGGTACATCACCGGCACCGAAACAAGGACCGCAGAAGGCTGTCCTGATTGTCGCTCCGGCTAACATCAGACTTTCGATTGATTTGTTATTGATTAATTCCAGATTAACGGGCTGGCTGGCCGGATACACACTCAAGGAAAAGGCATCATCGCCAATGGATGTAGGGCCTAAGATCTGTGCCATGGCAACAATGTTTTCAAAGGTTCCGCCAGCACAACCGGCAACAACAGCCTGATCCGCCCGGAGACGCCCATTGACCAATTTATCTGTCAAACTGAACTGAAGCTTTGGGTTTTCCAGCTGTCTTTGCCCTTCAATTTCTATTTGACGCAAAATATCGGCGCCGTTTTGGTTCATTTCATCAATCGTCCAGACGTTGCTTGGGTGGAACGGCATAGCAATCATAGGCCGGATACGGCTGAGATCAACCTTAACCATTCCGTCATAGTAGCTGACTTCGCCCGGCTCGAGCTTGCTGTAAGCGTCAGGGCGGCCATGAATACGGTAAAAGTCAGTCACCTGCTCATCTGTTTGCCATATAGATGACAAACACGTAGTTTCTGTAGTCATTACATCAATGCCATTTCTAAAGTCGACAGACAGGTTGGCAATGCCAGGTCCAACGAACTCCATCACCTTGTTTTTGACATAACCGGAGTTAAACACAGCACCGATAATAGCTAAGGCTACATCCTGGGGTCCTACTCCGGGTAAAGGCTTACCTTCGAGGTAAACTGCGACTACCTCGGGATAGGCGATATCATAGGTACGCTTTACCAGTTGTTTAACCAGTTCGCCGCCACCCTCGCCAATTGCCATTGTTCCTAAGGCACCGTAACGGGTGTGGCTGTCCGAGCCTAAAATCATTTTGCCGCAGCCTGCCATCATTTCACGCATGTATTGGTGAATAACAGCCTGATGAGCGGGAACAAAAATTCCGCCGAACTTTTTGGCTGCCGCTAGACCGAATAGATGATCGTCTTCATTAATAGTACCGCCAACCGCACACAAGGAATTATGGCAATTGGTTAATACATATGGCACGGGGAACTCCTTCAAGCCACTGGCACAAGCAGTCTGGATAATTCCTACGTAGGTTATATCATGTGAGGCTAAAGCATCAAAGCGCAGCTTCAAATTCCTTGAGTCATTAGCTGTGTTATGGCTGCCGAAGATTTGGCAGGCCATCGTTGCTTGCTTAGCTGCCTCCCTGTCGATACGGTCCAGACGCAAGCCTGGCAACCCAGCCCCTGCTAACTTGCTATTAACTTGCTCAACGGTTACTGCCCCGGTGTCTTCTACTGTCAGATGCCCTTTTACTAAAAAGACACCTGCTTTCGTTAGCTGTACCATACGTCACTCTGCCCTCCTCTTGTCCAGGCTTAACCTTCTTCTACAAGTACCTTTTTACCCCTTAATTTCATGATTTGCGGTATGGCAACCCATAAGAAGGCAATAGTCAGAAATACTAATGAGATCGGATCCTTAACAAACATGGTGTAATCACCGTTATAAAGGTTCATGGCTCTGCGCAGGTTATTCTCAATCATGGGTCCCAAAATAAGGGATAGAACAATTGGCGCTATCGGGTAATCATTTTTGGACAGGTAGTAAGCGGCAACACCGCTGCCAATCATCAAAAACAGGTTAAATAGACTGCCTTGTACAGCATAAACACCGAACACAGAGATAGCAATTATCCCTGGTATCAGGTATTTAGGCGGTGTTTCAATAACTTTGGCAAAGACTTTAACCAACGGAAGATTTAAAACTAACAGCATAACATTACCTACCAGCATACTGGCAATCAAACCCCAGGCTACTTCCGGATGGTCTTGGAATAAAAGGGGACCAGGAGTGATATTAAACATGATGAGGGCGCCCATCAAAACAGCTGTGGTACCTGTGCCCGGAATCCCTAAAGTTAATAAAGGAATCATGGCTCCCCCGGAGGCTCCGTTATTGCCGGCTTCCGGTGCAGCTACCCCTTCAATAGCTCCCTTACCGAAGTTCGCTTTATTGGGGCTTAATTTTTTCTCAACCGTGTAAACCATAAACGAAGATAACGTGGCTCCACATCCAGGTATCAATCCCTGGAAGAAGCCTAGCAGCGAACCACGCAGAATTGGCAGGGCGCTGTCTTTCAAATCTTTTTTGCTGGGTATGATGCTGCCGACTTTAATAGGCTCACCATCGGCATAATCATTGGTTAGAATTGTCTTAAAGACTTCGCCCAGTGCAAACATGCCTACAGCCAGTGTTAAAAATTCGATACCGCTATAAAGCTCTGAATAATTAAAAGTCATACGCGCTACTCCCGATATGGGATCAACGCCCACCATAGACAGGATTAAACCCAGCGTGGTCATCATAAAAGCTTTAACCTGAGATTTGCCGGCCAGACTGCTTAAGGCGCAAAGCCCCAAAATCATCAGAGAGAATTGACCGGCAGGACTAAACTTTAAAGCAAACTCGGAGAGAGGAACAGCCATAAATACAAGTCCGATACACGCAATGACACCGGCGACAAAGGAACCAATGGCACAAATAGCCAAAGCAACCCCTGCCCGTCCTTGTTTCGCCATTTGATAGCCGTCCAAAGTCGTACATACCGAAGAGTTTTCCCCTGGCGTGTTGATTAAGATGGCTGTTGTCGATCCGCCGTACATTGCGCCGTAATAAACACCGCACAGCAAAATGATCGAGGCTGTGGCCGCTTGTTCCATCGGCAAGGAACTTGTAGCCATTGCTGCCACCGGAATTAGAAGGGCCACGCCGCTGATTGGACCGATGCCTGGCAGTACACCTACCAGCGTCCCTATCAGGCAGCCGAAAAATGCAAATAGAAGATTAAGAGGCTGTAAGGCTATACTGAGACCTTGAAAAAGAAATTGTAATGATTCCATTCTATCCCCTCCTTAAAACGGCATTGGTGGCAATACGCCTTGAGCAATTTCTACATAGAGATAATAAACACTACCCGCAAAAGCACCAGCAATGAGTGCCGACTTCAAATAGCCACCCTTTTCCATATTTTGAAAGCCAATAAATAAAAATAAAGAGGTGGAAATAACGTAGCCAAGCGGCTCAAGTAATAGCGCATAAAGAATCAACGATATAAACGTAATTAAAAACTTCTTGTACTCCAGCTTTTCTTCCTTAGCTTTTGTTTTAGACTTCATTGCTTGATACAGATTTACCAAACTGAGCATCACGAGAATTACCGCCAGCAAAGACGGAAGCTCTTTGGGCCCGATAGAACTTCCTGCAGTCGATACCTCTATGCTTTGGATATACATAAAAACCGCGATACCTAAAGCCAGGAAAACAACGCTCGCATAGCGATCAAATGTTTTAACCACAGTATTTTCCACTTCCTTTCTAAAAAACTGTGGAGAAGAGCAAGAGAGAAGCTCTTCTCCACGGTTCATAATGTTAACAATTATTCTTTTACAGCCATACCCATTTCTTTATAAAGTTCGGTGTATATCTTTTGTTCAGCTTTGATATGATCATAGAAACCTTTGGCATCTGCATACATTTCGATAACACCTTGTTTCTTCAGGTCATCTTTCCATTCTTGAGTTTTTGCCAATTCTGCTACTTTTTCGCCCCAGTATTTCTTAGCAGGTTCAGGTATATCTTTACCAGCGAAAACTCCCCGCCAATTAACGGTAACAACGTCGTAATTCTGTTCTTTATAGGTTGGGACAGCTTTCATGACCTCGTCGCCAGTCATTCTTTCTTTGGAACCTACACCTAATACACGTACCTTACCAGCCAGAAGATACTGCTTAATGGAGGATACATCAGACGTCAAAGCCGCACCATGACCGCCAAGAAGAGCAGTTAAGGCTTCACCGCCACCGTCATACGGATTATATTTGATTGCTTTCAGATCGACGCCGGCTTTACGTGCAACCTGGATAATATTCAGGTGATCCCAGGTTCCAGGGGCGCCGCCACCGACGAATGTAATGCTGGCTGGATTAGCCTTGGCTGCATCCATAAGATCTTTTAAAGTTTTGTACGGAGATTCTGCGCTAACAGCAATTACACCATAATCTCCCTGCAGCATAGCTAACGGATAGATTTGATCTGGACCGATCGGGCTGTTACCGTCTCTCTTTATATGATTTAAGATAAAAGGAGTCGAAGCTATCAGTAGTTTATGCTCGTCTTTAGAACTCTGGTTAGCAAAAGCAACAGTACCTGTTACTTGTCCGCCGCCCGGTTTGTTCTCAACCATCATTGGCTGAGTAACAATCTTCTTTTGATCAAAGATTTTAGTCATAGTTCTGGCAACCATGTCAAGTCCACCGCCAGCACCTGCAACTGCCATAATTGTAACTTGTTTCTGCGGCGCCCAAGCTTTCTTTTCGTCAGTACCTGCTGATTGTTTACTGCAACCAGCTAAACTGGTTACTAGTACGCTGGCGACCAGAACCGACAATAGTTTTGTTTTTTTTGAAAACATCAATTTTTCCACACTCCCATTTTAATAATTAATAAAAACAAGGTTAAATAATTAAGTTATAGCCTCCCTTCCAAAACCCTTCTTCTTTAGCGCAATATTCCGAACATTTCGACATAAGACTTTTCATATCAATTTGGATAAATTTTTGTCAATACACCTTAGGTTGTCGAATTTATGTATATAATAATGTCCTGATATAATTATAGCTAAAATTCATACTAATTCATAATTCGGATAATTAATCGCGGTCGATTCAAAAATTATATATCAGAATATTACATTAGCAATGTTGCAACTGACATGGATAGAGGATTTGCAGCGAAGATATGAGAATATATGTACTATATACCACTATTTATATCCGCGGCTGATTTTCCTGGTCGATCGCCATTCCACAAATCCGGTCTAACAACCTGTTAAATATATAAAAATTATCTCTTTACATATGAATTTGAAGCTCCAGAAGGAGGGCCTTATGAATATTCTCCTTGTTGATGATTCTCACTTTAGTCGATATTGTGTTGCAAAATCGCTCGCACGGGTAGGGCACAATGTAATTGAATGCGAGAATGGTGAAGATGCGTTAAAACGTTTTTCGGAATGTTATTTTCCATTAGTTTTGACAGATATCATGATGCCCGGCATCACCGGACTGGAATTGCTGAGAAAAATTTCCGCATTACCTGCAGGAAAAGATACTGATGTTGTGTTATTCACTGCAAGTAACCAGGTTGAACTTGCAATCGAGGCGCTCCGGGCGGGCGCTTACGACTATCTGCTAAAGCCCATCAATGAACAGGAACTATCAATTATTATCCAGCGTGTGATTGAGCAGCGGTTGATTTTAAAAGAGCATCGGCAATTAAAAGAACAATTTATTTACGAAGTCGAAGCAGCTACAGAGGAAACACGGCAGGAACTGGAGCGCTTGAAAGAGGTCCTGGCGCATACTTCAGGCACGCATCAAGTAGGATTTTTTTCGCCGATTATGCAAAATCTAGTATTACAGGCACAGAAATATCATACAGATCGCGCTATTCCAGTCCTAATTGAGGGCGAGACAGGGACAGGAAAAGAACTTTTTGCCTCAATGATTCACAACGGCTGTTTATTATCCGGCGAGCCTTTCGTGCCTATTAATTGCGCTGCTATATCCCCTACTCTGTTTGAAAGTGAGCTTTTTGGTTATGAGGCTGGTGCCTATACCGGCGGTTTGACCAAAGGCCAGAAAGGGAAAATAGACTTAGCCCAGGGCGGGACGTTGTTTCTCGATGAGATCGGTGAGATGTCGATGGAATTACAGGCCAAGCTCCTGCGGGTGATCCAGGAGAAAGAATTCTTTCGCGTGGGCGGACTGCAGAGAATTAAGACCGATATCCGGATTATTTGTGCCACAAATGTCGATCTTTATGAGCGATTAAAAAGCGGGACCTTTCGGAAAGATCTTTATTATCGCCTAAAAGTAGGCCATATTTTGATCCCGGCGCTACGCCAACGCCCTGAAGATATTGTTCCGTTAGCAGAACTATTTTTAAAGCAGTTTGCTCAGGATAAAGGAAAAAGGTTTGTTAGGCTGGGAGCAGAAGCTGCTGAACTATTGCTTGCCTATGAATGGCCTGGTAATGTCCGCGAGTTGCGTAACGCTATGGAATGGGTAGTGTTTATGTACGACGATAGAGAAGTAAAACCCTGTCACTTAGGGATTTTGAATTCTCATTTCTCTAGTGATTTCAGTAACGGTTTTGCCCGCATAATAGATCCTCTAAATTTTACTCTGCCGCAAGGGGGGTTTTGTTTAGACGATTATACTGATCGCATTATTGAAAAAGCTCTGGACATGCATAAAGGAAATAAGGCAGAGGCAGCACGAATGCTCGGTATAACCAGAAGGGCGTTTAGCTACCGTCTTGAAAAAGCCAATCCGCGGCTTGCCGACCATGATTAACGTATAGGTAAATCTGGGCTAGCAATAGTGAACCGAAACGTCGATTATGCTTGTTTGTATTTGAACTAATAGTTAATTGTTTTTGTCTTGCTGTAGCGAAAATTGAGTCTTTCAGGGATTTTTTAGAAAAGCATGCCGCTTTGGCATGCTTTTTGCTTATATATTAATTATTATAAAATTACCGGAGGTTCATAAGATGCTGGAATCATGTTTTGATCAGACAGGTTCTTTGAAAGATACTGAATTTAATTTGTTGGCAAATAAGTTCCGCTCTACCATTCAGGCTTATTCTAATAAATATTACTTACCAGGTGGAGATACTGATGATCTCTATCAATGGGGGCTTCTTGGACTGTATAAAGCGGTATTGACCTATCAAAAGAATAGACCCTACAGCTTTGACCTTATTGCAAAAGTAAATATTAGAAATATGATTAAATCCTCGGTAACAATGGCCAACAGAAAAAAGCACTGGGCAATAAATAGTTCGCGGTCGTTCAACTACACGCCACATAATTCAGGCTCGGAGTGCACACAAGAATATATTGACCGGTTATTTGTCCAGAACCGGATACAAGACCCGCTTGAAGTTATCATTAATCAAGAGACTACAACCATGATCGCCAGCTTTATTGATGGGCATTTGTCGCATACTGAACGGAAAGTAATACTATTATATATTAAAGGATATAAGCAGCGGCACATCTCAGACAAACTGGCGTCTGATCCTAAAATCGTAGATAATGCTTTGCAGCGGGCACGAAAAAAACTATTTAATTATTTGAACTCAATAGAAAGAAGGTAAAGTAGCTGCTTAGTAAACGTAAAAAAGCCTGCCTAACGTGAGATGCCGTCAAGCAGACGTTTGAAACCAAGGGGCGGCGGCAAAGATATCAGCCATCATTTGCTGCGCTGTCATACAGATGTCTTGTTCTGTAGGCTTTGGGGGTCATATTCATTTGCTGTACGAAGACACGATTAAAATAAGAAGGATCAGTAAAACCACATTCACCGGAAATGCGATAGGCGGGATAATTGGTCGTTTCTAGCAATTTGCAGGCATACTCAATCTTTAATTTATTTACATAATCTATATAGGTGACCCCTACTTCTTTTTTAAAGATGCGGCTGAAATATTGGGGATTCACAAATACATTGGACGAGACCAGTTGCAGGGGTAATTTTTGTTTAAAGTTATCATGGATGTATTTTATTGATTTTTCAATAAAATACATCTGGTTAGTTTTTGGCTCCATAATTTCTTCGTCGGCTTGTACCTGGCATGCAGCTGCACTAGTCAACAGATCATGGAATACCTGTTTGAAAACAGACGGTTTAATGGGTTTCAGCAAATATTCCTGAACGCGGAGGCGAATTGCTGTTTGCGCATAGGAAAAGTCTGAACAGGCCGATAGGATCATAACACATGCCTGGGGAAGGAATTTCTTTATCTCCTGAAGAGCCTGTAAGCCATCCATTTCCGGAATGAGTATATCCATCACTATAATGTCCGGCCGGTATTTTTTTGCCAGCTTGACAGCCTGAATTCCATTTTCACAAGTGATTATTTTATCTTTAGGAAGAAGCTCTTCAGCCACAATCGATTCGAGAAATTCCAATTCGAGTAATTCATCTTCTACAATTAAAACTACACTCATCGTTATCTCCTCGCATTGGGTTTTGTGGGAATCGAGATGGTGACGGTACTTCCGCTATAGTCTGATTTTGCGATTGTTAACCCGTAATTTTCGCCGAAATATCGTTTCAACCGTTTGTCCGTACTGCGAAAACCTATTCCTAGCTTATTTTCGGATTGCTGAAGACTTTGTAAAACTTCTTTGGGAAAGCCATTCCCATTATCTATGACAGAAATATTGATGTCATTTTTATATTTTTCTGCGTAAATTTTTATCTTGCCCCCGTCCCTTTTAGGGGTAATGCCATGGATAAGGGCATTCTCAACGATGGGCTGTATGATCATATTGGGTATTCTATGGGGCTTTATATGATCTGCAATATCAATGTCATATTCCAGACGATTTTTAAATCTTATTTTCTGAATATAAAGGTATTTCTCGATATTATCCATCTCGGCTCCGATGGTGTGTAACTCATCGTCTTGCTTTAAGTTATACCGCAATAAATCGGAAAGATAGTATATGAGTTCTTCCGTCTTATGGGATTTTTCATAGTAAGCGATACGAGCTATGGTATTTAAGGTATTAAAGAGGAAATGCGGGTTAATCACCAGCGACATATTTTTTGCTTCCAGGTCAATAATCTTTTTTTCCAGCATTTCTTTTTCAATAGATAATCTTGCTATAGCCTTATCAGTGTTATTGATGCTTTCAGAAAAGTCATAGCAAATATTTTGGGCAATATGGTTACAAAGTTGTTCATGAATTTCAATTTTGTTTTCCTCAATGGTTTTTATCGCCGCAATTGATTTGGCAATAAATTCCGGTTCGAGCTTTTTATCTTGTGCCATGGCCATTATATCAATCAGATATTTCTGATATTCACTATCTGGCGAGTAAACCTGCGCGCCAACGACATAGCCTATGGTTTGGTTGTTAATAACGACTGGCAAAAGAATGTTTGCCAGTCCATAACGGCAGATAAATCGGTCTCCCTTACCTGTATTTAATCTGGAAATATAATCTGAGCAGATCCGCGTTTCCCGCTCCTGGCAAATAAGTTTGCAAAAATCGGGAGACGGATTAAATTCAAGCAGAATATCACCGTTGGTATCTATCAGCTGTAAAGAAATATTGGATAAGGCTAAAAGTCCGCTATAGCGAGAATACAGATTGGAATCCATTAAATTTTTTAATGTTTTGTCAGTCTTGTTCATGCTTTTCGCCAATATCCTTTTCTAGGATTGATTCGTTCAATTCATCCAAAGTGCATGAGCGGCAATGCGATTGCAAAATAGTATTATTTTAAAACAAAATAGTACATTTTATTTCATAATACAACACCATTATAGAAATGTAAATAGAATCAAGCCCTCAGCCCAGCCTAACCCCAGGTGTGTGGCCACCACCCAGAAAAGACGCAGGCCAAAACCTCCAAGTGGAGATTTTGACCTGCGTCGTATTATCTAACTGATGATTATGCCTCTTTTTTGGCTGCAGGGAGTATCAGTTCTACGTCACCATGAGGACGCGGAATGACATGAACGGAGATCAGTTCGCCAACTCGCTGAGCAGCAGCAGCACCGGCATCGGTTGCTGCTTTTACAGCACCGACATCGCCTCTTACCATAATAGTTACCAAACCACCGCCGACTAATTCGCGGCCAATCAGATGAACGTTGGCAGCTTTAACCATGGCGTCTGCCGCTTCAATTGCACCTACCAACCCTTTTGTTTCAATTAATCCTAAAGCTTCTGATTTACTCATTTTTGTTTCCTCCTAAAATTTTATTTTATTATCGTTATTTTTGAGGTTGCTGTCAGATTCATAGCATTCGCTTCTTCTGTATCGATATGACATTCAAGAGCCGAGGTATTGTTGGCTCTGATGGCGACATTCGAGTAAGTTCCTCCCCGAAGTCCGCCTATTTGAATGGTTACCTGCTCTCCATCGGCTACACCAAGGTGTTTTGCATCTTCCAGTGTCATATGAATATGCCGCTGCGCAATGATCACGCCTTGGGAAAGAAGGATACTTCCTTTGGTGCCAATGAGCGTGATTCCCGGAGTTCCTTGCAGATCTCCCGACATTTTCACCGGCGCGGTTATGCCAAGCTTGAAACAATCTGCCTGGAGTATTTCTACCTGGGTTTGGCTTCTCGCTGGCCCGAGGATGCGGACTTTTTCAATAGCGCCTTTGGGCCCGGCTATGGTTAGGGTTTCCTTGCAGGCATATTGCTGGGGCTGGGACAAATCCTTGATTTTTGTCAATTGGTATCCCACACCAAACAGGGTGTCCAAATCTGCCTGAGAAAGATGAATATGGCGGTTAGATATTCCCACAGGTATGGAGCTCACGTTGGCTTCCTTGTTAAAATCCCCCCCTTCTCTGATTGCTTCCAGCAGAAGCGCTGCTAAAGCGTCATACTTTCCCACTTAGCTATCACCTCTTTTTTTTCAGTAGCGAAATGACCTCATTCACAACATTCATAATATCATCTTCACTGATGGCACTAGGGCTAGCGCTCTGTGCCCCGCAGGCTGAATAGGCGGGAGTTGTGTTTTCGGTGCAGTCTTTGATTCCATAGGCTACACGTTTGATATTGATCAAGTGCATGGGGGTTACATTATCGGAGGTTGCACTTCCGCCCCAAGTACCGCACCCCAGTGTAAAGGACGGGGAAAGACCGGTACTTGCACCCACACCGCCCTGGCTGGAAGCTGTGTTGACCAAGATCCTGAATACTGGTTTTTCAGCGAATTTTATGGCCATTTCAGGATTTTCCGTATGAATGGAAAGACTGTGACCGACACCGCCATTATTCAAGAGTTTGATGCTCAGATCACAAGCTTCTTCCCAGTCTTTTACGGTATAAAACGCCAGCACGGTAGTCAGCTTTTCATATGACAGGGGATATTCTTCACCCACGCCCTGTTGTTCACCTAACAGGACCTTTGTTCCCGGTGGAATGGCTATTCCGACACTGTCGGCAATGACTGCGGCAGATCTTCCCACCATTTTCGCATTCATGGCATGGCCGCGAACAAACAATTTCTTGGCAACTTGGCTTGTCTCCGCCGGGGTCATGAAGTAACCACCCTGGCGTCTGAACTCTTCCATAACCTGATCACGAATGCATTCTTCAACAATAACCGATTGCTCTGATGCACATATGGTACCATTGTCAAACGTTTTACTGGCAATAATATTTTTGACAGCCTTCGAAATATTGGCAGTTCTTTCTATATAGGCCGGAACGTTGCCCGGACCTACACCCAGTGCCGGTTTACCGGCGCTATAGGCAGCCTTTACCATGGCCGAGCCACCTGTCGCAATAATCAAGGCGACCTCATCACATTTCATCAGTTCGTTAGTTGCATCCATTGAGGGTTTGGAGATACAGCCAATGATATTGGCCGGGGCACCGGCAGCTACTGCAGCATCATTCATCAGTCTGGCTGCTTGCAGCGTGCACTTCAGCGCCGAAGGATGCGGGGAGAACACAATCCCGTTACGGGATTTAATGGCAATAATCGATTTGTATATGGCCGTGGATGTGGGATTGGTTGAGGGAATAATCCCCATGAGCAATCCTACTGGCTCGGCAATTTCCATAATTTTGTTGTCTTTATCTTCTTTGATGACGCCGATGGTCTGCATGGGTTTGATGAATTCATATAGTTCTGTGGAAGCAAAACGATTTTTAAAGATTTTATCTTCAACTTTGCCAAATCCTGTTTCTTCGACTGCCAGTTTTGCCAGAGAAACGGCATTTTCCTCTGCTACCTTCACCATATTCCGGATAATTTTATCAATCTGCTCGCAATTGAACTTTGCAAGTTGAGTTTGTGCCAGTTTGGCCTGACGTGCAAGATTTCTTGTCTCTTGCACAGATTGTAAATCATAATCAAAGTTTTCCAATTAACAATTCCTCCCCCCACTGTCTTTACCTGTTTTTGCAGGTATACAGGTTACTTTTCAGTCCCCTGCTCGTAATATCCCGTAAGTTTCTGGATAAGTAAGTCTTTATTTGCTTTGGATATCACTCTGCTTGCAATGCCAAGTTCTTTGTATTCTCTTGCCAGATTCCTGAGTTTTTCCACAGAAAATGATTTTAGTGTGTTCACGCTTTTTTCAAGGCCGAATTCCTGTACGAGAGCATCCACGCCATCTTTACGGAGCTCTTTCAGCGTTATTTGCGCCGAGTTAGTGCTTTCTTTTGATTTCTCTTGTTGTGGTTCAGGGCTTGGTTGCTCCAGAGCGGGATTTGCCTGTTGAGTGACTATGCTTTCAATCTCATGATGCGGTCTGGGAATTATATGTTGAGCAACCAATGACAAGTGACCCATATTTTTAACCGCTGTCACCCCTGCTTCCACGGCAGCTTTAACAGCTCCCACATCACCGGTTACAATAATTGTTACGAGGCCGCCACCGACAAAGGTTCTCTCGACAAGTTCCACTTGCGCCGTTTTGAGCATGACATCTGCACATTCAATAGCAGGGAGGAGTCCTCGTGTCTCAATTAGGCCAAGAGCCTGCATAAATTACCCTCCTATTGCCCAGCCATAAGATCAGCCCAGTTTGCCGGATAGGTTACATAAAAGAATTTGACATACTCGGATGAACTCCAGGTTACTTTTGTACCTTTGGGTACGAAGAGGACATCACCCTGGTGAGCATGATAAGTCTCACCATCGATGGTGATGGACAGGGTTCCCTCAAGGATAATATCAATCTCTTCATAGCACAATTCCCACTCAAAGCTGGATTTTTCAATTGTCAAAAAGCCTGCGCTCATTTGGGAATCATCTTTACTGACCACTTCACGATAAGCTACGTTATTGCCAGGATCGCCGGTGTCAAAGGTCTCAAGCTTCACTGTCCTGCCGCGCACAATTTTTAGACCACTTTTCGGGTCACCATCTGCACGGAAGGGCGGTTCCAGAGCCGGAGCAGGAACACTTGCCAGGAGTTTGTTAGCCAATACCGCTTTTACAACTTGATAGATCATATCTGGATCAATCTCGGTTTCCCGGCAATCTTGCTTCGGCAGATCACTGTCTTTACCGTTTGGATTTCCTGCGGCAGCTGAGTTTGCTGCAAATTCCACGCCCAGTTCCTTGGCCAGATCCTTGGCTGCCGGTGTAATGATGGTATCGCTGTCTACGCAGAATATTCTTTGTCCCTTTTCTGCCGCTGCTTTTACCGCGTTTGCACAAACAAGTTTTTTCAATATAGCACCTCCTTTTGGTAGAGTGTTGTATCTGATTGTAGGCTTAGAACAGGGTTGTCCACAATTTTTTGGCCGGCGATGGAATGACTTCTACATCGACTAACAGGCCTTTTTCCACAACAATGGCTTTCCCGGCTTCGATACCTGCTTGCACAGCGGCAACATCGCCGGTAAAGGTGAAGTAGGCTTTGCCTCCCAGTCCACTGCCCAAACGTAGTTCCAGAGCCTGTATGTCTGCCGCTTTGAGTGCGGCATCGGCGGCTATAATCATCGATGACAGGGAAAAGGATTCCATGATCCCCAGAGCGCCGGTTCCATCCGGCATGGTTGTAGCTGTGATGGCCGGGAAAACGGCCTGATGAACATTAGCAAGAACAAAGCTATCTACCAGATATTCTCCTGCTGTTTCTACCCCTACGCTGATAGAGCTTTCTACAGCAGAAACGTCTCCATGGACGATGGCGATAAATTTCCCCGGGCAGACAGCTGTTGCGCTGACAACTTCGACGTAGGCCGTTTTAAGCATCAGGTCTGTCGCATAAATTCCTCTTGCAATACTTGTAAGCTCAATCATACCTATTGCCCTATACATACGACCCCACCTTTATCACAATAGAATCACCCGTGCTCTCGATAACAGAACCACTCAGGCTGGAGTGAACTGCCGCGCCAAGACTGTTGTCCGGAATTTTACCAATCAGTTGCCCGGCTTGCACCTGTTCGCCTACGGCGACAACTGGTATAGCCGGCGCGCCGATGTGCTGCCTTAAAGCGACACGAATGGTTTCAGGTCGAAATTCGATCTGAGTCATGGGGGCAGGTTTATCGAAAGCTGTTAAGCCGATTTTGGCAACTAGACGTTTGCTGGGAATCAGGCGATATTCTCTGGCTGACCGCGCCTCAAAATTCAGCTGGGTCGGCTGATATCTAATCCCCTGTTCTGCCAGCTTTTGCTTATATAGAATATTGACAGATTTCGGATGGAGATTAGCCGGGCAGGAGAATAGCTCGCAGGCATTGCATTCACAACACAATTGGGCAATTTGTTGATCTTTCACGTCTGCCAAATTATAGCTCAGGGCCCGCATGACTTTATGTGGCTGCATATTGTGTCCTAAGAGGTAGCGGGGACACAAATCGGTACACATGCGGCATTGTTCACAGGCGGTTTTGCCGATTACTCTTGCTCGATCGACGCTCACGGATTTCTTTCGAATGAGAAAGTGATCTTTTTTAAGCAGTACATAGCCTTTACTTTTCTTGGTGACATACCCGTCCAGGTTGTTCATGACCGAACCCATCATGGGACCGCCGTCGATCACGGCATAGTCATCCACATTATCCACGCCGCATTGTTTGAATACCTCCCGGATGGATATGCCCACAGGAACTTTAAGAGTCATACGGTGAGGTATATCGCCGGCAACGGTGATGTATGTTTCTGTTACAGGGCTCCCGGCTATGGCCTGGGCTATATTCAATGCCGTTTCCGAATTGATGACCACACAGCCCACTTTTAGGGGAATGGATGCTTCCGGAACAATTCTTTGCGTCAGTTCATGCACCAGAACCTGTTCGTCACCAGCAGGATAGATATCCCGGAGTTCCATAACTTCCACATAATTTGAAAGTCCCAGCGCGGTAATTCTTTCCCGCATGAGGACAACGACTTCTTTGTGTTTGCCCTTGATACCAATGACGGCTTTGCGGGCTTCAATATACCTTCCCGCTGCTTCCAGTCCTCTGATGATCTCATCAGGAAACTGCTCCATTAATTGCTGGTCCACCCTGAGCAGGGGTTCGCATTCAGCTCCATTAAGCAATATATACTCGGCTTTGGAAGTTAGTTTGGCGTGAGTTGGAAATCCGGCTCCTCCCGCCCCGATAACCCCTGCCGCTTTGATTACGTCAATCAGATCCAAGCTTTTCCACCTCCAGATTTGTTAAAACGTGCAGTCTTCGTCAATGATTCCTACAATGACGGCATCAATGGGTACATCGTCCCGACCCAGCATTTTGCGGGCCGAGCTGCCACTACAGACAATCACTCGTTCGCCAACACCGGCACTGATTGTGTCGGCAGCAATCATAAGACGACCGGCATCAATACCACCGAGGACTTCCACCAGCATGAATTTCAGCCCGACAAGAGAATCAGCTTTTCTTGTTGACCATATACTATCAATTACTTTTGCTGCGATCATAAAATCTCACCTGTTTTTGATTCTTTCAATTTATACTGTATATCTTTCATAGCTGCTTCCACCGACGCCGTATCTCCGAAAATGGCAATCATGATCAGATTCTGCGGGCAATGCCCTTTAATGTCTTCTACTACTACCCCGGCCGCTTTTTCTGCGATATCAGCAGCAAAAACCATATCAATCAGCCGCCCCTGAACCAATCCCACAGCACCATAGTTCCCAATGGGGATGGTTGAAGCCGAACCTTTTCGCCGAAAGAGAATATCTAAGGTCCCCTGGGAGGGGGATTTTATAATCCGGTACTCCATGTCTAACGTCACTCCTGTCTAAAGGATTTCCTGTGTGCAGTTAAGTGCAATTCCCAAAGGTGTTACAAACATGGGGTTTTGCGGTTTGTAAGTGGGAAGGTTAGTTTGCTTGGTGATAATATCTTCGATTCCATTCAGGCAGCAGGTTCCACCTACTAGATAGATTTCTTTTACTGGATATTCACGTATGTGGCGACTGATAATGGATGAGACTTTTTCAATGACAGGGCGTAATACGGGGATCAATTCCCGATGGTTTTTAAAATCCCGCTTATATTGATCCGCATCGTCAAAACTCATTTTGTAGGCACCGGCAAGGACGAGAGAAAAGTGAGTGCCCCCTGTAGGTTCATCGGCGACATAAATCACTTTGCCATCTTTCAAAATGGCAATGCCCGTAGTGCCGCCACCAATATCAACAATCACACCATCTTGAATCTTAAGTACGGCATTAGCGGCTGTCGGCTCATCCAACACGTTGGTAATTTCAAATCCAGCCCCCTGGACCACATGTTTAATGGCTCCTGAGTCAAGGGAATCGGTTCCCGGGGGAAGCGCCGCGGCTGCATAGATCAGTTCTGCGCCCAGTTTCTGCTCGAGTTCTTGTTTTAACTCTTTAACGATACGAATCGCACCGATATAGTCCACTACCATGCCATCTTTGACAACATGAGCAAAACGATAAGCACCGGCAACAGGCTGATAATTCTCATCAAGGACCGCCAGTACAATATAAGCTGTCCCCAGGTCAACCCCGGTGTAATATACGGAGGATTTAGTCACTATGGGTGCTTCGATGACTTTCTCAAAATCACGAACAAGTTGATCACAATATTGAAAGGCTGAATTTACCGTTTCCATTTCTGTCCTCCCAGACACTTCCACATCATCATGCAGAGTATATTAATGATCAGATTCACCGTATCAATCAGGTCTTGCCGTGAGCAAGCTTGCTTGTCCTCATTCCAATAGGTTTCCAACATGGCTGGCTCGACCTCACGGAGGGAGGCACGTAAGTGATTCAGCAGGGCAATCTCTTTGCCGTTTTCCAAGCGCACATGAAACTCACTGATATCAACATATTTTTCCAGATGTTCGGATCGTTGTTTGATTTCTTCTTCTGACCATCCCCAAAACTGAATAGTGTCTGGGGCTAATTGTTCCCGCTCAGCGTTTCGTACGTTCCGGAAGGCTTTGCCCAGTGCCATAACTTCTTCTGACAGGACAGCATCGCCCGAGCGTATAACTTCTGCCGCAGTGAGGAGAAATAAAGACTCTATCCAGTCCATTCTTCCACGCAATCTCTGGGTACACCATTTTTCCCCTTGCTGTGTCAGCTTCAACTCGCTGGGGTTTGACTTCTTGTCGTCACTACACTGAGCCTGTACCAGCGTAACTCGTCTGTCCACAAGAAATTGGCGGGCGCCTGGTGTAATCTTTGTATCCGGTTCCAGAACATAAGTAGCAAAGGGTTCTGTTTTATATAAATCTCGCAATTCCATTTCGGTGATGAATTTCATTGCCTTACCCCCTTTCCTGAAGTCTCCTTTAGCAAAATCCCCGTCGCTTGCTGAAGCGCAAAATACAAAGAGTATATATATATATGAAGAAACTCATTTCTTTTCAGATGTTTCTTGTTCTCTAACTAAAAAGTTTTTCAAGGCTTCTACGCCTGTATTTGTATTATCTTTTAAAGAAATCCGGAAGTAAGGTTCGGAAATCCCTATTTTTTTTAGCTGCGCTATACATAACTTGTCATTCTCCGGCGCCAAATCAATCATGGTAATCACGCCAATGACGGGACAAGTAAACGATTTGGCAAAACCAGGCGGATAGACTTCAGTGGGTCTGGATTGGTTAATAAGCATGAGCACATGGGATGCGGCTTGTGCTGTCGCAATCAGGTATTTGTACATCGAAGCGTTTTCAATATATGAACCCGGTGTGTCAATGGTGTTTTTCCCATAAATAACATCCTGGGTCTTTTTCAATGGTCTGTTGGCATCATTTAGCACATTAATCAGGGTGGATTTACCAGCTTGGGTTGGCCCGACGACCATAATTCGTTTTTTCATGTCCGGGTAATCTTGGCCGGCGTGAAGCCCAACAGCTTTTCGAAGGTGTCATTAATGGCAATCATGGCTGCTTCGACACTTGCCACATCGCCGGATATGACCAGCGAGCCAGTAAAGCGATCAAGAAACCCGATCTCTACGTCCGATGTCTTTGTAGCAATATCGGCTGCGATAATTGCAGTCTCACTCGGAGTGAAGGTTGAGATTCCAATGGCTCCCCGTTCTTCAACTCCCAGACGTTCATATATGTCCTGTACGGGCGCAGCGATGATGTGAGCCAGCGAGACTTGCTTGCCAGGTACATATTCCTGGATAATACGTTTTTTTTCAAATGCATCGGCTACACTCATAAATCCTCCCGTCCGGCAGATAATGTACCAGGTTTTAATGTCTGATGACTTTGACCTGCAAGTCATAATCTTTTATGAACTCTTCAATCTTAGCTAACTCTTCTTCTTTAAAGCTCAAATCTTCAGTAATGGCGTATTTAATGTCTAATTGCTTGTATTTGTTAATGCCCAGTTTATGATAGGGAAGCAAGTCGATTCCCTGAAAGTTTTTGTAACCTTTAAAGGGTTGGAGAAATTCCATCGTTCTGCGAATGGTCTGTTCACTATCATTCAAACCCCTGACGAGGGGCATCCTGACTTTGACAGTAAAGCCTCGGCGTATGAGCTCTGTTAGGTTATCCAGAATGCGTTCATTGCGCACTCCCGTAAGTTCATAATGCCGATCAGCGTCAATTTGCTTGATATCATACAGAAACAAATCGGTAAACTGGGCTACCATGAGCAGGGAGTCCGGTTTTGCATAGCCACAGGTTTCAATGGCTGTATGGATTCCCATGCGTTTGCATTCCATCAGCAGGTTGGTGGCAAATTCCGGCTGGGCTGTGACTTCGCCTCCCCCAAGAGTCACTCCTCCACCTGAGCTCAGGTAGAAGAGTGCATCTTGTTGGATGATTTCCAGGACTTGAGAGATGGTTTTGTCTGAGCCGGCAATGGACAGTGCCTGTTTAGGACAGAGGGTTTCGCATTTTCGGCAACCCACACAGTCAATCGTTCTGTTTACTTTATGCCTGGGTTTTTCACCGTTGGTTCGCAGCGGCCCATCTTCCTCATCCTGGAAATGATGTATTTGGACGGGACAAACAGGAATACAGTTGCCACAGTCAACGCACAAATCTTCTTTGAACATGACCTGATATTTTCTTTCAAGGCCCTCGGGATTGGAACACCATTTACATCTTAAGGGACAGCCCTTGAAGAAAATTAGGGTTCGTATGCCCGGTCCATCATAGATTGAATATTTTTGGATATTGAAGATTCTCGCTTTCCGTTCTAGGATGTTGCCGTTTTCTGTACTCATCATGTACCGTCCCTTAGAATACCGATTAAAAATCTATTTCTGCCAATGCTTAGGAAGATATTTTTTGAGAAGTCTATTTCCTTCATCATTGATGGAGTAATAAACGACCAATTCACCTTTGTTGTCCAGCACCACATCATTATCATCAATGACAAAGTTGGCTTTCAGATCCATGAGGTGTTCCACAAAGACTTCTTTGGTAAACTGTTTTTCTGTGCCATATTCCGGTTTGAGCGCCTTCATAATTTCATCAACGTTGGTTTTGTCAACAGTGGAAATATAATGAAGCATTCTAAACCGCAGTGGTAATAGTTCAGCCATAATTATGCCTCCCCGCCTTTATTGAAGAATTCCTTCGGATTTATCGCCACAAGCGTAGCGCCAATCAGTACCAGGAAACTTCCAATGGCCAAATTCTTCGTAAGCTCCGCGCTCATGAAGAGAACAGACAGGATAACGCCCCACATGACATAGGTTCCGTTAAGAGCCATACCTTTGGCAACACCGCATTTGCTGTTGGCTGTATACCACGCCAGGTAAGATACCCCTGCCGCCAAGGCAGCAATAGCAAAGGTGCCAATTGCTCCAGGTACTACAACCACTTGGGAAATAACGGCCCAACCACCGACGAAAGGAAGAATGAAGATAGCTATACACAAACCGGAAGTCAGCTCACGGATATTAATGGCAACTTTCGGGTCAATCATGGACATACCGAATACTGCCAGAACGGCTTCAGCACCCCACCCGAAAGCAGCTAATGAGGCAAATAAAAGACCAAGGTAAAAATTATCGCTGGCTGTACCTTCGGGCGGTACATAGGATATGACGAGAGCTCCGATAACAGATAACAGCATGCCGGCCCAAACGCGGGGCAGAATATGCTGTTTAAGGAAAATCCGCGAAAGAATTGCACCAACGACAGGATATAATGCGGTAATTGTTAACGCATAAGCAGGGCCTGCCATCGAAATTCCCAGAAGGTAGCCACAATTGGCCACAGGTCCACCCAGTAAAGCGGCTACGCAAACCATAAGTCCGGGAATAGTTTTAAGACTACGAACGATTTCCTGTAAGCGTCCACCCCAGCCGTTATAGATGAGTAACCATAGACCTGCTAACGTATCATTCATACAAGCGGCGGCCAGTGGCAAGGCATACAAGGCAGCGTCATCTCCCAGGGCAGGTACAAGAGTCAGCGCAATACCCAAGACCACATTGTTTATGCCCCAGGTACCACCGCTGAAAAGGCCGATCAATACACCTTTTCTGTCAAACTGGGCATCCATTTTCCCCTTCATCATCAGAGCTTTTTGATTTCCCGATATGTTCATATAGGCTATGTTCCCCTCCTTATTTTCGGGCTATCTGAAGAACTTGCATTCTTCAGATAGTCCGTTTAACCGCAAGTTTTAAAAATGATCTAACATCGTTCTGCTGATAATTTCATCCTGTACTTCCTTGCACAGCTCTACGAAGTAAGCGCTATAGCCGGCGACACGGATGATCAAGTCCCGGTACTTGTCAGGTTCGAGCTGGGCTTTCTTCAACACTTCATTGTCAACATAGCTGAATTGCATCTGGCCGTTGCCAAGAATGGATGCCGTTCTAAGCAAGGTAATCAGGCCATTTTCGCCTTCCGGCGTTTCCAGTATACCCCGTAATAGTTTGAAATTGTGCACCATCCCAATACCCATGGACTCGACACTCAGCTTGCTGACCGATTTAATGATGGCTGTAGGTCCCAGTTTGTCGGCCCCCTGTGTCGGGCTGATGCCATCTGACAGCGGTGTCCAGGCTAAACGCCCATTAGCTGACGCGCCAGTAATTTCGCCGATCGGCGTGTTATTGGAAATAGACAGGGTGCCATGCGTGAAGTGCGAATAAAGCATCTCAAAGGTGTTGTGAACCCGTTCTGTCCAGACGACGATATCTGAGGCAATTAAATCAGCATAATCATCGTCATTCCCATATTTAGGTGCGTTCAGGCAATCTGTCCGCAGGGTTTCGTAGCCTTCAAAATTCGCAGCCAATGCATCCCTGATTTGTTTTAGCGTATATTTTTTATCCTCAAAAACCAGCTTTTTAATGGCTGCCATGGAGTCAGCATAGGTTCCTAGGCCAGAGAAGATCAGCCCGGGTCCGCTATTGACAAGCGCTCCGCCGTGGGTAACATCGGTACCTTTTTCCATACAACCTTCTACCAACAGGGACATAAGGGGTTTGGGAACAAGATCTCGGTGCACCCGCTGGCTGACAATGGTCCCAATGGCAGATAAGCGGATAATATGCTCGATTTGCTGTTTGCAGGCAGCATCAAATTCTTCATATGTCTTAAAATTGTCAAGATCTCCTGTGTCAAGCCCTTCCATGGTGCCACGCCATTTCATCACGCCACGGTTCAGAACAAACTCTATGGCAATGGGCCATTGGGTATAACCGGTAGATGTCCACTGATAGATTCTGCCTGATTTTTGCGGTTCAACGCACCCCATGAGGCAGTAATCCCGTGAATCTTCAATGCTAAATCCCTTGGCAAGCATCATTTTGATATGAGAATCATCAAAATGGCAGGCGGGGAATCCAAGCCCGGCCTTGACAACATCGACGATTTTCTTCAAATACTTTTGCGGTGATTTGTTATGAATCCGGCAAGCAAGGGACGGTTGATACATCTTGGTAAAACGAACGGCATCCATGATCAGATAAGTCAGATCATTGGTTGCGTCGCCCCCAGTTCGCTTCTGCCCACCGATGGTGCAGTTGATAAACGGTTGGTAGCCGGCGAAATATTTTGCTCCCAGTGCACTGGACAGCCACATAACTTCCGAGCATTTTATAATAAAGCAAGAGAGCAATTCAAAGGCTTCCAGTTTGTTCATCCGGCCAGCTTCCAGGTCAGCCTTGAACATGGGATAAATGTATTGATCCAGTCGTCCAACGGAAATGCCAGTCTGGTTTTCTTCCACCACAAACAGTGATTGCAGTATCCAGATGGACTGGAGTGCTTCATGGAAGGTACGGGGCGGATTGGCCGGTACATAGGTTAAAATATCGGAAATCTTGTAAAGCTCGTGCTTACGGGCGGAGTCATCTTCTCTGTCGGCCAGTTCTCTTGCATAATCAGCAAGCCGTTTGGCATACGCCAAAATACCGTCACAAGTCTCGATTTCCGCTTTATAGAAGTAAATCTTGTCCATGTCCTCTGGATTTTCCATGGACAATTTGCTCAGCCTGTCGATAGCTTCCTGTCTTGCGCCATTAATGCCTTTTTTAATGAGTATGACATCATAACCCGGACAGGTATCGCCACCACCATTAACCTGATGATAGGAAAGATCACTGACAAAGGATTCGCCCGAAAAGGACCATACGCCCGCTTCTTCATATTGCTGCTGACAAATTTCATCCAGGCTCCGGCCTTCCCAGTAAGGGAAAATCTCTTCCCGTAAAATCCGCTTGTCTTCTTCACTGATTTCAAAGGGATCCTGTTGTCTAGTTGACATGGTATCCAGTTCATCCCGGATCCATCTCCAGGCAATATCCGGGGATACAGCACCAGCTCTCGCTTTCCCGCAGGGATGTCCAACAATCAGTTCATCTTTTTGGATCACCAGGGGAGCTGTCTCACAGGCTTTGCGGAAGCACTTGGCCCGGAGAAGAATCTTGGGTAAGCCAGCATTTTCTTTGGTCACTTGCGTGAAAGCCCTGGCACGATAGGTACTGACACTGGGCTTGGCCTTTAAATAAGCAGCTTTCAGTCGTTCCAGGCGCGGTGTTAATCCTGTGATTTCGCCTTCAAACGCAGGTGATTTTGTCGGACTATACGCTGCTGGACTGTTTACAGCACTGTTTGCGGCCAGTTCCTTGGAAATTCCCTGAAACAGCTTCATGATGGCCGCTGTTTCTTCCGGGGACAAGTTCCTGGTTGCATCCGCAAATTTGTTCGAAAACTCTTGAATATTCAACTTTTTTTGTCCTCCCTCTTACTTAATTCAGCAGGATGTTACTGATATATTAAAATGATTTTTGGAAAATACCGATCAGATCTTCTCTGGACGGCTGCCTGGGATTGGTGGGGGTGCACCGGTCATGGAGGGCCAGCTCAACCATATTTCCCACCTCAGTCTCAAACATGCTTTTGTCGATTCCCAACTCGCGAATGCTATTGGGAATACCCAGAGATTTTTTCAAATCCTTGACGGCCTGCATGAAATTTATTGCTCCTTCCCGGTACGTCCGGGCAGGCAATTGCACCACAGCAGCCAGTTTCGCATATTTTTCCGCTATGTCTCTACTGGCAGTGTTGTTCAAATGTGCGTTATATTCAATCACCGCGCTCACCAGCAGCGCATTGGCTCGCCCGTGAGAGATGTGAAAAGTTCCGCCCAAAGCATGCGCCAGGCTATGATTGATCCCCAGACCGGCATTTGTAAATGCCATGCCAGCGATACAGGATGCATTTTGAATGCGTTCTCTCGCGCAAGCATTGCTGACATCGTTGTATAAGTTCTTCAGATTCTCAAAAATTAATTGAACTGCCTTCTCGGCAAGCGCATCCGTGCAAGGGGTTGCCGCAGTAGAAACATAAGCCTCAATGGCATGCACCAGCGCATCTATACCCGTATCTGCCACCACCTGCTGAGGAACATGCTGGATACAAGTAGAATCAAGTATGGCTATATCCGGAGCTATCCAATCATCTACAATGACCACTTTTTGTCCTTCTGCAGTAATAACCGAGAAATTGGTTACTTCCGAGCCTGTACCACTGGTGGAAGGAATAGCAATAAACAGCGGTTTCTTGAATTCCTCCCCGGCGGCTTTTCTGAACTGCCACAAAGAATATAAAATCCCCTTGGCAGCATCAATCACAGAGCCCCCGCCCAAAGCCACAATAGTATCGGCCTGGGTTTCCAGGTATTTCTTCATGCCTTGGGCAATGACTTTCACATCCGGATCAGGACGTACATCCGTAAAAACAACCGACTTTATCCCTGTTTCATTCAAATAGTCTATGGTTTTTTGAAGATATCCCAACTTCTCCATAACCGAATCAGAAACGATAAACGCACAAGACCCATTGATTTCTTTAAGAAATTCCATGGATCCCTCATTAAAATAAATCTTGGGCTTAATGACAAATTTTCTCATTACCGCCGTCACCTCAAATCTTCTCCACCATAAGCTGCTTAAGTAACTTTTCCAGCAACTCATTCAAATCTTGCTTACTTTCAAGGGAACGCTGATTGGCAAAAGAGCAGGGTTCACTCTTTATATCCCCCAGCTGCCGCACGCCATAGCCGACTTTTCGGATATTGATCAAGTTCAGCGGTGTGACATTATCAGAAGTAACCCCGCCGCCTGCTGCGCCGCACCCCAGCGTCAATGCCGGGAAGAGATTAGTGGTCGCTCCTATCCCCCCTAATGAGGCGGGAGTATTCACCAGCACTCTTGATACCGGTTTTTTCAGGGCAAATTCCCTAATCACCTTCTCATTGGTGGAGTGAATGACCAGGGTATGTCCCCGTCCCTCATTTACCAGTAATTCTATGCATTTTTCACAAGCATTCAGCCAGTCCTTTTCCACATAAAATGCCAGAACCGGGCAAAGTTTTTCTCTTGAATACGGATTGGCGGCAGACACATATTTTTGTTCTGATATCAATACCTGCGTATCTTCCGGAACACATATGCCACTTTGCCGTGCCAGCTCTATCGCCGATTTGCCGACAATTTCCGGATTTAACCTGCCATCAGGACGGAAAAAGTTTTTGCTGAGCTGCTGAGATTCCTGATCTGACAGGAAATAAGCACCATTTCTTCTGAGCTCTTGCCTTACTTCATCGGCGATACAGTCCTCAGCAACAATGGATTGCTCCGAGGCTGAGACGATACCATTATCGAAAGTTCTGCTGGCAATAATATCTGCTACGGCCTTTTTTATGTCGGCTGAACGCTCAATAAAGGCAGGTCCATTACCCGGACCACCATAAATAGTCGGTTTTCCGGAGGTATACGCCGCCCTGACCAGCTTGGGCACACCTGTAACCAGAATAAGCGCTGTGTCTTTGTGATTCATCAACGCGACTGTACCGTCAACAGCCAGCGTTCGCAAGTATCCGATGGCGCCAGAGGGCAATCCACTTTCTGCTGCCGCTCGTATCAATATATCAAGCACCCTGCCAATCGTTTTCCTGGCCTTAGGATGAGGCGAGAAAACAATAGCATTGCCAGATTTTATGGCAATCAGGGCTTTATAGATTGTAGTGGATGCAGGGTTGGTCGAAGGAGGCAAAGCGATAATCACTCCGACAGGCACGCCAATATCCATGGTCTTGTTTTCTTTGTCTTCACTAATAATACCGACAACTTTCATATCCCTGATTTTCTTATAGAGAAAATCACTGGCAAAAACATTTTTGACAAACTTGTCCTGCCATTTACCAAATCCTGTTTCCTCGCAGGACATAATGGCCAGTTCTCTGGCATATTTATGCACTGCTTCAGCCATATGCCGGACAATTTTATCCAATTTTTCTTGAGGGAAAGTTGCCAGCAGCTTTTGCGCCTCACGGGCGTTTTCCACAAGAATCCGAGCCTCCTGGACAGAGAGCAAATCATTGTCAATTCTATTCATCTCTCACCCACGCCCCCTTTCCACTCGCAGAATCAAAAGTTACAAGTCGTTATTTACCAGTCGATAACATATTTAGCAATAATCTTTTGTACTTCCTCATGCGGCCTGGCAATGACATTGGAGCTATAGACCTTACCTACTTTGCTGGCTGCTTCAATGCCAGCCTCTACAGCCGCTTTGACCGCGCCTACGTCGCCACGAACCACAACGGAAATCAGGCCGGAAGCCACATTTTCATAACCGACCAATTCCACGTCCGCAGCCTTGCACATGGCATCCGCAGCCTCTAGCACTGAAACCAGGCTATACGTCTCGATGAACCCTAAAGCATCATTTTTGTACACACGGATTCCCCTTTCTCCAACACTCAATGTTCATTGCGCATCAATGTCATGTCGCGAAACAATCTTTCCTACCCGCCTGATGGGGCGCGGCATAACATGGGAGGCTGTCAGCTCGCCAATAGCTGCTGCTGCTGCTGCACCAGTTTCTACAGCTGACCGCACGGCTGCCACATCGCCTTTAATCATGACCGTGACAAGCCCGGAACCCATATTTTCATACGAAACAATCGTAACGTCAGCCGTTTTACACATGACATCCGCCGCCTCAATTGCCGGAACCATGCCTCTTGTTTCAATAAGCCCCAAGGCCTCTTCTCCAACGTATTCCATCAAAGCAACTCCTTTTTATAGATTTAAAATTCCAAAAAATCATTACTTTATCTTGGTCTTACCGATTGATAATTTATTTTATTTAGTAATCTTATAATATCGCATGCCAAACAGATTTTTTTGAAAAATCAATATATAAAATTAGCACTATTATATCTTAGTGAAATTCAGTTATTGTACTAAAGCGATTTTCTTGTAAAATCGTGATGAAAATCGCAAAAACAACTGATAAAACCGCAGGTTTTTTTATTGCATAATTCATTTCGAGCCTATTTTCGCCACTCCAAGAAGCGAAAATAGGTTGATACTAAGTGGCAAAAATTTTTCCATAAAAATAGCACAATATTGTCCAATTATATAAATTTTATACAATTTAATCAGAGCTGGATTAGACTTGCGCTGCAGCAGCTCAGCTTTGGCACAGAAAAGACTAGGCCTCTGCCCAGTCCTTCAGGACGCCGGCAGAAGCCTAGTCTTTTTCATATAGCATCAGTACTGTATCTATTCCGTCAATTGCAACAAAACTATACTAGCCGAAATTCATCGGCAACCCCCAATAATCAGTCTCCATGCATTGATTTTGTTAACTTTTTTTGCTATAGTAAATTATCAATAATCCAAAAATCCAAGTTTGATATACTTGGTGGAGCTATATATGACAATGGAAGAATTAGTACAACAAAAGCTGCGCCATGTTTTTCGCGATGAAAGCATTGTCTTTGACAAATCCCGCTTTGCCGGTGGACTTACCAATTACAACTACATCATGGACATTAAGGGCACCGAATATGTCATCAGGCAACCTGGTGGCATGACAGAACAGATTATTGATCGAAAAATGGAAAGGGTCAATAATAATATAGCCTCAGAGTTCGGCATAAACTCTGATTGCATCTACTATGATGAAGACAGCGGCATCAAAATAAGCTTATACATAAAAAATAGCCAAAACATGGCTCATGCCGATCCTGGCTCCCACAAAAATCTGAAGTCGGTTTCCAGCTTGATGAAAAAAATTCACTCTTCTCCAAAGCATTTTTCAAACCGCTTCGATTGGCAATTGGAGCTGTTTAAATACGAACAGATTATCGAACAGCTAAACGGCGACTTATTCTTTGATTACACACCCCTAAAAGATCAATTAGTCACTTTTGTCCAAGAAAACATCAAAAATACAATCCTTGCGCCATGTCACAATGACACAGTGCCTGAAAATTTTATCATCGACGGTACTGGTAAAACCTATCTTATTGACTGGGAATATTCCGGAATGAATGATCCCTGTTGGGATGTCGCAGCCTACATTCTTGAATCAAAACTATCCGCAGAAGCTATCCACTATTTAACTCAGGACTACTTCGGCCGGCCAGTGACCCCGATGGAAGAGCTAAAAATAAAAAGCTTTATGATGGCACAAGATTTACTCTGGACCGCTTGGGCATTAATCAGACATTACAATGGCGACGACTTTCTTGAATACTGTGGTATCAGATATGAACGCTTCCGAAAAAATATCAAACTAATGACCAAATCCCCCCATTGTCCCATTGCCAGCATGGTTATGAGTTAGTTAAAATCACAACCGCGTCTCAAGATGCGTGAAGCTTATTCTGCATTAAAAACCGGGCTATCCCTTACAAAGGATCGCCCGGTTTTTTACTTTGCCTAAATACCCAATTGTTCCCTTACGATAATAACGTGAATTCTGTCTTTATCCGCCGGCATCTGGCCATTGATAACCGTATAGCAGCGGCATACCCGTTCAGGAGAATTGCAGTTTGAACATTCGCCAGTTTTGGCGCAGGGTGTCGAGCGCCCTAGTTTTTTTGTCAGCTCGGGCGCCACCTTTTCCTTAAGACGCTGCCAAGCTTCTTCCTGATCCTTGACGATTTTATTTTCGCCAACTACAATAATCACTTTGTCTGGCCCAAACATCATGGCTGCTACGCGATTACCTTTTCCATCGATATTTACCAGTTCGCCATCCAGTGTTAGCGCGTTAGCGCTAGTAAAGTAAACATCTGCCAGCATCCCAGCTTTACGGCGTTTTAGGTTTTCAGCGGCAGAGATCCCCGGTTCGAATTGATTAATTACTTTGTAGGAGCCATTTACTATGGCGTCAAATATTCCTACCTCTCGAAGAGTAAGAGAATTCCCCATCGCAACCGTTGCCCCCTGAGGTATTAAACCCAACGCAAGGTGCCTGGCCTCATCGCTATCATTCGCGATGTATGCCTGAATATTAATCGAGCCAAGCTTTTCAATCAGCTTATCCATAGACGATCCCTGCCTTTTTGGTGTTTATCATCTACAGTATTATGCTCTTATTGAAAAATTTAACAACATATTTTCTGTCACCCCGGCAAGCTGCATAACAAACATCATTTCACCGCATACCCGCTTGCAGCCGCTGTAGGGCACAAAGCCACGGTCAGAAGAACGGCGGATGTTTTCAAATTCAAAACAACTCACCCTTAAAGGCCCGCTGCATCAGGCTGTTGAAGTTGTTTTCCATTTCCACCAAGCTTTGCTGCATGAGGGCTTTTTGTTGTTCGGTTTTTTCGACAATGGCGGCGAATTGGTTTTGGAGTTGCACTGGGGTAATTGGGACCAATATTCCTCTGATAGCATCTTTTGTAATAGTTTTTGTTACTGCACCCCTAACATTGTTTAATATTAATGATTTGCCACTCGCTGTATTGAATAAATGGTATACATAGATATTGTTCAATCCACTCAATAGTCTTATCATAAATTGATTCATACCAAGTGACACCGGGCGTTCTAAACATGGCATCAAGTAGACCTTTCCGGCACTACCTATTTTATTGATTATTAGCTCACCACCATAAACTTTAGTCTTAGTCAAAAATTCATATGCATCTTTCGTTATGTATTTTACATTCTTGAAAAAATTTCCGTTCTCTAAATCAGTTGTTCTCACCATCAAAGCGTAATTTTTTTGATCAAGTAACTCGACGTTATCACGTAAAACTTCGTAACTACCATTTGCATGATAATCTGTAAGTATATCAATATAATCGCCCAAAGGCTTTCTAATCCATCCTTTGGGATTAGATATCGGATCTCCAAACATCTCCAAAAACACACTCTGCACAAACTCGTCCAGTTTGACAAGCTGCTCTTTGCGTTTGTCGATGAGTTCCTGAGCTTTGTCCAAAACAGCGGCAATTTTTTTCTGGGTTTCGAGGGGGGGGAGGGGAATTTTTATTTCATCAAAGTATTTTTTGGTAATATGCTTCATTGTGGAACCATGTGTATACTTTTCCATCTCACGCAACACTTTGAATATTGCGTATTTAAAAAAAGATTTATCTATTTCAATTTTGTCAAATACAACCTTAAAAATGTGTTGATTCAATAAAGCTTGTTGCCCTGTCCACTGGTACACTCCAAGGCTAGCAGACCAAGAGATTAAGATATCACCTTTATTTACTATATACTTCTCTAAATAATTGCCTTGATAATAGTTAAAAACGCCGCTTGTATTAGTCAGATTCTGAATTCGGATAATAGGAGTCCCTTCTGTACTCCATTCTTCAGGTTTAAACGCATACCCATTTACATATGTTGCAGCATCCCGAAGAGCCACCCATTTGTATTTCACAATAAGAAGTCCTCCAGTTCATCTATCCCTTCTTGGATTTCTTTTTCAAGATGTTTAATTTTGTCTAATAGTATTTGGGGATGCTCATACTCCACTTCCTCATGCTCTATTTCCTTATACTTATTAATCGACAAATCATACTCATTACCCACGATCTCTTCTTTCGGCACAAAGAACGACTTATCTGTCCGTTGTCTGGTTGTTTCGTCCTGCAAGTTCTTAAACCGCTCAATAATATCATCTATATCATTATCCTCAATCACATTACGCTTATCATCCAGGGAATACCCATCAGCCTGCATATCATAGAACCAGACGGTATCTGTCCTACCGCCTTTGGTGAAAATAACTACGGCGGTAGACACTCCCGCATAGGGTTTGAACACGCCGGAAGGCATGGAGATAATGGCTTCCAGTTGGTTCTCTTCGATGAGGGCTTTGCGAATGCTTTTATGAGCGGTGGAGGAGCCAAACAGCACCCCGTCAGGGACAATCACGGCACACCGGCCGCCTAGGTCCAGCGTTCGCAACATTAAGGCCAGGAATAACAGCTCAGTCTTTTTGGTTTTTACCACTTTCCGTAAGGAGGCATTGATATCCCCTTCGTCCAGGCTGCCTTTAAAGGGCGGATTGGCCAGGATCATGGTATAGCGGTCTTTGACTTCATAGCGGGAGGACAATGCGTCAGCATAAGAGATGTTCGGCTTGTCAAAGCCATGGAGCATCAGGTTCATGGAGGAAATACGCAGCATAGAGGTATCAAAGTCGGTGCCATGAAACATGTGATTATAATAATGGTCTCTCTGAGCGTCAGTCAGTTGGTCGCCGATCTTATCATGAACATTGCCGTCGTCGTCGGTAAACACCAAAGCAGGGCTGGTGTATTTGCGCAAGATATGTTCGGCTGCCGTTACCAGGAACCCCGCTGTACCGCAGGCCGGATCACAGATGACATCGTCAATGTTCGGGTCTAGCAGTTCCACCATCATTTTGATAATATGGCGGGGCGTCCTGAATTGACCGTTCACCCCGGCGGTGGACAGCTTGGACAGCAGGTACTCGTATAAATCCCCTTTGGTATCCTGGTCATCCATATTCATGCCGTCGATCAGTTGTACGGCTTCATGTAACAGGCTGGGCTTTTGGATCATAAACACAGCATCTTTCATATATTCATAAAAGGCGGTGTTCTCCTCTTTGCCATAGGTTTTGATAAAGGGAAATACTTTCTCCAGCATGATATCCAGCATTTTTTGCGAGTCGTAATGGCAAAAAACAGACCAGCGGCAGGCTTCGCTGGTAAAGATGGACTGGTGCGGCCGGCCTAGCTGGTTGGCTTTTCTCTCTTCCAATATTTCTCTGTCATCAAGGCGTTTGATAAATAACAGGTACGATATCTGTTCCACAACAGTCAGGGGGTTGGAAATGCCCCCTGACCAAAAATTATCCCATAATCGATCTACTTTGCTGCGCAGCTCGGTATTAAGCATGTTTTTCCTCCAACTCTACTTCTACTTTGTAGGGTGTAATAAGTGCAAAGACTTCAGGGGTGATTTTGCCGCCGAAAATCCCGTCAATACCACTTTGACTACGGGTGGTATAGGGCGGCTCGTACAAGGCTGCAAAGGATATTCCTTTATTTTTAATAATGTCGTTTTTAATCATTTCCAGGGTACTAATCTGCATAGCCGACATTTTCCCGCTATGGGACTGGATAAATTGGCTAAAGCGGTTATCCAATTCCTCCACATCCACCCCCACGAACCGTCGTAGCAGTCCTACCAGGTCGCTTTGCTTGACCTGGGCTGTGTGCGCCAGCTCGGCAAGGGTAAATTCCACCCGCCCGGAACTAAAAATCTGATAGATGGTATCGATATCCTGCGCCGTCAGCAGCTGCCCGCGACGGATTTTTTGAATGACCAGCTGCATATCGAGCTGTGCTTCCAGGGCTTTCTTAACCCGTTCTACATAGGGGTCCATATTGGTGGTATAACTGGCAGTCGCTTCTTTAATCTTGAGCACTTCCTGCTCAGTATCGGCAATATCCAGTTTTAGAAAAGCCTTACCAGGTTTGTCACCACGATATTTCATGAAGTCCCTTAGCGTCTGCCTGGCTTTTTCCACGGCGTCATAATCGGCCTGGCGCCAGATGGCAGGGTTCATTAATTCGATCACATATTCACGGATATGATTAAATTGGTTGAGATTTAAGCGCAAGCGGGAAAGCTCGTAAACAATGCTTTCGATATGCTCGTCCAGTTTGGGATCGTCTTTCAATTTTAAGAGCTGCATGCGAACCATCTGATTATCAAACCAGAGCGCATCTTTTTGCCCTTCCACATCCACCCACTGCATGAGTGGTGCAACCTCCATTTTCAGCTTGGTTGTCAGCTCAGCACTGAGGATATTCCAGGTTTGGTCAAGCTTTAGCCACTCCAGCATCTTCCAGTTTTTGCGCACCTCTACCGAGGCAGCAGGCAGCGCCTCCAGGTCTTCCCGGATGGCAGTCACCAGCTCAGCCTGTTTATCTGTCAAACCCTTTTGCCCCAGGTTCTGCAGCAGTTGAATTCTAAGCTCCAGACGCATTTGCAGCGCCGCTTTGGACTGGCTGGGTAAATTGCCATCTGGTTTGATATCAAAAAACTCGAAGTTCTTCCAGTGATCCAAGACCATAAAATATTCTTTGTGCTGGCCTTTACCGAACAGGTCGGGGCACAGGCGTGTCCCCCGGCCCAGCATTTGCATAAACTTGACTTTGGAATAAACCGGCTTGGCAAATACCAGGTTGACCACTTCCGGCACGTCGATTCCGGTATCCAGCATATCTACCGATATGGCGATGCGCGGCCTGTCTTTTTCTTTAAAATCGTTAAGCAGGTCATCTTTGTTTTTTATCTCGGAATGAATGATGGCAGCAAGACTACCGTTGTACTGGGGATATAACTCTTCATCAAACAACTGGATAAGCAGTTTAGCATGTTTTATATTACGGGCAAAGAGTATGGTTTTTCCAATATCATCCCCAACCCGAATGCCTTTGGTCATAAGGGTTTGCAGGATGAAGCGGTTGGTATCTTTATTGGTGACAAATTCTTCAAGGGCCTCTTTGTCAAAATTGATCTGGCTTTCATCCAGCCCGTTCTCTTCGATTTGCTGTTTCTGTTCCTCGGTTAGATTCTCCCATTTGATGCCTTGACGGAGTATTTTGGTGGTAGCGTCTAAGGCTTTATAGCGCAGCAAATAGGGCGGCAGATGCTCGCACGCCTCTTCATAGGGATAGTAAAAGGTCGGATCACCATCAGGACAGGCAAAAATGGTAAAGGTATTGCGATTAATATAGCCCACAGGCGTAGCGGTCAGTCCGATAATATGGGCATCGAAATACTCGAGAATGTCCCGGTAGGTTTGATAAATACTGCGGTGGGATTCATCACAGATAATCACATCAAAAAAGCCCACGCTAAATTGAGTATAATAGCGAACCATGGTCTGATAGGTGGCAAAGTATAAACTGCTTTCCCGGTTGTCGGCATTGGCCCCGGTGATTCGGGTGCTGGTGGTTTCCGGCATAAATACCTTAAAACTGTTTTTCTGTTCTTTGGCCTGTTTGACAAGCTCGTCCCGGTCAGCTAAAAACAGAATGCGCTTGGCCCATTGGGCATTCATCATGCCTTTGGCGAGGGCAATGACTGTCCGCGTTTTGCCGCAGCCGGTAGCCATGACTAGCAGTGCTTTGCGCCCGCTGTTATCAAATTTTTCATAAACCCGTTTAATGCCTTCAATTTGATAGGGACGTCCTGCGATACTGCCGTCAATGGTTACTGTGCTTAACGGCTGTTTATTCTGATGTTGAAAGAATAAATATTCCATATCGCTTAAGGTATAGAAACCCCATATCTGCCGCGGCGCACTGTACCGGTCATCCCAGATAAATATTTCATGTCCGTTGGTATAAAAAATGACTGGGCGGACTCCGTGCATTTTTTCCAGGGCATCAGCGTACAGCTTTCCTTGATGACGTCCTGTTATGGCATCGGTTGCCGTCTTCTTGGCTTCAATAACAGCGATCGGTTGTCCTTTTTTATCCCAAAGGACATAGTCGGCACGGCCTTTGCCGGATTTATTGGGGAACGGTGTTACTTGATATTCCCGTTCCACCTGACGCTTATCGCCTGTATCCCACCCGGCTTCCTGCAGCATAACGTCAATCAGTTCCTGGCGGGTTTGCTCTTCTGTAAGACCAAGGGTATTGGTGACTACTGCCACAGCTTCCTCAGTCTGCTGCTGGTCGGGAGGATTGGCTGCCAGTTTTTTCTTGAGTTCATCCAGTTCCTTTTGGTAGGCTTCTTTCAGTGCCTCAAATTCCTTAATATAGGCATCTTCATCCACTTGTATTTTGACTACTGCCTGTTTCTTAACCTGTGACCAATTGAAGGTCAACGGGAAGAGCGATTTATCCCCGGTGACTTTGGCATAAAACCAGGCAGCTAATTTATATATGCTTAGTAAACATTTCTTGGCATCTTCTAAATCGTTATGTCCGTCATGGGCCGCTTTATTGCCAATTCTCCGTACGATATCGAACAAATCTGGTATTGCACTATTGATGTTATTCTTACGCAGAACCTGTATCTTATCGTGCTGACTAAGGCTGTAATCCATATTCAGGTTCAAAGCAACTATAACAAGATCCATAAGTTTTTCTGAGAATATCCTCATTTTAAATAAAGCCGCATTGGGATCGCTGGTTATGTATTGCTCTGCCAAACGTGCATTATCCGCCAATACCGGCCAGCTTTTATCTAAAAATGCGAAGTTGGACATAGGTACCTCCAAATGATATCAAGATACAGCTTATTGACTACTTCTCTACGGCAATTTTTTATACCTCTATTTTCTCAATGCTACATGTCGCTAATCGTTCCTATCCAATCTATTTTTCACCGTTACAACCTAGCACACCACCATCTGCCACAGGGGATCAAACAACTGGAGATCCTACAAAACAGATAAGAAAAGACTTGGCTTGTGCCAAGTCCCTCAGGACGCCGACAGAAGCCTTAGTCGTTCTTATGTCAACAGAATTGCATTATAAATTCTGGTAGACCAAAAAAAGAGACTGCATTGAAACACTAGCTTCAACGCAGCCATCGTACTCAGGTATTATCAGAGACCAGAACAAGTCACCCGACAGCAAATCTAATACGACCTGACCCATTCTTATAATAGTAGTTAATAGAAGTAAACTCCTGCTTAATCTGTAGGTTCTGAAATACTGTAAAGTTGCCGCTGGAGTCAACTACTTTTATATCCCATTTACATACACTGTTGTCTAAATTGAAAATAACATTTCTTTGCTTGCCGCAGCGCAACTCTGTACCTTCAAGAACTTCTTGCCACTCTTCAGAATTAGCTGGACATATAAACAGCGCGGTAACATGGTATGGGGAATTGTTAAGAATAGTCATCTCTTGCTGCTTTACTTCGCTGTATGAACAATCCACACGGGCTGATGAATGTACATTTTCTATCGGCAAACATAGCAACACTAAAGCAATAAACAATGAGAAAAAACCAATTTTTCTTTTATAGAACTGCATTACTATTACCTCCCTCGGATAATCCCCTGGTAAACGAGTGATTCACTCCAGGCAAGAATCTTGGTTACAGTCTTGACGCGATAACTTTCGCCACTTTTTCCATCATTGCTAAATCTACATACGTCCTCTCACTGCCAATAAATATCAGGGTATCGCCTTTGCGGAACCACAGCTGATCGACCTGATTCGGTGATACAGCTGTCTTAGGACCCCAAAAAGCATACTCCATCGGTTTATAATCTTGGCAACGAAACTCTTGGTAGTACCGCTCATAATCACTGCCTCTTAAAACCTGAATCATCAAAATAGCTTGCCCCTCAGCGGTTGAATAAGTCAAGTCATAAGCTTCCCCGCTTTTTTTCGAGTCAATAGATTTCAGTTTTAGCCCAGACTGACCTGTAATGCTTTCCACATCTTTTACCGTAAGGTATCTGCCATAATCTGCAGCCTCCGTTTTAGCAGCTGGCTTTGTCACTGTCGGTGCCTGCGCCTGAGCCGCAGAGTTTTTGCTTACACCGCCCTTAGCTTCGTCGTCCCAGCCGAGAGCCACCACCGCCAACACCACAACCAACATGCCAGCAATAAATCCATAAATCAATTGTTTATTCATAAATATACCCTTTCCTTTTCTGTTTAACAGTATTTTATTCACTACCTACAAACAAAAATGACTCTTTAATAATTTCCCCCATAAAACACCACCTCAAAAAACAAACTCAGTGCCAAACTAACAGCAACAAATCAATAAAAAAAACTAATTCACCTTAATAATAAAGTGAATCAGCCTTGAAAGATACTATACAAAAGTATACTTTTTAGCCTGCTGCAGCGGACAAAGAGGACACAACAGCCGGGGGTTGTGTCCTCTTTTATTTTTTCAATAGTTCCCTGTCTCGCCTGTCTTCACGTCCCCTCGTCTTTCCTGTCTGGATGCGGATGAACTCTGTATCTCCGCTTTTTCTGGAGCTTATTGGCCTACGGTCTACATTCAAGCACCCACAGCAAAGCAGACGGCAAAATCTATGGTTTCGCCGCCTGCTTTAGATTTATCCTATTAGAAAAAGTAATTGAATGTCGTCTGGAAATTGTTGTTGGTCCAGTCATTCTGAATCGATTTGACATTTTCCGCCGTCAATGTCAGTTGTACGTTTTTCCAGGGCACCCAGACATAGTCGAACCGCCACGCATTGACACCGTCAAAGGTATTCTGCCAGGAGCCGCCGGTGTCTTGCGTCAGAGGCACCCAGCTGAACGCTCCCCGGTTTGCATAGCCCGCAACTCCTGAAGGCATATGTCGGTAAGAGAGCCCCCAGCCATGATCCCCAACCTGATTCGGATTGACCATGCTGGTATACAGGGCCGGCATATAGTTAGTGGCTTTGTAGCGAGACTGCAATGCCACGAAGTAACCGGTCTTGCCGTTATACGCCGCGCCTTCACCATAGTTTTTCGCCGCTTCGAACGACAGAGCCAGACCACCGGAATCGGGAATTTCAAACGCACCATTAATGACTCGCAGATCAATATCCCGCACTGCATCGCTAAAGTCGTTCTTCAGTGCATAAACGCCGAAATCCGTTTTTTTGTCCGGCCTGTAGGTCGCTTCCGCCAAATTGATATTTTGGCTGCTGGCATGGGCATTGGCCAAACGCACTGTCAGTTTGTCCAGCTTTTTCGTGTAATATATTCCTTCGGTGTCACCGGTATTGCCATAGAACGCGCCTTTACCGGGGTACAGCATCATTTTTCCCATCTCCACCGTACCGCCGGCAATATTTTTGCCGGTTAACCAGAACCGGTCAAACCGGGGACTTTCTGCAGTGGTGCTTTTCAGATTCCATTTGGCTTGAACCAGCCGCGCATCCCACTGCCAGCGGTCACCCACCGGCACATTCAAATAGAGCCGGATCCGTTCCATAAACTGGGTCGAGTCCTTTATATCGCCATTAGTGAGCCAGGCACCGCCATCTCCTTTGCCAAGACTGGTGGCTACGCCTTCCAGTCGGTTATCAAAATAAAAGTTTACTTTTGCTTTTTCCTCAACCTTGGCAACCCGTTTCTCGACTTTGTCCATGCGGGCACCCAGCTTGTTCAAATCACCGTTAAATTCTACCGCCAGTTTCTCAATAAGTGCCTTTTGCGACGCATCGGCCTGTTCCAGTTTCGTCATAGCATTGGCCACCATTACCGCCATTTCATAGCGGGTAATATTGTATGTACCGTTAAAACGTCCCTGATCACCGGACACGATGCCAGCTTTGGCCAATTGCTGCACAGCTCCATATGCCCAGTGTCCGCTGGGTACATCCGCAAAAACCGGCTGTTCTTCCGCGAAAACCGCTATGCTGGGTGCATTAACAGCCAGCATCAGTCCGGCGGCCACTACGGCCAAAAAATTCTTTTTCATTCCCATTCCCCTCACTTTTCTGCCAATATTCTGATATTTTATTTCTGGCCAAACCCCAGCGGTACGTGATTCTCATTCCCCCTTTCCCACACCGCCCGGATGGCAGATTTTACCATTGAAATACCGCCACTGCCACAGACAGACCTACACCTGAACCGACCATCACCACCCGGTCGCCGGGGCGGATGCGCCCTGCTTTTAAGGCCTCATGCAGCGCCATGGGAATACAAGCTGAGCCGGTGTACCCGAACCGGTCCATGATACAGGTGGTTCTGTTCAATGGCAACTGTAGAATCGCCATAACTTCCTCAATCACCCACCGGTTGATCTGGGTAAATAAAATATGATCGATCTCCGCCACCGTCATGCCGGCCCGCGCCACTGCCTCCGCCACCAGTCCCGGCCACATTTGAATGTTCCGGTCCGGTGGCAGCGGTTTTAAAAAGGTCAGCAAATGTTTTTTCTCCCTGATCATCTCTTCGGTGAGCGGATATTTGGTTCCACCGCCATAAATGCCGAGAAAGTCATATTGGGTGCCGTCCGCATACAACCGTGACGCCAGATAACCGGATTCACCTTCGGCTCCCTGCAGGATGACAGCGCCGCCGCCATCGGCAAAAATGGCTGCAACCCGGCTATTGGTAAGATCCGCGTACTTGGACATGTTATAGACACCGCAAACCAGCACGTTGTTATACTGACCGCCGTAACCAATCATCCGGGCCGCCGTATCCAGCGCCGCCACAAAGCCAGCACAGGAAGCATTCAGATCAAAAATACCGGCGTTGACCGCCCCCAGCCGACCTTGAATCACTGCCGATGTGGGGGGACTGATATATTCAGGAGTATCGGTGGCCACAATCACCAGGTCAATGTCCGCCGGAGTCAAACCGGCGTCGGCAATGGCCGCCCGGCTGGCTTCATAGCCAAGATCGGCGCTGGACAAATCCGGGCCGGTCAGGTAACGCTGACGGATTCCCACCTTTTTTTCAATGGACTCAGGCAGCGGTTCACCCAGTTTCGCCTCCAAATCCGCATTGGTTTCCAAATAGGGCGGCACATAAAAACCTGTGCCGACAATTCGCGCCCTACGCATTAGTTGCAGCCTCCTTCCGCGGCATTCGAGACAGTTTGCCGCGCCACATCCTCCAAAAACACTTCCAGCGCTTGATTGTACTCTGCCGGATTCTCCAGTTTGCACATATGGGCGGACCGTGACAGTATCCTCAGACGCGCCCCAGCAATGGCCCCATGCAGATACCGGGCATACTCCGGCGGTGTTGTCCGGTCACTGTCACCCACCAGAATCAGTACCGGCAATTGCATCTTCCCGTGAAACTGGCGAAAATCCGAGCGGATTGTACTGATGGTAGCCTGACGGTAGCTTTCTTTCCGATTGGCCGCAAACATGGCCGTCAGTTCGTTCCTGATTTCATTTCCGGTTGCCGGGTGACAGGCGCCGGTCACAATCTTTCCGGCAAATTCCGCCATCGTCATTTGATCAATATTGCGCAGTCTTTCTTCCAGCCCTTCCGTCCCCATGGGCGGCGGATAGAAACCGGCGCTGGCGCTCAGCGTCATGCTCAGCATTCGCTCCGGCTGATGCGCCGCCATTTCCTGGCTTATCAGCCCCCCCATGGAGTGACCTACAAAATGGGCCTGACCTATCCCCAAAAAGTCCAATAGGGCCAGACAGTCATCGGCAAACCGCCGGATAGTGATTCCCTCCTGCCCGTCGCCGCTTTCTCCATGCCCTCGCAAATCCGGAGCAATCACCCGGAACTTTTTCTCCAGATACTCCTGCTGGCAACGCCAGGAATCTCCTGTCTCGCCCAATCCGTGAATCAGCAAAACAGCGGCACCGGCACCCCGGTCATCGTAGCGTAGTTTTAAACCGTCAATGTTCACAGTATGTTTCAACTTCCCACCTCCCCTCGTTTTAGTTTCCTTGACCGCTTCAGCATAACGGCTAAGGGGTACCCGGACTCAATGATCCCTAGTCTGCCACAGAGTGTTTCTGAAGAAAATCCCAGAGCAATGCCATGAATTCCGCCGGTTTTTCGATCTGGGGCGAATGGCCGCAACGCTCTATAATATGAATCCGGGCCTCTGGCAAAGCCTCGATGGTGGCTGCCATTTGTTCCAGCGGAATAATTAAGTCCTCCCGGCCGTGGATCAGCATGACTGGTTTGCCGATCTCCTGCATCCGGCCCATCAGATTGGTATCACTCATTGTTTCCGGATTATCCCGGTAGATGTTGACCGCACACCGGCTGGCATCAACAAAGGCCTGCTCGGCAAACCCAGAGCTAGGCGAATATTGCATGCAGGCGCCGATCGCCTGCCGCAGCACTTCCCGATCTTTAATCAGGAGTTCAAACATGGCACGCTTCGCATCATCCAGTCCCAGCCCATCCATCGGCACACTGTCAACCAGCGTCAGCGTCCGGACCCGCTCCGGGTGCTGCAGCGTATAATAGGCAGAAATCAGTCCACCCATGGAATGGCCTACCAAATGAAACTCCTGTAAATTAAGCTGCAACACCAACCCATGGATATCTTCGGCAAACTGATCAATGCTGTAGCCTACATCCGGATGGCCGCTATCACCGCAGCCCCGCAAATCCATCGCCACTGCCCGCAATCCAGGCGGCAGGCCGGTCAAAACCGGATCCCACCAACGTAACGAGGCCACATTGCCATGCACCAGCAAAAGTGTATTACTCCCATGTCCACGCACAGTATAATGCATATCAAAATCTTTCAAACGCAAAAAAGACATCCGTTCCACCTCTCATTCAGTCCAACTTCTTGTTAATAGTAGCATCAGGCAATTACAAACCGGTTACAAACCCTTTTGAATGACCAAGGGGTTATGGAAAACTTAGAAATAAGCTTTCCATAACCCCTTGCGTTTTTCACATTGCAGCGCACTGATTAAATTTCTCATTCCCCTCTATACCGTAAGCAGCTCTGTGGCGCTGCCAACGGTCAAATCAGCACGGCCCTCAACTCTCGGTCAATCGCTCGTAAAGCTCCCGCGTCCCGCTTGACGGCCGGATGCCCAGTTCCTGCGCAAACACACTGCAGCAGCGTTGGTAGGTTCGGACCAGCATCACTTGGTTCTGCAAATGGTGGTAACACAGAAGCTGCAGCTGGTAAGCCCGTTCCCAGCAGTTATCCCTTGACAGCATTGCTTCCGCCCAGTGCAGTCCTTCGTCATAGTTTCCCTTTCGTATGCACAAACGGGACAGATATTCCAGTGCCCGGAAATAAAGTTTTCGTAGCCGTTCCCGCTCTGCAAAAGAACTTTCATCCGCTGCCTCCTCCAGATAATCACCTTGATACAGCGCCACAGCCTCCCGCAACAAGGTCTCCGCCGTCGGATTTTTCCCTTTCAGCAGTATGACCGCCTCGCCCACCAGCTGTTCAAAGCGCGGGGCATCCAGCTCAATATTTACTGCTTCGTTCAACCAGTACGTCGAACCTTTGCGAATAATGAACCGGCTGGGTGTCCGGGGACCCCGGCCGGGATCAAGTACGTTCAACAAATTAGACAAGGCCACCTTAAACCGTGTATTGGCACTGGCAAAATCATCTTCCGGCCACATCTGCACCATGGCGATTTCTTTGTGCAGACCGCACTGCCGGTGGCTTAAAAGCAGACGAAGCAATTGCCGCGAACTCTCCCGTCTCCACTGGGAACCGGTAATCTCGCATTCATTCCGCCAAACGCGAAAACTCCCCAGAGTTTGGATTTTCAGCCCCTCGGCAAAAAGCGGTGTCCTGCCGGCAATCAGCTCCGCCGGGGCACCGTCCAGTTTCAGTCGCTTGGCCTGTTCCTCCAGTCCCAGGACGGAAAATCCGCCTATATTCCCCAAAAGCGACGGTTGATCATTTAGGAAGTAGGCCTGATTCTCCCGGCAGAGCCGGGAATATTCATAATAAGCCTGCCTGAACTGCCCGTCGTTTTCCTGTTGCAGCAAACGCCAGCAATCCCACCAGGCCGATGCCGTACGTCCCAGATCATCTCCACAGCGGGCGAATAATTGTCCGGCCCGCTGCAGATATCCCTCCGCTTCCTGATAGCAGTTGCAAAGCACTGCGCTCATGCCCAGACTATGCCAGGCCACGGCGGCAAACCACCAGTCCCGGAAACGTTCGGCAATGCTTATGCATTCCTGTCCGCACTCCAAGGCAACCGGCCAGTTGCCCCGCAGTGCGTGCCAAAGTCCTTTTCCCTGCAAGATTTCTCCCTGAAGCCGGACAATATTCAATTCCCGGCTTAAAAGCGTTGCTTTTTCGTAAGCATCCCAGGCCGCCTGCCGCTCTTCTTCCCCCGCGCCGAGCAAACCATGTCCCATTCGCACGTATCCCATCATAATCACAAAAGGCGACCGCAGTTTTTCACCGGCGGCGACAGCCTCCCGCGCCGCCACCAGTGCCGGTTCCCGCTGTCCCAGGTATACGTGGCACAAGGAAATGATCAGCAGGCTTTCCCGGAAAGAATAACTGATCCTCTCCGCCGACTGCCGCACATTGTCTTTTCCCCGCAACAACTGCAGCGCCCGGTGAGGCTGACCGGTCCGCACCAGAATTCTCGCCCGCAGATTATTGCGATCCTGTAAGGCAAACGGATAGTATACGCGGCTGGCCAGCCGCAAATACCGCTGCGCCTGCCGCGTTCTTCCCTGATTCACCAAATTCTCCGTCATGAGTTCCAGAAGTTCCGCCTTGTCTTTTTTCATAGACGCAGGCAGTACCTTGTAGGATCGGCGCAGCAGCAGCTGAGCCTCCAGCGGCTGAATGGTATCCAGATATACTTCAGCCATATGCCGGTAAGCCCGGCTGACTCCAGCTGCATTGTCTTCTTTCCGGCATAGTTGAGCCGTCCTTTTGTAGAGCAATAGTGCCTGCTGGTAGTTATTGCTGTAACGCTCCTCTTCTCCTAACGCCAGTAGAATATCCGGACTTTCCCGCCAGTCCAGCGGCAAGTATTCCAGATAGCGGGCCAGCAGACGGCTCCGCCCGCTGTAAATCAATTCCAGAGCCAAGCTCCCCAGACATTGCCGCGCCTCTTCCCAGCAACCTGCCTGCACAAATTGCCGCAGCGCCGCTTCATTGTCTCCCTGCTTCCGGTAATAACTCCCTGCCCGCCTCTGCAATTCGCTTATATTCTCCAGATATTTCTCCGCTTCCCGGCGCAGAAACTCCTGAAAAAGATGATGATAGCGGTAAAAGCCAAGGCTTGTCTCCACCACAAACAGTCCTTGCCTCCGGGCCGCATCAATATGCCGGCCGGCCGCAGCATCTCCAAAAATATCCCGGCACAGCCGGCTGTTGAATAGATCCAGCAGCGCGCTGCGCAGTAAAAACTCCTTCATATCCTGCGACTGTCCCGCCAAAATATCCCTGGCCAGATACTGAAACAGTGCATCCAGGCGTCCGTCTTCCCATTCTTCGCCATCGCCAAAAGGATCCATCAGCCGGCTGACAGGCAGTTGCCGGTAATTGCCCATCATTTTGACTGCCATTGCCCAGCCTTCCGTGAACGAATACACCCGCTCCACATCCTCCGCAGTGTATGCACCTTCGCCGGCAGCAGTCTCCTCCAGACACCGCCGGATTTCTTCACGGTCAAAACTTAACTGCCTGGTTCCCAGGGAAAGAAGGCATCCGGTAATCATCAACCGCTGCACTTCTTTCAGACTCACTTGCAGCCGGGTCAGGAGCACCACACGAATTTCCTGCGGCCGCCGGGCCAGAAAACGGTCAAAAAACTGTTGAATTTCCGGATCATCCTGCACCAAATGCCAATCATCCACCACCACGACTCCAGGCCTTGCCCCCCCTCCGGACAGTTCTTCCAAACCGGTCAGCAGCAGAGAAAATGCCATTTTCCAGTCAAACTTATCCTGTTTCTCCACCTGCTCCCTGTACCACGCCGCAAGGCCGGGAACGCTTGCTTCCAGCGCCCCGGCCAAATAAAGAGAAAAATTATAGACGTTGTCATCCTCCGGTCCTGCGGTATACCAGCCGCAAGGCAGAAAGTAATTTTGCAGCGCCTGCACCACTGCCGTGGTTTTCCCATACCCGGCGCCGGCCGTAATGACCGTCACCGGGTAGGCATCCAGTTCTCTGATGATTTCCGTCAGCAGTTCTCGCTGGACCAGACCGTTATCCAACCGGGGCATGGTCAGCTTGCTTTTCAGCAATACTATGGACCGCATATTTCTTTCCACCTCTGCAACTTGTTTCAATCATTTTATTTCTCCGGCACGTATTCGTCCGGCTGTTTGGGATTGTTTTTGGGGTTATTTTTTTCTGTATCAGGTTTTACCGGCTGATTCGTATTTTTGTCGGACGAATCCGCAGCCGGGATCATTTCCGACGCCGCCAATGCCGGAACAGCTGGTAGGGATACCAGCAAAAATGCAGCGGTCAGACCCGCACCTATAATAGATTTCCAATTCATCATATCACATCACGCCTTTCCAATGATACATTCTATTTATGCCAATGCTGCTGGGAGCGTCCCTCAAGAACGCTCCCAGCAGTTGGCGGTACCGCTATAATTAATAAGGATCCACCAGTTGTCCGTTATTCAAATCGTAGACCTTGCCGCCAGCTGCGGCCGGAATAGTTTTATTCGCCGGCGGCTCCTTGCCATTTTCCACCCAATCCACCAAAGCGTCAAAGGATTGGTGCACATAGGGCAGTACCGGCTGAATGACACCGTTGGGATCACGCTTGGGATCATTTGCCCAACCGTCCAAGTGGCTTCCCCGCTCCACCAGATACAGACGGTAAATATCTTTGTGACCGGCTTTTTCTACCAGTTCCTGATAGGGCAGCGCGCAGTCCCGCACAGTGCAAAGCGAATCGTAGGTACCGAATACACTGATCAGCGGCTTGCTGATGTTGCCTGTATTTTTGATCAGATCCATGTTGCGCTTCGCTTTAGCCGGACGTTTGGCAAAATCATACTCTGCCCATTCCCGGGGATTTTTCAGAAATTCGGTCCAGCGGATTCCCGGCAGGAAGTCTGGGTCAATACGGGTACCGTACAGGTACGGAATGCTGCTCCAGTAAATATCGTAGTACTGGGGCCAAATAAATTCAGAGCCTGGTTCCATATATTGATACAGTGCCTTTTGCGCCGCTTCTTTCTGCTCTGGTGTGGCATCTTTGTCTTTGTACAGCGTCCAGCCGTGTTTAATGTAATCCCGGAAAACATTCAGCGCGTTGTGGCTGGTGGGATGCCAGAACATGCCTTCCCAGTCCACGCCGCCGTCGTAGAGATCTCCAAAACGTTCCAGCGCATAACGTACTGCGTAACCACCATTAGACTGTCCAATCAGATAAGTTCTGGAAGGGCTGTAACCATAGATTTTTTCACAAACCAGCTTACCGGCCACCGTGGCCTGTTTCAGCCGCTCCCCCCATTCCTGGACCGAGTCATCCACTTCCTTGCCTTCCGGCACGGGGCCAAAAGCGCTGAATGCACTGCGCCAGTTCATCCATACGGTTCCGTCCTTGTCCAGCGTCCGGTCAAGATCCGGCAAGGTTTCCGGCGTGGTCCCCTTGTCGGAAGTGACATAAGCATACCCCTTGGGTAAAACATAATCGGAAAAAGTGGTGTCAGAAGACCAGTACGGACGAATGCCCGGCGATGGTGACGCCACCAGTTTGCCGTTCCAGTTATACGGCAAGCGGATGCAAAACTGGGAATCCTCGAAATAACCAGTGATCATATAGCCGGGAACAGCTTCCTGCGGTGTGTACCACTTCGGTCGAACCGCTTTCTTTTTATCCCCGTCTTGAATAAAATCATTGGGCGCCAAAGCGGACCGGTTTAGTTCTCGGGCGGCCCATTCCTTGGCCGTCAGCCTATCTTTGTCACCAATCGTTGTCAGGTCGTCCACTTTTTGCACCACCACGGAATGGGCCCCGGGAATAAAGCTGGACATGGCCCAGGCGCTGCCGGCCGTCAGACAGGTGAGAAGCACTGTCAGCAGCCAAAGTCCCTTAAAATGAATTTTCATGATTGCCTCCTTGTGCGTTTTCTGAATTTTTCATTTTCATCATAAAGAAGACCAGTTACAGATCGGTTACACGCCTTTCACCAACATCCGACGGTAATGTTCCACCTCACTAAGGCTGGACAGGGTGATAGCAACTCAGTAAGCTAAATAACACGAAAAGTGCTTATTTTCGCAATTGAGTAAAATTTTATCGCGAACTAGCACTACTGCCCTTATGATGTGAATTGACAGGAGGTGACAGGATATGCCCTTATTAACCACGATAACCCGCTGCAAAGGCTGTGGCATTTGCATAGAGTTTTGCCCAAAGAAAGTCCTTGAACTCGATGAAATGGGTAAAATCAACGTCGCCCGCGAAACGGACTGTATTGCATGTGGTCAGTGTGAACTGCGCTGTCCGGACTATGCGATCTTCGTAACCAAAAACAAGTAGGAGGAATAGAATTATGGCAAAAGCAATACTAATGCAAGGCAACAATGCTTGTGCCGAAGGCGCACTGGCGGCAGGAGCCCGGTTCTTTGCCGGCTATCCTATTACTCCTTCGACAGAAGTAGCAGAAACACTGGCCAAAAGACTCCCGCAAGTCGGAGGGACGTTTATCCAACTGGAAGACGAAATTGCCAGTATGGCTGCGATTATCGGTGGTTCTCTGGCAGGGGCGAAATCGCTGACCGCGACAAGCGGCCCCGGTTTTTCATTAAAACAGGAGTTAATCGGCTATGCGTCAATGGCTGAAGTGCCTTGTGTTATTGTAAATGTACAACGTACCGGCCCCAGTACTGGACAACCCACTTCCCCGGCACAGGGCGACATCATGCAAGCCCGCTGGGGCTCACATGGCGACAGAGGTGTGATTGCGCTTAGCCCGTCAAGTGTCCCGGAATGTTTTCATGTAACGGTAGAGGCCTTTAACCTTGCCGAAAAATACCGTACGCCGGTAGTACTGCTGCTTGACGAAATTGTTGGGCATATGCGGGAAAAGTTCGTTATGCCGGATATGGATACAGTAACCGTCATCGGCCGGAAAAAGCCAACCCTACCACCTGGTGAGTTCCTGCCCTTCAAACCTGATGCAGATGGCGTACCACCCATGCCTGCTTTCGGCGAAGGCTACCGGTTCCACACCACCGGCCTAATTCATGATTATACTGGCTTTCCTACCGGCAGCAATGAAGTTACCCACGAAGTGATTGACCGGTTACATACCAAAATAAAGAATCATGTGGATGATATCGTAAAATACGAAGATTTCCAGCTGGAAGATGCGGAAGTTGCAGTTATTGCTTTCGGCGGTACTGCACGCAGCGCATACGCAGCGGTTGAAAGCGCCCGCGAACAGGGAATAAAAGCAGGCCTATTCCGGCCAATCACCATCTGGCCAATGGCTGAGAAGCAAATCAGCACTATAGCCCAAAAAGTAAAAACCATTATCGTGGCAGAAATGAATTATGGACAATATGTAGGAGAAGTTCGCCAGATAGTTTGCGCTAAAACCAATGTCGTTTCGTTGGCAAAATGGAACAATGAACCCATTACTCCCGACGAACTTCTGGCAGCTATTAAAGCAGCCCGATAATAAGGAGGGAACATCGTAATGGAAAAACTAATTGAAAAATATTTCCGGCCTAAACTTCCGCATATCTGGTGTCCAGGCTGCGGCAATGGGATTGTAACCGCAGCGGTAGTCAAGGCCATTGATAAACTAGGCTTAGACCAGGATAAAACCTCTATTGTATCCGGCATTGGCTGTTCTTCCCGCGCCTCCGGCTACCTTAACTTTGATACCCTGCATACAGCGCACGGGCGCGCCATTCCTTTCGCTACCGGCGTAAAGCTGGTAAAACAGGATCATCACGTAATTGTGCTGACCGGAGACGGGGATGCTACCGCGATTGGCGGCAACCACTTCATCCATGCAGCCCGCCGTAACCTGGACATAACAGTTGTTGTGTTCAACAACAACATCTATGGCATGACTGGCGGTCAGTTTTCACCTTTAACCCCGCATATGGGCAAAGCTACTACGGCTCCTTATGGCAATACCGATAGACCGTTTGATTTGTGCGAGCTTGCCAGAGGCGCCGGCGCAACCTTCATCGCCCGGGCAACCACTTTCCACGCCACACTGCTTGCAGACGTAATTGCCAAAGGTCTTGCTCATAAAGGCTTTTCGCTTATTGAAGCAATTACCGCCTGCCCGATTTCCTTCGGGCGCCAGAACAAGATGGGTTCCCCGGCAAACATGATCAGATGGCAGCGGGATCATGCCATTATGATCGACGCTGTGTCCAAACTGACTCCCGAACAGTTGGCTGATAAGTTTACTATCGGTGTATTGCATCAGGCAGAAGCACCTGAATATGTAACCGAATATCAGAAGGTAATCAAACAGGCGATGGGGGGCAGGGAATAATCATGTTGCAGTTTCGATTAAGCGGTTCCGGCGGACAAGGCTTAATATTAGCCGTATTATCCTGGCAGAAGCGGCGATCAGAGATGGCAAGGAAGCCATTCAGTCCCAGTCCTATGGACCGGAGGCAAGAGGCGGTTCCAGCAAATCTGAAGTCATTATCAGCGATAAGGTTATTCGTTATCCCAAAGTGTTAAGCCCTGATTTTTTGCTGGCTATGACCCAGGAAGCACTTATTAAATATTGCTCAGACCTTAACAGCCGCAGTATCGTTGTTGTCGACAGCACCTTTGTCAAGGAAGTGCCTGATAACCTTAAACAGGTTTACTCAGTGCCGATTACCCAAGTGGCTAAAGAGCAATTGGGCCGCGAATTGTTTGCAAATATAGTTGCCCTGGGGGCTATTGCCGAACTCACCAAAGCTGTTAGCCGCAGTGCGCTGGAAGAAGCCGTACTGGCGCGTGTACCCAAAGGAACCGAAGAGGCAAACAGAAAAGCACTGGAATTGGGCATGTCCTTAGTTTCAGAACAGTAAACCCTCCCAAGAGGATTACCCTGTATGGAAACGGAATTATATACAGTCCGGGAACTAACCCGGACTGATTTCCGGCTAACATCAATGAAGAAATGTGTTTACTTTTTTATCTCGAAAAGACTGATTATTCATTCTTTAGAGGCAATACCCAGCGAGTCTACACCTGTTCGGCGAATTGCTAAAGCAGGTGGTAAAAATACAACATAAATATAAAAGGAGATGGAACAGTGCAAAACGAGTCTTTTTTTAAACGCTATGGCTTAGTGCTTGGATTCCTGGTTTTGCTAGGCATTCTGGCCCTGCCGACACCGGAAGGGTTACCAACTGCAGGTCACAGAATGCTCGGAATTTTATTGTTTTCCGTTATTGTCTGGATGTCGGACTCAATTTCCTACCCGGTAAGCGCCGCTGTCATTATGGGTTTAATGTCAGTTCTGCTTGGCACAGCGCCGGATGTAGCCAACCCGAAAGTTATCTTAGGGACAAGCAAGGCGCTCACTATGGCGCTAGGTGGTTTTAGCAACACGGCGTTTGCCCTGGTCGCAGGTGCTTTATTCCTGGCTGTGGCCATGACCCAAACCGGGCTTGATAAACGAATTGCCTTATTTGTACTATCCAAGATTGGCGCCAAAACCAATCGCGTATTAATCGGAGTTATTATTGTCGGCTTTATTCTCAGCTTCTTCGTCCCCAGCACTACCGCAAGGGTATCATGCATGGTTCCCATCGTTATGGGCATCATATCCGCCTTCGGTGTTAACAAAAAAAGCAGCTTTGCAGCAGTAATGATGATCGCAACAGCGCAAGCCGACAGCCTCTGGAATGTGGGCATTAAAACAGCGGCCGCACAAAACATGATCGCCGTTGGCTTTATAAAATCCCAGTTAGGAGTTGATATTTCCTGGATTGACTGGTTTATTGCCGCCGCTCCCTTCTCGGCAATTATGTCGGTAATCCTCTATTATGTCCTCATGAAACTTATGCCACCGGAAACCAATGAAATTGCCGGCGGCAGCGAGACGGTAAAACGCCTGCTTACAGAAATGGGACCTATGTCAACCGCCGAGAAAAAATTGCTGTGCATGTCCTGTACCCTCCTGTTCCTGTGGGCGACTGAGAAAATTCTGCATAACTTTGATACCTCAACAACGACCATTGTTGCCATTGCCCTCATGCTGCTGCCCGGGATTGGCGTCATGAACTGGAAGGACGCTCAGCCTAAGATTAACTGGGGTACCATTATCTTGTTTGGTGTGGGTATAAGCCTTGGATCTGCCTTACTGTCCACTAAAGCCGCCGCCTGGCTGGCCAAGATTATCGTGAGCACTATTGGTCTGCAAGCCATGCCTGCTTTAACAATTCTGGCAGTTTTGGCCGCCTTCCTGATTATTGTCCATCTTGGCTTTGCCAGCGCTACCGCTTTAGCTGCCGCCATGATTCCTATCGTTATCTCCATCCTCCAAAGCGTCAAAACACCAGGCATCAATATCGTCGGACTGACCATGATTCTTCAGTATGTTGTCAGCTTTGGCTTCATTTTACCGGTAAACGCACCACAAAATATGATCGCGTATGGAACCGAAACCTTTGAAGTAAAGGATTTTATCAAAACCGGTATTCCTTTAACCATCATTGCCTATCTCCTGATTCTGTTGATGGGGGCAACTTATTGGAAGTGGCTCGGTTTAGTCTAGCTAATATAACCGGATATCTAAAGAAAATCTGCCGATACAAGTTTATCGGCAGATTTTTCTTTATCCTCTTATCGCAAGCCCATCAGCGTTTTTAATTCCTTGACTTTATTCCGGCTGACCGGTACTTCCTCTGCTTTGAAATCATCCATGCGGAGCTGGTAGGAGCCATGAAACCACGGGATTATTTCCAGAACCTTATTCAAGTTAACCAAATATTGACGATGCACCCTGTAAAAATTCGGTTCAGCTAATATTTTTTCTATTTCCTGCATGGCCAGAGTAGCAACATATTCTCCGTCTTTCGTGCGAATGAAAACATCTTTATTTTGAACATAGATAAAAACAATTTCCTGTTTATCCAGCGGAATAATTTTACCGTTCCTAAGAATACAAATCTTTGCAGTACAAGGTTTTTCCGGCAAAATTGTCCTCTGAACTATGGACCGGATTTTTTCCAGCACTTTGGCCAGGCTGCTTTGGGTAATGGGTTTTGTAATATAGCCTACTGCCGAGGTTCCAAATGCCTCCAGCGCATGTTCCGGAAACGCTGTGATAAAGACTAACAGCGGCGGCCGGTGCAATTGGGTTAACTTTTGCGCTAACTCCAGTCCGGATATCCCCGGCATCTTGATATCCAGAAAAACCAAATCACATGTTGTTTGACTAATATGAGCCAACGCATCAAACGCGTTTGAAAATTTCGCAACAACGTCGATGTCTGCTTCCTTTTTCAAGAGATATTCGATTTCATCACAGATCAGTGCTTCATCATCAACTACAATGGCTTTCATTTTCATAGACTTCCACCTCTCTTGTATAAGGTATTCTAATGATTGCCCACGTACCGCTGCCTGGCTGGCTTTCAAGACGCAGGCCATACGCATCACCGTATATCCCTTTCAGACGTTGATGTACGTTTTGCACACCGATCCCTTCCGTATCGGCGGAAAATAGCTGTCGGATTATTGCCGGTTCTATGCCAACACCATTATCAAAGACAGATATTTGGACGAAATCCTCCTCCCGGCAGGCTTTAATTACAAGCTGACCTGCTGAAAGCTTGGGAAAAAGACCATGCTGAATAGCATTTTCCACCAGAGGCTGCACAGACAAAACAGGAATACGCGTTTTCAAAACAGCTGCTTCGATATCAAATGTTACCGCAAGACGTGACCCGAAACGTGATTTGGCAATTTCCAGATAGGATTGTACTTTTTCTAATTCCTCTTCAATTGTTACAAAATCGTCATGCTTGGCAAAACTGTATTTCATGATTATCGCCAAATGCTCAAGCAAATTTCGTGCCGTTTCCGGACTGGTACGGCAAAGCGACATAATGATAGTAATCGTATTAAATAAAAAATGAGGATTGATTTGCGCTCTTAGTGCTTTCAATTCGGCCTTTTCCCGCATCTTTTTCTGAGCATCAATCTCTGCCAGTTCAATCTGAACCGACAACAACTCGGCAATACCCCGGGCAAGCTGAATATCCATCTCGTTTACTCCGCCCGCTTGCATCCGCGATAATTTAATGGTACCAACTACAACCCCCTGGGCAATAAGCGGAGCTACAACTCCTGAATGCAAGGGACAATCCGGAACAGGACAGCCACGCTCTTCGTGGGTGTGAATAACAGCGAGTGTCCCCTCCGCGACCGCACGTTTGGTAGATTGCGTAAGTATAGGCTCACCTGCACGGTGATGATCTGACCCCTTACCGATATAAGCCAATATCTTTTCCCGGTCAGTAATGGAAACAGCATCTACTTTTGTAAGTTCGTAAATAATGTTTGCCGTTTCGGTTGCCGACCGGCTGTTTAAACCATGGCGAAGGTAAGGCAGCGTTTTACTGGCAGTCCGCAGCGACAGCTCGGCGGCTTTCGCGGCATGAGCTTCCTGCTGGCTCTGAATATCCTTAATAATAAGCATAAAAGCGACTGTTCCCAGGACTGAAACAAGAGTTGTCGGTATAGCGATTATCTTCTCCATCGCCCAGGCGGCTTCAAAAGGTTTGGCAAAAACCAACACCATTACTTTCTGAATTAATTCTGCCACCAGCGCAATGGCCCCGGCTGTTTTCCAAGTCATATTGTTGAGCCCGATCTTCTGGCGCATTATTCCCGCAAATAGCCCCCCCAACGCTGTGGCGACGCCGCAGGTCTCGGCGGTAAAGCCGCCAAGCAGATACCGGTGGAAGCCGCTTATCAAGCCAACACTGAACCCAACTATCGGGCCTCCCATAATGCCACTCATCAGAGTACCGATGAGCCGCGTATTAGCCCAGGCACCCTCAATCGGAATTCCGTTATAGGTCCCCAGGATGGATAGTATGGAAAAAATAACGGTTAAAACAAACCAATGCCTTATATTCATTGGCAGGTTTACACAGCTGGCAATAAACCTGCTTCGGCCAAGTAAATAGGCAACCAGCGCTATTAATGCCATGTCCCCCAACAAGTTTAAAACAATGTCCAAGTTCAAAAAATCCACAGGATTCCTCCATACATAAAATAAAGAATAGACTTCTTTAAAATTAAAAAAAATCCTGCAAGCACCTCATTTCAAGGTGTTGCAAGATTTGGTAAGACTCTGTTGCAGGCCTCCACTTCCGAACAAAGAGCCCCAACGCCTGCACTGCGCAAGGGTTGAGGCTTTGGTTCATTGTTACTGGATTATTTACCATTCAGTACGGATACTCAAATCCGCTCTTTGTTGTGCGTCACCGATTCTGAATAACCGGTAAAGGATATACAGAACAGCATACCAGACAGGGGCAACATATAATGCTACCAGATTATCATGGTCATACCCCATTCCGAGCGTCACCGCAAGCATAAATGCCCCAACCACATAATTAGCATATGGATAACACGGCATAGGATATTTCAGATTGGCAATTTGCTCACTGGTCAGGCTTTTCCGCCACTTGTACTGAATATACATAATTAACGACCAGGTCCACATACAACCGGTTGTCGTGATGGCTGACATGTAATAAAAAACGTTGTCAGGCGAGATATAGTTTAAATAAACGCCAATCAAACAAAACGCACCGGAAAACAGAATACCGTTAGCAGGAACCTGGCTGGCAGAAAGCTTACCGAGAAAAGCAGGAGCCTCATTGCGTAGTGCCAGACCATAAAGCATCCGTCCGCAAACATAGATGCAGCTATTCAGGCAAGAGGCTGCCGAAGACAGAATGACCAGGTTGATAATCGAAGCCGAATAAGGAATGCCTGCCTTTTCAAAGATCATTACAAAGGGGCTAACACCTTTCGGCAGGGTTTCATAGGGGAATATCGATAAGATAGCCACCATGGATCCAACATAGAAAATCAGCACCCGCCAGAACACTTTATCAATGGCCGATTTGAGCGAGCGCTCAGGATCAGCCGCTTCGCCGGCTGTGATCCCAATAAGCTCCACGCCGGAATAAGCAAACACGACCATAACCAAGGCCATAGCAACACCGGTCCAGCCAAAAGGCATAAAACCACCATGAGTCCATAGATTAGAAAAACCAATTGCCACCCCACCGTTACCAAACCCAAAAAGAATCATTGCAAAACCAACTACCAGCATAGCGACAATAGTAACAACCTTGATTAAAGCAAACCAGAATTCAACTTCCCCATAATATTTGACTGCAATCAGGTTAACAGCCATAATAACACCCAGACAGATGAGTGCCGGTATCCACTGCGCCAGGTCTGGCGCCCAATATTTCATGTACATACTTACGGCTGAAATTTCGCACATAGCCAAAACAACCCATTGATACCAATAATTCCACCCAGTTATAAACGAGACTAACGGTCCGCAGAAAACTCTGGCATAACCGGCAAACGATGATGCTACCGGGTTTTCTACAGCAACTTCACCAAGGGCCCGCAATACGAAATACATGACAACACCGCCGATGGCGTACGCCAACGTAAGAGCTGGACCTGCCATCTTACTTGCCTGCGCAGAGCCCATAAATAAAGCAACACCAATAACACCACCGATAGCAATCAATTGTATATGCCTGTCTTTGAGATCTTTTTTAAGATTTTCTTTTTCCAGGTGTAGCGTATTTGCTTTCAATTTACTCGCCTCCTCTTGTTTTTATATAAAAAAACGCCTGCCAACAACCTTTACGGTTGTCGACAAGCGTCTTTGCTTGCAGCTATTTTGTTAAATTAGTTTTCGGCGGCAGCACGCAGAATACTTTGCTCCAGCACGGTAATACCGCGATCCAGTTGCTCGTCAGTAACTACCAGCGGAATCAACAGACGAATTACATTACTGAAAATACCGGCACTGATTAACATGACCCCTTGCTCTAAACAATATTTCACTACCTTAGCTGTAATATCTTTGGCTGGTTCCTTGGTTTTCCGGTCTTTAACCATCTCAATGCCGATCATGGCACCAATGCCTCTTACATCACCAATCATCGGGCATTGTTCCTGCAGGGCTTTCAGCCTTGCCATAGTTGTGCGGCCAATTTCTTCAGCCCGGTTACAAAGCTTATGGTTCTCAATATATTTGATTGTCTCCAACCCAGCCACACAGGCCAGCGGGTTACCGCCATAGGTGCCGCCAATATTTCCGGCATCTGGTGCATCCATATATTCTGCCTTGCCTGTAATCGCACTTAGGGGAACACCGGCAGCGATTGATTTTGCCGTAGTCATGATGTCCGGCTCTACCCCCCAGTGTTCAACAGCGAACATTTTCCCAGTACGGCCAAAACCGCTTTGGACCTCATCGGCAACAAGCAAGATCCCCTTACTCTCGCAAATGGCCTTGAGTCCTGGCAAGAATTCCGGCGGCGGTACGATAAATCCGCCTTCTCCCTGTACAGGCTCGATAATCATGGCGGCAATATGCTCAGCGTCGATTTCCGCTGTAAAAAACCGTTCGAAGTTTTCCAGACAGTGCATGCCGCATTCCGGATAGGTAGAACAATAATGGCAGCGGTAGCAGTAGGCGGAAGGAACCTTGTAAATCTCCGAGGCCAAAGGCCCAAATCCATATTTATAAGGTTTTACCTTACTAGTCAGGCTCATAGTCATAAAAGTGCGTCCATGAAAAGCAGCTTCAAAAGCAATAATGCCTGTTCGTTTGGTTGCATGCCGCGCAATTTTCACTGCATTCTCGACAGCTTCGGCGCCACTATTGGCAAACATGGTCTTCTTCAAACTGGAACCAGGCATTAGCGAATTCAATTTTTCTGCTAGCTCTACATAAGGTTCATACATGGCAATGGCAAAAAAGGAATGAAGTAATTTGTCTGCCTGCTGTTTTATGGCGTTGACCACTGGCTCGGGACAGTGACCAACATTCAGAACTCCTACACCTGCATAGAAATCTAGAAACTCCCGGCCCTCGACGTCGGTAATGACAACGCCACTGGCCTTTTCCACAAATACTCCTGTAGAGTTGGCAATTCCCCGGGGAACTGCATTGTTTTTTCTCTGTATCAGCGCTGCCGACTTTCCTTGTGTATTACTCATTATAATGTGCCTCCCTGGTATGAATAATCAAAAACGCTGAGTATATATCGGTACGATATACATTCAGCGCCGTTGCTAAATGAACTATTCAGCTTTTGTTTATAGTCAAATAGTACCAGATGCACGATAGTGCGTCTATGTGAGCACTTCACAAACTATTATGTCCAGCTTTGTGAACTATTCATAGCTCGCTGCCCAGTTGTTTGCCGACAATAACCCCTAACTGCAAAGTCAAGCGATCATAGGGATCGCTCAAGTTTCTCCCGGAGATTTCCTCAATCTTTTTTAGTCTGTAATCCAGCGTGTTACGATGAACAAACAGGCGTTTCGCCGTTTTGACAGCATTACAATTCTCCTCGAAATACACAAACAAACTGGACACCAATTCCATGTTGTGCTTGGCATCATAGTCATGGAGCGGTTCAATGACTTCCTGATGATAAGCAGCCAGTTTGTCAGGTTCCATCTCAAAGAGCAGCTTGTAGATACCTAACTGTTCATAGACATAGATTGGCTTAGCCGCAGTTTGATGCGCAGAAAAACGCAGAACCTTAGTGGCCTGAATATAACTTCGCCTGGCATCCTGCAGACCCTCAAATCTGCCACCCAAACTGGCAGCAACTGCTAAGCCTGGTATTTTAGCAGCAAGCCTCTCCAATATTGCTGTTAAAAGCTCACTGTTTTGACGTGATCCTGTAGTATTATCCTCATAGGGCATAAGTAAGATAACATCATCAACCCGCAGCATGGCTGGGATCTTTTGATTGTGTATTGCTAGAACATCACGGACAATTTGCTCAAAACGTATTTTAAGGGCAACCAGGTCTTTTTCAGCCTTTGGTTTTTGACTTTGGATAAATTCGAGTAAGCGGGCAGGACTAACAATGGCTATTTGATAAGGTTTCGTCAAATCATAGCCATAATAAGCTGCCCGCTGAAGGATTTCTTCCGGGTCGGCCGAGGTACGAAACAATAACTGCTCCAAAAAATCGTTGATGGATCGTTCCTCGGTTTGTTTCATAATAATATGTCTGCATATGTCACCGGTAACCTCGACAAGTTTTACCTCCCAGGGTAGTTCAAAAACCGGGAAATTTGCCTGATCTGCCAGACTAATAACCTCAGCAGGAACCTCTTTGATATAGGGCCCGACATTAACAATAATGCCTGCTAGTTTTTTCCTGATAATGCCGCGCACAATATCTTTCAGCTTATGCACTTCACCATTCAAACCGATGCCAGTGATAATCAGCAGCTCGCCTCCCTGTACCCAGGGAATTACATCAGGCAGATCGAGAAAATGCACCCAACGCACCCTACGGTCCAAACCGGATTTTCCCGCAACAAGTGTAAGCTTTTTTAAAGAAGGTAAAGTACATATTTCCTGGCAACTGATCATAACTGGCAGCCTCCTCTCGGTTTGAACTCGGTCTACTCGCTAAAATTTAAAAACAATTAGTTTTTCTTCTGTCATCTCTTTTACAGCATACTGTGGGCCTTCTCTGCCAATACCGCTTTCCTTGATGCCCCCATAAGGCATGTTATCTGTTCTAAAGGTTGCACCATCATTGACGATAACCCCGCCTGTTTCAATCTTCATGGCACATAACCGGGCGATTTCTAAAGAATTGGTAAACACACCGGCCTGCAATCCATATACAGAATTATTCACCATAGCAATGGCTTCCTCAATTGTGTCATAAGGGATAATAGAAAAAATAGGAGCAAAGGCTTCCTGGCAAACGATACTCATATCAGGGCAGACATCGGTTAAGATGGTAGGTTCAAACCAGGCGCCGCGCCGTTTGCCGCCTGTCTGCACCTTGGCTCCCAGGGCAACTGCCGCTTTGACCCATTCTTCGGTTCTGGCTGCCTCTTCTTCACTAATCATAGGACCAATGTCTGTGGCAGGATCAAGTGGATCACCCATAACTACTTTCTGAGCATAGGCTACTGCCTGATCGCAAAATTCATTGTACACACTGCGATGAACATATACTCTTTGACAAGATATGCACACCTGACCTGCATTCGCAAACGCATATTTGGCACATAACCCGGCAGTTGCGGCGATGTCAGTATCATGATGGACGATGTTGGCCGAGTTAGAACCTAATTCGAGTGCTACACGACGGAACCCTGCATTCTTTAGCAAATCTTTGCCGACAGACGGACTGCCGGTAAAGCTGTAGAAGCCAATCCGTTCCTCTTCGGTCAATAGCTTACCCAGTTTAGAGCCTGATCCTGTCAAGAGATTCAGAAAGCCAGCAGGCAGCCCTGCTTCGGCAAAAATTTCGCATAATAATACTGCCGATAAAGGTGTTACTGTAGCCGGTTTGTATATCACCGTATTTCCTGCTGCTAAAGCCGGTCCAATCTTGTGACAAGCTAAATTGAGGGGGAAATTAAACGGGGTAATGGCACACACAATTCCTACAGGCATCCGCATAGTAAATGCCCAGCGATTTTCGCAGCCTGGCGCACCTGCCAGCGGCACCATTTCGCCAGTCATACGTTTTGCTTCTTCGGCAGAAAGGATGAGAGTCTGCTCGGCTCGTGCTACCTCAGCCATTGCTTCCTTCAGCGGCTTCCCCACTTCCTGGGAAAGGAATTCAGCCATTTGCTTTTGCTTCTGTTTGAGCAGTTGACTGGCTTTCATCAATATTTCATACCGTTTGTAAGGCTCTAGCTTTACAGTCTTAAAAGCTTTTTCAGCAGCATCAACCGCTTTTTTCACCTCAGCCTCGCCAGCTGCCGAAATACGGGCGATCTCTGTACCGGTGGCTTTGTTGGTTACACTAATTTTTTCCTCGGTTACATTCCAGGCTCCATCAATAAATAAACCATATTCTTGCATGATATTACCTCCCTCTCCAGATTAAAAATTGAATTGTGCTGCATAGCAATGAAGACTGGAATGTAATGCATATCAATCTACATTACATTCCAGTCTTCATTGACTAATCATTCCTTACCGGAATTACTATGACAGTTTCAGAATAACAAACTTTTCCCGGCCAGTCAACGAAAGCTCCTTGTGAGATATTCACAATTAATTAATTTTAATTTGTGAATATCTCACATTCAATATAGGCACCCTCCCTACGGCTTCCGCTTAATTCCGTATCGCTTCGGCTCATGTATCCTTTATTTACTATTTTAGTTAGACATTGCTAATATATACTGTTATAATTATTAACAAATAATTATAACAGTATATATTGAAAGGGGAGAATAAATTAATGATGTGGAAAGAAAAGTACAAAATAGGAATTCGAACAATAGACGAACAGCATGAAGAACTTTTTTACAGAGTATCCCAGTTTGTAAAATTACTTCACCAGGAAGATCCGTGGCAAGAGAAACTTAGCCAGATAAAAGAAACCATGGAATTTATGCAAAGCTACGTCATTATTCATTTTGACTATGAGGAAGCATATCAAAAAGAAATTAACTACCCTAACCATGAAGGACACCGGAAAATCCATGAAGATTTTAAGCGAGAGATCGGTAAGTATGCTGAAACCTTTGCAACAGAGGGCTATAATGAAGAGTTAGTGCAGCAATTGGGTGGGAAACTAATGACGTGGTTAATCAATCATGTAGTGGCCGATGATCTAAAAATGGCACAATACATCGGTCAGGAGGCTGGTAAGTCATGAAAGCAGAATTTGTAAATCCATTTTTTCAAGCACTTAAAGACGTATTTAAACTAATGCTGGATTTAGAGATTACCAAAAGCTCGTTAGCAGCAAAAAAGGATTTGATATCGGAAAACGAAGTGACTGTAGCCATTAAGCTGACTGGAGATATTTCTGGTTCTGTACTTTTCAGTTTCCCTGAGAGTACTACGCTAGAAATCGTGAAAATAATGTCTGGAATGGAGATGCATAAATTAGACAGTTTTGTAACTTCGGCGTTAGGAGAGGTGTCTAATATCATCAGCGGTAATGCCGTTACATACCTTTCCCAGGCAAATTATCACTGCGATATACTGCCACCTCAAATCGTTATTCGGGAAAATAATTCTACTGCTCTTGATACAGAGCAAACTTTAACGATTCCGTTGCACACATCAATAGGTGGTATAAGATTAAATTTTGCCATTGGCGAAAACAAGTAATACAGAGAGATGAATACGAGGACCGATGCAACAAGGTGACACCACTTTGTTGCATTTCTTTTTCTAAAGTTACTGTAATTAAGGGATACTAAAGGGACAGCAGACTGTGTCCTCCACTTGAAAGAACTACAATACTTGTCCTAGCACTACGGCCATTTTTGTAGAATCATACATTCCATGCTGTTTAATAATATCAGTTATTTTATTTGAAAACCAATTAATATGGCCAAAGAATGCCGTATCTACGGTTTGAATGGCTAATATTATTATTTCCTCATCCAGGGAACGCCTATAGAACGCAGCCAACCCCGCCATAAATAACTGAATCGAAGATAATAAAATCATCATCATAGTATAGCCGAAGGCCGATCCATTAAAAAAATATATGTTAGTAGTCATAAAGTTAACTAAATAGTTCTCTAATATATATTCATATTTGTCATATTCTCTATCAATAAACGTTTCCTTGATGTTCTGGTATTCCGACAAGGAAAAAGTTTTATCATCTATAATGGAGCGAATTTTCCTTAAGTTATCGATGTACTGTCCGGTATAATCATTATCCGCTTCATATGTTCTACTGAGTATAATTTCATGAAAGCTTCCTAATGAATCCCTTATACTCGGTTCTGAGAAGTTTACACTTTCCGCATATTCACTCATTCGAAGAGATTCTTCACCTAAAATGAGCAGCCGTTTTTTTAATGGCAAACATCTATTTTGCAAACCGTTTATGGCATTTGGTAAAAACTCAAAGTACTTTTTTATGCGTTGCATGTCGTATTCATCTGTAGAGGAAAGCTCATAATGGTAGATATTAGGACGTATTAACCCGCTAATCTCTTCCTCACTGAAACTGATTCTGTTTTGGCTAATAATTGTTTTAATTGCTTCACGGCAAACAAAGATTAGCGAAATTTCAATTCCACGTGTACTTAAACCGATTATTCGCGGATAGGTTTTACAGGCATCAGGCAAATACTCGTAACCATATTTGAAATTTATATCGCATAAATTGCTTTTATTTAGAAATGAACATTGATTGCCAGTACATTTTAACTGTCTTACATGATTTTGGCTTATCGTAATATTTCTTTCGATATCGTCAATTCCCTCATTGGCGATTTTTTCAAGAGTGACTTCATCAACTGCAAGGTATGAATCCCATACTTTATTTCTATAACAACAGTAGCCACAGGCACGGCACCTGAAGGCTCTAACATGCGAACCAATCATATTTCCTCCTTCTATTATCTTCCAAGATATTGCTTATTCTTTCTGAAAACATATGTTACAGGTAACTAGTTCCATATGCTTTCTTTGTTTCCTTCTGCCCTGTATCTTTGTAGGAAACAGCACGAACCGTACTCTTATATCTTCTGTTGCCTTACCTCACAAAAGGTGGCATAATTTAATCGTGCAAATTTATCCATCAAACGACTAAGCGCATACTTACAAGACACCTGTGTAAAAAAATATAATTTTTATTGACAGAATACAACTATAAGCGTATAGTTAAATAAACAAAGTTACACTTTAACTTAATATGGTAAATGTGATGAGGGAGAACTTGCGCTCTATGTCGTTTCAGAGAACCGGTGGGTGGTGTGAATCGGTACGATGGGAATGCAAACGTCGCTCCTGAACAGCAAAGCTGAACTGCAAAGTAAGCTGCGCCGGTCTCAGCTCCGTAAGGAGTGCAGTCGTTATTCTGCTAGGGTTGTTTGACCTGATGAGAGATGCAGATAGTTATATCTGTAAAAAGGGTGGTACCGCGAGGATTATCTCTTGCCCCTTTAAGTCTATTTGACTTGAAGGGCAAGAGTTTTTTTATTTTTATAGGGGGTATGGCCATGAGTTACTTGGAAAACTTGGTTTGATTTTGCTTGTCAAACTTCAAAGCCTGGCGTGAGGTTTTTTCATTATCATCCTGCCGATGATGGATTAGCCAAATAATAATGTTTTTAGGAGAGGGTGCATAATTATGAGTAAACTAGCAAATATCGATTGGGATAATTTAGGTTTTAGTTATATAAAAACAGACTTTCGTTATGTTTCTACCTGGAAAGATGGCAAATGGGATAATGGCCAACTTGTAACTGATAATAAACTCTCAATCAGCGAGGCCTCTACCGCATTGCACTATGGACAACAGTGTTTCGAAGGATTAAAAGCCTATAGAACAAAGAATGGGGATATCCAACTTTTCCGGCCTTATGAAAATGCCAAACGGATAAACCTCGGCGCTCAACGTCTGTTAATGCCAGAAATTCCCGAAGATAAATTTGTAGAAGCCGTATTACAGGTGGTACGAGCCAATGAAGCCTATGTTCCTCCCTACGGTTCCGGTGCCACTCTATATATTAGACCATTACTAATTGGCGTAGGAGATAATATTGGTGTTGGTCCAGCTCCGGAATATTTATTTTCTGTTTTCTGCATCCCTGTCGGCCCGTATTTTAAAGGCGGTATGACACCTGTTAATTTTATTGTCTCCGACTTTGATCGGGCAGCTCCCTACGGAACAGGGGCTGCCAAAGTAGGCGGTAACTATGCAGCAAGCCTGTACTCCTATCATTTGGCGAAAAAAAGCGGGTTTGGTGATTGTATCTACCTTGACCCATTGACTCATACAAGAATCGAGGAGGTCGGCTCAGCCAATTTCTTTGGTATTACGTGGGATGATGAATTTATCACACCAAAATCACCCTCGATTTTGCCAAGTATTACGAAATATTCCCTTCTCTATCTAGCTGAAGAATATTTAGGCCTAAAAGTGGCAGAGAGGGACGTTTTGATTGATAATCTAAATGAGTTTAAAGAAGCGGGTGCTTGCGGAACTGCGGCTGTTATTACTCCAATTGGCGGTATCCAATATAAAGATAAATTCCATGTCTTCCATAGTGAAACGGAAGTTGGTCCAAATACTACCAAACTGTACAACACTCTTTGCGGTATTCAATTCGGTGATTTGGAGGAGCCAGCCGGTTGGATTGTTAGAGTCTAAATACTTTCTCCTTGAAAGCTGTAGATACTGCAGTCGACGTTCTTCTCACGGCTGGTAAAATTTCTGACGATCTTAGAAGGTAAGCCAAAAGGACTGAAACCTCTGCCAAGGATTCAGTCCTTTTTTCGCCGTTACTAATGTTAACCTAAGTCAACGGGTCACCCCGTTGACTCGGCTCCAAAACCGAGCATGATGATTTCCCATCACTCGGCTCCTCAGTAATTTGGCCGTATCTTTCGGTACCTCCGACTATCTTTAGATGAGTTGTAGTCGCTTTATCATGACAATGTTTATGAAGAAGCTTAGATTCCATTCGATAACGGTTCTTTCCCGTTAAAGCTATCTTCTTATTGGCAATCGCCAATATATCTTCTTCCTTGAAATATAATCCACAATGAGCGCATTTACCTTGCTGTTTCTTTAATAAACCGGCAAGCTTGTCATTTATCTCTGGATGTCTTCCCATTCGCGTTGCCCAATATATCCAATCACCATCGAACGGACTACGGTTTCCTCGCACCTTGACATGGCGGCGAATTGGCGTTTCATGATGATTTAGCAGCTTATCTGTGTCGTCTGCCTTAAATTCGACTTTTCCGTTCCAGCGTTTCCAGTATCGGCAATAAATCCATTTTTTCGATTTATCTGGATGCCTGTGTTTTGCCTAGGCCCACAGCATTTGAAAGGTTGCGTAATTGGCTTTTGAGAATGTTTGCTTGGATACCACGGTGGAGTAATAATTGCACCATCCTCTAATCGGGTTAAGCGTGTTTATTAGCTTACCTTGACCGTCAGATTTGTGGTTATCAATTATTTCACGCAAACGTTCCAGATGTCTCTGAACACCTTTCTTGCTGGGCTTGATCAATGTTTTAAAGATTATTTGCTTTGGAGCGCCGTTGTATTTTCCTACCGGATACTGGCGAATGGTAAATCCCAGAAAATCAAACCCCGGTTTTGCACCTGAAGGCCCCTGCAGTGTATGGGTAATTTGGGTCTTCTCTGGCTTAAGGCTTAACCCCATATCGGCTAACCAATCTGATACCCTCTGCTTGAGCTGCTCAAGTACCCGCAAATCTCGATGAAGCACTACAAAGTCATCCGCGTAACAGATGACTTTGGGCGTCCAACTCACTTTTCTATCATCAATGATAGCCCACTTGGAAGTGTTGCTTATTATAGCAGTTTCGAGTCCATGTAAGGCGATGTTGGCCAGTACGGGAGATACCACAGAGCCTTGCTGCGTCCCGGTGTTAGTCTTTTGGAAAACGTTCTTGTCTATGATTCCTGCCTTCAGCCACTGTTTTATGATGGTTCTCATTTTGGGAAATGTCTGCAATTTATTTAGCAAAGACCGGTGGTCAATCATATCAAAGCATCTGGCAATGTCTGCATCTAAGACGTATTTAGGCTGATGTACTATACCGGTAAAGATGGCTTGTATGGTATCGTGACAACCACGTCCAGGCCGGAATCCATAACTATTCGTTTCGAATTTCGCTTCCCATTCGGGTTCAATAGCTGTTTGACTACTGCTTGCAGCGCCCTATCCCGAATTACTGGTATCCGTAGCGGGCGCTTCTCGGTTTGTCCCGGTTTTGGTATATATACCCGCCGGACAGGTTCAGGCTTTGGTTAAACTCCAGGCTTTCTGCCAGTTTGATTCTTTCTTTTGGGGTTAACACAACAACTCCATCAATTCCAGGGGTTTTCTTCCCCTGGTTATCTTGTGTTACTCTCCTTGTGGCAAGCAGTCGGCTATACCAGGATTTCATTAGCAGTCTTTGCAGTTTGTGAACCGTATTTCCATCGCCACGCTCAGAGGCTTGGTAAATGCGCTTTTGGAGCTTAAAGACTGCCCTTTCAACTTTCTTCCATGGGATGGTCTTCCATTCATACATCGGTTTTGAGGCCGTGCTCATAACTTGTTGACTCCTACTCAAACTTTACCTTCCAAATTACCCTGTTTACCTCAGGGGTTGGGAATTGAATGATTATTCTCACCCAACATCAAGTATCAAGTTGTCAGGCCAGACGTGAGGAAAGTCTCCTCACACCGGCCTCCCCTCCATCCCCATGAATGGCTTTTGCCACCCAAGTTTCGGAGGAACGGGTCGCACGATACGGTTCTCCGTATCATGCTTAACGGCGAACAAGGAAGAAATCCTGCCAAATCATTGGAAATTTTACCAGGAGTTCTTCTTTTTATTAAGTAAAAATAGTGGCTATTTATTTCAAGCGAGAAAGTTGGACATAAAGACTATTTTTCTTTGTGCATTTCGTGTTGAAAAAAAGACGTTTCGTGTATGCAAATCGTACGTGTAAGTCCAATTTGTTATAATAAAAAGCATAATATCGGTAGTTTTAGATTGTAGCGATTACAATGTGGTGGACGGGGGTAAAGGACCCGCAGAATTAAAGAGCAATAAATAAAAGATTTAACCTAATACAGTATAGGACTAATAATGGAGGTGTAAGCCAATGAATGAACAGAAAAAACCAACATGGAAGGAATTTGAGGCTCAAATTATTGCGAAAGCGCTAAAGGATGAGACTTTCCGTAGGGAACTGATCCAAAACCCAAAAAAAGTGCTGCAACAGGAAATTGACAAGGAGTCTGGTGTAAAGCTGCCCGCTGACTTGGAAGTCAAAATTGTGGAACAGCCAGCCACTACGCTGATAATAGTTTTACCAAGCGTGCCAGTCGGAACCCTAAGCGACAGTGAGCTGGACCAAATCGCCGGGGGAGGAGGAGCCGCATCGTGTGACAATGGTCTTGCCAAGTCGCTGCCTGGGTGTTCGTTCTGTTGGTAAGAAGGAACGTTATAACAAAAAAACTAAGGATTGTGTATGGAAACTGATTTGAGGGGAGGCTGGGACACATATCTTGACAGCTAGTACGGAATATCGTTAAATGTTGAATAATTGGAAATGAAGGTTAACGTATTACAGAATAGGACAAATAATAGAGGTGTAAATAATGAATGAACAGAAAAAACCGACATGGAAGGAATTTGAGGCCCAATTAATCGCGAAGGCGGTGACCGATGAGACCTTCCGTAGGGAACTGATCCAAAACCCGAAAAAAGTGGTACAACAGGAAATTGATAAGGAGTCCGGCGTAAAGCTGCCCGCGGAGTTGGAGGTCAAAGTTATAGAACAACCGGCATCGACGCTGGTAATAGTCTTACCATGTATTCCGGTTGAAACCCTAAGCCATGATGAGCTGGACCAAGTTGCCGGGGGGTCTGTGCCAAATTGTAATAGTGGTTTTGCCAAGAATCCGCCGTATTGTGGCCTTAACCCAGCGTGGGGTTAATGCGTTATGCCAAATTAACAAAAGACTGGCTGCTCCGGGGGTGGAGTGATGAACCGAGAACAATTATTAATTGGACGAACGGCGATTGTCGCAGTCTGTCGGAGCAAGCCTTCTTTGTTGCCCAGGCTTGTGATGGGCTAACGGATTTTCATTCCATTGACGTGCTTCCCCAGCATAATGATTTACTGGATAAAATGATCAAAAGGGGAATGGTGGAGGAATGCGCTCAGGGAGATACTCCAGCAGCTTACCAGTTATACCGGCGGGCTGATAATCCCTATGTAAAAAGTATTCATTGGGCGGTAACCGGACTGTGTAATCTGAAATGCCGTCATTGTTTTATGGAGTGTCCTGAAGGACGCTACGGCGAGCTTCCCTTGAAGGATATTCTGGGTATGATCGTCCAGTTTGTCAGAGCCAATGTTCACCAAGTGGAATTAACTGGTGGGGAACCCTTTCTGCGGCAGGATCTGCCGGAGATTATGTCAGCATTGAGGGATAACCATATAGCTGTGTCTCAAATTTATTCCAACGGGCTTTTAATCACAGATGATATATTGGGTAAAATCAAAGAGTTCGGGTTTTTACCACATTTCCAGATCAGTTTTGACGGTTGCGGTACCCATGATGGGATGCGCGGTCTAAGGGGGATTGAACAGGCTACCGTGCAGGCTATCCGCCGGCTGCGCGCCCATGGTTTTCCGGTTACTATCGCTACCAGCGTAGACCGGACCAATATCGGCGCATTGCCTGAAACCTATGCCTTAATGAAGCAACTTGATATTAAATCCTGGCGGGTCGGTTCTCCGCAAAAGATCGGGGATTGGCGGCGAACTGCCACCGCCCTGAGTCTTGAGGAGCTGATGACAGCCAGCGCACCAATTGCGGCCCGCTGGCTACAGGATGGAAAACCATTTTCCTTGCAATTGGCCAGTTTTACTAAAGCGTGGAAAACCAATAATCAGGAAATGTTTACTCCTGGCAGTTATGACTGTACAGCCTGTAGAGTGGAGACTTCGGTCCTGCCCGACGGTACGGTCATCCCTTGCCCCGGTTTTACGGATACGGTTAGTTACGCAGAAATGCCGAACTTGTTAAACGAATCTTTTTCGAAAATATGGTCGCAATCAACTTTGCGATCGATTATTGACCTGAAAAAAAGTGATATCTTGGCAACCGTTAGCGAATGTGCCACCTGCGAACAATTCAAGATATGCGGCACCGGCTGCCGGGCTGCGGCTGTGATGGTAAACGGTGAGTTAAGGTCTAAAGACCCTGACAGTTGTGAAATATATAAGAAGAACTACTTGCAACGCTTTCAGAAATTGACGGTGTCACTAGTCGATCAAGTCTAAAAAAGCGGGAGTATTGCATTGGCCACCACCTGATATACATCGATACCGAGAAGTCCTGGGCATAACCGTTAGCAAAAAGTGGGGCTTCAATGTCGGCTACTGCCGGGAAGTTATAATACACTTGAATCAAGAAGCCAACCAATAGCCCAAGGCTTGGCAATTGGTTGGCTTCTTGTTCCAGGAGTTATTGTTTTTTCTCCTCCGAATAAGAGGGTTCCTCAATCGGAGCCCTGCCATTAAAACTTTTTAACACTGAGTGGCGGTAAGCACGGCTGACTGGTAGCGCTTCCGGGTATCCCTCAAGATAGGCGTTCATAGTCTTATCTTCTTTTTGCTTAAGGCGGACAAGCAAGCGCGGATTCAGATAATGACTGCGATGGCAGCGTAATAAAAGGCCAGTTTGAATTTTTTCTACAAAATCGTGTAGGCTTCCATGGGTATGGTAAATGTTACCTCCAGCCATCACTCGAACTGTCCGCTCCCCTTTGGTTACGAAACAGCCTGCAATTGACTCCATCGCTATAATCTCCATGCTTTTGCCTTGCCACAATACTATTTTCTCCGAGCAGCTAGCGGCTAATGAAGTTTTCAGAAAAGCTTTTAGCTTTTTTTCTTCAATAGCGTTTTGACCATCAGCCAAGCGATGTGCCAAGCGTTCCAGTGTCTTGCTCAGGCGCTCAGGCTGTACCGGTTTGACCAGATAATCAATGGCATTTAGCTCAAAGGCTTTTACCGCATAATGACTATAAGCCGTAACAAATATGATGGCGGTTGCCGGCAGCAGCGACATTATTTCTGCTGCCGTTTCTAAACCATTTAATCCAGGCATTTCAATATCTAAAAATACGGCATCCGGCGACAGAGTTTCCAATCTTTCCAGGGCTGCAAACGAACTGGTGAACTTTCCGATAATCTCGACTTGACCTTCCAGCCGATAAGCCAGCTCTTCCAAAACACAGCGTTCATCATCAACCAGGACAACCTGTAGCAAGTAAGTCTCCTCCCGCTGACTCCAGTTTCAAGGAAATCGCCAGTATTTGGCGAATATTTGTATATTCTCTAGTAAGTAGTGAAAAGTCCTTGCGTTGATTAAAATTTATTTGTTGAAAGAAGGCAGAGCTGATGAGTTTTTATCTGCAACGCCCAGAATGGCAATTATCGGCAGCACAAGAACAAGAATATCGCGCCAACTGCTGGCGTAGGGATAGTTATGCCGGCGCAATATCCATTTTCATTATTGTGGGGTTATTGTTTTCTACATTTTGGGGCGATATTTTGATAGTCAAATATTATGACTTAGGGATATCCGCCGCTTCAATTTACACCGTGTTTCTGCTTATTGGCTTGCGGGCTTTTGTTACATTATTTACACTAGCATTGGGGATATGGTTGTATAAACATCGTCATCGTCCCCGTTATGAAACCTACGATGTTTTTCTGTTCGTCTGGATGCTGCTCTTGGTGCCGATGATGCTTTTGTCGGAAACAACTAGGCCTACTACATACTACACCGGTTCTATCTTCCATTTGGGCTTGGTTATTATGATGTATATCGTGCTGCCGCAGCAGAATCTTTATTTTCGTACTCTGCCGCCACTTCTATTTACTACTGGCTTTATCTACATTTATTCCAGCATGAAACAACCACCAGCTTACTTTGGGTTTGCCAGTATCTATGCAGTCTTTATTATGGCGAATCTGGTGGGTTTTGTTGTTTCTTATATGACCTTTACCATGGAGCGCCAACGGTTTGCCCTTGACCGGGAAAAAGACCGGCTGGTTTCCCTCCTTGCCCAGGGTAAAGAGGAGCTAGAGCAAAAGAACCGGGAGCTAATGAGAGAGAAAGAATTAGTCGCCAGCTATGAGGCAGACTTACGCAAACAGGAAGTCCAGCGGGAAAAAATGCGAACCCTGCAAGCGCAAATTAAACCACATTTTTTATACAATACCCTTAGCACTATAGCTTATTATTGCAGGAAGCAGCCTGAACAAGCCTATAGCCTGATAGGTGATCTTTCAGTATATTTACAGGGTGCCTTTAAACTGCATACTGAACAAATCAATTTAGAAAACGAATTGCAGCTTGTACGCGCTTATTTGTCCATTGAATCAGCCCGGATGGAAGAGCGACTAAAGACCGAGTTTGAAGTCGAAGGCGATTTTACCGCCTGCCGCTTGCCACCTTTTACCCTCCAGCCCCTGGCGGAAAACGCGGTTCGCCATGGTTTGGCGCCGGTAGTAACAGGCGGCACGCTTAAAATAGTTGCTAAAGAAGAAGCGGATTGTTATTTGTTTGAAGTAATCGATAACGGTACTGGCATTACAGAGGAAAAACAGGCCGACCTTCTTGCACCTCACAAAAGGGACAACGATTCTGGCATTGGTCTTGCTAATGTACATGAACGCTTGATGGGGCTATATGGCAGTGGCCTTCGCATACATAGTCAGGTTGGCAGTGGTACTTCGATCTCTTTTTGTATTTTAAAAAGGACAAAGGGAAATTGATGAACTTAAACTTTCTAGAATATAAAGAACTCTCTTGCGAATAATCTTTGGGATCAATTTTTGACAATCGCTCACCAGCAGAAAAAACACAAGCGATACCCGGGAGGGTGAGCGCATTTTAAAAACCGTCTGACCAGGCAGCTACCTAATTGGAGGATACAAAGGGATACAAAGGGACGGTTCTTCCGTTTCCTAGGCTTTAACTACAATGTTAAATGTAAGTCCACTTATTCGCGCTATTTGTCTGATTGATACCCCTTCACTTGCTTTAAGCTGTCTTAAATATCCATCTCTTTTTGTTTTTTCCATAGTTTGCAATTCACTAGTCTCTATAATTCCCAACACTTGCTTCACAATTTGTTTTGCCTCTTCATCCGTTAATCTAGGTTTGTTCTTTACTTCAAAAAATTTTGCTCCTTGCTCATTCATAAAATCCACAAATATTTCTTTTGCCCTTTCAATGTCTTGCGACAATATCTTAAGAACAAAAGTTGTATCCACTATACGAGGATGCCCTATATATTCGCTATAACTACTCCATGGATACTCGCCTATAACAGGCGTGATATTTGCTTTTATAGGGTTTTGGTGTATATATCGTACTACTGACAATAAATAACTATCATCTTCGATTACTTCACTTTTGTATCTATCTTGAAATAAATGACCAGATCGTTTGTATTTCCAATTATACCAATAAACATAGCTTACTCCTATTCGTTTCATTACGCTTTCCAACGACTCGTTATTCACTTTTATAATAAGGTGAACATGATTATCCATAAGGCAATAGGCAAAAATGTTAAACCCACATTTCTGCTTATAATGCTTTAGAGTATCAATAAACTTGACTCTATTCTTCATCATCCTCAAATATAATTTGTCTGTTTATTCCTCGTAGCATTATATGATATATTCCGCTATTACTTTTCTTCCGGGCAGTTCGCGGCATTTTACTCACCTACTTTAACGCTTTTCCTCTTATTATATCTTATATCACAGAAACAAAGGGGGAAACACAGTAGAGTAGAGGCCTACCTCACGGCGGCCCCCCTCTCAGAACCAGGACGGGCCCTATTAAGGCATCCGGCTCTTCCACAGCGTTCACTTACAGTTAGCCATATATATTCACATAGATTCTTGCCTTAGCAAGTGGGAATCGCTCCTCGATCTTTGCAAACCCATCCCAGTTCAGGCTCTTCTTCTGGCTCCTTCGATTGAGGATCTTAAACAGGTTGCGCCTTACGACATATCGGAATGCTTTGATTCGCTGGAGGTTGTCAGTAATACCGTAATAGCGAAAATGGCCAATTAGTTTGGCGTTTGCCTGCTTAACAAGGTCTCTTATCTCGGTATGCATATTCTTGTG
>NZ_FWXI01000002.1:217072-356832 GCF_900176355.1 Sporomusa malonica | reverse complement strand
TTCGCCGTGATGTCCGCCGTCGTGGTCGCAGTCAAAGTATAGTTACCCGCATCTGTCCCGTTTAAATCACCGCTAGTCACGGTGACCGTCTTCCCTGTCCCGGCATTCTTCGTGTCAAAGGTGCCGCTGGTGAGTGTCACCGTATCGCCGCTGATCACGCCGTCCAGCGTCCCGCTCACCGCTGCGGCCGTTGTCCCGTCGTATACCCGGCTGTCCGCCGTCAGTCCGCTGACCGTTATGGTTTTCGCCGTGACATCCGCCGTTGTGTTCGCCGTAGTCAAAGTATAATTACCCGCGTCCGCACCGCTTAAGTTACCGCTAGCCACGGTAACCGTCTTCCCGGTTCCCACATTCTTCGTGTCGAAGGTGCCGCTGCTGAGTGTCACCGTATCGCTGCTGATCACGCCGTCCAGCGTCCCGCTCACCGCTGCGGCTGTTGTCCCGTCGTATACCCGGCTGCCCGCCGTTAGTCCGCCGACCGTTATGATTTTCGCCGTGACATCCGCCGTTGTGTTCGCCGTCAAAGTGTAGTTCCCCGCGTCTGTCCCGCTTAACGTCAGCCCACTAACTGTTACCGTCTTATCTGTCCCGACGTTCTTATCGTCAAACGTCCCGGTCGCACCGATTATGCTCAAGCTCACGCTTTCTCCCGCTACTGTATTAACTAACGCCGCCGCGCTTGTATCCACGGTCGCCGCCATACCTCCGTCATAGATTTTATCCGCCGCCGTCAATCCGCTGACCGTTAAGGTTCGCGGAGTGATCGTCACCGTGCCGCTGCTATAACTGATATCATAACCCTGCTGACTGGAATACAGGCCGTCAGGCGTCACGGTGTAGGTACCCACGTTTTTCCCGGCAGTGGCGCCTGTCACGGTGCCGAGCAGGAGACTGCTGTCCGGCGTGATGGAATAGGCGAATCCCAAAGCATCGGTCGTGCCGTCATACTCGCGCGAACCGCTGTTGGCGCTCACTGTCAGTGACGTCAGGAAATTGCGTAGCAGCGGACAGGTGTAGCCCTCGTAGATCCGCCAGACACTGCTGCTGCCGCCGGTGGTGGCGATGTCCCAGCCGGAGAAACTGCCTTTTTGCATCATCTGGGCGAGGGTCAGCCCCAAGCCGTCGTTACTGAGGCTGGTATTATTGTCGGTACTCCAATAGCAGCCTGTAACCGAGCCACCAGACCCCGACACACCGCCAATATTTACATTACCGGCGGCACCATCCAGCGAGCCAATATTGTAACACTCCGTTATCGAACCATCATTAACGCCAACCAGCCCGCCGAAATAATAATATCCGCTTCCGGTTCCGGATATCGCACCGGTGTTATAGGAGTAACGGAGCATACCTGAGTTATAGCCAATCAGGCCCCCAACCCAGGCCAGCCCTTTCACAGCCGCGGTGTTATAGGAATATTCGACAACGGTGCCGGAGTCGGTAGATCCCACCAAACCCCCGACGCCTACATAACTTCCGGTTATCGCGCCGGTAGTGTGATAACACTGCGAAACGGTGCCGCTATCGAGCCAGCCGACCAAACCGCCGACTATCCGCCCGGTAGTGCTGGTTACTGTGCCGGTGCTGTAACAGCTGGTGATATTCCCGCTTGCGTTGTCACCCACCAGCCCGCCGGCGCAGGCATAAAGATTGCTGGCGCCATACTTGGTGGACCCGTTACGAGAAACCACATCGCCTGTGGCGTAACAGTCCGTGATATTGCCTGTGTTATAGCCAATCAGACCGCCAACGGACCAAGTGTCTGCCGTTGCCGTCCCGGCCGCCATCGTCACGTCGCCGGTGCTGTAACAGCCGCTGATCGTACTTATTTCATTGCGCCCCACCAGCCCGCCGACATAACCTGCGCCGGTGACATCTCCAGTACTGTAGCAGTTGCTGATTGACCCGCTGGTATTTTTTTTGCTGTATCCGACCAGGCCGCCGACATAATAACCGCTGCCGGTAACATTACCTGTGGCATAACAATCGGTGATTGTGCCGACTGTATTTCCCATATAACCCACCAGACCGCCGACGTTCGCGGTCCCGGTTACGTTGCCCGTGCTATGGGAATCTTCAATCAGTCCTTTATTGCAGCCTACCAGTCCCCCGGTGGTGGAACCGGTGGAAACCGCCGTCACATCGCTGTAGCAATTGGTAATCGTCCCGTAATTATCCCCGGTCAGGCCGCCGACGTCGCCCGCGCCGGTAACCGTGGAAGTCCCGGCCACATAACAATTAGTGATCGTCCCTCCACCGGTGTAACCGACCAGGGCGCCGACGTACTTATTGCCAATAATCGTGGCGTCAATCAACCCGAGGTTACGGATGGTGCCGGTGGAGTAGCCAAACAGGCCGATGTGGGTGGTGGCCGAACGGCTGATGTACAAATTGCTGATGGTGTGGCCGCCGCCGTTGAAACCGCCCGTGAAGTTGTTGGCGTCGACCGTGTCGTTGCCGATGGGCACGAAGCCCGCGCCGCTGTTCCAGTCTTGCGTGCCGCCGGCGTCGATATCGTTGGCCAGGGTATAGTAGTTGCCGATCATGCCACTGGAGCCGGCCCCCTGCAGGCCGTACACGTCGGCGATCTGGTATGGACTGGTACTCGCGCCGGTGCCGCTGAGGGCACGGATGAAGGTGCCGCCGCTGCTGCGGAAGTCCTTGGCGTAAAAAGCCGATATACTGCCGGTGATTTCCCGCCAAGTGCCGCTCTGCAGATTGAATGTGCCTACACTGATGCTGCTGCCGGAAGCAGGTACGATGATGCCGGTGGTGGTGCCATTTCCGCTGCCGGAGGTATTGGCCGCAAGCATCAGACCGCCATTGGCGGCGCTGATGGAGGAATTGAGGTTGATGTTATTGTAGGCCGACAGTGTCAGGGTGCCGGTGCCGGTCCAATTCAGCGCCGAATTGACATAAATATTGCCGTCGGTTCCCGAAGTGCCGTCGCTGGACCTTACCGTTACATCGGTATTGCTATCCAGCGAAGTCACAAGACTGGCCGCCGCTGCGCTGTTGATTGTATAATCATAAGGATCCAAAAGCCAGCAGCCGTTATTACCGTTTGTGGCCCCGGCCAAAACAGTGCCACTTACCGTTAAAATGTGGCCCGACGTCTCCACATTGCCGCCGTTGCCGGATATGCTGCCGCCTTTCGCAGTGATCTTCCCGGCAAAATTAGTGGTATCGTTGGCCCAGACAACCACCTGGCCGCCGTTCCCTGTCGTTATCGCGTCGGCATTTATCAATGTTCCCGTTTCAACCGTGGTGCTAGTTGCCGCATATTCGTGGCTTCCGCCCTGATAGGCCCCGCCGATGAGGGCGGTGCCGCCGCCGGCATCGCCGGACACGTCAATGGTTGAGCCACTCGCCAGCGTCACCGTGTCACCCAGCACTTTGACAGCGCCGCCGGTCTGTCCCGAAGTCTTGCCGGAGACGTCAAGAGTGCCTCTGTTAATCACATTCCCGCCTTCCAAACAGATGACGCCGTTGACGTTAGCTATGCTTTGCGCCCGGATGACGCCGCTGTTGTTGACCACGGTGTTTAATAGAGCGTCCTTGGTGCCGGCAGTCATGACCACCAGCCCGCCAGTCGAGGTTATCGTGCCACTGTTCTTCGCGCTGCCACCGGCAGCGCCGGTGTCGACGGCGACATTGAGCAGTTGGTCGCCGGAAAAGTCGAGCGAGACCTTGTCCCCCGCCCCCAGGCCGACCACCTTGGCGGTGATGACGCCCTCGTTGGTCACCGTGGGCCCGATGAGCACCGCCTCATTGGTGGCGGTGATGCTGCCCGCATTTGTCACGCTGCCACCGCTGCCGTTCTTCTCAAAGGTATATTTGCCGCTCGTGAAGTCGCTGTCGGAAATATTGAGCGTTGACGCCACCAGGCCGCCGACGTTGACCTGGGCGGAGGAGGAAAATAATATGCCGTTGGGGTTGACGAGATAAACCTTTCCGTTGGCGTTCAAGCTGCCGTAGATGCTTGACACATTATTACCGACGACCCGGTTTAACGCCACCGCTGTGCTTGATGGCTGAACGAAATTCACAATCTCGCCTTTACCGATGGAAAAGCTCTGCCAGTTGATAACAGCTTTATTCGTGGCTTGGTTTATGATCATGGTGCTACCGCTGGTCGCGATACTCGCGCTGCCGTTGGCCACCGTGCCGCCCGTAGGGTTGGCTAGGGCTGGGCTGTAGGCCGACAGGAGCAACATACCCGCCGCCACCGGCAAGATTGCTTTAGCGATGACCCGCTGCCAGCGCCGTTTCCATTTCCTCTGCACGACGACTCCTCCTTATAAATCCTAAAAATATTTTACGCCCTGCAGCCAGATACGGTTGCTCGCGTCGGCATCGGCCGTCGCCTGCTCCCTACCGATCTTCCAGGCGCAGTCGAGGCGCAGCGCGAAATCCGGGGTCCGCGTCCACAAAAGCCCCACACCGGCGCCCGTCAGGCTGCGGCGGTTGCTGTCGCCTGCCCCCGCCCACGGAGTGTGATTAATGATGACGCTGCCGTAATCATAAAAGCCGGTGAGATATACGTTGTCCTGGGGCGTGGACATCCCGGGCAGCCGCCAGCGCAGCTCGCCGGTCAGCTTGCAGCCTTCATCCCCGGCCGCCTCCCCCTGCGGGAAAGCCCGCACGCCGTCGGCGCCGCCGAGGAAGAGTTTTTCCGACGAATCAAGGTTTTTGTCGGCCAACTGGCCGCTGAAGGTAAAGTGGAAATTAAGATTCTCAGCCACATATTGCTGGCGCTGGTAGGTGAGAAGGGTTTTGAAAAAGTGGCCGGCGGTGGCGGCAGTGGCGTTATCGTTGGCTGCCGTGGCGGCGTCCAGGATTCTGAGCCGGCCGCGGCTGTGGGTAAGACTGAAGGCGTTACTGCCGCCGCCCAGCCAGTTGTCGGCGAAGCTGCCAGCGAGGCCCAGGTTGACTAGGCGGCTCTTTTTCGGCGAATAGCTGTCGGTGGCGGTAACATCGTCGCGCAGGCGCTTGTCGTCGTAGCCTAAGGTGCCGTACAGGCTGAAGACACGTCTGCGGATAAGCGGGTAGGTGAGGTCGTAGCTGGTTACCTTCGCCTGGCCGGCGGCCCCAAGGCTGGCGAAGGTATCGCCTAACGTATAGTTAACCCGTGAGTGTTTGACGCTGAAGCGGGCGCCATCGTCTCCCGCCAGGAGGCTGTAGCCCAGATTATAGTTATTCAGGCGATTGTGGCTCGAGATTAGGCCGCCGAGGGACAAATCGTTGCCGTCACCGCCGATGTTGCCGGCGGTCACCTGGAAGCCTACACGGTTACGGCTGGTGTAGCGGTTGCCCCAGTTGTCGGCGTAGACGGCGCCGCGCACTCTGTCCGCATCGCTCACATCGAGAATGAGGTCGGCGGTACCGTTTGTCTCGCCGGGGGAAAGAGTAGCCTTAATGCTGATGCCGTTCAGGTCGCTCAACAGGAGCAATGCCCGCTCCAGCGGCTCCCTGGTGATGACGCTGCCGGGGGCGGTGGTGTGGAGCATGGCGCGCAACCGGTCGTGGTTGAAGCGGCCGTTACCGGTTATTTTCATCTGGCCGTATTTGCCGGGGATGACGGCGATCTCGACGACGCCGTCCTTGATATCCTGAGCCGGTATGTAAGCGAAGGCCACGATGTAGCCTTGCAGGCGGAGATACTGCGTAAGCTTGCCGGCCAACGCGTTAAGCTCGCCGAGGGTTAGCTCGCGGCCGCTCTCGCCTTTAATAAGGTTTAACAGCTCGTCGGCTGGCAGCGGTGACTCGCCGCTGATACGGAAGCCCCGTACGGGTATTTTCTGCTGGTCGCCGGTCTGGGCTGGCGGCTGCCCGCCCTCGATGGTGATTTCCGGGCTTTTAACCAGCGGTGGTTGCACCGCCGCCGGCGGCTTGGCCCCTTCAAGGATGGCGCCGGCAGTAGGCGGCGCGGCGTGGGCGCTTAAGACCGCGCAGGCCGCTAGGGCTATGCTTACGGCAAAAGTAATATATTTTTTTTCACGATTCGCCAGCTTATCAATCATTGTTGCTCCTCACTTTCCGTTCATACATGTTTTCACCGGCCGATCCGCACTCGCTCACCCGTGTCAGTTCCTCCACAGACAGTACCGGCTGCCAGCTGGCGGAAAAAACAATGATGCCATCGCCTTCGGGATTGAAGCCGATCAGTTTCGTCTCGGGGAGTTTGCGCAGGTTGGCGGCAATAACGGTCGGCCACCGGAGGCTTTCCGCGATCTCCTCCCAAATCGGGCCTATGCCGCATATTCCTACCTCCAAGCCTTTTTTCATCTTGTTCACCCGACTTCCAAATTAGTGCAAGGTTATCCCATTGAATTCCATAATAGCAAATTCTCCTTTTTCCCATACCTCCTTTTGTGGTAGTCGAAAAAAAGAAAAAGTGGTAGTCGTCCACTACCACTTTCGTTAGTCTATACGCCCCAAGGACGGTTTATCGGCCGGTGTCTTCCTCGTCTGGCGTAAGCCGCGAGATGTTCGCGATCAGTTGCACCCGGTTAGCCAGCTGCGTCTTGGCCAATATTTCCTTGATGTGATACCTCACCGTATCCACCGCCAACCCCAATTGACCGGCAATTTCCTTGTAGGTTAACCCCTGCGCCAGAAGCTGTAGCAGTTCGGTTTGCCGCTTGGTCAGCTTACGCGCCTCCCCGCTGTCCCCTTCCCTTGGACGGTGGTCGCTCAGCTTTTTCAGCAGCCGCCTGGCCAGCCCCGGCGCGAACGGCATCTCGCCGGTGGTGATTGCGGCGAGATGGCCGATAAAGCTATCCGGCTCCATGTCTTTGAGCAGATACCCTTCCGCGCCGGCCTGAATGGCCGCGATCAGGTTCCGATCGGTCTCGATGGCGGTGAGCATCACTATTTTGGCGTCAGGGTAGTCTCTTTTGATTATCCTTGTGGCCTCAATTCCGTTACAGCCTTCCATCTGGATATCCATCAGCACAAGCTCGGGTCTGAGCATTTCGAATTTGACCAATGCCTCTGCCCCATTTCGCGCCGTGCCTACCACCTCATAACCTTTGGCCAACAGGAAACTCCGCAGTCCTTCCAGCACCAGGGCCTGGTCATCGACCAGCAGTATCTTCATCGCTTTCCACCTTGCTTTCCGAGTTTTCCAGATTGAACTGGACTGTCACTTTCGTTCCCGCGCCCGGCTTTGATTGGATCTCCAGGTGTCCGCCGACTTCCGCTGCCCGTTCGGCCATAATCTTCAGCCCAAAGGAGCACGGCCGACGTCAGGAGATAAAACCAGACGTTGTGTATCAGCTGATAAACCATGACCTGAAGTGTTGCAACGCTCATTGGCGCTGAATATGCATCCACGTAGCTTAACCTTTCAGTTATAATGAACATTATATCCGGCTGTCTTAGGCCATTTTCCAAGCATAATCTATTGATTTGCTGAATACCTCGCCCCCATTATTCAATTAATTCACCTTCTTTAAATACACGAGCAATTACTTTATTACGAATTTCCGACCGTCCACTTAAAATCTCATCAAAATTGCTTTCGTTAAAAATTATATCCACTGATTCTGTCATAGCGGTCTTGGAGAAAAGCCTGCTTTAGGAATAAAGTATCTAAAAACGCTATATATAAAAAAAGTTCAACCTTAAGATAAGAGTTTTTTAATAAATTATAATTGATATCTTAAAACTAATTATACAAAACAATTAAGCATAAGCCTACCACTTTGGCAAACTTATGCTTAAAATATTTTACATTTATTTACTCAAATTCCAATTGATAGAGGCGATCCGTGACCTTGCAAATCCGCCCTTTTCGTCCTTACCACTTTTAACACCTCAAGGTAACCATAACATTTTATTCATGTACAGCAAGACACTTCCGCTGTCCTTCTGTCTTCCCGCAGATTGGTACATTTCCTTATCTCCGTCCGATAATAGGTAATTTTATCATCCAGGTTGCTAAGATGTTCCTCCAGCTTTCCTATCTCTTCCTTGAGAACAGCCCGGTGCCTTGCCAGCATTTCCATGCGATCAGCCATTGTCGTAACGCCTTGAGCCCGGAGCTTAGCATATTTTTGAATTTCCCTGATTGGCATACCGGTATCTTTCAATCGTTTGATAAACTGTATCCACGCAATATCACTTTCCGCATAACTGCGTCTGCCGTTTTCTTTTCGCGCCGGAATAATCAGGCTCTCCTTTTCATAGTACCGCAGCGTATAAATACTAATCCCAGTAATGGCCGAAAAATCGCCAATGGAATAATTCATTTCACACACCTCCGCAAAAGACTTGACCTAGAGTTTACTCTAGATTGTACAGTATAAGCATACCAAAGAACAGGAGGTTTTACAAATGAATAACACCCAAAACTATACGGTTATTACGGGCGCCAGTTCCGGTATCGGTTATGCAGCCGCTAAAGCGTTCTCCCGGCGAACTAAAAATGTAATTGTAGTCGCCCGCCGCAAAACCCAGCTGGAAAAACTACAACAAGAAATTTGGGAACAGTATCCGGCCGTGGATGTCATAGTAAAAGTCTGTGATTTATCCATTCCCGCAAATGTGTATCAACTCTATCAGGAGGTAACAGAGTATCCGATTGAAACCTGGATTAATAATGCGGGCTTTGGTAATTATGACAGTGTGGCTCAGCAGGATTTGAGCAAAATGGAAACCATGCTGCGCCTCAATGTGGAAGCCCTGACCCTTTTATCCTCGCTCTATGTCCGGGATTACAAGGATGTTCCCGGATCTCAGCTCATTAATATTTCCTCTCGGGGCGGCTATTGTATAGTCCCCAACGCCGTTACCTATTGTGCGGCCAAATTCTACGTAAGCGCCTTTACCGAAGGGCTGGCCCATGAATTAAGGGCGGAGCAAGCCGAACTAAAGGCAAAAGTACTGGCCCCTGCCGCGACGCAAACAGAGTTTGGTAAAATCGCCAACGATGTAGCGGAGTATGATTATGACAAGAGTTTTGCCCACTACCATACCAGTGAACAAATGGCAGATTTACTGCTGGCGCTTTACGACAGCAATGAGACTGTGGGCGCTGTTGACGGGGAAACATTTGCCTTTAGTTTGGGGGCACCGGTATTCAGTTATGCCGGAGGTTCCCTGCATAATCAAAAAGCAGTCAAAGGAGGAAGATAAATGCAACGATTACTGCCCCTTGCTATTGTGGCTCTTTTATCTGTTACAGGCTGCTCTTTCGGCATAGCCGGACAAGAGCCGGCCTCGACACCTAAATCAATAGCCAACCTTAGCCCGACCACCCAGGAAGTACGAAATCAACCCACAGCCAAAGACGCAGTAATGACGCTGAGGAAAACCTATAAAGGCTTTCAAGCTCCTACAGGGCTTGCCATAGACCATAGCGGCAATCTTTATGTATCAAATTGGAGTGGAGGCTCTGTTACCAGGGTAGATATAGCAGGTAACTACAGCACGTTTGCTGATGGTATGGGTTCTCCGGCAGGCTTGGCTTTCGACCAGGCGGACAATTTATACGTTGCCGACTATTCGCGGGATGTTATTTATAAAATCACGCCAGCGGGAGAAAAAAGTATATTTGCCCAAGGACTGCATACACCTACCGGTATAGTCTTTAATCACGCCGGCGACCTGTTAGTGAGTAATAGAAGCAGTAACGAGATTGTAATAATAACCGCCTCTGGAAAAATTGAATTGCTAGCAAAAGATATGCGTACTCCTGTCGGCGTCGCCGAAGACAGGGAGGGAAATCTCTATGTCACCAATTATGGCGGAGGCATTATCAAAGTGACACCGGAAAGGGCAATTAGCATCTTTTCAACTCAGTTTGGGCGTCCCGGTGTTGGCATTGACATCAGCCGTCAAAATGAAATTTTTGCTGTTGATAATGGCGATGACTGCGTACGTCGGATTGCACCGGACGGTTCAACAGAAATCGTAGCAAATAACATTGGCGGATGCGTGGCTCTCCTCGTCCACGAAGACACTCTTTACGTGGGCGGCTGGAATGAGGGAGCCGTGTATGTGTACTCTATTCATTAGTTTTTTATGCTCATCCCAATAGCCTCCTTTTAAAGTAAATCATAACTCTCGGTCCTCTAACACCTAACCCCCTCACCGTAGCAAAAAACCCGCGATAAATTCGCGGGTTTTACTAATTTCCAAATTGTGGTGGAGGCGAACCAACACCAGCCAGGCGCAAAACTTTTGTTATCAAAAATTTTTGGCTGAACGTTTTAGCGGATCAGGTAAAATGCCCCCAAAGATCATTCCAAAAAGCACTGATCATTCTATAATCTTTATTTCAGTATAATCATGTTTTCGTCTTCTGGGTAACTCCTATTCCTTGAAGAGATTTCAAAGACAAAGAAAAGAACCTGCATGTTATAGCCAATTTATTTCCAACAAAGTTAACTTGCAAAAAACCATCGATTTAACGAAATTGGCATCTCTTCTATTTTGCTAGTGCGAATCAAAAAAAGTTCTGAGATCGCAAGAATCCCCCCCAGCTTTAACGAACCAACATATCACGTGTGACACTAATTAGGCGTAGTACTTGCTTCCTCATCTAGTTGCCGTGCAAGAATATCAAGTTTATTTGCGTCAGTTGCACTCTGTTGTACTGCTGCAGCTATTTGGGCGATAGCGCCAGCCAAGTCTGACACAACCGCTTCTATCTGACCAATTTGTCGACTGATCATACTACTATCGGATTGTATATCCAGAAGAATTTGTCTGATCTTTTGAACTGACTCCGCACTGCTTGTCGCCAATTTCCGGATTTCTTCAGCAACTACACCAAACCCCCGTCCCTGCTCGCCTACCCGCGCTGCTTCAATAGCAGCATTTAGCCCCAGTAAATTCGTTTGACTAGAAATTTCTTGAATATAACCTACTACTTTGTCCGTTGCTTTAGCTCTTGCCATAGAGCCTTCAATCTGCGATGATAGGCTTTGACAAGTTGCTGCAATTTCTTGGGACTGTGCGGATATCTCTTCAGTTGTACTGGCAAGTATCGTAATACTATCTGTAAGAGAACTTGCCATTTGTTGCAAGGCTTCTTGCCTTTCTACAGTTTCTTGCACTGAAATGGCTCCCACGACTTCACCATATTCGTCAGTAATCGGCACTGCCAACGCAATAAAGGGCATCCCCCAAAGCGAAGCATCCATTCGTTTAACAACACGGCATCGTTTTTTCATTGCCTGACTTGTAATCATATCTTCGCTTAAAGGAGAGCCTAACACTACCTTGAGGTCAAGGTTTTGGCCAGGTTGATAGTAAACAATTTTTTCCTTATCGGTAATGCTAATCCCGGTATCAGCCATAAATAGACTTCTGATGACCGGCACTAAGCTAACAAGTTGGTCAAGGACAATCATCACCTTGCCTCCCGAATTTATTGAACTCTTATTTTGTGCAGAGATAAGTACCTACAAAAGGAGCTCCATACTCTCTACTAACGATTCTGAAACCAGCCTTTTCCAGCAAGCCTTCCAGTATCCAATCTAAGGTCAGGTACTCGTCACGGAAGGTTTTCTCTGTATCCCTGGCTACTTTTGAACCGCCCCCGCCCTCAACCTGCCTAACTACTTCAGAAAAATACGATTCATAGTCATTCTTTACCGGTAACACAGCATCTTGCAGGCAAAATATCCCACCTGGCTTCAAGGCGGAATGTATTTGTTGTAAACCCACGAACTTCCAGAAATCAGGTAAATGATGCAGGGCAAATTGAGATATTATTCGATCTATCGAATGCAGAGGTTGCATAAATGTTAAAAATCCAGCCTGCGCAAAAGTGATATTATTACACTGGCGTTTTATCGCTTTTTGCTTTGCACATTCGATCATAACGGCAGAAATATCAAAAGCCAGTACATGCTTACAGTGAGCAGCCAACCCAATAGCCATTTCTCCAGTACCTGCCCCAATATCTAAAACAATGTCATTAGTGCCCAGTTGAAGCACATCTTTCATTTTCTTTACTTCGGGCGATATGTCTCTAAGTTTCTGCATGTAAGAATCATAAACTTGCACTTCATTACTGTCGGAAAAATCAACCCCGGAATGCACCATCTCGTTATACCGCCATTTTTCGCTAAGCACGTCTCCCATCACCTCATTAATGATTAGTGTAAGCAGCCCCGTCACCGGGGCTGCATTGTAGTTTAGGCGCTAATTTCATTTGAGCTAATTTGCTCTTCGGAATCCTTTGAACGCCAATAACCAGCAAGTAAGGATCCAGTGAAATTATGCCATACACTAAAAATAGCACCTGGAATCGCAGCTACTGGGTCAAGATGCGCTATTGCCAGCGCCACTGCCAGCCCTGAGTTCTCCATTCCAATTTCAAAAGCCAATGCTTTTGACTTTTTGTGAGTCATTCCCAGTGTTCTGGAAGCGCCATACCCAAGCCCTAAACCCAATCCATTATGCAGAGCGACAGCGATAAAGCCGATGGCAGCGACAGTCGCCAGTTTGGCGGCACTTAAGGCAACAACTATCGTAATAATAGCGATGATAGATAACACTGAAACAAGTGGAATAATTTTCATAACTCGCTCAACAAAATCAGCAGCAAATATCCGAATCAAAATACCAAGAGCCACAGGGAATAATACAATTTTGAGAATGTCTGCAAGTAATGCCTCAGCATTAATCGGAATCAGCGTGCCGGCCAGCAGCAAGAAGATATAAGGAGTTAGAAAAGGTGCCAAAACCGTGTTAATACTGGAAACAGTTACCGATAGCGCGGTATCTCCCTTGGCGATAAACGTCATGACATTAGAGGCTGTGCCACTGGGACAAGCACCTACAAGAATTAGGCCGGCCGCCAAAGAGGGCGGCAAACCCATTAATTTGGCAACAACAAATGCAACACCAGGCATAATAACAAAACGTAAGATTACCCCATAGATTACATCTTTCGGTCTGGTAAAGACCAGTTTAAAATCATCTAGGCTCATGGTTAGCCCCATACCTAGCATAATCAATCCGAGCAAATACGGAATAAAGGTGCCAAAAGGCTTAAACGGATTGGGCGATAAAAAGGCAATAGCAGCAAAAACGATAACCCATACCGGAAATAACTTCGTAATAAATTGCGACGCTTTTTCTAATTTTTCCACAATAATTCCTCCCTACTTCAATACAGCGCCGGTTTTGGCTGATGTAACAAGTTTGGCGTAACGTGCAAGATACCCGGTTGTGACCCTCGGTGCCGGCTTTACCCAAGTTGCCTTACGCGCGGCAAGTTCGGCATCACTTAATTCAACATTGAGCATCCGTCCCGGGATGTCAATTGCAATCGTATCGCCATCTTTTATTAGTCCAATAGGCCCTTCTGCCATTGCTTCAGGTGCAATATGACCAATACAGGCGCCCCGGGTCGCACCACTAAACCGTCCATCGGTTAGTAATGCTACTTTCAGTCCCATTCCAGTAATAATCGCTGTGGGGTTAAGCATCTCACGCATCCCCGGCCCTCCTTGGGGGCCTTCATACCGGATAACGATCACATCACCATCTTTGATCTTTCTAGCAAGAATGGATTCAATAGCTTCATCTTCAGAATTAAAAACACGAGCAGTACCTTTAAATACAAGCATATCCTCAGCAACTGCGCTTTCCTTGACCACAGCACCATCAGGAGCTAAATTCCCCTTGAGAATCGCAATTCCGCCAGTCCGGCGATAAGGTTGTTCAACAGTCTTAATAACATCTGTTCGTTCAATATCTGCAGACCTTATCCGTTCGCTCAATCTACCAGTTACCGTGATTACATCGGTATGAATAAGTCCAAGTTTGTCAAGTTCCTTCATAACAGCAGATATACCACCGGCTTCATTAAGATCCTGAATATGGTGGGTACCGCCAGGACTAAGTTTGGTAATATACGGGGTTTTACCGCTTATTGTATCAAACAGTTCGAGTGGTAATTCAATTCCAGCCTCATAAGCAATTGCCGGTAAATGTAAAACAGTATTGGATGAACCGCCTATCCCCATATCTACTGCAATGGCATTGGCAAATGCTTTTTTGGTCATAATATCACGGGGTTTTATATCTTTTTCTATCAAATCAACAATCGTTTGTCCCGCTGTTTTGGCCAGCATGCGGCGGGCACCAAATTGAGCGGCCGGTATTGTGCCATTACCTGGCAAACCCATACCTAATGCCTCAGTAAGGCAGTTCATAGTATTGGCAGTAAATAGACCGGCGCAAGAACCACAACCTGGGCAAGCGGATTTTTCCATACTATCAAGTTCTTCAGTTGTTATTTTTCCGGCTTCATAAAGCCCAGCCGCCTCGAACATGGTACTAACACTCACATCACGTCCCTTGTAACGGCCTGCCATCATAGGACCACCGCTAACTACAATCGCAGGAATATTTACCCGTGCAGCGGCCATCAGCATACCAGGAACAATTTTATCGCAGTTAGGGATAAGCACCAGACCGTCAAACCCATGCCCTGTTGCCATAGCTTCGATGGAGTCGGCAATTAATTCCCGGCTGGGCAAAGGATACTTCATCCCGTCATGGCCCATAGCAATTCCATCGCAAATACCAATTGCCGGGAATTCTACCGGAGTGCCACCGGCCGCAGCCACTCCTAGTTTTACTGCATCGGCAATGTCACGCAAATGAAAATGTCCGGGGATTATTTCGTTAAAAGCGTTAACAATACCAATTAGCGGCTTCTTCAAATCACCAGGAGTATAACCCATTGCGTAAAACAAAGAACGATGAGCAGCCCGTGTTGATCCTTTTTTTACAATATCACTGCGCATTTATAAATCCTCTCCCTTTAAATAGATTTAATTTTATGATAAATAGTTTTATTAAATTAATCATTTAGTAAGTTGTCTAAAGTATTTAATATCATGCGAACAAAAAAAACAATACAGCCATTGTATCTGTATTGTTCATTTTATTGCTATTTATTTTTAATTTCTTGTATTTTCCGGTACTGCATTGGTGTAGTACCTATTTTATTTTTAAAACAGGTTGCAAAGTAGGCTGCATCATTAAAGCCTACCCGGCCAGCTACTTCCGTTATTGAAAAATCAGTTGTGGTTAGCAGCTCACTCGCCTTTACTAATCGTTGCTCCTGGATATAATCCACTATGGATTGTCCTGTTAAGTATTTGAATGTTCGGCTAAGATGGCAAGGACTTACAAAGACAGCCCGTGCAATATCTCGCAATTGCAGTTGTCTGCTTACATTCTCTTCAACATAATCAATTACTGCCTTAACAAGAGTCGGTGTTTTGATAGAAAGCTGATTGGTATCATTCCCACAAACCATTTCACATTTTTCAGCAGTTTTTTTGATTACTTCCATTACTTCTTCAGGTCTTATCGGTTTCAGAATGTAATCGTCGACCCCAGCCTTAAAGGCTGCTCTGGCATACTCAAACTCATTGTACGCCGATACAATAACAACATTTGCCTTAGATTCATCAGCTAATAGAATCTCAGCCACCTGGATTCCATCTAAGCCAGGCATTCGTATATCGAGAAAAACCAAGTCTGGCTTAAAATCACGAGCAATTCTTACGGCATCCACCCCGTTTTCAGCTTCTGCAAAAGCAGACACAGGCATTTTTTCTTTATTGATGACAGTTTGGATGAATGTTCTGACTGTGGACTCATCGTCTGCCACTAATACTCTAATATCATGCATTTTCATTACCACCTATCGGAAAAACGAGCTCAACAACAGTGCCTTTCCCCGGCTGACTTGTAAGAACAAACTCATATTCATCATTATAGTAATACTTCAAACGATTCTTAACACTGTTTATGCCGATACCTTGCTTTTTTCTCCCTATGGCTTGAGGATCAAAGCCAGTGCCGTTATCCTCGATACGGCAGCATAGTTTATCCCCTCGGCGTTTTATAGTTACCTTAATCAGCCCCGGTTGTGTATTTAACTCAATTCCATGAATGATAGCATTTTCAAGCAGCGGTTGAAATAACATTCCAGGAACAAACACCTTATCAAGACCTTGTTCAATGTCCATAATGATATTGAGATGTTTACCAAACCGTGCTTGCTGAATATCCAGGAAACTATTAAGCATCCTCATTTCCTCATGAAACGGAATTAGCTGTTCCGGTTTATGCAAAGTAAATCGCAGTAAATCAGCCAAGCTCCAAACAAGTTTGGCTACCTTCTCAGTTCCGTCAATATATGCAAGATGGGCAATCGTATTAAGTGTGTTGAATAAGAAATGCGGGTTAATTTGAGATTGCAGCAATTTTAAATCAGACTCTTGCAGCGCCTTTTCTAGCTTTGCAGTTGCCATCTGTTCCTTAATCAGCGAAAGCTGGCTATTGTCTAATTCTTTTTGTCGTAATGCCGTGCTTGTCATCTCGGCAATGCAGTTGGCTATGGCGAAAGTAGCCTCAGCCGCCGCATACAGCCGGCTTTTGGGCTCAGTTCTGATTGCTAAGGCACTATTCAAAACAATGTCGGACGGCAATTGATACATAGCCGCTACCTCACGGAGTGAACATAGCATGCGCTCACTGTCTGGTTTTGTTAAAAATACTTCCCCACATTTGATATATCCGTTAACCGACTTTCCGCTTAGAATTGGTATTATAATACTGGCAATATCGTTACAACATAAGAATAAATGTGTTTTTCCGATGTCCTCAATTTCCGCAAATACTTTTTGAATGCGTTGGCGGCAGTGGCTACCAAAACTGGCCTCATGGAGTAAACAGCAAAATTCAGGGTAGTTGTCGGTTTTAATAATAAACTCACCAGCGGTATCAAGAATAGCCAGACTAAGTCCTAATGCCTCGGATAATCTATTTAGCAACCCCGCGATTATTTCAAAATCAAGAAAAGTTCTAATATCGCTGCTATCAATAAAACTGGCTGATTCGATTGGCTGAGACAATAACCTTTGAAATTTGGAGGGAGTATAGACGATGAGTAATTTCAGTTCTTCTGTTGAATCATTAAACACCTTGTGCCGTGTATAGGGAGACATATGCCTGATATCCCCCGTCTTTAGTGTACAAGAATTTCCGTCAATAATCTGCTTACCATTGCCGGAAACAACATATATGACTTGCTCATCCCCGAAATGAAGATGCTCCTCTTGTATCGTGTTAGGCTTAAAAGTTACAAGGCCAACGCTCATTCGCTCAACATCCAGATTGCCGGGTTCAACAAACCAGAGAATAGAGCCCCATTCAAACAATTGCTGTTTTCCAAGTTGACTAATTTCTGTCATCTCCGGATACCACCCCCTTCTTGCTGATGGTTACAAAATCTTCGCCTATGTTCATCCATGCTGAACAGCTTTCGCTTTTGAGATCGTATTATCTATTTTTCAATATAAATTTTCACATTCCTTCAAAATTCGTACATTAAAATAAGTATTTTACATATATGCTAACTTATCCCACCAAAGAGATCCAAAACATCCTGAAAGTAAGTAGGGCACCAGTATAAATACCGATGCCCTACTAAGTATTCAGCTTTAGTCTGTTATAGTACTATATGTACTCCCGACATTCTTCATCCCCCCGTAACACCCGGAGTGCTCCTTCGGCCAGTGCTTTAAGTTCATCTTCACCTGGAAAAATCTTAACGGGTGCAATGAAGGAAATATACTCAGTCAGTTCTTTTATAATATATTCTGAATGGGCCATACCACCAGTAATAGCAATGTAATCGACACAGCCACTGACGGGAACAGCTGCAGCTGCAATAAAGCGTGCGATCTGATAAATCATGGCATCATATATAAGCTTTACCTCATCGTCACCAGCTGTTATGCGATTTTCAACCTCCCGCACATCGTTAGTTCCCAAGTGAGCCACAAGCCCCCCCTGCCCAGCAAGCAGCTTTGTTACCCGCTCTCTATCTAGGTTGAGTGTGAATAATAACTCGGCAAATTGCGCAGCCTGCACCGTTCCTGCCCGCTCCGGCGAAAACGGCCCCTCGCCATCTAATGAGTTATTAACTTCAATAACACGCCCCTTATTATGGCACCCAACAGAAATACCCCCACCTAAATGAGCCACAATCAAAGTAAGCTCTTCATACGGACGGTTAACCTGGTTTGCTAACCTATGCGCAATTGCTTTTTGATTGAGCGCATGAAAAATGCTGCGTTTTTTTATCTCCGGTCGGCCTGTAATACGAGCGACAGGCTTCAATTCATCTACCACGACTGGATCCACGATAAAAGCTGGCTTATGCATTTCCATAGCTAAACTCTGTGCCAATAACGCTCCCAGATTAGAGGCATGGGTGCCATACCTTGACTCCCTCAAATCAGCCAACATGCCCTCATTAATTGCATAGGTTCCACCCATTACCGGTTTTAATAAACCACCCCTAGCAACAAAAGCATCAAATTCGCTTAGCCCCACACCACTGTGCCGGAGTTTTTCCTTAATTTTATCCAGACGATGCTGGTATTGTGCGTTTACTGAGGCAAATCTACTTAGTTCACCTGTATCATGAATGATTTTTTCACTCCAGAACTCAACTGCATCGTTATAAACGCCGATTTTAGTTGAAGTAGATCCGGGGTTTATCGTTAAAATCGTATACGCCATCGCCATATTCCCCTTCTCACTAACCTTGGCACTTACTCTTTCGATCATTCTTACTCTTCACCACAAACTCATAGCCCCTGCTAAAGGCCTCAACATTTACAGATACAAGCTTGGGTTTAGATATAAACTTTTTAGCAAACGCTTGAATTAGCGATTCATTTGCCACGATACCTGTAGCAGCCAACAATGCCCCCAAAGCAACCATATTGATCATCTTAATGCTCCCTAGTTCATTGGCAATATCGTTTATCGGTACACAATAGTCCTGAATATCTTTGCGCTCCGCTGCTTTATCAACAAGAGAACTATTAATAATCATAATTCCATTGGACTTTAGTATCGGTTCAAATTTGTCCAGTGACGGTGAGTTCATTATTATTGCAGCCGATGGTTCACTCACAGTAGGTTCACCAACTTTTTCATCGGAAATGATTACAGAGCAATTGGCCGTTCCGCCTCGCATCTCTGGACCATAGGATGGCATCCATGATACATTTTTGTTTTCCATCATCCCAGCCTGAGTCAGAAGCTGACCCATAACCATAACCCCTTGCCCGCCAAATCCGGACATAATTATTTCATGTCTCATTATTGTTCCACCCCACTATTTTTATAGACTCCAAGCGGGAATTGCGGAAGCATGTTTTCTTTTAGCCACTGTTTGGCATCGACAGGCGATACCCCCCAATTAGTCGGGCACGTAGCCAAGACTTCTACCATGGCAAAACCATCACCACGAATTTGCGTCTTGAAAGCAGCTCTAATTGCATCCTTGGCTTTATTCATATTGACAGGGTCATTTACCGAAACGCGGGCAATGTATTTTGCGCCATCCAGGGTGGCTAGCATTTCCGCAAGCCGGATAGGGTAACCAGCTGTTTCTAACTGGCGACCAGTTGGTGATGTAGCCGTAACTTGATTTACCAGCGTCGTAGGTGCCATTTGTCCACCTGTCATCCCATATATAGCGTTATTGACAAATATCGTCGTTATCTGCTCACCGCGTGCGGCAGCATGTACAATTTCTGCCATGCCGATAGCTGCAATGTCACCATCCCCTTGATACGAGAATACCACACAATCAGGGTGTACTCGTTTAATCCCGGTTGCTACTGCAGGTGCCCGTCCGTGTGCAGCTTGCTGAACATCAACATTAAAATATTGATCAGCCATTACAGAACAGCCAACAGGTACTACACCAATTGTCTTTTTTTTAATAGATAATTCATCAATTACTTCTGCTACCAAACGATGAACCAAACCATGCTGGCAACCAGGACAGTAATGTGTTGCTGCATCTGTCAGAGCTTGTGGTCTCGTAAACACTTTACCTTCCACTTTACTCACCTCTCCCAGCTACAAGTATGTCTACTATTTTTTCATAGATATCCCGAGAGCTCATCATCATGCCACCGGTGCGGCCATGGAAATATACGGGTTTCGAGCACTTGATTGCAAGATTTACATCTTCCACCATCTGTCCGGCACTAAGTTCTACTGTTAAGACAGCCGATGCTTTTGCCACTATATCGGCTAACGCTTGTTTAGGAAACGGCCAAAGGGTAATCGGGCGAAACAAACCCACTTTATGTCCGGCAGCCCTAGCCATTTCTACTGCTGAAGTTGCAATACGCGAAGTAATTCCGTAAGCAACAAGTATTAAATCAGCATCGTCAGTATAGCTGGTTTCCCAACGTACTTCTTGCTGCTCTATGACTTGGTACTTGTGCTGCAATTTTGTATTAACCTGTTCTAGTGTTTCAGGCTCAAGATATAGTGTATTAATACTGTTTGGCTTATTGCGTTCTCCCATCCCGGTTGTAGCCCACGACTTATCAGCCGTAAATTGCGGAATATCAAGAAATGTGACCGGTTCTATCATTTGACCGAGAGCACCATCACCTAAAATCATAACTGGATTACGATATTGATCAGCTAAGTTAAACGCGTGTATAGTTAAATCTGTCATTTCCTGTACACTGCTTGGCGCAACTACGATACAGTGATAATCACCGTGCCCGCCGCCTTTGGTGGCCTGAAAATAATCGGCTTGTCCCGGCTGGATGCCACCTAGTCCAGGTCCACCCCGCATGATGTTGACAATCACACAAGGCAATTCACCTGCCGCTATATAGGAAATTCCCTCTTGTTTTAAACTTACGCCAGGACTTGATGAAGAAGTCATAACCCTGGCTCCAGCACCAGCAGCGCCATAGACCATATTAATAGCAGCAATCTCACTTTCCGCTTGAAGAAACGTACCCCCGACTGCCGGAAGACGCCTGGCCATATATTCAATTAACTCAGATTGAGGTGTGATAGGATAACCAAAATAATACCTGCACCCGGCAATTACTGCAGCTTCACCAATTGCTTCATTACCTTTCATCAATTGCTTTTCTAACAAATGTTCCACTTCCCTTACTCCATAATTTCGATAACTATATCAGGACATGCCTTTGCACAAATCGCGCACCCTACACATTTTTCCGCGTCAGAACAAACTGCCGGATGGTACCCCTTTTCATTAAACCGCTCCGCCATAACAATAATACCTTTAGGACATGCATCCTTGCATAATTCACACCCCTTACACCTTTCCTCTTGAAAAACCAGTCTTGCCATACTTCATCCCCCCATAAATAAATAAGGCCATCATTCCATAATCTTTAGTAAATCGCCGTTGGCAATCATAGCTGCATTTGCCTCATCTGTATCAATATGCATTTCTAAGACAAAGCTATCATGTACTCGGACCAGTACTTTTTCTAAAATAATCGGCCTAATTTCACCACCACATTGTACGCGAACAAAGTCGCGGTCTTTGACACTTAATTCAGATGCATCGACCAAATTCATATGAATATGACGCCAAGCAGCAATTACCCCTTTCTCTATAACTACCAAACCATTAGGACCAATCAAAGTAATTCCCGGTGATCCCTTAATGTCACCAGAGTCCCGCACAGGCACGTTAAGGCCGAGCTTGATTGCATCGGTGATAGAAATCTCAACTTGCGTCTGCTCCCGTTCCGGTCCCAATACTCTCACATTATTAAAAGTGGCTTTAGGCGTTACCAAATCGACGGTTTCTTCTGCAGCGTATTGACCAGGCTGATAAACATACTTGTATGGATGGAGCTGATAGCCAGGACCAAATAAGATATCCAGATGTATCCGTGACAAATGAACATGCCGTGCCGAAATACCGACGCTAACTGTCTTACTTATTTTTTGTCCCTCCTTTACTTCTTTTATATGACATGATACTGCTTTCTAAATTATCCTTCATTCACTTCATTGCAATTTATTTAGGGAATTTTGCTAATAAAAAAGCCAAAGCTTTTCAACTTTGGTTTTTTTGTCAATTATTATTGTTTTTTTGTTATCTTAATATAAAATTCTGATTTTTTTAGCTGCCATTATCGTTGACGCGCCCGCGCCTTCTGCTAAATTATGAGTGTGGAACATTGCCAGATAAATGCCTTCCTTTATTTCATCTTCAGACAACAAGATGAAATCCGCTAATTTATCCTTATCTCAAATGGAATTTCATATGCCGAGCCTATTGCAAAGCCTCCAGCAAAAGCACTACAAACCGTGCTAAGACAAAGAGATAGATAATTTTTTAATTTCTTCCCCCTCTAAGCCATTTATAGAATAGGAATAACTTGTTGAATAGTTGTCAGAATAACCATTTTGACAACTCGAATCCTTATTACTTTCCATAGCCTAAATACCATCTAATTAGAATGTAACCTCAAAAAGAGTGCGAACTAAGGCTGAGCTTTAATTTTTTACATTCTATTTATCTATATCCTGAAACACGCTGGTACAAACTTTTTATCGCTAAAACAATCAATTACACTTTTGTGACGTTCCACTCATTATTAAAATCATTGCCATACTACATCAATAATTACTTTTTCAACTGCATAAATGCATATAGATAAACTTAGGATACCGCTACTCCGCAAAAATTCCCAATTTATCTATTTAAAGAATTAGTTATTATCAGACTTAACGCAACAAACTAACTGATTTTTATACACAACAGATATTTAAGCATAAGTTTGTCACACAAAAAATTAAGCATAAGTTTGCCGTTTCGGCAAGCTTATGCTTAAAGTTACATATATATGTGACTTTAAGCATATCTTTGCCGCTTTTTAACCATAAGTTTGCCACCAGAAATGTCTACAAATCCGCGCAAATACTTGAATTAGCAATAATATCCACTCTTTATAGTTTAAGCATATATTTGCCGTAAGTACCTTTAATAAGCATAAGGTTGCCAAGAATCCTTAGATTCTATAGGGTTCAATACAATTCAAACGACAGCCCGCCAAATCAGCGGGCTTGAACTGTAACTATTGTTTTGGTGGAGGCGATCCGCGGCCTTGCAAATCCACTTTTTGTGAAGCTGTTGAAATATATTAATTCTTTACTACACACTCAACGTACATCGAGTTAACATAAGGTATGAAAAGAAAACACTTCTTCGACTCTACGAAAATGATACCCAGACATGCGAGATCTTGTCAAAAGTCATCGCTACTTTCTCAGGATAGATAAGCGTTTTCTACTAAATTAATAATAGAATCATACATTTCATGTAGCTTATTGATCAATACATCATATATTTGGATATAGTCTCTACAATCTTTATTCAATCCTAATCTTTCACATGAAAATGCAAATAATTTTTCTTGCGTTTCTTCCGATTGTAAATGTGCGAAAGAAACTCTAAGATCGTAAAGTATAAATAGAGGAGCTACAATTTTAGATGCATCTCCATCTATTCTTTTTTCAATCCAATATTGGAGTAATTTTATACTCCCAACTTTATCTAATTTTAAATCCTCAAATTCTTTTAAGTCTTGTTTAATTTGCTTATTATTAATAGATTCTACAAAAATTTTGTTCATTGGAATAATAACACTTGTAAAAGCGGTATTACTTGATACTATAGGTCTAAATATACTTGCAGCGGTTTTAATTGTTTCTGGCTCTAATTGAGTTAAATTAAAAGAAAACTTTTTTAATATTATTTCATGTAAAGTTGTTCTTTTTTGGAACAAACTTTTTTCCTTCGACGGCTCAGCCCAATTTGTTTCTATCTGCCCCTCATAAAATTCAGATGCAATATCGTGATCCGAATGTATATTCTCTGAACATAAATAATGTTGCTCATTAATATCTAGTTTTGCTATATCCCCAAGCCACATAAGTACTTTCCCATTGCGATTTATTCCAAAAGAGATTAGATGATCCGAACCTTTATAAATATTCCCATATGTATCGGCTCCTAATTCTAATGAATAACTTGGATGGTAACAATATTTTAACAAAACTTCTATATTAAAAAAAACCGGTGTTAAAAAGCCAATGTTCCATTCTCTCCGTAAACCTGGAATAAAATAATAATCATTTCTATCATATATAAATTCAACATCGGTAGTAACAAACTTATCTTTAAATAACATGGCTATAAACCTTCCAAAATCAAATCCACGTGCGTTTTTTTCCATACTTATCAATTTTTCACAAGCAAGTTTGGAAATTTGAGGTAAATATTGTGTTTTACACTTTGGACATTCTAAAACTTGAGTATTTTTAAATATATATTTTTTATAGTTATAATCAATCTGCTTTAATACCATATATGTATTACATTTGCATAATAATGATTGCATATTTTATCCTCTTATTAATTATTGTGAAACTCGCAAATTTTCTTTTATATATTTTACTATATTATAATAATTGATGAGTTCGTTCGTTATTTTTTGCTATACTCTCCCATGTGTGTACGATATCAAAGATAACGCTTAGTGGATAGAAAAATAAAAGAGGCTAATGCCCGTATATTTCTTTCCGGCGTTTAAAGGCAATATCTCCGCCCTCCAAGATTCTCATTACCTCGTTTCGTGTTTCAGATCGATCAATTGATCCTCTGTCGGTTACAATCCCTTTGTCATTCATACGATTCATTGGTAAGATTAACTCGGCATCACCTAAAACAGCAATGTTGGCGTTATGAGTTACCACTATAACCTGTCGTCGTTCTTTAATAGCCCTCAGTGTAGTGACAACACTTGCCGAAATAAATGCATTATCCAGATCATCCTCGGGTTGATCAATAATCAGTGGCAATTTAGAATCCGCAAGCATAGCAATTGTTAATAGAATCGTATGTTTCTGCCCATCTGACAACTGATTTACATGAATTTCTTTCGGTATAGCCCCTTTTGTTTTTAAGTTGATTATCGGACAAGACGGCTTCCAAATTAATTCCAGCTCAAATAGATCAGTCAATGAGCACATCCGATTACATATCTCAGTGGCCCATTGCTCAGAAATATCTGCCAACTCTGCTATTTGTCTCGCATTTTTCTGCTTAATGAAAACAGCAAGCTCCTCTGGTAATAATTTTTGACATACTTTTATTGCTACTTCCTCCTGGAAGTATGATCCTTTCATTGCCTTTAAAAAAAACTCTTTAAATTCATCAATAATACCGCTATCTTCGTAACAGAGAAAAACTGTATAGTCAGTAATCGTCCTTCCTAGGCCTTTATTAATTACTTTAAGTTGACTTTTTCTTTTCTTTATAATCTCATTTCGTATTTGTTTAAGTTCGCTATGTAGTTCAGTACGTTGAATGTGCAAAGTTTCAAGCGTGCTTTTTTGCCCATTTATTTTGCCAATCTCCGTCATTACAATATTCTTTCGAGTAATAAGCTGCTGCAACTCTTGAATGCTGCCGGAAAGACCTTGTTCCTTTAGCGGGGCCATCTGGCCATTTATTATTTGTTGCCTATTTACAATCACTTCATCGACTTTTTTCAACGACTCGCTAATTTTCATAGAAACAGTTTTAAAGTAAGAATTAATCTCAGATTGCTTGTGATTCAAATACTGATTTGTTTCGTCAATACTTTTTTCCACATCTTTGAAATAAGGTTCAGTAGACTCGCCTTGATAGTTCGCCTTTAATCCATTTGCAATATCGTGATAGTTCCTCAAAAAGTTAGTAACAGACATGCCTCTATCATAAAATTCAGCTATTGCCATCAATTCATTACGTAGCCCCTTCTCCGCACCTAATTCTATTTGCTGGGCGGCTATCTCTCTGAGTTTCCCTGTCTCGGCAATCTGAAGTTTCTTGTCAATCTCGGCGATAATTTGCGCTTTCCCTGGAATCTGGAAAAATAAATTTTCAATAGGAATTAGCTGTGCACTATTTTGCCTCAAAAGCCTCAGAATTTCCTTCTGTCTTTCTAGAAGGTCTTTGATATGTAGATGTTGGTCTAAAAACTGTTGCAACAATATTGGGTTAGCTAATGGATCTTTGGCTACTTCGGCTAAATCACCTTGACCATAATATTCAACTGGAAAAACGTCAACAGGCACATTTTGTATCTGCCCATCCTCCCGTGCCCTCACATTGGGGACACTCCCCCTAATACGCTCGTAACGATAAATGATGCCATTAGCATCTTCACAATAGACAACTATTTCATCGGGACAGTTATCACATTCAGCGAATTCACCTTTCATTCCTAATCCATATACTAAACTACGAATAGCGGTAGATTTACCAGCTCCTCTTCCGCCTATAAAGCAATTAAGATTATCACTAAAGTGATAATTTTCTTGATCCAGAAAACCACCATTTATATAAATTCCCCGAACTCTTGGAACGGCAATAGGAAGTGACGCAGTTGCTCTAATACGGGCTTCTGCATCAACCAATGACGTCCTAAATGCATTAAAATCTAACTCGTTCATCTTAATTCTGGTTAAATTACGTTTAGCGCAGTTTTCACTAAATTGTTTTATTGAATGAGCATCTGAACCTTGCACATGCGCTAATAATGGTCTTCCCGTTAGTACAGATGCCCGGTTATCGGCGAGTTTTCGTCTTTCCGCTCCATTTGCAGATTTTTCATCTTCTGGCGAATACCAGCCTAAGTTCTCCGAATTATCTACTTCTAATCCATATAATCCTGGACTCATAATAATATCTTTCTTCCAACTAGGATAGCCTGAATCTAATATCTCAAAGCCAGTTTTTACCCTGTCAATATGAGCTGCAATACATACGCCATCCATCATTTCCGCCTGTCGAATTACATCGGTCATTGATTTCGTCGTATGACTATCCCTGCTTCCCAATTTTCCAACAATTTCAATTCTCGCCAAAAACGTTCGTACATTTTCCCAGTTTTCAGGCGAAAAGTACACTAATAGATGTCCATGTGCCGTGCTTACTTCGACACCAGGAATAACCAGAATCCGCCCCAAATAATGTTGAGCGCACTTCATTGCAGCCTCTAAATTTTTATCTGTATTATGATCGGTTATTGCAATTATTGAAATGTTATGTGTTAAAGCTTGTTCGATAATAGTTTCTACTGTCATCCCCACATCGCCAACGCATTCAGATGCACCATAGGAATGAATATGGAGGTCTGCAGTAAAAAAACGTGCACCATTATCAACCCTTATCAGATCTTCGAAAGTAATAGCCATTTCTTTCGCCTCCAAAACAACATTAACTCGATCCTTTCACCATAACATAGCATAAACTATCCCTATGTAATCCATCGCATTTTTTCATTACGTAATTATATAGAAAATAACCAAGATAAAGTATGAGCGTTGAGACTCTAACTTTTCGTAACAGCGATTGTCTCATATAGCATTTTTATCTAACACATATCAGTCACAGAAAAGAAAAAAATTCCCAGTTTATGCGACCTTACGAACTATTGGCAATAAAATCAGCATAATTTATCTTCCTTCCAAAAACGAATTTTCCAAATTACACTGCATTGGTATCAGGAACATATATAACTTCGCCTGGAGTCAAATCATATAGACGAACTTATTTACTAAGTATTGTGAATCCCTCTATGAAATAACTTTAACTTCATCCTTATAGAATTAGATGTTTTCTCATATATCCACTATGGGCCAATTCTTTATATTGTTCTTCCAGCATTGGATTTCCATTCTTAAGAACAACATTTAAGGCTGTATGAAGGTCCATACCCATATAAAGCATGTTAACACGTAAAGCATGTAATAGCTGTTCGTATCTCTCGAATGTTGGGTTAGTTTCAAGTTCTCGAAAAGTAGACTTTGATACCAATGGATGGGGTTCCATCTTTGTTATACACTCAATCAATTCATAACTATTAGTCCTAACATTATTAGTTCCATATCTTGATCCTCTTCTTTTATTCCACTTCGGCTTACGCCCGTGTCTTCTTCTATATGCCTCAATCATTGTTCCTTCAACTACTTTGATATCTTCCCTATCTTCAGCAGCGCGCATATTTACTAAATCATACGATATATCCTCGTCAGTAATCTCACCTCTATTTTTTCTTGTAATTGGTTGAGATAAAGACGACTGCACAAAAATGGTATATCCCAGCTTTTCTTTATGAGAGAAATACTCATCTATATAAAGCTTTTTACATGAATTATCTCTTGCTGGGATTATTCCATTATGTTGTTTAAATCGATCTGCCAAGTCAACAGCTAGGCCAATATATAATACTTCGTGCGTGTAGTAATCCCAAAAACTGTAGACACCTGCAGAAGACCATTCACAACAAGTAGTAGCATCACAAGATTTTGATAATATGGTCGCAATCTCTTTAGATTCAGATTTTTTGTATGCATCAATTATAAATGTAGCTAACATTGATTTGGCCCTTTCTTGATGTCATTCCAGTCCTGTGGCTAATTACCCGAGGAATTTAATCCAAAGCAGGCAAAACAGCCCATCTTGCAAACAATAACGGCTTGGCGCGCAGCTTGAACACGTACCGGCTTTATTTTCGCCTTTATAAACCGTCTATTTAGGTTATCGTCCATGGCATTTTTTGAATTTCTTGCCTGAACCGCATGGACATTGAGCGTTTCGCCCTATTTTCGCGTTCCCTATCGAATTAATTTCTGGCGTGCTCGGGATTCGCCACTTTGGAGGACCATTCTGACGCATCTCCTCAATTGCCTTGCGTTGATTCCGCAGCTCCAATTTCCCAAGTTCATTAAGACCAGCCTCATACGGCTTCAATCGAGCCATTTCAGCATCTGCCGCGTCGAAATCGTCACAATATGCAAGAACAACCGCATATTGGCTTCGAACAGGAATAATCCTTGCACTCATCTTTAACTGTAGAACATTGGGCAAAAGATTCGTCTCAAGAACTTCCCTTGCTCCAATGAAATCATTTCGACGAATAAACTCATCGACAACTTCCTGTCCTACCCGGATGAGGGAATCTGGTGCACCTGCCATGGCGTAGAACTTCATAGCATGGAGGCGCCCAAGGGGAGAAATCCTTCCGACGCAATTCATTGCTGTAGCATTAAGATCAAGGCAATCTGCCAAATGCTTTAGGTTATCTGTAATATCCTTATCTTTCTTGAGAAGCGGCCAAATCTTGTCAGGATTCAACCCAAAGATATCCTCTGGGGTGATTCCGAGAAGATCGTAATATTCCCGTATCAAACTATGCGTTTCTTTGATGGCCGCTTCGTAATGCCCAAGGTCATAGAGCGCATGAGCGGTATTGTATCTAAATATCCTTTGATGAACTGGGTTCTCTGGGAGTAACTCTAAAATATCTGACATAGCGGCTTCGATCTGCTTAGCTTTGCCCTCGCGGGCCAAGACGTTCATCCGTTTCATTGCTAGAGCTAGGCGTTCATCGACTCCAAGATTATGTTCCTTGAGCAGTTGTCTCATCTCTTCAAGCCGTTCTAAAGCTATTTGAGAATTTCCTTGCTTCATGTCCGCAAACACGAGAGCATCTAGCACCCAGAAGTGATCTTTGGGTCCTGTCTCTTTAGAAGAAGCAGCTTTTTCAAGAAACATCATGATCTCTGGATTAACACCAAGTTCGTGAAAAAACTCATCCGTTGCCAATTGGATAAGAGGCTTTATATCTCCAGTTGCCATAAGCATGCGGAGGTAAAATGAAAACTTTGGCATTTCCAAGTGTCGTCGCAATGAAGCAAAGACGAGCCCCTTGAGAACGTCTTGTGCTTTGCGAACAAATTCCTTGCCAAGTGTGTCGAGGTGTGACTGCCCTAAAAGACGCATCGCATCGTGAACCTTAAACCGATTGCCGCCAAAAGTCTCAATTGAGCCCGTTGATCTAAGCTGCCGAAAGAGCGCGGCGACAACTCTGTCCTCAAGACCGAATATTTTCGCCAGCATTTCTGATGCTTCATTTCGTTCTAAAGGAATATCCGAAAGGCTAAGAACACCAATCACATCACGGATTACATCTGAAAAGCCATCATAAACGCGAGCAAGGATGATTTCCTGTGCCGTTTCCACCGCATGTGTCTTTGCCTCCAGTTCGGAACAAAAACGTGTAAGAGAGCCTTCATATTCTCTTGCCGTAATGGCTATAGCGTTTTGAACGTAGAGCGGTAATCCAGCCGTTAGCTCCAATAGACGCTGGCATGCCGCGAAATCGCCTCGACACCCTTGGAAAGCAACCTCTGAAGCAATAGTATCAGTTGCCCATCCGTGCAAGGGTTCCGCCATGATTGACAGGATTGTCTCAAGTTCAAAGACATTACGGCCGGGCTGACAGATAAGTATGAACTTTAGCAAACTACTTTGTTGGATGACAGCCCGAATGTCTGCTGGTGGCAAGTGGTGAGCATTATCTAGAACAACGGTGACTGCTTCTCCACTAGTCATTAAACGTATGTCGATCGCATGAAGCGTTTCCAAGCCTGAAGCTCCAGGCAGAAGCACTTCGCCAAGATGGCCACCTTTATTGCCAAAGAGACGTGCGGCAAGTTCGCGGGCCAGTGCAGACGCTAGAGCCGGTCCCGGCGTATCTTTGACATCCATGTATGTGATGGTACTCGTCGTAAACGTTGCTGCCTGAGAAACCCACGATGTCTTCCCAGAACCTGAGTAGCCGGTAATAATTCTAATCCTATCCTCGGTTACAAGTGGCGGCTCATCGGCCTGAGTCCGGTATACCGCCGGCGGATCTGGGAAATCCTGCAACTGGACAACCATCTGCTCAAAAATCTGGGAAAGTTCATTTATTTGAAAAGAATGGTCTTCACGCGGCGAATTCCCTGCCGCCGCTAGCATTACTAGCCACGCTAGTTTCCCTACAAGTGTTTCTGGAGCAAGCATACCATATGGAATCGTTGCAGCTAATTCAGCACACTTCGCAAAGGCATCTGAAATGTTTTTCCATGGCATAGGCAACCTATCATCGAGACTGTCGGAGATGCTATCCGGCCAGACTATCTGTACATCACCCGGCCAGGCCGGTTGGCTTATGCGCTCTAGCAATGCTTCACCGGGTTCAATATTGGAAACAACAACAAATTTAGCCGAACCTGATCTTACTCCGTTCTGGTGTTCAATGCGTAGCAGTTCAAAGCGCTGAATAGCGCCGTCGATATCGCTATATTTCAAGGGGCTTGAACGCGTCTTAACTTGAATGTAAATTCGCTGGTTGCTGAAAACCACTTCAACATCCTCGTCTCTCTCGACAACGATGGACGTAACACCTGAATTTGGGGCCAATAGAAGGCAAGCGGCGGCATACAAATGCTGATACAAAAAGCCCTTATGGACGGCTTCAATTCGAGCAAGTTGATTTTTGTCTAATATCGGCGTTGCTAAGTACTGATTGCTCACTATTAACACTCACTCCCATTACATTTCGGGGCATAAGATTATATAGCCATCTTTTCTTATCCGTATCCCCAAATCATTTTTTAGTTCATTTATAAAATTCGTCAATAGTTGCATCATTATATTGTCTTAAATATTCTGAAATTAGAGGACTTAATGCTGGCACAAAAATTTTTGAAGTATTAAGCCTCGAAACTAGTGGTGGTATTACTCCAGCAATATTAAAATCATCCTCTTCATAAAAAAAATGGGTTGCATCCGGGAAAGCGTCATTATCGAGTGGGTTGATGGCATTTGGATTGTGAAAAATGAATATTCCATCTGACAATAATTCAGGACTTTCTTCACTAACAATTTGCAGCTGATATCGCGGACCATTATCGAAGAGATTTTCCCTAATTATATAAACTTGGTTTAATGATGACCGCCCCTCAGAAATTGCAAGAGAAGTCAACTTACCAATAGTTGTTGTGCATGAAAAAATGATAGCAGATACCTGGTTAAATTCTAGGTTGGCAAAAAGATTTAATGCAATATCTGCTGTTGTACCAGGTTTCTTTATTGTAGCTTTTGGAAAATAGCTCCTTTCCTCAGGATTATAGTACAACCCGTATAACAATGCCATCATAGGATAAATATATTCTCTACCATAGTTAATTTGATCATATGAAGCCATTGCTATAACAAATGGGCAAAAAGGTTTCACCCAATCACATTTAGAGTATTCTTTTTTGTATTTCAAATATTTACTGCTAATGGCATTTGAATAGCGAACAATTGCCTCATCCACCATTTTAGTAAAATCTTGCTGAAGCCATGGCGGACTAAGCATAGACAACAGATCTTCAAGATTCCGCTGACTTTCAGAAATACCATTTAGTTTAATATTCGCAACGACAGCTTCAATACAAATCATATAAGGCTTTGTAATCAAAAAATCCGGTTTAATGTGTGTCCAATCAAGAACGTAGTTATGTTGGCGAAAATAGGCATTCAAATAAAACTCCCAAAAGCTTGAATGGAATGTGGTCTGAAATTCATTAATTATTTTTCCATCGCGATCTATAAAATCTTTAGTCCATTTAAGTAAAATACTGCGTTCATTAAACATCATAAAGTTCTGATTAATCAAATTCAAAAGCTTCGAATTACAATCTTCTTCTTTTAAGCCTTTAGCTAAAGTAAATATATCTAATGACAATATCATAACCTCCAAAACCCTTAGAGTTCTAAGGAACGTCAGCACCACTATCTTTCTACTGGTTTATTTCCCTTTTCAATTTGTCGAGTCCGATAACCTCGCATATGTAAAAATAACCATAATTTACTCTAATAGTAAACTATGGTTATTTTTCTGTATCTTTTCGACTTTATCCTGCCATATAAACCAAAATATCTGCTTCTTAATTTTTTTAAAAAATAAGCAGTACAAGACTAAGACCCATTACCAACACCCCGTGTCACCACATGGATACTTATTTATCTCCATACGGCCTAAATTCCTCACAGTTTTCAGGTTTATATAACATGCAAGTGTGGCCTAATATCTCATTCTCCAGCATGTATTGATAAAGCTTCCAGCACTTACAATTATCACTTTTAGGACATTTCTCACCACTGCCGCAGGCCATAAAAATTTCTTCTCCATGGGCTTGGTGATTTATGATTTTTTCAGCTAATATCTTAAATTCTTTTTTTCTTTTATACTCTTTTTGCCATTCGAGTTCGTTCCAGTTCAGCCCCGCCAATGGGTAGGTTATATGTCTACCTTCTCTATCCCATCGATCAATTAGCGCTCCAACTTCCTCATATGTCGGCTGTTTTATATTCGGGTAGGCTACCTTAAATTTACTCCTATATTTTTCTATTTTCCAATCTCGCGGCTCCGGGTCTTTTGACATGATTACTTCTTCTTGCAATACCACTAATCTATTATTCAACACTGTAAACTTACCTATGGTTTTGTTTGTATGAAAATGACCGAAAAACCAGTGTTTAAACCTAATGCTTTTCATAAAGTAGTTTAGCATTTCACTGGTAGAATCATTGATTCTATCTCCAAAAAAGCTATCAAGCTGACCTATTATATCTTTAGGCGCAGTATGTGTTATTACATAGTCCACGGTCATATCATGTTTTTCGAGGTTTTTAATACCTTCTTCAAATTCGTGCTGGTTAGGTACTTCCTCTCTCCACCACGAAATGAATTCCTTTCGGAATTGTTTATCTACTGATTCAGCGCCGCCAAATGTGAATATTTTTTTCCCTTCAATTGTAAACACCTGTCCTCGCATTAAATGAAAGATGAACGGTCTTATTTGGTGTGTTTTACCACCGTTCCATTCCGTGATAGGGAATTGATTCAAAAGATCAAAGTTTTCGTGGTTGCCGTCTACAAAAAGTGTTGTGAAATTCTTGCTTTCCAGCCAATCCAAAAGCCATTCATCCTGTTTGCCGCCTGACCAAATACAGCCAAAGTCGCCAGCAATTATGACATAATCATTCTTCGTTAATTCCCTTTGCACCGGGAAATATTTCGTAGTTAATTTGGCCTTGTCAATATCTCCATGCAAATCCCCGGTTATATAAATCATTACAATTCTCCCATTCAGAGCAAGTATGAAAATTCGCTTATTTACTCACTCCATAAATTTTTATCGAATGTATAAGAAAACTGGCGTTTTGCTTCTACGCTCATATTTGAAAATTCCTTTTCGGTAAGTTTAAGAATGAAATCATAACTATGCTTTAAAAAAACTCCTTTTACTACTAAAAAAGCCATAGAAGCATTGCCATCATCATCCATAATCCAATATTCTTCGTCATCCGATCCAAAAAAAGAGTCCGGCATTGCAAAGAGCTTGTAAGCCGTGTACTTTTTCACCCGGGCCTTTGCATTATTTTCTTTAGACAGCCAATGAGTTGCTTCTTCAATCCGTTCTACTTTACTCATTTTATGTTCTACCATACAACCACTTCGCAATTCCCGTACTTAGGTAACGCTCTGAATCGGCCCATGAGATATGTTACATCCTGCTCTTGATTATCTTTTAAAAGCGTCATGGCGCGAATAAACTGCGCATGAGTAAACATGACGATAAATCTTTCGTCCAGACGCTGTAAGCGGTCAATAGTCATTCTGGCCCGCGATAGCAGCATGGCAAAACTTTCTGCATCTTGGCCGTCTATATAGTCAGGGTCAAGCCGTTGCCAATACGCATTTACCCTCTCGCTACGTTCAGCAGCGGTAGTCCCTACGCAGGAAGCCGGTGCAAGGTAGGTAAATTCTTGGATGTCCCAAACCGTAACCGGTACATCCGGATACAGTTTTATCGTGTAAGCTGCCGTTTCTTGCGTGCGTAAAAAAGGGGAAGTTATGATCAGATCCGGTACCCAGGGTATGCTTTGACTTATTTCCCTGGCTTGCTTATGACCGTTCTCGGATAATGGTATCGTTACATGATTATCCGTAGCAGCCCCGGCATTTGCCACACTCTCGCCGTGACGAATTAACCAGATTTTCTTCATAGCTCACTCCGTATACCTAATTTTTTTCAAACTAGTATCACTAAACAAGACCTTTCAGGTTTGGGTTCAGATCAGCTATAAAAGTTCCTGGAAGTACCCTTAAGCATAAAATTCCTGGTAACTTGGCAATTCTAAAGCCGCCAGCCGTCCACCAAAACAACCGCCGCAGTCAATGCCTATTTTGTCCCGGTACTCTTGGTCAAACCAGATCCGGGCATTTGTTTTTTTGAATTTCTTATCGTATCGATAAAGATGCCAGGTGGGCAGATGGCCAAAAACAAGCACCTTTCCTTTGTACGCCGGACAATAAGGAAAGCGATCCTCCATCCAAACCAATTCATCTTCGGTGTTTTTTTCGATAGGCTTTCTCGTATTAGCTCCCGCGTGGGTAAACAGGAAATTACCTGTTGAAAAATATAACGGCAAACTTTTTACAAACTGCAGAATCTCTGCTAGTTTACTGGGTGCTAAGTTTTCTATTTCCTCAAACATAGTTACACCACCGTTATATTTCACCCAATTATATAAGTTCTCTGATGGCTTTGTCCGCCATGAATCGGATTCAAGCATTTCGATTACACTCTGCTCCAAGAATTGTTCATGGTTCCCCTTTAAAAGCACCGCGCCCTGCTCCTGAAGCATTAGGCAAGTTTTCAGCACATCCAGGTTTTCTGTTCCGCGGTCTATCATATCGCCACAGATAACCAGTAAATCCCTTGCCGGATCATATTGAGTTTGTTTTAACAGAGACTGCAATCTTTGGTTTTCGCCATGAATATCGGAAATTGCCAATATCCGGTCAACAATTCGCATACCACTACCTCAGCTTTGTTACTTTAACAACTACCATTTTGATTCTACAAATCCTTTATGCTGAACTACTTTCACAACTTCTAGATAACCGTGTAAAGTCCTCTTGCGACGATGAACTTAATGATAAAAATTTGAATTACAAAGAATACTTTTAAGCAGACAAGTAGCTAGTTACGCCGGTCGCCCAACCTTATCCCTCGTAGGCTTTCGCTGGCCCGGTTTAGCATTTCTCTGTGCCCCATTTTTACGGCTTTCATTTTTACTGGATGGACGTGGGGACGGGATGGACGCAGACCAGCTAAGTGAAGTCAAGTCCTAAAACTAAAAAAACTTGTACTAAAAAAGGGTATAGCAAACAAACCTTCAAAAAATGTGAACATTATTTAATAAGGACATGCTAATATTCAGTTTTTAGCCGAGTTTACGCTGCCTTTTTTCTGCTGGCTTGATACAGCGCAACTTGCTGTTCGGGAGTAATTAAACAAAAAGGCTGTTTGTTTTTTAGGACAGAAAAAATAATTCGTAGAAGCTTATTCATAACTGCACCTAGTGCTTGCTTTTTAGGTTTTGACTCAATTTTCTTTTTGTAATATTCGTAGATGACTGAATTTACGAGCGACCCGTTAGGACTTTTGCGAATAGCAGTTGTTGCGGCAACATATAATGCTCGTCGTAAGAAAGGAGAACCTCTTTTTGTCACCTTGTTTCTGGTACCAACAAACTTCCCGGACTGGCGCACAGATGGATCAATTCCACAATAAGCTACAAGCTGTTTGGCATTGGTAAATCGCATGATATCGCCTACTTCTCCCACAATAAGCGGTGCCAATGTTTCACCTATACCAGGTATGCTTTTAAGCAATGCGATTTCAGGAAGTTGTTCTGCCCATTTATTAATTTCACCATCAATGGCTTTAATTTGGGCATCCATGAATCGTATATTGCTAGCATAAATTTGTATAACACTAAAATTGGCTGACATCTGAATACCAGTAAATTCGGCATCTTTGGCACAATCCAATAAGGCTTCATATTTTTTATGGGCATAGTCTTTGCCGCGTCGCGGCAGGGTTTCTAACATTTCTATTATCGCTTTATGGTTGGAAGTCTTTGACCATTCCGCAGGAGCTGGAAACTGAGTTAGTAGAGTGAGAGCTGTTAAAGATGATGGCTCGAAGACTTTGGGGAACAAAGGTGCAACTTGCTCAATTGCGGCAATGAGTTGATTCAAAATACCAGCACGTTGTTCTACTAATTGAAATCTAGTTCTCGATAATGTTTTTAAATTTGCTAATACCTCGCTTGGCATATAGGTGTTGTGTAAATCTTGGGTAAAGAACAATTTGGCTAAATCAACTGCGTCAACTTGGTCGGTCTTTACTTTTCTTACAGATGAATTTTTGATAGAATGTGAAATAAGGGGATTGATGAGGAAGACATCAAGCTCCTGTTTCAAAAAAAAGTGGACAATGCGTTGAGAGAAGTGACCTGTCGATTCTAGGACAATTGCCGGTTTACTACCAAACGCGTCTTCCACTTTTTTTATTTCTCCTAAAGCGAAAGAAAGCCCCTTTTTAGTGTTTAGGGCTTTAAATGGATTCAATAAAATTGTACCGTTAGGAGAAACAGCAGCATAAACACAAAAGTCTTTAGCAACATCAATACCGATAGCAGGACGACTAATCAACATAGAGACCTCCTAAGAATTAGTCCGAAGGATTATCCATTCCATCGTCAAAGATCACAGCCTTGCACGTGAAGCGGGAATAGACTCCCAACCAGCTAAAACGTAAATGCTTTGGAAATGGATGAATTGTCAGCGTGATGGGTATAGAAAAATCTTCCCTGGGACAGTTACATTCATATCCTTCCATCCCATTATACACAAAACTGATTGTTCGGAGATTTTGTACTCCCAGATGGATAACCCTTCTGTACTATATCTTACAGGTCGAGTAGAAGCGCACCTCACGGCACGCAACCCTCACAGAACCGGACTTGCCCTATTAAGGCATCCGGCTCTTCATATCAGCATTCGCATCTAACCATAGATATTTACATAGGTTCTCGCTTTAGCCAAAGGGAACCGGTTTTCCAGCTTTATAAAACCTTCCCAAGTTAGACTCTTCTTCTGGCTTCTGCGATTAAGGACTTCAAACAGCTTACGCCGTATGCGATATCTATATGTATTAATTCCTTTACTGTTATCCGTCACTCCATAGTAGCGGAAATGCCCGACCAACTTAGCATTTACCTGCTTGATTAATTCTCCTACCTCAGTATGCATGTTATTGTGTAGCCACTTAGTAAAGTCCTTTAGTTTTGCTTTCATTTTCTTCCTACTGGTTTTTCTTTTAACACGAAATTTGCCAGTTTTACTCTTACTGCAGTAGTGAGTAAATCCTAGAAAGTCGAATGTATTCGGTTTGCTTTCTTCTCGCCTTGCGCGATTATCTGCGGAAAATCGCCCAAATTCTATTACTTTCGTTTTCTCTTTGGCTATCTCCAGATTGAATTTCTTCAGTCTGTCTATCAGTTTCCCATAGAAGCTTTCTGCATCTGTTTGATATTGAAAGAAGCACACAAAATCATCAGCATATCTGACCAGATATGCTTCACCCCTGCTCTCCTTTTTAATCTTCACCGTGAACCATAAATCCAACACATAGTGCAGATACACATTTGCTAATGTGGGGGAGATGATTCCTCCCTGCGGCGTTCCTTTATCGGTCTCGTACTCAATTCCAGCCTCTATCACCCCGGCTTTTAGAAATCTTTGTATCAGCCGAAGTAGATTACGATCTTCAATTCGCTCTTGCAGGAACTTCATCATCCAGCTATGACTGACGTTATCGAAAAATCCTTTGATATCTGCGTCCACTACATAGTTGACCTTTTTGGTTATCACTATGTTGGCGAGTTCTTTCAGTGCATCGTGACAACTCTTCCCTGGTCTAAAACCATAGGAGCACTCTAGGAATTCCTCCTCGTAAATTGCTGTCAGTATTTCATTTAGAACTTTCTGCACCAACTTGTCTTCGTATGCCGGTATTCCCAGCGGTCGCTTCTTACCATCGGCTTTCGGTATGCAGACTCTTTTTACGGGTTGCGGCTTGTACCCCTGCCGCTTCATTCTGTCCAGTAGGTCTGTTAGGTTTTCCTCTAACTTTTCACCATATTCTTCTTTTGTTATAGCGTCAATACCTGTTGCTTTATTCATTTGCATACAGCTATGAGCAACCTTCAGGCTTTCTTCGTCAATAACATGTATCAAGGTTTGTAATTTGATTCTCGGTCGTTGTTTGGCTAGTTCGGCTATCCTTGTTAGTTTAGTTCTCAATGGTTTCTCTGCCTCCAGTGCAGCATTGTTTCCCTTTTCAAGGGCACTGCTATGTTACGCCCTTCCTTCTGCGAGCATTACCCCGACTCATCAGTACTATGACGTAATCCGACTCCCTACCGACTATTTGACTTCCTCGTCTTCAACTTGTCCGCCATACTCCTTTGGAGGGCGGCAGGGTCTCCCAAGTTCACACGGAGTAACAATGTGTAGCATGCCAAGACCTTCGACCCCGGGGCGCCGCGTCTAACTCGCCTTCTTCGCTAGACTCAGTGTTGTCTTCTGCTCGTCCCATACATCAACCTTTCCCATTATCAACCATTTCGGGGTTCTACATCTTCAGCTTGTGCTTTCGGCCTACTACCTTTCTTGCCTACGCTTAGACCTGGCGTTACCGCTTCAGTCCCAAGGCTGGATACTGAGTGACTGGCTAGGCCTTCTCAGGCGGGATTCTCACCCGCTATACTCCGTGCGCTTCTTGGCGCACGGGACGGTGGTTGTGTCTGCATAAAGACAGCACCACCGTCCCCACGTCTTCCACGTCTTCCACGTCTTCCGCGGAGCTGAGTGAGCCAACAGCATGTTAAGATTCTGAGGTCAATTCAGTAATGCGCTGGCGGCGTTTCATGTCGTCCTCGTAGTTGAGCAATTTGCCGTTCCAGTAATTAGCGTACTCTTTGTATCCTTTGAAGATGAAGCCAACGTGATGCTCCATGGGGAGTATGTATGCCGGGAGATGCTCCACGCCATGCCGGTACGCTTTCTCAATGCGATGATGACCGTCAATAAGGTTGTAGCCCCGTGCTTTCCAATCCGTAGGGGTGATGTCAGGATAATATTCAAGCTTGTCAGGGGCAATCTCAGCAAGGCCGTTTCAAATCCGCTAGTTCGACGTACTCATCATCAGGGCTGTCGTCTTTATGCCAATCAGATACGACAACCGAGACTTGCAAAAACTCATTCTTGTGCTCAGCCACATAGGCAAGAAGTTGTTCAACGTTAAAGTGGAAATATCCATTCAGGAACGTCTCATCATAGTCATTAGGCAGGCGCGGCTCAAAGTCCTCTGGAATTATCAGTTTCCTTGCATGTCTCAGTTTCGACATTCTCGACTTTTTCATACTCGCTTCCTTCCTTATGTTGTCGTCAGTATCTTACCATATTCGGACAGTGTCAGGGACAGGGTTATTGACACTTTTATATTTTTAAAATAATACCACAACTAACACCTGTAAGTCTTTCAAGCTGCCAAATTGATAAGTTATGTTTCGCTTTAAGCATTCTTAAATTGCCCACCGATCCGCGACCTTACAAATCCACCTTATAAATTAACTGACACCCACTCCATTATCGCGTGGTTTCTCATCTAGTACACATATAACTCCATATCTTCCTTAACCCCATTCTTATAGTTGCTTACAAATGTCTTGGTTCCGGCCTCATAGTTGCACCGGGCATGACTAAAAGCAATATTATCCATATCATAAAAGAGCTGCGCAGGATCATCGCCCAGCAACCAGGACTCTTTATGATCGATGGTAAAATCGGTAATGTCGTCAATTTTTTCGCCGCAGCGATAACAGCTATCCATATTGCACTTTTTTGCCAGTTCAAACATCAAGAGTTTGTTCAGTTTTGATTTAGCTGTGCTTAATTTTTCTCCGAGCAATTGTTGAATTTTCTTGGTTCTGCGTTGGTGGGGTTTCAGTCCATCTTCAGGTGTGTTATGCCTAATTTTATTGGCATAAATACCAGTGCAACTACGGCTACAAAAAAAATACTCCCGGCCTTCTTTTTGCTGTCTTCTCACTTCTTTATCCGGTTTTTCAAATTCATTGCCACATAGGTGACATATGATTTTCATATAAAACAAAACCTCCACCATTGATATAATATATCTATATTATATCAATGGTGGAGGGGATATTCAACTGGTGGAGGCGAGGAGAATCGAACTCCTGTCCAAAAGCATTACTGCATAGGCTTCTCCGAGCGCAGTCGGTGATTTAAATTTTGCGCTTTTGCCGCCCACAGACAGGCTGCTCAAGCACTATCTCGATAAAGTTTTCCAGTCGGCTCTCCGAGAATTGAGCCTCAGGTATCCCACTAAGTGACGTCCTATCCTAGGCCGCGGGAGTGCGTAGGTAGAACGTTAGCATTAAGCTGCTAAAGCGTATTCGTTGTTTGCTTTTACTTTAGGTCCACCGTGTTGACGGGCTGATGGAACCCCGGCTCGCTACCCATACCATAACTACCCCTGTCGAAACCAGTACGCCCCCGTATAATGGGGATGGCATGTCTTAATTACACTGCAAACACTATATACACTTCAATATTAATTTATTATATCATAAAGATTGATTTCAGCCAAATTAAAGTTTTACCATTTTTATACGCTGCACAGGAGATACTTAAGCCATCGCCGAATATATTGGGGCTAAGGGAGTGATTGAATTGAAACAACAACACACCGGGGCGCTGCTGGTCGCAGCATCGGCTGCCGGATTTGCCACTTTAGCCATTTTTATTAAATTTGCCTACGCCGCCGGGGCCAATATTATTACTATTCTGGCTGGGCGGTTTGTCATCGCAGCAATTTGCCTGGCATTAATTCTGAGAATGCGCGGTATTTCACTGGCTATTGATAGAAACCTCATGAAGCAGTTGTTTTTCATGGGCGGCATCGGTTATGGCGCTATGTCACTGCTATTTGCCTCATCCCTAAAACATCTGCCTGCATCGTTGGCCGCTATGCTGCTCTACACCTATCCAGCACTTGTCAGTGTGCTGTCTTTTGGGCTAGGTGATGAGCAATATACCTGGCAAAAAGGCTTGGCACTGGCGATCTGCTTTTCCGGCTTGTTTCTTGTTCTTGGCGTATCCTTCGACAATCTGAGTATGCTGGGCCTTGTTTTTGGTCTGGGTGCGGCTTTCGTCTATTCGGTTTACATTGTCGTAGGCAACAGGTTTTTGAAAAATGTTAATCCTATGGTTACTACCACCTATGTCTGTGCCTCAGCCGCTGCCATCTTTATCCTGGTTGGGACAGTGACAGGCACGCTGATTTTGAACCTGTCATTACAAGGCTGGTTAGCTATTATTGGCATTGCACTACTGCCAACTATTATTGGTATTATGGGCTTTTTTGCAGGTATGATTCATATTGGTGCCACAAATGCTTCTATTATCAGTACTCTGGAACCAGTCATGACAGTGCTGCTCTCAGTTGCCCTGCTTAATGAAAAGATAACGCCGCTGCAAGTGGGCGGCGGCGTTCTAATACTTGGCGGTATATTGATTTTACAGCTCTGGGCGGGGAAAAGCGAGGTCGCTGAAGGTTAGAGTTTACTCCTTTTGCCTGTCGCGTAATGCCCGCTCCATATCCCTTTTGGCATCCTTATCGGCAAGATCCTGGCGTTTATCATAAGTATGCTTACCAGTAGCTAGTCCTAGTTCAACCTTGACTTTGCCTTTAGTAAAGTATAGTTTTAGCGGCACCAGAGTATACCCTTTTTCTTTGGTCTTGCCAATTAACTTGTTTATTTCATACCGATGCATCAAGAGCTTGCGGGTACGCAGCGGTTCGTGGTTAAATCGGTTGCCTTGCTCATAGGGACTGATATGCATGTTGTGCAGCATGAGTTCGGCATTATCAATCCTGGCATAGGAATCTTTTAGGTTTGCCTTACCGGCCCGGAGTGATTTTACTTCAGTGCCGGTAAGCGCAATTCCGGCCTCATAGGTCTCATGTATATGATAATCGTGGCGGGCCTTCCGGTTTTCCGCCGCTATTTTTATGCCTGTTTCCTTGCTCACTGCTTCTCACCTCTTAGAATCCTGCTTGATATGCATAACTATTGTATATGATCTGCCGTCATACGTCAATTGGTTTGCTTCCAAACAGGCGAGGTTAGATTGGTACGTTATATCTTCGGCACTCTGGGCTTCTTGGGCCTGGCGACAGTAGAAGGTTTCTTTTTGGCCTTAACTGCTGCTTTACCAGCACTTCGCCCTACTCCAGACTTGCTGCGCCTGTTGTCATCTGCTTGATCTGTAACAGACTTTAAAGGTTTACCTTCAATTGAGAGCACATAGTCAATGGTTCGTTCAGCCGGATTAACTTTGGCGACGATAATCTTGACATTGTCGCCCAGCCGGTAAACCTTGCTGGTACGCTCCCCGATCAAGGAATATTGTTCTTCCACATACTGATAATAATCATCATCCATACTCGATACACGGACTAAACCTTCAATGCCATTACTGATCTCAACAAAAAATCCAAAGGCTGTGACTCCGCTGATGATGCCGTCAAATTCCTGACCAACAAATTGGGCCATATACTCAACCTTTTTCAGATCAACGGTTGCCCGTTCGGCTTCAGCAGCCGCCCGCTCCCGCTCAGAAGAATGCAAGGCAATTTCAGGCAACATGACAGATAGTTTTTGGCTGCGCTTGGCTGATATATCGCCAGCAGAGAAGGTTTCACGAATAATTCGATGGACAATCAAGTCCGGATAACGCCTGATTGGCGAGGTAAAGTGAGTATAATAGGTGGCTGCCAGGCCAAAATGTCCGAGATTTTCGGCATCATAGCGGGCCTGTTTTAGTGAACGCAGCATTACGGTGCTAATAATGCGTTCTTCTGGTTGTCCGGCAATCTTACTTAATACTCGTTGCAACGCCATTGGCTGAATTTCTTGGGTCTTGGGTATGTGCTGACCGAAATTACTAAGCAATACGTTAAGCCTAGCCATTTTCTCTTCGTCAGGTTCTTCATGTACTCTGAACATGGACGGAACACCCAGCCAGTGCATATGCTCAGCAACTGTCTCATTGGCGACAAGCATAAATTCTTCAATGATGGATTCGGCAATACTGCGAATCCTTTTTTCTATGGCGATCGGCCGGCCTTGGTCATCCAGCTTGACTTTAATTTCCGGGAAATCAAAATCAATAGCTCCCCGGCGCATACGGCGATCACGCAAAATCCTGCATAGCCGCTCCATCTCTTCTAACGGCGCGACCAAATCAGCATACTTGTCCCTCAAGGCCTCATCATGATCAGCGACAATTTGCCGCACAATATTGTATGTCAGTCGGGTTTTGACCCTGATGACACTTGGGAATATTTCATGGTTTACTACTTGGCCACGCCCGTCAATCTCCATCTGTGCTGACAGCGCCAACCGGTCTTCACCTGCATTCAGGCTGCAAATGCCGTTTGACAATCGGGGCGGCAGCATCGGCAGTACCCGATCAACTAGGTAAACGCTAGTACCTCTAGCTCTGGCCTCGTTGTCTAGTGGCGTGTTCTCCCGCACATAGTGGCTGACATCAGCAATGCTTACATTCAGCAGATAGCGCCCGTTTTTGAGGCGTTCTACATACACAGCATCATCTAAGTCTTTGGCATCGTCACCGTCAATTGTGACAAGGTTAAGTTCCCTGAGGTCGCGTCGTCCTAATAAATCCTCATCACTGATTGTTGTCTTAACACGATCAGCAGCCTGTTCAACTTCTGGCGGGAATTCTGTAGGCAAGTTATGTTTTTTGATAATAGATAGTATCTCAATCCCCGGGTCGCCCCGACTACCCAGCACCTCGATAATCCGGCCTTCTGCGCTTTTTTGCTTTTGGGGCCACTCGATAATTTCCACAACAACCTTTGAGCCTGTTTTAGCCCCGTTAAACTCTTCTTTGGATATGAAGATATCCCGGCCAATCCTGCGATCATCAGGCAGAACAAAACCAAAATTACGGCTTGCTTCAAACGTTCCCACAACCTTGGTATTAGCCCGGCTAACTACCCGGATGATCTCACCCTCAACAGCTTTCCCAGACATATGCTTCCGGTGCATACGGGCCACAACTCTGTCACCATGCATGGCGCCGCCAATCGCGTCAGGCGGGATGAAAACATCTTCAAGTTCTTGATTCTCCGGTAGAATAAAGCCAAAACCCTTGGTTGTTGCGGAAAACTTGCCCACAACCAAGTTCATAAGGCCAGGCACCCCGTATTTTCCATAGCGGGTTTTTATGATAGCAGCAGTGGCCTCAAGCTTGTCCAATATCTGCCAAAAATCTTCTAACTCTTTACCGCGAATATTTAGCCCATCAGCCAGATCCTCAGCAGTGAGCGGTTTATAGGCTTCTTCCCTCATGAACTCAAGTATTCTTTCAGCCAAGTCCATATTACTCATCTCCTTTTATGGCAACTGTCGCCTTTCCTTCAGCCGTTACCGTTCCGTCCGGCAAAGTAATTTTACCGGCTAGTTCATACATTTTTCCCCGTTGGCCGGTAATCCATCCGCTGACCGTCAATTCTTGTCCAATTGGGGTGGGATGGCGGAATCGTACTTCCAGCTTGGCAGTGACAGCACTTAGCCCTTTGGCATACAGGTAACGGGCCATGATCTCATCTAACAGCGTACTTACCAGGCCGCCATGCACTATACCGTCATAGCCCTGATGTTCAGGACCAGGAATAAAGGTTGTGATATATGTATTATCTTCCTCGATAAAGGTGAGTTTAAGTCCAATTGGATTATGTGGGCCACAGGCAAAACACCATTGGTTGCTCTCGTTCATCAATGCACCTCATTCAATTTTCTAAGCCAGGAATTGGCCGATCTTCTCGAAAACAGCTTCACGTTCTATGTCAAGAGTGACAATATGCCCTGACTTATTAAGCCACATAAGTTGTTTCTCCGAGCTTCCCAGCTTATCATAGATATACTGGGCGCTTTCCGGTTCGACAGTGTGTTCTTTTCTTGATTGAATAACAAGTGTGGGCACTGTGACTGACGGCAGGAGTGCATCAACATGCTTAATCAGGTTAATCAGGCTGGACAAGCTGCTGAGCGGTGTGACCTCATAAGTAATCGAGTAGTCTTCGCCTCGATCTGGCAGGCGTTTGCGCGTTTTAGGAACAAAGTTGGTAAATATCCGGTACAGTGGCAGCAATTTTATTCGCTTATTCGCAATGTAAATGGGGGCACTAATTACAGCCAGCCGTCTGATTGGATATTCACTGGCCAGCTTAAGTGTTAAGAGGCCACCCATAGACAAACCTACCGCCGAGACAGTACTGCATACTCCGGTTAACAGGTGATAGCCGTCTTCGACGTTGCCATACCAGTGCGGCCATGCAGTTTTCGCCATTTCTTCCGGTGTCGTTCCGTGCCCTGGTAGTCGTGGAGCAAATACAGTATAGCCCAGATTATTTAAGTATTCCCCCGCAAGGCGCATCTCAGACGGTGCGCCGGTAAAACCATGTACTAAGAGTACACCGTTTTGACCGCCAGGCAGAAAAAAAGGCTCAGCTCCCGGCATTACAGCCAAGTAAAATTCCCCCAATGTTTAAGTAATATAATTATTATACCATTATCTGCCACCAATAACAAAACGCCAAGCTAAAATAGCTTGGCGTTTACTAAACGTTAATGATTTAGAAGAAAAGAAGCGGAGCAATGATGAGCGAGATAGTACCGGCAACTTTAATCAGCGGGTTCATGGCCGGACCTGAAGTGTCCTTGAACGGGTCGCCGACAGTATCGCCGATAACAGCGGCAGCATGGGTCGGGGTGCCTTTGCCGCCATATTTTCCAGTCTCAATCCATTTTTTAGCATTGTCCCAAGCGCCACCAGCGTTAGACATGAACAAGGCTAAGAGTACGCCGGCGGCAGTAGCACCAGCCAGGAAACCAGCAAGAGCTTTCGCGCCAAGCACAAAACCTACAAGGATAGGTGCACCTACGGCAAAGATACCAGGCAGCATCATTTCGCGGATAGCCGCCTTAGTACTAATATCAACACAACTAGCATAGTCAGGACGACCAGTGCCTTCCATAATGCCAGGGATTTCGCGGAACTGACGGCGAACCTCAGCGATCATTTCAAACGCAGCTTTACCTACAGCTTCCATAGTGAATGCGCAGACCAGGAACGGCAGGGTTGCACCAAGGAAAATACCGATAATTACACCTGGTTCGGTCAGATTGATCACCAGATGACCGTTAACGACTAGACCAGACAGCTTAGGGTTTTTTGCAATCTCTTCTCCGAAAGCGGTGAACAGAGCCAGTGCAGTAAGCGCAGCCGAACCAATAGCAAAACCTTTAGCAATGGCAGCAGTAGTATTACCGACAGCATCCAGTTTGTCCGTGGTTTTACGAACCTCAGGACCAAGATCAGCCATTTCGGCAATCCCGCCAGCGTTGTCGGCAACAGGACCAAAAGAGTCAACAGCAACAACCATACCGGCAGTGCACAGCATACCCATTGCAGCCATGGCAATACCATAAATGCCCGCCTGGCCATAGGCAACCCAGATGGCAACAGCAAATACCAGCATTGGCAGACCGGTACTTCTTAGACCAAGAGCGATACCGGCAATAACATTGGTAGCCGGACCAGTTTGCGAGGCATCAGCAATATGCTGAGTAGGCGGCTTATTATTAGCAGTGTAATATTCTGTAATCATACCAACAAGTACGTTAACAGCTAGACCCGAAATAACTGCAATCGTAATGCCTACAGCTTTTCCTGGAAGCATTACACTGGCGATAGCATAGGTAGAAATAGCGACAAGAATATTGGTTCCCCAAATACCTCTATTTAGAGCAGCCAAAGGATCGCCATCTTCACTGGTTCTAACCAAGAAAGTGCTAATAATAGAGGCAAAAATACCAGCTGCACCAATTACAAGCGGGAATAGTACACCATTGATATTCCCCGGGAAAACAGTTTGTCCGATAAGCATAGCAGCAATAGCAGTAGCTGCATATGATTCGAATAGGTCAGCACCCATGCCTGCAGTATCACCAACGTTGTCGCCAACATTGTCAGCAATAACAGCCGGATTACGGGGATCATCCTCAGGGATGCCTGCTTCAACTTTACCTACAAGGTCAGCACCGACGTCAGCAGCCTTGGTAAAAATACCGCCGCCAACACGGGCAAAAAATGCAATGGCACTAGCGCCAAAAGCAAAACTATTAATAACAACAGGATCGCCGAAGACTATGTATAATCCAGATACACCCAAGAGACCAAGACCAGCAACCGACATACCCATTACCGCGCCAGCGCGGAAAGAAACGCCGAGAGCTTTGTTAAGGCTGGTTCGGGCAGCTTCGGTAGTACGGGCGTTAGATTTAGTAGTGGCAGTCATGCCCACATACCCGGCAATTGCTGAGCTTATAGCGCCTACCAGGAAAGACACGGCCAACTTGTAACCATCAACAAAGAATAAAACAAAAAAGATAACAATAGTAAACGGAATGAGCGTTTTGTACTGGCGATTGAGGAAGGCCATAGCACCTTCAAAAATTGCCTGAGAAATTTCCTGCATTTTGGCGTTGCCAGGGCTTTCCTTTAAAACGCTAGACATCAGATAACCGGCAAATGCCAGCGCCACAAGACCTGCAACTGGCGCAATGTACAATAAATCCATTATTTACTTTCCTCCTTTGAGCTAGAAAACCTGAAAAATACCCCAATATGCTGGAGAACATCCAGCTATTGAGGTTAGTGCCCTACTGCATCAATTTGGCCAAAGCCAATGTTACGGCTCCGAACAATGCTGCAATGATAATTGTTGCCTTTGCCAGAATTTCATCAAGTCCTTTACGCTTGCCGCCGAAAATAGATTCGGCCCCTCCGGCAATTGAACCTGACAAACCGGCACTCTTACCTGACTGCAGCACTACAGCTACAATTAATGCAATTGAAAGTACTGCCTCCAAAATCATCAGCCCTGTTATCACTTTCCTTACACCCCCCACGACTGATACCATTATCCCTTGCTACAATAGTGTTTGCCAAGGCCTTACAATATTCTAACATACTTAAATGACTCTTGACAATTATTTAGTCAATATTTTCACATATTTACTATACATATTTTTCCCTTTTAGTAAAAAAAATAAACAGCCGAATGAAATCCGGCTGTTTTAAGTTTTCTTTTTTTACGCCTTCGGGGAGGTTTGAACCGGTTTGGGATGGTCAACATAGGATGCGGTATTAACAACATGTGTATTTAGGCGACTGGTACAGCCAAATCTGCCTTCATCTTGCTGGATTACTTCCATATCAGAACTGCCGCAGTGTTCACAGACATTCTTATTTAAGCATTCTATCAACTCATGCTCACATTGGTACAAATAACCACAGTCACTGCATCTAAGCAAATATCCCTTCGGCATTTAGTTCACCTCCTTCCGGCGCGAACTCTATCTCAGGTTATAAAAAACTTTGCGACCGCGGTATTGAGCCAAATCACCGAGTTGCTCTTCAATGCGGAGCAATTGGTTGTATTTAGCAACACGATCAGTCCGGGCAGGAGCACCGGTTTTAATCTGGCCAGCATTAACGGCTACAGCAATATCGGCAATTGTAGCGTCCTCAGTTTCGCCTGAACGGTGAGAGATAACGCAGGTATAGCCGGCACGTTTAGCCATTTCGATGGTGTCAAAGGTTTCAGTCAGTGTACCGATTTGGTTTACTTTGACCAAAATGGAGTTAGCGGTTCTGGTATCAATGCCTCGGCTTAAACGCTCAACATTGGTAACAAACAAGTCGTCACCTACCAGCTGGATTTTGCTGCTCAAACGCTCTGTCAAAAGTTTCCAGCCATCCCAATCATCTTCTGACATACCATCTTCAATCGAAATGATCGGATATTTATCAACTAACTGACTATAGTATTCCACCATTTCAGCCGGAGTTTTCACAACACCCTCGCCTTCGAGATGGTAATTTCCGTCTTTAAATAATTCAGTGGCTGCAACATCAAGGCCAAGCATTACTTGTTCGCCAGGTTTGTAGCCGGCTTTTTCAATGGCTTCAATGATAACTTTAAGCGCCTCTTCGTTTGATGCCAGGTTAGGAGCAAAACCGCCTTCGTCGCCGACAGCAGTAGCCAGCTTGCGGCCAGTAAGCACCTTTTTAAGGCTGTGATAAATCTCTGAGCCCATTCTCAAAGCTTCGCTGAAGCTTTCTGCACCTACCGGCAATACCATAAATTCCTGTACATCCACATTATTATCCGCATGTTTGCCGCCGTTTAAGATGTTCATCATCGGCACAGGCAGTTCTTTGGCATTGGCGCCGCCCAGATACTGGTACAGGGTAAGCCCAGATGAGGCAGCAGCAGCTTTGGCTACAGCCATCGACACACCCAGGATGGCGTTAGCACCTAATTTAGCTTTGTTAGGGGTACCATCAAGATCAATCATGGCTTGGTCAACGCCGATTTGATCAAGGGCATCCATACCAATAATTTCCGGGGTAATAATCTCGTTTACATTCTCAACCGCCTTGAGCACACCCTTGCCAAGATAGCGGTTTTTGTCACCATCTCGAAGCTCAACTGCTTCATACGCACCGGTGGATGCACCTGAGGGAACAGCGGCCCGGCCCATTGTGCCGTCTTCTAATAATACATCAACTTCCACCGTGGGGTTTCCCCGGGAATCCATAATTTCTCTGGCTAAAATATCAACGATTGTTGTCGACATGTATATTCCTCCTATTTTTCAATTAAACTTTTTCCAGTCATTTCAGCAGGCTGGGTAATACCGGCTATATCCAAAATAGTTGGCGCAATATCCGCTAAAATACCGTTATTCAGTTTAGCACCTCGGTGCGCTTCTGATACCAATACGAACGGCACTAAATTAGTAGTATGAGCAGTAAACGGAGCCCCTGTCTCAGGGTCACGCATAACTTCTGCATTGCCGTGGTCGGCAGTTATCATTGTAATGCCACCTCGACTACGCATGGTTTCAACAACGCGGCCAACACAAAGATCAACTGTTTTCACAGCACTCATAGCCGCCTCCAGTAAGCCTGTGTGGCCGACCATGTCACAGTTTGCATAGTTGAGGATAATCAGGTCATATTTGCCGGATTTAATGGCCTCAACAACTTTATCGGTAACCTCGAGTGCGCTCATCTCAGGTTTTAGATCATAAGTGGCTACCTTTGGTGAAGGAATCAAGAGACGCTCTTCACCTGGAAAGGGGTGCTCTTCGCCGCCATTAAAAAAGTAAGTAACATGAGCGTATTTTTCAGTTTCAGCGATGCGTAGTTGGGTAAAACCAGCTTTACTAACTACCTCACCTAGTGTGTTAACAGGATGAGTCGGCGGAAAAGCGACCGGCACTTTCAAAGCCTCGTCATATTGAGTCATTGTTGCAAAATGGAGCGGGAAGCAACCGTCTTTACGTTCAAATCCGTCAAACCCGATGTCAGTAAGTGCCCTTGTAAGCTGGCGAGCACGGTCAGGACGGAAGTTAAAGAAAATAACACCGTCATTCGGTTTTATACCACAATAACCACAATTACCAACAATGGTAGGCTCAACAAATTCATCGGTTTTTCCTTCTTTATATGAAGCCTCCACAGCTTCTACTGCGCTGGACGCGAGAGGACACTGACAATGAACAAGCGCCTCATACTCCTTGCTGATCCGTTCCCAGCGTTTATCTCGGTCCATTGCGTAGTAGCGTCCAGCAACTGTAGCAATCTGCCCTACACCGATTTCAGCCATTTTTTCTTCAAGTTCTTTAATGTAGGAAGTAGCACTTGATGGCGGAACATCCCGTCCGTCTAAAAAGGCGTGTACATAGACTTTCTCTATGCCATGCTGTTTGGCTAATTCCAGTAGAGCATATACATGGGTAATATGACTGTGTACGCCACCGTCAGACAATAAGCCCATAAGATGGAGTGCACTACCTGACGCTTTAGTTTGTTCACAAACTTGGCACAGTACCGGATTAGTGAAAAAATCTCCATCTTTAATTGATTTGCTAATACGGGTAAGCTCTTGGTAAATAACGCGGCCTGCGCCCATGTTAAGGTGGCCAACCTCCGAGTTTCCCATTTGTCCTTCCGGCAGTCCAACCTCTTCACCAGAACAGGCGAGCTTAGCCGTAGGATATAATTCTGTCAAGAGCTTGATATGCGTTGTATCAGCTCTTGCAATTGAGTTGAACTCGTCCTCTGCACGACCTATTCCCCAGCCGTCAAGGATAACAAGTGCAATTGGCGATAATAGTTTAGGCACAGTTTTATCTCCTTGTGGTTATTTAAACATTACCAACTTGCTAAAGGAATCGGCTTCCAGGCTGGCTCCCCCTACTAACGCACCGTCGATATCAGGTTTGGCCATTAGCTCAACAACATTGTCAGGCTTGACACTGCCGCCATATTGGATACGGACCTGATCTGCGGCGGTTTGCCCGAACATATTGGCTACCGTACTGCGGATGAAAGCGCAAACAGCGTTCGCATCCTCAGCCGAAGCCGTGCGCCCTGTTCCAATCGCCCAAACCGGCTCATAGGCAATAACCAGGCTGGCTACTTGCTCGGCAGTAAGACCATCCATACCGCCTTTCACCTGCACCCCGACAACCTTTTCTGTTGCATTGGCTTCGCGTTCAGCTAGGGTTTCGCCCACACACATGATAGGAGCGAGACCGGCTTTGAAGGCGGCTTTGACTTTATTATTAACCGTTTGGTCAGTTTCAGCAAAGTATTGACGACGCTCAGAATGGCCAATAATGACATGAGTGCAGCCAATGTCTTTCAACATGCCTGGGGCAATCTCACCGGTAAAAGCACCTTTATCTTCCCAGTGCATGTTTTGAGCGCCCAAACCAATATTGGTCCCGGCTACTGCGCCAGCTGTGGCAGCTAAAGCTGTGAAAGGCGGGCAAATAACAATTTCCACGCCTTCTACAGCATTGGTTAGCGCGTTTATTTCTTGCACAAGTGTAACGCCTTCTTTAGCTGTTTTATGCATCTTCCAGTTACCGGCAATAATGGGCTTGCGCATATTCTCCACTCCTTACTTTTGTTTATTTATCAGCCAGCGCCATAATGCCTGGCAGTTCTTTTCCTTCTAAAAACTCCAGCGACGCACCGCCACCTGTCGAGATGTGCGTAATCTGGCCAGCAAGTTTGAGTTTCTCCAGTGCGGCCACCGAGTCGCCGCCGCCGACAATACTCTTAGCACCTGATGCGGCTACTGCTTTGGCAACCGCTTCAGTGCCAACAGCAAAAGCGTCAAACTCGAATACACCCATCGGGCCATTCCATACCACTGTTTTTGCGTCGTTTAATGCCTGTGCAAATTTCGCAGCACTGACCGGACCAATATCAAGGGCCATCCACTCAGCCGGGATTTCTTCAGCGGCAACTGTTTTCCGGTCTGCATCGGCAGCAAATTTGTCAGCCACAACCACATCTTCTGGTAACAGCAGGTTGACACCCTTGGTTTTAGCTGCTGCCATAAGTTCTTTTGCTAATTCTAATTTGTCAGCTTCCACCAACGATTTACCAGTTTGATAGCCTTGAGCAGCAAGGAAGGTATTGGCCATTCCGCCGCCAATGATGAGGGTATCCACTTTATTTAACAAGTTTTCAATAACTCCGATTTTGTCAGAAACTTTAGCGCCACCGATAATAGCAACAAACGGACGCGTTGGGTCGGTAACAGCCTGGCCTAAGAACAGCAGTTCTTTATCCATAAGGAAACCGGATACGGCCGGTATGTATTTGGTTATGCCATGCACTGAGGCATGGGCCCGGTGAGAGACACCAAAGGCGTCGTTAACCATAAGATCGGCCAGCCCAGCAAGCTGCTTGGCAAATTCAGGATCATTTTTTTCTTCTTCAGCATGAAAGCGCAGATTTTCCAGCATGAGAATCTGGCCAGCGCCAAGTACAGCCGCCATCTTCCTGGCTTCAGGCCCCACGCAGTCAGACGCAAACTGAATTTCACGCCCATACAGGAGTTGGGATAGTCTTTGGGCAACAGGCTTGAGCGAAAACTCAGGCGCTACTTTGCCCTTGGGACGACCCAGATGGCTGACCAAAATAACAGCAGCATTCTTGGCCAGTAAAAACTCCAGTGTAGGGATGGTAGCCCGGATCCGGGTATCATCGGTGATGTTGCCCTCTTTATCCATAGGTACGTTATAGTCTACCCGTACCAAAACCTTTTTGTTTGACACCCAGATATCATTTAAACTTTTTTTATTCACGCACAATACCTCCAGCTCTTAGAGATTAGAGAGAGGAAGCAACCTCAAACACTGTCTGAGATTGCTTCGCATGGTTAAGAATTACAGGCCTTTGCCGATAATGAAGCCGATAAGGTCAACAACGCGGTTAGAATAGCCCCACTCGTTGTCATACCAGGAGACAACCTTCACCAGATTGTCACCTACCATCATGGTCGACAGACCGTCAACGATGGAAGAGTGTGCATTGCCATTATAGTCTTTGGAAACAAGTTCCTCTTCAGAAAAAGCCATGATGCCTTTGAGTTCGCCATTAGCGGCTTCTTTGAGAGCAGCATTGACAGCTTCTGCAGTGGCTGGTTTTTCCAGTTGGGCTACCAGATCGGTAATCGACACATTAGGAGTAGGTACACGCAGGGCAAAACCGTTCAGTTTGCCTTTAAGTTCAGGCAGCACCAGGGCAACAGCCTTGGCAGCACCAGTGGTTGTCGGGATGATAGACATGCCAGCAGCACGGGCGCGGCGGAGATCCTTGTGCGGCAGGTCAAGAATGTTTTGATCATTGGTGTAGGCGTGAACTGTTGTCATTAAGCCGGATTTAATGCCGAATTTCTCGTGCAATACTTTGGCAAACGGCGCCAGGCAGTTAGTGGTGCAGGACGCGTTAGAAATGACATGATGATTGGCTGCATCGTATTTGTCCTGGTTTACGCCCATAACAATGGTGATGTCTTCGTTTTTAGCCGGAGCTGAGATAATAACTTTTTTAGCGCCTGCATTTATATGAGCAATGGCTTTGTTTTTATCAGTGAAAAGACCGGTCGACTCAACCACAATGTCAACACCCATGGCTTTCCAAGGGAGGTTAGCCGGATCTCTTTCAGCAAGTACTTTAACCAGTTTGCCGTTAACTTCGATGCCGCCCTCAACTGCTTTCACTTCTGCATTCATAGTGCCGTGAACTGAATCATATTTTAAAAGATGGGCCAGTGTTTTAGCATCTGTGAGGTCGTTTACAGCTACAATCTCGAAGCCAGGATTATTCACAGCTACCCGAAAAACATTCCGGCCGATGCGGCCAAAACCGTTAATACCAACTTTAATAGTCATAATGAAATTCCCCCTAAATATAATTTGTGTTTATAAGTAACTGAATGGCCTTGGCCGCTGCTTCATCAGTGACGAGCACATCCTGCCCACCAGTGCCGGCTACCGCCAAAATCGCCTTAGCTTTGGCGCTGCCGCCAGCTACGGCAATGACTGTGCCGATTCCGGCCAAGTCATCCAGTCGTAAACCAATACTACTAGTAACATACACAATTTCTCCAGGCAGCGCGCAATACTGTCCCAGCGCTTCGCCAACTGCTCCCCGGCGTTCAATTGCTGCGATAGTAGCAGGCGGCATACCACGCCGCTGTGCCATCTCAACCGCTTCACCAATGCCATGAACTAATATATTAGCCTGTTTAATAACGTCTGCCACAGCCCGCAGGTTGGCGTCACCGGCTAATATAGCCTCTAACGTTTCCTCACTTACTCCATCAGGAATATGTAACAGGCGATAGCGCCCGCCGAGCCTGCCAGCCATAACGGCTGCTATGGTATTAGCCTGATACTCTACGACCTCGCCAAGCCCGCCCCGGGCTGGTACGATAGCCGTCGATGGTACACTGAAGTTAATAGCTTCAGCCACTTTGGCCATGGTAGAACCACCACTTACAGCAACAACCATATTATCTCCCAGATGTTGACTAAGTACACCTGCTGCCGCCCGGCCAAGCTCACGCCGTACAGCACTGTCAGCCTCACTGTCGCCAGGGATGATGATTACTTTTTTCAGGTTTAACCGCTCGGCCAGCTCGGCTTCAAGCCCAACCAGATTATGCAAGAGACGGATATACTCAGCCAAATCGGCCAGCATAGCCTGACCTTCGACAGTTACACTCATTCCCACCTGGGAAAACTCAACCAGTCCGGCAGCCTTTAGCCAGTCTACCTGAGCCCGGACGACTCGCTCACCCATATCCAGCATAATTGCCACCGCACGGCGGCCAACTGGCTGAGCATGCTGAATATGCCGGAGGAGATTATATCTTGCTTCGATAATTTGTGTTAATTCAGGCGCAATTTTGCGCTGTAGCTGAATAATCTTTTCCACTGTAAATCCCCTTCGGGCTTTAATGTGTCCCACCTGAACATATTATGTCCCGTTATGGTAATAATAAACCTTTTTCATTTTATAGTGTTCGCTGGTCATCATGAAAATCCTGCCTGTTTAACAAATATCAACCAACTTTATTATCTCGCGTTTATCTCGCCGCTAAATATAATGCCTCGCGCTGCGTCGACCGTAACCACAGTCCCCTCTGTCAGGCGCTCGGTAGCGCCATCAGCGCCGACGATGACAGGGATACCGGAACAGATGCCGACAATGGCTGCCTGGGAAGTAAGCCCGCCTTCTTCAGCCACAATGGCTGCCGCCTTGGCCGCATAAACTGCCGTTTCCTCATCAACCGCTTTTACTACTAAAACATCACCAGGTTGAAATTTTGTTGTTACATCTTTTAACGACTTGGCTACGCAGACTTTACCAGTTGCCGCCGTCTGACCAATGCCTGATCCCCGCAGCAGAATATCGCCCACAACATGAACCCTGATTAAGTTAGTCGTTCCTGACGCGCCCAAAGGAACGCCAGCGGTAATAACAACCAGATCGCCTTCCTTGACTATACCTGTAGATAGGGCACCGCCTACGGCGTTAGCAACCATTTCATCAGTATTTTGCGAATATGGGCCAAGCACAGGATAAACACCCCAATACAGCAGCGAGCGACGCAGTGTTTTTTCACTGGGGGTAACTGCCAGTATCGTTGATTTTGGCCGATACTTAGAAACCATTCTGGCAGAATAACCTGTCTGGGTAGAGGTAAGAATGGCAGACGCGCCTAACACATGAGCTACCTGAGCGCTGGCATGACAAATGGCCTCAGTAGTTGTTTTATTCTGCCCAACCCCTTTGGCTAGCAGTAATTGATCATACTGCAGCGACTGCTCGGTACGCAGGGCCAGCCTTGCCATAGTCTGCACAGCCTCAAGCGGATACTGACCTGAAGCCGTTTCGCCGCTCAACATAATCGCGTCAGAACCATCCAGAATCGCATTGGCAATGTCACTGGCCTCAGCGCGGGTAGGACGTGGATTTGTCAGCATGGACTCTAGCATTTGGGTTGCCGTTATTACTGGTTTACCTGCCTTGTTACATTTCTCAATCATCTGCTTTTGTACCAAGGGGACATCCTCTACCGGAATTTCCACACCGAGATCGCCTCTGGCTACCATAACACCGTCTGTCACCTTGATTATCTCATCAAGACGCATAACCCCTTCGGCATTTTCAATCTTGGCGATAATCTCTATATCACCCTGCACCCCGGCGTCTTCCAGCAGCTTGCGAATCGATAGTATATCACTGGCCCGCTGAACAAAGGAAGCGGCGATAAAATCGATTCCCTGCGTGATCCCAAACCGAATGTCTGCCACATCCTGCTCTGATAATAAAGGCAGTTTCACATACACACCAGGTACAGCCACCCGTTTCCGGTCAGAAATGGGGCCGCTGTTTTGAACAGTTGTTACAATATCTTGGCCGGAAACAGTTTCAACAACCAAACTAATTAGCCCGTCAGAGAGCAAAATAACATCACCGGGAGATATTTCGGTGTGCAGTAGTTTATGATTTACCGAAGCTAAATGAGCATTTCCTAATATCTCCCGGGTCGTCAGCGTGAAGGCTTGGCCTTTTGCTAAAAACACCTTACCCTCTTCAAATAGCCCTAGCCGCATTTCCGGTCCTTTATTATCCAGCATGATAGCCACTGGTATGCCTACTGCCCGGGAAGCCTCCCGCACCATGGCAATACGCCTGGCATGTTCCTCATGTGAACCGTGAGAAAAGTTAAATCTGGCGACATTCATGCCAGCCTGAATCATTTGTTCCAATACACCTGGTTTATCGGTACTTGGGCCAACAGTGCAAATAATTTTAGTCTTTTTTTGCATATAATTCCTCCGTTCCTAATTGCGAGCTACTTTTCGGACGACCTCGTAAGCTTCGTCATGCGCGATTGTGAACCCGTTAATATTTGTTCTGGCAAGCAGCGTTCTATATTGTATGTTTTTATCTGTAATAGTTATGAATGACTGCATTAACTTTTCCGGTAGTCCGGGTGCCAGCCCAGGTCGACCGGCGATAGCATCTTTGGGGATAGGTTCTGTTTGTGCCAGTATCGTCAATCGTTCAACCTGAAGACCTCTGCTTCTGCCTATCTCAAGGGCTTCAGAGTAAGTTGCACCACCGTCAGCAATACCATCCAGAACACCCTCGATGACCCGGTTATGACTACCTAAAAATACCGTTTCTTGGAAAAACTTCTCCGGTGTCTTGCCGTTTTGGACAAGAAGTGCGCGAGGGTATACATATCCGGATGCTGACTGCCGGTCAACAAAGGCAAATTTTTTCCCCTTTAGCGCATCAATACTTGTATATCCTCTGTCTTTTGACGCAACGATCAACCCAGTATAGGATGAACTGTTATTGACAATAGGAGTGACTATTGGAATCAAGTTGCCTGCTTTCTTGGCAGAAACGTAAGCAAATGGTGAAAACCAGCCAACATCTACCGTGCCATTAAGCATAGCCCGGCCAAGGGCATCATAGTCAGACACAATGATAACCCGCGCCTTCAGGCCTATATTTTGCGCCACATGTTCGAGAATCGGCACATACGTATCCCGAATGATTTGCGGTACAGTAAACGGATTTACACCAAATACTATTTCCTGCGATGACTTAAATAAAACAGCCACTTCTTGGAGTTTATCAGACATTATCGTCATGGCTCTGGCGTGGCCGAAAACCTGTTCCAGGTTTTCCTGCTGCGCATTCACGCTGGTCTGCATTGACTGGGCATTTGCCGCAATTTCTACAGTAGCCGCACCAATTACGTCAACTGCAGTCGCTATTTGCTCGGTTGTTTGGTTTTGGCTTTCGGATAATTGGCACAATCGTTCTACTGTTTTTCTAATACCGGTAATATTTTCTACAATGGCCTGCATCGATTGAGTAGAATTTCGGGCCATCCCCTCAATTCCTGCCAGTTTATCCCGCCCTGCCAACATTGTTAAGGTTACCTGTTTAGTCTGACTGGTAATATCAACAATAACTGAATCTACTTCCTGTGTGATTTGCGCGCTTTCACTGGCAAGCTTTCCTACCTCCTGCGCCACAACTGCGAAACCTCGCCCATGTTCACCAGCCCGTGCAGCCTCGATTGTCGCATTGAGCGCAAGGAGATTGGTCTGGCTGGCAATTCCCTGAATCTTACCTGTAAACTCACTAATCCGCAGTGAGGCGGCGTTCAGGTCTTCCACAGAACGCGCCGCCCCCTCAACGGCTTGAGCAACTTCCATCATACTATTGGTGACCTTAAGAAATTCTTCTTGGCTTTTGACAGCTAGCTTCAGAGAATCCATACATTGAATAAGAACATCTCGCGACGAATTGGATACAACCCCAGCAGCAGCTGCGACTTCCTCTATCCCTGCAGCCGTTTCTTGAGTATTACTAGCATTGCTCTCGGTTTCTCTGGTTACTGCCCCAGACAACTCTCCCAGTTTTTTTAATGCCGCTCTACTTTGTTCCATCTCCCATACCAACTGCTGTGATATGAAGGCTAGATCGCCTGCCATCCCAAACATATCAATGGAATCAGCGCCTACACATGCTTCAGGCTTTAGTTTAGGCGGGATTACTCCGCCCTCTCGGCTTCGTTCTGCCGAGTTCCCTGATTGAGGAAAAATACCAGCTGCAAGCCGGGCAATCCAATTTCGCCGCTTCTCCATACGTTCTCTCCCATTCACTTACACATGTATTTTATTAAATTCCATATGCTTTACGCACTATCGTAATAGGGTGAGCAGTCTTGACCTTGGCCCCATGTGCGATTTGCAGCCGGCAGGTACCGCATTCTGATAACACCGAAGTCACACCGCTGGCTTTAATGGTTTCAAAAAGATTACTGCCAACCGACATAGCAATATCATATTTGTCATCTTTAAAGCCATAGTTACCTGAAATGCCGCAGCATCCGGCGTCAGCGTCTGTTACCTCAATACCAGGAAGCATCTTAACAAGCTCCAGACCGGGTCTGCCAATCCCCTGAACCCTGAGGTGACAAGGCGCATGATACAAGTAACGGCCTGCTTGCTTGACAAAATTGGTATTCAGCCGTCCTTCGTCATAGAGTTCCAGCAAAAATTCCGAGATATCATAAATCCGGGCAGCAACACGCTCTTGCTCGTTGATCTCGAATAATTCCTGATATTCTTGCTTAAGCATCAGTCCACAGCTGGTACAGGCTGTAATCACGGAATATCCCAGTTCAACATATTTCTTTAAAATAGCCACATTCTTACGGGCATTGGCTTCTGCCTCATCCATAAAACCGTTGACTACCAGCGGCGAACCACAGCACACGGCCTCCTCCGGAACAATGACCTCAAACTGATTGGCCTGAAGGACAGCTACAACATCAAGTCCAACCTCAGGTTGATTAAAGCTAATAAAACAGCCTGGATAAAAAACCACTTTATTGGCAAACGACTGCTGCTTGATTTTTTTGAACTGCTTTATGAAGGGTTCAGAAGCATAGGCAGGCAGCGGTGCTTTGTCTGAAATTCCAACTCTTTTCATGATTGCCCGGCTCAGAAAATTGTTCATACCCATATTGGCTAGGCCTGGTGTCATACTGGCCATCTTGGCCATTTGTTCGCCATGGGACAAAATCCAGTCCCGGAGCGACTGTTTATGTGTTTTATAATACTTAGCTTTCGCCTTCATATTGAGCGTAGAGATCGGCACCCTTGATGGACAGCTAATGTCGCAGTTTTTACAGTTGGAGCAGTATTCCAGCGCAGCATCATAGTCATCTTCTGATAGCCGGAAACGTTCACCAGCCGGACCGGCAAGCTTAGGGCCCCTGAACTCCCGTACGGCTTGAGTAACTGGACAATGCACAACACAGGCAGTGCAAGTCGTGCAACTATCTGGGTTATAATGATGTTTTTTCATATGTTTTCTCTCCATATATAATTAAAGTAAGACTGTTTACTAACAGGTTAAACCAGCTTTGTAACCTGTCACCAACGCAACCCCATTGCCTGACTTTTCCAGGCAATAGTCGTACCCTGCCAGGTTTCGGCCAGCAATATATACATTCTCTAACAGCACCTTGCCTTGCGCGTCTACTGGCCGCAGGCTGGAATCTACTTTAATACCAATTTTAGCAAAGGGTTGGGCGGCGCCACTAAACAACTTAAGCGTGCCCCACTCTTCCCTGTCAGTTGGAGCCTCTACCGGCAGCTGCAAAACAGCCTCATGTACAGTGTCAGGATCTGCTACAATACCGCCGCCGAAAAAACCGCCTGTGGCCAAAATTACCGCCTGCGTACTGTAGGCACGTTCACGGTCGATATTGCTTGTGACAACAGACATGACACGGCTGCCGTCCTTTACAGCCCAGGCAGCATGTGCCTGCTCCATAATCTTAACGCCTAATTTCTTGGCCCGGTTTAAGAGCATGGCGCGCAGTCTGAGACCGGTAATAGCGGTCGGCATAATGACGGTTTCAACAAACTTACAGCTAAGCGCTTGTTCCAGCTTATTCCTCACATCATAATTGGGACGAGAGCCCAAGACAGGTGGAATAATTACAACACTTCCAGGTTTAATATGTTTACCCAGTTGCTCATAGCATGCCTGCTGGCCTGCTGCCGTATCTAACCATCTGGCAATGTCAAGGGTTGTTACATCCCGCCCACCGGTAAAACCAGTCTCAATTACGACTTTTTCATACTCTTTCTGATAGCCGGGAAGCTTGCTTAACCCCTTGATAACAAGCTCAGGAAAGTAGTCTTTAAGCCTGGAGAAACCAGCTACTACCACATGGTTGGCCGCTTTGAGCAGACTAATATCCATGGTCAGCGGCACCAGGCAGCTAGGTTTTAAGGTCCCTACCGCCGTAGGCAGCCATTGGGTGCTGTCCATGCTGCCGGTATAAGCAAAACCTTCTTCTTTACACATCGTAAGAAAAAACTGCACTGCGTCTTCCATTACCTGACTGCCGACCTTGCTATAGGGGTGATCTTCAGCCAATCGGCCAAGGCCGTCACGGGGGCTGTACACGGTTGTATTGTCCTCAAGATATCCCAGCATATCAATTGTACCGCCGCCAATGGCCAGTGTGCCAGCGCCGGAGGTCATAAGCGTTACCTCTTTACCCCGCCCGGCAGCGACAATCGCCGCTGTCAAACCGGCCAGGCCACCACCAATAACAATAACATCACTTGTTCTCATGATTAACCGCTCCATCTATATTTAATGCGGCTGCGTAGATACCGCGCATGAGCTCGGCCTCTCGCAGCTGATTGCCCCAAAGCACCGGACGAATACCGTTCCAGCGTGCTTCTAGAAAATCTTCCACAAGCTTAGGCGCATCCTTGCCTGTAATCAAATCATTGGCTGCCACCACGCCTACCGTGCGGAAGCCACAGAAGGCACCCTGGCAGGTTCCCATCCCCATGCGCGTTTTGCGTCGTACATCCTCAAGGCTGTAGCTTGTATCGTCTGCTGCCATGGCTTCGACCTCAGCCAGTGTAACCATTTCACACTCACAGAGTAGCTGACGTTTAGCCGGATTGGCTTCCATTGATTTAACAACTTCAGCCAGCTTGGGACCAAGCCGTGAAGCAGCCCGGTTGACAGTATAGGCTGGAAAAAACTGCTTTGCCGCTTGGATATCTGCTGCCGGTGCATCGTCAATCATAGGCTCAATTGCAGTCCGGCATTCAGCTTTGACGTCAAGCTTGGCACAGACTTTATCTGCCATCTTTTCGGCCATGAGACGATAGGTTGTCAGTTTGCCGCCGACAATTGTCGCCATGCCCTTCAGTCCGTCTTTTTCGTGGTCAATAATAGTAAAGTTACGGGATGCCGCTCTGCCGGCCGCACCAGGATCAGCACTATAGAGTGGACGCGTTCCGGCAAAGGTCCGAAGAATACGGTAGTTATAGATATCCTCAAATAACGGCTGGCCGATTTTTAAGAGTTCTGCTACCTCAGCCGTACGGGGGATGGTATCATCTGGTCGGGATGCAGGCGATGAAGTTGTGCCCAAAATGGTAATTGAGCCATGTGGCACAAAGATATCGCCATCTGACGGTGGCCGCAGACGATTGACTATCCGGCTGGTAAACCGGTGATTAAAGGCAATCAGCACACCCCTGTCAGGTTTAACATTAACCTCAATCCCAGCTAAATGAGCCACTTGACCCACCCACGAGCCTGCAGCATTTACAATATAATCGCAGGCAATTGAGTCGGTCTGACCTGTTAACGTGTTTTTGACCTTAACTCCTACTACCTGATTATTTACATGGTCAATAGCGGTTACTTCAGTATATGTCAAAGCCTGACCCCCGTATTTCCGGGCAGATATGACATTTTGCCATACCAATCTGAAACCATCGACAGCCGAGTCAGGCACACGATAGGCTGAGACCGCCCTGCTGGTAAGCTGTGGCTCGAGGCGCTTGGCTTCAGCTGGGGTTATAGGAATGGCGGGAATGTTCACTTTGGCACAGGCTGCTACCCAGGAAGCTTCAAAAGCCTCATCATCTTCAGGCAATCTAACAAAGAACCCCTCAGTCTCTTCGACAGAATGCCGGGCGATTTTACGTAAAATCATGTTTTCTTCAATACATTCTTGTGCCGATTCGGCATCTTTGACCGCATACCGGCCGCCACTATGCAAAAGCCCATGAAACCGCGAGCTTGTGCCATAAGCTAAGTCCTTTTGTTCAACTAATATGGTTTTTATCCCGCGCATGGACAAGTCCCGAAGAATGCCGACCCCGGTTGCCCCGCCGCCGATGACCACTACAGTAGCTTGCATATTTATATACTCCTTTGGGGAAAGCTGGCTGTCCACCGCCGACATGACAATTCTAGCCAGTCTCCGAAAATTAAGGGTAAAAAAAGGATAGAGAAGTCCCCTTGGGCCGCTAACTGGCGCAAGAAGGACTTCTCTTCATCTCTAAGTCCAATATATCAACATTGTCTAGTAGTTTCGCAGCGTTTTAACAGTTTGGTTTTTACTCTTCCCAATCCATCGAACGCTTAACTGCTTTTTGCCAGCCCTTATAGAGTTTGGCGCTTTGCTCTGCTGCCATCGAAGGCTCAAAGCGGCTGTCAAGTTTCCAGTTTTTAACCAGGTCTTCTTTATTGCTCCATACACCAACAGCAAGACCGGCAAGATAGGCTGCGCCCAGAGCGGTAGTCTCGGTAACCTGCGGACGGTCAACCGGTACACCCAGGATATCTGCCTGGAACTGCATGAGAATGTTATTGACTACAGCGCCGCCGTCAACCTTGAGCGCTTGCAGTTTAATCTCAGAGTCAGCTTCCATAGCACTCAATACGTCTTTTGTCTGATAAGCCATGGAATCAAGAGTGGCACGAACAACATGCGCCTTAGTAGTACCGCGGGTCAAGCCAAGGATAGCGCCGCGAGCTGTCATGTTCCAGTAGGGAGCGCCCAAACCAACAAAGGCCGGAACCACATACACGCCTTCAGCATCACTAACTTTCTTAGCAAAGTATTCAGAATCTGGAGCAGCATCAATCAGTTTAAGTCCGTCACGCAGCCACTGAACAGCTGAGCCAGCTACAAAGATACTGCCTTCCAGAGCATATTCTACTTTGCCGTCAAGGCCCCAGGCGATTGTTGTTAACAAACCATTCTTTGACTCATATACCTTGTCACCAGTGTTCATGAGCATGAAGCAACCAGTGCCATAGGTATTTTTAGCCATACCAGGTTTGAAGCAGGTTTGACCAAACAGGGCAGCCTGTTGGTCGCCAGCAGCGCCAGCAAGTGGCACAGCCGCACCAAAGAATACATTTGCATCAGTAGTGCCATATACATGGCTGGACGGGCAAACCTCAGGCAGCATGGAAGCGGGAACAGTCAGCGCAGCCAACAGCTCTTCGTCCCATTTCAATTCGCGGATATTGTACATTAATGTCCGTGAAGCATTGGAGTAGTCAGTTACATGGACTTTGCCACCTGACAGTTTCCACATAAGCCAGGTATCAATGGTTCCGAACAGGAGATCCCCTTTTTCGGCTTTAGCACGGGCGCCCTCAACATTGTCAAGAATCCATTTAACTTTGGTGCCTGAGAAATAAGCGTCAACTACCAGACCAGTCTTTTGGCGGAAGGTATCTTCCAGACCCTTGGCTTTCAAATCATTGCAGATATCCATCGTTTGACGGGATTGCCAGACAATCGCATTATATACCGGTTTGCCTGTTGTTTTGTCCCAAACTACAGTTGTTTCGCGTTGGTTGGTAATACCAATGGCAGCTACATCGGCTGCGCTGATGCCAGCTTTGGCGATGGCTTCAGCTGCAACACTAATTTGCGAGCTCCAAATTTCGTCAGCATTGTGCTCTACCCAACCTGGCTTAGGGAAGATTTGGGTAAACTCTTTTTGGGCAACTGCAACAATACTAGACTCTGAATCAAACAAAATGGCTCGCGAACTGGTAGTTCCCTGGTCTAGTGCAAGTACATACTTCTTGGTCATAATAGCAACTCCCTCATCTTTATATATTTTTTTTGATTGCGTAGAAATTGATAGCTGGCTATAACTAGTCTCTATTATAGCATTCCAGTAGCTTTAGCCACTGCAACTGCTACACCGGCCCCAATCATTGGACCGACAACCGGAACCCAGGCATAACCCCAGTCTGAATCGCCTTTACCAGCGATAGGCAGAATGGCGTGGGCAATACGGGGGCCAAGGTCACGGGCAGGATTAAGAGCATAACCGGTAGGACCACCAAGGCTGAGGCCAAGTGCCCAGACCAGCATACCAACAAGGTAAGGTCCAAAGCCAGGAGCCAGGTTGCCGACAGGTTTAGAGAAGATTGCAAAAATCATGGTAATTAGAACGGTAGTAGCGATTATCTCGCAAAGCAGATTAGCAAAAGTATTGCGGATTGCCGGACCAGTGGAGAAAACAGCAAGTTTGAGGCCTTTGTCTTCAGTAACTTCCCAGTGCGGCAGGAAGGCTAACCAGACTACGACTCCACCAGCGAAGCCGCCTGCTAATTCAGCCAACATTGTCATTACAGCATGCCCAGGCGCGTATACGCCTAAAAACGTTTTTGCAAGGGTTACTGCTGGATTAAGATCGGCCTGAGGTGCGCCTGTAGCGATTGCACTAAATACCCCAAGCATAACACCCATAGCCCAGCCTGTAACAATAGTTAACCAGCCAGCACCCTCAGCTTTTGACTTGCTTAAGAGGCAGTTGGCAACAACACCGCCACCGAAGATAATAAGAACCATCGTGCCGAAAAATTCACCAAACAAATTAGTCATAAATAATACCCTCCTCTTTTTCTCTAAATATGCAGAATTTTCTAATAACAACCCCCGGTATTCAACCTTTTGCGATTGTCAGCTATCCCCCTCCTTAGGAACACATAAAAATAAAAGCCCAAATTAAACGCCCATAGACTACTACTACAATAGCTCCGGCGAAAAATTCGGACTTCTCTTTTATCTCTGTCCCTATATTCTTATAGTAATACATATTCTACCCTACATGAATAATTCCTGCTAATTTTTCAATTGTTTGAAAATTATTATTTTCACATACAATTCTCATTATAATAACACTACCATAGTTCGCGTTTACTGGCACTTACTGCAGTAAGTCCGCTGTTAATGGCCTGTTGTACCTCTTCTTTGGTGTGCATCAGTCCGCCGCCTAGGATCGGTAACCCCGTTAGATCGGCTAATTCAGTAATTACACTAGATGGAACAGAGGCCGGCAGTAGTTCAAGTGCATCAGGCTTGTAGCCCTTGAGAAGGTTTACACCTGTTTTAATAGCTTCCGAATCCATCATAAACAGCCGATGGATAACAATCATTCCTGCCTCCCTGGCAATTTTACCTAGTTGCGGCTTGGTGGTGATAATAGCCGCAACACCCATTCGTACCAAGAATAGAATACCGGCTTTATCTTTGCCAACACCTCCCAATAAATCGAGGTGAACCAAAACCCGCTTTTTATGTTCACGCGCTTGTGCTAAAAGTTCAGGTAGAATGTTGATATCACCAAACAGCAAGCTGACGCTGGGGCTTGAAGAATGGGAAAGGGCATATTTAAAATCCTCATAATTACGAGGCGCCGGTATGATATGACCATCACTTAACAACCTGATAATATTGTTTTGTGCCATTCAATCACTACCTTCAAATAGTCTTTAATTCCTTATTCGCCATACGTTCCAATATACCTTTCCCCAATTTATTTAATTACTTCCATTTAACGGTAATATATTGCTCATAATAAAGATCTCTAAAAGAGCCTAGGCTCCTTCAGAGATCTCAAGTATAGTACTAGATTAATGCCTTTTCCGCCTACTTGATGCAGGAATTCCCAGTTCTTCGCGATATTTTGCCACTGTCCGGCGTGAAACCATGATTCCCTTGCCATTAAGCAGATCACTTAACGCCTGGTCGCTTAAAGGCTGTGTCTGATTTTCGGCAGTAACAAGCTCTTTTATCTCTTGTTTTACCCGACTGGCTGATACATCTTCGCCACCAGTACTCTGGAGGCCTGCGGTAAAAAAGGTATGCAAGCCAAATACTCCATGCGGAGTGGACGCATACTTATTTGCAGTAGCCCGACTGACTGTTGATTCATGAACCCCAATTTGCTCGGCGACTTTTTTCAACGTCAACGGCCGCAGAAACTTGGGGCCATGGTCGAAGAACCCGCGCTGCAGACCAACAATAGCCTCCGTCACATTGTATAACGTGCGGCGTCGCTGTTCAATACTTTTTATCAGCCAGACAGCAGCATTTATCCGGCCTTCAACATATTTGCGGGCATCACTGTCAGCATCCCGAATAATCTGGCGGTAATAAGGATTAATTGATAATTGTGGAACATGGTTGTCATTTATATGGATAACATACGCATCGTTCAGCCGCTCAATCGTAACGTCAGGCGTGATATATCCAGGCTGACCGCCCCCGAAGGCCTGACCTGGTTTAGGGTCAAGCGTGCGGATTAGATCAACAGCCTGCTGGACCTCATGGGCCGTACAATGCAGCTTTTCTGCAATCTGTTTGTAGCGGGCGCAGGCCACTTGGTCAAGGTATCCATTAATAATAGCCTCAGCCAGGCCAATTTCCGGGCTAAGCTCTGGCGTTTTTTGCTTTAGTTGAATAAGGAGGCATTCCTGCAGGCTGCAGGCGCCCACCCCGATCGGATCAAAGGTTTGAATAATTCCGAGGACATCGTTCACAACGGCCTCAGCTACCCCAAGCTGGGCGGCTGCTTCATTGATTGTGCCACATAAATAGCCATTATCGTCAATACAGCCAATTAGATATCTGCCAACATTCAAGTGACCAGCCTCAAATACAGCAAAATGCAGCTGCATTTCAAGATAATCTTGCAGCGATACAGCCTGAGCATCAGCCACTTCCCGCCCTGGTGCTGTTTCAGACGTCCCCGTTTGATTTGCGCCAGACATCTGGGTACCGCTGCCAAGCAAATATTCAATCCAGCCATCAGCTTCAGGCGGATTGTCGTACTCTATGGTTGCCGACTCTGTCAAAGAACCCGCCTCATCACTATTATCCTTTTCGTTCCCGCTCTCGTCGGCGTCAGCCTCAAGCACAGGATTCTCTAGCAGTTCTTTTTCCACCAGCGACGCCAATTCCATCGATGGAAGCTGCAGAATGGCAATTGCCTGGCGCAGCTGGGGGGTCATAATCAATTTCTGTGTTGTTTCCAATTTAAGTCCGTATTCTAATTGCACACCCATTAACCTCCCCCTAGCTTTTATCCGATGACCATCTTACATAATCCTATGACAAGCTGTTAGAAAATATGTTAGCAGATGCGTGGTAATTGCTCACCTGACAGCATATCTAACAAGCGAAGTCCACCCACGGTAGTCCTTAGTGCTACCTGGCCAGCTGCCTGATTTGTCACTGTACCAATAATCCGGGCAGCGGCAGAAAACTCATGTTGCTTCATTATAGTCAGAACTTTTTCACTATATTCTTTTTCGACAATGGCAATGACTTTTCCTTCATTCGCAAGGTACAAAGGATCAAATCCCAGTATTTCACAGACAGCCAGTACTTCCGGGCGTACAGGCATGAGGCTTTCTTCTAAAATCATGCCTACCCCGGCATCAGCCGCAATCTCATTCAAAGTAGTCGCTAGCCCCCCTCGCGTAGGGTCACGCAGCATGGCGATTTGCGGTACTTCTGCCAACATAGCCTCGATTAGCTTATTGAGGGGGGCGCAGTCGCTAATAACCCTTTCAGGCAGTGTCAAACCGTGACGCTCACTCATGACGGCAACGGCATGATCGCCGAGAGGTCCACTGACAATGATATCCTGACCTGGTTTAACCCGCTTAGCCGTAATATCGACCCGGGGCAGCATTATGCCAATCCCGGCTGTGTTGATATAGATGCCGTCAACAGCCCCTTTTTCCACCACTTTGGTATCGCCGGTGACAATGTCTACCCCGGCTGCTAAGGCTGTTTCCCGCATGGATGCGACTATGTGCTTGAGTTCAGCAACAGGCAGCCCCTCTTCCAGGATAAACCCAGCACTTAAGTATAACGGTCGGGCGCCACACATGGCTAAATCGTTGACTGTGCCGCACACGGCTAACTTACCGATGTCACCGCCAGGAAAAAAACGGGGTTTAACGACATAACTGTCAGTTGTAAATGCCAGTTGAGTACCACCGATAGCCAAACGCGCCCCATCATGAAGCTCAGCCAGCGCTGAATTAGCAAAGGCAGGCAGCATAATGTTTTTAATCAAGTCATGACTAAGACGCCCGCCACTGCCATGGCCAAGCAATATACGCTCTTCCCGGTTATGCATAACTCCACCGTCCTTGCCCATATTTATACCAGGCGGCACAGGCTCCCTCTACCGAGACCATGCACGCCCCTACGGGCTGCTCAGGCGTGCAGCTTAGTCCGAAATGCGGGCAGTCAGCCGGCATAATAAGGCCGCGCAGTACTTCACCACAACGGCAGCCTGCCGGTTCCCGTGACTCTACCTTCCCCAGCGGCAGCGCCGCTTTGGCATCAAAACGCTGGTAGACTGCCGTTAAGGCAAGGCCAGAACCGGCAATAACGCCAAACCCACGCCACACTGCGTTATCAGGCTGATACACCTTGTCGAGAATTCTCCTGGCTGCTGGGTTACCCTCTGGTTTTACTACCCGCCGGTACTGGTTAACAAGCTCAGCCTTACCGGTACTAATCTGTTCTAAGAGCAAGTAGACCCCCTGCAAAATATCAAGTGCCTCAAATCCAGTAACAACGGCAGGGATGGCGTGTTCTTGGGTAACAAAGTAATAGGGCTCCAGGCCACTGATCGTCACCGTGTGTCCTGGCAGCAAAAAACCATCAACCTTTGTTTTCGGTTCGGCTAAGATGGCCTTGAGCGCCGGCGGCACCAGTTTGTGGGCTGACAAAACAAAAAAGTTGGTGATCCCCTGCTGCTCAGCCTGTAGTACAGTGGCAGCTGCCGTCGGTGCTGTTGTTTCAAAGCCAACTGCTAAAAAAACTATTTTTTTATTAGGGTTTTCCCGGGCAATTGTTAAACTCTCGAGTGGCGAGTAAACAATGCGGATATCAGCGCCCTTGGCTTTTTCAGCCATTAAACTTGAGTCAGACCCTGGCACTTTGAGCATATCACCAAAGGTAGTAATAATGATATCAGAACAACGGCTATAGGCAATGGCCGTGTCCAGGTATTCATTAGGCGTAACACACACCGGACACCCCGGGCCGCTGACCAGCTCGACGGTTGGCGGCAATAGCTGGCGGATACCGGCACGGAAGATGGATACTGTGTGGGTGCCGCATACCTCCATCAGACGTACAGGGCGGCTGGCCAGCCGGTGTATGCCCTCAGCGAAAAAGCGGGCTGCGCGGGCCGTCTCCTCAGTTGTCAGCCGCATATTGCTCAAGCTCCTTAAACAGTGCCAGCGTCTGCTGGGCTTCTTCTTCATCAATGGCCTGAATGGCAAACCCGGCATGGATGAGCACATAATCACCCACCGCGGCCTCAGGCAACAGCATCATGCTGACCTGGCGGGTTACGCCTCCGATATCGACAGTGGCCATAAACTCTGTGCGTTCAATAATTTTGGCAGGAACAGCCAAACACATAATTACCGGCTCCTTTCCCCAGCAATAATGGCCTGGCCGAGCGCCAGGCCGCCGTCATTAGGCGGCGTCTGCCGGTGAAGATATATTTCGAGGTTGTTTTGTTTGAGCATTCCGACAACTTTGGTTAGCAAGGTAATGTTTTGGAAAACACCACCACTCAAAACTACCTGCTTGAGGCCGCTGACTTTGCTGATTTTAAACACAATTTCGCAGGCAGCAACCGCCAAGGTGGTATGAAAATCGGCAGCAAGCTGTGGTACAGCCGTGCTCTTGATCATTGACTGGCACATGGCGGCAAATACCGGCTTAAAGTCAAGAATCCATGCACCATCCGTCTCGGTGATCACATAAGGCAGCACCTGGCCTTGAGCCCCCTGAGCAGCCAGCTCAAGTTCGACAGCTGCCTGGCCTTCGTAATGGATACTCTGCCGGATCCCCAGTAGCGCAGCAGCGGTGTCAAACAGCCTGCCTGCCCCGGATGACAGCGGTGTGTTGATGCCTTTTTCAGCAGCAGCAAGCACAAGCTCCCAGCCTTTAGGCAGTTGGTGCACAACCGGTATATTCATATTGATAAACTCCTGTCCGTACAGCTCCTTCAGCAGCCAAGCGGCCAGCCGCCATGGCTCTTTAATGGCTTTCGCCCCGCCTGGCAGCGGCATATAGGCCAGATGCCCAAACCGCCGGAAGCCGGATAAGTCAGCCACTAGAAATTCACCGCCCCAGAGGGTACCGTCCGTTCCGTAGCCTGTACCGTCAAAGGCTATGCCGATCACGGGTTCAGTCAGATGATGCTCAGCCATAACAGCAGCAATATGGGCATGATGATGCTGAACAGCCACTCGCGGCAAGGGCAATGACGCAGCATACTTGGTAGATAGATACTCTGGATGCAGATCACAGGCGACAACCTGGGGCGTGACATGGAGGAGTTTTTTGAAATGCTCAATCGCCGCAAGGTAGGACTCATAGGTGGCTAAATTTTCGAGATCACCGGTGTGTGCGCTCATAAAAGCCTGCTTGCCTCTTGTCAGGCAAAAGGTGTTTTTTAGTTCACCGCCCACGGCCAGTACTGGCGGCAATCCCTGCCGCAAATTGATCGGCACCGGAACATAGCCGCGGCTGCGGCGGATAAAATACGGCAAATCAAAAACTGTTCTTACCACTGAGTCATCGGCCTGGCAGTAAATCTCCCGGTTGTGTACAAGATAATAGTCAGCAATACCCTTAAGCCTTATGGCAGCATCGTCGTCCTGGTAAGCAATAGGCTCATCACTACTATTGCCACTGGTCATAACCCAGATATCCTCTTCGCCAAGCAGTAGGTAGTGCAGAGGGGTATAGGGCAGCATGACACCGACATATGGATTACCTGGCGCTATGCCATCAGCCAGACTGTATTCTGCGCCTTTCGCCAACAGCACAATGGGTTGGGCCGCGCTGTCAAGCAGCTGTTCTTCAGCAGCTGACACCCTGCACTGAGCTTTGATCGCCTGCAGACTGCCGGCCATGAGAGCAAACGGTTTATCTTCCCGGACTTTTCGGCCTCTTAGCTGCTCTACTGCCCTAGTATCTCTGGCGTTAACTGCCAGGTGATAGCCGCCAATGCCTTTGATGGCAAGGATCGCGCCGCTTGCTATCAGCTTTCTTGCTGTATCAAACACATCCTGCTCTTGGTTGTCTACCGGCTGCCCTGTCATATCCGTTAGGCGGTAAGATGGGCCGCATACCGGGCAGGCGTTGGGCTGGGCATGAAAACGCCGGTTAGCAGGATGGTCATATTCGCTTTGGCAGGACGGACACATAACAAACTCTCGCATGGTTGTGGCCTTCCGGTCATAGGGAACATCCTCAATAATGGTATAACGCGGCCCGCAGTCCGTACAGTTGATAAAAGGGTAACGGTAACGCCGGTCGCTTGGCTGTAAGAGTTCTTTCCTGCAGTTCACGCAGGTGGCAACATCAGGCGAAATAAGCGCTGTCTTATGCTCACCTTCAACACTCGGCTTGATGCGAAAGCCATCATACCCAGAGGGCTCACAGTGAGTGATAGTGAGGGCCTCAATAACAGCCAAAGGCGGCGGCTGGCTTTTGAGCGCTGCCACAAAGCCAGCAATACTAGTTTGAGCGCCCTCAACCTCAATATCAACACCACTGGCATTATTAGACACCCAGCCGCTTACCCCATACCGCTCTGCCAGGTTATAGACAAAGGGGCGGAAACCCACCCCTTGGACGATACCGGTTATATGAATATGGATTGCTGTACAAGTCATAAAGCGACTCCTTAACGTGAGTCAAGGAACGGTTCCGCGACTCACTTTCCCTGATTTGCAATAGCCAGCTTGGCCTGGATCATGATGGCACACTCCAGACGCTTTTTCTGCAGTTCACAGCCTAGCTCATACGGCTGATGCAGGTCATTGTGAAACAAATCGGCATTAGCGTGGCAGCCGCCGCTGCAGTAAAACCTAGCCCAGCATTCACGGCAAGCCGGTTTATTCAGTACATGGGCCTCACGGAATTTTATTGGCAGCTCCTTGTTTTTAACACCTTCATAGATATTCCCCAGGTTGTATTCATCCCGTCCGACAAACTGATGGCAGGGGTACAAATCGCCCTCAGGCGTTACGGCAAAATATTCATGTCCGGCACCACAGCCACTCAGGCGCTTGGCGACACAGGGACCATTGCTCAAATCCAGGTTGAAGTGGAAAAAATCAAATCCTTTGCCAGCCAGCTTACGCTGCAGATATTCCTCAGCCAACAACTCATATTGGCGGTATAACTCTGGCAGGTGGTCTTCGGTTAAAGCGTAATCCGCGTCTTTCGCCACAACCGGCTCAACTGACAGCTGGCTAAAACCCTGGTCAGCCATTGACAGCACATCGGCGGCAAAATCAAGATTATAAGCCGTAAAGGTGCCGCGCAGGTAGTAATTCTGATCGCTACGGGATTCAGATACCTGTTTACACCGCGCAACCGCCTGATCATAGCTGCCACTGCCATTAACACAAGGGCGCATACGGTCATGCGTCTCTGGCCGGCCATCCAGACTAAGTACCAGACTGATGTTATTAGCATTTAAATACTCAATAGTGTGGTTAGAAAGTAATACCGCATTAGTAGTCAGTGTCAGCTTAAACACTTTTCCTGTTTCGGTCTCGCGTTTTCTGACATAGCTGACAACATGACGGACAGTATCCATATTTAACAGCGGCTCGCCGCCGAAAAAGTCTAATTCGCAGTTACGGCGCTGCCCACTGTTTTCAATAATAAAGTCAACAGCCTTCTCACCAATCTCCTTAGGCATAAGGCCGCGGGTCTGACCGAAATCGCCTGTTCCGGCAAAGCAGTAGCCACAGCGCAGATTACAGTCATGGGCAACATGCAGACAAAGCGATTTAACCAGTGGTTTATCGCTAAAGGTTATCGGCACAGTCAATTCAGGTGCAAACAACTGTCCAGCCTTCATCAGCTCTTTAAGCTCAGTCAATGCCTCACTGACGGCTGCTTGATCATGTTTATCTTTAAGCGAGGCAATAACCTCGTCATCGTTAGCGCCGTTAAAAATATCCAATATATCATACACCAAATTGTCAACAATATGCACGGCACCGCTATTAATATCCAGAACAATATATAAACCGTTTAAATAAAATTTATGAACTTGCATTAAGTATTTCCTTTCTGACCAGCGACTGCGTAGAAACGTTCAGCTGCGACGTTCTGATTGCAATATTACCTACAACGCTCCATGCTTATCGTAGATAAGTATACGCAAACTGTACGGGCCGCCCGAGAAAAACGTGCAGCGCCGCGTACAAGTCGTACGCAAGCAAACGTTTTGAGGAGCAACGAAGCAGATGGGCGTTTCTACGTAGTCGCCTTTCGAAAAAATTAAGCCCCTTGTTGAGCAAGGGGCTGAGCAACCGTGGCCTACTTCTGGCAGACCTGATTGCCGACAGTGCAGGAAGTCTTGCAGGCCGACTGACAGGATGCCTGGCACTCCCCACAACCGCCAGTATGTACAGTTTGAGCCAGCGAAGCTTTATTAATCGTCACAACATGCTTTTTCATATTCAATTCCCTCCTTGCATACACAATATGTAGTTAAACTGTTACTATACTATTTTAGCCTTTTTGGCGGCAGGAAGCAATAGAAAAACAAGATTGCCTCACTGTGTCAAGGGGACGGTTCTTCTGACATTAATGTCAAAAGAACCGTCCCCTTGGCAATGTCAAAAGAACCGTCCCCTTGGCATTTTACCTTACTTTGCTGCAGGGGCCAAAATAATTTTAACTGGCAGGTTGGACGCACCAGGCGGTGAAAAGGTCAGCCACAGTGATTGACCACCCGCATAGTCACCGATATGGGCCACATCTTTGACAGTCTTGCTGCCGAAAAACAGCTTATCTGCCGGGGTGCCAATTGTCGTTTCCTGCTGGTGGCGGTATTTCACTTTTAGTGCGCCAGCATATTCCCCGCCACGGGGATTAAGGTAGACAGCGTATTTTTGTTCAAATGCTGTCGGGAGAAACACCTTGTACATAACACCATAGTTACCATAGTTAAGCGTTGCCGAGCCATCGGTGGCATCAATACCAGAAACATAGGTGTCAAGCTTGTGGTCGGCCAGCGTAATGGCAACTACGCCTTGATTAACCGAATGATACGCCTCGTTTGGTACAATCAGGCGATCCCTGCCAGGAAAAGTTCCCCTCAGCCGCTGACTGTCGGCAGGCAGCACCCTGGCCAGCTTAACAAATTCAGCTGGGTCGGCCTCAACCGGCAGCATCATTGTAACAACTCTTACCGGGGTTTTAGTGTGGAAATCATAAATGCCATTAACCAGTGCATCTGGCGCAATAACAGTTTGATTAAGCACCGGTTCAAGGAGCGCGGTACCGCCGGCTGGCACCTCAATTAGTTCTACTTCTTCTTGGTTCAGGTAATTTAACTGAGCCAATTTCCCAACAGCCAGATAATCCAAGCTAGGTCCACCCAAGCCATACTGATTGACAACAACATCAGCTGCAGTGTCTGATTCGTTTACAAGCAGCACTACAATCTTTTTTAGCTCCTTAGTCGCGTTGACATGGTGGAAAAACAGCCGGACATCCCCGCTTACGGTGTCTTGATACATAATACCGTCATCTGGTACCATCTCAGGGCTGTCGGAAAGCAGCAACTTACCAGCCTGCTCGGTTTTAGTAACAGGCAGTTCGGCGATACTGTAAATATTGGTATTTGCCGGAAAACCGGGCTTGGCAAGCGCAATCTGAGGGTCTGAAACAATACTAACAGCAACTGTGACCGCGACGGCCACACTTGCCTGACGAAACCAATCTAACAAAAAGCATACCTCCTAACAGGCGTAACGCCTCCAGGCAATTATAACAAACTATAGCCTATCCATCAACCTTTAGGGAAGTTTTACAAGTAGGTGGACAGAAAAGTTACTTGTCCTGTAAGAAAGTATAACTTTCCGTCTGGATAAGGGCAACATCGGCTTCCGCTTTCGCTAAGGCTCGGCGCAAGCCGTGTTTTCTTTATTAAAGTACATTGTTGACGGCCCTTCCCAACGGCGCGCGCCAGCTAGGATGTTATCAACAAGGCTTTTCGCACCTTGCTTGACAACATTATAGACAGGTGCCTGAATATTTTTCTGCACCAGCAGTTGCAATCGCATGAAGTCAACGAAGGCTGGTTGATAGGTCTTGGAGTCAAAGCGATATTCGGGATAGAAGGGATTTAGGGTTACAGCCAGAAGTGGCACGCGTTTAACGACCCCGACATAACCTCCTGCTGCAAAAATCTTATCCAGGAGTGTGTAATACGCGACCGGGTTGCTTGAAACTAATAGTTTGATCGGATCAGCAAATGTGAGAAATATTGGCCAGTTGTATTGTTGAAAATAAGCGCATAGCACTAAGAGTGCCTGCTCACTGATAATGCCTGGAATGTAGAGATAACTGTCAGGCGGTACCACTATGGCAGCCAAGCCGTCTGCCAGTTCTTGCGCCTCAAATTCACCAATCAGCGACGCGGCTGGCCAGCTTTTTAGCTCAGTTAGCTCTTTATCAATTAGGGTAATCACTACTGGTGGATATTTGGCAATTCGCGCCGCCTTGGGCACTGTGGGTAAACTGGCGATACGCCAGACTAGCTCGGTCTCCTCGGCCAAACGCGGGATATCAGGGGTGCGGGCCGCCCCAGTGGCCAAAACAAAACCATCAGTCTCGACCATAGGTGCAATGCGGTTTAACGCACCGTCAAAAATCATAACACCTGGCCCTGTTTCCCGGAAGAGCTGAGCTAACGCCCTGACTTCAGAGCTCTTGTTAGGCCCAGCTGTGACTGCAAGGCCAGATTTAGTCACCTGTACTAACGAAATTTTACCCAGTGGAGTCCTGATATTTGTTGGGGTCAAGACTTTGTAGCCGGCAGTACTGACCTCAAGGCACTTTTCGGCTGTCGCTACCAAGTCTCCAGGTTCAACTCGCAGCTTAGGCTTAGGCAAACCAGTAATATTATCGATATTTTCACCGTCATAGCCAATGCTTGTCAGAAAAAAAGGGATATTGCGATCCCTCAGTTCATCAATAATTGCTGCTGTTGTCGTTGTTTTACCAGTATTTTTCGCCGTACCGGCAATACCTAACCGAATTTCCAAGGAAATAGCCATCACCTGCCGCATCGCTTCTAAGTCTCAGCTTAGTTTACCGCAACAGGCTGTTAACTATTTAAAGAATACCGGTGACAGCATTGCGTAGATCTGTGCCCGTAAAAGTCTAAGGCGGAACTCCCATAGACCGTACTTTGGTCTGGGAATATTAACCCGTTTAAGCTGATAGGCATCGTCCTTGGTTGTTCCCAATCCTGGCAGCCCAGTACAGGCTCCGACATAACCTGCCTGTTTTACACCGGTAATAGTATTTGCGTTGTATTGACCAAAGGGGTAGGCTAAAAAATCGACTGGCTTGCCCAGATTAGTTTCAATTACCTGTTTGGACCGTGTTAGTTCATCCATAAGCTTAGGCTGATCAAGATCGCTTAACGCAATATGGCTATAGGTATGGGACCCGATCTCTATTCCTTTCGCCTGCATGAATCTAATCTGATCCCAGGTCAAATATTCAGGCTGACCAACTTGGCCGGCAATGACAAACACAGTAGCTTTCATGCCGTATTTCTCCATAATCGGCAAGGCTGTAAGGCAATTGTCAGCATATCCGTCATCAAAAGTAATAATGACCGGGTTAGGTGGCAGCGGCTGAACGCCGTTTTTGGAAGCAAACAGTTCAGCCAGCGAGATAGCCGTATAACCATGACTAGAAAGGTACCGCATATGTTCTTCAAATTGATCTGGATCAATGCTATATACTTCAGGCACACTGCTGACTTGGTGGTAGGCTAATAGGGGAACGCCGGCGCCTGGCGCTAACAGCCAGAAAACAAATAATAGCATCAGCGCAGCAGCCGCCTTGATTATCCTAATCATTTTTATTAGGCTCATCTGGGGTCAGACAGCTCCCCAGCGACTCCGCAATTTCTCCCAGCTTGCGCAGGCGGTGGTTAATTCCTGATTTACCCACCCGCCCTTCCAGGGCCTCCACCAACTCGGACAAGGTAGCCTCCGGATATGCAAGCCGTGCCTCAGCCACTTCTCTAAGAGGCGGCGACAGCTTGTCAAGCCCCATATTCTGGGCAATAACCTTAATGCTTTCGACTTGGCGAACGGCTGCGTTAACCGTTTTCTGCAGGTTTGCGGTTTCGCAGTTAACAAGGCGGTTAACCTGATTGCGCATGTCTTTGACCACCCGCACATTCTCAAACATCAACAGAGCATTGTGAGCGCCAATGATTTGGAGAAAAGCCGTAATAGCGTTACCGTCTTTTAGGTAGACAATATAGTCATCTTTCCGGTCAGTCAAACGGCCTGGCAGGCTAAGCGACTTCATGATTTTGACTAGCGATTTAGCCAGATCAGCATTGCCTGTAACCAATTCCAGGTGGTAGGAGCCTTCCGGACGATTGACTGAGCCACCGCCCAAAAACGCGCCTCTGAGATACGAGCGGCGACAGCATATTTTCCGGAGAATGGCACTGTCAGACAGGACATTAAGACCATCGAAACGCATGATCCCGAGTGAGGCCAATAATTCGTTAACCCCTGGCGAGGGCACGACCCGTACATGATATGTATTATTTTTTTTCAGACGCCGGCCCCTGGTAACCACCACTTCGGTTTTTACATTGGAGTAGCGTTTGATGAGACCTAGTACTTTGCGGGTGACAGCAGCATTCTCACTGCTAAAGTTAATGCCAAGGTTGGCATTACCACCAATTGACATAGCTCCACCCATCCGGATTAGCGCCGCCAGTTCAGCGGCACAGCAGCAGTTTTGCTCGCCAATTATACGAGCTAGCTCATTTTTTACTTCAGCTGAAAACGACAAGGGCGTCAGTCCTTTGATTAGTCTTTTAATTTTTTGATGCTCTCGGCCATAATATAATAATCTAACAGCCGCATTCGGTCAGAGTTAATTTTAAGGTCATAAACCATTGACATAATTGTCCGCGAAAGCCGCCCTGGGTCATGGCGCACCAGGTTGGTTTCACTGATCAGGTTGGCCTTAATTACCTTGACCCCGAGTGCTTCAATGGCATCAATATCAGGTACAACCGGATATGCACCCTGCTGCGCATAAGTCTCCCGAAGTTCGGGCAATACTTCCTGGACATTGACAACAGCCATGTCAATACACCCTGGACCGGCATGATCAATAATGGCTTTAATGTGGTCAGCAGCACTGTAGCCGTCTGTTTCACCAGGTTGGGTCATCACATTACAAATATAGATTTTAACAGCATCACTTTCGCGCAGCGTCTCGGCAACATCTTTTACTAATAAATTAGGAATTACACTGGTATATAAACTTCCTGGCCCTAAAATGCAGGCGTCAGCGTCACGGATGGCCTCAATCGCCCCCTTGACAGGCATAGCATTTTCGGGCTTGATATATACCTGCTTAATCTTCTTACCTGAGAGTGGAATCTGGGATTCGCCTTGTACTTGGGTGCCATCTGTCATTTCAGCCACCAGCAGTACCCGCTCGGTGGAGGAGGGCAGCACCTGCCCCCGCACAGCCAGTACCTTACTAGACTCTTTGAGTGCCAGTTCTACATCGCCAACAATCTCGGTCATTGCGGCAATAAACAGGTTGCCGAAGCTATGTCCTGCCAACTCGCCGCTGCCGCCAAAACGGTGCTGAAACAGCTTTTCCATAAGCGGCTCGGTATCAGCCAGCGCCACCAGACAATTGCGTAGGTCCCCAGGTGGAATAATGCCAAGATCCTCACGGAGCCGCCCAGATGACCCGCCATCATCTGCCACAGTAACAATAGCTGTTATATTACTGGTAATGCTTTTGATCCCTCTGAGCAGTACCGACAAGCCCGTGCCGCCACCGATAACGGCGATGGCCGGTCCGCGATTTAGTTTGCGCTTTTCAAAAATAATCTCGACAAGTTTATCAGAGCCTTCTGGCACCAGTACGCTGATGACCGACTTAATGATCTGCCGCGTAGCAGCCAGCATAATGCTCATACCTAGAACAATAACAGCAATCCCAGCAACTGTCGTGACAGCATAATAATAATTACCTGTCGTCAGATAAAACAGCCGGAAGATAGCCTCTTCCACTACACCTATATATTTATAGTTAAAAACAATGGCCAGGCCCATGCTGACTAAAATAACGCCTGCCGAAAACAGCAGCAGCCAGCGTTTGAACTTCATACCAGGGTAGAGCCACTTTAAAAAATGCATTTAATCACCCGCATCTATTCAATCTCGAAATAGCTTGCGGCTGGTTATAAATGTCCAGATGCTAGGCGCGATGAGGACGTGACCGGAGTCGTACTGGGAAGTACGTCGGAGGGAACGCCCGCAAGAGCAACAACGCAGATGGGCGTTTAGAACCTGCCGCCCTCATTATTCGATTACGTTATGTTTTATATCCCGATGTTCAACGTTGACCTTGAAGCCCTTGCCTTTGAGATACTCAAAGATCTTCTCGGCGACAAATACTGAGCGGTGAAGACCACCAGTACAGCCAATTGCAATGATCAGCTGGCTTTTACCTTCTTTAACATAGTGCGGAACAAGGAAATCAACCAGCCCTGACAGCTTTTCCATAAACTGCTGGGTTACCGGCCACTTCCAGATGTACTCACCGACCAAAGCCTCTTGGCCGCTTTTACGCCGCAGTGATTCAACATAAAAAGGGTTAGGGAGAAAGCGGACATCCATCACCATATCAGCATCGAGCGGCATGCCATATTTAAAACCAAAGGACACAACTGTCACCGTCATTCGCTCATGTTCACGCTCTTCAGCAAATAGTGCCGTTATCTTGCCTTTAAGCTCGGCGGTTGCCAAGCCGGATGTGTCGATAATATGGTTAGCCCGTCCCCTGATTTGCTCCAAACGGTCACGCTCCCGGCTAATGCCTTCGCTGATACGACCATGCGGTGCCATGGGATGGCGGCGGCGGGTCTCCTTGTAACGGCGGATAATGGTGGAATCAGAGGCTTCCAGAAACAGTATTTCATATAAGAGCCCCTGCTTTTCCATACCTTCAAGCACCTGCAGCAGTGTGTCAAAGAACTCACCACCGCGAATATCAACAACAAGCGCAATTTTGGAAACCTTACCCCCAGACTGGGCGCATAACTCAGCAAATTTAGGGATTAACATCGGCGGCAGGTTATCAACACAAAAGTATCCCAAGTCCTCCATGGCCCGTATAACCTGTGACTTACCGGCGCCTGACATACCGGTAATAATTACCAGGCGAAAGTTATCTATCGTCATTGTGAACACCTCAACTTTTCCTAGCCTTATCTTACTAATAGCCTGTTACAGTCAAAAGCGAGATTGCTTCGCGCTGCTCGCAATGACAATCGCACAGACTATATATATATATTGCTTATTATAACTTAATTATAGGGTAGTATGGGAAAAAAAGCAAAAACAGTTCCCGTCATTTAGAGATCGGGAACTGGATGCCGCCGGCTGCCTTTTTTTTGTCGCCGTATACCCACCATGACACATTTTTGAAAAATGGGCCGTTCATCTGGACAGCCGGACCGTCTTTACTCCAGCCCACGCCCAGGTTAAGCGCCGGTTTTGGGGCAGTAATATTAATGCGCATTTCGCTTTGTTCGGTAACCATCAGCTTGCCGTTTTCAAACTTGCTTTCTTCCTTTACTTCAGCTGGGACAGCAAATTCTTTGCCATTTACTTTGACGAAGATAAGTCCCTGCTTCCGTTCTATTTCCACATCTGTCTTTTCTTGTTCTTTTTTTATCGTCCCGTCAGGCTGCTTTGTCTCAATTGTTTCTTTGGGAATATACACAATTTCTTTAGTGTGTGTATTCTCGCCTTTGACATAGACCACCTGTGTCTCACCAGATTTGGAGGGTTGACCGTTAGTATTTACCGTAATATTGGGGACTGCTGCGATAGGTTGGATATGCGTTATTTTTATGTATTGACGATATTCATAATAGGCAACGCCTAGAGCAACCACCAATACTGACAGCATTATGAAAAACTTCCATTCATGAAGAAAAAAGTCTGTGATTCTCCGTAGCATAGAGTCACCGCCCTTTGGTTTAACATAATTTTGTACTAATACATTATATGTAGAACCAAAGTTAAACGGCACCTATAGCTTAAACTTACTTACAGAGGTATGCAGTTCTTGTGACATCTGCTGGAGACCTTGGCCAGATGCCGCGATTTCCTGCATGGAGGCTGCCTGTTCCTGGCTGGCTGAGGCTACAGTCTGCGTCTGGCCGGCAATATCTTTACTACTGGCTGAGAACGACTCTACCGCAGTCACAATCCGCTGGCTGCCGCCTGCCATCTCCGATATAGCAGCTGATATTTCACGTACCTCTGCCGACATCTTATCAATATGGGTGCTAATTTCAGCAAAAACGCCGCCGGCCGTGCTTACCACCTCGGCTCCCAGCTTTACTTCCCGTGTTCCCGATTCCATAGCCTTAACTGCCAAACTAGTCTCTGCCTGTATCTCGCCGATCAGCCCAGCAATCTGCTTTGCAGACTGGCTGGCTTGTTCGGCAAGTCTGCGCACTTCCTCAGCAACAACGGCAAAACCCCGTCCCTGCTCCCCAGCCCGGGCTGCTTCAATAGCGGCATTCAGCGCTAATAGATTGGTTTGGCTGGCAATCCCGGAAATAGCGTTGACGATTTCACCAATCTGATTAGAGTGCCCGCTTAAATTGGTTATTACGTCGGCCAAACTGTTTACAGTTGCTTCAATATTTTCCATTTGGGTAACAGCCTTGCCAACTGCCTGACTACCAGACTCAGCAGCAGAAGCTGTATTCTGCGATGCGGCCACCACCGCACCGGCGTTGGCGGCTATCTGCTGAATCCCGGCTGCCATTTGTCCGGCAACAGCCAGCGCATCATTAGCCGCCGATAATTGAATCTCTGCGTCTGAGGCGACATGTGCAACTGACTCATCCACTTGACTGGCGGCACGAGCCGAATTTTCCACAACAGCAGCCAAGGTATCTGATGCCGCAGCCACCTGGCTGGCAGAGCCCAGGATTTCCCGAATGGCTGTTTTAAAACGATGCTGCATTGTGTTAAGCGCCGCCGCCAGCTTACTTAATTCATCACCATCATCTACCCGTTTGACGGGAATGCTCAAATCACCTTCGGCTAAACTATTCGCAACTGTCAGCATATTTTCAATTGGCCGGCAAACCATACGGGTGAGCAGTACGCTTAACCCAGCACCAGCAATGATGGCAAACAGAGCAACCAGGGCAGTGATGCCCAAACTTCTGTCCATACCTATATAAGAGCCGTTTACATGCTCATCAACAATGTCTTTATTATCTTGGACCACTTTTGTCAAGATACCGGCAATCTGCTCAGAATAAGGCATAATCCGGCCGGCAATGGCATAAGCTTCGGTCTTCAACAGTTGCGCCTCTACGGCATTTCCCGCAGCCAGCTGCTTATGATAGGCACGAACCACTGGTGCTAAATCGTTGACAATACCATCAGCATGTTTACTTGTCAACTGAATAAGCTTCTGCACATCTGGACGGGAGTTTTCGTCCACAACATCGATAAGCTGGTGTTCCAGCACTACAGTATTACTCATGGACTGCTCCTGCTGCTTGGCAAATTTCTCGTCCCCGTAAGCAATGAAACCACGGGTAGCAGCAACTCCGGTAACAAAGCTTCCCTCGATTTGCATAGCCAGCTGTAACCGCTTATTGGCAGCATCAATTGAGGCCAGGGTTTTACTGAGTGAGTTCAGGGACACGTAAGCTATGCCCCCCAACATAATAATCAAGCCAAGCATGATAGCAAACCCTAGGCTGATTTTAGTACCTATTCGCAATTTTCTAAGCATCATGTGACATCTCCCCCCCAGCCTGACATATACGTATATAAAAAAGACGCTTTTAAGCGAGCATTGCTGCTGCTATACAAAAAGCGTCTTTGCTATACGTATATGTGTTTATTATTTATATTACCAGGTTGTCTGTCACTTGACAAGATACACTTTAGAAATTAATGTCATTATTTTAATCTATTTGTACTATTATCGGATAAAGCAGACCGCCATATAAGTTCACCAACGGCGATCAAGCATATTTTCTACCTGGGCCGCTGGCAACGGACGACTGAATAAAAAACCCTGCATCATATTACAGTGCCTTTCCCGTAAAAACAGCCGTTGTTCAGCTGTTTCTACACCTTCTGCAATAACTTTCAGATTAAGGTTATGCGCTAAAATGATAATGGCTGATACAATTGCTGCATCCTGGGCATCTTGGGTAGCATCCTTAACAAAGATCCTGTCTATTTTGAGTGTGGTAATAGGAAAACGTTTCAAATAACTCAGCGACGAATACCCTGTACCAAAATCATCGATAGCGATCTTGATCCCCATTGCCCCCAGCTCTTTGAGAATAGCAATGGTGTAATCAACATCCTCCAGAGCAATGGTCTCGGTTATTTCCAGTTCTAAATACTCAGGAGCCAATCCAGTATCTATGAGCACTTGACTAACCATACCAGTAAAATTCGGCTGGCGAAATTGACGGCCGGACAGATTCACAGACACCACTACAGGCGGATAGCCGGCATCCTGCCACGCTTTATTCTGGGCGCATGCCGTCCTCAGCACCCACTCCCCAATCGGCACAATCAGACCGGTTTCCTCGGCCAGAGGAATGAAATCTAGTGGCGGCACCAGACCGCGCTTAGGGTGCTGCCAGCGTACAAGCGCCTCGATCCCGGCTGTGCAGCCAACAGTACCATCAATGAGCGGCTGATAATACACTACCAGCTCATTATGGCTAAGCGCCTGCCGCAGGCTGCTTTCCAGCATCATGCGTTCAAGCACGTTCGCGTTCATGCTTTTTGTGTAAAACTGATAACTGGCGCCCCCCTGTTCCTTTGACCGGTACATGGCAGACTCGGCATTTTTCAGCAGCATATCGGCATCCTGTCCATCATCGGGATAGACAGCAATACCTACACTGGCTGCAGGGTGCCAGCTATAGCCATCTAAATCAACAGGCTGACGAATTTCCTCAATCATGCTTTCGGCAATACTGGCAGCTGTTTTGGAACCAGCTAAACCAGGCAGCAGAATGCCAAAAACATCGCCGCCAACCCGCGTAACCACAGTTTGTTCGCCTACACACTTAGTTAGCCTTTCAGCAACAACACGGATAAGCTTATCTCCCAAGCTATGGCCTAATGTGTCATTTACCATTTTAAAGCGGTCAACGCCAACAAATAGCAGCGCCAACATACGGCTGCCCTGCTCGGCTGCCGACAGTGCCATAACAAGACGGTCAATCAATAGCAGCCTGTTAGGTAAACCAGTTGCCGCATCATAATAGGACAAATACTCAATCATTGCTTCGGCACGACCTAACCGGATGGCTGCCCGCAAACCCTGAGATAGGATTTCTGGCGTTAATTTACCTTTTACCAGATAATCGGTGGCACCAGCTTTCATTGAGTCAACAGCCAGTTGTTCGTCTCCCTGGCCTGTTAGAATAATAACAGGCGTTTTAACCCCTGCCGTACGGATAGCCGACAGCACGGCTAATCCACTGTCGCCCGGCAAGCAGTGATCAAGAAAAATGCAGGCATAATCACTTGACAGTGCCTTGCAGAGTCCCTCACAGCCATTGTCTGTTTCGTCAACAAAAATCTCAGCATGTGCAGCTTTAAGCGCTCGCCTGACCATAATCCGGTCAACTTCATCGTCATCTATTAAGAGTATCCGGAGGTCTTCAGCCATCCCCAACATCTCCCCTTATGGCATTTCGCTCAATGTCCAATAGTGATCAAGCGCAGCCATGGTTTCGACAAATTGTTCGAATGATACCGGTTTAATAATATAGCCAGCCACATTAAGCTGGTAAGCAGCAACAACATCGCGTTCTTCATTTGATGTTGTCAGAACAACAACGGTAATCATCTTACACTCCGGATCCTGTCTGATCTCATGCAAGAATTCAATCCCATTCATGCGCGGCATATTAATATCAAGGAGGATTAACCCAGGCCACGGCCTGCTTGACTGGCCGCTCTGCCCGCGCAGCATAGCTAACGCCTCAACACCATCACGGGCTATGTATAAAGGATTACTTAGGTTAATTCTTTTAAAGGCTCGTTTAACATTCATGATATCTACTTCATCATCTTCAACCAACAATATACTCATGGTTTTATCCCGCATAATGAGCCTCCATACCCTTTTGGTATTGAATTCTCAGCGGCGCGAGCAATTTCCTGCTGTATAGTATCGAATTATGCAAATTTAATTTTAGAAACTTCGGATTATCCTAGTACATATTTTTCAATGGCTTCAGCTACGCCATCCGCATCATTTGACAATGTTTCCAGCCGGGCAGCGGCCTTAACCGCAGCACTGGCGTTACCCATAGCAACACCCCAGCCTGCATATTTGACCATATCCAAATCATTGCCACTATCTCCCAGAGCCATGATTTCTTCTTGCTTTATTCTCAGTTTGTCAGCTAAAAATGCCAATGCCCGGCCCTTATTTGCCGCCGGGTCAGTAATTTCCATAAAAGTCGGTTTAGATATCGCTAAATTGAGTTTATTGCCAAATACAGCTTTAAAAGTGTTATATATTTCAATGATGCCTTCCTGCGTCGACATAGTCAGCATCTTTGTCGGCCGTTCTCCACCAGTAAAAAAGGCGTCACCAAGGGCTATAGCAGGAGCACCCGACAGTCTCGAATAGTAGTCAGCATATTGATCGATTTCTTTCACATAGAGTTCGTCGTTCACATATGTCTGGATATACCAGCCATGTTCCCGGCATAATTCAAGCGCCTGCCTGGCAAGTTCCTTGTCAACCGGCTGATGCAGTAGTGTCTCTCCAGATATACTGGATTTAATCAGCGCTCCGTTATAGGTAATAAGCGGTACATCAAGCCCCAGTTGTCTGGCATAAGGGAGGGCCGAGCAATACATCCGCCCTGTGGCGATGGTCACAGTTACCCCCTGCGCCACTGCCTTGCGGATGGCCTCACAGGCCCGTGGTGAAACGGCCAGCTTGCTATCTAATAAGGTATCGTCCAAATCCAAGGCTACCAGTTTTATCGTCATATGATTATCTCCTTTTCCTATAATTAAAAAGGGAATTTTGCTGTTTGCAAAATTCCCACAATTATTTACCTGTCATGTATCACTTTCGATAAAGTGAAACTGCATAACGTCATCAGCAAGATGCCTGTTAACAAGGTTACCGCACCAGAGATTTGAAAACCGGGCAGTGCCTTGACGACCATGAGCGGTGTAAAGATATTGGTCATGACAGTAATACTGCCCAGTGTCAGCATATCAAACGGTAGAGCAGCAATAGCTAACATCGGCCTGATGGCCGCATTAGCCAAGCCGACAATGGCCGCCCCGAGTAATGTCCCTCCCAAGGTATCCACAAAAACCCCTGGAAGTTCAGTTACCACCACAATCAAAATAACTGCATTGATTATAATCCTAAGCAAAAAACCACTCACTGAGTTTACTCCTCCTGCCGCCCTAGACAGTTTTCTAGCCTACAGCCGATAGTATTTATTATATCCCACAGGACAAAATTCCGGCAAGATTTTTTTTATCACTCACTCCGAAGACTCTAACAACAGCAGCGCCTTCTTCATCTCCACCCCGCCCCCAAAGCCAGTAAGACTGCCATTTGAGCCCACAACCCGGTGGCATGGTACAACCAGCGGCGTACGGTTGCTGTGCATGGCACCACCGACCGCCCTGGCGGCCTTGGGACTACCGACAGCCTGAGCAACAGCCTGATAGCTGACAGTGGTTCCATAAGGAATAGCTGCCGTATACTTAAGAACTGATGTCTGAAACAGGCTATAAAACCGCCAGTCGATAGGCACAGCAAAAGACGCAGGGAATCCCTGAAAATATAGTTTGAGTTCGTCAGCTAGTTGCTCTGACCACAGACAGGCGTCATGACCTGCCTCCAGTCGGGCAAACTCTTTAGCGCGAATGTCGGCAAAGGCCAGTTCCTCATCAGGTCGGGGAAAACCCAGCTCCCACAGACCAACATCAGACCATACGGCAGCCACCGGTCCCCATCCGGTAGTAATGATATTGCTATAAAGATTTATCGCTTTTACCATAGAATCTCCACAGGCACATCGTTCACCTGGGCTGTGCCTGTCAACGTCATGGCAGCGCTAAGTTCAGCCTTAAATTTATTTATAATAAACTCCACGCCGTCAATCCCACCGCCTACTGCCCCAATAGCCAGCGGCCGGCCAAGCAGCACGGCGTCAGCGCCCAGGGCTAACATTTTAAGAACGTCAGCACCACTGCGAATACCGCCATCAACCAGCACAGTCATTTTGCCTTTGACCGCCTCGGCAATATAGGGCAGCACTTCAGCCGTGCCAGGTGTATGATCAAGCGCCCGTCCGCCGTGATTGGAGACGACAATCGCGTCCACCCCTGCCTGCCAGCAGGATTCGGCATCGTCTGGGGTCATAATACCTTTGACAATAAACGGAATGGTTGTATTGTTTTTAATATATTCGAGCTCTTGAATCGTTTTGGGACCCACTGGCTGTCCGGCATTGGTCATATTGACAAGCGCAGCAGCGTCAATGTCCATGCCAAAGGCCGGAGCACCAGCAGCAGCAGCCTGTTTGGCCAGTTCAATGACCTTGTCAGTCTCTCGCGGCTTAACAATAGGTATACCCCAGCCCTGCTCACGGACGACAGCAGTCATGCCTGAGTCAAAAATCAAAGGCTTCGGACCGTCACCTGTCATGCCAATAGTACCTGCTTTGCGGCAGCCGCTAATGATGGCCTCGGTATATTCCTCTTCTGTCATGGCACCATTCATATTCATAGCAATGCCGCCGATGGCTGCGCCAATAACCGGCAGTGCCAAATCCAAGCCTAAGATACGACAGGATAAATCAGGATTTTTTACACTATGGACTGTTCTTAAGTTCAGCCGGCACTCAGCCAAGGCTTGTACATTGTGACGAAAGGCAGCACCTGTCCCCAAGCCGCCCATCCCTGGCACTTCACCGGCACAGGCCACTCCGTTACACACAGGACAAAGTCGGCATGCGCCGCAAAACTTTACTTTTGCTGCACCCTTAATGCTATTTATATCCACATTGAGTCCCTCCTGAGTTAGACATTCCTTACCTTTGTTGAATTCCTTTTTTTTATGCTAAAATCCTGCTGTCAGTGTCATAAGTCGAGTATAAAATTTGTCAACTTGCTCATATTACATCTATGCGATTTACTAAATACAGGAGGTAACAAGATGACGGTAATGGATAAAGTCAGCTCACAAACCCGCAACATTATGAATATGATGTTTGACAAAGAACCGCTTAATTACATTGAAGCAGCCGGATTATACGGCATGATCGCACAAGGGCGTTTTAATGTAGCTTTACTCCAGGTTTTGTATAATCATGCCAACGATCCTGAACTCAAAGGCCTCATCAAAGAAGCCATTAACGAGCACACCAAAATGACTGTCAATGAAGCCGAAGATAAGCTGACTGACAGCGACGGTCATACCCCTTCTCTACGTTTTGTCAAACGAAATCTGCATAGTCACCCGCTTACGATTCCTGACGACGCCCACCTGACTGACCAAGAGATAGCCATAGCAGTTGGTACTATGGCTAAAGGCTCGCAAATGGCCCTTCTAACCGCCCTGCACCAATCCTATCAGCTTGACGTAGCCCTGATGTTCCGTAAAGCCTTAGATGACGGCCTGGATTGGGACTACCGCCTCCTTCAACTTATGCTTAACCGCGGCTGGCTGCCACACCTCAAAAAAATAACCCATTAAAAAAAGTCGCGCTTAATCAATTACCCCCTCTTGTTAGTCAGCATGATCTACTGCAACTAACAAGAGGGGGGTAATTAACTGCGCGACTTTTTAGCTTATATCTTCTCGAACTGATCTTTGCCTACACCGCAGACTGGGCATTGCCAATCTTCTGATACAGCCTCAAATGGCGTTCCTGGCTTAACATCATGATCCATGTCGCCCTGATCTGGATCATATACATAACCGCATACCATACACTTGTATTTTTCCATTGACAATCACTCCTTTTTGATAATTGGACTGGATGTTTATATTTTACTATTTATGGAACAACAATGCAAACTAAAAAAATATCAATACTTAGAGACATAAATCATAACTTTAATGTAAAATAAAATTGAGCAGAGATCGCACGCTCTGCTCAATAACCGAATAGGGAGGTGAGATCCATGTGGATTTCCACTATTCTTAAACAAACGCTCTTGTTACCAGCAAGGGCGTTTGTCATGTAAAGCTTACTTTCATTATAACCGCTTTATACTTATTTTAACAATAGTATTTATATATTTTTGTTGCGGAAGAAACTGTACACGGCTTCAGCCGACGGCATATTCATACCTTCAACCTTGGCCAGCTCCGCCACTTCGGCGGCTTTTATTTTAGCCAAACTACCGAAGTGATCCCATAGCGCTTTGCGGCGTTTGGCACCAATGCCCGGAATATGGTCAAGCACTGAGACCAGGTTACGCTTGGAGCGCAGTTTGCGGTGATAGGTGATAGCAAAACGGTGGGCCTCATCACGAATGCGCTGGACCAGATAGAGTGACTGGGAGTGGCGCGGCAGGATGAGTGGTTCGCTGATCCCTTCGCGGAAAATGTGTTCAAATTCTTTGGCAAGGCCGACAACAGTCACATCACTGAGCCCGGCAGCCCGGATAATAGGCAGTGCCGAGCTAAGCTGGCCTTTGCCACCATCAATGATGATTAAGTCAGGGATCGGACCTTTTTCGATAGCTTCGCGGTAACGCCGCCCCACTACCTCCTGCATGGATTTAAAGTCGTCAGGCTTGCCCTCTACTGTCTTGAGCTTATAACGGCGATACTCATTTTTATTAGGCTGACCGCCCTCAAATACGACCATGGAAGCTACCGTTTCCGAGCCCTGAATATGTGAGATATCAAAACACTCAATCCGTTCAGGCGCAGCCGGCAAACCTAAATACTGCCCCAGCTCAGCAGCTGCGCCAGCTGTCTTACCGGCATCAGCCTCCAGCCGCGTAGCCTGCTCTTGTAGCACAGTAGCGGCATTACCTGCCGCCATATTCACTAAATCCTTTTTGGTGCCGCGTTTCGGTGTTTCAACCTGTACCCGGCCGCCTTTAATACTGCTCAGCCAATCGGCTAGCAGATACTGTTCCTCAAGTTCAAGCGGCAGCAGGATTTCCCGGGGAATAAAAGCTGCTTGGCTGTAGTACTGTTTGACAAACGCCTCCAGGATACTCTGATCAATCTCATCCTCACCACCTGTCAGCATAAAGTGGTCACGCCCCACCATTTTGCCGCTGCGGATGAAAAATACCTGGGCACAAATACCGGCAGCTGACCGGGCCAGACCGATGGCATCCTGGTCGCCGCTGCCTGTCACAATATTTTGCTTTTCGATGATCTTCTCAACAGCGGTGAGCTGGTCACGCAGCCTGGCCGCCTGCTCAAACTCCAGCTCCTCAGCCGCATCAGCCATGAGCCGCTTGAGATTTTTAACAACCGCATCGCTGCGTCCTTCGAGAAACAGACCTACAGCTTTAATCATCTCATCGTAGGTTTCTTTATCGATTTTGCCGGCACAAGGCGCCAAACACCGTTTGATATGGTGTTCGAGGCAAGGGCGCTTGGCATCAAGATTCCGGCAGGAACGCAGCGGAAACAGTGTTTTCAGCAGGCGCAATGTCTCGTGTACTGCCCCAGCGCTAGTGTAAGGCCCAAAGTAACGGGCGCCGTCTTTTATTACCTTACGGGTGGCATACACCCGGGGAAAGTCTTCATAGGTTACTTTAATATATGGATAGGTTTTATCGTCCCTGAGGCTGATATTGTACTTAGGTCGATGCTTTTTTATTAGGTTGCACTCTAATATCAGTGCCTCAATCTCAGATGCCGTAATGATATATTCTAAATCGGCAATCCGCGCCACCAATGCCTGAACTTTGGGCGAATGATTGCGGCTGGATTGAAAATATGAGCGTACGCGATTCTTTAGATTGATGGCTTTGCCAACATAGATAATCCGGCCTTTGTCATCTTTCATCAAATAGACGCCAGGCTTATCAGGCAAGAGTGCCAGTTTTTCCTCTATTTCAGGAGATAGTACAGACATGACCGGACACCTCCTTTATTGCCGCGGTCCGCGCGCTAAAATCGGAGCCAAATATTGTCCAGTGTATGACTCAGGTATGGTGACAACTTGTTCTGGTGTGCCTTGGGCAACGATTGTCCCGCCCCTGTGCCCGCCTTCAGGCCCTAAGTCGATAATATGGTCGGCTGTCTTAATGACGTCCAGGTTGTGTTCAATCACCACAACGGTATCGCCGCCATCAACCAGACGCTGCAATACCTCCAGCAGCCGGTGAATATCAGCCGTGTGCAGGCCGGTGGTGGGCTCATCCAGGATATACAGTGTCTTACCGGTGCTGCGGCGGGCCAACTCTGTCGCCAGTTTAATCCGCTGTGCCTCGCCACCTGACAATTGGGTAGCAGGTTGGCCAAGTTTGATATAGCCTAAACCCACATCCTGTAAGACTTGCAGCTTACGGTGAATCTTGGGGATATTCTGGAAAAACTCAACAGCCTCATCAACCACCATATCAAGCACATTGGCAATACTTTTCCCTTTGTAGCGAACCTCTAATGTCTCACGGTTGTACCGGGCGCCTTTGCATACCTCGCAGGGCACATATACGTCAGGTAAAAAATGCATCTCAATCTTGATAATACCGTCGCCTTTACAGGCTTCACAACGGCCGCCCTTGACATTAAAGCTAAACCGTCCAGGTTTATAGCCACGCATCTTGGATTCAGGTGTCTGGCTGAACACCTCCCTGATGTTGTCAAACAAGCTGGTATAGGTAGCCGGGTTAGAGCGCGGCGTGCGGCCAATGGGTGACTGGTCAATATCAATAATCTTATCAATATATTCAAGGCCGCGAAGACCGTCATGCGCTCCTGGCCGGGCGTGGCTGCCACGATACAGCTGACTGGCCAGACCTTTGTATAAAATTTCGTTGACCAAGGTACTTTTGCCTGAACCGGATACACCGGTGACAGCAGTAAATACCCCCAGCGGGAAACGGGCATTCAGCTTTTTGAGGTTGTTTTCCTTAGCCCCAATGACCTCCAGCCATTTGCCGTTAGGCTGACGACGCACAGCCGGTACCGGGATGGCTTTACGCCCGCTCAAATACTGTCCGGTCACTGAATCTTCACTGGCTTTAATTTCTTCCACTGTACCCTGGGCGACAATGGTTCCGCCGCCTGCACCGGCCACTGGGCCAATGTCAATAATATGGTCAGCCGCATACATAGTATCTTCGTCATGCTCAACCACTAAGAGCGTATTGCCAAGGTCTCTCATATGCTTTAGGGTATCTAAGAGCCGGTTGTTATCACGCTGATGGAGACCAATACTGGGCTCGTCCAGGATATAGAGCACCCCTACCAGGCCGGAGCCAATCTGGGTAGCCAGACGGATACGCTGGGCCTCGCCGCCAGAGAGTGTGCCGGCTGCCCGGTCCAGTGTCAGGTAATCTAGGCCGACATTGAGCAAGAAGCCCAGGCGGGCATTGATCTCCTTTAATATTTGATTGGCAATCACAGTCTCGCGCTCGGTAAGCTCAAGGCTGCTAAAGAATTCTTGGGAATCTGCCACAGTCATGCGAGTTACTTCATTAATGTTCTTACCGCCGATCTTAACAGCCAGCGCCTCTGGCTTAAGACGCGCTCCCTTACATGCTGGACATGGCTTTGAACTCATGTATTCTTCGATCTCTTCCCTGGACCAGTCAGAGGTGGATTCACGGTGCCGGCGGGAAAGCATGGGAATAACACCTTCAAAGGTCGAATGATAGGTCTTAGACTCGCCATACATATTTTCATAGCGGAAGGTAAATTTATCCTGGCCTGCGCCCCCGAGAATGATCTCTTTAAGGTTATCAGGCGTCTTTTCCCAGGTATCATACAGCGTGTGGCCATAGTGTTCGAGTACAGCCTCTAATTGACACATAAAATAGGTGTTTGAACTCTTGCTAAGCGGCGCGATTACGCCGTCAATGAAGGACTTGCCTGGATCTGGAATAACCAGTGCCGGGTCAAGCTCCAGATTATTGCCCAGACCGGTGCAGTCAGGGCATGCACCAAAGGGGCTATTAAACGAAAACATCCGTGGCGCAATCTCAGGCAGGCTGATGCCGCAATCAACACAGGCAAAGTTTTGGCTGAACATCATTTCCTTTGTGCCGCCAACATCCACAGTGAGAATGCCGCCGCCGAGATTGAGTGCTGTCTCGATTGAATCTGCCATACGGGCGGCTACGCCCTCACGCACCACAATCCGGTCAACAACTACCTCGATGGTGTGTTTTTTATTTTTCTCAAGCTTAATCTCATCGGTAATATCACGGATTTCGCCGTCCACCCGCACCCGGACATAGCCGTTCTTACGAATGTCTTCCAGAACCTTCTGATGCTCGCCTTTCTTACCCCGCACAACAGGAGCCATGATGCTCAATCGAGCACCATCACCTAAGGCCATTAGTTGGTCAACCATCTGTTCCACTGTCTGCTGACTGATCGGCTTGCCGCACTTCGGGCAAAATGGGCGGCCTGCGCGGGCAAATAATAGGCGAAGGTAGTCATAAATCTCAGTGACTGTACCTACCGTCGAACGTGGATTGCGGCTGGTCGTCTTCTGATCAATCGATATGGCAGGTGACAAGCCTTCGATATAGTCAACATCCGGTTTGTCCATCTGGCCCAAAAATTGGCGGGCATAGGCTGACAGTGACTCAACATAGCGGCGCTGCCCTTCGGCGTAAATGGTATCAAAGGCCAGCGAGGACTTGCCTGAACCGCTCAGACCGGTAATAACGACAAGCTGATCGCGCGGAATCGTTATGTCAATGTTTTTTAAATTGTGCTGTCTGGCACCTTTAACAATAATGCTATCTGTCATTTTTCGGTTCCCTTTCTCGAGGCTACTATATATTAATTGATATTGATTATTCGACTTTTATATTATACCAGTATTTATATTTCAGTGGTAGCATTTCACCGCAATAAAATTATACCCCTTGTCCTTCTCCATCTCAGGCACACTATTTCTTCTGCCGTTTGGCAGACTTGCTGCCTGAAGACGCTTTGGCCTTTGCCGGTCCGGTCCCGGCTTTCTGGCGGAGTTCGACAACCATGTCCCTTAACTCAGCAGCCCGCTCAAACTCAAGCAGTTTGGAGGCCTGACGCATTTCTTTCTCCAGGTTGGCTGCCAGTTCAAGCATGTCGTCGCGGCCCATGTTGCCAATGCGGTCGGCCTTGTAGGCAGCTGGAGTCTCAGCGACTTTGGTGGTTTCGATGAGTTCTTTCACCCGTTTTTCAATTGTCTTAGGGGTTATGCCATGTTTAGCATTATAGGCCATCTGTATCTCACGGCGGCGGTCAGTCTCGCTCATGGCCCGGCGCATAGAATCGGTGATTCTATCGGCATACATAATGACTTTGCCATGCGCGTTACGGGCAGCGCGGCCAATGGTCTGAATGAGCGATGTTTCCGAACGCAGGAAGCCTTCTTTATCTGCATCCAATATGGCCACAAGTGACACCTCTGGCATATCAAGCCCTTCCCGCAGCAGGTTTATACCAATAAGCACATCATGCACCCCAGCGCGCAAATCCCGGATAATCTCTACCCGTTCAATTGTCGCGATATCAGAGTGAAGATAGTTCACCTTGATCCCCATACCCTTCAGGTATTCTGTTAGGTTTTCAGCCATTTTCTTCGTCAGGGTGGTCACAAGCACCCGTTCATTCACTGCTGAACGAAGTTTGATCTCATCAAGCAAGTCATCCATCTGGCCTTTGATGGGTCGGATTTCAATCTCTGGATCGATCAGCCCTGTCGGCCGGATGACCTGCTGTGCTACCTGGTTGGCTAATTTTAACTCATAGGCGGACGGTGTAGCTGATACATAAACAATCTGATTGATCCTGCCATTAAATTCATCAAAGGTCAGCGGACGGTTATCAAACGCCGACGGCAAACGAAAACCATTTCCCACAAGTGATTCCTTGCGTGACCGGTCGCCAGCGTACATGGCTCTAACCTGAGGCAGCGTAACATGGGACTCATCAACTACAATAAGAAAGTCTTCGGGAAAGTAGTCAATTAGCGTAAATGGCGACTCGCCTGGCTGACGCTGAGTGAGATGCCTGGAATAGTTTTCAATGCCTGAGCAGTAGCCCATTTCCAGCATCATTTCCAAATCATATCTGGTGCGCTGGTCTAGGCGCTGCGCCTCCAAGAGCTTACCGTTATCCCTGAGATAAGCCAATCGCTCATCAAGCTCGGCTTCAATATCCTGCACAGCCCGCAGCATGTTTTCCCGTGAGGTGACATAGTGGGAGGCCGGATAAACAGCAATATGTTTGCGCTCGGCAAGAATCTCACCTGTCAGCGTATCGATTTCTAAGATTCGCTCCACTTCATCACCAAATAACTCGACCCTCAGCGCCTTTTCCCCATAGGCTGCCGGAAAAATCTCAACAATATCGCCCCGTACCCGAAAGGTGCCCCGGGTAAAGTTATAGTCATTGCGCTCATACTGGATATCGACAAGCTTGCGCAATATGTCATCCCTGTCTTTTACCTGACCTTGCCTGAGTGACAGCACCAAGCCCCGGTATTCATCCGGCGAGCCCAAACCATAAATGCAGGAAACACTGGCAACAATAATGACATCACGCCGCTCAAACAGCGAGCTGGTAGCCGAATGGCGCAGTTTGTCTATTTCATCATTAATGGAAGCGTCTTTTTCAATATAAGTGTCAGTCTGAGCAATATAGGCTTCAGGCTGGTAGTAGTCATAGTAGCTAACAAAATACTCAACAGCATTATTGGGGAAAAATTCTTTAAACTCGCTGGCCAACTGAGCGGCCAGCGTTTTATTGTGAGCAATGACCAGGGTTGGTTTTTGCACAGCCTCAATGACTTTGGCCATGGTAAAGGTCTTGCCAGTACCGGTGGCGCCCAGCAGTACCTGGGCCATATCGCCACGCTCAATACCCTCAACCAATTGGACAATGGCTGAGGGTTGATCACCTGTGGGCGTAAACGGTGCTTCGACTTTGAAAGGGATACCACCTTCCTGGTGGACGGTATTGAGTTTTGGTACAGTTGCCATAGTTATCTCACCTACGATCTATTCTTATTGCTTCTTAAACTTATCTATAATCCAATCAATGAGTCCATAACGCTCACTTGTCATCTCAGCATAAAACTGCTCATCCCCATCAGGAACCAAAATAACACCCAACCGCCGTTCACCCTGCTTAAACTTGAACTCCTTATGCAGCGCCTTGCCATTTCGTTCAAAAGCTACGCTGAACCGTTCAGGAGCGTGACTAATGGCAGCCGCCAAATCATCGCGGCTGCTAAGCGGCAGGCCAGCCAGGTTTGTAATGATATCCCCTGGTTTGAGTACTTTAGCTGCCGGTGTATCAACAACAGTGTCAAGAACCATTATGCCGTACGACGGCGGAACAAACCGGGGCGGTGCTTCCATTTCGCGGCGGTTATCCAATTGGATGAGCAGTTCATGTCCTACCGGCGATAGTATGGCTGCAAACACTTTCAGCCAGGAGTACTTTGCCGAAAGCAGTGCCAGCGCTAATAGAATGATGCTATATACTGCCAGATTCAGCGCTGACTGCCATCGCCGCTGCTGTGGCAAACTGGCTATAGCCATGTCGGTATAGCCAAGGGCGGCTACAACCGGAGCCATCAGATAAATCCAGGTTGAACCAGCTTGCGGTTCCAAGGCTAATGGCAGCAAGGGCCACCATTCCGGCATTTTAATAATGCCACCAGGCACAGTTTCTGAGGGCACAGCCACAGCCGCCAGGATCATAAGCGGCAGAGGCCAGAAGTTCTGAAGGCTGAACGCACCGACTAAGCGGCCATCTCCCTTTTTGACAATCATTGGCATTGCGCTGTAGCCACCGCTAATGGCAATTAACAGGCTCTCGGTAATATGAAGTACGGCAACAAGCGACAGCACTTGCGGCACATCGACCTCAGGCCAGCCAAATAAGACATTAGCTAAAGCCACCAGGCCACCAGCATAGGCGAAGCACAAAAAGCGCATATTGATCAGCATAAGTGCCAGTGCCACCGGCCAGATGTAACCGAGGCCGAGCTGGTTAAGTTTGACACCAACAAGTGTCAGCAAAAAGCTGCCGACAATACCGCCAATAAGTCCATAAAACCCAGCCATCAGAATCTGCTGAGTCAGGGTATAATTGCAGACGCCAAACATTTGGCGCTGGCGTTTCTGCATCTGCCAGTACTGGTACCCGACCAGAGCAAGAATTAGCCAGAAATTAAAATCAAATACAAGACCTAATGCCCCGCGGATAATGAGTAAAGTAATATCAGACCATGGAAACAAGTTGTCCTCACCTCAAATGAAGATTAGGTTGGTTTATATAGTTATAAACCAACCTAAGACTGTTATACAATACTAACCTACAGTTTAGTTTTTAAAACCTCAAGTGCTTTATCAAGCTGTACATCTTTATCTTTGGTTTCAGGCAATTCAACCTTAATATCAGGTTCAATGCCTACCCCATTGATCGACCTGTCTTTAGGAGTCAAATACTTAGCTATTGTTAGCTTAATGCCTGAACCCTCGTCAAGACGGACGACTGTTTGAACTGAGCCTTTACCATACGTCTTGGTACCAATCAGCGTACCCACGCCAGTATCTTGCGCCGCCCCGGCTACAATCTCAGAGGCGCTGGCGCTGCCGCCGTTAACCAAAATGGCTACCGGATATTTCGGCGTTTCCAGGTTGGAAGAGTGCGTTTCGCGCCGCCCATCCCGGGTAACTACCGAGACGACTGGTCCTTTGGGTACAAACTGACTGGCAACTTTAACACTTTCATCCAAGAGTCCACCGGGGTTATCCCTAAGGTCAAGCACCATGGCTTTCATACCTTGTTTTTCAAGTTCCTGTAATTTACGAACAAAGTCATTACCCGTGTTTTCGTTAAACATAGAGATTCGAATATAGCCGATATGATTATCCAACATTTTACCGGCCACTGTCTTAATCTGAATGTTAGAGCGGGTAAGAGTATAATCTTTCATCTCCTGGCCCCGCTTAACAGTCAGCACAACTTTGCTGCCTTCCGGGCCGCGGATTTTGTTGACAGCTTCATCAAGCGCAAGGTCCTTGGTGTCCTGACCGTCTATCTTGATAATCTGGTCACCACTTTTGATACCAGCCTTTTCGCCGGGAGTTCCTTCAATGGGAGCAACAACTGTGAGTAGTTTATCTTTGGTGCCAATAACAATACCAACACCACCAAAGGAACCCTCGGTTTCAATCATAAACTCTTTAAACATCTTGGCATCCATATATACTGAATGGGGATCATTCAGAGAGTTAACCATGCCTTTAATTGATCCAGCCATCAGCGTTTCAACCGGAACCTCTTCGACATAGCGGGACTTGACCACCTGCAGTGCCCGCAGCACTCTCAGCGTGCTGACAACATCAGACGACCAGGCATTCATCAGATAGAGGAATCCGGCCGATGTAGTCAAAAATGTCACTAAAACTAATAGCACTGCGCCAAAAATTATTTTACGGCGGCTCAATCAATACACCTCGCAGAAGTCGCGGGTTCGAAACCGGACTTATCCCTTTTTCATTTTATCCTTTTAACTATATGTCAAATTGCTTGTAAATATTCTAGGCTCTACGGCAGATACCCCATCGGGCTGACTGGTGAACCGTTCTCACGCACTTCAAAATGCAGGTGCGGGCCGGTCGAGTAGCCAGTCGAGCCGCAACGGGAGATGGTCTGCCCTTTTTGCACCCGGTAGCCTTCTTCCACTAGCAGCTCTGAATTATGAGCGTACAGGGTTGAGATACCGCCACCATGATCGACGATAACCGCCTTACCATAGCCCCCCATCCAGCCGCTGAAGATAACAGTTCCACTGTCAGCTGCCATAATTGAATCACCATAATCAGCACCAATGTCAATACCACTGTGGAACCGCTGGGTACCAAATATAGGGTGTGTCCGCCAACCAAACGGCGAGGTAATCGGGCCAGAGGCCGGCCACATGAGTGCACCGCTGCCACCTGCAGGCCCTGATGCTGTTCCGCCAGACTGGATATTCCTGATCATTTGTTCAATCTGCCGCGAGGTATCCATCAGTTCCTGATAGGCACGCTCAGCCGTATCACGTTCACTTACTGCTGAATCCAATACTTTTTCCCGCTCATTTTTCCGGGCCTCAATTACAGCCTTTTTTGCAGTTGCCTGCTGCTTAAGGTCAACAATGGCAACCTTGTCACGCTCAAGTTCTGCCCGTTTTTGGACAACAAGCTCACGCTCTGCCTTTACCTGAGCAACAAGCGTCAGATCCTGGTTAACAACCCGTTTTAGCAAGTCGGCCCTTGTGGTAAAATCCGCAAAGTCAGCAGCACCAAACAGCACATCTACATAGTTCACCTGACCGTTTTTATAGATGTCGCGCATCCGCTTGTTGAGAATCTGGCTGCGCTCTGCCAGATTTTTTTCCACTTTGGCCAACAATTCCGTGTTAGCCTCGATCTGCTGCTCGGTAGCTGCCAGCTTTGATAAAATAGCGTTATATTCGCCAGCTGCAGTATCAAGATCGCCTTGAATCGTCCGCAGTTGGTCTGATACACTGTTAACCTGTTGTTGGGCCTGCGCTGCCCTATTTTGCTGGGCTTCCATCTGTTGTTGAATACTTTGCAGTTGGCGCTGTTTCTGGTCGATTTCGTCAGCCAGCGCTGTACTGAGTACAGTGACGGTAAGCGAGACAGCCAAGCCTAAAGATAAAATTCGTTTAATTACCAACGGTTCTCCCTCCTGTTACACCCTCATGAAGCGGCGAAGTGAAATAGTACTGCCCAACGCGCCGATTGCCGTGCCCACCACCAGCAGCACGATGCTAATATGGGTTAAAAATGGATTTTTAGGAATCAGCGGTAAAAACGCCAGTGATTCATAGACTTTTTCGGTAATCGTGCTGTAGGTCTGGCCCAAGATAAGCACAGCGATGAGGGCTCCGCCAAAGCCTAATATCATTCCTTCAATCATGAAGGGCAATCTGATAAACCAGTCAGTTGCACCAACATACTTCATAATCCCGATTTCCTTACGACGGGCAAATACGGTAATTCTGATGGTATTGGCAATAATGAACAAAGCGGCCAGTGCCAGGAAGACTATTAGGATAAGCCCAAAGATCCGGATCATCTTGGTCAGGCTAAACAGCTGTTCAATGACCTCCTGACCGTATTTGGCAGTTTCCACGCCCTTGAGCTGACCAATAGCCTGAGCCGCAGGTTTAACATATTCGGGCTTGTCTACCTTAACTTCAAAAGAGTTCGGCAGCGGATTAGTATCACCCAAGGCAGTAAGTAAGCCTTGTTGTTCGCCCAGCCGTTCTTTAAACTTAACCATTGCCTGCTCTTTATCAATAAACATAACCTGCGTAACACCATTCAACTTGGTTATTCTTGTTCCAATTTCCCGCATGTCCCGGTCAGACAGGCCATCTTCCATATATACGGTAATCTGCACTTGGGTTTCCAGGGTTGAGGCCATATGGTTCAGATTGAGCACCATAACTAAGAACATACCCAAAATTAAGAGTGACAGCGCTACCGTGCTTACTGACGCAATGCTCATAAGCCCATTATGTCTGAGCGAAGAAACGGCCTCACGCACAAAATATTCAATTGTCCTAATCTTCATAGCCGTATACTCCTTTTACCTGATCTCGGACGATACGGCCCTTTTCAATGGCAATAACGCGTTTTTTCATGGCATCAACCACTGTTTTGTCATGTGTAGCCATAACAATAGTGGTGCCTGCCTTGTTGATTGTGTCAAACACTTTCATGATTTCCCACGAGGTATCTGGATCCAGGTTGCCTGTTGGTTCATCGGCAATCACAACAACCGGATTATTAACAATCGCCCTGGCAATGGCTACCCGCTGCTGTTCGCCACCTGACAGTTCTGAAGGATATGTGCGCACTTTGTGCCTGAGACCGACTAAGTCAAGCACATTATGAACTCTTTTTTGCATCTCACGACGCGATGATTCAATCACCTGCATGGCAAAAGCCACATTGTCATATACCGTTTTATTAGGCAGCAGGCGATAATCCTGGAATACAATCCCCAGTCCCCGCCGTAAATATGGCACTTCCTTTGGCATCATATCCACAACGTTGCGCCCATTAACGACAAGACGCCCGCTAGTAGGCAATTCTTCTCTAAAAATCAGTTTAATGAATGTCGATTTGCCAGCGCCACTCGGACCCACTACAAAAATAAAATCCCCTTTGCCGATTTCCACTGTAACGTCTGCTAGAGCAACCGAACCGTTGCTATACACTTTCGACACATCACTCATGTAAATCAAAACTAAAGTACCTCCATTGCTAAGTCAAAGACTAAAGTATTGTTGCTATTCGACATGAGTCACGAAAAACCTCCTTTTTCGTCTATTGCTAAATTTACATATTGCTATTTTTTTCCAGATAATGACTCTATTTTAATAAATCCATCGTATACAATGTAGTAACCCCCAACACGCTTAACAAACCGAAATACCACCAGGCCACATTAAGACGCTGGGTGGCTGTCAACCGATAGTAACTGCTCGCCTGTTGATCGTCTCCCCGCCATAGCTCAAACAAGGAAAATAGGAAAATAATGAAAACTAATATGTTATATGTATACAAAAATACAATGCCAATAACAAAACTGCCAATCCACCAAAGTCGCGGCGAGATGGCAGCGGCAATGCGTTCACCGTCAAGCGGTGCGCAGGGAATCAGATTAAAAAGATTCAACAGGCATGAGGTGTACGCCAGCACCAACATGAGCGTACTGTCACTCCACAGGTATAACGCCAAACACCCCAGAGCGCTGAGTGTTCCGGCCGCTGGACCGCCAATGGCGATATTGGCCGTCATCTTGGCGTTGATCGGCGCACGATTTAAACTAATAACTGCACCGATGAAAGGGATGAAGGTCGGCCCACTGGCGCGGAGTCCGACAATGCGTGAAGCTGCCACATGCCCCAATTCATGTACCAGTAAGAGAAAAATAAACCCCAGCGCAAATCTGCTGCCGAAAGCTAAGGCATAAAACGCTAGCGATACCAGCATCGACACGGCCGTTGAGAAGGCCCCGCCCATCTGCACCAATGCAAACAAGCCAATAATCCCGATTCCGGCCCGCCTGAGCACCCGCCGGCCAAGGTTTATCACTCGCCAGGAGTTCACACAATCCCTCCTTTTAAAACGAATAAAAGCCCGCACATACATAATAGATATGCATGTGCGGGCTTTTTTAATGCTTCAACAGTTCTATGCTTTTTTGCGGCTAACAACCTTCTTGGCGGCAGCGACAATAGCCTCTTCAGTCAGATTATATTTTTTCAGCAGCTCGTTTGGTGTACCTGACTCGCCAAACGTGTCCATGACGCCGACCCGCTCAAGCGGTACAGGGAAGTTTTCACCAAGCACTTCGGCTACTGCACCGCCGAGACCGCCGATAATGCTATGTTCTTCGCAGGTAACAATAGCACCGGTATCACGTGCAGCGGCAATAATTGCCTCTTTATCAATCGGCTTAATGGTAGCCATATCAAGTACCCTGGCACTAATTCCCTGGGAAATAAGTTGCTCAGCTGCGTGACGGGCAGGTGCTACCATAACGCCGCAGGCGATAAGGGTCACATCAGTTCCATCAGTTAAAAGTGCTGCTTTCCCCAGACGAAACTCATAGGATTCACCAAATATATTCGGCACAGCCGCGCGCCCCAGCCGGATATAGACAGGACCTTGAAACTCGGCCGCAAAGTCGATAGCTTGCTTGGTCTCAGCCGGATCGGCTGGCACAATGATCGTCATATTAGGCAGTGCCCGCATAATCGCGATATCCTCAATCGACTGATGGGAAGCGCCGTCCTCACCAACAGTCAGACCTGCATGAGTGGCAGCAATCTTCACATTGAGCTGAGGATAACAAATAGAGTTACGGATTTGTTCAAATGCCCGGCCTGTGGCAAACATAGCAAAGGTAGATACAAAAGGAATCTTCCCTGCGGCAGCTAAGCCGGCAGCCACACCCATCAGGTTCTGCTCGGCAATACCGACATTGAAGAACCGGTCAGGATGGGCTTTGGCGAATACATTGGTCTTAGTGGACTTGGACAAGTCGGCGTCCAAGACTACGACATTTTTATTACGGTCGCCTAATTCTTTAAGGGCTGTGCCATAGGCTTCGCGGGTGGCAAGTTGATTAGCCAATTTACTTTGCACCTCTTTCGTAGGCGAGTGACTCTGAACGCCCATCTGCGTTGTTGCTCCTGCGATCCGTTGCTCAGCGTACCACGTGTACGCCTCCGCTACGGTTCTCGTCGCGCCTAGCATCTGGACATTCATAGCCACCCGCGTGTAAATTCATAATTTTTAATAACGAGAGAGAATTATTGACTTTCCATCTCGTTTAATTCAGCTAAGAACAGTGAGCATTCTTCGCGGCTGGGGGCTTTGCCGTGCCAGTCGACGATGTTTTCCATTTGGCAGACACCCTTGCCTTTTACGGTTTTAGCCACAATCATGGTTGGTTTACCTTTTACAGTTTTGGCTTCTTGGATGGCGTCATAGATGGCGTTATAGTCGTGACCGTCGATGACAAGTACATTCCAGCCGAAGGCCTGCCACTTTTCTGGGATCGGCAACGGCGACATGACTTCGGTCACAGGGCCGTCAATTTGCAGGCCATTAAAATCAACAAAAGCTGTGAGGTTGTCCAATTTGTAATGAGCAGCAAACATAGCCGCTTCCCAAACCTGTCCTTCTTCCAATTCGCCGTCACCTAACAGGGCATACACCCTGTAGTCTCTAGCGTCAAGCTTGCCTGCCAGCGCCATACCATTGGCAGCACTCAGACCTTGTCCCAAAGAACCTGTTGACATATCGACACCAGGGATGCCTTTCATCTCAGGGTGTCCCTGCAGACGACTGTTAACCTTGCGCAGTGTTAAGAGCTCCTCCACCGGCAAGTAGCCTTTTTCGGCAAGCGTAGCGTAGAGTACCGGCGCAGCGTGACCTTTAGACAACACAAAGCGGTCGCGTTCAGGGTCTTTGGCCTTGGCAGGTGCAACATTCATCTCGGCAAAATACAGCACAGACAAAATATCGGCAGACGACAGCGAACCGCCTGGATGGCCTGATTTCGCTTCAGTAACCATGCTTACAATATTGCGCCTGATGGATGTAGCCCGGCCAGCAAGCTCTTTCAGCTGTTCCGGAGATAACTTATTTACCATATCTTTCATAACCTCCCATGATCTTCTTAACTATATTACATTAAATTTATTATCAATGAACAGGCCTGAAACTGGCTAGAAATGCCCAGGTGCTAGGCGCGCCGAGGACGTGACCGTAGTCGTACTGGGAAGTACGTCGGAGAGAACGCCCGCAGAAGCAACAACGCAGATGGGCGTTTATAGCCAGTTTCAGCGGAGTGTATTGAAGCCTTCGCCTAAAACTTCATGAGCATCGGCGACAATAACAAAGGCCTCACGGTCAATGCGATATACCAATTCTTTCAGGTGGGATACTTCGCGGGTACTGACCACACAGAACACCACATCGCGGTTGGTCTGAGTATAAGCGCCTCGTCCATTTAAAAAAGTAACCCCTCGGCCAAGTTCAGCCATGATGGCATCAGCCACCTTATCAGATGAATTGGACATGATAAAAAAGGCTTTCGCCGCGCTGGGGCCTTCCTGCACCAGGTCGATGATCTGCGTAGTGACAAATAAAGAGATAAGTCCATAGAGTGATAATTCAGCACTGCCAAAGACAATACCTGCCAGGGCAATAACGAAAAAGTCGACGCCTAGGAGCGCCTGCCCAATGCTAATGCCTGTCAATTTATTAATAATGGCTGCTGCCAAATCAGTACCGGCGGTTGTTCCTTTAAACTTGAACACAATCCCCATGCCAACACCGGCAAGTACACCGCCATATAATGAATTCAGCAGCAAATCACGGGTTAGAACAGGTACAAACGGGGCGGTCAGGTCAATACTTGCCGCCAGTATGCCGGCACCAAGTAAGGTATTGAGGCCAAAGCGTGTGCCCAATACTTTGACACTAACTAAAAACATCGGTATATCAAACGCCAACATGGTCATGCCTACAGGCAACCCAAAGGTATGGTGGAGTACTGTGGCCAAGCCGCTAATGCCGCCAGCCGCAACTTTGTTAGGGATCAAAAACATATTAAGCGCCAGTGCGGTGATTACCGTACCCAGCACAATGCCTAAATAGTCACGCAGCCCCTTCCACTTCACCATCGCTACCTCCTCACTTTTTCACCAGGCTGAGCGCGAGTTCGGCGTTTTGAAAAGCTTTGTTACGTAAAATGTTGATATGTTGTTCCCGCTCCCGGTTAGGCTGTTTGCGTTCATCCCACAGCCCGCGTATTCTGTCCATCAGGCTATCAGCTGTCACGGACTTGAGTGTGCCGGCATGCCTTTCACCAATGGTTTCGAGAAACCGGTCAATTTTGGGGTCATAGGATATGCCAGCCATAGGCACATGCATAACGGCCGCAAAAATGAGCGCGTGCAAACGAATACCGATTAATAGATCCAGGTTGCCGACAAGAGAAAGTAATTCACTGGTAGTATATTCTCCCGGCAGCACTCCACTCTTATTTTTCATACGACTGGCAATTTTTTTTGATACACTGAGATCATCAGGCCACTGCATAGGTATGAACACAATCCTGGCGCCTAGTTCCTCAATCATCCGGTCTGCTGCATGGGCCAAAACCTGTTTAAAATGGCTCCAGTCTTTCCACTCCCGTACCGAAATGCCGATTAACGGGGCCACGCCTTCCTGGCCGTGTTTTCTCAAGATAGAGCGGCCAATCTGTTTATCAACAGGATGCATAGCCAGCACAGGGTCGGCTGTGATATAGATAGGTGGTGCGGTTATGTTTAACCGTTTTAGCTCTTCATAAGAGCCATCGTCGCGGACAGTAATAAGGTCAACCATATTACCGATATAGCGCATAGCTCCTTGGGCCAGTGAACCTTGTACCGGACCAATCCCCTGGGCATAAAGCATGACAGGCTTACCCAGCTTCTTAGCCAGCATCATAATACTTAGATAATAGTACAGACTGCGGTCACTTGTTACATCCTGGAGCAAACTGCCGCCGCCACTGATTAACAGATCACTTTTCGACATTACGCGAGCAATTTCCGGATAATTAAGCCGGTAGACAGCCGCTACGCCGTGCCGCCGCCTGGTATCGTCCGGATCGCCAGAAATAACAGTAATATTAATATTAGGCTCGATGTCGGTCAGGGCCTCAATCATGGCCGCCAACATGGCTTCATCGCCGGCATTGGCGAAACCGTAATAGCCTGAAACAACAATATCACTCATGGGCTGCCGGACTCCTTCCCAAACGGGCGATTACGACTTGAACCGCATACACGCCAATCACTATAGCCGCGCCGATTATTGCGCCCAGTACCAAACCATCTAAGCCCCGGATGATTGACATAAATATCGGTGTTCTCAGATGTGCGAAGGTCTCAACAAGCGAGCCCTGGGCGATCGTTGCGGTTATAATCAGCAGGTATTGAACAAGCCGCGGCCACTGATGAAAGACAGCCATAACAGCCAACATAAAGGCCGGATGGCCGATTAAAAACTCTTTTCCCCGCGGCCGCGCATACATAGCCTGCTCTAAGAGTGACCTGAGCTTAAGCTCAGCCGCCGGTACAGGTACACCAGCCGTATGTCCGGAACGACCAACAAATACCCAAGCTGCAAACACAGCCGTCCCACATAATAACAGTGTCTTAATGGTAACAGGATGATTTAAGATACTAATTATCTGACGCCACAAACCTCTGGCATTGACAGACTGAACATTTTCAAATAGATTATAGCGGGTTAAATACACCAGGGTTACAAGCATAAGCGGCGCAACAAAAGTCAGTTTTACGCCCCGGAATATTTCCATCTCAAGGAAAAAGCGCACGTCACTCAGAACAGCCCCTAAATATAGGCCGCCAACCAAGGACAAAAGTGTTGTAACAACAATGGCGCCAAAACCGGCAGCAATAATTCGGCCAATACCGGCAGGATTCCCGTATTGCCCTGCAATCTCTTGTTTTCGCCAGCGGTCAAGCTGCCAGGTCATAGCCAAGGCAGGAAAAATAATAGCACTGGCGAGGCCAGCCATCTGGCGGCTTAGTGTCCCGCCGCCCTTAAGAATAGGGAATATTAGCAGCGCTGCCAGTAATACGGTTAGCACATACTGCCAGCGAACAGGAAACGGATAAACGAGTGACAAGAACAGCACCCCGGCAGCTGTAGCCCCAAGTACAATCAGTGCGAGCAGCCATGGCGCAGGAAAATACGGAATGTATGTAGTCGCCCGCCCAGTGGTAAAACCCGCAGCGACCAACTCTTCTTTTACACCTGTCACATAGGCCAAATTGGTTTCAACCAGTGTTTTTCCAGGCTCAGCTTTATCATACTTACGCATAAGGTTGATACGGATATTACGTTCCTGATCAGTCACTGTCCAGCGCTGAATGGCTTCCGCTATTTTGAGTTTGGGCTGCTCATCTTTGGGAATAGCATATACCCGGGCCGCCTGATAGTTATTGGCAACAGCCAGTTCAGTCAGGCCTTCCTGCTTAAAAAATTGCAGTTGAAGCGGATGTTCAATCATGGCCAGGGTTAGTTTTCGTTCTTTGAAATTGCTGGCAGTAAGGGGTAACAGATCAGGATATCCCAAAACTTCATCCCCGACAAAAATAATGGAACTCAGGTTATTAATCCCTGATAACCTGCCAAATACTGAATTAACATCATCAGCCGTTACCTTGGTATAGTTTGTCGGGCGGGCTACTACGTAAAAACCCAACTTATCTACAGCCGCCAGTTCATCTGACGGGAGACCGAGGTTCCATTTGACCACTTTCTCAAAATTGGCTTTGGCTGCCAGTACCGGACGGTCACCTTCAGCAAGCAGGGTTACCCTGCCTGGCCCCAACCGGCGGTTAAGATCGCCGAATACTTCTGAAAAGACTTTTTTATCCTGGCCAACAACATATACGTCCTCGGCCTTTATTTTCCCCTCGGCAATTAAGCTGCGCCAAAACGGGTCTGCGAGCGTACCGGTGCGATTTTGGTGGAGAATGTCTGCACCAGGCAATGCTGTTACTTTGCCGCTTTTATTGAGCTTTTCCAGGGTGGCTTCATACACAGCCAATGAAGTTATACCTGCTCCCTTAAACTGCGTAAGCAGGCTGTCCGGCTGGGCACCCTCGATTTGCGCCAATTCCACAAGATCTTCATAATCCATGACCAGCTCCACGGTGGAATTAGCTTGTTCTACCGTGTGACGCTGCCTGTCAACCGTAAACGCCGCTAACAGCCCGACAAGTATCAGGCCGATTAGCAGTTTGTTATATCTAAAGGTCGTCAAAATCTCTCCACCCTTATTTGAAACTGCTTGCTAACTGCTGTTTCAAGTGTTCTATGGTATGTGTTACTATTCCCCAAAAAGGAGAAAAACACTAGTACTTCATCTTTCTTAAAACCTATGGAATAGGTTGTGTAGATTTTTTCGCAATGCGAGGCGGAGGAGCCGCGCATATCGGCTATATGTAAGGCGACGACAACAAAGCAGTGCGGAAAAAGATGCGCAAACTATCATTGGTTTTGAGGGAGATGGAGTGCTAATTACGATTATCAGTATAAATAATAACCTGCCCCTGTTCCATGACAATATCGCGCACATTGACGCCAAATGGCAGTTTCTTAAGGTCTAGCAGCGGTACTTCTGTCAGGAGTGAACCGCCGATACTGCCGACCGGGGTGTTGTTAAGCCAAAACCGATCAGTGACAAACTTAATTCTCCGGTTTTCTCTGTCACCGGCAATCCGGCCTTCCAGCTTAACATCCACTCGGGCAAAACCGCCCAGGGTCAAGGCACTACTGATCTCTACCTTACCTGGGGTAATGGCCACAACAGCGTTCTTAACACCTTTGACCGAACTATTTAAAAACGCTGCCAATTCTTCCTGAGTAATGGTGGCAGTAAGATCAACATTGTCTAACTTTTGGAGTACCAACGTCCTGTTTGTAATCAATGAGTGGATATCGACGTCAACACCTGTTAAGGCAATATGCATATTCCTAACAGTTAACTTATCGGTTTTGACATCACTGGCATCTGCTGTCACCCGGTCAAGCTTGCCGCCCAGCATAAGAATGGCTGGGCTTTTATCGACTTTGGCTGTCACCTGTTTACTGCCTGTCAGATCGCGCAGTCCCTGGGCTACAGCATCAGACACTAATTTGGGCAGCACAACTTCGACAGCAGCTAACACCATGGTAAGGAACAGGATTATTGTTGTCAGGCGTTTCATGTCATACGCCCCCTTATTGATTCAAATCACTCTTTAGGTAAGCCTCAACAAACAACTCAATCTCCCCATCCATAACGGCCTGCACATTACCGGTCTCAGCCGCCGTACGGTGGTCTTTCACCAAGTTGTACGGATGGAAAACATAGGAGCGGATTTGGCTGCCCCATTCGATGGCCTGATATTCACCGCCGAGTTCAGCCTTCTTTTCGTCTTGCCTTTGCCGTTCAAGCTCAAACAGTTTAGCACGTAAGAGGCGCATACACTGTTCGCGGTTTTGAATTTGGGAACGTTCACTTTGGCACTGCACAACAACACCTGTGGGCAGGTGAGTCATGCGAACAGCCGAATCGGTTTTATTGATATGCTGCCCACCGGCGCCACTGGCCCGGAAGGTATCAACGCGGAGATCAACCGGATTGATACTTACTTCTACCGAGTCATCAATCTCAGGCATAACGTCTACAGCAGCAAACGAGGTATGGCGGCGGCCGCTTGCATCAAACGGCGAGATCCGGACAAGGCGATGAACGCCTTTCTCGGCTTTTAAGTAGCCATAGGCATTGGTGCCGGCAATCATGAGGGTCACACTTTTGACACCAGCTTCGTCACCAGCTAAAAAGTCCATGGTCTCCACTTTGTAGTTATTCTTTTCAGCCCAACGGACATACATTCTGAGCAGCATCTGCGCCCAGTCCTGCGCCTCAGTGCCGCCAGCACCAGCGTGGAGCGTCAAGATAGCATTATTGCCATCATACTCACCTGACAGCATCCGGGTAAGTTCAAGATGCTCAATATCCTGCTCAAGACCGGCCAGAGCAGCTGTGACTTCAGGATAAACGCTTTCATCACGTTCTTCCATTCCCAGTTCCCATAAGGTGGCCATATCACTATGCCGGGTAATCATGTCATGGTATTGGCTAATACTGTCTTTTAAGCGAGTAACCTCCTGGGCAACCTTCTGGGCCTCCTCAGGGTTATCCCAGAAGGTTGGATCGCTCATTCTATCTTCTAATTCTTCGATACGTTCCGATTTGCCGGCAACGTCAAAGAGAACCCCTCATTTCATCAAGCCGTTTGGCCAGGGTCTCAATCGACCCGCGTAAGTCTTCCAAAAGCACACTCTCATCTCCTATTTAGACCCACAGCAGCGTTTATACTTTTTACCGCTGCCGCAGGGACACAATTCATTGCGGCCTGTTGTATCGGCATTCACCACCGGCTCTACCGGCTGCGCCTGTCCGTCACCCTCTTCACCGCCCCGGCTGGTATGGGCACCCCGCAGATGGTCTTCAGGCTGGGCCTGGGAAATAATATTAACTCTAAACATATAGCGGACAATATCTTCCTGGACATGTTCAATCATTTGCTGGAACATGTCAAAACCTTCAAGTTTATACTCAATCAGCGGGTCCTTTTGTCCATAGGCTCTTAAACCAATGCCTTGCCGCAGCATTTCCATGGCGTCAAGGTGATCCATCCACTTGGCATCCACGGTTTTGAGCATAACGACTTTTTCCAGTTCACGCATATTATCCGAACCGAATAGATCTTCACGTCCGCGATAGGCGGCCTCAGCTGCCCGCATAAGTTCTTCCTTAAGCTCTTCCCGGCTCAGTTTATCAAGGACATCTTGTTTAAGTTCACCTTCAGGTGCAAAAAAGCCTTCACAGTACTCAATCAGACCTGCATAATCCCATTCTTCCGGGTAAATCTTCTCATTGGCATACAAGTCCATCCCATGATCAACGATTTTATCAATCATGTTAAAGATATTTTCCTTGAGGTTTTCACCGATCAGGATTTTCTTGCGCTGACTGTAAATAACCTCACGCTGCTGGTTCATTACATTATCATATTCAAGCACATATTTACGAATGTCAAAGTTACGGGCTTCTACCTTCTTCTGGGCCTGCTCGATGGAACGAGTGATCAATGCATGCTCTATCGGCTCATCTTCTTCCATACCCAGTTTATCCATGATACCGGCAATGTTGTCTGAGCCAAACAGACGCATAAGATCGTCTTCCAGCGACAGGTAAAAACGGGATGAACCTGGGTCACCCTGACGACCGGCCCGGCCGCGCAGCTGGTTATCAATCCGGCGGCTTTCATGCCGTTCGGTACCAATAATGTGGAGTCCACCAAGATCAGCTACACCAGTTCCGAGCACAATGTCAGTACCGCGGCCAGCCATATTGGTCGCAATAGTTACAGCCCCAGCCTGACCAGCCTGAGCGATAATCTGAGCTTCCATTTCATGATATTTTGCATTCAGCACATTGTGAGGCACGCCCTGTTTTTTCAGCATAGCCGACAAATCTTCCGACTGGACGATAGAAGTGGTACCGACAAGAACCGGCTGGCCCTTGCTATGCTTTTCACCAATCTCAGCAATAACTGCCTTGTATTTAGCCCGCTTTGTTTTATAAATGATATCAGCCAAATCCTGGCGCTGCATTCCCCGGTTGGGAGGGATAACGATAACGTCAAGGTTATAAATTTTACGGAATTCAGGTTCTTCAGTCTTGGCTGTACCTGTCATACCGGCTAATTTCTTATACATGCGGAAATAATTCTGGAAGGTGATTGTGGCCAACGTCTGGCTTTCGCGCTCAATTTTGACGCCTTCCTTAGCTTCGATAGCCTGATGAAGACCGTCAGAGTAACGGCGGCCAAACATAAGGCGGCCGGTAAATTCGTCAACAATGATGACCTCGCCGTCTTTAACCACATAGTCGCGATCGCGTTTCATTAGAGCATTAGCTTTAAGTGCCTGGTTAAAGTGATGCGACATCTCTATGTTTTCACTTTCATATAGGTTCTGAACATTAAGCAGCTTCTCAGCCTTGGTTACACCGGCTTCGGTAGGGGCAACAGTATTTGCTTTTTCATCAATGGTGTAGTCTTCGCCCGCTTTTAGTTTTGGCACAATTTTAGCTAATACATAGTAAAGGTCGGTAGACTTCTCACCAGGGCCGGAAATTATGAGCGGTGTCCGCGCTTCATCAACTAAAATACTGTCAACTTCGTCGACAATCGAGTAGTTCAGCGGCCGTTGCACCATCTGTTCCGGGTAAATAACCATGTTATCCCTGAGGTAGTCAAACCCAAATTCGTTGTTGGTTCCGTATGTAACATCAGAGCTATATGCTAGCTTACGCTCGTCAAAATCAAGACCATGCACAATCAGCCCCACTGACAGACCGAGATAGCGGTACAGTTTTCCCATCCACTCACTATCACGACGGGCCAGGTAGTCATTGACGGTAACAACATGCACGCCTTTACCTGTCAGTGCGTTTAAGTATACCGGCAGGGTGGCAACCAGTGTTTTACCTTCACCTGTACGCATCTCTGCAATTTTACCTTCATGCAGTGTTATCCCACCCACCATTTGCACATCAAAATGACGCATGGCAAGTACGCGGCGTGACGCTTCCCGCACTACAGCAAAGGCTTCAGGCAGAATATCATCAAGTGTCTGACCTTTATCAAGACGACGTCTAAATTCACTTGTCTTGGTAGTCAGCGTAGTATCACTCATATTCTGAAGCTCGGGCTCAAACGCATTGATTTTTTCAACCAATTGTAACATGCGTTTAATTTCTTTTTCGTTATCATCACCAAATAAGTTCTTTAGAAACTTAAACAAATTATCAACTCCCCGACAAACAATGAAATATACATTCAACTAGTTTAGACCGTTTATGGACGGTCGTAGGCTTAGTATGTGCCTAATATATGATTTTAACAGAAACCCTGTATAAAGTCAAAAATTGGGTTAGTTGGAAAACAAAAAAGAGACTGCCACGCTAGTGCTCGCAATGACTGTTGGGTGAGCTTTTACCCTTGTCATTGCGAGCCTCGCGAAGCAATCTCGCTTTTAAGTTATTAATCTTTGCAGTCTATCAAAACTTACTGCCTTAACCAGCCTGGTGTTGTCCAGGGGCGCTAATTTGGCCGCCTTTAACCGGCTCAATCTCGTTTTCTACCCAAACTGGGTTATGATGCTTAGCTTCTTCTACCGTTTGAGTACCGTCACCAAACATGCAGAGAAACTCGCCCCAGTTGTAGATACCAAGGAAGATATGAGCGAATACAGCTAGTCCGAGGACTATGCCAATTACCAGATGGAACATATCAAACCAGTACATTGCAGCTTTTGGTGCTACAGGCAGGAACGCGTACAGCGCCCAGCCAGTAACAATAAGGATTATGCCGCCAAATAACATCATAATACCCATCTGCTTCTGACCTGAGTTCATTTTACCCATTGGTGGTACAGGAATGGTTTTGCCTAACAGCATTTTTTGCGGATAGCCGCCGCAAATCATCATCCACTTGATATCCCTATCATCCCAAGTGAATATACGGCGGGTAAAAGCAACAACTCTGTCTAAGGCAAAAATGGTATAGAAGATACAGGATAAAGTAAGAATGCTAGCACCGACAATATGAATTTGCATGACAAGGTTTTGCATATCATCGCCGAACGGCTTAAGCCAGATAAAAAATCCGGTAATTGCCGCCGGCAAAAAGCCTAGAATCAAACCCCAGTGAAATAACCGCGAGATAAGCGGATGTTTCAGCACTCTCGGGCCGTGTTCATCATGATGACTCATCAGTAGTATCCCTCCTAAACCAACTTAGTCCGATTTACATATTTAGTATGAAACAGCTCCTCGGCCAGATGGCTGAGCGGGTTATGAGCAAACCTCTTGTACACGTCAGTTACAGCCTGATTATTATGGCTTTGACGGATTTTTGACTTTTCGTCATCTTTGTAAATGCCTTGTGCCCGCATTTTAATGTATTTTGTACGGTCCTGCACCAAATCTGTGGCCACATACGCACCAGTCCACAAAACGGCGCCAGTCACGCCCATTATTCCTAAGAATTCGCGCCGTGAAACTTTGACGGCCTTTTCTACATAATCATAACGCGCCATAATGTTCCCTCCTTATGACCAAGGCAATACGGCCTTGGCTTTATCCAGCCATGAGGTGCCCATCGGATTGATCGGCTGACCGCCACCGTTGACACAGCCGCCTGGACAGTTCATTATCTCAATGAAATGGTACGGCGATTTACCGGCTTTGACCTCATCCAGAAGCGGTTTTACATTTTCCTTAGTGCCGTGAGCTACAGCTACTTTAAGAGTAACCTCTTTGCCTGTCTTGGCGTCTTTCATGGTAACACTGGCTTCTTTTACGCCTTTTAGACCGCGTACAGGTTTAAACTCAAGTACATCAAGCTCTTTACCAGTGATTACAAAGTAGGCTGTTCTCAAGGCCGCTTCCATTACACCGCCAGTGTTGGCAAAAATCGTACCAGCACCGCTGTATTGGGCGAGCGGATTATCTTTGTCGCTAAATTCAGCAACCGTTTTGATGTCGATGTTCAATTTCTTGAACAGGCGAGCCAAATCTCTCGTAGTGAGAACTACATCAATATCAGGATAGCTGCCTGATTTACCCTGGGTTTGCCAGTAGTGAGCGGCGCTGTTGAACTCAGGACGCGAAGCCTCAAACTTCTTAGCAGTACAAGGCATAACCCCAACCATAAATACGCTTGCAGGATCAACCTTCCAAATTTCTTTTGCACCATAGGTTTTACCCAGCGCACCTGCCATCATCATTGGTGATTTAGCAGAAGACATATTAGGTAACAGTTCAGGGTAGTACAACTCGGCATACCGAACCCAGGCCGGACAGCAGGAAGTAAACTGCGGTAATGGCCCCAAATGATGCTCAGACGGCTCACCCAAAGCGTAGTGCCGGATCTTGGCAATAAGCTCCATGCCTTCTTCCATAATGGTCTGGTCAGCAGTAAAGTTGGTATCAAGAACTTTAAAGCCGGCCTGTTTCATGGCACCATACATCTTCTCAGTAACCAGACTGCCTGGCTCCATCCCAAACTCCTCGCCGATAGCGACACGAACAGCAGGTGCAATTGTGCCAACAACAGTCACTTGCTTGTTCTTGAGCTTGTCAATCACCTTATCCACTACGTCAACAGTGTCTTGGGGAGCGCCAAACGGACAGTTGACAAGGCATTGACCACAAGAGATACACTTTTCGCTGTTGATCTTGTGTATGGCCCCATACTTGCCATCGATAGCGTCTGTTGGGCAAAACGCCTTACACGAATCACAGCCTTTGCATGTCTTGCGGTCAATTTCAATAATACGGGTTAACTCCTGTGATTGGAAACCTTTCAAGACAAAACCTCCTCACCCATGAAAATTAGAATATTAGTGCCTGTGTAACAAATGATATTGTGAAATTTAGAACGTATGGTGCCTATCGAGTACTATAGGATAAATAATACCATGGTCTAACTGTAATTTATATTTGAGGACTTGTCAATAATATTGGAATAGTCTGAACAAGTTATTTATTTCACTATTTGTCAAAATATCCAAATATTGGTTTAGAAAAAGTCACCCTTGTGCATACTAATAGAAATAGGATATGATAGTTTTTACCCTTGGGAGGTATAATCATGAGTCGCGATGTGATGAATATGCTGGATGTGGCCGCTCAACTAGGCGACCTTAAAGATGTCGATTATAAAAACACCCTAGCTATTGCTGTACTTATAGAGCTTTTCATCGAAAAAGGATTATTCACCAGACAGGAATTCGCACAAAAAGCTCAAGAATTGGAATCAGCGTCACTTGCGGAGATTCTTATGAAACGCAGACTAGAAATGCGAACGCCTCGTTAAAATTAAACGAGCCGGGTTAACACCCGGCTCGTTACTTTTGTTGCTCTAGAACTCTGGTTCAATTAGACCGTATTGACCGTCTTTACGCCGGTATACGACATTGACTTCCTCTGTATCAGAATTCATAAATACATAGAAATCATGGTTAATCAGATTCATCTGCATAACAGCCTCATCGGCATTCATCGGTTTGATAGCAAACCGTTTAGTTTTTACGATGCTGAACTCGTCTTCGTTGACGGCTTGCGTTACCAGCGAAGGTGCAGGTATCAACTCAGTTTTGAAGCTGCCGCTTTTTAACTTACGGGCTAATTTGGTCTTATATTTTTCAATTTGTTTTTCCAGTTTTTCAATAACTAAATCGATGGACGCATACATGTCAGTCGTAGCTTCTTCGCCCCGAAGAAGTATTCCATTGATCGGCACGGTAACCTCAACAATATGCCGGCCTTTGTTAACAGTGAGGATTGCGGTAATCTCGCCCATACTAGCACCGTCAAAGTATTTAGTAACTTTGCCAACGCGCTTGGCGACATAGTCTTTTAGTGCTGGTGTAATCTCAATGTTTTTTCCACGTACTGCAATTGCCATACTACCCATCCCCTTTCCTGGATCCTATATATTTAATATTCCCTATTCAATTAAAAATTCCTGTCTAAAAATTCATACTTTTATTTTTTTCTACTGATTTTTTTTACACATTTCCCGAAACTTCGGCTACAGCATAACTTCGAAACGACTTAGAAATGTCCAGATATATATAAAATCAAAACCCGGCGATATTAGATATCGCCGGGTATAGTTTATGTCGTTATATTATTATTGAGCTTTATATACGTTGCTGGCTTGCGGTCCGCGAGCGCCGTCAACGATTTCAAATTCAACTTGTTGGCCTTCATTCAGGGTTTTGAAACCTTGATCTTGAATAGCCGAGAAGTGTACGAATACGTCGCCGCCATCTTCTCTCTCAATGAATCCGTAACCTTTTTCTGCACTAAACCACTTAACTTTACCAATCATGTGAAACTCCTCCTAAGATAAACTACAGACCGCCTTCTTGCAGTCACAAGTGGAAGTATAACATATATTTACAGCAATGTCAATTTACAAGATCTTAGAGAGGAAAGCCTGAGTCCGCTCTTCTTTAGCATGTAAAAAGACTTCATCGGGAGTACCTTCTTCGACGATCCGGCCCTCATCCATAAAGATTACCCGATCGCCTACTTCGCGGGCAAAACCCATCTCATGAGTAACAACCGCCATGGTCATCCCCTCATTAGCTAGTGTTTTCATAACATCCAGAACCTCTTTGATCATCTCTGGATCAAGGGCTGAGGTGGGTTCGTCAAACAGCATTACCTTGGGCCTCATGGCCAGTGCCCGAGCAATAGCCACCCGCTGCTGCTGACCACCGGATAGTTGCTCAGGGTATGCATTCGCTTTGTCAGCAAGACCAACCTTTTCCAATAAATCAAGAGCCACTTTTTCAGCTTCAGCTGGCGGCATTTTCCGAACCTTGCGCGGTGCCAGGGAGATATTTTGTAATACGGTCATATGGGGAAACAGGTTGAAGCGCTGAAAAACCATGCCCACTTCTTCCCGAACTTTATTGATATTAGCTTCATTGGTCAGCGGCAGTCCGTCAACAACAATCTCGCCCTCAGTTGGCTGTTCAAGATAGTTGATGCAGCGAAGCAGCGTGCTCTTGCCTGAGCCGCTGGGGCCGATGATAACAACAACCTCCTGCTCGCTAATATGGGTATCAACCCCTTTTAGCACATGCAGTTTGCCAAATTTTTTATGAAGATTTTTAATGCTTATCATCGGTCTTGTACCTCCGCTCGAGATAATCCACAACGCGGGATATGGTAAAGGTCATCATAAGGTAAATAAAGGCCACTGTGAGCCAAATCTCAAACGAGCCATAGGTACGGGCGATAATAAGCTGTCCGCGCCGGGTGAGCTCCTCAAAGCCGATAACCGACACCAGGGATGAATCCTTGAGCATAGCAATAAACTCATTACCCAAGGGTGGAATAATGCGTTTAAAGGCTTGAGGCAAAATAATATAGCGCATAGTCTGAGCCCAAGTCATGCCCAAAGACCTGCCAGCCTCCATCTGCCCTTTATCAATCGACTGGATACCTGCCCGGAAAATCTCGGCAACATAGGCACCACTATTCACACTGCAAGCCGTAATAGCGGCAATAAAAGGGTCAATCCGTTGTCCGACCACAAGTGGCAAGGCAAAATAAATCAGAAAGATCTGCACAAGCAGCGGCGTTCCCCGGATAACATCCACGTACACCGCAGCCAGCATCTTAACCGGCCATATCACCGACAACCGCGCCATTCCGACAAACATACCAATAAGTAAACCAAAACTTACACTTAACGCCGAAATCTGCACTGTAACACCGGCACCCATAAGGAGCAGCGGAAACGAGCGAATAATTAAATCAAAATCAAAATTCAAATTCCTCACCCTTAATTAAAATGTATAAGGTTCTAAAATCCCATGACAATTATATGCGGACAGGCAGTGAGTGTCAATAATTTTTTTAGATACAAGGGTAGCTGGTGAGCAATGTAAAAACGGCGCGAAATCGCGCCGTTGCATAGTCATTAATCAAACAAAAACCGTCATTACGAGCATAGCGAAGCAATCTCGCCTTATTGGGGAGGCTTTTTGCCAAACCACTTCACGTAGATCTTTTCATACTCGCCGTTCTTCTTAAGTTCTTCCAAGGCTTTATTGATTTTGTCAGCTAACTCGGTGCTTTTCTTGGAAGTAGCAATACCATAATCTTCAGAGGTGAGCGGTTCGCCCACAGTTTTTGCATCTTTGCCGCCAGCCTGAGCGATATAATATTCGTTAACAGGCAGGTCATTCACAACTGCATCTACGCCACCGGCTTTAAGTTCCATAAAGGCTTCGGGAGCAGTATTAAACTCGCGGATTTTAGCATCCTTAATCTTTTTAGCTTCATCAGCACCGGTAGTGCCAATTTGTACAGCAATGCGCTTGCCTTCAAGGTCTTTAAAGGTTTTCAGCGTGTTGTTGTCTGCTTTAACAACCATGGATAAACCAGATTTGTAATACGGCTTGGTGAAGTTGACCTTCTTAGCCCGTTCATCAGTAATGGTCATGGCCGAAATAGTGGCATCAATATTACCTGCTTCAAGCGCAGGAATAAGCCCGTCGAAGTTCATGCTTTGCACTTGAACTTCCATACCCATTTGCTTGCCAATTGCTTTGATCAGATCCATGTCAAAGCCAACATATTCTTTTGATTTTTCATCCTGGAACTCAAACGGAGCAAATGCGGTATCAGAACCAACCTTGAGCACTTTCGGTTTCGGCTGCTCAGCAGGCTTAGCAGACTGCTGACCACAGCCGGCAAGTCCGAAGGCCAGAACAAACATAACGAGAACAGACAACGCAATCAGTTTTTTTGACACGTAGTAACCCCCTTAAAAGTGTTAAAAAGTTCATGTAATAATTATACGAGTCTATGTATAATTAGACAAGTAGTTTAACATGTATACATGAACAAGGCACATTATGTCCTTACACAATATACTTTTCCAGTATTTTGTCCATAAATTCCCTACTCAGGCAAAGTCAAAGCCCGGGATCAACATCCCGGGCATTATCTGGCGCAATTTATTCTATATGTATTATTATCCTTTTTTGGCGGTAAAACAGTCACGGCAATAAATAGGACGATCATTGCGAGGCTTAAATGGAACTTGAGTAGTTACGCCGCACTCAGCACATACTGCTTCATGCATTTCCCGCTGCGTTGACTGAACCTCGCCGCCATCCCGGCTGCGTCTTCTGTTGCCCCGACATTCACGACAACGGGCAGGTTCGTTTTCAAAACCTTTTTCTGCGTAAAACTCCTGCTCTCCTGCTGTGAAAACAAAGTCTACTCCACAGTCCTTGCACTTAAGAGTTCTGTCCTGAAAAGCCATTAACGAAATCCCCTCACCTTATGAATTTAAAAACCACTGCTTAGCCGACCTGGTCTTTGACCCCACACCCGCCTGCTGGGAATTTCGCTAATAGGATTTAACCCCTCACTACAGTTCCTCTCGGTCAAACTTTTACTTTATACACGTCTGTTCCTGGGACCGGCAGGTCTTACCTCTAAGCCGCACCATGCTCAAAGCCGCTTTGGGCTCCTTACGTGGGTCGTTTCGCCTGCGACTGGCATCGACTTTCAACCACAGACCTAAGCAAATTGGTTCTTATATTAAATTATAGGTTTGCCATGCTAAAAAAGCAAGCAAATATTTTGCAAGGGTTTGGAATATTGGTTAAATTTAACAGTAGTCTCGTTAATTTTCTTAAAGTCTCCGGCTCAGTAAACATTTTAGCTTACAGTCCACACAGTTATCGACTAGCCACCTGTCAAAAATGATCTAAGGTAGAAAGTGATCTTTTTTCAGCTATTCAGCTCTTGAGTAAAATGGCCATATATGGCATGGTATTGAAATTATTTTCTTTCAATAATTCTATTACGCCTTTCAAAAAATTTTCATCGTGGGAAATTACTTTAGCAAAAGACTGGATAAGCTTAATGACATGATCTGTATTAAATTTTTCTTTGTGCAAACCAGCCATGCCGATAAGTAGCAGCTTGATCATAGAGTAATTAACGACAAACATAACATAATTGTCGAAAACCTGTTTTCCCCCTTTAAACGGGAACAAGTTGGAGAAAACATCATTAACCAAGTAATTTTCCATAATATACTCACGTGTTTCCATAAATGGGCGATAGTATTTTTCATAGGCTTCAACATAGTTTTTCCCAATATCCTCTACTTTACTTTCACTGATATATTGAATACCTTCAAGAAATTCAGCAAAGCACTCATAATAGCGCAGATTGACGCCGCCTGAAAAAATACGTTGATCTGCCACTTCTTTCATTAATTTCATCTGAATAGTAAATTCATTGGGAATGGTATTGAGTTCATCGCGGAATACACCCGAGTCCAGATGGTCAAGATAAGTACCTATGAGTTTGGGTATAGCCGGAACTTTACCTTCACTAATAAGCTGATCCAAATTTCGGCAAAACAATCCAAGAATAACCATACGCTGCCACAGTTTATAGGCACGGTTTTGCAGTAAAGAGATGACAAAAATGCGCAATTCCCAAAAATAGCGCAACCCAGTATGGGCCAACTTAAAATCATCGGTTTCCATAATTTTGCCGTTGGTGTTGCGAACACTTGCATCTTCTTCAGTTTCGTCAAACGACATGACTTCAGGATTAAGCAGAACTATTCGCGCCGCCTCGGGGCAAGACACAGTCAATGCCTTTTCGGACACACCGTTAACTATGTTGGTTAAGCGTGGATAGGCAGTGCAAGTCAATGATAAAAATTCTTCCCCAAATTTGCGCTGCAGGGAGCAAAGTTTATCACCATCAAGTAGCGGGCAGCTTCCATCATCAGGATTCAATTTGATTTTAGCATAATTCGTATCATCAGCATCGGTGCGAATACGAGTTACATGTTGCTTCAACTGTTTGCGCAAATCCTTATCTGGACATTCCCGATATTTTTGAAAAGTATTTTTGTCGATCACAATCCGCCAGCCACCACAGCAGGTTTCCTCACAGTCAGCCCCGATACAGTGGAATTTCTTCATATACTGTGGCTGAAGAACTTTACGAGTTTTATTTGCCATAAAGAATTATTCCTCCTTATTATTAAACAAAACTTGAATGCTATATTTGAAGCAAGCACAGGATAAACGGACTTACTAAGTATCTAACTCCGTTTTAGGATTGTGCAATACTTTAAAGGTTTTTGTAGATAATTATCGAACAAGAAAGAGAAGAATTATCCGGGAGGAAATCACATGAAGATAAGTTTGTGTATGATAGTAAAAAATGAGGAAGAGTTATTACGTAAATGTTTGGAGCAGATTATTCCTCACGTTAGTGAGTTTATTATTGTTGATACAGGTTCCACTGATAAAACAAAAGAAATCGCCCGTCAGTTCACCAGCCAAATTTACGACTTTGATTGGTGTAATGATTTTTCGAAAGCAAGAAATTTTTCGATATCTAAGGCATCTAATGACTGGATTTTAGTACTGGATGCGGACGAGTTAGTGATCGAATTTGACCAAAATATTTCGGCATCACTTGCACAAATCGGTGAATTGACCGTAGGTAGAATAAAACGAATAAATAGTATTGAAGATAAGTGGGGTCCAGCCTGGAACACCGAAAAAATAAGCCGTTTATTCAACAGGCGCTTTTTCCACTACGAAGGAATGATTCATGAACAGATAGTAGACAAAAATGGCTGCAATTCTTATGAAACCATTTCTGTAGGGATCACTGTAGATCATGTTGGCTATGCCAAAGAAGTCGTCAATAAAAAGGACAAACTAACCCGCAATATCACCATGTTGCTGCAGGCAATTGCCGAAGCTCCTCATGATCCGTATTTACATTATCAACTTGGAAAGTCATACTATATGGCAAAAGACTACCAACAAGCATATGATAGTTTCCAAACCGCTTTATCACTGCCATTAAATTATGCTTACGAATATGTACAAGATCTCGTTGAAAGCTTTGGGTATACACTGATAAACATCGAAAAATATAGCCTGGCACTTAACATTGAGCAATATAGCAAACACTACCAAAACTCTCCTGATTTTAACTTTCTGATGGGTCTCATATATATGAACAACGCCCTCTTCAGCAAAGCAGTGGAAAGTTTTCTAAATTGCACTGGTATGAAAGAAGGAAAGATGAAAGGCGTCAATTCATATTTGGCAAACTATAACATTGCCGTTATATATGAAATCTTAGGTTACAAAAAAGAAGCAACAGCCTATTATAGACGATGTGGCAATTATGAACTGGCAAAAAGACGACTGGCGACTTTGTAATAAGTACATGTTATCAAAAAAGCGGCATTACCTACGGGCAACGCCGCTTTTTTCATGTTCTAGCTACTACTTACAAACTTCACATAGTAGCCTGGACGCCTAAGGCGGGTTGAGTGGCTCATTCATATGAGGTTAGCATTATTTTTAATCCACTCTGTTGTTTTGTCAATCCCCATTTCTAAATCATTCTTTGGCTGCCACTCCAGCAAATTATTCGCTTTCGTAGAATTGCAAAGCAATTTCATGATCTCACTCTGAGGATGAATATGCGGCAAATGTTTAATTCTTGCTTCATCCTTAGCAATGAGCAAAGCCAATTCATTAATTGAAACATCTCTGCCCAGTCCGGCATTGACAATTTCACCATTTACCGCCTCGTTGTATCCACACTGAACCACAAAAGCAGCACAATCCTCTACATAAAGGAAATCCCTGGTTTGCTCACCACTGCCATAGATACCCAAGTCGGCACCTGCAAGAGCATTTTTGATAAAGATAGCGATTACGCCGCCTTCACCGCCGGTCTTTTGGAAAGGACCGTAGGTATTAAAAGGACGAACGACAACGGCGGGCAAACCGTAGGCATACCAATATGACAAAACCATATTCTCGCCGGCGATTTTGCTGCCGGCATAGGGGGAAGCCGGCTTAACAGGGTGCAATTCGGTAATTCCGTTCTTATCATTAGCACGGTCGTATACCATACAAGTACTCATGAAAACAATTTTAGTGTTATTCTTCTTACACTGTTCCAAAACATTAAACGTACCGGTTACATCATTTTCAAAAGTAGTTCGCGGGTCATCAATGCTGTCCTGCACATTGATACTAGCGGCCAGATGATAGCAAATATCAAAACGATTGAGGAACAGCTTATCAAGCATTTCCAAATTCTTAATGTCACCCGCTATAAACTCTTTTAGCCGCGGATGTCTCTTGAACTCCTCAATATTCTCCGTCCGACCGTTAGACAAGTCATCTACGGCCCAAACCTCGTGTCCATCTTCTAACAGTCTTTTTACAACCCATCGCCCAATAAATCCTGCTCCGCCTGTAACTAACACCTTCATATTTACTTTTCATTCCTTTCAAGAATGGTTTTTACGCTAGTTATTACATCATCTATATCTTGATTGGTCATCTTAGGGAAAATAGGCAGACTTATGATTCTTTCATATAGATTTTCGCTATGCAGACATTTTACTTCCCGATAGCCGTTTTGCTGATAATAAGGATGCTTGTATACAGGAAGATAATGCACATTTACACCAATATTTTCTCTATGTATTGCTTCAAAAAATTTTTTCCGGTCAAAACTAAGCCGTTCCAGATTTAATTGGATTACATATAAATGCCAGCTTGAATTACAGCCGTTTTGCTGAAATGGTACTCTCAAAGCAGTTGTATCTTTGAATGCTTCCGTATACATGTCGGCTATTTCGCGGCGTCTGTGCAAAAACTTGTCCGCCTTATTGAGCTGGCTAAGCCCTAAAGCCGCTTGTATATCAGTCATCCTGTAATTATAGCCTAACTCAAGCTGTTCATAATACCATGGTCCTTGCTGATCTAACATCCTATCTTTGTCTCTGGTAATACCATGACTTCTAAACAAAAGCAGCTTTTGGTATATATCTTCATTATTAGTAGTAATCATACCGCCTTCACCGGTAGTGATATGCTTTACAGGGTGGAAACTAAATGTCGTCATATCTGAAATGCCACCAATCAACTTACCCTTATAATCGGCACCTACAGCGTGTGCAGCATCTTCGATTACTATCAAATTATATTCCTTGGCTATTCTTTCTATCTCGTCCATATCACAAGGCTGTCCAGAAAAATGCACTGGAATGATAGCTTTGGTCTTGTCAGTTATCTTCTTACGAATCTCCTGCGGGTCGATATTATATGTAGCAGTATCAATATCGGCAAATACCGGAGTGCCACCGCAGTAGAGTACTGCATTGGCAGAGGCAGCAAAAGTAATGGGACTGGTAATAACCTCATCACCAACTGTGATTCCTGCTGCATAACACGCTGCATGCAGCGCCGCTGTACCATTCGATATAGCTACTGCAAATTTGGCATCAACACACTGGGCAAAAGCCTTTTCAAACTCTGCAATTTTAGGTCCGGTCGTTAGGTAATCAGATTGTAGTACATCTACTACAGCCTTGATATCATCCTCATCAAGCCACTGTTTACCGTAAGGTAAGTAGGTTTCTCTCACTACCAGCTCATCCTCTCTTTCTCAATTAACCTGCAAGCTTTCAATAATACGCTGGACAATTCGTTCTGTACCTTTGCCATCTACCAGACTTTGACCTTTATGGCTCAGCTCTTTACGTCCCTTAAAATCATTCATCATGCCTAACAATATTTCAATAGTTTGACGTGATTCCAAGTTATCGTACCAACCTAAACTCTTTAAGTAGCCTAATGTTTGAAGTGTATCTACAAGGAATTCCTGATTATCTGCCATTATGAAGGCCGCTACAGGAGTACCGGATGCGGCAAATTCATATAGGGTGCTGCCGCCTGCGGAGATGGCCAAATCAGATCGTAGCATGATTGCAGACACCGGAGAATAGGTAATATCCCTCACTCGTTCAGTGATAGCGGAGTTGGCGTAAAGAAATACATTATCATATTGTACACTCATTTCAATAAGAGACACGTAATGGGTAAAACCACTACCAACCAAGACATTAAAACGCAGATGCCTAAATTCTTCTTGTTGCAGGATAATTTCAATAATCTTGCTGGTCAGATTATTAGGGTCACTTCCTCCGGTAGTTATCATAACCTCCGATACCTTCTCCCGGATAGTTCGAAGCGGCATATGTCTAAACTCGTCCCGTATCATATTATATTGCGGACCCAACAAAAACAATTGATTTCCATTGTGTTTATTATATCCTAATGATTCAGCGGTGATATTACCATTAATTAATATATCAACTGGAAAAGACTCGTTATTGTTGTCATCGATATACACCAATTTGCTTACATAAGGCTTTATACCGACAAAAAAATTTCTACTGACGTTATAAGTATCTACTATAAGAATATCAATTACATTTTTTTTAAAAAATGCATTCATTTCAGTTACTTCTTCTGATAAAGGGGAGCTGATTTCGTAAAAAAAACCTTCTGTTTCAAACTCTACAGAAGGCAAACGGGTAACCTCAAAATTCTCACTTCTTACTCTTTCAATACCCTCGGTTAGCTTACTGAGAAAAACTACTTTGTGTCCTTCTCGCCTAAACTCTTTAGCTAACGATAAACAGCGCATAATATGGCCCAAGCCAATATTTTCCCCGCCATCGGCACGAAAGGCAATAGTAAGCCTATTGGGTTTCCTTGGTAGTCTCAATTAATCATCCCCCACTCTAGTGGAGTTCCCCGCTCAATATCTCTTATAGCAACTCTTTTTAAGATACCTTCATACTCTTTGGGTGGTAGTCCATGTGCAGGCCGAATAACACGGATGTTTTCTTCGGTAAAGACTTCTCCTTTCTTTATATCCTTTACTACAAAAATAGAGCGGCGAAAAGTCCTATTAGCCTGCTCCCGTTCGGATAATTGGTACGTTACGCGACCTAGGGCCCGTTCAGCTGTTCTTATATCATCAACCATTTCTTTGAATTCACCTGGCTCCATAGAAAATAGAGCATCTGGGTTTTCTATCTCTCTGCTTAGACAGAAATGTTTTTCAATTACAGTTGCTCCTAAGGCAACAGCCGTTACTGCGCCGATAGACCCCATAGAATGGTCAGATAAACCTACCGGCACACCAAATGTTTCATACAGGTTATTCATAGTTCTAAGATTCATATCTTCAGGTACTGCCGGATATGAACTTGAACACTTTAGGATGCAAAGATTATTATTATTTTGCGATGCAACAGCATTAATCGCCTCTTCAACTTCTCCCAGAGTTCCCATTCCAGTCGACATAATTATTGGCTTCCCTTTTGAGGCAATATACTTTATTAACGGTATATCTGTCAATTCGAAAGATGCTACTTTATAGGCATTTACACCTAAATTTTCCAAAAAATCAACTGATGTTTTATCAAAAGGAGTAGAAAGAAAATCTAGTCCAACCTTGTCTGCTTCTTCTTTTAGCTTACCATGCCATTCCCATGGTGTATATGCTTTCTGATAAAGCTTATACAGACTTTCTCCCTGCCAAGTTCCCTGCGAAATATGAAAATATTCTTTATCACAATCAATGGTCATGGTGTCTGGAGTATATGTCTGTAGTTTTATACAATCTGCACCACTTGCTTTAGCAGCATGAATAATCTCGATAGCCCGTTCGATATGGCCAGCATGATTCGCTGACATTTCAGCGATCACGTAACATCCACAGTTTTCACCAATTTTTCTATCTTTTATCTGAATTATGCGATTCATGGCCCACCTCCAAGATTCTATTTTTGAAGTATAAACAATTTAAGAGGAGCAAATTCACCTAAGGGAGGCAATTTAGAAGCATATTGATTAATATCAGATGTGTAATTAATTTCCCCACTCTGCTTAGCCATCAAAGCATTTAAGGTCCTAGATATCAAAAAGTACGTGCTATTGAAATTGTTTACTTTCACACTAGTAAATTTTGTTTTAACATAATTTAAGATCTTGTCTTCATCTAGGTATTTATTATGCCATCTTTCTTTAATTTCTTCTAGTCCAAATTCCTTTCTTACATTGTTTATGTTGATTAATCCCTGTTGTGTACACTCCAGCATCAAAAACACACCATTTTTCACGAGAGTGTCATATATATTACTAATCGCCTTTATGTGCTGTTCGTCATTTTCCAAATTTATCAAACATCTATTGGTAACTACTACATCATACGTATGTGGTTCTTTTAGTTTTAAAACATCTCCATGTTCAAACTGCAACCGGCCTTTTAATTCATTAGTTATTTTTGACTGTGATTTCGCAATCTCTATCATTTCTTGAGAAAAGTCTATCCCCTTTAGGTCTATATTTCTGTGTCGACAATACTCTATATCTTTAACACCATTGCCGCATCCTATATTTAAAACTGTTTGTCCATCCTTAAGCTCTTTTAAAATTACATTGATCTCCATTTCAAAAGCAATTATGTCCGGAGTTGTTGCTAACGGGCTTTCTTTATATTGGATTGCCTGCTCATTCCAATAGTGCAATATTTCTTCTTTCTTACTCATGCTTATTCCTCCAAATTATCTTGTCAATGGTTTCGATTAGTTGGCTATTAGCTTTTTTTGTTCAATGTGTTGATTTATACCTATTAATTCAGGATGGTCGTTAAAAACATTGATAATATCTAGTAAATAGAAATTATGAGTGCCTCTATATAAATGACTATATATTTCCTTAATTAGTGCAAAATCCTCTTCAGTATCCAGTGTCCATCTGTACATGGAATAATCGACTATATATTTATAATAATAGACCTGTGTACTATTTTCATAAATATATGGGGTCACATGCTCACGTTGATACTGTTTTTCTGCCTGCTTATATGCTTTTTCCAATACATCAAAAGAAAAAACCTCTGTATCCAATCCTCGGGGATATGTTCTTGTACCCAAATCGCTGCTCGCATTGGTCACTATATCATATATATTTTCATTCTTAAAGAAATTAACAATATTGTCGGTTACTAGGGGGTCTATTAACGGGCAATCCGAAGTAATGCGAACAACTACATCTGCACTATTAGCTTTAGCGGCAAAATAATAGCGAGCCAAAACATCAGCTTCACTGCCTCTAAAATATTTGACTCCACACTTTATGGCTTCTTCCACCACCGCATCGTCTTGATCAAGTGTCGTTGTAGCAATCACTATTTCATCAATACTTTTAGCCTGTTGAACCCGTTCGATTACATGCTGTAGAACAGTTTTCCCCATCAAATCTATTAATATCTTTCCTGGCAATCTTGTTGAACCCATTCTGGCCTGAATAATTGCTACTGTTTTCACGTGCAGTCACCTTCACTCATTGTACTTGACCATAATCGTTATTCACAGTTATCTCTTTAATTAGTGCCCTAAACGTAGGGATAATCTCATAAAGTAGAACATCGCTTAATTTAACACGATCCTCATTTTCCATAGCTACTTGCAGCATTACAATTTGCCGCAAAATATCTTGCTTTACAAGCCCCAACTGCGAGGCGTTGTAATACCAATGCTGATTATCACCAATAGTATTTAGGCTATCGATAATGAATTGTAAGCCCTCCAACAACTGGGCAAACTTATCCCAAGTGTTCTGACTGGCTCCCTGATAAAATTCATCCACCATTTTATCAATCTCGGGAATGGCCCTAACTAAGTATTCATTAATTGAACTAAGAGTATCATCCATTAATTCCTTCAGAGTTTTAACATGTATAACAACTATTTTGATATTCTCGATATGCTCAACGATATATTGATCATAATTGGAGTATAATTTTACACCATCTATTTCAAAACTGCTAAGACTAGTATTAGACTGAGTCAGTAGTTGCTGGACCTGATCAAAAATAGCTCCAACCGCAGCAATTTGATTTTCGCATTCATACACCTTATCCAATATTTTAATCTGCATATTCATACTCCCATTAAACAAAATAGGGCGGTTCATCAACCGCCCCCTTATCCGCGGCTACATACCCAAAGAACAAAAAACCATTATATAAGTCCATTTTCTTGCAGCATTTCTCGAAGCTTTTGGCGACTGACCAACATCTCGTCATCCGAACTATAGCTTTTCTGGATGGCCTTCTTGGCCCCAGGATAGGAGAGTTCTCTTTGTAAAAACATATTAGGAATAACGAACATATCAGGCAGTTCGTAAGCATCTTTGGCCTCTTCGATTGTCATTAGTTCCTCGAACATCTTCTCACCCGGACGCAATCCGCCCTCATATATTTCAACATCGGCTGCAGCTATACCCAACTTCTCCGTTGTTTCTTCTATGATAACTTCAGCCAAATCCTTCAAACAGATCACCGGCATCTTCAAAACAAATACTTCACCACCTTGGGCGGTTTGCATCGCTTTGATAGTCAAATCTGTGGCTTGTCCCAAGGTCATCATAAACCGGCTCATAGTAAGATCGGTAACAGTTATCTTGCGTTTCTCCGCAATTTGCGCTTTAAATAAGGGAATTACCGAACCACGTGACCCCATGACATTCCCAAAACGGACAGCTGCAAATATCGTTCCATTATTACCACTGTTACACTGTGCCGAGGCAATCAAGCGTTCTGCCATAAGTTTTGAGGCCCCATAGGTATTGGTCGGGGCAATGGCTTTATCCGTGCTGGTAAAAATGACCTTCTTTACACCTGTATTAAGTGCAGACTTAATAATATTCTGTGTACCAATAATATTAGTTTTTACCGCTTCATACGGATTGTACTCACAAGCAGGAACATGTTTCATCGCCGCCAAATGAAATACATAATCAATATCCTGCATCGCGCGTTCAATACGGTCACAATCCCGAATATCGCCAATCAAATAGCGAATATTTGAGAAGTGGCCCATTTTTTCCCGCAATTCAAACTGTTTATGTTCATCACGGCTAAAAACCCGAACAACCTCAGGATCCTCGTTTAATATGTATCTGAGTACACTCTGACCAATTGTCCCCGTACCCCCGATAATTAGGATTTTTCGTCCTGTAAAAAAGTTCAAATTTACCACCTATCTATCTAGCTTTCTTCTGTGCTATATGAGTGTTCATAGACGCTATCTCGGAATGCTGCTCCAAATAACGGGTAATATCATATAAATCGAATGCTGGCTTAACAGGATACAGCGCCTCATATACACTCCTGATTAGCCGGTAGTCATCTTCGGTATCAAGGGTTAAACGGTAGTTGGGATGGCGCACAAAACAAGGTGCTTCCACATTGGACAAGTGATATAGTTCAGGATGCTCATAAAAATATAAAGACACATGCTCCCGGACAGTGGCATCAGTTATGGTCTGCTCCACTTGGCGTAAAGCTGTAGTACGGAAAACTTCCACACTAAACCCTAAGGGGTATGTCCGCACCAATTGGGTTGCCACATAATCAAGATATGGATGCTCCAGCATCTGCTCAATAACCCGGTCAATTGTTTCATTATCTAACAGCGGACAATCACTGGTTATCTGAACAATAAAATCAGCAGCCGTAGCTTCTGCCGCTTCAACAGTGCGCAGCAGTACATCTTCCTCGCTACCCCGGTAGTACTTGACTCCCTGTGCTTTAGCTGTCTCCATTATTACATTATCACTTGGGTTGATGGTCGTAGCAATGACAATATCATTTAGGTATTTTGATCTTCTGAGTCTTTCTATAAGTCTAACTAAAGCCGGTTGTCCAGCTAAATCCATTAATACTTTCCCCGGCAGTCGGGAAGATGTCATCCGGGCCGCAACTATAGCATTAAACTTCACTTAAATACCTCCCTAATAAATCTGACAACCCGTTCAGTCGAACGCCCGTCAAGCCAGATTAGCCTATGCGACAACTGACTACTATTATTATTAACTTGTCCATCCATTTTTGCAGACAGCAGCAACTGCAGTTCTTGAGGCGAATCGGCTCGTTTAGTCAGGCCCAGCTTATTGGTAATGCACAGATCTTGCTTCCGCAGATTAGGCTGATAACTTATTGTCGGAATTCCCAGGAGGGCAGCGTGCAGTAACCCCATTGTCGACATACCGATAATCAAGTCGTACTCAGGCATGATGTCAATTAAATTTCCCGCCACCGCTAACTCATCATAACGCTGTTGGAAACTGGCCTCATCCTTGGGATGAAATTTAACGTGTAAAATACAGTTGTCCTGGTTGGCAACCACCTTGCAGCAATCGGCTAATGCCTGCTGCTCGGTATAGCCTAAAGTCTCACCATACAAAACTGATAAGGGCTGAGAAAGAAATAATATCTTCTTTCGCTGTTCGTTCAAACCACGTGCTGAACTTTGACAAGCAATATACTTATCCAGACCCGGGTGCCCCAGGACCGAAATAATCGCTGGTGGTACACCGGCCTGAACTGCTTCTGCTTTAGCCAGTTCATCCATCACAATGTAGTAATCTGGGTAAATGACCTCTCCTGCCTGGCTGACAAACCGTATTTGGTAATTTGACCAATAGTCCAAAATCGCAACATTAGGTATTCCGGCTTGCTTACAAGCAGCTATGGCCTGCAATTCCACCGAACTTCCCCAGCTTGTGCCGGTTACAAGTCCAGCTATCTTTCTACTGTCAAGCAGATCTTGTATTGCTTGCAGAGCCTCCTTTGCCACTATACCATGCAAAGGATTCAGTTGTGCGGCAGGGCCTATGCAATAAAACAGTCCAGAAATACCATCATGTTCGCAGGACTTGGCAACTGGAAAAATTACATCATACCCGCCTGGGTCATGAGCCAGAAAAACTATTTTTTTCATATTCATGAAGCTCTTGGCGTGATTGCCATACCTTTTCCACCGCTGCCAGGAAATCATCAATATCCTGCTCGTGATAAGGTACCCGACAAACATCGGCACTTAAGAGCCTTTCTTCATGCAGATTTTCTACCACCGGGCAAGTTCCCTTATGGTAATCTTGTACGGGATTATCGATGAGTGAAAAAGGATATTGCGTCTGGTTATAGACCTTTTTATGTTGGAATATTTTTAATAAATAGAGTGGTTTAACATAACCTTCACCCAGCGGGAACCCTTCGGCTTTCATGGCAGCGGCAAAGGTAGCTCGCTTGATACCCCAAACAGCTTTGTCAAATTGAATAGGATAAACATAGTAAGAATGTTCGTAGCCCGCAGGTACAGTAACACCTTTTAGGCCACCGTATTTGTTTAAACCGCTAGTCAACCGGTCAGCCAACTTGCGACGCATCTTTAAGAATCCATCTAATTTTTTTAGTTGTTCAATACCAATTACCGCGTGCAGCTCAGTCATTCGATAGTTAGACCCCAAAACCACGGTATCAGAGTCATTGAGCTCATCCACAATAAGTTCTCCATGATTACGAATCAATTGACAACGATAGGCCAACTTTTCATTGTCGGTTAAAATAATGCCACCTTCGCCGCTATGAATAACCTTATGGTAATTAAGACTAAAGATACCTAAATCGCCAAATGTCCCTGCCTGCCTACCATTTATCGTGGCGCCAGGCGACTGTGCATTATCCTCGATTACATATAATCCATGTTTTTTGGCAAACCTCATTATTTCCGGCAAATTTGCAGGTAGCCCAAACAAGTTAGTCACAATAATCGCCTTTGACCGAGGAGTTAGCCATTTTTCCAGCTCGTTTGGATTCAAATTATACGTTTCGGAACAAACATCCACAAAAACCGGTACAGCATTATTCATTAAAATGGCAGTGGCCGTAGCAGCCATTGTATAGGGTGTAACCAGAACTTCATCGCCAGGCCCAATTTCACAGGCAGCAATCGCCGTATGCAACGCAGTAGTAGCCGAATTAACAGAAATGCCATGTCTTACACCAAATTTTTCTGCAAATTCATATTCAATTTCTTTTACCTTGGGCCCGCCGAGGAAACCCTCGCCAGCCCGCCCTAGAAATGCCGAAAGGGTACCAGACTCCATAACCTTAATAACGGCAGCTTTTTCCTCTTCCCCCATAGTGTTAGTCCAAGGAATCGCTGTCTGTCTAACCGGAGCCCCCCCCAATAAAGCCAGTTTACTCATTACCGTCCAGCCCTTTCTTGGGAAAAATTATTGTTATATGACCGTAATAATGCATGCACTATATACAAGGGATCTATACTATCATCAATCGTACACCGCGGCTGCTCAATGCCAGCAAGCACATTAACAAGATTGTCAACAGCATTGGCTAAATTGGCGTCCGCTAAAAGCTTACTTTCCTGCCGTTCTAATTTCAGGCTATTAAAACCAGAAAATAGATGATGCTCTCCTACGTAATAGTATGAAACGTCATCGCCACTATTACGAATTGAAATTTTACCTTGTGAAAAATAAAGATCGATTTCGAATAAATAATATTGCTTATCATTAAATGCCTCGGCAAAACCCGTTACATTGTCACCGATTCTGAAGGCAAACGTAAACGAAGGATCATTGTCAGTATCAGCCGATGTAACAACCCTGCCAATGACTTGTACTTGGTCTATCGGTCCCGCCCACCATTGCAATAAATCAAAAATATGTGCTCCCGTATTAAAAATACCTCTGGTGTATCTGACATGCACTTTCTGCAACTCACCATATTTCCCGCTCGACACTTCGTCTTTTACTCGCTGCATCCCATTATTCCAGCGGCGGGAAAGATTCGGCACAAGCAAACAATCAGAATCTGTAAGCTGTTGTTTTAATATAGCGGCTTCTTCCAGCGAGCGTACCAATGGTTTTTCGCAAAAAATAATTTTAGTAGCTGAATTACGTAAGACATATTGGATGGCAGGCAGATGATCAACCGCTGGAGTACAAATACTAATAATATCAATTGCGTGATTTTGCAAAAGTTCAGGCAGACTCTGATAAAACCCAACTTCTGGTACAAGGTTGTTCAGAACCACACCCTGGGCCTTGCTTACATCGGCTGCAGCAACCAATTCAATTTGCGGATGAAGTTCATAAGCTAATGTGTGTGAAGAAGGACGTTCCCTTTTGGGATCCAGATCATAAGTCAAACCGATCTGCCCTAAGCCAACAACAGCCGCTTTATATTGAGCCATGGTCTTTCCCCAACCACTCACTATGCAATAAACTTAGATTCACACAGTCATGATACTGTCCTTCGCAAAAGTAGGCCTGACGCGAAATCCCTTCTCTACTAAATCCGGCCTTTTCAAAAGCTCGTATCGAACCAATATTTTTATCAACAGCGCCTGCTGCCAGACGGTTCATATTTAACCGACTAAAACAATGCTCTGAGAGTAAGGAGATGGCTGCAGCAGCATACCCTTTCCCCCAACAGTCAGTCTCACCAATAATGATACCGATCTCGGCAGAGCGAAATACGTAGTTAATCGAATGAAGGCCGATATTACCAATATGCCGGTCTTGCTCTTTCAATACAATTGCAAAAACAACATCAGTTTTACTCATAGCCTGGCTATCATAAAAATTCTTCATTGATTCGTAGCTATTAGGGAAAATGCCATGCCGCATCCACTTTGTAATGTTCTGGTCATTAAGCCACTGAAAATAGTTGCTTTCCAGATCTTCCTTTTCCAGTCGCCGCAAGTAAAATATGTTGGTATTTAAAAACGGATGATGCAAGACAGCCCCTCCTAATCGGTAATTATGATATCTCTGTTTTTTTCTAAAATGTCTTTAGCGTTGCTGTACTCCTGAATAATCAGGTTTGTACTGTTAGCAATCATATACATCAAATTATGTTGCAGTAAGCGATTCTGTTGTACATTCTCCACAGTTAACTCGTTACCAATCTTTTTTACGTGCATTATAGTCGGCACAATAATTGGTGAATAATAGGATTCAATTGAGTCTGCAGTAACGATGTTGCGGATTACTTTATCGCCAGCCTGCATTTTCAGAACAATCTTCTCCAACTGTTCCTCAGTGCAGTCCTGAGTGATTGTTTCTTCTAGCTTAATTAGCATATTCATATGCGACAAGGCTGCTTTCTGAGTTCTTTTTAATAAATTCAAATCACGTCTAATAGTCTTGAGTAACTCGTCATATTTTTTAAGCCTATCTTTATTGCTTATATGCTTTTCCTGAAGATAGCCCACCAGACGCTTATCCACAGGTGTATGACAGTATTCTGCAATGGCCTCCTGCAGGGTCATGCGGGTCGTACCTTTTATATAAGCACCACCTTCGGTGGCATTGATGACCTGTAAATCACGATTGGTCAGGATCTGCATCTCATACCATTCCTTAAAGATTTTATAAACAATATGAGACTGGAGTAAATTTCCTTCATGGTCTTCCAAATAGACACCAGCAGTGGAATCACGGTCATTATTTTCGCCTTCATATTCGGTATGTGTCAAGTTACTATGCTTTTTGCCGCTGGTGTAAGCCAAATCCTGACCAATGAGAATAATTGGATTGCATCCAGCCTCCCTGGCTGCAGCGAAGGCCACAGTTGCACAAGAATGACCAAGACCGACAAACTTGAATTGCTCGAAGGCTGATAACCACATTTGTTCAAAGCCTAAATCATTGCGCGCCATGATTATTGATTTACCCTCAAATTCATCATAAATATTAGGCCAAATAGAGCCAGGCGCAACCAATACCAGGTCTTGGGGAAACTTTCTGTCTTTATAATAAAAGGTATAAGTAGGTTCATCCCGTTCAATACTGGCTATGGCGTCAGGCTGAACACCCTGCCGTTCACACGCCCGCATACTGGCGTCACAGGCAATAATCAAGGCTTTGCCATTAGCCTCTTTCAGATACTGGATGTTTTTATCCAGCGATGGCCCGGCAGCTACAATAATGGCCGGAACATTCTTATATTTTCCTCTTATATCCTCAATGGAATTGCTTTTCATAATGGCATCAGTATTGTGGCACATATTTGCAAATCCTACAAACTGATCGTCCAACGCATTGCCAAAAGATATGACTGTATTGAGCATGATTTTCGATATATGTTGTAAAGCACTCTTGTTTTGATTTGCATAAACGTAATAATTGGGCAAAGATAATACTTGAATATTATGAACCAAATTATAGAAATTAAGTGCCGGCAGGTATAATGCCATTTTTCCAATCTGCTGATCATCGCCAAAGACCAGCACAAACTGACCGCTCTTAAAAATATCTGACAAATCGAAATGAGTCAATACATATTTTAAAACATCAATATTATGCTCAATAATGACTACTTTTGTATCCTTAGATATTTTTTTCTTCAGTTCCAATAAATGAAATCCAAGCCCCATACCAAACACAACAAATAAAGAATCTTTAGCTTTATCTACATCGCGTACAATCCTTTTGGCTTCTGCAATAGGGTCATAACTGCTGTGCAGCAAATACACCTTCTCACTATGACAGAAATATATGTCACGACTGCCGTTGTTAGCAATTTCTTCAGCTACACCGCCATCTAATTGAGAAAAATCCAGTTGAAGTAGTTCGTTTAATATGAACGGAGTGTATTGTGCAATCGTCTCAAGATTTTTGTGTAATATTTCGTTAGTCATAAATTACCCCTTTTTTTCTGTCTTGGAAATCTTCTCAAGTCATTTCTCATTTCAAAAACCTTCGTAGGCTAAAGGTTGAGTTAGCCTACAAAACCTTTTGAAATAAGAAATAAAAGCATTTTTTTACAATTCGTGGCTATTATTATAAAATGGCTGACCGGTTAAGATCAGCCATTTTATCAATCGTTTACGAATCAGTAATTTACCGGAGTAATTGAAGAACGCCTTGAGGCTGTTGGTTAGCTTGCGCCAACATAGCTTGAGCAGCCTGATTAAGGATGTTGTTCTTCTGGAAGGTGGTCATTTCTTTAGCCATATCTACGTC
>NZ_FWXI01000002.1:0-214787 GCF_900176355.1 Sporomusa malonica | reverse complement strand
GCTTGATCCAAACCACGAATCTGACCACGCATTTTTTCGGAGATTGCCAGGCCAGCTGCATCATCACCAGCGCGATTAATGCGAAGACCAGAAGACAGTTTCTCTAACGAGTTGGAAGTAGCCTTTTCATTAACACCCATTTGACGCAGGGTGTTCAGGGATGCCATGTTGTGATTGATAATCATAGTATTTTCTCCTCCTTGATTTTTCATACCAGGCATCCATGCCCGGCTGATTGAAAATTTAGTAGCAGTTCTCCTATCCGGCCGGCTTAGGCTACTAAGCTACTAAGCTTGTTCTAAATATATTATCGGATAGATGAGCTTATAGCTTAAGCTCATAATGTGTCATTTGTCATAAATAAATTCCTATTATTAGATATTCCTCGCTATACCTGTAGTTTTCATCTAGTTATAATAAAAATAAGATTACTCTACTACCTTCGCTTTGCTAGTAAGTTGGTAGCATTTGGCACTCTTAACTCTCACGATCCATGCGGACACCTGTATAACCTGTCCCCAGACTGTCATAGGCACGAGCTACCTGGCTACGGTGCTTACTGTTATTGTATAGGCGCTGCAAGGCATCAACGATTGTTTTGTTCTGGCTACTGATTGTTGCGATCAAGTTTTGCCCTGCAGCGGTTGTTTTAAAATCATCTTCCGGCAAAGCTGTAATAGTGACCTGAATCCGTTCCCGCTGATCCACAAGCTCTAAAAACAACTCCAAGTCTTGTTTCAATAGTATCTTGGCCATTTCCCTGGTTAAAAAGGCATATTCCTGCCAAAGTTGACTGGCTGTCCGACTCCCTTGTTGTATGGTCATTACCGTGCAACCGTTCTCTGCATCTTAGCCGATTTCATGGCCTGAACCCAGGTATCCCGCAACTCTTGGAGCACGTTTCTAGCTTCTTCTAGCCGCGCTTTGTCCTTTTTTAGATTGGCCTGAATTAGGCAATATTCGATATAGTCATAAAGCTTATTATAGCCTTGCGAAATTTCATATTGCATGTCTAAAGTCGCCATAAATTCGCGGATGATAGCCTGTACCCGCAAATTAGAATTATGGGCTTTTTCCATATTGCCATGGTCAATAGCCTGCATGCTTTCAGCAATAAACCGAAGAGCCCCATTGTAGAGCATTAACGTCAGTTCTTCAGGCGATGCGGTCATTATCTGCTGATGTTTATAGGCATTAGCCATATTGGCAGTATTCATGTATAAATCCTCCTCTAAATGCGTGGGAATAGTAACCCAACTAACCTAACTGCGAAGTCAGCCAGCTGCTCTGCTGACTCAACTTGCTCAAGGCTATTTCCATGGCGTTGAATTTGTTGTAATAACTCTCTTCCATATCATCAAGCCGGTCAGCAAGAGTAGTCATCTGCTTATCATAGTCTCTGATTAACTTAGCCAGCGTACTCTCTGTATCACCGCTGATCCCAGCAGAATATCCAGCTTCGGTCCCAATTTTATCCATAGTTGTTTTTAGAGTGTCATATAAACGAACGGCAATCCCTTGTCCGCTGGTGGAATCACTAGTCGTAGTAAACATTTTATTGATAATGTCGGGGTCAGCTTCGATGGCTTCTTTAAGTTTAGTATCATTAACATATAGCTTACCGTTCTCGGAATAGTCACCTGTAGTTATGCCCAATGATGAAAGGCTGGTGTACTTTCCGGTTAGACCAGCAACAGGATTGTAAATAGCACTGCGCATTTTGCTGACTGCGTCTTGGAGAGTGGAGTTACGGCGCAAAGAGCCACTCTTGGCCTTTGCTTCCCAAGCTGTTATTTGGCTTTCGCTCATAGCTTGCTTTTCGTCATCAGTGAGTGGCAAATAATCTTTGTAGCGATCTTCGGTCAGTTCAGCGTTGATTTTGCTTAAAGTATTGTTATAAGCCTCAACAAAAGCTTTAACGTTGGCGATTGTTTTCTCATTATCAGGCTTGACAGCAATCGTTGTTGTCCCTGCTCCCTGAAGATTATAGGTTAATCCAGAAATGCTAAATGTGTTCGTTGCCTGAGTTATCATGGCACCATCTAATGTAAGCTTAGCGTCTTGTCCCTTATTATTAGCCGGATTAACATCTAGCTTAAGATTATCTTCCAGAAAATCCAGTCCGGCAAGGTCACTTCCTGTAAAATCAAGCGTTGTTGATGCGCCAGTGTTGGTAGTAGATAGGAAAAAACGGTCAAGTGTTGTATCATAGTTTGCTTTTACATTAATACCGGCACTGTTAATATCACTGACAACCTGCATTATGCTTTGGCTGGTATCTATAGATATTTCTTTTGACGATGTGCCATTGGTGATTTTTATCTTAAATGTACCGCTTAAGCCTGTAAATTGGTTAGCAAGAGTATCTTTGGACGCACCAGTGGTAATCGTGTCATCAGCTGTGCCTGTGTTGTCTGGGCCTGCGCTCGTTAAGGTTACTCCTTCAGCTAATTGAGTAACAACAAGACTATGGCTAATGTTAGCAGCGTCTGCAATAGCAGTTACCTTAGCGACTGATTCATCAGACGAAGTCGTCAGTTTAGGTGACACTGTGTTGCTCATCTTATAGTTAAAAACAGTATTGCGGAAGTCGTTGATAGTCGTGTACATGGTATTATAATCCGCTTTTTTCCATTCCGTCTGGGTCTTTTTCTGCACCAGAGTATCATAACGAGTTCGTTGGGCTTTCATTAGGTCTTTGACCAATTGGTCGACGTCCATCCCAGATCCACTCAGTCCGTAAGTGCGTATTGCCATTTTAATCCCCTCCATCGTTCACTAGACTTTTTTATCTAGTAAAACTCCCACGTATTCTTGAATTGCGGCAATCGTATCAAGCAGTTCATGCGGCGGAAACTCTTTCAAAACTTTCTGTTCCTTGCTATCAACTACCTGGACAATCATTCGATGCGTTTTTTCGTGCAAAACAAATTTTAAATCAGCATTTATCAGCTGCATAAACTTGTTAAGTTCACCTGTCATTTTGGACAGATCTTCTTTATTAATATCTTCAGCATTAGATTTGATGTTATCTGGATTCTTGACCCCTACTTCAGTAGAAGCTTGCTCAGTAAGACTACTACCTACTGTTTTGATCGAAGGATAGGTTACAGCTGTACCTGTGTTTACTTCCATAATTAACACCCCAATTTGCAACTTCTCTATGTATATTATCGCAAGACTGAGAAAATTCTTTAGGGTTTTTTAAAAATAAAGGACGCCTCAGCGTCCTACTTAAAAGTCTTTATGCCCTTCAGCATATCCATATTATTCAGATTAACCGGGCTGGCTGACTGTTTGTTTTCATTTATAATAGCCTCATAGATCTCACCACGGTAAATTTTTATTTCTTTCGGAGCTTCAATTGCCAAGCGTACATTATCACCTTTAATATCTACAACGGTAAATATAATATTATCATCGACAATAATGCGTTCGCCGATTTTGCGGGTAAGAGCAAGCATGCTATTTACCCCCCTTAGTGTCCGACCGATCTGTTGGCAATCCTTGTGGGAAAACGCGGTGCCGTACAGTATATACCGACTTTTCCAAAACGATCTGAATCGCACAACGGGTTTTCCAGTTGACGACAATTGGAGCTAGAAGATTAGCAGTCATTTCATCAGTTTTCTCCGGAATACGGACAACGTTAAATATGCGAGGCGGATTATCCTCAGTTAGCTTCAGCTCTGACACGATACCCTCGTCCAACTCGAAGGTATAATCTTGAAAAAAGGCAAATGGTTCGACAATCACAAAGGTTAAATCAGGGTCGGCAGCTGATTGAAGAAAAGAAAACGGGCTATCAGGCTGATATGGAAGAAAGACAAAGGCTTGTTCGCTAGGAAACCCTGGAATCCCATGGGGAAACCGGATAAGTTCGCTCTCGGCAATCTCTATCTGACCAAAACGTGTTGACTGAATAAGCATGGTAATCCCCCTAAGAAACTGTGTTCAGCTAAAGTTGAAAGCGCTATGCTGACATATCAACCGCACTGCCTGTTGTCCACATCTTGATGCTCTGATATTGGGCCATACGAATATTAACCGTACCAGGCCGATAATCCATATCAAGTGTTCCTGGCTCAACATTAATTGTAACATGTCCCTCGATAGGAGTAAACTCCACCGGATGCGCGGTATAATGAATAATTGGTTTTTCCAGATGGGCCCACGTAATCTCAGGTGCAGGGGGATAGCTAGATTCGGCAGCAATATTGGCTATTGCGTTCTCTTGGGTCTCAATTGCGGCTAAGCGGTCACCCTCCTGGGCAATGCGCCCGATAGTTTCAAGTGCTGTTTGCTTCCCAAGTTCGGCGCAGTCCCTCAAAAATTCTCCGTGATCTTTTATCCCATAAGAGGCCCGAAACGGTCTGTTATCGATTTCGAGTTCACCCTGTGGCTGCCTTATTTCCACCGTGGCCGGTTCTGTTTGAATGTCAAGTTTAGACGCTGTAGTTTTCATACCGAGGAAGGGCCGTTCGGTAGTTATATCAATTTTTGCATACTGCTGGGAGATGTTGAGTCTTAGCATAGTTATCCCCCTTTAGAAAGTTAACAATGTGCGTAAAGCTTATTTTAAGAAGTCTACCAGCGATGCCGGCATTATCTTCGCCCCCACTGATAGAGCGTTTTTATAAACGGTTTCAGAGGTTTTAAAATCAATGATGGCCTTGGGGATATCAAGGTCTTCGTTTGCAGCGACATCACCGGTAATTACGACGTTGGCTTTTTCCAGCATGTTTTCCGCTAACAGGTAAGAAGACATCCGAGCCCCAAGCTGGGTCTGGGCTTCCAATAATTTGCTGCTATCCACGTCAAGGTTGGTCAAACCAGTATTCAAAACAACATTTAAATCAGGCGTGCCAGTCTCAAGCTGGCTCTTAATTTCAATCATGTGCTGCAGCATCTCGTTATTAGCACCAAATATCGCTGCACCTGTCAAGTTTACACTATCCTGGGTTGGAGTCGTTACACCAGCTTTAATTTGCATGGATATTTTATTATTATCGCCATAATAAGTGACCGTATCATCAGTCCTGACAAAGGGAAGCGTCTTATCCTGCTGACCGGAAAATATATATCGGTCACCTAACTTAGTATTCCCAATAGTTACAGCTTGGTTGATTAAACCATCCATCTCTGCCGCAATAGCTTTATAAGCTTCTGGTGGCTTCGTCCCATCAGCACTAAGTGCTAACTCTTTAAACTTAATTGCAATTGAACTTAGATTACTCATAGCACTATCGGTACTTTCCATCCAGGATATAGCGTCATTAAGATTCTGGGTGTATTGCTCATTCTCCACCAAACTAACATTAGCACGCAGGGCGCGAATGCTCTTAACCGGATTATCAGATGGACGGTGAAGCTGTTTGCCATCAGTCAATTGTTCCTGGATTTTATTTTGCCGTTCCAATGATTTATTTAAACTTGTTAAAAAATTATACGTTATCATATTATTAGTTACACGCATCTGCAGCTACCTCCTTATCTTCCTACAACACCAGTGCCGTTAATAAGCTTATCAAGCATTTCATCCATCGAAGTTAATATCCGCGCCGCAGCATTATAGCCTTTTTGGAAGCGAATCATATTACTCATTTCTTCATCCATATTAACCCCAGAGACAGATTCACGCGAATTAGTGATTTGGCTGACCAGGGCCTTCTGGTTGTCAGTGAGCCGAGTGGCACTTTGCCGTTGGATACCAAGAGCACCAATGAAAGATGCGTAAAAGGTATCCAGGGATGATTTACCCAGCAGTTCTGAGATATCCACCTTAAGACGGTTGGCCAGGTTAACTGCATTGTCACCAGCCGCAATTCCCTGAGGCATTGAAAAGTTGTATGTGTCTCCATTAGCATTACTAGCTTGGGTTCCAATCTGAACAGTTACGCCATTGCCAATACTGAAAGTTTTAGGAGTAGTTGCCGGAGTTACTTCAATACTTGTATTCCAGCTTGTTCCATTATCAGTAGAATACTCTATGCCAGTTATTGCTCCTGCAGTATTTGCCGTTAGTCTAACCTGATAAGAAACAGAAGCCAAACTTCCCGTATATTTTCCACCAAAAGCAATCTTGCCACCAGCTGCATTACTCTGTGTTATTTGAACACTACCAGCCATGGTTTTGGCAGCAATTTTAGCGGTCCCATCTACCGGGTTAAACAAATCATCATTGACTTTTAAACTATCAATCCACTGGTAACTCTTAGGAGTAGTTGTTCCAAATATAGCTGCATAGTTTCCAGTAACACTATAATCGGAAGTGCTGGCGTTGCCGCTAACGCCAAAAAAATTATATCCTGTTGAATTATCACTACCATAACCAGAGCGCTGGACAGCATTGAATTCCTGCAGCAAGAACTGGCTCATATTTGATAATTTATCTAGATACCCCTTTACGCCAGACGTCTGATCATCACGACTAGCTAACAAGCCCTTTAACTCTCCGTCAGTAAAGTTTATGGTCACTCCAGTAGATTCTGTTACAGATACCACTTCATAGTTATAGTCTGGATCTATACTGCTCTTGGTGGAAAGCTTATAGTTACTCTGCCCATCAACAAGCAATACTCCTGACGATTGGACGATATAATTACCTACTTGATCTTCTGTAACCCTGACATTAATGATGCTTGATAATTGGTCAACCAGATAATCGCGCCGGTCTCGAAGATCGTTAGCATGATCAATTTTGCCTACTTCAACAGCAGTAATCTGTTTGTTTAAGGATACCATTTCTGATGTAATCTGATTTATTGTCTCGACGCGAAGACCAACAACGCTATTCATATCGGAAACCATGTTCCGAAGCTGTTTGTTAGCCTGTTGAATCGTGTCGACCAGCTCGACCCCACGTTCTCGCAGCGCAGAACGAGCACCATTATCTGAACCGTTAGTAGATAGGGTATTCAAAGCTTCCCAAAATTTATTGAGGACTGTCTGCATACCGGTTTCAGTAGGCTCCATAAACACGCCTTCGATTTTACCCAAGCTATCCTGCAGAGTCTGACCATAGCCTAAAGTTGATGATTCTTTCCACATCTGCTGATCAACAAAGGTATCTCTAGCCCGAGTAATAGACTCAGTTACAACACCAGTGCCCAATTGCACCTGTCCGATACCAGCATAGAGCGTCTGGGGATTTGAGGTAACTAGATTTACTCTTTGCCGCGAATAACCATCGGTATTAGCATTAGAAATATTGTGACCAACTGTATCAAGAGACATTTGCTGAGCAAAGAGGCCCCGCACAACTGTATTTAAACCGCCGAATGTCGAACTCATTTCATTTCCTCCGTTAACTGTTGCTTACTAACGATTATGCCTTGGTATCTAATATAGAGCGATTGCGTGCAGTTGGTGCAGTGTTGCCCTTAGGAGCGTAGGTCGTTTCTGCAGCACTTTGACTAAGAATATTGATATTAAAATTAATCAGATCTAATGATTGTTGAATTAATTGAGTATTTAACTCATTCATTTTTGTCAGTTCGCTGGTAATTCCACCAAATCTATCAATAACTAATATTAATTTTCCAGCAGTTTCATTGTCGGCACGTTCAATAAGTGTTGACATCGTTGTTTCATCTGGAGCAAGACCTATCGCCGCAGCAAGCTCGTGTGTAAGCGTTGAACGCATAATTTCCAGTTTGCCTGCTTCAATAATAAGAATTTCCTCTTGTTTTGTCAGCATCTCTATTTCTTGTGGCTTGGCCTCAATCAGGATATCGCGCTTTTTTCGGCTAAGCTTCAGCAGCGCCTGATAGACTTCAAGTGTCTGGTTCAGGAGAATAATCAGTTTTTCCCACATAGCTGTCATTTAAAACAGCCCCCCTTTTCTAGTACAGGCGCTCATTCTTGGAATAGGCAATAATTCTGTCGGCAAGCTCTCTGGAATCGACTTTATACTCGCCGTTGGCAATCCGCTCAGATAGTTCTTTCACTTTATCTTCCCGTACCTCTGGAAGCCCCTTAGCCGTCCTGAGAATCTGGCTTAATTCCTGGGCTTGACTGGATAAAATGACTTCATCCGGGCGCTGGGAGGAGCTTCCCCCTTGACCTTTTGAGCTTTTGGATACTTTAGACTGTTCACCATAAATCTTAGTTATGTTTTGGATATTTTTGATATTCATTAGTGAGCACCTCACACCTCGGGAATTCTTACTTTTAATATCGTCAAAAATGGCGGGGTTATTAATCCCCGCCACACGCAATTAGATATGTTTATCATGTTTTTTCACGCCATATTGCCGCTTTACTCTAAATATCAACGTTAGTCATTATCCAATTCTTTGCCATACATGCGCGAACGTGTCTTTCGTTCTGGCTCATGCTCTTTATGTCGATCCTCAATTCTCATCTGATCCAGGATATTTCTGCTGCACTTATCGCATAGCCGTCCCTCAACAATAGGAGTACCGCAGCTATCGCATGGATAGGAAAGACTGCTGCCGACAATGCGCCCGCTGCGCAGAAGACGCAGGATTATTTTGTGTTTGACCCCGGTGGCATGATGGATTTCTTCCAGGGTTGCTTTACTAGCATCTCTTAAGTATTCCATTACTTTCTCCGCATCGTCTTCTTGTCTGCGGTAGCATTCCGGACATAGCCTGGCGGCGTTTTCAACATAAAGCTTGCCACATTCCGGACAGTTATCTAATCCCATAGCGCTGCCCCCTTTACCTTCCATTGCCATTATTATATATTATTTTTTCTCAATAGCCTAGGTCTTTAGACTCATTTCGAAAATATTAGACATTTATTTTATTTTTCAAGCAGGATTATAGCTGTTTTTGGCTAATTAACAATATTGCTAATTAGCGGATTTTACGGGTGAGGTGCGACCACAGTGAAGCAATCTCACTTTTCGTGTCCTGTAAGAAAGTATAACTTTCCGTCTGGATAAGGCAACATCGGCTTCCGCTTTCGCCAAGGCTCGGCGCAAGCCGTGTTTTCTTTATCAACACTACGGATACCAGTCCAGTATTCATCCTATCATGTACTGGTCTCCTACGAAAGGCAGTTTGTCGTGTATATGCTAACGCTCATGCAGGATCTAGAAGTTTATGCTGGCGATACGGAATCGCTCAACGGCATCATTAGCAATTTTATGCAGCTTATTCAACTAAAGAACGCCAAACTTTTTTTACACAGCCACCAGGTAGCCAATTATGCAGTCAGTGTTGCTGCAAAAATGCGTCTGCCCAGAGAAGAGATTGAGCGCATCCGCATGGCAGCATTATTGCACGATGTTGGGCAGATTACGGTGCCTAATTTAGTGCTGTCCAAAGTGCCGTATCTGTCAACCCGTGAGATGAGCGTGTACAAAAATCATTGCAATGCTGGCAGCTGCATGTTGGAGAATATCCCCTCCTGCCAGGAGCTGATTCCGTATATCCGCTATCATCATGAACGGTTCGACGGCACAGGCTATCCCAAGCGGCTCAAAGGTGTAAACATTCCGCTTGGCGCACGCATCATCGCAGTAGCCAACCATTATGACCGTTTTATCAATCCCTGCACCCAGAACTGGGTTAAGACCAAGGACGAGGCAGTTCGCGAGCTCTTGAGCCTATCGGGTATGGCGTTTGACCCCGAGGTTGTCAGGGCATTTATTGATGCGTTAGGATAGTTTACCGTGCACCGCTTGCCAATGCTAATCCCTTCACTGCCACCGCTCCAGCCTGTTTGAGTACCTTGGAGCACTCTTCCATAGTGATCCCGCTGGTAAGAATGTCATCAACCAATAGAATACTCTTCCCCACAACAGCTTCAGGGCGCGTTACGGAAAACGCGCCCTTACTGTTTTTCCGCCGCTCTTTGAGACTGAGCTCCCATTGGGGAGCCGTTGGTCTTATTCGAACCAGGGCATCCAGCCAGAAAAGCCCCTGCCGTGCTGCCCAGGGTTTGAAGATAAGGACCGTCTGATTGAAGCCACGCTCCTTTAGACGGTCCTTATGGAGCGGCACAGGTACTACTGCATCAATTCCCTGATAGCGGTTAGGACCTATGGCGTAGTCCAGCAGCTGGCTCAGCCGTTCGGAATGTTTAGTGGCGTGACGAAACTTCATATCACGAATTAACCGCTGGACAGAACCAGTATAGTCGGCAACTGCCATACATTCGTCCAGCGCAGTCAGGTTGTGAACAGCCAGAGCTACCTGACTAACCTTGGCAATTCTCGCCATACAGTCCTGACACCAGCCACGGCCGTCTAGCCACTTGCGGCAAGCCGGACAGCGCTGGGGAAAGAGGAGCGAGAGCATAGCCTCTAGCCAATCTTTTAACATAGACCTTCGCCCCTCAATCGTTCAGCCAGCAGTGAATAGCGGCGGCGTGTCCTGTCACTCATGACGGCTGTGCTCAGCGACGCCCGCGTACCCAGCAGGATCACGCGCTCTTTAGCCCTGGTAACAGCCGTATACAGCAGATTGCGCTGTAGCATGATGTGATGGCCTGGCGTAAGTGGCATGACAACAACCGGATACTCACTGCCCTGGCTTTTATGAACGCTCATCGCATAGGCCAAGGTAAGCTCGTCATGTTCACCTTTGTCATAGACAACATCGTCTTCCGGATACCGTACAAGCACTTTTCCGTCGGCAATAGCCACAATATAGCCGATGTCGCCGTTAAATACCTTTTTGACATAGTTGTTGCGAATCTGCATAACCTTGTCGCCTTCGCGCAGTACCTGGGTAACACCCTGGATAAAATCCTTACTTTCGTCTGGCGGATTAAGTGCGGCCTGCAGCAGCCTGTTGAGATTCTCGACACCACAGGGCTGACGATGCATCGGCGACAATACCTGCACCTCACGCCAAATGTCAAAGCCCTCTTGGGCAAGCTCGGTCTGGCACAACTCAACAACCGCTCTCGCTGCCGCTTCACTGTCTGCCATTTCGCGGAACTGAAAATCAGCGCTGCCACACTCAGGTGCACGCCCCCGGTTGATGCGGTGGGCATTAAGCACAATCATACTTTCACCAGCCTGACGGAACACCTCGGTCAGCCGCACTACGGGGATGGACTCTGAACGAATAATGTCTTTGAGCACCGATCCTGGCCCCACAGCCGGTAGTTGGTCTACGTCACCGACCAGCACCACCCGGCAGCCGTCAGGCACAGCCTGCAGAAAACAGCTCATTAACAGCATATCCATCATTGAGGTTTCATCGACAATGACAACATCAGCATCAAGCGGATTGTACTCGTCCCTGGCAAACATCGGCTCCTCGTCAACCCCGCCCCCGGCCTCCAGCAGACGGTGGATGGTCATGGCCTCCCGGCCGGTCGTTTCGCTCAGCCGCTTAGCCGCCCGCCCAGTGGGCGCACCCAAAACAATTTTACCCCCCTGCTGTTCCAACAAGGATAAAATCCCACGCACAGTCGTTGTTTTCCCGGTCCCAGGCCCGCCAGTCAATACCAGAACGCCATGTGCTAACGCCGCCGCCAGGGCCTGTCGCTGTGCCTCTGCCAGCGTAACCCCGCCTGCCGCCTCCCATTCGTCGATAAGTGCGGCGCTATCCACTCCTTCAATAGGCTTAGCATTCTCCTTAAGCCTCAGCAGCCGTTCGGCCACTGCCTTTTCTGCCCGGAACAGGTAGCGTGGATACACTAAGGTCATGCCATGAAAGTCCTCAGTATAGAGTTTGCCAAGCTTAATCTGCTCGCTGACAACACGGGCGATCTCACCTTTGTCAATGTTGAGCAGCTTGGCAGTTTCCTCTGTCAGTGCTTCTTCTGGCACACAGCAATGTCCAGCCTGGCCGGTTTGTAAGAGAGCAAACTGGACCGCAGCTGCCAGCCGTGACTGGTGATCCTTGTCAAAGCCTACCGCCATGGCAATCTGATCAGCCGTCCGGAAGCCAATGCCTTTTACCTCCTCGGCTAACCGGTAAGGATCTGTCTCGAGTACGGCTACCGACTCAGACCCATAGCAGGCAAAAATCCGGGCCGCATACGCCCCGGTAACACCATGCATCTCTAAAAACAGCATGACCTCTTTAAGCTCAGCCTGTTCGGCATACGCTTGGCGAATCTGTTCTACCTTTTTGCTGCCAATGCCCTCTACCTCGGCCAGCCGGTGCGGGTAAAGTTCAATAATCTCCAGTGTCCTGGCGCCAAAATGCTTGACCAGCCGGGTGGCCATCGCCCGGCCAATGCCTTTAATCGCCCCAGAAGCCAAAAACCGTTCTATGCCCTGCTCTGAAGTGGGCGCTATCCGCCGGCAACTAGTTGCTCGATACTGCCGACCGTAACGGGCATGCTCAACCCAGTCACCAGCTAAAGCCACCTGCTCACCGACCAGCGGCGCAGGAAAGCTGCCAGTGACAGCCACTGCCTTGTTTTCACCGTCCGGCTTCAGGCGAAATACAGTAAAACTGCCGTCATTTGACTGGAAAGTTATATTCTCAACAATTCCTTCAAGTTTGTTATCCACAGTACTAACTCCCAAACATATGTTGCTTTTTCTTATTCGCAGTGCCTGTAGTAAAGTCCTGCATATTTTTTTTGCCAGCCTTGCAGGATTTTCGTCAAAAGTGGAGTACTATAAACATGAATACATTAATAGTTACATTAATTTACATTTTGTGAGGCATGTAAATCATGAAAGAGAATATGTACACCTATCATTACTTTCAAAACCGAGCCGTTCAGCGTCCGTCACGCACTGCCAATTATGTCTTCCATGTGGTGCTTTTATCCTCAACTGCGTATATTGCGACCACGCTAGTTTATCTCATTAAGTAGCAAACACAGCAAACGCCCTGTTTACATTCATTCTGTAAACAGGGCGTTAACTATTTGGCTGATTACAACCTCTCGGCAATAATCTTGGACAAATCATTAATGCTAGCTGCTAAGGTTTCGAGCCGCCCCTCAATGCGAACCAACAGGTAAGCTGCCACTACCATGGGGAAGCCGTAACTCGAACAATAGCTAAGCAGTTGTTCCATATGACCTCTCTCCTTTCATACCTGATACTACAAAGCGCCCCAGCCTAAAGCCGGAGCGCCTTGCCATAGGTTATACCAATGCTACAGTCTCACGGCTGCTGACACGGGCCTCTACCTTTTCTGCCAGCGCGCTGCCTTTGATAACAAAGATATTCTTATCGATCACGTCCTGCATGACAGCCTGCGCCTGCGTCAGCGTCAAATCATCCTTCGGATCAGGCAAATTTAGACTGACCTCGTTGCCTGCCGCAGTGCGGAACACCATCTCCAGTGTCTTAGTCATTCATCATCCCTCCTTTCCTGGTTTCTCACTTTCCCTAAGCCGCTTACTGATTAATGAGATTGTTCACGTCTTGGCGAACAACGTCCACCAGCGTGTGCTTCTGCAGACCACTCAGCCCTTCAGCTACAGCGAAAACATCACCATCAGCCGCGCCGGGCTTAACGTTAGCGAACGTCCGGAGACGGTATACCGGAGTACCGGTTGCGCTGACGCCAGTCTGCACCTTGAGAACCACTTTGCCGCTCTGCGGCACTTTGATTACTGCCATGCTTATCACCTCCTAACACTGTCATACATTCCGGCTAACTCTTTTTTTAAACGGGCCAGCCCACGCTGCCGCAAACTATATACTGCCTGAGGCGAAACGCCCAGTTCGGCAGCCACATCAGCCAGCCGTGCCTCGCCCATCAGGGTCTTGACTACAGCCAATTGCTGCTTTTTCGGCAGAGCAGCCAGAGCTTGCCTGATCACGGCAGCTGTAGAATTCGACTCAACTTCGCCTTCAACATTACTGGCTGAGGCTAATGTATCAATAAAACCAGGTGCTTCACTATCTTCGTTACCTATACCACCCGCAGCCAGCGGCAGCTCCTGCTGCCAGCGCCGCCGCTCCCGCTTAAACAGATTCCACACCGCAAACTTAACCCGACTCTCAACATAGCCGGCAAAGCGTACACCAGCCGCCTGGTCATAACTTTGCACAGCTGCCGCCACTGCCAACCACCCTTCGGCAGTGGCTTCTTCCTTTATCCCTGTCAAATGCGGCTGATTGGCATACTTTTTCACCAGCCCGGTAAACCGCTGACATACCTCGGCAAAGGCCGCACTGCCACCGTTTCCAGCTTGGGCCTCCAGTACCAATTGTTCTAAACTCATTTATCCTCACCTGTCGGTAAGGAACCGGTTCCTCTAAATTAGCGCTTGCCTAAAGAGTAGCACCACCGGTCAGTTAAAAACAAAAGCCAACCTGGCCCAGGTTAGTGCCTGAGCCAGGTCGGCTAGATAAGAACGGACGCCACGCGAGCGTCCGTTTGAGTAATATTGTATACGTACCAAAGCCAAATCGAAAAGCGAGATTGCCACTTCATCAACCTTTACTCCCCTGTTACTTCCATCCACACCCCATACTTTTCATCAAGCTCTGCCTGCCGTTCAGCGTAGGCATCTGCCAATTCGCGACTGAGCACAGCATCGGCGTGGCTGTCTGGGTCATTGAGCTTAGCCTCAAGGGTAGATAGTTCCTGTTCTAAAAGAGCAATCTCTTCTTCCAGTTTTTTGACGAGACGGGCGGTATCAGGTTTGCGCCAGTTGTTGGCCGCTTTGGCGCTGCCGGACTGAGACGGGCGGTCCTGCTTGCCGGCCTGCTTTTTCTCGGCCGCAATTGCCTGGCTGGCCGCTTGGGCTGCCGCCTTTTCCATAGCCGCTTTCTTATCGCGGTAATAGCTGTAGTTGCCCGCATACTCGGCCAGTTGCCCGCCCTCAAGTTCAACCACGCGGTTAGCAACTTTATCAAGGAAGTAACGGTCATGCGAGACTGTCAGAAAAGTCCCCGGGAAGTTCATAATGGCTTCTTCCACGGCTTCCCGGGCTGAGATATCCAGGTGGTTTGTCGGCTCGTCCAGAATGAGGAAGTTGGCCCCTGTCAGCATAAGCTTTAGGAGCGCCAGCCGCGCCTTTTCTCCACCGGAGAGATCGCCTACCAGCTTGTATACGTCATCCCCCCTGAACAAGAAGGCGCCCAGGTAGTGCCGCGCCCGCTCCTCGCTGAAAGCGAACTCGTGCATAACTTCATCAAGAACACTATTGCTATCTGTCAGTGTCTCATGCTCTTGGGCAAAGTAGCCCAGCCGCACCCGGCTGCCCAATTTAACCTTGCCGCTTGTCTGTGTTAATTCCCCGGTCAAGAGCTTTAAGAGCGTCGTCTTGCCTGCCCCATTAGGGCCGACCAGCGCCACACCATCGCCGCGACGGACCAACAGTGACACACCGGTAAGCACCCTTTTGTCACCATAACCTGCCACTACTTCCCCAAGCTCGGCCACCCGTTCAGCACACTCGGCAGGTGGATTAAAGGTGAAAAAATCAAACCCACACATATCCTCCGGCCGGCTGAGCCGTGCCAGCCTGCCAAGCTGACTCTGCCGTCCCCGCGCCTGTTTGGATTTGATTCCCGCACGGTAACGGTCGATATAGGCCTCAGTCTTAGCAATGTATGCCTGTTGCTTGGTATAGGCCTTTTCCTGGGAAGCTAGTTTCTCGGCCTTCTTGTCCAGATACACGCTGTAGTTGCCATCATAATCGGCAATCATACCACTTTCTATCGCTAATATCCGCTCAGTCACCTTATCAAGAAAGTAGCGGTCATGGGAAATGACGAGCACAGCCCCCGAATACCCTAACAAAAAATCTTCCAGCCACTCCACCATGCCTAGGTCAAGATGGTTTGTCGGCTCATCAAGAAATAAAAAGTCAGGCTGGCGAATGAGTGCCCGGGCCAGGCAGATACGTGTTTTTTGCCCACCGGAAAATTCGTGAGTCAGGCGTGTCAGGTCTTCTGCCGTAAAGCCTAAACCGAACGCCACCCGGCGCACAGTATTCTCCACTTCATACCCGCCGCCCCGCTCAAACCGCTCAACAGCGTGCGCGTACTCCTTCATCAGTTTATCAAGGCACTCTTGATCTTTCTCACAGGCAATAGCGGCTTCCAGGCGGCGCATATCCTCCTGCCATCCGAGCACATCGCCATAAGCACTCACCAGCTCGTCATACAGCGAATTGTCACCCAATGCAGTATCCTGTTCCACATACCCCACCCGCTCACCAGGAGCCAGCGCCACATGGCCGCTATCCGGCTTTTCGAAACCCAAGAGACAGCGCACCAGCGTCGTTTTACCTACACCATTTGGCCCGATGAGGCCAACCCTTTCCCCGCGCCTGATTTGAAAATTAATATCTGAAAAAATATTTTGTATCCCATAGGCCTTACTCAGGCCGCGAACTTCCAATAAACTCATGTGTACCCTCCCTGTCTGCACTACTATTGTACATATTAACAGCAGCAGACACAAGTATGAGATTGGATCCCTATTGCCAATAAAATACTTTTCTGTTAATATTAAAATTATTATAGAACATACGTTCGAAATCGTAGGAGGTACTTTACCATGAGCCAATCACTGCCCGCCTATACGCGTATCGCCGCCATTCTGCCGTGTTACAGCGCCGTAGGCGACAGCACTACCATAATCTCAGCCGATGGCAGCACAACTACTCTTACTTCCCGTGTCCGTGCCGTGATCCACCGGCTGGCCAGAAGCCGAGCCATTGATCTTACGGCACTGAGAGCCAACACCAGAGCCGCTACCGAGCGAAAAAATCTTGAACCGCTGCCACTGGCTCCAGGCCTTGTCCTAGTTCCGGTCAAAGTCCGTCAGCCGCGGGTAGCCGGCGACACAACCACAGGCTATGTCAACTTTCATACCGTCACAGCCGTATGTGTGAGCAAAAATAAGCCTTACCAGGCAACAATCACGCTGTCTGGTAAGACTGAGATCCCGATACTCTGGACTGCTGCCACCGTGAACCGGCAACTGGCGCTTGCCCGCCTGGCAGCCAGTACAGCCCTTACCAGCCAACCGTTAGCCGCCAATGCCTTTCATGAAACCTTCCCTGGCTATGCACCTGATCTTTTGACACTGGCGGTAAAACTAGTTGATGTTTTTAATGAGATATTGACTATGAAGCAGAATATGTAATAACCTCAACTCTCGGCCCTGCTGCGAACGGTCACAGCCCGCTTATGCTGCCGCAGAAGTGAAGCCACAACGGCCACAAATTCCTCACTTTTAAGGCGGCTGGTCAAATCAAGTACATGCACAACCGAACCCCGGCAGAGCGGCAGCGCCTCGGCAACCGGACGCATTGTCCGGCTGGACAGGACGACAGTGAGCGCAGGCATTTCACCGGCCAGGCGTTTTAAAATTGTTGGCGTCAAATCATCTGAGCCGCAATCGACGACAACAGCGTCGTACTCATGACCGCCGTCCTCCATCTCGTTAATCAAATACCGGATCAAGTCCTCGATTTCATATTCCATATTTCTCACCAGAACGATAAAACTAGCATCAGGCAGCTGCACCAATTCCAGCGTAATAAACCAATTCCACACATCTTTGATGACATACCACAAACCATAGAGCGCCAACGATACAATAACAATGCTCACAGAATATGATAAAAACAAATTATCCTACCCCCTTCATTTGGGATAGGATAATATATGCGTATCATATTAAAATTGTCATTAAAGCTACTCTAATACCACAATCTTATGCTTAATGGCGTACAACACAGCCTGTGTACGGTCCACAACATTAATCTTACGAAAAATATTAGTCAGGTGATTCTTTACTGTCTTTTCACTTAAAAATAGCCTTTTAGCAATCTCCTGATTGCTCATTCCCTGCCCGATCAGTTGCAGCACCTCAACCTCCCGGTATGTCAGGCGTTCCTCCTTACGGCGTTCAAGCATTGCCGTAGTTTCATGCCTTCTGTCTTCCTGCCGCGAAATCTCGCCAAACAACCGCTGCGCCAGTGTCGGGTAAATAAATGACTGACCATCAAATACCGTGCGGATAGCCTTGACCAGCATGCCTGGTTCAATATCCTTCAAAAGATACCCCACCGCCCCAGCCTTGATAACCTCAAGCACATAGCTCTCATCATCATGCATGGTCAGGATAATGACTTTTACTGCCGCATTCGCCGACTTTAGCCGCCGGGTTACTTCAAGCCCGTTCATCCGCGGCATATTCACGTCAAGTAAAATGATATCAGGTTTAAGACACTCCACCTGTTTAATGGCCTCATCCCCGTCAGCCGCCTCACCAAGCACCAGTAGATCAGGTTCCAAAGACAGCACATTCTTGATCCCCTGCCTCAGGAGTGCATGGTCATCGACAATTAAGAGTTTTATTGGCAAAAAAGCTCACCTCCTGCTGGGTATAGTGTAGAATAATCGCGATAATATGTAGAAATCATGTTATGTCTAGACATTCGCTGTTCTTAGGGATTTTCCTGCATGAATAGCTTTCCATTTATTGAGGATAAGACAAAGGTCCTGCCGTAGAGCAGGACCTTTGTCTATTGTGCTTACTACATTCCTAATTTAGTAAGCAACTTTTTAAAAATACCATTTTTTTTGCTCGATGGTATTAGCTTTATTTCAAAAACATCTACATCCTGACTATCAATAATGTTCTTGGGATTAATAGTCAGAATCTGCCGAGCTTTTTCCAATCCAATTAATCCAACAATTTTTTCTGCAGTTGTCGATAAATCGGGGTTACGATTCCGAGAACTATGCGCATCAGAGCCAATACAATGCACCATGTCCCTAGCGAGAAAAAACTCAGCCATTTTCATGCTGCGTTCACCCATACGCCCCATAAGACTAGAGCCATTGACCTGAGTTAAAACTCCCCGTCTTATCCATTCCACCAATATTTCCGGATCTTTTGCAAGCACCGGATGTCGCTCTGGATGAGCCAATATTGGGGTAATACCGCGAGCCTGTAAACTGAAGAAGAATTCTTCGGTAAATCCTGGTATATCTATAGCCGGTAACTCAACCAGCAGATAACGGCCACTGTTAATACAATAAGCCCCCGGTTCCTTAACAACATCTAAAATATCCCGGTGGATAGCAACCTCACCACCCGGATAAATAGGTATATTCAAGCCGAACTTTTTCCCTTCTTGTTTAAGCAAATGACATCCATCAATGATTTGCTCCCAAGAAGGCAACCACTTTCCCTCAATTACATGCGGAGTAGCCACTATAGCCTTTGTACCATTTTTTTGAGCAATCTCTAACATTTTTAGCGAAATATCCAAGTCTTTCGCACCATCGTCAATTGCCGGGATAATGTGACAATGCAAGTCTAGCATCTTTCGTAAAATCTCCTTTTAGCAGTAACTCCAAATCTAAGTTTAGCTCTGTATATTTGCTTTGTCAATGCGTGAATCCAATAAACAGATACACGATCACCTTAATATCGACATTATATTCATTTGTATTAAAAAATTCCTTTTTTACTAAAGGATTTATTTTACATACGGTGAAATAAACATAGAGTATAAATTAAGAAAGGACGTTGTTATGATTTCAAAATTATTTAAATGCGCGGCGGTAGGTGCTGGTTTATCTTTAGGACTGACTTTATTTAGTCCTGTATATTCAACCTCAATTACTTGGGCGTCTGCACAACAACCCCAACAACATCAAATATCGCCCGACATTCCTCTCCAGAGTTATGTTTATGATTATCTGGACAAGCTTGATGGCCTTGGATATCTTAAAGATATGCAGACAGGCACAAAACCCTATACCAGATTACAAGCGGCCCGGTGGGTTGAGCAGCTATCGGCAGCGACTAAAGAACAGCCACCCCTGCCTAAATATGTAGAGAGTATGCTGCATCAACTACAGGTCGACTTCCAGCAAGAACTGGATTTCTTAAACGGTAGTAAATTCAGCCCCTCACTAACTGTCAAAGAAATAACGATTAAGGAAACATATTATGACGGCGATACACTGCCGCAACACCGTACTGATTCTACATATCAGCCCTTAAATATTAATAATGATGGACATCGGCTTTCCCAGAATCTGAATCACGAACTATCCCTGCGAGTGGAAGGTACTCTTAATGACCATTTAGTAGTTAGTGCTACTCCAAAGTTTACTTACGGTGATGATACTCATAGTGATACACAGCTAGCTGCAGGATATATAAAAACAAATATCAATAATGTTGAATTTCAATTGGGTAAAAAAGCTGTTTGGTGGGGGCCCGGAAACCGGGGAGGACTAATACTAACGAACAACGCCCAACCGCAAACCAGCGTAACAATCGGTAATGTCGATCCTGTAACCCACAACGGTTTACTTAAGTTTCTTGGTCCAACTAATGTAAACGTTATTTATTCAGAATTGGAAGATAACCGGCAGGACGTGAAATCTCCTTCTTTTTTTGCTGCCAGAACCGATTTTACCCCCAGTAAGAACTTTACTTTCGCTTGGTCGCTGGCCTCAATCGTAGGCGGCGAAGGTAAATCCCTTTCGGGAAGCGATTATCTCGATTTTCTTACCGGAAAAAATGCAGCAACAGATGACAAATGGAACTCAATTGCCGGATTTGATTTTCGCTGGCGTATGCCTCAACTCGGGGGTATACAACTCTATGGTGAACTCTATGGCGAGGACCAGGCTATGGCGCTAATCATCCCGACACCGTCGAAAGTAGCTGAAACATTGGGGGTATATATTCCCCGGCTATCGGCAGACGGCTCATGGGATGCCCGCCTCGAATATGCCCATACCACGAACGTCTGGTACAACCATTCAGCCTATACTGACGGCTACACATATAAAGGCGATATTATGGGTGATGCCATGGGGCATGACGCAAACAGATACTACGCCAAAATATCGCACTATAACGATAATGGCACCAGCTTGTCATTAAACCTGGAAAATGTCACACAACATCGTAGCGATCCTTATCCGCAAAAAATTACGGCTGCATGGCTGGCAACTAAGATTAACCTTGATACTAATACCTTTCTTAATGCATCCGCCGGTGTCGCACAAATAAAAAACAAAGGGTATCAAGCAGGAGTTAGTGACAAAAATTATTTAGTTGGTGTTAGCCTAACTAGATTGTTCTAAATTTTTTCGTCTATTTAACTTCTCAGTGAATTAGCTTAACTAGTAAAAGGGCTGTCTCAAAATAGGTTGTTTGAACCTATTGAGACAGTCCTTTTACTAATCGGCCTTACCTGTCTTTGGCTGTCTTTTTGAGGCAATAAGAATAAACCCAACAGCTGCAGTTACATCCAATACCACATCACCAAATCGGCTGCTCCGCCCCAGCGTAAACCCCTGGTGAAATTCGTCAATCAGTGCAAATATAGTTATCACCATTACCGCTTTAGGTACCGATCTATTCATGGCCCAGTATAGCGCAATTCCAAGAAACCCGAATAAAACTATATGCCCAAGCTTATGGAGAATATAGTCAGGATGCGGACTAATACTATAAGAAAAAAATCCGGTAGTACCCCATTTTATGGTATGCTGCTTAATCCATACACGCAATTCAGGAGATATATTTTTATTGAAAAATACCAGATCAGGGATATTGGATAATACCGAGATAACTATCATTAGGCCAATAACCAGGTAACTGTAACGTATTACCATTATTGTTGCTCACCTTTATCCGCTAGCTCTTTTACACATCATATCCTAATTCACCCGGTGACATCCAGAGTCTTTACAACTTTTCGAATTTCTGTAGGTAATCGTTTAGCACTTTCGTAAACTTTATCAGCTACTTCAGGATCGTAGGTATGCGAAGTTAGATTTCGGTCTTCTAACATTTCAAACCAAATGTCGATATCCTCAATATATCCAATCTCAAACGCACTTCTTAGTGCCTGTCGCGGTGAATTAACCTCTACGCCCTCAATTTTTAAAGCTTTTTTTAACACTTTCCACGATAATTCAAAGCAATATTCGAAGCGCTGAATTGTCGCATCTCTGACAATTATAGAAAAAGACTCTTGTAGCACTTCCTCTAAAGTAACAACAGCTTTAATTAGCCGGTTCACGAGAAAAGAGAGTTCTTCTTTTTTTGTTTCCATACATCTCGCCCCCCTTGCAGCGCAATCCTTACAAATTGCGGATTAAGAACTGAAAAGTTGACTAAATCCACCCGTGCTGGTATGGGCATTTCTTCCAGTTCATCTTTTAGATCCATCAAGATCTGTGACGGGATTGTTTCATCAGTATAGTACCCTACGTCATAATCAGACTTCTCGTGAGCCTTACCAGCGGCACGGGAACCAAATAAAAATACGTCAGCATCTACCTGTCCAAACGCACGTAAAACACTTCGCTTTATTGCTTCCCGCTCATGATAAACGGTAACTCCATCCTCAGCCAAAACCCTATATCCCTGGCGCTTAAACGGCCGCCATTCATCCCTGCGCAATCGTGGATGGTTAGTAGAGAGACGAATAAAAGTAGCTGACAAACAGGCTCACCTCCTGCCAATCTAGACTGATATAACTATATTATACCAAATAGTCCCAAATGAACTTACCTTTCAAAGATGGTTTTTCCAACACTCTCAATATGATTTTGTAATTCCTTATGAGTAGAATGCGTATAATCCACAATATCAAAAAAATATGGCAGCGGCCCTTCTTCTTCCAATTGGTAATGCAAACGTGCTATAGTGGAAAAAGAAATGTCCTCGCCAAAAATGGCAATATCTATATCTGAACCGGCTTTGTAGTTTCCTTTGGCTCGCGAACCAAAAACAACCGCCTTTTTTATCTCGGGGAAATCTTCGAGCCTGGAAATAATATATACCAAATCGGCATCTTGAAGCCCACACTCCACTTTGCTCACCCAACTTCTGAATTTTTTGGAGACTATCCTATACCAACTTCTTCAACTCATCCAGCAAAGCCCTAAGTACAGGATAATACTTCTCCCTAATTAGTCCCTCGGCTTCCTGCGCTGCGCTTTCATCATATGTATGCGCCATCAAATTTCTTTTTTCAAGCGCGTCAATCCACACGTGACCCTGTTGAACCAACTGAATCTGAAAGGCTGTTTGTATCGTCTGCCGCGGACTCTTCACAGCGAAACCCTGTGCTTCTAAATAGTCTTTCGTCGTTTTCCATGCAAGCTCAAACGTATATTCAAAGCACTGTATCAAGCCCTGTACTTCAAACTTATTTAATTCAGGCTTTTCGATAAACTCCGTCAATTGAGCAACTGCCTTATTAAAATTAGCAAATCGTTGTTTCCATCGAATATCCTCAGTATTGGTCCTACACATCGGCAAACACTCCAATCACCGCTAAGTTCCTAAGTTTTCAGACCTACAACTCCATAAGTCCATCTTGTTAGTCTTCCAGAATTTATAACGCAATTCTGTTGACATAAGAACGACTAAGGCTTCTGCCGGCGTCCTGAAGGACTTGGCACAAGCCAAGTCTTTTCTTATCATTTTATCACTTTCACTAATTTCCATGCAACTGTCACCTAGAACCATCTCCAGTGCATATAGCTTCACGGCATTTTATAATGTGCTTGCGAAAGTCATCAGGAATCACATGCCAATCCAACACATCCACACGGAATGGCAGATCCGAATCGGCAAAAGCTTCTTCAAGCAAATGCATACAATGAATCGGTATTTCTTCTTTCCCCACAATGACTAGATCAAGATCAGAATGGGGCTTCGCGGTTAAAGCCACTCGGGAGCCAAAAGCGTAAACAGCCGCATCAGGCACATGTCGCCGCAAAATAGTCTTGACGATATGTTCGTGCCGAGGATGAATATCCATCATTGAATTTTCGCCTCAAGCCTTTCTATCAAATATTGAGCATCCTGCTGAAAATTCCGCGCAGAGGCAAACACTATGGTTGCTTTGGCATCATCATAAACATGACTGGACTGATTTCGCATCTTAAGATAATGAAACCAGACTTCCGGATCATCTAGCAGACCTTGCTCAAAACCTATGCGGAAAAGATCACGATTATTTAAGCTATCAACCTTTTCCAGCCCGTATTCCTCCAAATATCGTTTGAGAGTTTTCCATGACAATTCAAACGTAAACTCAAACCGCTGAATTACGCCATCACGCAAAACGATTTTCTCCGGCGAATGATCGGGCAGTAGATTCTGATCATATATTTCGAAAGCAATCTTTAACGCTTCCAATGCCTTTTTTAAGCTTCGTAAATCTAGCATACTGGCATCCTTTCTTTTCAAATCATCCCTATGTCTATTATACCAAATAATCCCACAAAAACAAACCGGCCTTCGCGATACAGAAATCGCTTGGCCGGTTTCGTAAGCGTCAGTAACGGCACTTATCTATTGACTATTATGATTCACCTTATAATACTCACAGTACCAATCGGCAAATCTCTGCAAGCCATCTTCTATCGTTGTTTCAGGCTTAAACCCTACAGCTTGCTGTAACAAATCAGTATCAGCGAAGGTGGCAGGTACGTCGCCGGGCTTGATAGGCTCAAATATCTTATCAAATACTACCTCTCTGCCTGCAGCCTTACTTAGGCATTTCTCCAGTGTTTCAATAAATACCATCAGCTTCTCTGGACGGTTGTTTCCTATATTGAAAACTTGATGTGGTGTTATATTTGCCCCATTAGGTGAGTTACACAAAAGCCTTTCAATACCTTCCACAATATCATCAATATAGGTGAAATCCCGATAAAGATCATTTTCAAAATCACCGTTATTGAATATCTTAATTGGCTCTCCTGAAAAATACTTCTGAGTGAAGCCGAAATACGCCATATCCGGTCGACCCATGGGACCATATACCGTGAAGAATCGCAGTCCTGTAGCCGGGATCTTATAGAGATGGCTATACGTATACGCCATCAGCTCATTTGACTTTTTCGTGGCTGCATAGAGAGAAACCGGATTGTCCACAAAATCCGATTCAGAGAACGGTACCTTTTTATTTGCTCCATAGACAGAGCTCGACGATGCATAGACGAGGTGGTCTACCGGATGATACCTACAGGCCTCAAGGATATTATAAAAGCCGATAATGTTGCTCTGAATATATACATCCGGGTTCTCTATTGAATAACGCACACCGGCTTGGGCTGCAAGATTAGCCACGATGTTTGGCTTGTACTCTTCAAAAGTCTTAGTAATCATATCCTTGTCTGAAATGTCACCCTTGATGAAGGTGAACTTCTCATAGGGTGTAAGCTGCTCCAGCCGAGCGTACTTAAGATTAACATCATAGTAGTCATTTACATTGTCAATACCAATCACATGACAGCCCTGCTCCAGTAGTCTCTTGGATAAGAAGTATCCAATAAAGCCTGCAGCTCCGGTGATGAGGTAGATTTTAGTTGTATCCACTTCGGCTACTGCCTCCCGATGGAGTAATATTCTACCCCCGCTTCTTTCATATCTTCGATTCCATAAATATTTCTGCCATCATAAACCAAAGGTGTTCTCATAAGCTTCTTATACTCCTCCGGTTTCACCGCTTTTACTTCGCCCCACTCGGTAAAGATAAAGCAGACATTTGCACCAGCTAGAGCTTCCGCCACGTTCTCAACGTACTTTATACTTCCCCTGCCGTCTTCTCCTTCTGGATACTTTCTTTTGAAATTTTCAGTGCCAACAGGGTCATACGCATAAATATCTGCCCCCTGCGCCAATAGCAAGGGTATATTTTCTAGCGACGGCGCATCGCGCAAATCATCAGTCCCAGGCTTGAAAGTCAATCCCAAAACTGCCACTTTCAGACCGTTAAAGGTAATCAATCTTTTATTGGCTTTCTTATATAATATAGTCTTCTGGTCAGTATTCACATCAATAGCAGCTTTGACTGTTTTAAGTTCATAGCCATTCTGCTTAGCCAGATACTCCAGAGCTTTGGTATCCTTAGGGAAACATGAGCCCCCATAACCGATACCGGCATTGAGAAATTTACTGCCGATACGCTCATCAAAGCTCATACCCTTTGCAACATCCTGAATGTCAGCTCCTACCAGTTCACAAAGGTTGGCGATATCATTCATATAAGAAATCTTGAGCGCCAGGAAATCATTAGAAGCATATTTAATCATCTCCGCCGACCTTCTTCTCACAGAAACTATAGGCAGATTGAACGGCTCATATATCTTCATAAGCATTTCCTCAGCCCATTTACTTTCCGTTCCGATAATGATTCTCGCTGCTTGTAGTGTATCACGCACTGCTGACCCCTGGGCCAAGAACTCTGGATTTGAGGCGACCTCCACTTTTACATCGTTGACTAGGAAGTCTTTGATAAACTGTTCAACTTTGTCATTTGTGCCGACCGGGACTGTTGATTTTACTACAACTAGGCAGTCCTTTTCTATAGTTTCCGCTATCTGCCTAGCAACTGTAGCTATGTAAGAAAGATTGGCCGAACCGTCAGGCTGCTCAGGGGTGCCTACGCCGATAAAGATAACATCTGAATTTTTATAAGCTGAGGCGTAATCAGTGGTGTAGGTTAATCTGCCCTCTGCATAGTTTTTTTGCATCAACTCTTCAAGACAAGCCTCGTAAATAGGAGAGATTCCTTGCCTCATTTTGTTAACTTTATTTTCGTCAATATCGACGCAAATGACTTCATGGCCGACTTCGGCAAAACAGACACCAGCAACTAAACCTACATAGCCGGTTCCTGCTACCGCTACTTTATACATGCATAACCTTCTTTCGCATTTAACTATATCATTCACTGATTAGTCCTACTATAGTGTTTCCGTGAATATATCTGTATGGTCTATTTGTAATTCGGAACAATTTCTGGATTTAGTATTGTCCTTACTTAAATATTTAACTTGGACGATCCTGATCTCCATCCGCTATTGTTAAATAAATATCAGGATTAGTAAAATAATTTACATTTTGACTTTCAGTTAATCCTATTAGAGAGAATGCACTTGGAATTGTACGTTGCGTAAAATCTAACGGCGAGAAATATTTCGGGAATAGTACTTCTTTATCCACGAAAAATCCACGTTCAATAAACGGTTCTGCCTTACATCCTGTAAGATTATAAAAATCTGCAAACAATACGTCTGATTGAAATGCATCGTTTATGGTAAAATCCGCCAGAAAGCGCCCCGCTACAGCATCATCCCATAAAAATTCGGTAATCCGAAAAATAGTATCACTGCTATCTTTTATAGAAATTATTCTCCATACCACTATTCCATGAATATTGTTATCCTCATCGCAAACACATCGAACTTCATATTTATACTTAGGGTGATTGATATATCGCCATTGAATAAAAGCCGAATCTCTAATAGGTCCCTTAATATTTTGCAATTTAATAAATGAATCCCATTTTTCTGAGAGACCACATTCCCAATTTATGCTCTTATAGCCAGAAACATCATAAGACGACTGTCTATTAATAATTTTAGAAATGACAACGTGTGACTGAAAGCTAGAGTTCCTCTCCAAAAATTCTTGACATGCTTTACCGTCAATTACACCTATAAGGCGCGGTAAGGTAGGAGCAATATAGCTCTGTAGCCTTTTGTAAATTCCAACAGTACGCTCATTATAGCCTTCTACTCCAATAAATTTGACGCCTTCTCCTTGTACCCAATCGAGCATACTCCGACCAACTGATTGATTTCTAAACTCCGACCTCACTAGCCATAGCGCGAGGATGCCTCCTTGAACGACGATATCCCCGGTATTAAATTTACAGGGAATCACCCCTAGCAAACCAGCAATTTCCCCGTTAATCTCGGCAAGAACAATTGACATAAGAGAATTGTCTTCTAGGAAAGGATACTGCCATTTCAATAGCTCCGCATCGCGTGAAAGTATATGCCCCTTACGCCAGTATGTGTCGATGAATCGCTGAACATCACATATCTGGTTCGTCCTAGCCCAATAAATTTTTATTGCTTCCATGTTTTACCTCCCTCTATAACCTCCGGTGACTATCCATTGATGTACCACTTATTTGGTTCCGCATTTGATGCTGTTGGGAGATCATTAGTATCAAGTCTCGGGATATCAAATCTACTATCATACGTAACCCGGGCAACATCAACCTTCGTGGTTACAGCCAATTGGCAATTACGTGATTCAAGCAATTTCTTAGTAGTTTCATTATACCCGCCATAAGGATAACACATAGTCCAATCCACTGTTGTTCCATTAACGGTATTTAAAAAATCTAATGACATGTCAATCTCAAAGGTCAGTTCTTGTTCGGACAGTCTATCCAACCAAAAGTGATCATATCCGTGAGATCCAACATGCATGCCATATCGGGATAAAAGCTTTATCTGATCAATCGTCATATAGAGTTCACGGCTAATCGTTGCCTCGGATATACCAAGATGTTCTTGTAGCAATTGATTAGCCGCTATTTTACGTAGTTCCAAAGGAAGCTCAACTTGCAATAAGCGCTTTACAAAAACAGTATTGGCTGTATCAAACCGATTGGCGATAGCTATTTTTTCATAGTAATACTCAGCATCTTGTAGACTCCAGTCGGACTGAAAATTCTTTAAAAATTGCAGCAAATATTTAACTAAAACGTGAGTATTATTATAACCCACAGCAGATAAAATTAGATGTATCTTATTTACGTCCAACACTTCCTGCTGTGTTATTGCTTTAGCAGGTGGATAAAATGCTCCAAATAACCCCCGCGATACTAATTCAGGAAATACATAAAGATAATGATCAAGATAAGCGTCATCAAAGGTCAATAGTACGGCTTTAGGTGGTAGTTGCTTATCTATCTGTATGCATTCCACTACATCATTCATTGTGATAATATTATAATTTCGTTGCAGAAAATCAAGTTGTTGCTTAAATAATTTGACATCCAAAGCTTTCAGCTCCGGGAAGCGTGAGTTTTTTAGTTCACGAACGTAATGGTACATGACAACCGTCAATTTATTATTCATATTAATGGTCCCCCTCCCAAAACACAACAATTAAATAACGCTTTAATATTCATCTGCCACACCCTAATATTAGACTAGCCAAATGAATTGCCACAATATTGGTTGAGTGATTTTTTCCCAATACCGTATTTAAGTAATCATCACGAATGAATTAGTTTTAAATTTATATACTAAAAAATGCTTTCAAATTTACAGCTAAAAAATGTTTAAGCTGTTGGGTCATTACAAAGTTCTGACTTGCTTCTTAAATATTCTCTCTATACCAATCAATTGCCATCTCTAACCCGCTAATTAAATCATACTGGGGATTATAATTTAATATTTTCCTTGCCTTAGTGATATCGGCATTAGAATGTTTAACATCCCCGGCTCTAGAAGGTCCATAACTAGGTTCAATATCCTTCTCTAATAGACTAGCAATTTTATGATATAAATCTATCAAATACTCTCTACCGCCAAAGGCAATATTAAAAACTTCACCAAAGGCTTCTGCTCCTACCAAACAAGCCTTTAGATTCGCTTGTATGACATTTTCAATATAAGTAAAGTCTCTAGATTGTCTTCCATCTCCATGGATTATTGGAGCTTCATTATTGATAAGAGCCTTTACGAACTTCGGGATAACGGCTGCATAAGCAGATGTAGAGTCTTGCTTTTTACCGAATACATTAAAATATCTTAATCCTATTGTTGGTAACCCGTATATCTCATAAAAATTCCTAGCGTACATCTCTTTTGCCCTTTTTGTGATAGCATAGGGCGAAAGAGGTTTTCCAATTCGATCTTCTGTTTTAGGTAAATTAGGCTCGTCCCCATATACTGAAGAAGATGATGCAAATACAAATCGCTTTACCATTTGATCTCTTGCAGCAGTCAGTATATTTAACGTACCACATACATTGACGTTATTAGAAGTTATAGGATCATCAATCGATCTTGGCACCGAGCCCAATGCAGCCTGGTGCAATACATAGTTCATTCCCCTGCAAGCTTTCTGACACTCGTCTAAGCTTCTTAGATCCCCTCTATGTAATTCAAAGTTAGGATGTTGATAAAATTCTTTTATGTTTTCTTCTTTTCCTGTGGAAAAGTTATCAAGAACCCTTACCTGAAAGCCAAGTTTTAGTATTGCTTCGACAAGGTTTGAGCCGATAAAACCGGCCCCCCCAGTAACGAGAAATTTCGTATTTTCAGGAAAGTTATATTCAATATCACTCACTTTACAGCCTCCAGTATAAATAGTTCATATCCTCTGCTTTCGTATGATCATAAATACCCTTTACATCAATTAAAACCAGCTTGGTGCTATCACAATCCTCATCAAGAGTTGCAGTTACCTCTTGTAAAGCATCAATGTCAGATAAATTACCAACTTTATATAACGCCTTTAGATCTTCTAGCTGTAATGCCGTAAATTCATTGTGGGCTACAGTTACAACAACTGCATCGACATCTTTGGTATCTTCTAGTCTATATAAATCAATACCATATTCTTCCTTTACTTCTTCTATATTAGCAACAGGGTCTACTACTTGCACCTGAACACCGTACTCCTTTAACTCTTGAATGATATCTACAACTTTGGTATTTCTACTATCGGGGCAGTTTTCTTTAAACGTGATGCCGAGTATAGCCACCTTAGCTCCCTTTATTTGTTTGTTGGCTTGAATCATCTTTTTGACTGTATTTTCAGCAACATATTTTCCCATCTCATCATTAATTCGTCTTCCCGAAAGGATAATTTGCGAGTGGTAACCCATTTCTTCGGCCTTATATGTGAGATAGTATGGGTCAACACCAATACAGTGACCGCCAACTAAACCAGGGTAGAATTTTAAGAAGTTCCATTTTGTTCCTGCTGCTTCAAGTACAGCCTTAGTATCAATGCCCAGCTTGTTAAAGATGATGGAGAGTTCGTTCATGAAAGCAATATTTATATCACGCTGAGAATTTTCAATAACTTTAGCTGCCTCTGCAACTTTTATGCTTTCAGCCCTATATACGCCGGCTTCTACTACTAACTCGTAAACCTTAGCTGCAGTGTCTAGGCTATATTCATTAATTCCAGAAACAATTTTCACAATTGTCTCCAGCCTATGTATTTTGTCACCAGGATTTACACGTTCTGGGGAGTAACCAACGCTAAAGTCCACCCCACACTTCAAACCTGACTCTTTCTCTAGGATGGGAACACATATGTCCTCCGTAACTCCAGGATAAACTGTAGATTCATAAACTACGATAGAACCTTTGGTAAGATTTCTACCTAATATACAGCTTGCAGATTTCACAGGATTAAGGTCTGGGGTGTGGTCCGCATTTACAGGAGTTGGCACTGCTACAATATGGAACTTTGCTTCTCTAAGCTTTGTTTCATCTGATGTGAATTCTAAAGTTGTATTTTTAATAACTTCGTTTCCAACTTCTTTAGTTGGATCAATGCCTGATTTATACAACTCAATCTTAGCTGTACTGACGTCATACCCAATAACGTCAGCCTTCTTGGCAAAGCTAACTGCTATAGGCATGCCGACATAACCTAAGCCAATTATTGAAATTTTCTCATCTCTATTTACTATCTTCTCATATAAGCTCATAATTCCGCCCCTTCAATTATAATTAATAAATTAGATTATATATTCTAAATACCTACTTACAACAAGTAGCAATATCTTATAATCGGAATCATCTAAAGTTAAATAATTCTTCGGTGCCATCACTCTTACCATTCTTATACTGCTTTCCAAGCACATTAATAAAATATTGATTAGGGCGTAGTTTTTATAACATTACTAAATTTAATAATATTATCTCTCACTTCCCAAAATACAGGATACTTTTCAAACAAATATCCTGCTATAACTTGCATCAGTTCAAAATCATTCTCATTATCCAAGTCCAAAACCGCGGTGTCTAACATCGTTATCACATCGCATATTCCTTCAAATATTCCCTTGCCGCTCTCAAGAAACGCTGGGGAATATGCATACAACGAAGCATTCATATCAAATATCTCGGGTGCTTCCTGCCTTGAATTAAATACTGAATCAATAACACGTTTATAGCCATTTCCAGTTTTCTTGACCATATTGAAATATGGATTTCGTCTTGAATCAGTTACAGAAAAAATTACATCAGCATTAGATTTCATCTTCTTTTGGATAAGATTGCTAATATCTACTATAGTCCTCAATGGTGAGGTTATATCCAAATCAATAACCATATCGTAATTAATAGTCTTACGCTGTTTCATTACATCCAAGCAGTTTAGTATAACCGCTACTTTCGGGGTATTATCTAGTCCAAGCAATGGATCTCTTTCAATGATATCAACCTCAAAATTCAGACGCTCTTTAAACATTTGAATAAGGTCTGCGCTGTCAGTATTTAGCACTGTATCACAATAAACATCCGGATTTCGCTTTTTATACAAATCAATTGCGGATATCGTATAAAATGGTAATGGGTAACCTAAAAAATCTTTCAAGTTTTTATTCTTAATCCCCTTAGAACCACTTCTACCGCAAATAGTAAATAATATCTTCACTTTCACTTTCCCTCCCTCGCTATATGAAGAGTTCTAAAAGCAGTTGGTATATCATTATCATTAACAGCTACTCCTTCCACTATATCAAAGAAATGTGCTATTTCATTACGCTGGAAATCATTTCTTTGTTCGTTAAAGGAAATAACTTCACCACTCATCAAATATCGTATTTCACTGTTTGCAATATCCCCAATAATGGTATCCTCTTCTGTAAATATCTGAATTTCTCTTATTGTTTTACGTCCAAAATAATCTAAGTGAACTTCTATAGCCATATCAGCGTACTTTGCGATATATATAGATAAGTCATCACTGTCGATTTCCAAATTGGAAAAAGTCCCCCTTATGTTCAGCACCTTATCTGGGGGGCCAAATAAGTAACACAGATAATCCCATTCATGTATCAAGTCAATAGAAGCTCCGCCACCTTGCTTTTTATGAGCGCTGTAGGTATTCCGGTAATCTTGGTCTGGTCTCCAATTCGGCAAATAACTGGAACAAATAACTCTAGCGCAATAAATTTTCTTTAAATCGCATAGATGTTTAAGATATTGAATTACATGGGTATATCTTAAAGGGCAAGCCACATAATATATACTACTATCTTTTAGATGTAATGCATTTAAAGAGACCTCTGTTGTGTTAAATACCGGTTTTTCAATAAACATATGCTTAGTCTTCGAAACGAATTTTTGTATTGTTTCAAAATGTAAATGCGTAGGATTTGTAACGAAAATTACATCATAGTCGTCTGGAACTGGATCGCAAGAATTAAATATTTGGCTGACATGTTGAATGACTTCTTTTCCTGGTTCCTTGCCTGTTCCGCTTCTGATCAAATCAATTGTATTCAGGCTGCCTCGTTCTTTTAAAACAGACGCAATGTTTTGTATATGCCTGATGCCAATTGAACCAAGCCCAATCACCCCAATTTTATATACTTTATTCATGTCAAGCCTTCAATTCTATCTATAATTTTTAGAATTTCTTTATCCTTTTCAAAACTATAGACTGGCATTTTCTTTTCTGTGATCGCGTCAAAAAAAGAGATAACTTCATTTAAATAGGCATTCTCGACGATAAACCCGCTATAATTATCAAGTTGATCAATCTCTACATATGCTTGGATATTAACATCAACCTTTGCTTCAAAATCATATACATATAATCCGGTTGGAGATCCATCCCAATGGAGATAAAGGTGCTCTCCGAATACCTCTAGATTTCTAACCGCTTTTCGTGATACTACATCAACAGCTAAAGTTCCTTTATATCCAGATGCATGTTGGATGAGTACTAAGTAGTTATCATCATAATTTATATCTAAATTACTCATTTTACTCTTTAATACATTAACCTCGACAATATCACCAAACAGCTCCGATAACCACGGAAGTTCAATAGCAAATATTTCTCGACATCCATTTGAACGCTTATTGCCGACAAAGAAATCTTTATAACTTTCCCATGGATGCCAATCTGGTAGATACTGACCGATATGATATGTATAGTTAAGCATACAATTCGCTTGTTGCATTGAATTCTTAATCTGCTTAATCTCATCCCTATATAAAAATGTTGAAGACATGAATAAAACTAGTTCCTTTTGCTTCGCTAGGGCAATATTATCTTCATAGCCATCAACTACTAAATTCAATTCACTAAATACATGTATTCCCTGTTTCAAACATTGCATAATAATTTCACTATGCGATAAAGGTCCTGTGCAAACAAAGGCGCAATCAATGTGCGCCGCATCCGTTAAACTACAAAAAGTTTCTACTCCATATTCTAATTCGCATTTTCTTCTGCGTTCTTCATTGATATCCACTCCAACTATTTGTATTGTTTCACTATATTTGCTAATTAATCGGATTCTTCTGTTTCCCATTGAGCCTAAGCCAAGAACTGCAACCCTCATATCATATCACCTCGCAGTTATAAAATTTCTTCTTCAAATCAATTTTATCGTTCAATAAAAACTCTTTTAACTTTTCAACGATTTTTTCTGACGTATTTCCATCACCGTATGGATTGACAGAGTTGCGGGCTCTAGTTTTAAATTCATCGGTTTGTGCTAAAATCATAGCTTTCTCAATTTCGCCGGATACCGGCTCGCAGTTAATAATGCTTTCCGCCTGTATTCTGCCTTTTTGGCGGTCTCCTATATTAATTGTTGGTACTCCCAAACTTGGGGCTTCCAAAATTCCGCTTGAAGAATTGCCTATCACCACTTTACAATATTTCATTGCACTTAAGTATCGCACTACACCCATCGATGCAAATGCAAATAGATTATCATGTTCCTTGATATGCTCATCAAGCATCTGATTGATAATACGTCCATTTAAATCGGCATTAGCTTTAGTAAATAAAAAATTCATTTCCTTATGTTGTTCACAAACTTGCAGTAGCGATTGAAACTGCTCTGCAGATTTATTTTTTTCCAGTGTCACCGGATGGAAGGTTACTACCGCATAAGGCTTATCTAATTTAAAGCCAATATCCTTCTCCAATTCTTTCTTGGTTAACAATGTCTCTTTATAGATATTTTCGACTCCCGTTGCGCCAACACAAAACACTCTATCTGGCTGTTCACCTAACTGAATAACTCTATTGCAGTATTCCTTTGTACTGGTGAAATGCAAATAGCTCATTTTTGTTATGGCATGCCGAACACACTCATCGATCGCCCCTTCTGTTGTCTCGCCGCCATGCATGTGCGCAATTGCTATTCTTTGATTCATAGCTGCACAACAAACGGCCAAAGTTTCATATCTATCACCCAAAACCAACAGTATATCTGGATCTAGTCGGGCAAAATATTCAGCAAAACTCATCATTGCCAATCCCATTGATTTAGAGATCGCAGTCGGGGTATCTGCGCTTAAAAGAATCTCAATTTTTTCATCAATCGCGATCCCCTCTCTCTCAATTTCCTTGTAAGTCATGCCAAACTCCGGGGATAGATGTGTTCCTGTTACTGCAACACGCACATCAAACTCGGGCACCCCCGTTAGTTTAACAATGACAGGTTTAAGAAGGCCAAATTCAGCTCTTGTCGCTGTTAAGATACATATTTTCTTCCTCATACCACTATCAATTCGTCCTCTTCAAAATCACACTTTGCAGTTTTCCCTAGCACTTCAAACCATCGCATTGGACTAATACCATTTCCTGGCCTTTTCACCGTTAGGTTATCTGGAGTGAAAACTTCCCCTCTTTTTATGTCGCGACTGGCTACTATGCTCTTTCTTGCAATAGCTATATTTTTTTTTTCTGATTCGGTTACTTTTTTCTCAGCAATGCCTATCGCCAGTTCAGTATTCCGAATAGCATTCACCATAGCTTTTAACTCACAGGGTTCCAAACTTGCCTTATGGTCAGGACCTTCCATATTTCGATCTAAAGTAAAATGTTTCTCAATGACGGTGGCCCCTATTGCAGCTGCAGCAACGGGAATCTCTATGCCTTTTGTATGATCCGAATATCCTATTGGTACATTAAACTTTTCCTTTAAAGTATCCATAGCTTTTAAGTTTACATCTGTATATGGTGTAGGGTACTCAGTGGTGCAATGAAGTAATGTAATTTCACCGCTACCATTCTCTCGTAATATGCTCATAGCATCTTCTATTTCGCTTATGGTACTCATCCCTGTTGACATAATAATAGGCTTGTGCATTTTGGCTATCTTAACCAAATATGGGAGATTCGTTATTTCACCAGACGGAATTTTCCATATTCCCATATCAAGACTTGCTAAAAAATCAATACTATCAAAGTCAAAAGGTGTGGAAAGGAATTGAATTCCTTGATCCTTGCAATAGTTATTCAGTTTAACGAAATCATTAAATGTCAACTCAAGCTTTTGCAACATCGCTAATTGGCTCTCATCTGCTTTTGTCTGTTGTTTCTGATAGTCTGCCTTATTAGCATTCTTTGAAACGACATTTTTGGACACAAATGTTTGAAATTTTATGCAGTCAGCGCCTGCTTCCTTAGCTTTGTAAACCATCTTCTTGGCTAATTCGAGATTACCGTTATGGTTGACACCTGCTTCTGCAATGATATATACGCTCATCGCGTACTTACCTCCTTACACGGATTGCCGTATGCGACTGTATTCGCCGCCACATCATGCAATACCACACTGCCCATTCCTATAAGCGTTCTAGAACCTATTTTTACCTGTTGCTTAACTACACTTTTTGCACCAACATGCGTATGCTCTCCGATTTGCACTTCACCGCACAAAACGGCGCCGGGCGAAATATGTACGAATTCTCCAATACTGCACTCATGCTCTATGGTAGAAGAAGTATTAAGAATAGCACCTTTACCGATGGATGTACCAACATTGACCACCACATTTTTTCCAATGTATATGCCAGATGTTAAAGATGCTCGTTTACTAACTGTTGCAGTTGGATCAATAACATTTGGTATTCCAAATCCGATACTTTCAAGTTTATTGAAGATTTTTATGCGAATTACAGGATTGCCAACGCTACCTAACGACACAAAAGCATAGGTATATCCATGCTGATACAGCTTCTCAAGGTCATCGTCACAGCCTATAATAGGAATTTCTAAAACTGATTTACCGACACTTCCTTTTACGTCAACTATTCCTATTTCATTAAAGGTCTTGGCACTTAAAAGGCTATCCAACACAGACTTACAATGCCCACCACCACCAATTAATAGCAGTTTTTTATTCATCACAGTTCAGCCTTTTTCGCATTTCTTCCAATTCGTCAAGCTGCCCCATATCCATCCATGTATTCTCGCTGATAGGGTAAACGCCGATTTTTTCACCGGCATTCTTATATCTTTCAATGATCGTAGGAAAGCCAATGGCTTTATCTTCTTCCAACTCCTCAATTACCCGAGGTTCTACGATGTAGCAACCGGTATTAGTAAAGAATGACAACTCCGGTTTTTCTTTCATACTCTCAATCGCACCGTTTTGTCCTATTTCAATCACACCGTAAGGTATTTTGATATTCTTTAAAGAGCAAATCATAGTAATCAAATTGTTTTCTTTTTTGTGGTACTGATACATTTTTTCATAGTCTTCCTCAATAATAATATCACAGTTGGAAAGTATGAAAGTTGTATTAATACGTCCCTTTAAAAGGCTCAGTCCGCCACCGGTTCCAAGGGGCTTGTCCTCATCGATAAAAGTAATTTCATAATCCCTTGATATCTCAGTAAAATAGGCTTTTATCATATTTTTCTTGTGATTCACGATCAAGAAGAAGTCCTTGCAACTATAATGATGAAACCTATTAATAATATGCTCTGCAATCGGAATCTCACCTATAGGAATTAACGGTTTAGGAAGGATCTTTGTATAAGGATGAAGTCTTGTACCAAACCCACCCGCCATAATAATTACTGGAATATTTAACTCTTTTTTGGGCTCTATACCATCGTTATTCAAAAGAACCACATTAAGTATTCTCTTATTTTCATCAACTATAGGTAATGCCTCCACTACTGCCTTTAGCATATATTCTTTTGCAATAGCTTTATCTTTTTCATATAAAAACTTAGGATTGAAATTTGCAATATCTTTGACCTTGGCGTCAAGATTGCCCTTCTTCAATATCCATCTTCTGATATCACCGTCTGTTATTGCCGCAGCAAGTATTCCATTTTGTTCAACAAACAATACCTTTTTTGATGTTCTGTCAAGAGCAGCCATCGCTTCTATCATCGTGTTTTCTAAGTCAATCAAAATGTCTTTAATGTCCATACAATCCTTCCAGTCTGTCCAAAATTATTTTAATTCTGGATTCGTTAAACACTCGACAACATACAATACATCTTCTTTGGTCAGGTTAGAGCTGCATGGGATATTCACAATGTGTTTAAGATAATACTTTGCTTTTTCAATCTTATATGCCTGGTTATTTAAATAACCCTTTTGTTCACTAATCAATCCCCATATAGGTCTTGACTGAATACCCTTTGAGGATAAGTATTGTATAATCTCATCTCTATTTAACACATACTCTTCTTCGCATTTCAGAGAATAGAACCAAAAGTTGGTTCTATTCTCATCCTTGAAATTTAGAATTGATAAGCCTGGGATCTTACTAATTCTTTCTTTATATAAATAATAATTCTCTTTTTTTGTTTTAATGAAATTTTCAAGCTGTTCCAACTGCGCCAAACCCAGGGCTGCCTGAAGGTTGGTCATTCTGTAGTTATAGCCAATTTCGTCGTGGATATAATAAAGCTCGTCGCTTTTTGCCTGTGTCGAAAGATGCCTTGCCCTTCTCAGTATTGCCTCATCATCTGAGACAATCATACCGCCACCGCCGGTGGTTAAAATTTTATTTCCATTGAATGAATACACGCCTATTTTTCCAATGGTTCCAGCGAACTTGCCAGTATATTTGCCCTTCGTGACATAGCTACCTAAAGCTTCAGTACTATCCTCAATTACGATTAAATTGTATTTATCTGCAATTTCCATTAACTTGTCCATGTCTGCAATATTGCCAAACAAATGAACTACCACAATCGCTTTAACTTGTTTCTCTGTTCTATTGTTAATGAGCTTCTCACCATTGAATTTACACCCTTCAGCACAGAACTGTTCGACTTTACTCATATCCATGCAAAGTGAGTCATCACAGTCCATAAAGATGGGCTCTGCACCAGTATATTTCACAGGATTAACAGTCGCTATGAAAGTGAGCGCTGGTACAATAACCTCATCGCCGGCACCTATACCGCTAACAATCATAGCCAGATGAAGACCTGCGGTACCACTCTGACAAGCGACTGCACCCTGAGCTCCCACATACTCCGTTATTCCCTTTTCAAATGCTGTTATGTATGGACCACCAGATGATACCCATTCGTCTTCAACCGCCTTAGTAACATATTCTAATTCGTTGCCTTTTAGGTTCGGAACAGACAAAGGTATACATTTTTTCATCCTTATCTCCTTCTCCTTTGAAAAGATATACGCGTCAGACATTTACCCACAGCTTTGAAAATATAGCTTCCATATATTCAGGTTCTTTTTTCTTGATGACCAAATTTGGCGTCTGACCAAAAACCAGACAAAAATCTGGTATATTTTCATCCTTTACAATTGTTCCTGTTGAAATAGCCACATTAGTACCAATTGTAGATTCACCAATTACTGTGGAGTTAGCATACAGGATAACATTTTTTCCCATAATTGGATATTTCCCTTTGTTGCCGCCAACAGTACACCCTTGATAGACAAAAAAGCCATTGCTGTATTTTGCCCTACCTAATACAGCTCCTAAGGGGTGTTCCACACCAAAGACTTCTGGCAATTCAATTTCATAATACCAATCCACTGAGTTTAGAATTTTATTCAGATAGTATATTTTCGAAGCGAGGGTACTATCTCCACCATTCCTGAATATTGTGTTGGCAAGATAATACAAAAAGATTGAATATTGTCCTGAATGATATGGATTGAAGTACACTTCCCCATCCGGATTTCTATAATACTTGTTTTTTGTTTTTTCAAAACACTTATGAGTTCGTTCGAGAGTGATATCCAGATAATTACTAATTTCGCTGGACATTCCTAATATATTGCTTAGCTGCCCATGAATCAGCTGTGATATTTCCGTCTTGCTTAATTCTAATATCATTATCTCGTTCCTTATCTCATATGTTTTCAATGCTTTGATATATCTTGATATTCTTACAATGCTGTTGTATACTAACAAATCTACTGTCAATTCTATTCTCAATAAAATCCCTTATCTGTAAATACAGACCTGGTTTAAATTCCTTTTCCATCTCGTCGTCAATATCGACAAATTCAGTAATGACAGAACCAATATGCTGGATTTGCAGTTTCTCCATTGGTCTTAAAATTAAACGATGCTTGGGAGTAATAAATTCAACTCCCCAACGCCCTGGTCCCTTCCAGTTTGCTTGATAGGAGAACAACGCACCAATATCGGTTACACCTGCGCCGCAAAATACGCTTGCCCTTTCATACCAATCTGTAGAACCAGATGTATAACAACTAATTTTAGTGGGATATCCTCCCAAATAAAACGCCAAATCGACAACATGAGTCGAGTTTGTTAAAAACCAGTTTTCAAACACTTCTCTTGGTTTTTGAAACTTTTCAATGATATGTGACCACTCGGTAAACTCAAAGTTGAATGAAACTACGCCGCCGTCATCTTCTATTATTTCTTTTGCCCTTATTACTGAAGCATAGAAATGACGATTATATGCAATAAAGACGCTTATATTATTTTTTACAGCAAATTCACACAAATTCTTAATTTCCTGATACTCAAGTCCTGCAGGCTTTTCAACAAGAATATTCTTCACACCGTATTTAATTAATAAGGTAGTAATATGAGCAAGGTGTTCAACATTTACAGCTACTATCGCATATTTTGGGACGTAGGAAGCGCTAGAAATTGCATTTTCTAACCCACCTTGTACGACAGATACACCAGTCTTATACTCAAATTCTTTTGCAGATTTTTCACTTCTTCCAATTACAGTAAAGTCATATGATAATTCTTTTAGAACTTTCGCATAGTCAGAAGCCATCTGACCAGCACCAATCAGCCAAATTTCCTCAGACATTATGTTATTGGACATATCTCTATCCTCTCTATTCCGTTCTTATTCAAATGTTTTAAAAACATATCAAGAATATTAACATGGAGTTTTTTTGATATTTCATAGGTTGGCAGCGAACAACTGCTAGTCTTTATTAAGTCTTCAACCAATATATTGCTAAGTTGACTTTGATATTGCATTTCAAATGGCTTTTCAACAAATTTCCAATTGCTTTCCTTTGTTGCTATAAATATTTTTCTTTCATATTCCCTTATGATACAAATTATATCTTGACCAATCACATGGATAGTCACGGGAAAGTCACCTGCGGAAGCAGAGGTTATGACAAAAGTGCTCCCTCCAATACTACCACTTACTGTACCGGAAAACTCAATATATCCTTTGCGCTTGCTTTCCAAAACTTCAGCGTCAAGCAAATCACCATTACATACAATATCTTGCTGTGAATTAGTTATATAATCAATCATATCCAGCATATGAATTAGGTTGCAGCCAAGGCCCCAATTTGCGCCTTGAATTAAAAAAGATAGCTTTCCTTGTTTGGCAAGTGCATTTCTTAGGTCGTCGTAACTCTTATACATTCTACGAGGACAGTTTACCCAAGTCTTCACATTTTTCTCTTTTAATAAATTCTCGATATACTCATAATCATCCATTTTTTGAAATAACACTTTTTCCAATATCAGATACTTTACAGTTCTATTCTCCAATAAATACTCAATAACCGCTTTTCTGGTATTTGAAGAAGTAGCTATAATAACGACGTCCAACTGTCTGTTTAGATAACTTATATCCTGTAAATATTCGATACTAACTATGTTTTCGTTTGTAATTTCACCGCAAACTTTTTTTGCATTATCAAGAGATTCTTCTGAAACGTCAACTGCCTGAATTGAAATTGGCACCGAGATGTTTTGTAATGCTTGTAAATGCCTAGCACCCAAGCCTCCCACTCCAATTATGGCAACATTATAATAATTCATAATTTTGACTCCTATAAATTGTATATTTCCGGTTTGTATTTATCCATATTCTTTTTCAAAAAATCAATCGTTTCAGCAATACCTTCACTGAAAGTATACTTAGGCGACCAGTCAGTTAATTGCTTGATTTTCTCGTTAGATCCCAGAAGCCGATTGACCTCGCTCTTTTCAGGCCGTAATCGCTGTTCCTCACATTTAATTCTAGCATTAGGATTAATTTGACGAATGAGCTCGTTTGCTAAATCACCGATTGATATTTCATGTTGAGTAGCAATATTGATTTCTTCTCCGACTGTTTTGTCAGATTTCAACATAGAGATAAATCCCAATGCAGTATCCTTAACATAGTTAAAATCTCTTGTCGGAGTTAGAGCTCCAAGTTTTAATTCTTCCTGACCACACAATAATTGCGTAATAATCGTTGGAATTACTGCTCTTGCCGACTGTCTTGGACCGTATGTGTTGAAAGGTCTTACGATCGTTACTGGCAGTCCAAAACTTCGATAAAAGCTCTCCGCTAGACGGTCTGCTCCTATTTTCGTGGCAGAGTACGGAGATTGCCCTTGGAATGGATGTTGCTCATCAATAGGTACATACTGTGCAGTGCCATAAACTTCTGATGTAGAAGTTACTAAAACCCGGCTTGTATTTAAGTCACGTGCTGCCTGAAGCACGTTCAGAGTTCCCTTGATATTAGTATCCACATAAGAATCAGGCGAGTGATAGCTGAAGGGGATAGCTATAAGAGCGGCAAGATGGAAAATAACGTCAGCACCTTTCATCGCTTCACGTACGCCATTCGGATCACGAATGTCACCTGCGAACACATCAATCTGAGACAACTTATCCTTCGGTAAGGTATCAAGCCATCCCCACGAATTAAATGAATTATAATAGACAAATGCTTTTACATTATATCCTTGCTCTAACAAGGTTTCTGTTAAATGACTGCCGATAAAACCGTCAGCACCTGTTACTAATACCTTCATAATATATCCCCTTTTTTTGATATATCTGTATTAACTAATCGAACATTACCACTCTGTGCGTAAGGTGAGCTTAAATAGAAATATGTTAGTGAAACTAGAAATAGCAGATATCCCGAAGATAACTCCCCCTTCAGGCTAACTACTCCCACTCCTTCAAAAACGACGTACGTAAAAAACGTAAAATACGTAAATTTATATCTTGATCTCCTTGTAATATTTAACATCATGAAGAATATGCTAAGAAAAAATAGAAAACCAGCAGTAAAGATTGCATCTACCAAAGTATTGTGAGGATCTGAATAATTCCATGGATTAATATATCTGAACTGGTCAAGTCCCAGTCCATAAAACAGCACATCTATATTTTGGGGTTGTTGCAAATAATCATAAGAAAACGCAAAAATCATTGATCTATTATCCTCAGAATATAATGTTCCAGCTTGAATCTCTTCGAAGGTACTCGATAATCTATTTAATACCATTGGGTTATTGAGCAAAATACTACCAGCAACAAATGCAGCTATTAGGATAAAAAGAAATTTCTTTATCCCACCTTTATTGTATAATAATTCTGTCGCAATAAGTAAAATGGCAATGGCAAAGCCGCCTCTACTAACATATATGACTGACATTATCGAACCTGCTATTAGAAAAAAATAATATTCTTTTATTTTGCCCATAGTTTTTAGTAACAAGCAAAAACAAAAAATATATGCAATAAAAGAGTTAGTCCCGAACAAACTAAGACCATCTCTTAATGTCATAAGATCTACTATATAATTGTTTTCACTAATTTTATATATATAAAATACAAAAGCAATAAGTACATAATTAAACATCATTACCGTAATGGTATCTATTTTTTCATTTATTCTTTTTCCATAGTATATTATCAAATAAAAAATAAATATTAAACTGATATACCTATCTATTGAGTGAATTAATAGATATTCTGTTTGCAGTAACGATGTGAATAGCGTTGGAATTAATAATGCTAAGCCCATAAAACCTATCAATCCTGGTGTCCTAATTGTTGCTTTATTACTCCGTTTCAACAATAAGGTATAAAATAAAACAATTACATACAATCCAAATGTGAACAAAGGTATGGGGCAGTCCCATCGATTCATGAAAGCATAGTCTAAAAATTGAGTTATAGGCCAATAAACGATAGGATCCTTATATTGTCTTCTATATTTCATTACCGAAATACTCCTTTGATTAATAAAACTACCGCAATACCTTATTTTCGCTTTTCAATTTATAGTAATGTTCTTTGTTTCTGTATTTGAAAACTCGTGCAGGGTGTCCCCCAGCAATTGCGCAGGCAGGAATATCATTTACAACAGTGCTGCCTGCTTGAATTATTGCACCTTCACCAATTGTAACCCCGCCAAGTATATTTACTTTTGACCCTATCCATACATTATCCTCAATTACAACATCCTTATAAATATATGTTTTATCATATGGAATCGTTTCACCACTATCAAAATTGTGATTTTGAGATATTATCATACAATCAACCCCTGAATGGAAATTATTTCCAATGACAATTTGTCCTCCACCAAACATTTTCATCCCATTAAAACTTACATTATCACCTAAAATTGTAGTTGGTGTTACAAGTGTATATCCATTAACTATTAAATCCTTACCAACTTTTTTTGCGATAGCTTTCACTATCTTAGTAAAAATGAATCTTTTGATTATTTTTCTAAGCTTATTAACTAGTTTTAATGTTTTATACATAGCTGCTCCCTTTCCTTTACTATAAATAGGCTTTAAAGTGTTCCAAATATCTTCTTTTATAATCATCTGGATAAAAACTTATAATATCATTTTGCTGACAACGTTTGTTAACTAAATAATCTTTTATGTTTTGAGGATTATCAATCCAAACACCTAAGTTCTTATCAATTTCCGATGAGGAACAAGCATCGTTTATAATGAAAACAATTCGCCCATAACTAATAGCTTCATATATTACGTTAGAATGTATTGTAACTACATATTTACACATCTCTAAATAATAGTATATATTGTTTTCTTCACCAATAACTATATTTGCATCTCTTAATTTGTTTCGCTGTGATAATAATAAATTCTCGCGAGGGTGTGGACGATAAATAATATTAGCTTCATTTCCCATTATTCTTTTTAACTCAATAACAAATGAAATACCAAAATCATTATCAACCCATTGAGAAACATACAAAAAGTTACTATGTATATCACTATATGTTGCTATGGATCTACTCTTTTCCTTTTCTTTGCTAAAAAAGGGGAATCCTAATACTGGGGTATCAACCGATAACGAAACATATTGCTTGTAATATTCACTTAATAAGCCGATTTCATCTGGCAAATATTCACTATATCTAGTCCGATTTAAATCTTTTTCTTGTATACGATATTGAATATTATCTATTGATATGTTGCCATGCTGTAATTCGATAACTTTAATACCACGTTTTTTTGCAATATTTATCAAATAGCTATTCATTTCACCATATACAGCACAGTGGACAAATATTATTTTAGGATTGTATATATTTAGCAACTTGTTTATCTGTAAAGAAAAAGCTTTAATTCTACCACATATGCTCTCAACTTTTCTTTTTAAAAAAGAGATTTCACTGGAAGAAAGATTAAATACTTCGCCAACATAAAGGCAAAACTCATTTATCATTTTTCGATTAGCATTGACATCAATTCGACCAAAAGTTTTATAATATAATTCTTCATTAATTCTAATTAAATCATAGAATTTAAACCCATTAAATTTTCGTGGCATGCATAAATTCGCAGTCGTTGAACTTTCGATTGAAATGATTTGATCATTAAATAATTCAAAAGTATAGTCATAAATAGGATTTATATAAACATTATCTGCTTTTACAAAATTATTCGTTGAAATGAATGCAAGCGCATTTACATTTTTATGTGTCTTATAGGGATTGTACTTTATAATATAGGGAATCTTATTTAAAATCGTTTTAATCTTTTTGGAAAATGAAATTGTCTGTTTTGCTTTTAAAAATTTTTTATTCTTTTTAGATAATAAAAGCAATACTTCGCATCTAACTGCTGGCCACACTTTACTTTTATTAAACGAAAATTCATAAGACATTAATATCTCAAAATGCTTCTCTTCAATATTTAATATAACATCATTGATAGACATGATTTTTCTCCTCACAATGTACATATAAAACCACAGTATTCTTTAGATTCTGCTTAATTTACTGGTATGCATTTTATTTATTACATTTTTAACATAGACCTTGTATTTGTAAATAAGTATACATATGATGACGAATAGGTATAATATTTTATAACCTATTGGCAGATACACTCCAATAAAATGAGATAAACCGACAGCCAAAACAACCTGTAAATTAATTGATAAATAATTAATTTTTAATTTAAAGTATTTCCGACTTTGCCAATATGCAATAATGGATAAAGAAAAATAGGCTAGTATACATGTTATACTTGGCCCATATATTCCAAGCAATGGTGTCAACAGAAAGTTCATCGACAATGAAACTATAGCACTTATCCAACTAGCAACTGCGATAAACTTTGTTGCTGCTTTATAATAGTAGAGGATATTTGTATAAATATAATATATTCCCTGAAAAATAAATCCTATTGAAATCAGCGAAATGATATCAGTTGCTTTATAATATTCAGGATTTATAAACAAATAGAAAGCTTCTTTGCTAAACAGACAAATGCTTACCGATATTAACATCAAAAAATAAACTATCATTTTTGAAGATTCCGATAGTCTATTTATGGACTGCTTATCATTTCTTTCGTACTGTGCACATGCCCAGGGAAAATACGCATGATTTATTGTTGCTGCAATAATACTAACAATCCCTGCTATTTGGATACCGACATTATAAATACCGACCGTGGATAAAGATGCATATCTATTTAATACTAATCTGTCAGTCATTGACATAGTCCAAGTAGCAAGCGTATGTGGAAGTATAGGCAATCCATATTTTAGACTGTCTTTTAACAATGAAGTATCTAGGCATAAGATTATTTCCTTTCTTAATCCTATAATTGAAATTATGAAAAAAAGAATACTTACTGCAGCTTGGATTCCAATTACAGCAACCGCACCTTTGTTAAATACTACAACAAACAGTATGTTTAATGATAATAAAATAATCGTGTTTGCGATAATATTTGCGCTTCTTCTAAATGCATTGTTTTGCATCTGCAATACTTGTTGATAAACAACATAGATTGGAGTAAACACAATATTGATTATCCCTAATAAAATAAAAGGATAGAATGGAACGCTTTTAGCCAAAGGCTCAATTAGATATTTGTTAAACATAATTAATATAGCAGTAAAAACGACACTAACAATCAGAAGAAAACAAATAATTGTTCCAATAAAGCGTTTACGTTTTATCTCATCATCTTTATATTCAAAGTAAAACCTACCGGCAGAAGCAGTCTGCCCTAAAGCATAAAAGGCAGTATAAAAACCACATATTGTCGTTACAATTCCAACTATCCCATATTCCTCACTTGACATATGTTGTGTATACACTGGCAACAATAAAAATACTATACCTTTTTGTATAACAGATGCAATAGTATATACAAATGACTGCTTAAATAAATTTGATATAGACAACGAAGTAGTATTCTTCATAGCTTCTCCTTATACAAAATTCATCGTTATTTGAATGACCCTGCCGCGATTTATGCACATACAGAACGTACGGAGGTGTCCTGTATGAAAAGATTTGTACGGTTATGGCGGTCAATCGTGTAAGGAGAGAGCCGAAAGCCCTTCACTGGGCAAGTCCACTCACACTAGGCTTGATACTCTAACTACCTCTTCGCCTCATTAAGTAGCGATGATACAAATCGAGATATGCAGGAATATTTATACCTACTTTAGTTAAATGGTTAAACGCTTCTCCGATTTTTTTCTCTTTTATTGCTACAAATACTATTTCAAAATAGTGTGCAGAATATAATCTCTTTCTTATATGTCTGTCATACAAATCAAAATGCTTCTTTGTGCTATCAAAAAAAGCTTGTTTAACTTGAATAATTTTCTCTGTATTTGGTCTATTTTGAGCATCATCTCTATGAATTTTGATTAAGTATTGTGATATTAACTTAATCTTATAGTTGATTAAAAAATCTAAAAATAATTGTATCTCCTGATGTCGCAATAATGTTTCATCAAAACCACCTGAACCGCTGAGAGCTTCTTGTCTAAATAACACTGTATCCGTATGAATAGATACTGAACGCTCCAAAACCTGTTTGTGAAGATTGTCATCATTATATATAGTACTATGCTTTTGTAAAACATCGTTATAATAGTACATAGCCAGACAAGACACAGCCCCATATTCTGCTGGCAGCGTATCCAAAATTTTTTTTTGTATTTCAATTTTTTCTAAGAGCCATTCGTCATCATCATCTAAGAAAGCTATATATTCGCCATTTGCAGCAGCTATTCCAATGTTTCTAGCTACTGCACCATTTCTATGGGTTTCCTGTTGAATATATCTTAAGCGATTGTCTTCTATGGAATTAATTTTTCTTTGTACTTCCATACTAAATTCATCATTTGGGTAATTGTCATCTACAACAATTAATTCTATATTCGTATATGTTTGATTCAATACACTATGTATAGCTCTTAATAGCAAGTCGCTTCTTTTATATGTTGGAATAATACAACTTACTAGTCCATGATTCATACTTTTTAATCCCTTCTAGCATTTAATTAAATTATAATTAAATCATTATGTTAAAGTCAGGATCGTAATTGATTAACGCTTTTGCCGTAGAAATCATAATCATCTAGTGTTTTTACTATTCTAGGCATCTGCACTCAACAATTTTTTGAAAAATTTCTTCTCAACGGCATAAATACGCCTACCAACGATCCTATACCATACGAACCATGTAACATTAAAAATAAAAACGGTATCGCAAGTCTATGTGACATTTCTTTTGATCTCTCAAAAGCAAAATAGCAACCAACTGATAAGTGTAATACTATGCCAAGTAACATAAGAACCAAAAACGATTTAGAAAAAAAACCCAATGCAAAACACCCTAGAAGAGATAATACAAAACCAAAAGGAACGAAATGTCTTATTGCCATTTTTCCCGGATGACGTCTAAAATTAATCATTGTCCACTTTCCGTTCATAAAACCCTGTTTCATCATTTTACTCATTGAGTCACGTGAATAATAAGTGGTTTTTATTTCGGGATTTAAATAAAACTTACCTCCATCCGCTCTTATACGTCTATGCATATCATTATCCTGCGTTCGCTCAAGTTGTTCATCAAAGTACCCTAATCTTTCAAACACTTCTTTTTTGTACAACCCAAATGCGACAGTATCAACATATCCCGCTTCTTTCATATATCTAAATTTCGATCCGCCCACTCCAAATGGGGAAGACAGGACTTCTTTTATGATCTCACCCTTTTCAGTCAATGTTTCAGTATTCATAGCTCCACCAACACAGACTGCATCTTTTACTGACAGCATAGTTCTCATACTATTAAATAGATAATCTTTATCAGCATAAGCATGTGCATCAATTCGTATAACATAGTCACCTTGAGCATTCCTGATACCTAAATTCCAACCTGCCGCTAAGGATAACTTGGGATTTGAGAAATATCTTATTTGAACTTTGGTTTCAGTCTTAATAGACGTATCTGTATTATTTTCATCTATACATTTAGCGTACTTCGCCTCTGTCTCTTTCGCAATATCTAATGTCTTATCCGTTGAAAAACCATCTATAATTAACACTTCATAGCAGTCGGCAGGATAGCTCTGCTCCAACAATGATCTAAAACACTGCTCAATATAACATTCTTCATTTCGTGCTACTATCATTGCAGAAATAAAAGGCAACGCCGTCATAACCAATGCCCCTTTGGGTATTATTTTTACATTTCTACTGATAAATTTTGTTGTCTATTTTGTTACCGTTTCCTTCTTCAATACTCCTGAGCTCCCCTCAACAATCCCCTCGGCCCTCAAAACGCTAATGATGGTCCTATAAAAACACTTAACATCCATGGAAAAGCTCATATTCTGAACATACTCTCCATCCAATTTAGCTTTAACTTCTATGGTCAGCTCATCCCTACCATTAATCTGGGCCCAACCGGTTAACCCTGGTCTGATATCATTTGCGCCATATTTGTCACGTTCAACAATCAGGTCATACTGATTCCAAAGTGCCGGCCGGGGGCCAATTATACTCATTTCTCCCCTTAATATATTAATAATTTGTGGTAGTTCATCCAAGCTTGATTTCCTAAGAAAATTACCAATTCCAGTTATAAATTGGTCAGGATTTTGCAGCATGTGGGAAGGCATATCTTTAGGAGTATCAGTTCTCATGGTTCTGAACTTTAATATATAAAATTCGATTTTATTTTTACCTATGCGTTTCTGTTGAAAAAATACAGGTCCCTTAGAGTCTATTTTTATAATAACTGCGATAAATAGAAAAATAGGCCAAAGTATAACGATTGCTATAAGAGATAATATAACATCTAAAACACGCTTAAGTGTTAGGCAAAAACTCATTAAAACACCACACTTCAGTAAATTTTATTTTCTGTGTTCATGACTTGGTACGGAAAAAATCAAAATACGAGGAATCCGGCATGAATCGCCAAAATCATCCAATTTAATGAAAACAGACAGTATTACTGATGCTAACTGTCTGCACGTTTTCTTTCTGCAACATGATTATCAGCTTATATTCGTTGCGACTTAATACTTCCGCTTGTAATCGTTGTAGCTGCTGATGTAAATATTCAGGGACTGTTATTGTGACACTAACATCAGACGAAAGTTTAGCAATCTGCCGGCAACCGCAACCACTAGCTCCGGTAACCTACAGCCCCTACAACCTGCTCCTGATCAAGCTTAACCTCTCACGCCGCAGCGAAAACTTTCAGTCCACACACCCCGTAATTGCGGTACAGTCACCTTGCCGTAGATGCCCGTAACAAACTGACCGTACAGCCTGTCGTACGAGACTGATAAGCATATCGCTAAAAAATACCTACAAGTGTCCAAACGGGACGGTTCTCACCGACAAGAAATCTAAAAAATTTAGAATGAGTAAAGAAACCTTAATTCCTAACTAGCAAAAGTATGTTCTGCTTGTTGTTGCACAGGAACACCCGTAGGATCAACCTTTACATCACTCTTGGCAGTGTTAATACACACATCACAGTATTTTTCTCTAGCTTTATAATAACTCGGGACTAACTTACCAAGTATTGAGATTATTTCTTCTGAACTACTTGCCCTTCTTAAATCCTCTAAACCCATTTGAAATTGCTGCACATCTACCGACTTAAGATTCGCTACAAAGATCTTCTCATGCTTAGTTGAGGTTGTACCTTCCTCTGCAGTAAGCAGTTCCTCAAAGAGTTTCTCACCAGGTCTTAAACCGGTAAACTTGATTTCAATATCCTGACCACGCTCCAATCCTGAAAGCTCAATCAGGTCAGATGCCATGTCAACGATTTTTACCGGCTCACCCATATCAAGAACAAATACCTCGCCACCACTCGCTAACGTACCAGCCTGTAAGACCAGCTGTGTCGCTTCAGGAATTGTCATAAAATACCGCTTCATATCTGGATGCGTTATAGTAATCGGCCCACCCTTAGCAATCTGTTTTTTAAATAGCGGGACAACACTACCGCGACTACCCAGGACATTGCCAAACCGTACTGCAGCAAACCTAGTATTACTTACACTGTTGATGTTCTGAATAACTAGTTCAGCAACTCGTTTTGTCGCGCCCATTACACTGGTGGGATTTACTGCCTTATCAGTAGATATCATAATAAATATACCCGTACCGGCTTTATCGGCTGCTTCAGCAACAGTTTTTGTCCCGAATATATTATTGCGAACAGCTTCTACTGGTTGTGATTCCATTAAAGGAACATGCTTATGGGCAGCCGCATGGAAAATTACCTCTGGTTTTAAGCGGGTAAAAATATCATTAATTCTGTTTTTATCCCGAACGTCTGCGATGATAGGCTTGATGGTAAGTCCACTATATTTTTCACGAAGCTCTCTGTCAATTTCGTAGATACTGTTTTCGCCCTTACCTAATAGTGCGAGCTCACTTGGTGATAACTTGGCAATTTGCCGGCAGAGCTCAGAACCAATCGATCCACCTGCCCCAGTGATTAAAACGCGTTTTCCTGTGAGACAACTAGCAATTTGTTCCAAGTCGAGTGTAACAGGTTCTCGGCGTAACAAATCTTCCAGATCAACATCCCGCAACTGGTTTACAGTTACTTTCCCTTCCATGAGCTCGTAGATACCAGGCACGATCTTAACCGTACAACCTGTTTTTTTACATCCCCGAATAATTTCACGCAACTGAGATCCGCTCAGCGAGGGAATAGCAATTATTATCTCATTTACCTTGTATTTAGCCGCTATGGGAGTAATATCCTGAGAATCCCCCAAAATCTTCACACCAAACAACATCTGATTATGTTTATATTTATCATCATCAATAAAGCCAATCAGTTTTTTCGTATCACAGTAACGCTGGTTGATTTCCCGGGCAATCATAGCACCGGCGTCCCCAGCGCCAACAATAAGAATATGTGAGGACTCCTCTTGTTGCTTTTGACGAATAAAATGTAGAATGCGGATAAATAGCCTGCTGGCACCGACAAGGATAATAACTAGTAGCCAGCTGATAATCGAGATACTTCTCGGAATATTTGCACTGATAATATTCATATACACGCTTATAACTAAGCTGCTTATTGTTACTGCAAATATAATTCCTAACAATTCATGAATACTAGCATAACGCCATAATCTCTGATATAAACCGAAAAGATAGAAGATAGCTAACCTTATCAGAACGATCTCAGGCAGATATTTAAAAATAAGTTCAAAGTAGCGATTATCCACTGTACCTTCAAAACGAAGGTACAGTGCAATAAACGGCACAAATGCGACAATTGCTGCATCTACCAGCAATAAGCACAAGGAGACCATTCTACGTCGCATAAGACCACTCCTCAGTCTTACTTAGCATTTTTTCCCTCATTACCGTAATAATAATAGTAATATGCATGTTCTTCCTCAATTTCGACCTTGTTTAAGATAACGCCAAGGATATGACCATTAGCTTTGAGTAAAAGTTCTTTGGCTTTTTGTGCCATCTCCGGCCTGATTACCCCAGCGCTCAGCACCAACAGGATACCATCTACACTGGAGGCTAATACACAGGCATCGGTAACAGCAACCGTTGGAGGCGCATCAATAATTACAACATCTGCCAATTCTTTCAGACAGCCAATGAGTTCACGCATTTTGGCTGATCCAAGCAGTTCCGAAGGATTAGGCGGAATCGGCCCACTGGTCAACACCTGCAGATTATCAATACCAGTATCCTGGATCAATTCTGTTACCGGGCGTTCCTCCACAAGAATATTGGTCACACCCCTGTTTTTCTTGCCGAAAATTTTATGCTGGACCGGCTTACGTAAGTCACAGTCTACAATAATTACCTTCTTGCCAGACTGCGCCATAGCGACTGCTGTGTTGGCAGTCGTAGTTGATTTACCCTCACCTGGCCCGGCACTAGTAAACATGATGACCCGCAGGTCACTATCAACTTTTGCAAACTGAATATTCGTCCTCATTGTACGATAAGCTTCGGCGATCGGGGACTTCGCGTCCTCATGGACAATGAGCTGTCGTTTCTGAACCATAGTTCACCTCTTCATACGTGTTAGTGCACTTTTAGGCTTGGTGCCCAATCTTAGCTTTAATTAATTCCATTACTCGCGCAAACCAGCTTGTACTGCGTGATGTTGTATCACTATCGAAGTCAGGTATACTCCCAATTACCGGTAAATCCAGGTATTCCTTGACATCTTCAGGTGTTTTGATGGTTTTATTAACAAATTCAGTAATGAAGGCTGTACCGACTCCAACAAAAAGACCGAGAATAGCTGCAATTATTATATTAAGAGCCTTTCTAGGTTTGATTGGGTTATCTGGTGAAATAGCTTTGTCAATGATCTGGACATCTGTTGGTTCCATTACTTCACTTATACGGGCCTCTTCATAACGTTTAGCCAGCATGATATAAATTTCCTGGGCTACATTGGCATCACGGGCCACCTTGATCAACCCTTGTTCCTTCGCCGGCAATTTGCTAATATCCCGACTGCCTTCCGTGATAATCTGGTCAATAGCCTGCTTTTGGGCAGATGCGACTGCAATCTCAGTTTGTGCTAGTATTTTAGTCTCCAAAAGGCCTTGGTAAATCGGGTTAACAGAAGTCGATTCATGATTAACAACTCGGGTGATCTCAGCGTTCAGCATAGACCGCGTTTCAGTAATAGCCGCTTGTATTGCTGCTACTTTCGGATGCTTTTCAGTGTAGTTTGGGACTAGGCTTACTAGTTGGATCTCTAAATCTGACAGTTTCGCCTTATATTGCTGAATCAGCGGATTGTCAGCTACAGTTCCTGGGCTTTGATTGCCAAGTTGCTGTTGAGCACTGGCAAGTTTAGCTTGAGAGGAGGCCATGGTAACTTTATTGTCAGCATCAAGTTTGTCGATAGTAGCAAGCCGATCCAATAATACTTTGGATTCTTGAGAAGGATCTACTATTTTTTGCTCTTGTTTGTATTTTAGCAATAGGGATTCCGCTTGTTCCAGTTCAGCCTTGGACTCTTTAAGCCTCATCCCAATGAAGTCTTTGACTGTTGACTGCTCGGTTCTAACGAGTTCGGTCATTCTCCCCAGAAATACCTCAACAAGTGTATTAGCAACCAACTGAGCTTCCTCCGGCGAGCCAGCCTGTACCCTAATGTCTAATATCTCAGTATCTTTTACTGGCTGAGTTGTAATCCTTTTTAGCATGCCTTCATATGTAGGTATTTGTTCCTTACCGGCCTGCGTTTTGTCAATAACAGTCTCAACCACAGTTCGGCTTTTGAGTATCTCCGCATAAGTAGACATTAATTGCTTGGTCCCAGCAGGACTGCCCATAGGCAGGTCGGACAACAAAGAGCTTGCCAGCCCTTTTGGCTGCTTAACCCTGATTGAGGTTTCCGCCTCATAAGTCGGGGAAATAAGAAAGCTGACTACGGCGGCTATGATTGTAAAGAGCATTAACGTACCAAAAATTAGTTTTCGTTTCTTTTTTAAAGTCTTAATTATATCTCTTAGATCCAGTGTGGTTTCGTCCACTGCGCTACCTCCAAATATGATTTTAAATATAATTAATTATTCATTTATTTCATTAACCTGATAAACGGCCGAAATCCACGGAAGGATATCTTTGGCGAATTCAATTCGATTGTTTTTCGTCAGGTAAACAATATCGCCGTCATTTAAGGTAACGTTTTGCGATATATCTCCTTTTTCCAACAGATTAAGCAAATTGACTTTTAAAGGAGTACTGGTCTGCTCTTTGCGAATAACATATACTTTCTTCTTAGCAGCGTCTCTGGTATAGCTGCCTGCGCTGCCAAGCGCATCAATCAAGTTATGTTGTTTCTCAATCTCATACATGCCAGGTTTTAAAACCTCGCCCAACACGTACACGCGGGTAGTCCTAAACTTGATCACATTTACACTGACAATTGGGTCTTTTAGGTATTGGCCTAGTTTAGTTGTTATTGTGTTTGCCAGTTCACCAGGGGTTATACCAGCTGCCTGTAGTTCGCCAGACAAAGGAATCGCAATCTTACCGTCTGGTCTAATTGGCAATTGCTCAATCTTGAGTTCCTCAAATCCCCACACATCGATGGACAGAACATCTCCAGCCCCTAGTTGATAGTCTTGGGCCACTATGTGTTGCGGCAAAATCATTACTAAAAATAAAATAATTAATACATATACCGATCGTCGCATCTGTTTCCTCCTTGGTAGTCTTTTGTTCTGTGTAAGCCTAAGTAGTCTTATAACATACTTCTGTATTATTAGACATTATTCCCCTAAATCCTGCTATGGCAATCTTGTAAAGATCTTACATCAAAAAATGAAAAAGCAACCTGGATTCATTGTCCAGTTGCTTTTATTGCTGATTTACCCTCGATTATTCTAACATCCTTTTATCAGCTTACTTTTAATCAATTACAACTGCTATTACAAATATATTGTTTTGAAAAGAGTGGTACCTCTAAGAAGTTTTGAGGCTTTTGTCCTAAAATGTTGGACTATAGCTATATACCACAGAAAAGTTAGAAATTCCTTTTAAAACAATGTATTTTATAAACATTTTATTTCGACACTATTTTACAGGACTTATGCATTTGCTGTCAGATGATACCAGAGTGGAGCTTTTGTTTACAGCGAAAACTCTTTTTGTCCATCCCACATATCTCCTCCATTAAGAAAAGTAGCAGCCGTACAGCCTTATTCAGATTACCTTCCACCCCTCTTCCTAATATTTTTTTTTGCAAATTTAATATAATCTTCCATTGCTATTACGAGGGTAAGATATTGATCTGGTGACGGACTGCTCGCACTACAGGTTCCTATCATATCTTGATACATTGTGTCAATCTGATAGGAACTGTACCCCAAATCAAGTAGTTGCTGTTTAAGCGATTCCAGGTAATCGGTTGTATTCATTTCATCCCATCCTCAAACAGTATTGAGACTATAGTGCTAAACATCTAGGAATAAAAGATTAATGCTAATAATAGTAAACTGAGTGCGCACAACTAAGCTTCCTCCCAAGTTTGGCTTTTGGCGATCAGGCCGAACTGCCACGCCTTTATTAACGCCTGCGCGCGGCTGCGCACCTCTAACTTGCCAAACATGTGGTGGGCATGGGTTTTCACAGTGCTGAGCTCTACCCCCAGATCCTGTGCGATCTCCTGATTTGACAAACCTCTTGCCATCCTAATTAGAACAGCTTTCTCCTTACCAGTAAGGTCAGGCATGTTAGGCAGTTGCTTCTGCCAGGCAGCTTTTCTCTCTAGCCACTCTGCCTGTAAAACACTATGTAACTCAGCATTACGCAATGAAAGTGCAGCCAGAGCGGCAAACCGTTCCAACAGGTCGATTTCCCGGACAATAGATGCTCTGTTCCTTGAAGAAAATCCTAGCCCAATAACACCAATAACGCCACTGTCCAACAGCAGCGGAATCCCCAAAACAGAGTGGACAATATCCCAACCATAAGGGCGGTCGTCAGCCCGTGAATGCCATTGCTGAATATTTTCGACCATTAAAAGCTGTCCTGTTTTCCATACAGTGCTGGACACTGATGGTTCTTGCCTGGTTCTCGTCACTCCCTGGTAGCACTGATAGAGGCCCTGCCCGTATTTCAGTTCTAATTTATCTAGTTCCTCATTTACTACATAGAAAAATCCGTGGGGAGTTTGGGTTAACTCGCACGCTATATGCACGATGATCTGGTACATTTCCTGTAGATTCAAACTCCGCGCCAGCAGCATGGCGATGTGATGCATTGAATCTAAATCTACCCTAGAGGTTTCTTGATCGCTAGTCAAATCCAGAGTTTTTTTGCCATCACACATATCTCCTCCATTAAGAAAGGTAGCAGCCATACAGACTTATTTAGATTACTTATCTCAGCACGTTTTAATGCACTTAATAGCAAACTCAATGTAACTCTGTAATCCTTTTACTAACTCTCTTTCTTGCACTAGCGTGAGGTTATTCAAATTCACATTGCCTACTATCTCCTGGATAATACTATGGATTTGATACGGAAAATATCCAAGGTTATTAAGTTGCTTGATCAATTCAGTTATTTCGTGATTCTCCTCCACTATTAAGTCACATCCATTTCTCACTGATTCTCATCTTTATTGTTGCAAGACTTTAGTCCTAGTTAAATAGAACTTTAATCCTACTGTTCTGTTTATTATAATGAATATGAAATCAAAATGCCTCAATCTTTAGGTTGATATTTGGAAAAAATTACTTTTTTATGCAATATTTAGCCAATGTACGACACGAGACGGTTCGTCGTTGTAGCATATATTCTTCCACACGCTGACTGCGACTAGCTATCTTGGAATTAAATGTCCGGCTCTTTGGTATCTTGCTAATGAAAAGAACACTACCCCGAGTTTAATTGGGGTAGTGTTCTTTCTGCGGAATTTTTATTGAGTGGATTTTAATCTAATTATTAGACTTCAAGGTTTTTAACTTGGGGCCTAGTAACCGCTTATAGGCTTCCACACCAGGCTGGTCAAAAGCATCAACGTTAGCCAGCTCGCCTTCATATGCGACAGACAACGCCAACAGGTATAAGAGTTCACCCAAGTGAAACGCGCCAAGAATGGGTAGGATAAAAGTGGCATTAAATCGATTGTCACTGATAAGCGCTGCCGCATTCGCTTCATATGCAGCGTTAAGCGCCTGACTAAGCTGTAATGCTGCTATCTCCGATAGCTTGGGTGCCGTTGGGAAGGCATCAGGTATCACCGGGTCTGTGTACCAACTCGCTATCTGCACAAACTGAACTACCTTATCATGTTTACCATCCTGATGCTGCTGGGTCTGGGCATGCATATCTGTGGTACCGACTGCAACGATTGGCGTGCGACCATAGTATACTTCCCGCCCTGTACGGTCATTCCGCTTACCCAGTGATTCGGCCAGCAGCTGGATATACCACTCTGCCACAGACTTAAGATAATCGGCATAGGGCATGAATACCTCAATATCCCGCCCGTAGTTTTCGGCAGCCAGATATTTGAGTGCTGCGTTAAGTAGGGCCGGGTTATGCCAGATATCCTCTGTTTTGCACGCCTCGTCCATCGAACGTGCTCCCGCTAAAAAGGCATCAATGTCAAACCCAATGCAAGCTGCCGTAACCAAGCCAACTTCAGAAAATACACTGAACCGACCGCCGACACCGTCCGGCACACTGAAAATCGGCCAGCTTTCTTCTGCTGCCAACTTGTGGAGCAGTGTTTCCTGCGCGCCCTCAATGGGATCAGTCACAGCCACAACTTGCACCTCAATGGTGGGAGCTGCCTGCTTAAGGGTGTCATATGCTACCATGAAGGTGGACATGGTATCCAGCGTCGAGCCGGATTTAGAAATGACGACAAGCATTACTTGATACGGACGGGTGGAATTGCCATTAAGCTTAGAACTAGCTTCATACTTAATCTGTTCGATCAGCTCAACAGTACGGCGCGGGTCAATATTATTACCGCTAAAGAACAGCTTAGGGTAACCCTGCCGCGCTTCACTACCCTTGCTGTTCCAGAACTCACCGCAATGCACGTCAAACAGTACCTTGTTCCCCAGGTAAGAGCCGCCAATACCAAACGTGATTACGGCATCCACCTTATTTCTCAATGACTCACCAAATTCTTTGAGCCGGGAAATAGACTCAGGGCTATTCAGGTTTCCGTCCTGTACATAGGGAAGCTGGCTAAATAATACCTTTTCTGGTACTCCATCTTTTGACAAATGCCCACGTACTTCACCAGTTGCCCGCATATGCTCAATCGCTTTGTGGGCGGACTGAAGGCGGTCTGTAATCGCCGTAACGTCAGCTTGGGCCACCCGTCCTTCGCCGTAAAGGTTGGTATAGTCGAAAGTAAAACCTGATGGTAAAGTAAGTACTGTCTCCTGATTAGACATTGAACCCATCCTCCACATCGTCGTACGAGATTGCTTCGTCGTACCTCCTCGCAATGACACTAAGGAAAGCTATCGCCTTCCCCCCTCTGGTCATTGCGAGCGTTAGCGTGGCAATCTCACCCCTCGTGTTATTCCTCAACTTGCGTTGCTGCGTATTCCTTCCCTAACGGCCCGACAGTCCTCAGCAGATAACGCAAAAATTTATCCCTAAGTTCAGGGCGCTTCAATGCAAATTCAACCGTCGCTTCAAGATACCCTTGCTTATCACCAACATCATAGCGGCGGCCTTCAAAATTGTAGGCATACACCGGTTTAAATGCAGCCAGCCGACGCAAAGCGTCTGTTAGTTGGATTTCCCCACCGCGTCCGGGCGGCGTATCTTCAAGCAGATAGAAAATTTCCGGTTCTATGATATACCGGCCCAAGACAGCAAGTTGGGATGGCGATTCTTCAATCGATGGCTTCTCTACCAGATCAATGGCACGCCATATATTGTCCTTGACCAGTTCAGGCTTAACAATTCCATAGCTTGATACCTTTTCTTTAGGTACTTCCTGTACACCAAGGATGGTACCCTGATAGTCATCATAGGCATCCATGAGTTGCTTGAGACAAGGTACATTGGCATCAATAATGTCGTCACCCAAGAGGACCGCAAACGGCTCGTTGCCAACAAACTGTTTAGCACATAAGACGGCGTGTCCTAGCCCCTTGGCTTCCTTTTGACGTACATAGTGGATAGTTACTTCAGACAGTTCTTCTACAAGCCCCAGCAAGTCATACTTGCCCTGGGCCTTCAACGTCATTTCAAGCTCGAACGCCCGGTCAAAATGATCTTCAATGGCCCGTTTGTTACGACCGGTGATAATAAGGATCTCTTCAATCCCTGACTGAATGGCCTCCTCGATAATAAACTGAATTGCAGGTTTATCCACAATCGGTAGCATTTCCTTAGGTTGAGCCTTGGTAGCCGGTAAAAACCGGGTACCAAGACCTGCAGCAGGAATGACTGCCTTTCTTATTTTTTGTTGAGATTTAGGCATATTCTCAGTCCTTTCTATCTTCCGCACTAGTAGAAGGGCTACGAAAAGTGCGATTGCTTCGTCATGCTTCCTCGCAATGACCAGATTTGTCATTGCGAGCGCAGCGTGGCAACCCCTACCCCTGTATCAGTGTCAGCAATTCCTCTGTCTTTTCTTCCATGAGTTTAGCATCACACCTGGATTCAACATTAAGCCTCAGCACCGGTTCTGTATTGGACATCCTGACATTAAATCGCCACTGTTCATACTCAACACTTAGCCCATCAACTCTATCTATCTTTAGAGCCCCTGGCGTATACTTTTCCTCAATCTTTTTGATCACTGTCTTGGCATCCGCGACAGTGTTATTGATCTCACCACTGACCGGATAACATGCTGTTCTTTCGCGCATCAGTTCAGACAGAGGCTTACCCTCACGGCACATAATCTCAAGTACCAAGAGCCACGGAATCATGCCGCTGTCGCAGTAGGAAAACTCTTTGAAATAGTGATGGGCTGACATTTCGCCGCCATAGACGGCGTCTTCTTTGCGCATCCGCTCCTTGATAAAAGCATGACCGCTTTTCGATAAAACAGGTATCCCGCCAGCGTTCTCGACCAATTCAATAGTATTCCAGGTCAGGCGTGGATCATAAATGATCTTGGCCCCAGGATAACGTCTGAGGAAAGCCTGAGCCAAAAAACCGACAAGGTAATACCCTTCAATAAAACCGCCTTGTTCATCAAACAGGAAGCAGCGGTCAAAATCACCGTCCCATGCAATACCAATCGCAGCGCCATGATCACGGACAATCTTTGCAGTAGCCTCACGGTTTTCAACCAACAGCGGATTGGGGACACCGTTCGGGAAACCGCCGTCAGGGTTGTGATGGACTTTGATAAATTCAAACGGCAAATGGGGCTCCAGGGCGTCAATGACTGCACCGGCGCCGCCGTTGCCGGCATTAACAACAACCTTCAGGGGTTTTAGGAGTGTCTTATCGACATATGTCAGCAGATGGGCCACATACTCCTGCGTAATATTGACATAACTGACCTGACCTGGTGTAACCTCCGGGCTTACAGGCAAGAACTCACCTGTCACCACCTGTTCTTCAATCTCTTTCAGACCGCTGTCACCACTGATTGGCCGCGCGTCCTGACGAACCAGCTTCATCCCGTTATAGTCCTGCGGGTTATGGCTGGCCGTAATCATAATGCCGCCATCCAGCTTCAGATGTGCGGTGGCAAAGTAGATCTGCTCAGTGCCGCACACACCAATATCAACAACGTCACAACCGGCTTCAGTCAGGCCTTTTACCAGCGCGTTTCTAAATGCCGGTCCGGAGAGCCTGATATCATGCCCAACGGCCACTTTTTTTGCCTTAAAAATATCAATATAGGCCCGTCCAATGCGGTAAGCCATTTCTTCATTTAACTCATCCGGAACCCGTCCCCGGATGTCATAGGCTTTAAATGCGTTACGTTTTATCTCCATCTCTTCACGCTCCCTTTCTTTACAACCATATACTATATACCACATTAAATAAAAATATTCCTGTACAACTATAAGCTGACAGGAAAATTTTTCAATTCAGCAAGACAGGCTGCTAAATTTTCTTTATTTATTTTTTCTCGTTTCTGGTCTACAATAGATACAAGAGATACTTGGCCTAACAGGCGAGGATGGTGAGGTGAAGGAATGGAAATACAAGAGCAGCTTAATCAGATGCAGGCCATGATGGAACAGCTGGTCAAAATGGTCGGACACAACAACTCAGTAACCGAGGAGCTTGTCCAGCGCATGGACAGGCTGGAGGTCAGGATAGGCAGCCTGGAGGCTCATGTGGGGAGCCTGGAAACCCGTATGAAAAATGGTTTCTCGGATGTTGTTCAGATGATTACTGTCCTTGGTCAGAAGGTTGATAAGATCGATTCTACCCAGGTCCTGCATTCTGATATGCTGCGCAGACTGGCTGCAGATACCGCTCAGCATGAGGCGGAGATCATCCTGCTTAAACGTGCCAAGTGACAAAAAAATCCTGACAGCCATGAAGCTGCCGGGATTTTTTTATTGCCGGACTAGACCCGCCCGTATACATCATCAAAGCGGACGATATCATCTTCCTCCAGATAGGTGCCGTTCTGAACCTCGATGATCTCCAGTGGCAGCTTACCCGGGTTTTCCAGACGGTGTTTGGTGGAAGGCGGAATATATACACTCTCATTAACATGCACCATCTGCTCCTGCTCGCCGATCATCACTTTGGCAGTGCCGCCGATAACAATCCAATGCTCGCTGCGGTGATAATGCAGTTGGAGACTAAGCTGCTGACCAGGAGTAACAATAATTTTTTTCAGCTTATAGCCAGGTCCTTCACCAAGCACAGTGTAGCTTCCCCAGGGCCGATACATTGTGGTGTGCTCATCCACCTCGCGACGTCCGCGAGCTTTGAGCTCAGCCACAACGTCTTTGACCTTTTGGGATTCGCCGCGTTTAGCGACTACAATAACATCATCGGTTTCAACGACAAGCACATCTTCCAGACCAATCCCAGCAATAAGGCGGTTGCGTCCCAGCATTAGTGTGTTAGTGCAGTCAATAGGCAGACAATCGCCTTTAAGGGCGTTACCAGCATGATCTTTTTCCAGTACGTCATAGATGGCGTCCCATGATCCGATATCATTCCAATAAGTAGTCAGCGGTACCATAACGACCTGAGCTGATTTTTCGGCTACCGCATAGTCAATCGAGATCCTTGGCATAGCGTCAAACTTATCGATAACCTCAGGTAACGAGGCCGACACAAGCTGATAAATCTCCGGCGCATGTTCACGGAACTCTTCCATAATGCGACCAATGGTAAAAGCAAACATACCTGAGTTCCAGTAATAGTTGCCAGCTGCAAGATAGCTCTCGGCAGTGTCCTTATCCGGCTTCTCGCGGAAAGACACAACTTGGTAGCCGACTTCAAACGTTTCACCAGCCTGAATATAGCCATAGCCTGTTTCAGGTTTGTCTGGTTTGACGCCGAAGGTCACGACTTTATCCTGTGCAGCCAGTTCGATTGCCTGGCGGACGTTTTTGATAAAAGTATCTATAGGATGAATAATATGGTCTGCGGGAGTTACAAACAAGACCTCGTGGGCAGAAGCCCCTAATTCATCCTGGCAGAATTTCGCAGCCAGTGCTATCGCGGGGGCTGTGTTACGAGCAACAGGCTCTAATAGTATATGTGCGCTGCTTGCACCACAGATAGCCAATTCAGTTTTGACGTGGTGGATATATTCTTTGTTGGTTACAACAATAATATCTGAAGGTTTTACTAAAGGTAAGAAGCGTTTGATCGTTTGAGTGACAAGGGAATCGGAATTACCAAGCCTCAGGAATTGTTTAGGAAGGCAGGTACGGGAAAGAGGAAATAAGCGCGTACCACCACCACCGGCAAGGATGACTAACTTTATTGCAGCTGATTCCCTTCTTGATTGGTTCGAGTAAGGCAAAACAAATCGCCTCCTTTAAATTGGTCTATTGTTATTATTATACCATCTAATGCCAGATGTGCAAAAATCAAATATATTGAACCTGTAGCGGCAGTGCGCGGGGGATTTAAGAATCTAATTTATTGAATCAATTAGCATTTTATTAAAGGGTTTTCCAGCTATTAGTCGAATTTATATAGATTGTACCTAATTCTGGCTGCCGTCTTTGCGTTAGCTTTTTCTTTGGAGGAGATGCCTTTGTTTTCATTAAAAGATCGCGTATATTATAACACTACATCACCAACGTCTGTTTGCTTAACCGTATTTGCGCTTTCAGCCGCTTTGGGTTGGATGTTGCCGCCGGATTACGGTAAGGAGAACGGCCCGGTAGAATTGCTGCAGGTTGTTGTGTTAGGTTTAGCCGCCGCTGTAGCCGTAAGTGCATTGTTTCAATCCAACTTGCCACCATCACGCCGCAAACTATACGCTTTGTCATCTATTATCTGGTTAATCGCCATCGCTAGGGAACTTAGCTGGGGACGGACTTTTTACGTGACTAGTTCAGGGTCTATACCACCGTTGAAAACGCTGTGGTTCGGTCCTTTGGTATATCCTACTATTGGTGTTATAGTCATCATTGCTTTCGGTTACTTCTTTACCCAAGGACTACATAAGGAGTTATTCAGCTGGTTAAAGTATGATACCATTCCAGTGCTGGATATTGTTATCGTCATAGCTGCTATCTTTATCGCCGATATGATTGAACATCATAGTTTGGGGTTATTTGGACAGAGAACTACCCTTTTAGAGGAATTAGGCGAGTTGGTTTCATATTGCGGGATTCTTAGTTTTATGATTAATATAATCTATAATAAGCGTTTTGGAGTAAAAGGCAATCATCTAAGTTCAATATTATCGTAAGGTTGAATAATAAACAAGGAATCATGTTGGATACGCTTTTATGCGTGCCAATGATTCCTTGTTTTTATTTTAGACCGTATTTCCAGCGTTGACGCTGACTTTCGAAATAGACTAATGTTTTGAAAAGTCCCCACGGCGGGCAAGGGAGGTACGGGTATTCGTTGTTATGAAACTCATAGAAAATATGCCAGAATTGCTTTGCTGCTATTTCATGATTAAATCGTAGCAGCTTAAAAATCATGCTAAACAACACTGCATACTTAATCTTGATAAACTTCTGCACTGGGATACGTTGATCCACGTCCAGCGTATCGCTTTTACGGTGATCCCATCTATCAATAAGGATAAGGTCACATTGAAAACGCCGTACCAGATTGCGTGATAAACCCGTATTTAGGTGGTAATACTTAGATAAAGACTCATTAATACAGATACCAGTTCCTCGGTATAACAATTTGAGCCACAAATCTCGGTCTTGCGCATTCAGCAGACTAGTATCGCAACCACCAACGGCCTCGTAGGCGTCCTTAGAGATTAACACTGAGGAGGTCTGGATTTTGTTGCGCCGAAGGAATGCTTCATGGTTCCAGATAGAATAAGCAGGAGTTTCACTTACAGGAGCAAAATCTTTTTCTTCACCGATGCGAATGATTGTTGGAACGTTTGTAACAAGGACAATATCTGGTATGGAATTACAAAATTGTATCTGTATTTCTAGTTTTTTCGGATGCCATTCATCATCTGAATCCAAAAAAGCGATCCATTTCCCTTTCGCTGATCGTACTCCGGTATTTCTTGCTGCCCCCGCCCCAGCATTTGTCTGAGAAATATATTGAACTAAATCGCCATATTTCCGAATTTTTTCTGCGGTATCATCACTCGAACCATCGTCTACAACAATGATTTCATACTGCTGATAGGTCTGATTAAGTACAGATTGAATAGTTCTTTCAATGGTCTGTCCCGCATTGTACGCCGGGATGACTACACTGACAATAGGATGTTGCTTACCCATATAATACTCCTTATAGATAATATAAAATAACTAAGATTATTTAAGAAGTTCTTTTACTAACAATCGATAGCTTTCATTGGATAAAGCACGCAGCATTCTTTTGGGATTTTTTAATAAGAATAATCGAATCTTCCTTCGGTAGTACTGCTTGCGAACAAGATAGCTTAAAAAGTCTACCGGTGGCCGGGATTGTATTTCTACCGCTATTTCTGCTATTTGCAAAAAATTAACTTCACCTATGTTACTCACTAATACATCCAAAGCATCTGTTAATGCTGCTAACCGTTCTTCGGCAGAACCTTTTTTTGCTGTACTCGCATACTCTCTGTTAAAATACAGCTGATCCATCATCTCAAATTTAAACCCTAAGTGAGCGAGATACAACATAGTTGACATGTCTGAGGCAGCCCTTTGGTGTTTACTCAGCAAAAATCCGCCTGCCTCTTTAAAACTGAGCTTGCTATAGCATGTTCCAGATGGAGTAAGCCCGCTATAAAAGAATGGGATATATGCGGCCGCTCCTGTAAAAATAGTGTCTAAGCTAAAGCCTGACATACTCATATTCTTCAAAAAATCTCTAAAATGACTTCGTCCCCACAATATATATTTTTGCGGAAAATCGCGCTGTTGCACTTTCTCATGCAAAATCTGCAAAGCATTTTCACACAACTTATCATCAGCATGACAGAACAAAATATAGTCTCCTTGAGCATGCTCAAGACATAAATTGTGATTTTCATACATCGTAACAGTTTCCGGATTACGAATTAATCGAAGTTTATCTGTGTCCTTATTGCAAATCTCTTTTAGAATGATTTCAGATCCATCATTAGAATGATTATCAAGGACTAATATTTCATAAGGCAAGTCATAGACCTGCTTCAGGCAGCTATCAATAGCATTATTAATTGTAACTTTATTATTATAAGTTGGTATTGCGATTGTAAATAACATATTCAGCCTCTTTCCCGGCAGCCATCTCCAGAACCTTACTTATGATTTAGTAATCGCGCCACTCCCTCTGCCAGGGAAACTTTCGGCGCCCAGCCAGGAATTAGTTTGCCTTTATCCCATGTTTGCATGACTTCACGTTCCCGATAAGGTCTGCCTCCCCATCGAATCTCTAACGCCTGTCCGCTGACAGCTTCAAACACCGTAACTAAATCTTTCAGCTTTATTGGCTTGCAGGAGGATACAGCATAATCACCAGTATACTCACTTGTACTTGATACAAGATAATTAGCCGCCAACAGGAAAGCATCCAGCACATCGTCAATATATACCAGATCAATCTGCTGTTCTCCTGGAGACATATCCAGGGGAGTCTTCTTGTTCATTTGGTTCAATAATAGCTGCATTAATTTGGGTCTCTGATCCCCCGGCCCATATGTATCAGATAACTTCAGGGTGATTACTTGCAGGCCTTTTGCTTCTTGATAATAACGCAACATAGCCTCAAAAGCCTGTTTGGTAGCGGCGTACAAGCATACAGGATTATATGCCTGGTTCATATAATGCTGCCAGGAAGTTCCAGTATTAATAAGATTCTTAACTCCACTCTCAACCATCGCATTCACCAAATGCGCACCAAATGCTATGTTGCTATCAATAAGAGGCGCAATATCTTCATATTTGTGTTGAGACAAAAATAGCGAGGCCAAGTGGAATACGACATCAGGTTTGGTTTGACTTACTAGTGCATTAAGATCTGAATAATTGTCTCCAATCTGATGAAATATAAGCGAATTCGTATTGTTGTCCAAATTCTCTACCTTCGATGAGTCCCGCACTAGAACGTGGACATTCCAATGTTCATCAGCAAGGCGCCGTGCTAAGCAATTCCCGATGTATCCAGTTCCACCTGTAACTAACGCCGTTTTCATCATGCACTGCCCTCGTATCTAAATGGTGATTTAAAATCCTTAAGGTCAATGAAATCACTGTCTCTCGCAGAGATAATTGGGGTCGAGTCAGGCCAGGAATAACCAATTGAGCTCCATGATATACCACAATCATGCTCAGGAGAGTATACAGTGGTTACCTTATAGAGCATAATGGCATATTCAGACTGTACATAAAATCCATGTGCCAGCCCGCGAGGAATGTAAATCATATTGTGCAGATCCGCGCTTAGTTGAAAAGCCTCGAATTGACCATATGTTGGCGAACCAACGCGTAGGTCGACAACAACATCCAGCACACTCCCTTGAACACAGTAAACCATTTTGATGTGATCCATTGGCGGAGCCTGAAAATGCAGTCCGCGAAGAACTTTCTTATGAGAGCCGGAATAGTATTCTTCTGCAAAAGAAGTGATCAGACCGTAATTACTGAAGATCTCTTCATGAAAGGTTTTAACGAAGACTCCTCGATGATCACAATGTACATCTGGCAGTAATTCAAAGCATCCGGGTATTTTGCATGTTTTGATTCTCATACTTACACCTGATCAAAGAAAGCATGTAGCTCGTGAATCATATAATCTAACATTTTAGTTGACATGCCGGGATATACACCAATCCAGAAGGTCTGGTTCATGATAATATCTGTGTTGCTTAACTCCCCAACTACTCTGTAACCTTGCCCAGACTTGCGCATCTCATCAAAGCAGGGGTGTCGAAGAAGGTTACCTGCAAACAGCATCCGCGTCTGGATCCCTCTTCCCTCCAGATAGGCTATCATTTGGTTTCTGGTAAAATTAACATCTTCCTTAATTGTGATTAAGAAACCAAACCAACTTGGCAGAGAATCAGGTGTTGGTTCAGGCAGAATAAGTACGTCTTGGAGGTCACTCAAGCCATCTCGAAGTATCTGCCAGTTTTCACGACGTTTATCAATGAAATCAGGAAGCTTATCCAACTGAGCACAACCAATTGCTGCTTGCATATCAGTAACCTTAAGATTGTAGCCGAAATGAGAGTATACATATTTGTGATCATAACCTGAGGGGAGTTCACCAAACTGTTGGCTAAAGCGATGTATACAAGTATCATCTTTACCCGACGGACACCAGCAATCACGCCCCCAATCGCGAAATGACTCTACAATACGTTTTAGCTCAGTATCGTTAGTGTAAACAGCTCCCCCTTCCCCCATAGTCATATGGTGGGGAGGATAGAAGCTTGACGTTCCTAGATGCCCCAGAGTGCCTGTGTATTTCCACTCACCATCGTAGCAATATTTACTCCCGAGCGCATCACAGTTATCCTCAACTAACCAAAGACCGTGCTCATCACAAAAACTTTTAACAACTGTCAAATCAAATGGATTCCCCAGCGTATGGGCAATCATTACCGCTTTTGTTTTGGTTGATAACGCTTCTTTCAACTGATTTACTTCAATATTATAACTAGGGATGGCAACATCCACAAAAACTGGGACAGCGCCGAATTGAATGATGGGGGTAACAGTGGTAGGAAACCCTGCGGCTACTGTTATTACCTCATCGCCTTTTTTTATCCTTCGGTCCCCTAGCTTATGTGAAGTCAGCGCCATAAACGCAAGCAAATTGGCTGATGACCCTGAATTTGTCAAAGAACAGTGCTTCACTCCCAAAAAGTCGGCAAACTGTCGCTCAAATTGCTCAGCATATCGGCCAGTGGTTAGCCAAAAGTCCAAAGCGGAATCAACAAGATTGACAATTTCCTTTTCGTCGAAAACACGCCCCCCATAGGAAATCCGGTCCCCAGGCGTATACTCTTGTGCATCCTTTTTATGCTTATATTTGTAGAAACGAACAGCTGCCTCAAGAACCTGCTGTCGCATCTCTTTTTCTATCTTGTCATTATTTTCCACTATATCGCCTCAGTTTCGCATGTAATCTTCTATTTGCTGTATGCAGACACGCCCCATGTCTTGATTATCCCTGTATGCCCTAAACCATTCGACTACCTTTTCTAAAGCACGCTCAAGTTCCCACTGAGGATGCCAGCCTAGTTTTGCCTTGGCCTGGGAGCAGTCGAGCTTTAAATAATTTGCCTCATGGGGATGCGAACCGGCGTCAATTTCGTAACCTTCTGTATTCCCATACTTGTGACAAAGTCTCTCTACAATCCATTCAACAGGCTTGGCATCATTTTCATTTGGGCCGAAATTCCAACTGCTGGCATATGGTTCGCCTTCTTCAAATAGCTTTTGGGCGAGTGCAAGATAGCCGTGTAAAGGTTCCAAGACATGTTGCCAAGGTCGGATGGAATGCGGATTACGAATTCTGACATGTCTACCTTCTTCAAATGCCCTGATGCAATCAGGTATTAACCGATCAGAGGCCCAGTCTCCTCCACCTATTACATTTCCAGCTCTTGCCGTAGCAATGTAAGCATTTGAAAAAAATGATTGCCTATACGAAGAAGTAACCAGTTCAGAGCATGCTTTACTACTTGAATAGGGATCGTATCCTCCCAAGGCCTCATGCTCACGATAACCCCATACCCACTCTTTATTTTCGTAGCATTTATCGGTTGTCACATTAACAACCGCTTTTATACCACGCGTACTGCGTACTGCTTCTAGGACATGCACTGTCCCCATCACATTTATTGCATAAGTCTCCACTGGATTTCTATAGGAATCTCGTACCAAGGGCTGAGCCGCCATGTGAATCACTATATCACTTTCGCTTGCTTGCATTGCAGTATGCAATTGTTGATAGTCACGGATATCGGCTATAACTGACTTAACTAAGCGGTTAACGTGACAAACATTGAACATGCTTGGACTTGTGGGCGGCTGTAACGAGTACCCTGTAACCATTGCCCCCATATGGTGCAGCCATAAACTCAACCATGAACCTTTGAATCCGGTATGACCGGTAATAAATACTTTCTTTCCGCGCCAAAAAGATGGATTAACGATCGGTTTCATTCTTCTTCTCCTACTACCAGACTCTCCACGGTGCCTTTTCCGACTTCCATAAATCATCAAGTGCAATTTTATCCCTCAGCGTGTCCATCGGTTGCCAAAATCCCTCATGTTTGTAAGCTACGAGTTGCCCATCTTTCGCAAGATTTTCTAAAGGCTCTCGCTCCCAAACAGTATCATCACTTGCAATATAGTCAAAAATCTCCGGCTGGAGTACAAAAAATCCAGCATTTATCCACGCGCCGTCCCCTTTTGGCTTTTCTTGAAACCCTTTAACATTACCTGTATCGGAAAAGCTAAGCGCACCAAACCTACCTCCTGGTTGTACAGAAGTAATAGTCGCCAATTTACCTTGTGATTGGTGAAATTTAACCAAATTTGCGATATTCACGCTGGCTACCCCATCTCCATAGGTAAGCATAAATGGTTCATTACCAACATGTGGCTGAATTCGCTTCACGCGGCCACCGGTCATGGTATTCATTCCGGTATTCACCAATGTAACTTTCCAAGGCTCGGCACAGTGGCTATGGATAACTTGTTGGTTTGAGTTCCGAAAATCAAACGTAACATCTGATTCATGCAGAAAGTAGTGAGCAAAATACTCCTTTATACAATATCCCTTATAACCTAGGCAGATGACAAAATCGTTAAAGCCATAATGTGAATAGATCTTCATGATATGCCATAAGATAGGCCTTTCCCCGATCTCGATCATGGGTTTAGGTTTTATATGTGATTCTTCGCCAATACGAGTTCCGAAACCACCTGCAAGAATTACCACTTTCATAATTTCACCCCATTATTTAACAGCCTCTCAAGCTTATCTACCGTAACTCTCAAATCATAATTATCCTTGATCATGTTTGCCGCTGACTCCATCAGTCTGCCATCTAAAGTATCGATCGCACTCTCAATTTGCTTTGCCCATTCACTAACGTCTTCCACAGGAAGCAAGAAACCACTTTCTCCTGAGATAATTAAGTCGTTATTTCCAGCAATGTCAGACGCAATGCACAACAGGCCGCAAGCCATTGCCTCTAATAGTGAGTTTGGCAGCCCCTCTCGCCGCGAAGGAAAAACAAAGACATCTGTCGCTCGGAGGTAGTCAAACACATTATCAACATCGCCCAAGACAACTACCGACTGCTCCAGAGAGTTCACCTTAATACTATTGCTAATGTACGATTCTAGGCTGTCTTTCTGTCCTTGGCCACTACCTAACATTACCAGCAATCCGTTTTCCTTCGTGTATGCTGATTTACTCCAGGCTGCCAATAAAGTATCTAGTCCTTTAAGTCGGGTCAGTTTGCCGGTAAAAATAAATATACGTTTATCAACAGGTAGTCCCAGTATATTACGAAGTTTAATCTTATCTTCAGAACTCGCAGGATAATATTTTAAAGTATCAATCCCATTAGGAATATCATAGATATAATTTTTGGAAAAACCGTTTTTCTCAAGCTCTTTTCTAATCTCACTGCTTATCGAGATAACGCCGTCAGCCTGTTGTAACAGCTTGAGCTTTCGTTCACGAAAGGGTAACAACTTTTGCATGAGTTCCTTAATCCTTGAAGCAGGCTGTTTTAATACATGCCCAGTAGTTGTTACTTTGATGAACACTTTTTTCTGAAAGTACTTTCCAAAATTTATGGACATTGAAGCTAGTCTCCCAACTCCATGTACATGAATCACATTGAAATCATTTCTATATTTATATAATTGCAACAAGAGATCAACAGACGCTAATCCGCGTCTGTTTAGGCGGACTATCTTCAGCCCATTCAAAACTTCATGAGCGGGTGCCTTACCGCTCCCCTTAGCAATAATTAAAACGCTGTGTCCTCGTGCCATTAGCGAAGCTGCAACTTTTTGCGCCTGTAGTTCAGGTCCGCCAAAAGGCTGTTCGAAATTATTGAGGACCATGCATATTTGCGCCAATATTTCTCACCTTCTAACTACTCTTCTTAGGATAATGGTACATTCTTACTCGTCCCTTCTGCTAAAAGGGCAGCTACTTTAGTCTTCACACTTTGCAGATGACTTGCATCAGGTTGACGCCAACTACCCTCTGCCAAATAATAATAGCGAAGATAATACAAAAATTTATCGATAAGCCTATCGTCAGGCTGCTGATTTACCACAGAAAGTACTGTGGACAATTTAGCAGGCTCTGCAGCATGCACAGTTAATCCAGGGACATTATAGAAAGCCTTTCCCATTGTTATTACCGGTTTATGCTGGACAAGCGCCTCGATGCCAACTGAGGAATTGATCGTTAGGATCCCTGCTGAAGAATTAATGAGCTGTGGAGTCGGAAAATAACGAAGAAAGATAACGTTTCTTTTTGCATATTTCTGTCGTAATTCTTCATAGTTGATTCTGCCAAAATCAGAAGGGTGTTCTTTCACAACTAACTCAATGCTATCGTTGGCTTCTATATTATACTGTTCAACTGCAGGAACAACGTAGTCCAGAAGTTCTGCCATTGTTTTGACATTCGAAGAGTTTAGTAGAACCTGAGTATCATCATGAACTTGAAATGGTACGAATATATATTTGGCAGGTAGTTGGATGTCTTCCACCTGACCCTGCGTTTTATTCTTTACCAGTTTGTGATACCATTTGGCCTTCAGAGCTCGAATAGCGGGCCTGGCCTCATAAAGCTGGCGCAGTTTTTCTGGTTCTATTTCAATCTCGTCATAGAATGAACGTGGTTTTCCCACTAGACTATTGGCATAATTTACACCTTGAGGATCTACTGTTGTAGTATTAGGTAAGTACCCATTCTCAAAAAACAATGTTTTCTTGCCAAGGTTTTTAGCAATTTTAGTTGCTGCAGCCAATGGGATTAGAGTGCCATTCCAGACACATACAAGATCAATGCTATGCTCATTTATATACTTATGAAAGAATTTTAAGGCTCCATAAGCCTGAGCTTCCAGTACTTGTTTACTATGAAGAAACCGCCTGATTAGGCCAAAATTTCGATACTTCCCCTTTATTAATAAAAAGGAGATTATCTCCTCAATGTCTTGTTCCTTAATACCTATTTCCGTAGGCAGCGATTCTAGTGATGGCTGGGTAAGTATATCCATTATCGTTGATGAGGAATAGTCAACGTGATAAATCTGATTAGAATCCTTAAGGTAATTCCCTAACGTACGAAAGTAGCGTCGTTGATGTCCGTTCAATGAAATGAACAGTATCCGTTTATCGAAGCGAGCGATGCATATCACCTCTTTTTATAATGTCCATCAAAGCTACATAAACCTCATCGGCATTGATACCAGCAAGGCAATCCAGCCCCTTCGGACACTTGCGCCGCCAGCATCCGGCACACTGCTTGTCAACCAGGATCACTTTATGAGATTCGCCATAAGGACCATTACGTATTTTGTCTGTTGGTCCCATTAAAGCAATTGTCGGCGTGCCAAGCGCAGCAGACAAATGCATCGGCCCGGTATCGCCGCCAATAAAGGCCTGGGCATGTTTGATTATATGAGCCAGTTGTTTGAGTGTAGTTTTCCCTACTAGACTAACAGGCGGTATTTGGGTATTTGCTAACAATCTTTCAAGCAACGGGATTTCTCCTGGTCCACCTACGATTACCGGTGCAGTCTTACCGTCAGCCTGCAGATGGTCACAGATTTCAGCATATTTCTCAGCCGGCCATATTTTGTTAGGCCAATTAGCACCCAGTGCCAGCACGACATATGGAATATCGGCCATAAGCCCTGCATGTGCCATGAGAGCGCTGGTTCTAGCGGCCTCCTCCTCGGTGATAACTACCGGAAACACAGGTTTACCAACTGTGCAGCCTAGCGCCCTTACGACATCAAGGTAACGATCAACAATATGCCCTTCAGCATAATTGCCAATAATCCGCTTGCTTAAGAGGCTACTGCCTTCGCGCGCGTTTTCATATACTAGTCTGGTAGGAGCACCGCTTAGATAAGCGATTACAGTACTTTTAAATAAACCCTGCAGGTCAAGAGCTAGATCAAACTTGCGTGACCTCAGATCATTTATAAATCCCGGAGCATACTGGATCAAATTGCCAATTGTCTTAAACTTTGCTTTTTCAAAAACGATTAGATCGTCTATATATGGGTTATTGGTTAATATGTCGTAGGCCGCTTTTTCCACAACCCAGGTAATTTTAGCTTGTGGAAAGCATTTCTTCAAGGCTGCCGCTACAGGCAGAGCGTGGATTACATCACCAATTGCACTAAGCTTTATGACTAAAATATTCCTGTAATGCACTTCTTGCCTCCGATAAGGTGAGACACTCTTAATTTGTTTTCTCACCGCTCAATTTCTTGATTATATTACTGGACGATCGGCCTGATACCTCCGGCACTAATACCGTGCGTCCGCCATATGCAGCAACTACTTTGCTCTCTGGCAGACTATCGATTGTATAATCCCCACCTTTGGCGTAGACATCAGGTTGAACCTCGGCCACCAAGCCTTCGGCTGTAACCTCATCAAAAATAATTATATAATCCACGGCCGACAGACCAGCAAGCACTTCAGCCCTGTCATCCTGGCCATTAATCGGTCGGGACTCCCCTTTGAGGCTTTTTACTGAGTTGTCGCTGTTTAAACCGACAATTAAACAATCGCCCAGCTCCCGGGCGCTTGCTAAATAACGAACATGCCCAGCATGTAATAAATCAAAGCAACCATTTGTAAATACAATCTTTTTCCCACTTGCTTTTAACTCTTTGGTTATTACGGCAATATCCTTGCGGTCTACAATTTTCATGAGTAATATTCTCCAATCGCCGCTTTAAGCTCCTGCGGGGTGGTGGTAGCAGTCCCAGGCTTACGTACAACAACACCGGCAGCAAAATTCGCCAGGGAAGCTGCATCTACATAGTCAGCGCCGGCAGCCAACGCAAGCATCATCGTGGCCACAACTGTATCACCAGCACCTGTTACGTCATAGACCTCACTGATATTAGTTACCGGAATATGAGTGTTTGCACCGTTGCGGTTATACAAGGTCATCCCATCCGGCCCCTGTGTAATCAGAATTACCTCAGCCTTGAGACGTGCCAACATTGCTTCAGCAGCCTGTTGTAGTTGTGAGTTGTTTTCCAGCACTTTTAAACCTAAAGAGGCAGCGGCCTCGGATTCATTTTGTTTGACTAGTTTGATCCCTTCATAGGCCATAACGTTATAGCGTGAGTCAACGATAGACGGAATGCCCGCCAAGTTGCAGGCAGCAATTGCCTGTTCCCGAATGGCGGGCGATACTGTCATGCTGCCATAATCGCTTATAATTACAGCAGACATAACACCAATGTTTTCTTTTATATAATTAAGAAGTATTTTCTCAATATCAGGGCTGAGTGGGTCTTTACTTTCTCGGTCTACTCGAACTATCTGCTGACGTACGGTAGCCTGTCCGCCAGCCATAATACGTGTTTTTGTAATGGTTGGTCGGGAAGCATCAACAATAAAGCCATCAGTATTAACTTTCTTGTTGTTTAGAGTACTGGTTAGCTGCTTACCGGCATTATCTTGACCGACTACGCCAACAGCATAAACTTGTCCTCCTAGAGCAGCTGCGTTATGAACAGCGTTAGCCGCGCCGCCAGGCACTACGGTTTCATGAGAATGCTCAAGGATAAGAACTGGTGCTTCGCGGGAAATACGGGATATTTTGCCTTCAAGGTAGACATCTGCTACCATATCACCGATAATCATGATTTTCTGATTTTGAAGCTTGTCGATATACTGCATAAGGCTCCGAGACATGGGCGGAACGACTCCTTTCAGAGTTACAATGATTCTCTACCACTTGACGGTACTAACGTCAAATCTAATTTGATCACGCTTAGCACGATAGGTAACTTTAGCTTCCCAGCAATGCAAATTGCGATACCAACTATAATCAATATCGGCAACTTTGTCGTTATCTAGGTCATAGCTGTGACTGACCCCGATAGCGTTCATCTTGTCGATCTTATAGGTAAAGCCTGATGCTAATTCACGGGATAAGTCGGTTTGATCATACTCAAATAATGCATCATTATTTTGGGTATAGTGATAACCAACCCAAGTATTGAGGCGTTCAGACCATTTTTTATCTACCGTTGCATCAAACTTCCACATATCTCGCCTGGAATCATCATAGCTTTCACGCACATGTTGAATCCCTGTTCCTATATTTAGGGTTACACTTTCGCCAAGTTTAATCGTATCATGCTTAAAATATAAACTATAGTCCTGATGCCAACTTGTCTTCTGCGAATCACTCCACTTTCCATAGGCAGCAGTAAAGGTATAGCTTACTGGCAGCTTGCCTAACCGATGTGGGTAATAGGAAAACTTAAATTCGGGCTCTTTCTTAATCCAATTACTATCATCATCGCTAAAATGTCCTTGAGAGATACCAACTGAGTAGTTAGATTCGCGATCAATTAGTCCATAGTTTGGCTTAAAATGAGCCCTGGAGTAGTAGTCCAGGTTAACATAGGCAGCTAATTTGTTATTAAACGGATATTCAATTCGCTGCTTAATAAACACACCGTCATCACTATCATAACCTAATTGTGGAAATACTACGCTGTCATTTTCCGGGGTTAAAGACTGCTGGTATTTAGGAAGAGAAAAAATCACCATGTTCCCAATCCAGAATTTAGCGTTATAGGCAATCATTTTGTTTCCAGGCCAGATTTCAATTTTATCGGCGCTGATATGGTAGTCAGGCACGGTGGCTGGGCAGTTGGTGGCCGTGCCGTCGTTAATGATTAGCTTATCCGGGAACATGCTAATATTATTGCCGGAAATATAGCTTTTTTCGACTTTGCCTTTAGCTTTATCCATGCTGCCTGTTTTGAGCTTGTAGTTATATAGTGTATTTATTCCTGTAAGGGTTTTTCCTGGCTCGGAAAACAGAGCTTTATCCTTAACCCATATTTCACTTAGTTTGGTATTGCCGTTAACTTGTTCAGCTTCTACGCGCCGACCGTCATTAGTAATTACGACATTGCCTTTGGCAAGTATCTCACCGGTTTCGTCGCTGAAGGATAAATCATTAGCCTCGATTACAATCGGAGCCTGGCTAGTTATCGCTTGCTTAGGTTTTGTCTCCTGGGCCTGGCTTTGATTAGCACCGCCAAAGACTATAGCGAAGGCCATTAGCCCAAGGATAATTTTATTATTATTAGGCATAGTGCTTAATATTCTCCTATTAGTAATATATTATGGGCGAGGCGTGTATCCTACTTTGTATTCTACATATCCCCCGTCATTCCTTCATGCTCTGCCTAGTAATATGTAGAAAAGCCGCACTTAGGCGGCTTTTTTGTTAGTTTTTCGCGATTATTTTACTCTAATACCATAAACTTCAACATCATCTTTGGTCTGGATATATAGCTGAGAGCCAATAGGGATATTAGCCTCTTTACCGCTAATGAAAGCACCACCAAGGATGCCCACCGGCCCGAGGACAATCATACCTGCCACACTGGCTCCTGCGGCCTTAGCCATTGATTTTGTTTCCTGTTTGGCTTTTTCACCAAGGATAGTATTTACTGTACTACCATCGATTGCACGAACATTATCAAAGCTTATCTCAAGCTTGGCGTCGCGGCCAAAATTCTTTGATTGGTCAACTTTTACTACTTTTCCGGTTCCGCTAGCGCCCTTTGGAAGAACAAGCACACCGCCGATATACACATCTTCCGCAATCCCTAAAGCTACAGTATCTCCCACACGGCTTTGCTTACTGCTCAAGGTTGAAAGGGTTTTAATTTTTATAAGAGTGTCTTTTGCGAGTATAGCAGCTACCACTTCAAACCGGCCGTCTGTATAAGCAAGGTTTAGTAATTTGCTAAGGCGCTCATCCATTGATCCTGTTGACGGGCTGCCATTCATCGTTGTTTCAAGGTTTTCGATTCTTGTTTTGATAGGACTGTTGCTTACACGATGGGTAAGTGTCCATTCAACGCCATTGAGTTTAGTAAGGATTGACGGGGTTTGCTCGGTTGATTCGAAGGTGTGTGCATAAAGTTTATCCACACGGGGCAATACCGCTTCATGGGCTTCTTGTCCGTATATGTCCTGTTCAAGTTTATTTACCCGGTCAATAAGTGCTCCTGTTTGACTTGCACCGTATATGTTTCTTTCGACAGCTGCCAGTTTGCCAATGACCGTAAGTTCGCTTGTTGATTGGGCCGATACAGGAATGGCCAGTAATGATGTTAAAAGCATAGTGACGGTAATTAACGCTATTAGTTTATTTTTAAACATGCCAGTTTCCTCCCTGAAAGATTTAGATGTTATTAATTTCGGCACATAGGAGAATTTTCCTGCCGTTTTTAGGGAAGTAGACTAAGAAGTTTGTCACCGCTGGCATTAATAAGGGATAATATTACGCTATAAATAAGTAAAACCGCTAACATACGTTAGCGGTTTTACATTATTACTAATTAGAAAGTGTAAACTAAATAAGCAAGTAAGTTTTCTTTTGAAGCAGTTTCATCATAGTTTTTCATGTCGTTGTATTGAAGTGTTAACACGCCATTTTTAAAGACGGTGTATTCAATACCATACTCGTAACCTTTAACGTCGTTGGATGCTTTACCAGCAGCGGCGGTGAAATCATAAGTTGTCAGGCCTTTGATATCGAAGCCAGCTTCAGCTTGTCTGTAGCCAACCCAAGCACCAAAGGAGTTAACTTCGTTTGCTTTGGCAACGCCGTATTTTACTTTAGCCATCGTAGCTTTGGCATCAATATCATTGACATCGTTTTTAGCAAATTCTCCGGAGATAGCGAACTTACCAAAACCATTGTAGCTTATGCCAGCAGCAGTGGTTTCATATAATGCAGTAGCATCCTTGTCCTCGATGTATGAAGCAGTTACATTGAGGTTTTTAGCTACGTCAGCAGAAATATTGCCAATAGTGTAGTTCGCAACAGCTTTCTTGAAAGCGCCAGCAGTAACTTTGACGTCTTTACCAGCAGTTACAACCAAACCATCGTTGTTACTGGTAGTATCAGCAAGCAAGCCTTTACCAAGGTAGATAGGCTGACGGCCGAAGTTATAATTTACTCCTGCCACTTTACCTGTAAGGTAAGCTTGATCTAATGCTACAGTACCACCAGTACCCCATGCTGATTCGGTAGCAAGACGACCTTTAAAAGTTACACCATCAGCAACAGGTGCAGTCATCATTAAACGTAAACGAAGCAGATTCTCGTTGCCGCCATCTTCAGTCCACTCATAACGCTCACGCACTTGGCCAGTGAACTTAATTTTGCTGGCATTCTTCTCAAGGTTGTCTACACGAACGCCAAGGTTGTTAAGTTCTGTGCCAAATTCAGCTTTCAGAGCTTCAAGAGCTTTCTTGGTTTCCGCGTCCATTTTGTCGCTGTTAGCCATAGCTTTGCCTACGATAACGGCGATTTCATAACGGGTAAGAGTTTTGTCACCTTTGAAGGTGCCATCGCCATAACCGGAGATTACGCCGGATTTAGCAAGCTTGTTAACAGAGTCATACGCCCAGTGTTTAGCGGGTACGTCGACAAAAGGATTAGCAGGAGCTGCGAGAGCTGTTCCTGCTACGCTCATAGCAAATACTGCTGCCAGAGCCATAGCTGTTTGTTTTTTCATGTGTGTTTTCCTCCTTAGATTTTAGGAATTTTATTTTTTTGAGCTTCTAAGGAGAGACTATTATGAGTGTCCATGTTTCCTCATTACATCTCTCAATATCTGCCTTAGTAATATATTCTACATTGTCTAGTTATTTCCTGCTAGCTAAAGCGAAATTTGTCGAAAAAATAATTAAAACTATACATATTCAAATATAAAAACCGCTAACTAAAAGTTAGCGGTTTTCTCAGTCTTAATTAGAAGCTGTAAACTAAATGAGCAAAGAAGTTTTTCTTATCTTTGTCAACACCAGCAGCGGCTTCTTTCAGTTCCAGATCATTGTACTGAACTGTAAATACACCATTTTTAAATACAGTGTATTCAACACCAAACTCAAGACCTTTGACATTATCGAGATTACCAAAGCTAGCGTCTTGTCTTGCAGAGTCAAGAGTGGTAAGTTCACCTACATCGAAACCGGGATCAGCGTTTCTATAGCCAGCCCATACACCCAAAGATCCTACTTGATCTTTCTTAGCAGCGGCATATTGAATTTTTCCCATCCAAGCTTTTGCTTTTTCTCCATCGAAAACCTTAGCTACATCAGAATCATTTTGACCAAATTCACCACTAACGGTAATATTTTTGATACCTGTGTAGTTTAAGCCAGCAGATGTGGTTTTATAAGCAACAGAATCTTTATCTTTAAGGTAGGATACGCTAAGATTAAGGTTATCACCTAATTTTGCACCCACGTTAGCAGCATAGAAGTTCAGATCAACATCTCCACCAACATAGGCAGTGGCAGTGCTTTTGAAAGCACCTGCAGTAACTGTAACATCTTTACCACCAGTTAACAGCAAGCCATCGCAATTGCCGCTTGTATCTGCAATTAGACCCTGTCCCAACCAAATGGGTTGGCGACCAAAGCTATAATCTAACCCTGCAACCTTGCCAGCGATATAAGCTTGAGTCAGCGAAGTTGTCGCACCAGTACCCCAACCCGAAGCAGATTGATAACGTCCATGGAAAGTTACCTCATCAGCAATTTGGGCGGTCATGTTCAAACGCAGACGAGTGGTAGAAGTATTATCAACATCTTCCTGATAATCATAGCGTTCGCGAACTTCACCAGTGAACTTCACTTTGGAAGCATTTTTCTCCAGGTTATCTACACGAACGCCGAGGTTGTTCAATTCTGCGCTGAATTCAGCTTTTAGAGCGTCAAGGTTTTTCTTGGTTTCAGCGTCCATTTTGCCGCTGTTAGCCATTGCTTTGCCAACGATAACGGCGATTTCATAACGGGTAAGGGTTTTGTCACCTTTGTAGGTGCCATCGCCATAGCCGGAGATTACACCAGCTTGAGCAAGCTTGTTAACGGAGTCATAAGCCCAATGTTTTGCGGGAACATCCACGAAGGGATTAGCAGGAGCTGCTAGAGCTGTACCTGCTACGCTCAGGGAGAATACTGCGGCCAAGGCCAAGGCTGTTTGTCTTTTCATTTGTTTCTTCCTCCTTAGGTTTTATAAAATATTTTTTCGAGCATCTAACCTAAGAAGAGAATTACTGAGTGTCCACGTTTCCTCAATGCCTCTTCCTTCGGTCTGTGCTCATATCTTAGCGCCTACTTATTTTCGGCGGGAAGACCAAGTGGATTTAAAAATATGAAGATTTTACCTTCTCTGATTTAGTGTATTCTACGTCTGGGTATAAATTCCTTCTTATTATTTAGAAAAATTTAACAAGAAAATAACATTTTTTTGCACTGGTCAACAAAATTCATAGAAAATATGGCTGCAGGGAGGCCATGGGGTGAGATTGCCACGCTAGCGCTCGCAATGACGATTTGGGGAGTATGATTATAGTCATAGTCCTGAAAAATAGCGCTCGGCAAGAATTACGGCAACGTAATCATCTACCGGGACTGGTGGCACTTGCATGCTGGTGGGTATGAGGCGTTTTAAGCCTTGGGGCGGATTATTGACCCAGTAGCGTTTACGGGCCTCGTCTGTGGAGTGATGCTCGTTGACAGGAGTGATGGTGAGCTTTTGACCGTTGACTGCGATTGCGGCAAGTGACTTTCGTGCAGTCTGGGATGAGGTACCGTCGCCAATGACTGCGGTTGTTAGGTTGTAGGCTGCAGCCAAGGTTGCCACTGTGGTGATGAGTTCGGTAGTAGGGATAATTGCTTTATGGATGATGCCAAGTTCTTTATGTACTACGGCAATACCACACTTTTCCCGGCCTGGGTCGATAGATAAGACTAGGTTTTCCTGCATTAGGTTTTGCCCCCTATCACTATATGCTGTTCATTAGTAAAGGTTTCCTCTTTTTGATGATACCACAGAATACTGGACAATACAAAAAGGACGCCACGAGGGGCGTCCTTTTGCTGCGGAATGCTTTATTAGAATTTAACGTTAACAGTAGCTTGGGTACGGGCGATATCTGTACCATCTTGTTTTTCGAAGTCTTGGTATTTAACAACCAGGTTAGCATTTTTGTCAATTGCTTTTTCAAGCTGGTATTCCATACCTTTGAAACCAGCACCAATTGAAGCTTTGTCCATATCGTTTTGAAGAGTGGAGTAACCAGTCATCATTCCATTGTCAACATCGCGATACATTGCGGACAGACCAAGTTTGTTAATTTTCACGCCATATGCGGAAGCCTTAGCGTCATCACTGTTTTGATAGAACTCGGCATTAGCAGTTACACCGTTTAACAGGTTGAAGGAAGTGTTAGCACCATAGAACTCGGTAGCATCTTTCTTCATATAGTTAGCAGTTACTTTAGCGCCCATCAGATTAGTACCATATTGAGCTGCCATGATATCTGCACTGCCATCGCGGCCAGCAACTAATTTCAAGCCACCAGCTTGAGTTGCAACAGCGTTCAGGCTGGTATCAAACAGGAAGCCATTACCCAGCTTAAGGTCTTGACGACCAATGGTGTTAGTCAAACCAAGAGCATTGAAGGTTACGTTAGCAGTGTCAAGAATGATATTGCCTTGAGTACCACCTTGAGCAGGTTTAACATCGTAGCCGATATTGCCAGTGGTCAGACGAGCGTTAAATTTGAGGTTATCGCTAATTTTGCCGTCAAAGTTTACACGAGCACGGAAGTCGGTATCTTGAGTTGTGTTATCACCGTAACGAACACGAGCGTCACCGGAGATTTTAACCATGTTGTCCACTTTTTTGTCAAGAGATTCAATCTTTACGCCCATTTCGTTCAATTCGGTAGCGAACTCTTTGGACAGTTTGTCAACGGTTTCTTTTTGGTCGTTGTTCAGACTCTTTTGCATTGCAGTAGCGATCATGGAAGCCATTTCGTAACGGGAAACAGTTTTGTCACCTTTGTAGGTGCCGTCGCCGAAGCCTGTTACTACACCGGCTTTAGCCAACTTGTTTACAGCGTCATAAGCCCAGTGTTTTGCAGGAACATCGGAGAATGGGTTAGCGAAAGCCGGAACGGCGAAAGCTACTGTAAGTGCAGTTGTAACTGCTACTTTAAGAAGTCTTTTGTTCATTTGAAGTATCCCCCTTGAAATTTAATTTATTTTAAATTTGCGGGTGTTGCCACCGACATATCGGGAGGTCTACCCGCTCAAGGGGGATGGCATCGAATGAGTTTCCACGTTTCCTCAATCTGTCCTTCCTCTCTTTGCAGGGCTTTTTTCTCGATACGCACCTGCCGCATTCCGCAGGATTTATCTTAACATAATGTTGAGACATTTTCAATGTTTATAGGTGGTTTTGCCGCATGTAGTTTTTGGTAAAACCCTTATTTTACGGCTTATTATTCAACATTGAAAGTTATGTCTCTTGTAGTTATGCAATTTACATAACTAACTTTCATGTTACTATGTATTCTGCAAAAAAAGAAAGAATCCTGCTTAATAAACAGGATTCTTAACAGGTATATTATGTTAACTTTTTAGAGACCGCTTTTGATGCGGATCTCAATTTGCAGCGGACCTGCTGTGTAGGTGTCGGTTTTAGCGACCGCAGTGAGTTCTATTTTGCCGCTGTAGCGTTTTACCCGGTTGACGCTCTCAAAGAGCTGTGCGCCGCTCATGCTGCCTACTGTGCCCTGAATAGGGTCTGGTAATATTCCTTGATTAACAGCGGTCGTGTTTACTTTCTGCAGGAAACCCATAACAACCTCTTCTGCCTGCTGCGCGTCTCTCGGAGCGTTAACGACTTCGCTGTATACAACCTCGCCCTTATTATACACCAGGTGGTTAGGAAACAGTTCAAGTCGCCCAATTACCGGTTCACCATATACGGTATTACCCACTGTTGAGATCCGGACAATGACTGCCTGATTGGTTTCAGCAATCAAAGCTGCCGCTTGGTCAAACTCAGAACGGGCAATCCAGAGCACTTCAAGTTTTTTGTCAGCTACCCCAAGTTTATCAAGAATCAGTACATTGGTTTTGTATACTGACTCACCCAGCATTTTGGCCGTATCTTCCGGAGATTTGCCACCCTCGATAACTGAGGTTGACAGCACTTCGCCGGTTCTGAATACAACTGTACCTTCCCGGACAATCTGGAGACCTTTTTTCAGGCTAACGGCCAACTCGTTCAGACGGTCAACATCTGTCTGCAGCGCTGTCTTGGCTGTATTCAGTTCGTTCATCTTGGTGTTAAGACCGGCAATGCGGCTGTCAAGTTCGTTTTTTGTTGCCTGGAGACTCTTAATATCACCTTGATATTTGGCAAGGTCGCGCTGCGCCAGGGAATAGTCTGACTGCAGCAGGCTTAAGGCTGCTGCTGCCCGGTCACGCTCGCCTGTTACTTCATCAAGTTCTGCCATAATTTGTATTAAATGTGCGGCTGTTTCTTTTACTTTTGTATTGATTGCAATATATTCCTGGGTTTTGGTCTCAAGGGCCGCGCGACTGAGTTCAAGTTCATTGGTTTTAACATCCACTTCACTGTTTAGGGATACCAGTTCCGCCTTGAGCTCTTCCATGCCAAACAATGCAGTACGGACGTCCCAGGATATGGCAGTCATTACACCTAAGGTAGTCGCCGAGATAAGAATACCGGTGACGATGGTGACAATGATTGAGGTGTGTTTTGGCCTGAGGCCAAAGATACTGAGTTTTTTCTTACCGACTTTAGTTCCTAGTTTATCACCAATATAGGCGATGGCACCGCCCATAACGGCAATTATGGCAATTAGGGCTAAACCGTACATGATATCCCTCCTCTCTCGGGGTTACAGGGGATTCACCAATTGTATTAACGGGAAGCCTTGTATATCAAATATATGCCTACCAGTGTACCCACTATGTTAGGTATCCAGGCTGCTATAAATGGGGCAATCGCTCCGCCCTGACCTAATGCGGTTGAGACGGTCAGTACTGCATAGTACATGAAGATGATGATGATACTCAAGCCAAGACCGATAGAGGAGCTCGAGCGGTTAGGTGACAGTCCCAGGGGTGTTCCGATCAGCGCAAAGACAAAGCTCGCCATCGGAATGGCTACCCGTTGGTGCAGTTCGACCTCATAGTTGCTGGTTTTTGCGTATTCTTTTTTCAAAACAGCAATCGTCTGCTTCAGTTCCTTCATTGACATTTCATCAGGCTTTTTTTGCTCGCGGGATATAGCTTTAGGTTCTTTGTTGATCGGCATAACTTGCTCTGTAAATTTGAGGGTGCGGCCCACCTTGCCATCAGACGACAGGTCAGTGATTGTGCCGTTGTACATAATCCAGCGGTCAGTCGTCCATACGGCGGTCTCGGCATTTTCTACCCTGACAAGCTTGCCGGCTTCAAACTCCTGGACAGATACTTTATTCATAGTGTTGGTATCTGACATAAAGTTCTGCGCATAGGTCAAGCGCTCTATCTGGCCTGCTTTAACGTCTTTGACAATAATGTGCTCTTGTGATTTTGGGCGGGTATTTTTTTCGATCTCATAGCGCACAATGTTACTATAACCAGCGTTAGCAGCAGGCACAACCTCTTCGTTAAGCACGATGGCGGCAAGGCTGACAACGAAGGCCGTAATCATCACAGGTACAGCCAGCCGGTAGAAACTAAGACCGCCTGATCTCATGGCTGTTATTTCGCTTGAACCAGACAGACGACCAAACGATAGCAGCGCAGCCAACAGCATGGACATCGGAAAAGTGAGGACAATAATCCCAGGCAGACTGTAGAAAAACAGCTTAGTTACGGTGGGGATGGATGCGCCATATTTAGTTACATATTGGGCAATTCTAAAGAGTGTGCTGGTGCCAATAAAAACACTGGAAAAGGCAGCTATGCCGAAAAAGAAGGGCCCCAGCAGCTCTTTGAGAATATATTTGTCAAGTATACGCATGGAAGTCTCCCTTACAAGCTGAAGTTGTGGCCGAGGTAGTACTGTTTCGCGACTTCACTGTTGGCAATGGTGTCGCTGTCGCCAGCAATGAGGATTTGACCTTCGTTAAGAATATAGGCTTTATCAACAATACTTAGGGTTTCTCTAACGTTATGGTCGGTAATGAGCACACCGATGCCACGCTCTTTGAGATAGCTGATAATGGCCTGAATGTCAGCTACGGCAATCGGGTCAACACCAGCAAACGGCTCATCTAAGAGAATGAAGGCCGGATCAGTCGCCAGCGCACGCGCAATCTCGACCCGGCGGCGTTCGCCACCTGATAATTCAGAGCCGTAGCGTTTACGCACATGGGCTACGTGGAATTCTTCGAGCAGGCTTTCCATCTTGGTTTTGGCTTCAAGCTTACTCAGCTTGGTTGTTTCTAAGATGGCCATAAGGTTGTCTTCTACTGTGAGTTTGCGGAAAATAGACGCTTCCTGCGGTAAATAGCCGATGCCATAGCGTGAACGCCTGTACATGGGCATATGCGTGATTTCTTCGCCGTTAATGAAGATCTGGCCGCTATTGGGTCGCTCAAGGCCGACAATCATGTAGAAGGTAGTTGTTTTCCCCGCGCCGTTGGCACCTAGAAGGCCAACGATCTGTCCCTGGTCTACACGCAGGCTGACACCGTTTACTACATTACGGGTTTTAAAGGTTTTTATCAAATCGCGGGTTTCGATATACATATCGCAAATATCCTCGCTGCTAGTAAGAGTTTGTGGAAAGAATCTATTGCGGAGTAATGATAAGTTTCGTGCGACCGCCTTGTCCCTGCGCATCCATAGCCTTTTCGTCAAGACGCAGTGTCAGTGTTTCACCTGTCAGGATGTTGCCGTCCTGGACGGCGTGCGCATTGCCGTTTAAGATAACTTTACTCTGGCCTTTGGGTTCACCATAGTAGGTGGCCGTATTAGCCGTTGCATCCAGTTTACGCACCGAGCTGACAATATGGACTGACCCGGTACCGGTAGCGCTATTTTCGGCAATGAAGGCTTCGATTTTGTCAGCAGTCATGGTACCGTCAGGCATTTCAATTCTCCCGTTTTCGGGTACCAAGGCATATTGGGTATCGGAAAAATACTCTATCCTGGGACCGGTAAGACGCTTATCCCCTTTTGTCAGGATGGCATCACCGATAGCAATTAGCTGGGTATTGTTTTTGTATGTCTTTACTTCAGCAGCACTCAGAGTAGTATCTTCTTTAACTGCCGTTACGCCACCAGTAAGATGACCCTCTTGGCTTTTGGTATTATACCGGGCTTTTGCACCAGTCATCACGGCTTGGCCTTGGGTGATACGAACGGTACCACTGGCAAGCATAATACCACTGGCAGAGTCATAGTCAATTGAATCAGCCACAATCTCGACAGGAGTTTTGGCAACAGGCTCTGGTGCAGCCATGGTGATCAGACTGCCTGCGCTAAAAACTATAGCAGTCATAACTGTTAGTAAAGCATTTTTTCTCATTGTGTCATCCCTCCTGTGATTACCTTGGCTTTACCGAAGACTTTGACTTTTTCCATTTTGGCGTCTGTTATGATATTGTCACCCGTAATAATGGTACCATTCCGGGTCAGCGACACACCACCTGTGCCGGTAAACCCCTGGGGTTCTCCAGACCATCGGGCTTCAGCCGCAGTAAATACTGCTCCATCACTTGCTGTGGCTTTGACATCACCTTGCATGGAAATATCATGGGTTTTGGTATCAAGGGTGGCACGTTTGGCAATAATATCAATCTTACTGCCGTTGTCCTGATAGAATATACCTTTAAGGTTGTTAAGATAAACTACTTTTCCATTCACATCGGCCTCAATTGTCTCAGCGCTTAGTTCCCACAATTTTTTCCCATCCTGCTCTTCAACAATGGAGCTGCCGGCAAAAGTAATGTTAGCAGGCTGAACTGGGGCTGCCTGCGGGTCTGTTGATGCATCGCCTGAGGTCCCCCCCCAGAAGAGATAATAGAGCCCCCCAGCCAGGATAAGTACCGCACACGCAATACCTACATACATTTTTTTTGTCAAGGAGACTTCACCTCAGTATTCCAGCGCTTTTTAAACCACAACCATTCATCAGGGTAGTTTTTGACTGCTGATTCAATGATTTTGGTCATACGTTCAGTCAGGTTATATAGATCGGCATCAGGGTTGCCGGTATCTTCATAGTAAATAGGCGGTTGCAGTAGGATGCGGTGAGTACCGTCAGGGTTTCGGACAATAAAGCCAGGTACAACAGGTGACTTAAACTTGCGGGCAAAAACGGCTGGCCCAAGATGAGTTGCCGCCGGTTTGCCTAAAAAGTCAATAAATACCCCTTCATGGCCGGCGTCCTGGTCGGCGAAAAACGCCAAGAGCTTGCCCTTCTTTAGGGCTTTGGCAGCTCCTATTATTTCGCTTGTACCGCTGGCAAAGATTTCTATACCGAACATTTGGCGTTGTTCGTTCAATATACGGGTATGTTGGTCGTTTGGCTGGCGTTTCACGATGTCAGCCACCGGAAAGCCTTCCAGAGCCAAGGCTGCGCCGAACCATTCCCAGTTGCCAAGATGGCCTGTCAGAAACACAACGCCTTTTTGCTGTGCTAAAGCTTCTGTGAGGTAATGGCGGTTTTCAAAGGTAACATAGCGTTTGAAGTTTTCTCGGGTCAAAGCAGGCATATGGAGGACTTCGAGAAAAGTCTGTCCCAGCTTGAGAAACGAGTTTTGGATTATTGTTTCAGCTTCAGTTTGAGGTAAATCGAGACGCTCTTTGATCTGTTTAAGTGCACGGTTACGCTGCTTTCTAGCCACACGGTAGTAGAGACGTCCGAGCAGTCTGCCGGTAGCGAGTATCACTGAGTGCGGCAGCAGGCACACCAAGCGGCTGGCCAGTTTCCATATGTGATATTGCCATTCATTTGACATGTGTCTGCTCCTTTCTTGGTTGTGGGATTAGTGTCTACTGATTAAGCGAAAACCGATCTGTTCTCATATACTCGGCAATAATACCATCCCATAAGCCTTGCGCTTTTAAAATATATTCAACGATATCACGAACAGCGCCGTTACCGCCTTGGCGGGTTGAGATGTATTTAGCCACTGCCTGTACTTCGGGCACGGCATTGGCAACAGCGCACGGCAGGCCGACTTGTACCATGACGGGAAGATCATTAATGTCATCGCCGACATAGGCAATCTGATCTAATGCAATTTCATGTTTAGCCATGAGTTCGCGCAGCGCAATGACCTTGTCCATAGCGCCTTGATATACATCGCCGATTTTGAGTTCGGCACCGCGGCGGCGGACGATTTCGCTTTCGCGTCCGGTGATGATTGCCGTCTTTATCCCTGCCTTGTGGGCAAGGGAAATCCCCATACCATCCTGACAGTGAAAGGCTTTTAGGGCTTCGCCGTCCTGGCTAAAGATAATATGCCCGCCGGTCAATACACCATCAACATCAAAGATGAGTAGTTTGACCTTTTTTGCACATGAGACACTATCCATTATACCACTCCTTGACGCAATAAGTCAGTAAGGTGAATAATGCCAATCGCCCGAAACTGGCTGTCAACTACTGGCAGCAGGGTGATGGGGCGTGGTTTGTTCTTTTCCATGATATTTAAAGCATGGGCGGCCAGCTTATCTTTAGTGATTGTTCGTGGCTTTCTGGTCATCAGTTCAGCAACAGGTTTATCTAAGAATTCATGTCCTTTTTCCAGACTGCGGCGGATATCACCGTCAGTTAGGAGACCTAGTAATAGCATGGTATCCAGGCTATCCACAACGACTACCGCGCCAAGACCGTGGGCTGTTATGGCAAAGAGGGCTTCTTTTACTGTTTTGTCTGGTGATACTACAGGCATATCCTCACCGCTATGCATTACATTTTCCACAGTCAGCAAGAGTTTGCGGCCTAATGCTCCGCCCGGATGGTATAGAGCAAACTCTTCAGGAGTAAAGTTACGGGCTGACAGTAAAGCAACAGCCAGCGCATCTCCCATTGCCAGGGTTGCTGTTGTACTGGCTGTGGGTGCTAACCCTAACGGGCAAGCCTCCTTCTCTACACCTACATTAAGAAAAACATCAGCGTTTTGCACAAGGGTGGATTGTTCGCGGCCTGTCATGGCAATAATGGGGGCGCCAATCCGTTTCAGTGTAGGCAAAATACTGATGATCTCATTGGTTTCACCACTGTTAGAGATCGCTAAGATGATATCACCTGCAGTTACCATACCAAGATCGCCATGAATGCCTTCAGCCGGATGAAGAAAAAAGGCCGGCGTACCTGTGCTGGCCAAAGTTGCGGCAATTTTTTTCCCAATAAGTCCGGATTTGCCCATGCCGGTAACTACTACACGGCCTGAGCAATTTAGGACCATCCCCATCGCAGCAGCAAACTGATCATTGATCCGCGGAATCAGTGCACGGATGGCGTCGGCTTCAAGTTCTAAGCAGGCACGGGCATGTTCGATAGGCATTAGAACCCCTCCCTATTTATGTTTCTTAACTACATGATCAATGGCTAATACATCTTTCAGCAGATCTTCCAGCTTGTCTACATACAGCATATTACAAGCATCAGACTTGCCTTCGGGTGGGTTATCATGGACTTCCATGAACAGCATGTCAATACCGGCCGCTGTTGCCGACCTTGTCAGATAGGGGACAAATTCTCTCTGTCCGCTTGAGCTGGTCCCTGCACCGCCAGGCAATTGGACACTATGGGTGGCATCGAATACCACAGGATAGCCAAGTGACCGCATAATTGGCAGTGAGCGGAAATCTACTACCAGGTTATTATAGCCGAAGGTTGCGCCGCGTTCTGTCAGTAAAATATTGTGGTTGCCCGCTTCTTCGATCTTGGTAATCACGTTTTTCATATCAAGCGGTGCTAAAAACTGGCCTTTTTTCACATTGATGACCTTACCTGTCCGGGCTGCCTGATAAACGAGGTCAGTCTGGCGACAGAGAAAAGCCGGTATCTGGAGGATGTCGAGCACCTCGGCTGCTTCGTCAATCTGAGTAATGCAATGGATGTCGCTGACTACCGGCACTCCCAGTTCTTTTTTGATATGTGCAAGGATACTCAGGCCTTCTTTAAGTCCAGGCCCGCGGAAGGAGTTGTATGCTGAGCGATTGGCTTTGTCATAGGATGCTTTGAAAATATAGGGGATGTTGAGACGATCAGCAATTTCTTTGATGGCTCGGCCAATTTTCAGGGTGCGTTCAGGCTCTTCAATAACACAAGGTCCGGCAATCAGGGTAATGGGGTTTTGCGCACCTACTGTGATATTTTGAATTTGTACTGTATTCATAGAATCGGCCTCCTGATTTTTTATTTGTAAAGCAATCTTATTTCTTACCTAAATTCTTAAAGTAGGCGTTGACCTTCTCTAACTCTTCCGGCGTGTCAACACCGATGGATTTAAAATCAGTCTTAAGCACTTTAATTTTGTATCCATGCTCAAGCGCTCTAAGCTGTTCCAACGACTCGGTCAATTCAAGCGGCGTTGGCTGCAAGGCGGCGTAGTTAAGCAGGAAGTCCCGCCTGTAGGCATAAATGCCGATATGTTTATAGACTGGCAGCGAACCGCCAGGCAGCTTGTTATTCCTCGGATAGGGCAATAAGGAACGCGAAAAATAGAGTGCATAGCCTTCCAAACTTGTCACAACCTTGACGGCGCTGGCCAGGTTGTATTCTTCTTTGTCCATCTCGGTCATAAGAGTTGCCATATTTAGCTCTGGCTGACCGTCAAACGCACTGGCTAATAGGTCTATGATCTCAGGCGCAATCAACGGTTCATCACCCTGAACATTGATAATTATATCTGCATCAGGATATTTACCAGCGACTTCGGCCAAACGGTCAGTGCCTGTCAGGTGATCAGGTGAAGTCATGACTACATCCCCGCCAAACTCTTTAACCGCAAGATAGACCAACTCATGATCGGTCGCTACCAGCACGGTTTCAGGGCGGTTTGCTTGTTTGGCCCGTTCGTACACATGCTGAATCATTGGTTTACCGGCAATCATAGCCAAAGGCTTTCCTGGCAAACGCGTCGATGAGTAGCGTGCCGGAATTACACACAAGATTTTCATCAAGATAACCCCCAATATTAGGAACCTGGATTTGTCACATTCTTTATCATGTCCATAAGTTCGGCATAACTGTCATGAAACCTGACTTCAATGGACAGAACATACACCGGCAGCGGCCGTTCAGAATGAATAAACTCGGAAGGAATTTTAACAGCATCTTTGTCCGTAGTAATCAGTGCCTTTACCTTATTATCAACGGCCTTTTGCATAATCCACTGCATCTCAGCCATAGTATAGTTGTGATGGTCTGGAAACTGCACAGCATCAATTACCGTGCCCCCCAGATCAGTGATCGTCTTTTCAAAAGATGACGGGTTGCCAATGGCCGAGAACGGCAAAACAGAGTGGCCTTGAATACTGTCAAGTGGTACTGTTTCTGGACGGACACCCTTATACCACTCTTCAATTTCGATAAAACACCGGGGTGTGTGGGTGCTTTCGACAACCAACGCTTGCTCGTTATACCTGGCTAATGTTTCCCTGATGGTCTCCCGTACGTTACCTGTCGACTGATCAATTTTGGTTAAAAGAAATGCATGAGCTCTGTCTAAGTTTGTGAGCGGTTCCCGCAGCGTGCCCCGCGGCAGCAAGAAGTTGTTGCCAAAGACGTTAAGGGTATCAATAAGCACAATATCAAGATCGCGCTTAAGCTGCCAATGCTGATAGGCATCATCAAGAATAACTACCTCTGCGTTCAGGTTATTAACGGCATAACTACCAGTAAGGAAACGGTTACGACCTATGATTACCGGTACTCCTGGCAAATTTTTGGCAAGGAGATAGGCTTCGTCGCCGGCCTCGGTCACTGTCATGTAAATTTTGTTGCCGTCAGACACGACACCAACCTGCCCCTTCCAGCCAGACCGATAGCCTCTATTGAGAATGGCCACCCTGTATCCCATGTCTCTGATGATGGCCGCAAGGCGTTGAGCCGTTGGGGTTTTTCCTGTGCCACCTACTGTGATGTTGCCCAAACTAATCACCTTGCAGGGCAGTCTGTGACATTCCAGTATACCTAACCGGTACATGCCAAGTTTTATCGAGACGCCAAGGCCATAGATGAAAGACATGGCGCGGAGTATGCCAAGCAGCACGGCTGCCCAGAACCCGTGCTTTTCGCCGTGCACTAATTTATAGAGATATACTTGGAGCGCTTCACGCTGATGCATCATATAGTGTTCCGCCTTTTCGCCTTTCTGTCCTTAGTGGGTTTGCGACAACCCACAAGTTTGCAGTACTTCTTTTAGATGTAAAGCGCTTTTACGGGAAGCGCCCTGATTTTCATTGATAATTAACAAGGCTTCTTCGCCCATCTTCCGGGCTTTTTCAGGGTTGTTTAACAGGGTAAGTATGGTTTGGGCCACGCTGGAACTGTCGCTGACGGTAAGACAGGCGCCCCGTTCAGATAGCATGGCATAGGTATCTTTAAAGTTAAACATATGCGGCCCAATGAGAATGGGCTTACCGTGAGCAGCCGGTTCAAGGATATTATGCCCACCGCGTGGAACTAGGCTGCCTCCAATGTAAACTATATTGGCGACACCATAAATCTTCCCCAATTCGCCAATGGTGTCGATAATAATCATGTTGTGCGTGTCTGAGCTTAGCTCTTCTGCCAGCATTGTCCGCCTGACAGGCGTAAATTTATGCTTAATCGCCAGTTCAATAAGCTCTCCAGCCCTCAGTATATCGCGTGGAGCGACAATGAACTGTGCGTCCGGAAATTTTGCAATAACTTGACTAAAGGCTGTAAACAGCAGGTCTTCTTCACCCTTATGCGTACTGCCTGCTACGATAATTGCCCCTGCTTGGTTTAGCTGTAGGGCCTGATATAGTTTTTTCTTTTCTGTACCATCCATTGCAGTATAACTTTGGTCAAATTTAGTATTGCCTGTTACAACGACCCGCTCAGACTTGGCGCCAAGCTGGGTAATATATTGGGCATCAATGTCAGATTGCATACAAAATTTCACAATGGTATCAAGCATATCTTTAAGAACACTCCTGAAATACGAGTAGCGGCCCAGACTTTTTTCGCTAATCCGGCCGTTGACCATCATTACAGGTATATTCAAGTCTCTGGCAGCTTTCAGGAAGTTCGGCCATAGCTCGGTTTCGACAAGTAAAAACACGCGCGGACGAATCTTGGTAATCACACTACGGCTGAGGTAGGGAAGGTCAAGCGGAAAAAAGATGATGCCATTGGCTTCAGGGATGATTCGTTTTGCCATATCATAGCCTGCTGCAGTAACGACAGATACCAAGATTGGCATCTCAGGCAGCTCACGCCGGATCTCCCTAAGAATCGGACTGGCCGCAACAATTTCACCGACTGAGGCAGCATGCAGCCAAATGGCGTCTTTACCTGCCAGCCGCTTCATTGTTGCCTCAGGCAGCCAACCAAGACTTTGCTTCAAACGCTCGGCAAAGCCTCTCTCATGGATGCTCCTTACGATAAACACGGGGATGGCCAGGATTACGAGTAGAACTGCCAGGATGTTGTAAATAAGATACATGTCGATACCTCTTTATCGGAATTCCACAAAACCATGTTGGTAAAGGTGGCATTTACTTATCAGCAAACTGGACTTGGTATAACTTGCTGTACAGTCCACCAGCAGCTACTAGCTCAGTGTGGGAACCGCGTTCGATTATGCGTCCTTTTTCCATTACGAGGATGGTGTCTGCACGTTGTACTGTTGATAGACGGTGGGCGATAACGAAGGATGTGCGGCCAACCATCAATTTGTCAAGCGCTTCCTGTACCAATTTTTCGCTCTCGGCATCCAGAGCAGAGGTCGCTTCATCCAAAATAAGCACCCGGGGGTCTTTGAGAATGGCTCTGGCAATGGCGACGCGCTGGCGTTGTCCACCTGATAGTTTGGAACCACGTTCACCGATTTGGGTATTATACTGCTCAGGCATCGCCATGATGAAATCATGGGCGTTAGCCGCTTTGGCAGCAGCAATGATTTCTTCTTTGCCGGCATCCAAATCGCCATACAATATGTTATCATAGACCGAGCCATTAAATAGGACTGTTTCTTGTGGCACAATGCCAATTTGCTCCCGTAACGACTTCAGTGTAACTGTCTTAATGTCATAGCCGTCAATAGCTATCAGGCCGCTTTCCGGATTGTAAAAGCGGGGTATAAGGTTGGCGATGGTTGTTTTGCCTGCGCCGCTTGGCCCAACAATGGCAATCATTTGCCCAGCTTCAGCGACAAGCGATACATCAGCAAGCGCCACTTCTCCAGGTTTATAGGAGAAATTCACGTGGTCAAAGGCTACCCGGCCAGTAATGGGCGGTAAAGCCTTGGCACCAGGCATGTCTTGAATCTCGGGTTCGGTATCTAACACGTCAAACACCCGTTGGGCAGCGGCAAGCGCCCGTTGGATATTGCCATACACGCGGCTTAAGCGTTTAATCGGGTTTGTAATGTTAACCACATAAATCAAAAAGGCAATCAGTGAGCCGGCAGTAAGGCTGCCATTAATGACTTCACGTCCACCATACCAAATGATAATGGTAACGCCAATAGCTCCTAAGAATTCAACAATTGGCGTTAAGGTAGCACTCAACTGAGCTGTCTTCATCTGTGCCCGGAAGTTTGAGTAGTTTTCCCGGCTAAAGCGGCTTATTTCATAGTCTTCGCGAACAAAGGATTTGATGACCCGCACAGCCGAGATTGTCTCCTGCAGGACCGAGGTGATGTCAGCCGCCCGCTCCTGAGTTACGCGACTGGCAGTTCTCAGACGTTTGCCAAAAATACTGATAGCCTGAGCCACCAGCGGCAGCGTAATAAATGTCAGTAATGATAGCTTCCAATGGATGTAGAACATAGCCCCCATTGAGCCAATAAGTACTGCTGATTCTGTTACAAGCTCAATAACGCTTTCCACAAGCGCGTTTTGGAGAGCTGCCACATCATTGGTTATGTAGCTCATAATACTGCCTGTCTGGCGTTTCTCATAATAAGACAGCGACAGACGCTGGAGATGGCGGTATACCGACTCACGAATATCAATAACTACTCTCTGTCCGATATAGGACATTAAATAGGTCTGCCCAAAAAAGAAAAACCCGCGCAATAAAAACACGGCCACAATCCCAATCGCGATCGTGTTCAGCATCTGTAGATCTTTGGCTGCCAGCACATCGTCAATCACATTTTGAATAATCCAGGGAATGAAGAGGTTGGCGGCAGACGCTACCAGAATACAGATAACTGCGACAATAAACCTGGGCAAATAAGGTCTAATATAGTTTAACAGACGTAAGTAGAGTTTCATTTAGGTACCTCACGTGCTCCGCGGGACGCTACTTCTAGTATGACCTCAGCCACTCTTTTTACCGCACCGGTTTGCCCAAGCTTCTCTTTTACCTCAGCTAAATCTGCCAGTGCTTGTTCCCGCACGGCTGCATCTGTGAGAAGTTTTAGCGTCTCAGCAGCAATCGCGGCTGGGTTTGCTGCGTCTTGTATCAGCTCAGGCACAATCCTGCGTCCGGCAATAATATTCGGCAAACCTATATTGGGTATTTTAACCAGTAATTTACCTAGCAGGTAGGTCAGTGCTGCCATTTTATATATGATAACAGTAGGCGCCCCCATTAGCGAAGTCTCAAGTGTAGCTGTTCCTGACGCAGCTATAGCAGCATCAGACAAGCCCATTAAGTCATAGGTATAGTCAGTTGTCAGGGTCACCTTCACACTATGTCTGTCAAGAATATTTTGTAGCATTTCCCGGGAAATTGTCGAGGCAACCGGCAGGAAAAACTGGCAGTTAGGCAGCTTTTCGACAACTACCTGACAAGCCTCCAACATAACCGGCAAGAGCTTGATAATCTCCTGCTGACGGCTGCCTGGCATTAAGAGCACTACCGGCTCATCAGGACGGACGTTAAAGTACCGGTACGCCTCTTCTTGCGTGAGCGCCGGTTTTACGATATCTGCCATGGGGTGACCCACGAAAGTAACATCTGCGCCAGCGGCACGGTAGACGTCAGCCTCAAACGGAAATATGGCTGCAATCTTGTCCACCAGCTTGGCCACTTCTTTGGCCCGGCCGCGCCGCCAAGCCCAGGCTGAGGGGCTAATATAAGACACTACCGGAATACCCTTTGCTTTTGCAATTTTTGCCAGCCTTACATTGAAGTCTGCGTAATCAATAATAACAAGCGCATCAGGGCGTTCTATGTCCATGAGCGCTGCGAGGTTATCTCTTAGTTCAAACAGTTTGCCGAGGTTTTTGATGACCTCAACAAAACCAATGACTCCCAGACCGGCTATGTCATAGTTAATATTAACACCAGCCGCCTGCATTGCCCTGCCGCCCATGCCAAAGAGTTCAATATCCGGCTGTAATAGTTTCAGGGCACCTGCTACACTGGCACCATGGAGATCGCCAGATGCTTCACCGACTGAGAGCATAATTTTCATGGTATGTCCTCCTGAATGATCTACATAGCTGCAATGGCAATTCCGTTATTGTCTGCCAAATCGATAACTTGCTGCTTATCAACCAAAAGCGTTTTCCCTGCCTCAATAACCAGGGCTGCTGCGCCAATTTCAATCATAGCTTTAAGGGTATCCGGACCCACACTGGGCACGTCAAAACGCAGGTCTTGCTGAGGCTTGGCAGCCTTTGCAACAATAACACCGCCCCGCCCTAACTGACCGCCGCGTCTGATGCAGGCATCTGTTCCTTCAATGGCCTCAACGGCCAGAACAGCCCTGTTTTTAACAACAACGGTTTGTCCAATATCCAAGCCGCCAATTTGCCTGGCCATAGTCAAACCAAACTCCATATCTCCCTGCTCTTCCGGGGAAGGTTGGCGTTTGGTAAGTATACCTGCTGTTGGCATCAATTGACGGATGAGTTCTGTCTGGTCAAGAACACCAATGCCTTCGCCAGCGAACTCCCGCACTAACGCCAACATGACAGTATCGTCATTTAAATCTTTGAGTCCGGCCAGCAGCCTCTGCATACGGGCATCAGGCCGTGCCGCACCACTGAATAGGTGCTCTTTGGTTACCTTACCCAGCAGGGTAACTTGGTTAACTGCTTCCTGCTTGAGTGTTGCAAGCAGCTTATCTAGCTCACCTAAGCCGACCGCATAACACCGGTCTGCTGCCTGAGCTAATTCATCATCCACGCCAGGCGCAACTGCTATCGCTACCACGGCAAAGCCCATGCCGCGAGCGGCACGGGCAAATTCAACCGGTAACCGGCCAACACCGGCAATAAGTCCTATTGTATTCATTCTGGTCCCCACCTTATGTAGCAGGCGCGGTTTAACCGCATCCTGCACTATACTAATAGCTGGTAAGTCGCTCGTCTATAGGTTTTGCTGAGCAACGCTTACATATACGTTAATCGTTAAGGTCCTTGCGTCCGCGACAAATACCACGTTCGGCGTTACGGAGAAACCGCAGCATATGCTCAACTTCCTCGCAGGATTCAAGATCCTGTTCCATAACAGCAATGGCTTGGGCCAGACTAAGGCCGGAGCGGTACAGAATCTTGTAGGCTTTCTTAAGATTGCGGCGTGCGACATCGCTTACACCGGCGCGGGAGATACCCACACTGTTTAAACCGCATACTTTAGCTGGATGACCGTCAACAATAACAAACGGTGGAATGTCCTGTACAACCTTAGAAGCACCGCCTACCATGGTGTTACGGCCAATCTTCACAAACTGGTGTATACCGGCTAAACCGCCAATAACAGCGCGGTCCTCGACGACCACATGGCCTGCCAGTGTTGCCGCATTGGACATAACAACATGGTTGCCAACAACGCAATTGTGAGCCACATGGGTATAAGCCATCAGGAGACAGTTAGAACCAACCCGGGTCTCTTCCCCTTCGCCTGTCGCCCGGTTAATTGTAGCAAATTCTCGAATTTTAGTATTATCACCAATAAATACGTAGCTCTTCTCGCCACGGAATTTCAAATCTTGCGGATCAGCGCCGATGGACGCACTAGGGTAGATAACGCAGTTTTTACCAATGCTGGTCCATCCTTCAACAACAACATGAGCCCCAATTTGTGTCCCATCCCCTATGAGTACGTTTTCGCCAATCACAGCATAAGGCCCGATTTCTACGTCTTTACCAATACGGGCGTTAGGGTGGACTACTGCAGTTTCATGTATTTTACGCAACGGTATTACAACCGATTCCGGTTTCATATTAAAATCAACTCCCCACTAAATTAGAACTTATATAAGCAGGTCCTGTGTGTCGTTTATTGTTATATATATTCCGACTGGACAGTCGAAAAATGGCATACTGAAATTAGGCAAAATTAACCTAAATCACCCGAAAACAACCATTATTACCGTTTAACAACCAGTTTTCAGTGGTTATATCAGTATTTCAACTATTATCGGGAGGTAAGCGCAAACAAAAACTCGGCTTCAGCCACGACCTGACCCTCGACAAAGGCTTGAGCCCACACTTTGCCAGCTGAGCCGCGCAGTTTAATTATCTCGGCCACCATGTATAGTTGGTCGCCAGGGGTTACAGGTTTTCTAAATTTAACCCGGTCCATGCCGGCAAAGAAGGCCAGTTTTCCCCGGTATTCTTCTGGATAAAGCATAGCTACCCCGCCAACCTGGGCCATGGCTTCTAAAATAAGCACGCCTGGCATAACAGGCTTTTCGGGGAAATGCCCCATGAAAAAGTGCTCATTAATTGTAACGTTTTTTATGCCTACTGCCCGTTTCATTGGCTCAAGCTCAACAATACGGTCAACCAGCAGCATGGGAAAACGGTGCGGAATAACCTCTTGAATCTCGGTTGATGATAAAATCACAGGAAAGCGCCTCCTCATAAATCAATCACATACTTGCTTTTACTATTTCTTTTGCCAGCGCGGTATTGAGCGCATGACTGGATTTTACTGCAATAACATGACCGGCAATACGTCCAGCCAGCGCCAAATCGCCAATTACATCTAAAATTTTATGCCGAACCAGCTCATCAGTGAACCTAAGCGGCGTTAGGCAATTTTTGTCGTCATATACTACTGCATTCTCCAGGCTGCCACCCAAGGCTAAGCCTTGCGCCTTAAGTGCCTCGACCTCGTGCATAAAACCGATGGTGCGGGCCGGAGCCAGCTCCCGGGCAAAAACTTCAGGAGTGATCTCATAGTCGCCAAACTGAACACCTAACAGCGGATGCGGGTTAATTGAGGTAAAAGTGATGCGAAATCCGTCATAAGGCAAAATGGCAATAAATTTATCAGGATAACGCACTGAGATGGCTTCTTTAACAACAATCGGCGGCTGGCGCAGTTCATCTTGACAGGCAAGGCCTGCTGACTCAATCAGTTGAAGAAAAGGCAGAGAACTGCCGTCAGCGACTGGCGGTTCCACCGATGATATCTCCACCAGGCAATTATCAATACCCATCGCGTAAAAGGCAGCCAACAGGTGTTCTACGGTAAAAACCTTGGCTTCTCCTCGCTCTAGGGTAGTAGCGCGCATTGTATTGGTTACATTGACAGCTTGAGCAGACACACGTGGCAAGCCAGCAAGGTCAGTGCGCTCAAATACAATGCCACTATCAGCAGGGGCCGGATTGAGTGCAATTGTCACGTCCCGCCCAGAATGCAGGCCAATGCCTGTATACACTACGCGCGAAGCGACTGTGGTTTGGCGTTCCATTAGGGTTCCTCCTGAATTGTCTAATTCCAATTTATTCTACAGGAATTTATCCTTTTGTGCAAGCATGAGATTAAAAATTATGGAGGGGAGATTGCTCCTATGCTATACGTTTGCCAGCCAGGGTACGGGCGCTGGTATTCAGCTGATACTCGATAAGCTCTTTATACTGGCAGCCAACGTGGGAAACCGGATTTACAAATACCTGACTGGGTATGCCAGACTCGACAATCGCGCCCTTTTCCATAAGCACAATGCGGTCGGCCACATGCAGGGCAAAGGCAATTTCATGGGTAACTACCAGCATGGTGGCAGCCCGGTATTTTGCCAGTTCTTCCATGACTACTAGTACCTCTCTGACAAGCATGGGGTCAAGCGAAGCAGTTGGCTCGTCCCATAACATGAGCTCAGGTTCGAACGCCAGAGCGCGGGCGATACCCACCCGCTGCTGCTGACCACCAGATAGTTGACCTGGTTTGTGATCAATCAACTGCTCCATACCTACTTTTGTCAGTGCCGCCAGGGCTTTATCATAGGCTTCTTCCTTGGATTGGCCGCCCATGACCAGGCCTAGCATGACATTCTCCACCGCGCTGAGGCGGTTGATGAGATTGAAGTGCTGAAACACATACCCGATGCGTTTGCGCATGTTTCTTAGGGTATGATCATCTAATTGGGTAATATCTACTCCGTCAAATAGGATTGAGCCGCTATCAGCCTCAATCAGCCTGTTGATCATCCGGATTGTTGTTGATTTGCCGCAGCCTGATGGCCCCATAATAACGACTGTTTCCCCTGGAGCCACGGACAGGTTCAGGTTGTTAACTGCGACAAGGCTGCCAAACGTTTTATACAGGTTTTGGATATTGAGCACCTAGCTCACCTCCTATCTATTTAAATTTTACTTTACGTTGATTGAGTTTTTGCATTAGACCTGGACGACCGCTGGGGATAACGATCTCGCGCATTACTTCATCCATAGAAAGGCCTAGTGCCTCGCCGGCCATAACTTCCTCACCGGCAATCGGGCTGATTTTTTCGGTATAACAGGCAACCACCAGACCAAGCATGGCTCCCAGGAATGGCACGCCAATCCAGGGAAGATACGGGATACCGCCGCCTGACAGAATGAACATGGCTGTTAGCATTACCGCCCCTACACCCATACCATAGCTGCGTTCAGGGGCACTAAAGGTGATTGTCATGCGTTCAACTACTTTGCGCCAGCCGGTAAGAGGTACTTTTTTGCTTAGACGCTTACGGCGTATGACTGTCATAATCGCGGTGTGGTCAAGCCCCAGGAATAAGATGGTAATAATTATGGCCGTCATACCGGCCAGAATACTCTTAACCTCGGTGAGCACCTGATACAGCTCACCACGTGGATCAGGTTCGATTACCCCCAGCGCTGTCGAATACAGTGATACATTTTCATGGCCTGCCTGCTTATGAACAACAGGAGCGACCGAGTTAACATCAATGCTGCTGGTAGTCAAAATCTGGATTCGTGCACCAGGAATTACTTGTCCGGCAATGAATTTATCCAACAAATTGATTGAGTGGTTAATTTCTTCGTCTTTAAGGTTAGGAACAGCACCTGCCAGGTACTGAACCTGGGTAGTAATTATGGGCACATTCAATTCCTGCAGTGCCCCCAGACGGGTATTAGCACTTGTGAGACTGGTTCTTGCACCATTCACGTCAAAGGCTTGCAAAGTAGCTATGGTATTTTGACCATTGGCGACAATATTGTCAATGGCTGACTTAGCGCGTCTGGCATTGGCTGCTACATCGTCCAGCTGAGACAGGTTGGAGCTTAAGTTACTCAAATTCTGCTGGGCTCCACTAAGATTACTGATGGTTGTACCAACATCACCATTGACCAAACGAAGTACCTGCAAGCTATTGGCCAGGCCTCCGAGTGTGCGGGACGAATTGTCAAGCTGGTAGCGGATACCGCTGGTATCGATCCCAGCAAGCGCACTGGTCGCTGCCTGAATTGTGCCGCCAGCTACTTGCAGACTGGACAGTATCTGTTCCAGCGCAGCAACACCGCTGCCATAGTTATCTAGAGCTCCAAGGGCCACAGAACTAAGACTCTTAGTATCTTGGGCAAAGCCGGGGATTTGTCCGACAAGTTTGCCTGTTTCGCTAAGAGCGGTTCCCAATTCCTGACGCGGATTTTTGTATGTCGCTGTTACTATTTGTCCACTTACAGCATTTTTCTCGAGTTTATAGCCTTGGGCATTGCCTGTCTGGTTGCCTAACCAGGAGGCATCACCTTCGGTGATACGGCCTTCGGCTGCACCATTAGCACTAGTTGCTGTAATTTCCACAACAACATTGCCTTTTGCCGGGGCACTCCCAGCTTGTGGAGCTGTAGCAGCCGTTCCCTGAAAGACAACAATATCCCCTTTAGCCAGTTGAGTACCGGCGCCTGGGGTAACTGTAACTTGAGCCGCATATGCCTGTAGGAAACGTTTCAGTTCCAGCATGGTGCTAACCATGTAGGTCATATCATCATTTTTACCGTCAACAGATACGTTTTGGGCATATTCAAGGCGGAGGTCTTTCTGCATGGTTTCAGCAATAGCTTCACCCAGTCGCACTGGGTTGGAAGGCTCACTGCCTACTGGGAAACTGATTTCAATTACCTGATAGTCCTTCAACACTGTCTTGATCGCAGCACTAACAGTAGAAGATTTGTCAAGCGAGCTTAATATTACGCCCACTGATCCACCATCCCGGAAAGCAAAGCGGACGCCTTCCATCTGCATAATGCGCTCGATTAGCATATTTCTTGCACCTTCCGGTACACCCCGGACAGTCAAACGTGGTTCGGTCATAACGCCGACACTGCCGCCGCCAGGGATGCCGCCAAAGCTTTTCGTCAAATCTTCGTACACTTTTTTAGTTTTATATTGGTCCGGTAAAGAAACAAAAAACGGCGTCTTACCAGTAATGTTTGGACCAGCTTTCACTTTACCACCTGGAAACACTTCATTTACAATCTTTTCGATGTGAACAGCTGCATCTTCGCGATTTTCTTCTCTGACTTGAATGATTACGTCATATTCACCATAATCGCCCACAAGATTGGACAGGGTTTTCGAAAAATAAGTATTCGCGGCCATGGAGACCGAACCAGCCAACAATGAGCCTATGAGTACACTGACAGTAATCAGTGTCAGAATATCGCGTTGAATCGAGTCTTTAAACATACTTTTCATGAATTTAATGATTTTGTTTCCTTGTGTTAACATGGATTCAGTCACCTCATTTCTGGTGTACATTATATCACGTATATCATTTTATTGTCTATAAGTATATCAAAAAATGTGTTTTTGTATATATTGTAAGTAATTAAAAAGAGATTGCTTCGCTGATGCGAAGCAATCTCGACTTTTACATGGCAGGCGGCGGTGTCTTCCAGCGGTTGTGCAGCCAAAACCATTCATGTGGATATTTTCTAACATGGTTTTCAATAATCTGTGTCAAACGCTGTGTAGTAATACGAATATCATAGTCGCGATCTGCTGTTTTTTCCACGATAAGGTGGGGATGAATGATTGCCGTGTGAGTTCCGTCTGGGTTCGTTGTAATAAAGGCCGGAACTATCGGGGCATTATTCAGGCGGCCTAAGGCTGCAGCTCCCTGTGGAGTGGAAGCAGGCCTGGAAAAGAATTCGATAAACACACCATCCCGGTGATTGTCTTGATCCATTAACAGCCCGATAATCTTGCCTGAACAAAGCAACTTCACCATCTCCCGGACGCCTTGCTTATAGGTAACATGCATGCCGGCTTTGGTTCGGTATTCATTGATAAAGCTGTCCATGGCGGCGTTTGTCTGCCGCTGAACAACAGCAACCAGGGGAAATCCATGCATAGCCAGGGCCGCGCCAAGCAGTTCCCAGTTACCGCTGTGCGCGGTGGCCAATACGGCTCCCCGCCCCAGCTTTAAAGCGGCTTCAAGATGCTCGTGGCCGCTTAGTTTGACAACCTGTCCAATGTTATCTTTCGTTAAGCGCGGCATATAGAGAACTTCCATAAACATCGGGCCAAACCGCACTGCGCTGGCCTTTGCCAGCGCGTATGCCTGGCGTTCATCAACGCCAAGACTGCGGCAAATATTATTAATCGCCATGTTACGCCTTTTGACCGGAACAAATGGCCAGCATAGGTTACCTATCAGACAGCCCAGACCCCGTCTAAGCCTGGCTGGCAACAAACAGACCAGGCTGCTTAGACATTTCACCAAATGATACTGCATATCGCTACTCCTAATATGTGTAACTTAACCCAAAGTAGGTTTCACTATGACGCCAGCCGGCATCAATTTTTAGACCTGGAACAATTGCCATGCGTGCCCCATAGTTCATCCGGTCGCCATCCCACTCGGCAATCAGGGTAGTAGCAGGGAATACGTTGTTGCCGGTAATAATACCGACTGGGTTAATGGTTTTTTCTACAGCGGCAAATACACCGTCATAACGCCCGTCACCAATACCGGCATGTATGCGGAAACCGAACGGAAGTGCTTTGCTTGCTGCGGCATAATAGGTGCGCTTGTCACGATTACCAGCATCTTCTACCCCAATGGCCAAGCCTGGAGTAAGAATAGTCTCTGGCACCAGACCAAATTTGGCATTAAAATAGGTTTGATTTTCTTTGTTGCTATCGTTGTCATAGCGGAATCCGGCTACACCAACTTCCAGCTTGTTAGCCAGACTGATGTTAAAACTACCAACACCGCCCTCTTTTAAGTGATGATAACCAAGGGAAAACTGGCCCTCCTGCAGGACGTCAGCTGATGGGGTATTGATTAGACCTGTTGAGCCGTTGATTGATGGTGCGGCATATACGGGAGCTGCTGCCAAAAGTAATACTGCAGCTGCAAGAATGGTTTTTTTCATAAATATTCTCCTTACTAAGATTGTATATAGTGTGCTATAAGTTTATATTAATTCCCTGTTATGCGAAAAAATCCTGCTAGCTGGTGTCCGCCAATTTGTGGGGATAAAAAAATCGAGGCATACACACGTATACCTCGTTGTTTCTGTTATTTTTCAACCTCTGCTAAGCGCTGTTCAAGTTCACGGACTTTCTTGATGAGTTCCGGCAACCGGCCAACCGCCGCTTCAGAGCGCAGCCATTCTCTATGAGGCCGGGCAGGAAAACCAGCACAAAAGGAGTTGGCCGGGGTGTCGTTGATAGGTGCTGATCTGGCGGCAAATACGCAATTATCACCAATGGTCAAGTGACCGGCACTACCTGATTGACCGGCAAAGGTTACGTTATTGCCAATCTTTGCGCTGCCGGCAATCCCGGTTTGAGCAACAAAGAAACAGTTTTCACCCACCACCACATTGTGAGCCAAATGCACTAAATTATCAATTTTGGTGCCTTGTTTTACAATGGTGCTGCCGGTAGTGGCCCGGTCAAGACAGGTATTGGCGCCAATCTCAACATCATCTTCAATGATTACATTACCTACTTGCGGCACTTTCTGATGTTTGCCGCCTACGGTAACAAATCCAAAGCCGTCGCTGCCAATTACAGCACCGCTTTGAATAATCACCCGGTTGCCCACCTGGCAGTTTTCCCTGATGGTCACATTGGGATAAATGAGCGTATCACTGCCAACAATAGCATGGCGTCCTATATACGTATGCGGATATAGGATTGTGTTATCGCCAATTACAGCGTTATCATCAACAACTACATGGGCCATGACAGCCACATTAGCACCCAGCTTAGCTGAGGCACTTACAACCGCAGCAGGATGGACGCCAGGAGACACGTCCGGCTTGGGTGTAAACAGGCTCAATAACGTGGTAAAGGCCATCCGGGGATTAGCCACCCGGATAGCCGGTTTGGGAAATGATTGCGTGGTATCAGGAATGATTACGGCTGCAGCGCCGCATTTACCTGCTTTTTCAATGTGTGGCGGCACTGCAAAAGTAATATCACCAGAACCGGCATCATCAATATTGGTGATACCGGTGATTTCTATGCCGGCAGCCTCGGTGGCCGTACCGTTCAGCAGGGCGGCAAGCTCAACTAACGTCTTCTTCACAAAAGCTGCCTCCTGCTTATTGCATTTTCTTAATTACATCATCAGTTATGTCAGTGCCGCCTTGGGCTACACTGTTTTTGTAGAGAACAACGCCAAGTTTTTTCTCTTTGCTTACTTGCTCAATGGCTTGTTTAATAGCGTTGTCAATTTGTGTTTCCAGGTCTTGTTTAATCTTGAGGAATTCACCATACGCTGTTTCCTGGCGCTTTTGGAACTCTTCAGCGCTGATGCTGGCTTTGTCTTTTTCCAGTTGATCGCTCAATTCTTTGCCTTTGACATTAAGCTGATCCTGAAATTGCTTTACCTTAGGGCTATCAGCCATGACTTTGTTTACATCAAGGACGCCAATGGCTGCTTGGCCGGTATTGCACCCTGTCAACGCTAACCCAGCGACAAAAACCAATACTAATACTAATATCATTCTAATTTGTTTGTTCATCACAGAATCCTCCTTCGGAACCTCCAACGAGACGCATTTATTCCTGCCCTCGCGGGTCTCTCTCTATTGCTCCTAGTATGCGCAGGCAAATTATTTCTTAAACGCGCCAATAACCGCTTCAGTAATATCTACTGCGCTTACGTTTACTTTATGCCCGGTCAGTACGACCTCCAGGCCGCGTTCAGTAGCCACTTTGGCTGCTTTATCCCGGATATCGTTCAGGATATATTCTTCCAGAACGCTAATCTCCTGTTGTTTCATCCCCAGCTGTTGATCAAGAGCCTGGATGCTGGCTGATGCAGCAGGCGCTTTGGGTAACTGTGCTATTTTTCCAGCCATATCTGACGTTTGAGCTGCGATTTTATTGCTGAGTTCAACGTTCAGCTGTTTAGCATAGGCGGCCAATTCTTGTTCGATAGCGGCTTTATCTGGAGTTAGAGCTGCATCCATACTCTGAACCAACTCTTTCTCCCTGGCTGCCAGCTTATTTGCTTGTTCGGCTTTCAGGGCATCAAGGGCTTTTTTAAGCTCAGCAGATTCTTTTTCATCCATACGGACAGTTTGCATTTTTAACTGCAGGTTAAACAGCTGTGGCTGATATTCTTTGTCAAGCTGCTCAGCATAGGTATTAAGCTGAGCGGATAACTCGCCATGGATTTTGTTCGCCTTGCCGGCAAGTCTCGCCTGGAGTTCCTGCTGTTTTGCCGACATTTTAGCATTAAACTCTTGCTCTGCGGCTGATTTTAGGCCGTCTGATGCGCTCCCTGGCAGATTCATCGCCGGCAGTTGTGCTGTAGTGTTTGAAGCCTTACCGGCCTCGGTAGCCAGTTGCTGTTGCAGTGTGTTCGCTTGCTGTTTAAGTTTTTGCCATTCCTGGTGTTTAGGATGAGCATTAATGGCTTTGTCCATGTCAATTACGCCTACCCTGGGCGCTTCGGGCGTTTTGGTTTCAGGTGTCGAACGGGCGCAGCCTGCTAAAAGTACAGCACCAAGAAGTAGTGCGGCCAGAAACCTAATTGGTGTTGTAGATTTTTTAAGATTAAACACCAAATCACCCTCTCTAATCTTAAGGTTAAAGCCGAGCACAGACTAAACCGGCTCGGCTCAATTATACACCGGAATTATGTGATTATCCGATGACTAACCCGCTCTAAGACTCCCTCTTCTACAAGTGGGAGTTAAGAGCGGCTAAGTCCCTGGATAAGGGCGACTAACCTTCAGGTGGGGTTAAAATCCCATCTGAAGCTAAGTCTACTTTATTTACCGGTAAGTTTTTTCAGAACATCATCAGTGATATCCTGGGCACCGTAGACGATGTTGTTGACATCAAGCACTACGGCAAGACCCTTAGTATCAGCTACTGATTTAACGGCGGCATCAATTTGGCTAAAGATCGGGGCTTTGAGTTCTTGTTCTTTAAGGGACAGTCTTTCACGCAGCTGGTTACTATATGCTTCTTTTTCTTTATCATTCATAGTTTTGGACTTTTCTTCAAAATCCTTTTGCGCTTGAGCAACTTCACCTTGCATGGTTTCTTTGAATTTACTGAGCTCAGGGCTTTCATTAATTAAGCGTTGGTAATTGACTTTGCCAATATTGGATGCAGTACCGGCACTGGCTGCGTAGCCTGTACCGCTCTGTGAGATTGCCAGACCAAATACGCCTAACAGAAATACTCCGACTACGGCAATCGCCACAATCCTAGCTACTTTTTTGTCTTTAAACATTCTTAAACCTTCTTTCCTGCCACTTGGCAATAAATTCCCCTCTACCTTATCAATTATAACAGGCAGTACTTTATTGAGCAAGTCTTACAAGTTCGCCACAAGTCTAAGCCAGTTTTCTTTTTCTGTAATAACATATTCAGCGCTGAGGAAATCATGCAGCTTATATCTTACCCCAAATTCATTAAACTCAGACTTTGGCATGTGTTCAAAACGGATGGTCCAGTTAGAACCAACATATTGATTTAGCCACAGTGTACTTTCTTTATCAGAAAAGTTATACCTTATGCCGGCCATTGTATTCTCAGTAAACTTGTGGCCCCAACCCGGATCAAACTTCCAGGTCAGGTTATCCGGGAGAAATTTCACTTCAAAAAAGACCTCATCCCGGTTGCCAGTGAATTTACCAATATGAAGCTTGGCTGAGGTGTTATCGTCCTGGTGGCCCATATCCAGGTTGCCTTCCAGTGTTACCCGGTATTTCACCGTTTCCGCATTAAGAGTAATCTGAGTTTCTGTTCCTGTGTGAATGACCGGAGTTAGTGTTATGCCGTATTTGCTGGCTGCCGGATGTCTGGCAGCCGCCTGTGATATCTCAGCTGAGAAATAGTCTTTATGTCTCTCGACAAAGGCCACTGGCAAACCGCGCAACATACCTGCCGCTTCCCTGACAGGCGGGCTGGCTTCGGCTAATAAGATATTCGGTATGGTACGGGATCTCAAGGAAAGCTGGACATTATCAATTACCGGCCCTGCTGGAACAAGCGAGAGTTTGATATTGGTATGCTGACCGGCCGTAATCTCAAGATTGCTTCTAAATTCTGGCAGCTCAGCTGCTAATAATTCGCGGATTACAGCCTTTGATACCCCGCCAGCCCATTCTACAGAGTCTACCGGCAGACCGATCAGCACATTGGCGACCTGGTCTTCTACTTTACCCATATCTTTTTTAATCAACTTCACCAAATCAGGTGATAGGCCGCTAAGGTCAATTTCCAGTGAGACGCTCTGCACAACATCACCCCATGGCACCACTGCTACTGAGATGTGAGTTGTACTACCTGGCAAAATGTTGACTTGGTCGACTGTATAGCCAACAAGTACCCGGTCAAATATCTCCCGTACCAGTTTTTCATAGCTGGCCTTATTTGTTTCTACGTCACCGACCGTTCGACCAAGAAGCATCTGCTCACCGACTGTCGTAACACTTGTTGTCATCCGTTTGGCTATTCTATCTGGCGGCGGCTCGGCAGCACTAATCGTCACGGTGATTTTATCCACTGTAGCTGCTGCGGCTAACCCAGTACCTGACCAGACGATAAGCAACAGGGCCACGAGGCTGAGATATAGAGAGTGACGCAGATATTTTATAGGAATAACGCCCACCTCCTCTTAGTAAACGAGCCAGGCCGATGGCCTGACTCGTTAGCTATCATTGGTTAGAACTGACCGCCAAAGCTAAAGTGGGTACGACCACCCTGGGAGCCTTGGGCATAGTCAATACGGATCGGACCTATCGGTGTGGTTACACGGATACCGACACCTACGCTGGCGTTGAGATCATCAAGCTTGTACCCTTCACCATCATAAGCGTTACCGATATCTGTGAAAACGACCCCCTGAACTTTGTTAACTACCGGGAAGCGATATTCAACAGACCCAGCCAACATTTTGTCACCTTCAAATTGATCATCTTTGTAGCCACGCAGACTATCAGCACCACCTACTGAGAATTGACCAGCCTCAGGCATGTTGCCATCAGCATAACCAGCTGTAAGGCGAGCTGCAATTACGTGGTCACGGCCTACTTTGTAGTATTTACGTCCTTCAGCGGTATATTTGTTGTAATCGAAATCGCCGCCAAACGCTTTGCCGGCAAACTCAGCCGACAGCGATAAACGGGCTCCTTCGGTAGGACTAAATACGTTGTCACGCGAATCAAATACATGCATTAGTGTGACGCTGCGGGTTAGGCCAAAGTTATCTTTGAGGTATTGAGGATCTGTTGAATAGTCTATAGGACCTTCAACATATTCAACATGTGTGTCTTTGCGATTTTTAAAAGTAATATAGTTGTGGCTATACTCGCTACTTGGACGTCCAAGGGTAACTTCAAAGCCTTTACGTTTTTTGTCATAAGTTGATTCCAGGTCACCATCGCTGTCATAATCGCTATACTCGTTAGTCATGTCGTATAAACTAAAGCTCAACGAGGTTTGCTTACTGTCAAGCCATGGACGGGTATAACTTACCTCGTAGTTTTTGCTGCTAGCGCCGCCAAACTCCCAGTGGAATTTAACTTTGTCGCCACTGCCTCTAAAGTTGTTGTCACCTAATTCAATAATACCGATCATGCCGTCGGCCTTGCTATAACCGCCGCCGATCGAGAAAGTACCTGTTTTTTGCTCAACAACGCTGGTCTCAAGAATAACGGCATTAGGCTCCTTGCCGGGGTTGAGCTTCATGTTAACATCCTCAAAGTGACCAAGGTTGTACACTTTTTGCATACTACGACGGGCTTCCTTTACATTGAAGGGTTCGCCAGCCTTAACCTTCATTTCCCGGGTGATAACCTCGGTCTTGGTCTTTTCGTTGCCTTTGACAACAATGCCTTCCAATGAGCCTTCACTAATGGTAAGGGTTAGCACCCCGCCTGGTGACATGGCTACATCGCTTACTTTGGCCAGGATATAACCCTGGTCATGGTAATACGCCTCAATGGCGCGGACATTGGTGTTCAACGTCCTGGTGTTTAAGATACCACCTTTGCCTGTAGTCACTAGCTCTTTAATTTTATCGGCAGACACCTTATTGTTGCCTTTGACAACAATATCGGTTAACTGCGGGTTTTCCATGACTGTGTATATTACTTTGACGCCTTCAGGCACTTCAGTAAAGTTGGCAACAACGTCAAAAAAGTAACCTAAGTCGTAGATTGCCTGCATATCTTGCTTTACCTTTTCAGCTGTCAAAGCATCACCTGGCCGAGTTTTAACCACGCCTGTAACAGTACTTTCGGCGACTTGGCTAAGACCGGTAACTGTAACGGCCGTGGCTGTTTTTCCTTCGATATCAGCCGCATAGGCTGGCAAAACCAAGCCTATAGCCATGCTTAAAACAATGGCTGCCGCAATAAATATTTTGCAGCGTGTAATGGTCTTCATGCATTACCTCCTTATTAATTTGTTATTGCCCACGCAGTGATTTTCCAGCTAAACGGATAAGTTTGTTAATCTCGTCAGGCGTCAATGGCACATCTTTGGGTCGATCTGCTTCTGAAACTGACCTGGACGACTCTTCCCGCGCCGGCGGTGCAGATGGCTGCTGAGAAGCAGCTGTATAGTGGGTATCAGTTGCAGCCTTACTGGCATTAGGCTCAGATGCCGGTGTCATCTGTACCATTGTGGGCGTTATCGCGCCTGAAGCGGCATTGGCCTTGCCTAAATTGTTCTCAGCCGCTGGGGCTGATTGCTCAACTTGCAGCGGCCTTAGGGTGCTGTGACGGCTTATCCCCCATAAATAGCTGGCAGTCATCCCACCAGCGGCGATCACAATGGCCAAACCAATGGCCAAGCTGTGCCGGAGAGCAGGGTATTTGTGCCGCCAATAGCGGGAATGGTTAGCTTCTTTGGCATGAGTAAGTTCTGCCTGAGCTAAAAATAGGTTAAGCTCGCCGCGAATATCACTATCTTTCTCAAAAGCCTGTTCGGCTTCTGATAGCCACTGCTGAGCTGAGTTTAGATGCCTATTAATATTTTGTTTACCCTCCGCCACATTCACCACCCCTATTATAACATTAAATATAGTCCTGAGAAGAGGCCAGATTCTGGTCATTGACTAACAAGCAAAAACGGGCAAATATCGCAATTAGCCCGTTGATGGTAGTTATTTTGACTCGATTCGACTGATTTGCTTAGTATTTGAACATGGGCGTTTATCGCCAGTTTCCCATTAGTTTGGACATCATGCCTCTCAAACGTCTGATCCCCTGCTTCTGCAGACGATAGATGTGTGATACGCTTAGCTCCATGTTTGCCGCCAATTCCTTGGGCTCACAGTCGTCAAGGTATACGCCGCTTAACACTTGCTGTTCTTTGACTGGCAAACGTTCCATAGCCGTTCTCAGCTGCTGAACAAGGTAATTGTGCTCTGCTTGGGCAGCCACTTCCGCGTGCGCGTCGATGAGTAAATCCGCGATTGTTGACTGGCTGCTGTCAGCTGTCATCGGGCTGTCTATCCACACCAGACTTTCATCTTCGCGTGTTAGGTGATTAATGATCCGGCCCCTGATACGGTGTACGGCAAACAGGCTAAAGGCAACCCCCCGGGTGTAGTCGTAGTTTTCGACAGCTTCGATAAGCCCGACTGTGCCTTCCTGAATAACATCCAGCATAGTCGCTTCAGAGAGCCGCCAGCGCATGGCTGTTTTAAAAACCAATGGCTGATAGCTTTCTATAAGACGGCGACGGCACCCAAGGTCACCGCCGTCTTTATATCCTTGCCAGAGAGCACGCTCTTCTTCAGGCGTTAGTATGCGAACATTTTTCAGTTCTGCCAGATATTGACCAAGTACCATTGTATCAATCCCTTTATCTTAGTCGATCGATCTTATTTAGAAAGCAAACCTGGTCTCAACAGTAAGCAGGCTTTTGGTTGTGCCGCCGAATGAGCCACCTATCCCAATATTTCTGGTGATGTCATACCGAAATCCAATGCTGTTGTTATGCTGGTCAAGACCCATGGTATAGCTTAATAAAAATTTATCTGTGAGGTATTTGCCAATTTCAATATTATATCCCTGAAACTGGCTGTCAGCTTCGTTACTGCGTGTGCCTCTTGTGCTGGTATCAAATATTGATGAGCGTACCAGGCGGAATTCGTCAACTCCTAAAGTATCTTGCAGGGTACTTTCGACTTCGGCGATAAACCGCATCTGGAGACCTGCATCAAGCAAACTGACCAACTCATCACGCCCAAGACTGCTGTCATGCCCGGAGGAATTCGATTTGGAAAAATACCCGCCACGCAAGGTCAGAAGTGACATGATTTCTTGCTGGCTCATGGCCGGCTCTGAGGTCAGTTTAAGCTCCATGGCTGTGGCCGGGCCGTTTATCGCTAAATTAATGGTCGTACGCTCAAGCTTGGCTTCAGCCTGCAGCTTGATTATCGGCTCAATGGAGCGGTACTGAGTGAACTCAGCGCTGCCGCTCACAATAGTAAAGCGATTAGTTAAATACTTTACCGTACCGCGCAGGGCTTCAATGCGGCCGGAAGCTTCTGGTTTTTGGAGTGTCCCGGAAAATTTAACTTTGCCGGCAGTCCTAAAATCATACAGATAGGGGTTATACATCCTGACTTTGTCACCGATAACAAATTCAACATCTAATCCGGCGTCAAAATCAATTTCACCGCTGTCAGGCACAGCTGGAATATTGACAGTTGCATTGGCAACCATGAGTTTGCCATAAAGATGCGGCTTGCCATTTTGACTTGTTAGTGATAAAACACCCTCTAAAGGTCCGTCAAAGTATTTATGGTTAACGCCTAAGCGCGCTAACGTAAGCGTAATGTTATAGTCGTCAAGTGCTAAGCCATTTACTCTGGCCGAACCATTGAGGGAGTAAGAACCGCCACCCATTTCACCATCGAAAGCGTTTATCTCTATTTTATCACCTTTGAACTGAATATCAATCCCTACTTTTTGGATAGGGTCTGCCAGCGCCTTTAGCTTGATGGTACCGTTAACCACAGCTACCTGGCCATCAAGCGTAGGCTGTGAAAGTGTGCCACCGATGGCGATCTCGCCTGTAGTCGGACCAGAAGCCCAGGCTATATCCTTAGTTAGCAGTGGCAGTATACTTAGATCAGCATTATCAAGCCGCAATTTAAGGTCCATGGCGTCTGTAATATCTGCTTTATTACGTCCCTGGCTGTTTAGCGCCTTCAACGGTACAGTACCGTAGGCACTTGCTTTATAGGCTCCACGCGCCAGAAACAGCTGGTTAACATGGATGCTGCCTTTGTTATAAATGAACAGGCCATAGAGATTATCAAATTCAGCATTAGCGACACTACCGTTTTGTACTTCCAGGGAAACAGAAACATTAGGATCGGCTGTAGCGCCGCCAGCCTGGGCATTAAAACTGAACTTTCCTTTAGTTTCAACCGTTGTATCGAATAGCGCTGTAATAATACCGGCATCAATAGCACGGCCGCCTACTTCAAAGTCCATTTCACCGTTTAGATCTGCCTGACCTTTGGCGACAAGTACACCATCGGCTCCCTGTTTGGCCATAAGATTATTGATTGTAATTACCTTATTATTAAGCTCGGCATCTATATCAACACTATCAAACAGGTAATTTTTTATTTTGCCGTTTACTATCGCGCCTCGCAGCAAGATGTTAGGATTCTCGATACTGCCGCTTAACGCAATTTCTCCATTCAATTTGCCACGAATACCACGATCCGGTGTATTGGCCATCGCCAGTATTCCTGCTAATTCGCCGCCTTCGGCTCTTAGCATTCCGTCAATTCCACGGGTTTTAACATCAACTGCACCGTTAAAAACGTAGTTACCCTGGCCTTGAGCAAAGCGCAGTTCTTTGATATCAGCCTGACCATCAGAATAGCTTACATTGGCATAAATATTTTTCAATTCCTGACCATTTAGCAAGACTCCACTTGAAGTCAGTTGAGCGCGGGCTTCAGGCCGAAGCACATTGCCTGTTACTTGTCCTGTTAGATTAAATATACCGGACACAGGGTAGGGATATTCTGCTTTTAGCCTGGAAATATCAATATTCTCGGCTACAACAGCAACGTTGAGGCTGTTATCAGACGCCACTGTTCCTGACAGTTTTACTTTGGTATTCAGTGAGTTTATGGTAAGATCGTTGACCGTTATGACGCCATTCTGCCGCTCATATGTGCCCTCAGCTTTGGCAACAAGGTATCCGGCCAGACTGCCGTCAGATAATCTCATTCTGCCGCGAGCAGCCAGGTTATCTACAGGTCCGCTCACTGTCATTTCGTGCTCAAGATTGCCGGTTAACGTAATCTCTGGCATAATCAGCCGGGAAAATGTTTCAGCCCTGGCAGAACGGGTTAGCAGTGTAAGATTGACCTCTGGTCGTGCTCCTGCCAGCAGTATGGTTCCAGAAAGTTCATGCGTGGCGACACCATCGCTAATGGTTACTTGCTCGACTGATACTGAGCTAGGCGAGGCTTTAAATATACCGCTAGCCTGACCTAATGCTTGCTGATTCAGAGTAATATTAACAGCGTTAAAATCCATGGCAAGCTGCGGCTGAGTTGTCGTACCAGTTATTTCTCCCTGAAAACCAGCTTTACCGGCAAAACTGATATTTTTTATCGTAGCAAAGGGTAGGTCTGTCAGTTCAATGCCTTGCCCTTCTATTTTTACGTTAAGTTTATCCTCTTGTATTGTCCCTGCAGCTGTAATAAGACCTGAGGGCAGCAGGATATCATAGTGTTTAATTTCGGTTATCTTACCGCTGCGCTCAATAAGCCCGGTCATTTTAGTATAGGGTACACCCTCCAATTGGCCGGAGGCAAGTGTTACCGCAGCTAAACCATTCATGTTCTTCCAGTCATTGCCTTGGCCGTTAACCGCTAGAGTGATGTCACCTCTGCCGCTTAGCGTAACAGGCAATCCACTGACTGCCGAAGCATCAATATTACTGGCAGCCAGTTGCACTTGATAGGCCTCTCTGACTGTATCAAACATCCCTTGGGCGCGTACCTGACCACCGATCATCTGTGTGGCAAACTCGCTGAACGTGATCATCTTATCGGCAAAATTGACTTTGGCACTGGTATCCTGCAGCCTATAGCCTGAGGCAGTCACATCTTTGGCTGTTAGTTCAGCTGCAACAATAGGGCTTTTGGGGCTTCCGGTAAGTGACGCGTTAAAAGCAACAACGCCGGCAAACGGGAGATTACGGCTTACAGCCGCAGGATCAAAGCCCTGCGAGGTTACATTTAAGTCAAAGACAGGCTGATCACCCGCTATGCCGATTTTACCGCGTACTGTTACCGGTTGGCTGGCCACAAGAGCGCTGCTGCCAAGTATGTATATATTGTTATTGGTAAAGCTTACCTGACCACGCGCATCTTCAATAGTGATACCTGCGGCCTTTGCAGCCAGGGTATCAATCGAGAATTCGCCTGCGTAATTCAAGCCTGTTGAGCTATTGGCAAGAGTCACTTCTATATTATTTAGGAAACCGCCGGTAAATGTAATGTCGGTACCCGCCGGAAGCAGCTTATTATAAGCTGCTGGATTCAGTTTATCGGCTTTGACAGTCAGAGACAGGTTGTTCTTGGCATTGTCAAGAAAGCCCTGCACACTCACACGCGAATCATTATGGCTTGCTGTTAGTTTCACATCAACAGCCTGACTGTCTTTGATCCCAAGCTGTCCATCGACACCAGTAAGGTGCCATTCCCCCAGAAGAGCCTGGATACTGACAGTTGCCTGTTCAATGACAACTTTACCATTAAAGCTCGGGCTATTAGGCTGATTTTTTTGTTTTAGGCACTGGGCATTCCAGGTGCCGTCAGCATCTTCGATCAGCTTGATGTTAGGTTGGGTAAGAGTAATCTTGCGCACAGCGTCAATGGCAGTTCGGCCACGTGCCAGACTTAGCAAACTATATTCTACAGTCACCTGCTTGATAGCAGCCAATTCCCGGCCCTGCTTATCAAAAAGGATCACATTATTTACAGACGCCGAGGTTAGTCCAGCTGCTTGAATTTGCCCAATGTCAACTTTGATGTCCAGCGCCTGGGTAAGCTCTGCAGCCAGCGTATTTTCAAGCTGGGAAAAAATCGTCTGGCTCTGGGTAGACCACCAACCAAAGGCGACCGTGCCAAGCACAAACAATAGTACAGTTAAAATTACGGCTTTGGTTCGCATGCTGCTCCTCCCTTGGCCTTTTAGGTACTCATTAAGTTCGACACTGTCTTGTCTTCTTCCTTTATGATATTCCTGGGATTTTTAACGAAAGGCAATCTCGAATCTAAAAAAAATGGTTTCGGCACTTATGCCAAAACCATTTTTTCTGTTGAAAATTATTTAACTGCCACGCCCATGGCTTTGTCAAGCTTAGCACGGCTGGTGTTGTAGTCGTACAGGGCTTGAACATAATCAGTTTTGGCTGAGGTTAAGGCAACCTGAGAATCGATAACATCAAGATTAGTGCCTACTCCGGCACTGTAGCGCACTTGAGCAATTTTAAAATCTTCTTCACCTTTGGTTACAGCTACTTTGCTTGTGTCAATGCGTTTTTCGGCTTCTTTCATATTTAGGTAGGCCTGACGCACTTCTAGTTGGGCGGCATCTTTAATCTGACGCAGCTGCTCGCTTACTTTATCCAGGGTGACTTCTGCGCCCTTCACTTTTGACTTGGTAATGCCTGCATCAAAAAGATTATAGCTGGCATTAATGCCAATAGCCCAGGTGTTGTTGTCTGTACCAGGAAATTCACTGTCACTCCATTTCTCAGAAGCAGTGGCAGCTACTGAAAGCTTACTGCCGCTCTCAGCCACTTTAATGTCAGCTTTGGCACTCTCGACACTGGTATTTGCCTGAGCTAAATCAGGACGATTTGCCAGCGCAAGCTTAATGCAGTCTTCTAGTGTCTGACTAAATTCCTCGTATTTTAGTTCTTCTTTAACGGCAATCTCAGTCTCAAGCGGTAACCCAATCACATTGTTAAGGTTTGATATAGCCAGCTCATAAGAGTTTTTGGCTATAATTAAATTCTGTTCGGCTTTCGCTTTTTCTACTTCAGAACGCAAGACATCAGATTTAGCTACCGTCCCTGCACCATACTGAGCCTCAACATTTTTTAAATGTGCGGTGAGCTGGTTTACGGACTCTTCACGAAGTTTCACAAGGTTACGGGTTTGGAGAATGCTGTAATAACCGTTAGTCGCATCAAGCTTAACCTGCTGCTGGGCTTTCTCCACACCGAAATCAGCTGATTTACGCCCTAGCTTGGCTTTTTCAATTGTTCCCTCTAGTCTGCCGCCAGTATATAAAGGCAATGTCATGTCAACGCTGTTGGCAAATTTGTTGCCGATGCTACTTGGGATCGTAACACCAAGAATTTTAGATTCTGCACTCTTAGAGCGGCTGGCGTTATGAGAAAGATCCACTGACGGCGCTTTCCCCGCTTTAGCCGCTTTTATATCCCAATCGGCTTTTTTTACATCAGATTCAGAGATTTTAATTGCAGGGTTACTCTTGAGCGCCATAACAATGGCTTCATCCAGCGTAAGTTCCACAGGTGCAGCAAAGCCTGGGAGCGCAGCAGCTGCCAACATACCGCCGGTAAGCAAGGCCGTTATGCGCTTGGCCATTCTGTCGGATAATTTAATTTGTGTCATGGAATTATATGACCTCCTTGACGTATCATCACTATTTTACAGGCCTGACTGTTCAGTCAGGCACTTATAATTATATGTCCAACCCTAAGCGGTGTCAATGAGATTAAGAAAATCTAAAACGCCTGCCGTATACCAAAATAAGATGTTTTTTCATCCCGTTTATTCAGGTCAGCGGACTGACCGACAATAAAGGTACCTGGTGCTATCTGGTACTGGGTACGCAGCTTGACTCGCACATCATTTGGGTCGTATACATCCAGTGACATGCGCAGTTGATTGCCAAGCTTGGCATCAACGCCGACACCGGCTTTGCTGTCAATAATGCCGTAACGCTGATTAAAAGCCGGACCGCTTTTTCCTAGCTGGAGGTTTAGTTTACTGTCTTCACCGATATCACTGACGCCAATAACAGTAAAGTCCCTAGGGGAGGTGCTGATAGTAACATCGGCACTGCTTTGGTATTTGTGCTTATCTGAGTTGTATAGTGTTTCAACACTGGTCTCGGCTTTTATATCACTTACTTTATCTAGCATTTTATTGGCCTTCGCTGTCGCATCGCGAGCGTTTCTCAAGGTTTCTTTGATATTTTTTGAGGTTTCAGGGTCGGTTACAACCCCTTCTAGGGCAGCTGCCATTTTTTCGACCCGGCTGCTAGTTTGCCTAAGCGCAGCGATGGTCTCACGCAAATCTTTGGCTGTCTGCCCGTCATTGTCGACATTGGTGATCATTTTATCTACCCTGGCTGCTGTGTCCTTGAGACTGGCAGACATGGCTTTTAGGTTGCCTACCATAGCGGTCACATCTCCCTGGTTATTTTCAGCCAGGGTCGCTAAGGTTAACGTTAATCTGTTAAGGTTTGCCGTTATTTCACGAGTGTTTAATGCTGTTTCCTTGAGCGCTGCTTTTACCTTGTCGTCAGCTAATACATCATTAAGCGCCTTGACTAATATCTTAACCTCAGCCAATACCTGATTGGCTGTGACCATCATTTCGTCGAGCCCTTGAGGATTCTCACCATACACTTTATCGTGCGGGACTAAGAAGCCTTTGAGTTCCCGAGGCGGCATAATATTTATGTATTTTTCGCCTAGCAGGCCGTCTGAGCCGATGGTAAAGGCAGAACCTGCCGGTACTTTGACACCCGGGTTTAGCAGGATGTCGGCAGCCACGCCCTCAGGCAATACCCTGACATCGGCCACTCTGCCTACCTCGACACCGGCATAACGGACAATGTTACCTGGTTTCAAACCATTTACCTGCCCAAACACGGCCTGGATAGGATAGCCTTTGTCGCCAAAGCTAACGCCACTCAGATAGACAAGCATTCCACCCAGTAAAACAAGGCCGGCAAGAGTGATAGCTCCAACCTTGGCCTCGGTATTCATATTTTCGCCCTCCCTTTACTTTCCGGCAGGGCAGATGCCCCTCGGATAAACTTAGCCACAATCGGGTTTTCAGACTGTTTGATAGTATCTGGTGTACCTATTTCAATAATGCTGCCATCATAGATCATGGCAATCCGGTCGGCAATGCGAAAAGCACTCGACATATCATGGGTAACAACCACTGAGGTAGCGTCAATCATTCGCCTTGTACTCACAATAAGCCGATCAATGGTATTAGACATAATGGGGTCAAGTCCAGCAGTTGGCTCATCATAAAGAACAAGATGAGGGTTGATCGCAATGGCTCTGGCCAAACTGACCCTTTTTTTCATACCGCCTGATAACTCGTTCGGCATAGCATTCTCCTGTCCCCTGAGGCCTACCATGCGCAACTTGCGCCGCACTGTCCGCAAAATCTCTTCCTCTGGCATATCGGTATGCTGCCTAAGACCAAAAGCCACATTTTCTCCTACAGACATTGAATCAAATAGGGCTGAGTACTGAAAAACCATCCCCATTTCCAACCTGACTTTGTTGAGCTCATCTTCAGTCATGCGGGTGATTTCCCGGTCACTGACCCAGACCTCGCCGGAGGTGGGCTTCAACAACCCGATTATCAGGCGAAGCAGCGTGCTTTTGCCTGATCCACTGGGGCCGATGATGACCATGATCTCCCCTTGCTTCACTGTCAGGTTAATGTCTCTGAGGGTTTGTTTGCCGCGAAAGTTCATATTGACATTAACTAGCTTAATCATGGATTTACCTCGTTTAATGTTACTAACGGTATAATAGTACTGATAAAAAGTAATTACTAACAAAAATCAGAACAATAGACAGTACGACAGAGCCTGTTGTTGCCTGTCCAACGCCTTCAGCGCCTTGCGCGGTAGTTAGTCCTTTGTGACAGCCGATAATGGCAACAATACCGCCAAAGAACATGGCCTTAACCAAACCACCGGTAATATCGTGCGGTATAGCAAAGACCTTGATCGAGTTAAAGAATGTAAAAGAACTGATGCCAGAGTATGTTGTAGCAATCATGTAGCTGCCAATTGTACCAATGATATCGGCAAAGATAACTAATACCGGCACCATGACCATGCACGCAATCATCCGGGGAACTACCAAGTAGGCAACCGGGTTTACGGCCATAACCCGCAGGGCATCGATTTGCTCAGTTACCTTCATAGAGCCAATCTCAGCCGTAATTGCGGCTCCCACCCGTCCGGCAAACACAACCCCGGTCAAAACGGGCGATAGCTCGCGCCCCATAGCCACTGCTACCAAACCACCGACAGACGACTGTGCCCCGTATTTTACAAATTCATGAGCCGTCTGTACCGTCATTACCATGCCGGTGAACAGCATAGTGAGCAACACGATTGGCAGTGAATCTGCACCCAAATGCGCCATTTGCCTAAGCAGCAGTGTACTATTCATTTGTCGTAAGTGATAAATCGTCTGACCAAACAAGATTAGCACTTGCCCTATATTCTCAAAAGCACTGATAACACTTCTTCCAGTACGGGAAAACAGTTCAATAAGCATAGCTATGCTCCTTAGACCTTACTCAGACTCGGTAAATTAAGATAATGTTTTATTAGTATTCAATATCTATTTGCAATTCCCTGCTAAATCACAGTCATTTTAAATTTCCGAAATTTTCCGCATTTCAAGATGGCGGGCAGTTCTCTTTGAAATGAAAAAGCCGCTTAGCGCGGCTTTTCCATTATTAAACCATTATTTTGTTATGTTTATCATGACTTGAGTGTCACCATCTATGATGTAATCTGTGGATATTGATACTTTGCGCTTGCCGTCGTCGACTTTGCCCGCTTTGGCGGTTTCATTGCCGGTGTGTCCTGTTTTGGCAGGTTTCTTACCAGCAACACCGGGAAGTGCAGGATTAGGTGTTGGTTCAAACTTATCGGCAACCGGTTTGGCGCTTTTGCCTTCGCCATTCGGATTAGTGTCAGGCATATTCATCTCAATGGTCTCCACAACGATGTCGTTATTTCTGTCACGATTGACCAGTTCTTTAACAGCTTCGTCCAGGGATTTTGGCCGGGCTTTGGTCATAAACAGTTTGCTGAGATCTTCCTCACCGTTTTGGCGTTTGCCAATAAGCTGCGCCATAGAGACCATACCGCCGCCGCGCACTGATAGCATCAGCGTTCCAGGCTGCTGCTCTTTCGGCACAGTATAAGTAATATGCCTAGTTATGGGCTCAAGCCGGAATGGTTTGATTTTAACAGCGATATCTACCTTATCGCCAGGTTTGGCCGCAGCAGTGTTGACCTTTGCTTCAAGAATAGTTGCTGTGCGCCGTTCGCTGTCTACGGTAACGTTTACTTTAACATCCATAATGTCAACAGCACTGAACTGGTTGCCTGCTAAAAGCGCCAATGCTTCATGAACCTCGGCTACCGCCAGCTCACCTATATTTCCTTGCGTATAGAACATATTCTCGCGTTTCAACACGCCGCCGGGAATACCAGCTGCACTGATTTCAAAGTTGATTCTGGCAGTACCTGAACCAATGCGGTCGGTGGTCTTTTCAATAGCATTAAACACACTGACTGCCGAAAGAACAGGTGCAAGTTCTTCATCCTGCACAACCTGCGCCCATAGGTCATTGGTACGCCCCAGTGTTTTATCGGTAACACTAATCCGAAGTGGCACAATACCAGGAAATTGTCCAAGTTTACCGGCAATACCGGCGCCTCGATCCTGGGTGATCATGCCGATGGTTTCAGTTGAGGTTCCCACTTTGAACGAATTTTCCAAGCCGCTTAATGTAGTATATACCTCAGCATCTGTCAGGAAATAGTTAGCCTTACCCCGTTTAAGGAACTGATGGCCAAAGGCCAGTATTTTGTCTCCTTCCACATGGGTTACAGTGCCCAAAGCACCTACGCTGATATCACCCCGTACCAGTTGTACACCAACTGTGCTGCCAGGCTCAACTGTTTTGTAGGCAATGCCATTGTTGCTATCAGACATGCTGCCGCTCACTGCGTAAGGAGTCAAATTGTAGGGCTTTAGCTTGTCTGCCAGCAGCTTGAGAGCCTGCTCGCCAAAACCAGACACCATAAGCGGCGTACTTACGGCGTTACCCTGCTCTTCTTGCCCCCGAGTCTGCAGTTCACCCTGACCGCTATTCAGCTCCCATAACTTAAGCATATCGGCAATGGGTGTTACCATGCCGATCTTATGGTCGGTCAACGACCAGCCATAAGCGATGGCCCCAACCAGCTTACCATTTATATATACTGGGCTGCCACTCATTCCCTGAGCAATGCCGCCTGTTCGCTCGATAACGTCGCCATAGGTGCGAACCAAAATAAGATCACCGGACGGACCTTTTTGCTTCATAACTCCCAATACTTCTACGCCAAATTCCTCAATTTGGCTGCCTGCAACAACAGTTTTGGCTGTACCATGCATGCCTTTGACAATTTGATCAACAGGCATAAATTCAGGCGCAGCCTGGGCAAAAATCGGCAGCATTACGAATACCGCCACTAGCGCCGCCAGGCAACGCCCTATAAGTATACGCATATGTTCATCCTTTCGTAATTACCGCTTAATGGGTTCTATTCGTACTAATGTATCACCGCTTCTCACTTTGTCACCCGGCTTAGCCAATACTTCACGGACAATGCCGTCAATGTTGGCGCGTACAGCAACCGCCGGCCCGGTAAGGGTCTCAACATATACCAGAATATCGCCTTCCCGCGCCATAGCGCCAGGGGCAATCAAACCGTTTGATAACACATTCCCTGATAATACGCCACGCTGGTCTACCATCTGGCCAGCTGCCAGTGACCATAGAGCCGCGCTGACAACCAGCAGCAGAGTAATAACAATTATACTCTTTTTATGAGTCATACATAACACCTGCCTTTTGATTTTTGTGGAAAGGCTTCTCTACTTTCATTATATCGCATTTTCCCTAATTGGCAACACGGGAAATTACCAGAGCGTCTCCCACCCGCCGTTCACGCTTGTCTGAAGGCTTGTTGACAATCTTGCCCTTTATTACCATTTCACTTGAGCCGCCGCCATCTAAATTCATAGCATCTTGTGCACCCAATTCCTGCATGAAGAGCGCTAGCTCTAAAAGCGTCATGCCAATGCTGTTCTCCTGGCGCCCATCCACGACCACTGCCAGAAGATGGCTGTCAGCTTTCAGACCAATCGCTGTCCGCGGGGCACGTCCGCCAGCCACATCTGAGCCAAATTCTTCAACTTTTGTCGTTAAAAATACGCTGTTATTCCTAACCAGCATAGGGCCAGCGCCAAGCGCATGCTGGGTTTTATCCCATACTGGACCTATGGTCTGATTTATTTTCACACTGTCTCCCACCTTAAGGCAGGATATCAGTCTGGCGGCAGCACCATGCGCTGACAACACCAGCCCCTCGGCCGGTATTGTGGAATTGTTAGTATTAACGGCAGTTACCTTACCATTGACTACGACGTATTCTATTCCATAATTGTTACTACCAGTCGCAGGGGCATATAAGCCATTATAGAGTACAAGCTCGTCATCCGCACGTTCTCTGTTAACGGCGTTGATCGGTACTGTCCGGCTATCAGGCAATTCAATCTTGCCTTCATAGTGAACCTGATCAATGAGCAGCTTGCCATCAGGCATAATACCAAGTGCAGTACGGGGCAATTCAAGTGTGCTGACAATTTCGCCGTCCATCTTGAGCAAACCAATTATTGAGCCATCAAGCCCAAAATAAGAGCCGTTAACAGCAGCAAGCGCACGAGACCGTTCAACCATGGGCACTAGCGGTTCAAGCCCTTGCACTGCGCCATTGGATAAAACAGGCATGATAGCAAAGCCTGAATTCAGATCAACATCCAGGATATGGGCCCATACCGGGCCGCTAGCGGTACTCCTTAGCCATGAGGTATATTTCATGCCTGGCGCTACTTCTTCTACCAGCTTCTGCTCATAATTTTTAATAATGTCTACAATCAGGCGGTTTGGATTCTTTAAAGTAAATACTTTGTACATATAGGCTGTTTTGAGATCAACAACCGCCCTAAGTTTGCCTGGCTCAGTTTCAGCCAGCCTTACTTTATCAACGGTCCGGTCATTGAAAACAAATTGAGCTGCTGCCTTGCTTACAGCACCTGGCATATCAATGACCAGTCTAAGAGGGTTCTCCAGTGTTGTCACTGTATAGTCAGGCAATGTGGTAACATCAAAAACAATCCGCACTGTTTCAGCTGTCTGGCTTGTCCTGATTTTACTTACAACTGCATTCGGGGCGGCTGCTAATGCAGTACTCTGGATAATTAGCATAATGAGCGCCATAACAAGCAGACACCGCCGGAAATAATTAGTCATAATACCACATCCTTTGAATAAATAGACTTAGTTAATGTCAACGGAACCGTCCCCTTGACAGCGTTCCCCTGACAATATGTAGAGGAAGGCCAGGCTATTGAGCAGCCTGGCCTTTGACAGTGTTTTTACTCAACTGACGGTAGAGCATATCGGCCAGCCCCATACCGCCAGCTTTCGCCATGTCTTTTGTTAATTCTGTGTCTAATAATGATTGCATGGTCTCTTCGCCAGAAGTTTCGCCCAAGAGCTTAGTCTTAGGCACAGTGGCTCGCATACGCGAGAGCATCATGTTGAGGAAAACCGCTTCCATCTCCTGACAAGCAGTTTTGAGCTTAGCATCCTCACTTTGCTTTATCGAATCTGAAGCCGGCGATTTTGTAGACTGCTCTGACTCCTGGACGGCTTTCGCCAAACGATCGGCAAATGAAGCTCCTTGATCAGGCACGACTGCTCCGCTACTTACCGGGATTGTGTTCGGTTGTATGAGATTATTATTTATTTTCAAAATAAATTCACCCCTTAATAAGAGGCCCGCAGCTGGTTAGAAATGTCCAGCTGCTAGGCGCGACGAGGACGTGATCGTAGTCGTACTGGGAAGTACGTCGGAGGGAACGCCCGCAGGAGTAACAACGCAGATGGGCGTTTATAACCTGCTGCTTACATTACTTGGAGTTCTGCATGCATTGCTCCCGCCGCTTTTATGGCCTGCAGAATAGAGATGATATCTCGTGGGGTTGCACCTACAGCATTGAGGGCGGCAACTACATCACCGACGTTTGCCGAAGCTGGTAATACAATTAATCCTGCTGGCTGTTCCTTGGCCTCTACAGTAGTGTCTGTCGTAACTACTGTATTGCCGTCAGAGAAGGGCGGTGGTTGAGATACATTAGTTGTCTGTCCAATTTTGACAGTGAGACCGCCTTGGGCGACAGCCACTTGGTCGATGGTCACATTACTGCCGATAACAACGGTGCCAGTGCGTTCGTTAATGACGACTTTTGCCACTGTATCAGGGGTAACAGCCAACTCTTCAATTGCTGCAATAAAGCCGATAAGGTTATCACTGTAATAGTAAGGCACATTGATACTCACTGTACCTGGATCTTTTGCTATGGTTATCGGGCCAAAACGCTGATCAATAGCTTCACTGATACGGTTTGCAGTAGTAAAGTCAGGCTGGTTGAGGGCTAAATTAATTTTACCTTTGTCCTTATCAGCAAATGTCATAGGCACTTCACGCTCAACTAAGGCACCGCTGGGGATATTCCCTACGGTAGGGAAGTTTTTCTGCTGGCTGGAACCGCCACCGCTGGCCGAAAAACCGCCGGTTGATAACGCTCCTTGGCCAACAGCGTAGACTTGGCCATTAGCCGCCCTCAGCGGGGCTTGCAAGAGCGTCCCCCCTTGCAAGCTTTTGGCATCACCCATAGATGATACTGTAATATCGATTGAATCGCCTGATTTGGCGAATGGCGGTAGATTGGCTGTTACCATAACTGCAGCCACGTTTTTGGACTGTAGCTGGGCTGAGCTAACCATAACGCCGAATGACTTGAGCATATTGGCAACCGATTGAACGGTAAATACACTTTTATTCGAATCACCGGTACCTGCCAGACCTACGACTAAACCATAACCGACCAATTGGTTGCTGCGCACTCCCTGTACCTTGGCCACATCCTTAATTCGAGCACTAACTTGTGTTGGAACAGCCATTGCCGGAATTGTCAAACTTACGGCCAGCACAGCGACCAGAAGGATTGCTGTAAATTTGCGCATATGTCCTCCGTTTGTGTTTATCATTGTCCTTAGAATACGAAGTTGAAGATTTGTGTCAGTATTCCTTGCCGTTGTTTACGTGTTAGCGGGCCTTTGCCATCGATTCTAAGCTGGGCATCAGCCACATTGCTTGACAATACCGTATTATCAGCAGTTACATCTGCCGGTCTGACGATACCGGTTATAGTAATTTTCTGTTCTTCACCATTCTGCTTGATACTCTGGGTACCAGAAATAACCATCTGCCCATTTGGTTTAAGTTCAGTAACTTTAACGGTTACACGGCCTGTCACCTTGTTGGTATTAGCGATAGACCCTTTCGACTGAAAATCATCAGATGTCGCGGCACTTGCTGCAGCTAAGAAACTAAATATCCCTACGCCAGCATCAAGATTGGCACTAGCTGATTTTGAGTTAGCGGAACTTCCTGAACGGCTAGCACTTGAAGACTCACTGATAACGATTGTAATAACGTCACCAACGGCATGGGCCCGGTGGTCAGTAAACAGGTTGGCAGAAGGCACGGCATCTACCCAGAGAGATTCGGCTTGCGCAGTTGGAATAGACACCATAATGACTGTGAGTACCAGCAAGAAACCAACAAGCTTACGCATCAATACCTCACCTTACTTTCGGCTATATATGGGTCTGGATCGTAGTTTCATCTACTACCTGACCAGTAATCATCTTTTTAGAATTGGCGTTTTGCACTCGAATAAACTGACCTTGGCTGCCATTTTGCAGAGCAATCCCAGGCACACTTACCGCAATGTGGCCGATTTGGGCAACAATGCGAACTGTTTTGCCACGTTTGACTAGTATTGGCTTTTCCAGCATACTGTCAGTGATGGCTGTCCCTGGAGCCAATTGCCGCTTCACAGACAATCCTAGTATTTTATTAAGATCTGTAAAATATCCGGGCGGCATACGCCCGATATCACGCCGCTCAAAGGTTATGTCTGCAGAATCAATCAATTCACGCGCGGCTAAGGCGCGGCTTACAACAGCAACTTGTTCATATTTTTTTATATCAAATCTTAGGTTAGCCTTATTATATAGCTGACCAGCTACTGTAATCCCCACAGTTACATTGGTAGGTGCATTGTACTTAACGCCATATGGCAGTTCAATGGTAACCACAATCTCGCCTGGCGGAACAAGCACATCCTGGGTTCTGCCGGCTGGCGTAATAACAATATCGCTGCCAACAAGGCGCTCTTTCAGATAGTTTTCTGCCTGGTCTACAAGCCGCTGTCCAGTGATTAGCTGAGACAGTGCTGTTATTCTGAATTGCGGCGGGACTTGCCAGCTAATACCGGTAAAGTCTGTATGGCTAGCACTCAATCTTACACCTAAAAGTTCCCCTGTGAGCACCACACTTCGCCCTGGTGCCGGGGTATTCCCCAGCCTGATTTGACGTAAATTATCGATACGCTGATTGTCTTCACCACTTATAGTGGCGATGTCCCCAAGGGTAAAATACTGCCCACTAACCAGCGATTCGGCAGCAACATTAATTGTCAGCCCTTGAGCCTTGGCGCTGTTGCCGATAAATAATATACCGGCAACACATAGGAGTACCATGGTAAGCCGGTATAATTTAATCTTCATTGATTATTCCCTACCGTTTCAGGTTAGCTGCTTTCTCAAGCATATCATCAGCAGTCTGGATGGCTTTGGAGTTAACCTCATAAGCCCGTTGGGCAACAATCATATTAACCATTTCTTCAACTACCTGGACATTAGACATTTCGATATATTGCTGCCGCAGCGTTCCTGCACCGTCAGTGCCAGGATTACCAACAGTCGCCGTTCCCGAAGCTTCAGTTTCTTTGAGCAGATTACTCCCCATACTCAGTAAGCCTGCCGGATTCACAAAACGTGCGATGGTAATCTGCCCTGCATCTACGTCGCCGTTTGGGGTAGTATCAGTAACACGGCCATCAGTTGCGATTGTAAAGCCAGTAGATTGTTCGTTGAGGGTAATCGCCGGTTCCAACAGATACCCTTCAGAGGTTACGATCCGCCCCTGGGAGTCTTTCTTAAAGGAACCGTCCCGGGTATAGGCCAAAGTTCCGTCAGGCATAGTGATTTGAAAGAAACCATCACCTTCAATGGCAACATCATAGTCACTGCCACTACTTTGAAAATTACCTTGTAAATATAGTTTTTGGGTAGCCACCAGCCGGACACCATGCCCCTGTTGGATGCCACTCGGCACTTGAGTATCAGGGCCGGTTGCAGCACCGGGCTGGCGGATGGTCTGATACATTAGGTCTTGAAAATCAGTACGGCTTTTTTTGAAGCCGGTGGTATTTACGTTAGCCAAGTTATTGGAAATGGTGTCAAGATTGGCTTGCTGTGCAGCCATGCCTGTCCCAGCAGTCCACAATGCTCGAATCATTTACATTACCCCCATAAATAAAAATAAGCGAATGCCGCCTCAGTCGATCAGCAGCATGGGGGCTCCCTCTAGGTCCAGCCCCATACAAATTAAATCGAATTGTTTTCCCAATTACTTAAGTGTAAATTGCACCACCCGGTTAAACTTTACCTACTTCATTAACCGCTTTATCAAGCAGTTGGTCATGTGCCTGCACTGTTTTAGCGTTGACTTCATAGGCTCGGTATCCGGAAATAAGATTAACCATCTCTGAGACTATATTGACATTAGATTGTTCTAAAACTCCCTGTACCACCTTACCGGCTGCGGCCTGACCATTATTGGGAGCGCTAAAGAGACTCGCCCCCTCTTTAAGCAGCTGGCGGTCATCCGCAAAGTCAACCAGTCTCAGCTGACCGGCATCAACACCGTCAACTGTCACTCTGCCTGTTTCTTCAACAGATACTTTGCCGTCCGGAATTCTAATCGCCCCATTTTGACCAAGTACCCGGTACCCGTCACTAGTAACCAGCTCACCTTGCTTATTTCGGGAAAAAGCACCATTTCTGGTAAAACGTACGCCTGCAGGTGTTTCGACAGCGAAGTAGCCTTTCCCGTCAACAGCAAAATCGAGCGAATTACCAGTTGGGCGCATACTACCACCGGTCTGAATTGTCGCTATTTCGTCAATTATCGTACCAAGACCCAATCTGCCAATTGTTGCTGGGTTCTGGCCGTCATTTATGCGCTGGATTAAAATGTTAGCAAAATCTTTAGATATAGCAATGTCTTTTTTATAACCTGCTGTATTGCCATTTGCCAGGTTGTTGGCAATGGTATCTGTTCTTGTAGTTTCAGCCATCATTCCGGAAGCCGCAGTATAAATTCCCCGAATCAATAGTTACACCCCCTATGTATATATCGTTCTAGTTACACTACACCTTAACCGGCTAAGGTACCTTTTTTGAGCGTCGTGAGACTGTCTTGCAGGCTTTCCAGCGCATCAAGCGCCTTACCTGTGCCTAAGGCGACGCAGGATAAGGGGTCCTCAGCTAAGTATGTGGGGATGCCAGTTTCTTGGTTAATAAGCTTGTCCAAACCGTGAATCAGCGAACCGCCGCCGGTCATCACAATACCGCGGTCAACAATATCTGCAGCTAATTCGGGTGGAGTTTTTTCAAGTACAGATTTGACACATTCGACGATCAGCGATACCGGTTCAGCAAGTGCCTCCCTCGTCTCGGCTGAGCTCATCCGCATGGTCTTAGGCAAACCTGATACCAAGTCACGCCCGCGAATTTCCATGGTTTCGTTGCGACCATCGGGGTACGCTGTGGCAATGGCTACTTTAATGGCTTCGGCCGTACGCTCGCCAATTAGGATATTATATTCTTTTTTTACATGGCGAATAAGCGCTTCATCAAACTTATCTCCACCAATCCGGAGTGATTCACTGACAACAATGCCGCCAAGGCTAAGTACGGCAACATCAGTCGTACCACCGCCAATATCAACAACCATGGCACCGCATGGTTCGGAAATTTCTAAACCAGCACCAAGCGCGGCAGCCAACGGTTCCTCGATAAGATAGGTCTTACGTGCCCCAGCCTGCATAGCGGCTTCCAATACGGCCCGTTTCTCGACAGTAGTCACACCTGATGGAATGCACACCATAATCCTAGGTTTGAAAAAGAAGTTCTTACCAGCGACTTTTTGAATAAAATGCCTGAGCATACTCTCGGTGGTATCATAATCGGCAATTACACCCTCGCGCAAAGGCCGGATGGCGATAATATTGCCTGGCGTCCGGCCAAGCATCCGGCGAGCCTCCTCGCCAATTGCCAAAATGCGGTTACTATCACGATCAATGGCAACCACTGACGGTTCTCTTAATACAATACCTTTACCCTTTATGTATACTAAAACGTTCGCAGTTCCCAAATCAACGCCAATATCCATGGTTCCAAACATGCAGAATTCTAACCCCTTTCAAGCTATCTTCCATTTACTCTAAACCTGTCCTAAATTTTCACAAAGAAAAAAAGAGTAAATAGCAAGATACATACAAGTGTATTAGTTATTCTACAAATAAATCAAAAGTCCTCTATTTTTCGCTATTTTCGAATGCGAACCTCATTTTTTTATCCTAACAAAATATATAACATTCTCTATTTGTATATTATTCTTCTTTTTCTTCTTTGTATTTCTTTCTAGTAGCCTCACCCCCACGGATATGCCGCTCTGCTTTATTTAGTTCCAGGATATTCTTGACTTTTGCTGCCAGCCGCTTATTTATTTCCGGGAGACGTTCAATCATGTCTTTGTGAACAGTACTCTTGCTTACGCCAAAGATAGTAGCAGTCTGGCGTACAGTGTGCTTTGTTTCCATAATGTGATTGCATATATCCAGCACCCGCTTGCGAATATATTCTTTCATCCAGTCTCTTCCCCCCCGCGCCCGTCCTTTTAACCCTTTGCTAACATGTATATGCGAAGGAAAAGAAAAAATGACCTTACGAAAAGGTCATTAATTTTGGAAAAGTTAATTTAATTAGGCATATTGGGAAATATCTCGCGCGGATCAACGAGCTGTTTACCGTCATTGGCTCTGACAGCTAAGTGCAGATGCGGTTCGGGTTCACTTGTGCTGATTCCCATCGAGCCGATCGGTTTACCTGTGTTAATCATGGTGTTTTTTTGTACGGCAACACTAGCCAGTGAACCATAGTAGAGGGTGTATCTGCCACTTTTCACGGCTACAGTTAAACCATACTGCGTATCGGTCATCACATCAACAACTTCACCACTTAGCAGTGCTGGCACTACCTGGCCTTCACCGCCGCTAATATCGAGTCCGTTATGATACCGCCAATCCTGGTACAGCGGATGGAGTTGCCAGCCAAATCCATGTGTGATTGTACCAGACCATAAGTCACGGATAGCCTCATTGCCAGTTTCGAGCTCGTGCTCTGCTGTTGCCCGATGGGCAGGTGGAGACTTGGTTTCAGTTATCAGTGGTACTTCTTGATTACCTGCTAGGTTAACATGTGATTGAGGAACTAAAGCAGTTTGTGCAGGCTGCATTGGTTCTGAGACTTGTTCTGTCTTAACAACTGGCGGCTTCGATGCCGGTTCGAATGTGCTGATAACAGCGAACATAAGTAGCGAGGCAGCTGTGAGCAGTACCCCTGCTGTTAATACCTGTCCTAAATAACTAGAACGTGTTATCTTAGGCAATATCTTTCCGAACATATTATCACCTCATAGATAGTATGCCCAGGAATTGCTTGTATATAAACGTGGTAGTGGTAAGCGAAGTGTGGCCCCTCTCTTTACGATCCGAATATATTCTTAATAGCTGCACCCGTATAATAGTAGGTTAGAATCTGCCGGAAGTTCTGGTTCTCTTTTGCTTGACCGTTAGCGCCATATTGGCATAAGCCTACGCCATGACCGTAGCCGAATGTTTTAAATATCAACTTATCACCAGCCGGTTCCACGCTAAAGTTGGTTGAACGGAGTTCTAGCTTTTGCCTTACTTCAAGCCCTGTCAGGGTTTTGGCTCCTATCCGCACTTTATTTACCCGCCCTGAATCTGTAAAATCAATAACACCTGCAATGCTGGCGCTGCCACCGCTTTGAGCGGCGGCAATAATACCGGCGTCAGTACCCAGCCGGGCTTCAAGTTCGGTCAAGGTGATTTCTTTGGTATCCTGGTAGCGCGGTGATTTCTGGTCCCAGGTGCAGGCTACACTTTTTAGGTAAGGGTAGTCAAACCCCCATACTTCCTTGGCACTGGCTGTTCGTTCACCGCTGGTAGAATGAAATACGGCATTAATAGGTTCACCGTTATAAGTAATAATCAGTCCTTTTGTTTCATTAGTGGCGCGACTGACTTTGCCCCAATACTTAGCATAATTTGCGCCCCATTTGGCTTTTAATGTAGTCTCGTTGTGCCATGCCTGACTGTTATTGTGGTCAGTAGTCACATCTGCACCCGGGTACTCACTCGAACCTGCACCACCAAACAACGCCATATGTTTCACAGCATAGGTGCGCGCCGCCACTGCCTGGGCTTTCAGCGCTTCCAGCTCAAACTCGGCAGGCATTTCTGCAGCCACTACTCCTTTTACATAATCTTCAAGGTTCATAGATACAATCTGTTTAATTTCATGCATATATACTTTGATCGTAATATCCTCCCCCCGGTACACTTGGGGAAGATTGGCGACCGCCGGTTCCCGGTTCCAATCATCGATTCCCCATATTATTACCGCCGGAATGGCGATTACAGTCAATATAACCAGCAATATACTGAACACTACTATATACCTCATTGACTCACCTTCTTCCGGCACTTTAGGCCGCTATGCACATATATTTCATAATATGCAAACAAGCTGAGCCGTATGAGTGGAAAAAAGGAAACGAGATTGCCACGCTATCGCTCGCAATGACGGCAGGAAAAACCCATTCGTCATTGCGGGCACAGGCGAAGCAATCTCGCTTTTTCTTTTAAGAAGTACGTTTCCTTAATCTAATTATTAGTTCAACTAGCCCACGCGTTCAATATCAGCGCCAATACTGCGGAATTTTTCAACTAGTTTATCATAACCGCGATCAATATGATGAATATACCCAATCTCTGTTTGACCTTCAGCTACCAGGCCTGCCAACACAAGGGCTGCGCCAGCTCTAAGATCAGTCGCTTTTACAGGACAGCCGGTTAACTTAGGCACTCCTTCAACAACAGCACAGCGGCCGTCAATTTTAATGGATGCGCCCATTCGTTTAAGTTCGTCAACATGCATAAAGCGGTTCTCAAATACTGTTTCAGTAACAATGCCGGTACCTTGGGCAACTGTCAGAAGCGCCATAAATTGGGCCTGCATATCTGTAGGAAAACCAGGATAAGGCAGAGTTTTAATGTCAACCGAGCGAATGCCGCCTGTAGCACACACTCTTACACCGTTAACATCTTCTTCAATCATCACACCCGCTTCTTTCAGCTTAGCAATGACGGGTTTTAAGTGTTCAGTCAGGGCGTTTTCCACATATACGTCGCCACCAGTCATAGCAGCAGCCACCATGTAGGTGCCAGCTTCAATTCTGTCAGGAATAACGCAGTGGCAGGCACCTCTAAGCTCAGTAACACCTTCAATTCGAATCATCTTGGTACCGGCGCCGCGAATGTTGGCGCCCATGTGATTCAGCATGTTAGCCAAATCAACAATTTCAGGCTCTTCAGCCGGGTTTTCAATAATGGTCTGACCTCTGGCCATACTTGCGGCCATCATAATGTTTTCAGTGGCGCCAACACTAGGAAAGTCCAGGTAGATACGGGCACCCTTTAAACCTTGCGGCGCTTTGGCTTCAATAAAGCCATGACCCATGACAATTTCCGCACCTAAGGCCTCAAAGCCTTTTAAATGCAAATCAATCGGCCTTGTGCCGATGGCACAGCCGCCTGGCAGCGAAATCTTTGCGCAGCCTTCCCGTGCTAAAAGTGGTCCCATAACAAGAAAAGAAGCCCGCATTTTCCGCACAAGTTCATAAGGAGCCTCACAGGCTGTGATATTAGTGCTGTCAACATATAATGTTCCTGGTTCGATTTTTACCGCCGCTCCTAAATGCTCAAGCACTTCGGCAATTGTGCGGACATCCTCCAGGTCTGGTATCTCTTCCAGGGTGCTGGGAGTTGTACCCAGCAGCGTTGCCGCAATCACCGGCAGCACAGCGTTTTTTGCGCCGCTGACTTTTACTGTGCCAGAAAGACGGTTGCCCCCTCGAACAATTAATTTTTCCACAAAAGTATCCTCCCACCACAATGGTGCATGTACAGTTTTCCTATAATAGTTTACCATCAGGCTAATAGCTAAGCAAGAGGCCAGAGCCGCAAAAATAAAGTAAAATAAAACCGTTATCATCATTTTTGCCAGTATTTAGGCAGGTTATTCAATGTAAATTATGGTGAGCTTAAAAAAAAGAGATTGCTTCACTCTGCGTGCAATGACCCAAAATATTACTCGTCATTGCAAACGTCAGTGAAGCAATCTCACTTGTTTACTTATTATTATTTCTTTTCCGCTACTCTGAGACGCATCATCGCACGTTTAAGAGCTACTTCAGCCCGCTGAACATCAATATCACTACTAGCTTTTAGCCGCGATTCGGCACGCTCTTTGGCAGCCGCAGCGCGTTTGACGTCAATCTCTTCCGGCAACTCGGCGCAGCTTGCCAGTACTGTTATCTTCTGAGGGCGGACTTCAATAAACCCGCCACACAGCGATAGTTGCTGCTCGCCTTCGTCATTCAAAATTCTAAGCGGCCAAACATCAAGGCCGGCTATGAGCGGCGCATGACCTGCTAGAATACCAAGATCGCCGTCAGTCGCTCTGGCGATTACCATATTAACGTCTTCGGAATAGACCATCCTATCAGGAGTAACAATATCCAGCCTAATCTTATTGGCCATATATTATTCCCCCTTCATCTTTTGAGCCTTTTCCACTGCCTCGTCAATAGTACCTACCATGTAGAAGGCTGTTTCCGGGAGTTCGTCATGCTTGCCGCTTAAGATTTCCTTAAAGCCGCGAATTGTTTCCTTGAGCGGTACATATTTGCCTGGTGAGCCGGTAAAGGCTTCAGCAACGAAGAACGGTTGGCTCAGGAATCTCTGGATCTTCCGTGCCCGTGCTACAGTCTGACGGTCTTCGTCTGACAGCTCTTCCATACCGAGAATGGCAATAATATCTTGAAGCTCTTTATAGCGTTGGAGTACTTCCTGCACGCCACGGGCCACCTGATAATGTTCTTCACCAAGTACATTTGGGTCCATAATCCGCGAGGTTGAATCCAGCGGATCAACAGCCGGGTAAATACCAAGCTCTGATATCTGGCGTGACAATACTGTGGTGGCGTCAAGGTGGGCAAAAGTAGCCGCCGGAGCCGGGTCAGTCAAGTCATCAGCAGGCACATATACGGCTTGAACTGAGGTAATTGACCCCTTCTTAGTAGAGGTAATCCGTTCCTGCAATGCACCAACGTCAGTGCTCAGCGTAGGCTGATACCCTACCGCCGATGGCATCCGGCCTAAGAGCGCCGAAACCTCAGAGCCAGCCTGGATGAATCTGAAGATGTTGTCAACAAACAGGAGAACGTCCTGGCCGCCAACATCACGGAAATATTCAGCCATTGTCAAACCGGTAAGACCTACGCGCATCCGCGCTCCAGGCGGCTCGTTCATCTGGCCGTATACAAGTGCGGTTTTGTCGATAACACCGGATTCAATCATTTCGTTCCACAGGTCATTACCCTCACGAGTACGCTCGCCTACACCGGCAAATACCGAGTAGCCGCCATGTTCTGTGGCGATGTTGCGGATAAGTTCCATAATAAGTACGGTTTTACCTACGCCAGCACCGCCGAACAGACCAATTTTACCACCTAGTGCATAGGGGGCAATGAGGTCAACGACCTTGATGCCTGTTTCCAGTATTTGTGTCGATGTCTCCTGGTCTTCAAATGCCGGCGCCGGCCGGTGAATGGGCCAAAATTCATCAGCAACAACTTGCTCTGGGTTTTTATCAACGGTTTCGCCAAGTACGTTAAATACCCGGCCTAAGGTACCTTTACCAACAGGAATTTTAATTGGCGCCCCGGTATCTGCTGCCTTCATGCCGCGAGTCAGGCCGTCAGTAGAAGACATAGCCACACAACGGACGGTGTTATCGCCCAAGTGCTGCATTACTTCTGCAGTCAGCTTAACATGCACATCGCCAACTGTCTCGTCAATTGTGACAGCATTGTATATGGCAGGCAGTTTTTCCGGGGGAAACTCAGCGTCAATAACAGGACCGATAACTTGAATAATTCTACCGATATTCACTAGGGTTTCCCCTCCTTAACTTCTTAGAGCCTTCTACTTAAGCGCCTCGGCACCGCCCACAATCTCGGATATTTCCCGGGTAATGGTGGCCTGGCGAACCTTGTTGTAGTTCAGCGTCAGTTTGGAAATGAGTTCTTGCGCATTATCAGTAGCCGAGCCCATCGCAGTCATCCGGGCCCCCAGCTCACTTGCTGCTGATTGTAAGAGCGCACCGTAAATTACTGTTTCCAGGTAACGTGGTAATAGCAGGCTAAGAACCTCACCGGCTGATGGTTCAAAAATGTACTCAGTCTGGGGTGTTTCCTCCCCATCACCAATACCGGCTACCGGCAGTAATTTAACGGTTGTTGGTTTCTGATTAATCGGCGAATAGAAATGAGTATAGGTCAGATAAATCTCGTCATATTCACCTGCTGCAAACTTATCAGCCATAAGCTGAGCCAGCATCACTGCATCCTGGTAAGACGGTCTTTCTGAAAAGCCAGTGTACTCGCCGTCAATATTGTATCCACGCCTTTTAAAGTAATCACGGGCTTTGCGGCCCACGGTTACCAGCTTAGCGTTATTCTTACCGCGCACCTGTGGCAAAACCTCTTTCATGAGGTTAGAGGAATAGGCCCCAGCCAAGCCTTTGTCAGCACTTAATACCAGATAGCCAATCTGTTTTACTTCCCGTGCTTCAAGCAGCGGATGAGAGGCATCGCGGGCATTTGCTGCGACACTCCCCAATACTTCTTTAATCTTATCAGTATAGGGTTTGCTGGCAATAGCCCGTTCCTGCGCCCGGCGTAACCGGGCAGCAGCTACCATCTTCATGGCTTTGGTTATTTGTTGAATATTTTTTACACTTTTAATGCGGCGGCGGATATCTCTGGCGCTAGCCATGTTTTATCACCTCGCCGCTTCGACTTTAACAAAAGTGTCTTTGAATTCTTTTACGGCTTTTTTAATAGCCGCTTCAGTTTCCGCGTCAAGGACCTTCTTCTCCCTGATGGTTTTAGCTACTTCGGCGTAATTGCTGCGCATGAACTTCAGGAAGTCCTGCTCAAACTTAGTTACATCCTCAATAGGCACATCATCAAGGTAGCCGTTGATGCCGCTATAAATAACCATGACCTGTTCTTCTACCGCCATAGGCACATACTGTGGCTGCTTTAGGATTTCCATCATGCGCTGGCCACGGTCAAGCTGAGCTTTGGTCGATTTATCAAGGTCAGAGCCGAACTGGGCAAACGCCGCTAATTCACGGTATTGCGCCAAGTCCAGACGCAAGCGTCCTGCAACCTGTTTCATGGCTTTAATCTGGGCTGAACCGCCTACACGGGATACTGACAGACCAGCATTAATAGCCGGACGGATACCTGAATAGAACAGTTCGCCTTCCAGGAATATCTGTCCATCGGTAATAGAGATTACGTTGGTCGGTATATAGGCAGATACGTCACCAGCCAGTGTTTCAATAACAGGCAGCGCTGTAATTGAGCCGCCGCCAAGTTCAGCTGATAGCTTCGCCGCCCGTTCCAACAGACGGGAATGTAAGTAGAATACGTCGCCAGGATAGGCTTCACGTCCTGGAGGACGACGTAAGAGGAGCGACATAGCGCGATATGCTACAGCGTGTTTCGATAAGTCATCATATACGCAGAGCACAGCTCCACCTTTATACATAAAGTACTCACCCATGGTAACACCGGCATAAGGAGCCAGGTATTGCAACGGAGCACTGTCAGAAGCAGTGGCAGCAACAACAATGGTGTATTCCATAGCGCCAGCTTCTTCGAGGGTCTTAACAATACGGGCTACTGTAGATGCTTTTTGACCAATGGCAACATAAATACAAACTACGCCCTGACCTTTTTGGTTAATGATGGTATCAACAGCAATGGCTGTTTTACCGGTACCACGGTCGCCGATAATAAGCTCACGCTGGCCGCGCCCGATAGGTACCATGGCGTCGATGGCTTTGATCCCCGTTTGCAGCGGCTCTTTAACCGACTGTCTATCGGCAATGCCAGGTGCACGGTATTCAACCGGCCGGAATTCAGTGGTATTAATCGGGCCTTTCCCATCAATGGGCTGCCCAATGGCGTTAACAACACGACCAACCATGGCTTCACCTACAGGAACCTGCATGATGCGCCCAGTCCGGCGCACGGTATCGCCTTCCTTGATTTCGACCTCGCCACCTAATAAAACGGCGCCGACATTGTCCTCTTCCAGGTTTAAGACCATGCCAAATACTTCATGTGGAAATTCTAATAATTCGCCGGCCATGGCCTTTTCCAAGCCGTGGATCCGAGCGATACCATCGCCTACTTCGATAACGGTACCGATATCATCAACATTGAGGTCTACTTGATAATGCTCTATCTGTTGTTTGATAATCGCCGTTATTTCTTCTGGCCTCATTTTCATAAGTTAAGATCTCACCCCAATCATAAAGTAGACTTAGCTTCAGGAGAGTCATAGCCCTACCTGAACTATAGTCGCCCTTATCCAGTGACTTAGTCATCGGATAAAGTCCTCGACCTCGACTATACGGCAGCGGCTTGGTTCGTCATAAGTGCCGCTTTGAGTGCCTTAAGCTGACGGGCCACGCTGCCATCAATCAGTTTATCACCGATTTTAACAACTACACCGCCAAGCAGTTCTTGGTCTATGCTTGTCTTGAGTACAATATTCTTGCCTGTAACCTTGCTTAATTTGCCCGCCAGCGCCTCAAGCTGTGCTGCACTAAGTTCTTTGGCGGTAAAGACTTCGGCCTCGGCAATATTTCTGGCTTCGTTGGCCAGACGTATGTACTCGCTAATAATGGCTGGAAGCGCCGGTTCCCTGCGTTTATCAATCAAGAGCAGCAGAAAGTTCTGGACAAACCCATCCAAATCCCCAGCAAAAACCCGGTTGATTGTTTCTTTTTTAGCAGGAGCCGGTACAATCGGATGATACATCAGGGTAGCCAAATCAGCATGTCCGGCAATGGTGGCTTCTACCAGCTTAAGCTGTTTCTCCACATTGTCCAGCATAGCTTTTTCGCTGGCAATTTCATATATGGCCTGTGCATATTTGATCGCCAACTTATTTGTTAGCATGGCAAACCACCTATTTTCTTACCATCCAAATTATTGATAAAGTCGTCAACAATCTTGGCGTTGGCGGTTTCGTCCATGTTCTGGGCAATAATCTTAGAAGCAGCGGCAACAGCAAGCGTCACGACCTCACCCTTGAGTTCGGCAATAGCGAGGTCACGTTCGCGGGCAATTTCTTCCTGTGTGGCTTTTAAGAGCCGTGCACTTTCTTCGCGAGCTTCTTTGAGCATTTCTTCTTTGGTCTGTTCAGCCAGCTTGGCGGCCTTTTCAACAATAGCCTGTGCCTGGGTACGCGCTTCGGCCAGTTGAGCAAGATATTCCTGCCTAAGTTTCTCAGCAGCTTGCTTTTCCTGTTCAGCTGTTTCCAGACTGTCAGCAATTTTGGCCTGCCGGTCAGCTAGCGCCTGCATTAGCGGTTTGTATGCCACTTTGGTTAAGATAGCAACAAGTATAAGAAAATTTATAATTTGCGCTATTAGCGTCGCATTCAAGTCAACCAATTGAGGGCCCCTCCTCTTTCCGGCGTATAAGGGGAGCGCTGGCAGAAGACATAAATTGTTTCTGCCAGTCGCCCGATAACGCTTAGATTACTTAATAAACGGATTGGCAAATACCAGTACGATAGCAATAACCGCTGCAATAATAGGAATAGACTCGATCAAACCTACCGAAATCAGCATGTTTACAAGAATAGTTCCTTTTGCTTCTGGTTGTCTTGCCATACCCTCAATTGCCTTGGCAGTAACTGCTCCGTCACCGATACCGGCACCTATGGCGGCGAGTCCGATAGCCAAACCCGCTCCGATAGCAGAGGCTGCAATAATGATAGCTTGTTCCACAAAAAACTCCTCCTTTTTCTCTTGTTTCAGTATAAGCATTCAGATTGAGCAAAAATTTAATGGTGCTCGTCTTGCAATGAGTTGGACAGATATGACATGGACAGCATGGTAAAAATAAACGCCTGAACAACGCCAACAAACACGCTGAAGGCCAACCACGCCGTTGGAACAACATACGGCACGAGCATGCCCAGAACGATGAGTAAAATCTCACCTGCCAGAATGTTGCCAAATAGACGGAAGGATAAGGTAATCGGTTTGGCTATTTCCTCGATTATGTTGATAATGACAAAGGGGATATAGGGTTCAAAAAAATGTTTCAAATACCTAATAGGTCCCCGATTCATCATACCCAGAATATGTACCAAGATGACAACCATCAGGGCCAGGCCCAGTGTTGTGTTGATATCATTGGTCGGCGAGGTAAATCCTGGAATTAAACCCAACTCGTTACCAACAACAAGGAACAAAAACAGCGTGATAATAAGCGGCGCCAATTTCCTGCCCTTCGGCCCCATGGTGTTATCAATCTGGTCTAACAAAGCGGTAACAGCCATCTCAAGGAAATTCTGCCATCCCCGGGGAACAATCTCTGCCCGGCGAGTCGCAACTACTGCCAAAATAATGACTATTGCCATAGTCAGCCATGTCATGTATAAGGTATCGAGATTAAAGGTAAGTCCAGCAAAATGCGCCAGCTTATGTCCACCAATCTCATGGCCTCCTCCACCATGTCCCATATTTTCGTTTTCACTCCCTTCCTGAGTCAAATTTCGACTTTCCTAAATTTGGTATAAGTCCGGAAACCACGATAACTACGGCATTTATCATTAATACTATGTGAAGTGAGAATAACCCCACTACTGCCGCCCAAAAATCAATTCCTGGTACATGTACCGACAAAACAAGTATGGAAATCAGGAAACTGAACCGTACAAGCCAGCCGACGCGCATAGAAGCTACAGCTTGTCCTGGCGACAGTTCAGCGCTTTTTTTAACCCGGCGGCACATAAGCAGGAAGTATATTACACTTCCCGACCACCCTGTTAATAAACCGGGTATAATAAATACTTGATTTGATAATAAAGCGCCAAGGGTTACAAATAAGCCCCAGGCTGCCAAATGCATTAATGTCTGCTTCACTTGAGCGGCGTAATTATCAGCAAAACCTACCTTAAACAAATTAAACCTCCCAAGAATGGCTATAAACGACCATCTGCTTCGTTGCTCCTCAGACGTTTTGCTTACGTACTACCCGTACGCCGCGCTGCAACGCCTTCCGGTGCGCCTTGCACCTGGCCATTTCTAGCCATTCTTGACTATCCTCTTATAAGTACCCCATAACCCGGCCGCCATACCAAGCACAATACCTGATACAGTAAACCAGGGAAACGAATTCAAATAACTGTCAGCCCACCGGCCCAAAAATAGTCCGACAGCCACAGCAGCTGCCATATTAAGCCCAATCGAGCCTGCTAAACTAAAGGCTGACCATAACCCGTCATTCTTGCCAGGCACATCTTCACCTCGTAGAGCTAGACTTCTTAGCTATTATAACCATGGAAACAAGGAGATATTATTTCCACCAAAAAAGGCCAATGTCCGTCAGTACTATTCTCTATCAATATGGCAAATTCCTGCTTCAAGTTACAGAAAACAATAAAAATTTAGCAAATTTACATCAACTGTAAGCACGGTAGCTAAAAATTTCCGGCAATAAATTCGTCTGGGATACCATCGGCTAAGCCATATTTCCACAAAATTGCTTTGACAATCCGCCTAGAGGCCTGTCCATCCCCGTAAGGGTTTACAGCGTTAGCCATATGTTGATATTCAACACCGTCGACTATGAGCTTTTGGGTTTCGGCATATACCCGTTCCCGGTCTGTGCCAATCAGTTTAACTGTGCCTGATGTCACGGCTTCAGGACGTTCAGTGGTGTCTCTTAGTACCAGTACCGGCTTGCCTAGCGCCGGTGCTTCTTCTTGGATACCGCCTGAGTCAGTAAGCACTAGATAAGATCTGGCGATAAGATTGGCAAACGGCTGGTAGTCCAGCGGATCAATCAGGTGAACACGTTCCAGCCCGCCCAATTCATCTTGAACCACCTGGCGGACTAAAGGATTTTTATGTACTGGGAAAACAATTTCCACATCTGGATACGCAGTGACAATATCTTTGAGGGCCTGATAAACATGACGCATTGGCTCGCCTAAGTTCTCCCGGCGGTGGGTTGTAACCAGAATGACTTTTCGGCTGCGGTAATCAATTTGTTGTAGCAGTGGATCTGTAAATCTATACCCATCGTCGACGGTGGCCTTCAAGGCGTCGATGACCGTATTGCCTGTGACGAAAGCCGCCTGGTCAGAAATATTCTCCTGCAGCAGATTTTGCTTTGCCGTAACCGTTGGCGCAAAATGGAGATCAGCTAAAGCGCCTGTCAGTTTACGATTCATTTCCTCGGGAAAGGGCGAATGCTTATTACCTGTACGAAGACCAGCCTCAACATGACCGACAGTTATCTGGTGATAGAAAGCTGCCATGGCTCCGGCAAATGTAGTCGTCGTATCGCCGTGAACAAGCACAAGGTCAGGCTTTTCTTTAATAAGCACCTGATTAAGCCCCTGCATGGCCCGGCAGGTAATATCAAACAGCGTTTGCCCCTGACTCATAATATCAAGATCATGATCAGGGGTAATGTTAAACAAATTAAGTACTTGGTCAAGCATTTCCCGGTGCTGGGCAGTAACTGCCACCACTGGTGTTATGTACTCAGGATGTTTGGATAACTCCAGAACAACAGGGGCCATTTTTATGGCCTCAGGCCTAGTGCCGAAGACAGTCATAACTTTTATGCGGGACATTAAACGACTTCCTTTCCTGGTCTCCAGTTTGAATTCACTTTCATTAATTTATAGCATAAGGCGGGCAAAAATTGCCCGCCCTATTATCTTGCAAAGTTGCATTATGAACGCAGTTCAGCTTAATGGCTTTTCACTGAATCGCTGCTTTTAAGCACACCGTCATTATTTTTTAGTACACCAATCTTCTTGGCCCCGAAAAAGGCAACCGTAATAATGGCAAGCAAAATTAATGCAGCAACCATCTGACTTACTTCAGTCAAAGCAATGGCACTTACCCCCAGGCAACCGCTGATTACATACATCAACAGCACAGCCTGCTTTTGGGTTAAACCCATGGCTAATAGACGATGATGTAAATGACCCTTATCTGGTTTAAAAATAGGCCGCCCGCTCATATAGCGGCGGATGATAGCAAACGCGGTATCCATAATAGGCAGACCTAATGCTACAATCGGCACTACCAGCGCAATGGTGGCTGCGCTTTTTACTGTTCCCAATATAGAAACAGCGGCCAGCATATAGCCCAAAAACATACTCCCAGTATCACCCATGAAGATTTTAGCCGGATTAAAGTTATGCTGCAAAAAGCCTAATGCACTACCAGCCAATGCAGCTGTCAGAATGGCTACTGTCCAGAGATTCTGCTCAAGCGCCACTAAGAGAATAGTCACCGACGCGATTGTCGATACCCCAGCTGCCAGTCCATCCAGACCGTCAATTAAGTTGACAGTGTTAGTCAGGCTGACCACCCACATAATGGTGAGTGGAATGGACAGGTAGTTAACATAGATCATATCGCCAAACGGGTTTGTCAACCATTCAATACGGATATCGAACATAATGAGCACAGCAGCTGCCACAATCTGACCTAACAGTTTGACCTTAGCAGGTAGTTGCTTCAAATCGTCGATGATGCCGACAGCTAAAATAACCGTACCGCCCAATAACAATCCTAAAATTTCATGACTGATCCGCATGCTGGACAATACAGCCAGCACAAAACCAAAATATATCGCCAACCCACCCATGCGGGGAATTGGAATGGTATGCACCTTACGAGCATCAGGGGCATCAAGTGCTCCTGCCTTGATGGCTAACTCCTTAATATGAGGAGTAATAAAGTAAGCTGCTGCTAAAGCAACAGTAAAAGCCACTACATATGTTTGCATATGATAACACCTCTTTTCTACGCAACACCCATTGTACCTCAAGTGTGTAAAAGTTGTCAATCAGCCCTTAGCCGTCAATACGCCTGTATCGTTATTATTTTCATTACCAATAGCTATATGCATCAAATATGTGTAGTATACCTCTGTCTTTCTCGCTCGCATACATCTTCTCTTAACAATAGCCTTTACGGCGAAGCTTATCGACATGCGCGGCAACAAGCGCCGGTATGTTTACAGCATGCCTCTCAGCCAGTATGTACATCATAGTAAAGCAGCATTGGGCAACATCCAGCAGCTCCAGGGCGGCACCACGGTTTACTTGGTCGGCATCAAGTCTTGATTGTTCACCTGACGCGCCAGCATATTTTCCAAGAAACTGGGTTAATTCTCCAAGCTCCTCCTGGATTTTGCATACAGTTGTCAGTAATGTGACATCATCAATTTTCAGATGCGGCAGGCTAATGCACTTATAGTTTCCGCCATGCAGATTCTTGGTGGTGGTGATGCGATAGCTTTGACTGTTATCATCATACACATACCCCTTATCTGTCAGTTTAACCAAATGTTCGCCAATGAGGCTATCAGCATCAATACTGAATGAATCTTCCATAACAAAGATCATGGTTACACAGGTTTGGGCAACATCCAGCAGTTCTTCCTTAACATCGGCGAGCAGATTGACTGCATGGGGCTGTGCAGTCAATTCGGCCGGGGTCAACTGTTCCCATGGCATAAATTTGAGCACAGCACGAGCCAGTTCTCCTGCCTCTTCCATAGCTTTTAGTAGGGTTGAATCAAGTGTAGGTGCGAGGTTATTAAGTTTTGGTAAATAAATGGCTTCTAACATGCAAATTCTCCTATAGAAAGGCTGGTTTACGCATCCCAAAAAGCAGATACCAAACCAGCCATTAATTAATGATTTAATTCGCTGAAATTCGGCTAAATCCTCCTTGTTTTCCCAAGGGTCGAGAATTTCCTATTAGAATGGCACTAGACCTAAAAAAAACTGCCCACATTAGTGTGGGCAGCAGGCAGTTATATTATCAACCAAAGCAAACATATTCTATTCCAGCCTCTGCGATGAGCTGCTCTGCCAGTTTGTCAGGATAGCTATATTGGTAGACAACCCGCTTAATACCGGCATTTAAGAGAATCTTGGTACAAGCCGAACATGGCTGATGGGTAGAATAAATGGTTGCTCCATGAATCGAAACACCATACCTGGCTGCCTGGACGACAGCACTTTGCTCCGCATGGAGACCCCGGCAAAGCTCCTGGCGCTCTCCCGATGGCACCTGATTGACAGCGCGAACACAGCCTGTTTCGCCACAGTGAGCCAGACCGCTTGGCGCACCATTATACCCTGTAGATAACAGGCGCTGATCTTTAACAATGACAGCGCCGATCTGACGTCGTAGACAGGTTGATCTGGTAGCAACTACATTGGTTATATTCATAAAGTATTCGTCCCAGGACGGACGGTCAAGCTCTGTCTTATCACTCAAGCTGTTTACCCCCCTTGGCCAAACGGTATAATAACAGTATATTCGCGGCCCAGGTATAACGTGCGATTATCCGATGACTAACCCGCTCTAAGACTCCCTCTTCTACAAGTGGGAGTTAAGAGCGGCTAAGTCCCTGGATAAGGGCGACTAACCTTCAGGTGGGGTTAAAACCCCATCTGAAGCTAAGTCTACTTTATTTGGTGCCAAAAATGCGGTCTCCGGCATCACCTAAACCTGGCACAATATAGCCATGTTCGTTGAGGTGGCTGTCAACAGCTGCTACATATACTTCAACATCAGGATGATGATCGTTTACCATGTTCACGCCTTCTGGAGCGGCTACCAAACACATCAGTTTAATGTGCCTGGCACCTCTGGCTTTCAGCATATCAATAGCAGCCACAGACGACCCCCCTGTTGCCAGCATAGGATCAATAACAATAAGCTCGCGGTCAGCTACATCTTTCGGCAGCTTGCAATAATATTCCACAGGCTTCAAGGTTTCATGATCCCGGTACACGCCGATATGCCCCACCTTGGCGGCAGGAATGAGTTTCAGAATGCCATTTACCATTCCAAGACCGGCACGCAGAATGGGAACTACGCCGATCTTCTTGCCTGACAGCATCTTGCAGGTGCAGGTAGTCAGAGGTGTCTCAATTTGGGTCTCTTCCAGCGGCATATTCCGAGTCAGCTCAAAGGCCATCAGCATTGAGATTTCTTCTAAGAGCTCACGGAATTCTTTGGTTCCTGTTCTGATGTCACGAATGAGTGATAGTTTATGTTGAATTAACGGATGGTCGATTATTTTTACTTGCATGAAACATCTCTCCTTAATAAAATACCTATTTAGCGTATAAAGGATATTTGTGGCATAGATTTGCCACCATAGCGCGCGCCTTATCCTGACTCACGCCGTCTTCAGGCTTGGTCAGCGTCATGGCAATAATATCGCCAATGACCACCATGTCTTGTTCAACCATACCGCGCGAAGTAACAGCCGGAACACCAATTCGGACACCACTAGTTACCAGCGGACTGGCTGGATCGTTAGGGATAGCATTTTTATTCACAGTAACACCTACTTCATCCAAGAGGTGTTCAGCCTGTTTACCTGTAAGATTTTGAGCGCGCAGATCAACAAGCATCAAATGATTGTCGGTGCCGCCAGAGACCAGGGTAAAACCATTTTGCTTAAGCCGCTCGGCCAAAGCCTGCGCATTCTTGATGATCTGGCCTTGATAAAGGCGGAATTCTTCACTGAGCGCTTCTTTGAAAGAAACAGCCTTAGCCGCGATAACATGCATTAAGGGGCCACCCTGGATACCGGGGAATATGGCTTTATCAATGGCCTTAGCATATTGAGCCCGGCACAAAATCATGCCGCCGCGCGGGCCGCGCAGTGTCTTGTGCGTGGTTGTTGTAACAATGTCGGCATGTGGCACCGGACTGGGATGAAAACCAGCAGCAACAAGACCGGCAATATGGGCCATGTCAACCATGAACATGGCTCCTGCATCGCGGGCAATTTGTCCCAAACGCGCAAAGTCAATTATCCGCGAATAAGCACTGGCTCCAGCTACCAGTATTTTGGGCTTGTGTTTCATGGAAAGTTCGGCAACCTGATCATAATCAATGCGATGAGTAACCTCATCAACACCATAAGCAACAACATTGAAGTATTGTCCTGAGATATTAACAGGGCTGCCATGGGTCAGATGGCCGCCATGGGCCAGGTTCATACCTAGAATAGTATCACCAGGCTTCAAGAACGCAAAGTACACAGCTGTATTGGCCTGAGCTCCCGAATGGGCTTGCACATTTGCATGCTCAGCACCGAATAGTTCTTTTGCCCGGTCAATCGCCAGCTGTTCGACAACATCGACATATTCACAGCCACCGTAATAACGATGCCCCGGATACCCTTCAGCATATTTATTGGTGAGCACCGAACCCTGAGCCTCCATTACGGCTTTGCTGACAAAATTCTCGGATGCGATAAGCTCCAGCTTATTTTGCTGACGACCACGTTCAAGGCCAACAGCCTGTGCAACTTCTGGGTCTACACTTGCAAGGATTGTCATATGTATCTTCTCCTCCATTCAATAACTAAAAGTGCTTAGAAATGTTCAAATGTGCTAAGCAGTTCCTATGACAGTTGATAGATGGCGCGTGCCCCGCCGACCAACTTCGGTCTGGCGCGTGCGGCAGTCAAATAGGCTTCACCGATATATTTCGGGGTCAAACGCACCGGAACTGCAACTTTTTTTATATGCATACCAATGAGCGTACTACCAATATCAAGACCGGCATGGGCCGAAATCGCTTCAACCACCATAGGACAGGCAAACTCACGCATAGCTTGCGCAGCCAGCGCCCCACCAGCCTTAGCAACCGGAATGACTGTCACTTCTTCAAGATTATATTTATCGGCTACAGCCTGCTCAACAACAAGTGCCCGGTTGAGATGCTCACAGCACTGTATAGCCAGCGATACCTGATACCAGGAACAAACCTTCAGCAGGCTCGATAAAATTCGTGCCGCCACTACATCCGAACCATAGGAGCCGATACGGGCTCCCTGTACTTCGCTGGTACTGCACCCTACCACAAGGATTTGCCCAGGCTTTAACTGGGCTGTCTTTATTAGCTCTTCAGCCGCCAGCACTGTTTGACGGCCAATTGTTGCCAAATCTGTATCCATGCATCATTCACTCCATTTGAGCTCTTATCTACACTTTTCCAATTGCATAATCTTGTCCACTCGACAGCCATGCCTGCCACCGGCAAATTCTGTCTTGAGCCATACCTCAACAATCATCCGGGCTAAGCCAGGACCAATCACCCGTTCACCCAGTGTCAGGATATTGGCGTCATTATGTTCACGCGACATCTGCGCCGAAAAAACATCATTACAAAGCGCTGCCCTGATTCCGTTAATTTTATTGGCGGCAATGCTGACGCCAATACCTGTGCCACACACAATAATGCCCCGCTCATACTCACCACTTACCACCGACTCAGCTACTTGGCGGGAAATATCGGGGTAGTCAACCGAGTCTGTAGTATATGTCCCAAAATCATGGTTGTCTACCTTGAGCTCTGTTAACAGGGCTTTGATTTCTTCTTTTAGGCGATAACCGCCGTGGTCGCTGCCAATGGCTACCTTCATTCTGTAACACTTCCTATTGTATGTATTTGCGCGTCTTTCACTTTTTCAACGTTAATTACTATTTTCCTGCCAAACTGACAATTTTTTCCCACGCTTGAGTCAACAAGTGTTTGAGCTGCCCGGCGCACATACGGTATTCAGCCTCGCTGCCACCGAATGGATCAGACACATCAGCAGCTTGTCCTGCAAATTCGGCCAGTGTGTATATTTTGCCTGTCATGCCTCGCGTCATGTTGGCTACAGCGCGTTTGTGCGACACCGTCATCGTCAGTACTAAATCGGCAGTTTCGAGCTTAGCCGGTACCAGCTGCTTTGAACAATGCTTGTCCAGCTGCAGCCCGGCCTGGCGCATAACAGCCTGGGCCTGGTTGGAAGCTGGCTGGCACCCTGCGGCAATCCCAGCCGACTCAACAGCTATTTTGTCAGCCAGCCCAGCTTGTAGAACCATATCGGTGAGAAGCGCGGCAGCCATGGGGCTGCGGCACGTGTTGCCTGTACATACAAGCAAAATCTTGAACATTCAAGCTCACCCCCATATTTTGTGTCTTGAGAAATATCTCATACCAAATTATGCTTTGCTTAGTAAATTGTCGTCCATAAAATGTGTATTCCCAATAGAACCAAAACAACGCCGCCGATCAGTTCTGCCCGTGCGCCGACATACCGCCCCAACTTACGGCCAAGTCCCAGCCCAAAGAGAGCAATCACAAAGATAACGGCACCTAAAATCATGCTCAACTGGAATAAATCGACATCAATCATCCCCAGACTGAATCCGGCGGCCAAAGCGTCAATACTGACACTTGCTGCCAGCATGATAAGCGCTCCACCATGCAAGGGATTGCCTGATGAAAACTCCGCTTGGCCGCTGATGTTTTCTCTAATCATGTTTGCGCCCAGCCCAGTCAATACCAGTGCGCCAATAATTGTAGCAAAGTTTTGCACACTGGCTACCGGCCAATCAATATGATAGGCCCCAACATGTTCAACAACAGTACCCAGCCAGTGACCAATATGGTACCCAGCCAGAATCATAATAATGTGAAATACGGCAAAAACAATGGCTGACTGGACAATAACCAGCCGCCGCACTTTGTTCATGCCAATTGGCACGGCCACAGAAAACAGATCAGTTCCAAGGGCTGCGCTTAAGACAAACAGTTCAAACATGCTCACAAATTCCACCCCTTACCTAAGAGCGTTCAGAACATCCCAGGCCCAACAACGCAGATGGGATTACGGTTTGTTCATATATATGTTCCAGCAGGGGTCAATATGAAAGCATACCTTGTACTATTCGCGGATAATGCGGTAACCGGCAGCTTTTCGCAGCCTGTTCATAACGGCCAGTCCCAAGTCCTGTTCGGCTATTCCCTCAGCATAAATCACGTCAACTGCCTTGTTATCAAAACTTCTGAGGGCAGTGTACAGATTAGCGGCAATAAGTGCTGTATCGGTACGCGGACCATAAACAGACGCTATCACTTGAGGAGGCAGGCTGTCTGCCATTTCAGCAGATACTACCGCCCCCACAGTGTGTCCTGCTGCCAGCGCCCCATTTATTTCACGGTTCAGGATAAAAGCAGCGTAATCTGCCCCAGACTCAACCAGAAACATCGGCGCAACAGGCGCGTAATGGGTATATTTCATGCCTGGTGATCTAGGTATTGACTGAGAGCAGGCCAACGCGGGGTCCACTTCGATCTCGCCCAACACCTCAATCAGCATTTCGTAGGTTATACCGCCTGGCCGGAGCAATGTCGGCACCGGTGTGGTACAGTCAACAACAGTTGACTCCACACCGATAGCGCACGGCCCGGCGTCAATGATAGCGTCAATCTTGCCTTCAAGGTCACTTAGTACATCCTGTGCTGTCGTCGGGCTTGGCCGGCCTGAGGTGTTAGCGCTGGGAGCAGCTACCGGTACACCAGCCAAGCGGATAAGCTCCCTGGCAGTCAGCGATGCTGGCAGGCGTACAGCCACAGTATCAAGGCCGCCTGTTACCACATTCGGCACATGAGATTGGCGCTTTACTACCACAGTAAGCGGCCCTGGCCAATATCGGCCGATAAGCGCCCGGGCACTTGCAGGAATAGCTGCTGCCAAATCATTTAATTGTTCAACTGTATCAATATGTAAAATGAGCGGGTTGTCAGCTGGCCGCCCCTTAGCCTCAAATATCCCGGCCACAGCCTCAGCATCAAGGCCGTTAGCCCCAAGACCATATACTGTCTCGGTCGGAAATGCCACCAGCCTGCCCTGCCGCAGCAACTCAGCCGCCTCTGCCAATACAGTTAAGTCAGGATTAGCCGAATCAACCTTATAATACTTAGTACGCAAATAAATCATCTCCATACGGATTGCCTATCGTAAGCCAAAAACCACTACCCGTTCTATCCCGGCATAATCTTTGACAATAGCCTCAACCTTTAGTCTGCTAGCTTGGTCAGCAAGTCTGGCCACCGGCCCAGCCTGGTCAATCCCTACTTCTACAGCAATGAAACCGCCAGAATTCAGATATTCAGCCCCTTGAGCCACAATGCGCCGATAAAAATTCAGGCCGTCAGCTCCGCCTGCGAGCGCCAACCGAGGTTCTTGCCGTACTTCGGCACTTAATCCAGCGATATCGCTGTCTGGGATGTACGGCGGGTTTGATAATATAGCGTCAAACGTCTTGCCAGCAAGCGGCCCAAGCATGTCGCCCTGACATAAATTCAGTCGTTCATCAACACCTTGCCTAACGGCATTTTCCTTAGCAACCGCCAGTGCGTCTGGTGAGATATCTACAGCCACGCCCGTGCCTGTAGCTAGTTTAGTCAGAATGCTGACAATAATTGCACCACTGCCTGTCCCCAAATCAGCAATAAGCGGAGCTCCATGGGAAGTAAGCCGTTCGAGCGCTGTTTCCACTAGAATTTCAGTATCTGGCCGTGGAATCAGGACAGCTGGGCTAACAGCAAAGTTCAGCCCCATAAATTCCTTATAGCCAGTAATATAAGCCACCGGCGCACGGACAGCCCGACGCTTGACAGTATCACGATAAGCAGTAAGTTCTTCGGGGGTTAGTGGTTGGTCAAACTGTGTGTATAGATATAGCCGGTCTTTACCCAGGATATGGGAAAGCAGTACCTCGGCATCCAAACGGGGATTATCAATCCCCTTGGAGCCGAAGTACTGCTTAGTCCAATTTAAAATTGACGCGATGGTCCATTGTTCACTCATAAAATCTTCCTTACTCTCTAGTGAGTAGTTTAGAATGCTCAGATGCTAGGCGCACCGGAAGACGTTTGCCGCGCCGCGTACTGGTGTACGCAAGCAAAACGTCTGAGGAGCAACGACGCAGATGGGCGTTCTAAACTATCTCACTCTACGTCTTTGAGTTTTTCGCTCTGTCCGGTGGTTATCAGCGCCGAAACCAGCTCATCCAGATCGCCGTTGAGGACAAAATCCAGCTTATGCAGTGTTAAGCCAATACGATGGTCAGTCACACGGCCTTGCGGGAAATTGTAGGTTCTGATCCGTTCACTGCGGTCGCCAGTACCTACCTGGCTTTTACGGTTTTCAGCCACCTCTGCCGCCTGCTCTGCCTGAGCTAGCTCCAATATCTTGGCCCGGAGTACCCGCATCGCCTTGTCGCGGTTCTTAAGCTGGGATTTTTCATCCTGGCACTGCACGACTACGCCTGTCGGCAAGTGGGTAATGCGCACCGCTGATTCGGTTTTATTGACATGCTGTCCGCCGGCACCGCTGGCACAGTAGGTATCAATCCTGAGATCATTCTGATTGACATTAACATCTACATCCTCGGCTTCAGGCAGTACGGCTACTGTCACGGTTGATGTATGGATACGGCCGCTTGACTCGGTGGTCGGCACCCGCTGAACGCGGTGCACACCGCTTTCGTACTTAAGTTTAGAATATGCGCCATCGCCTTGGATGGAAAACACAACTTCCTTAAAACCGCCCAGCTCAGGGGCGTTAGCATCAAGCATCTCAACTCGCCAGCCCTGGTTTTCGGCGTACCGGGTATACATACGAAACAAATCGCCGGCAAACAGCGCCGCTTCATCACCACCGGCACCGCCTCTAATCTCAACAATGACATTCTTATCATCATTCGGGTCTTTCGGCAAAAGCAGTACTCTTAACTCTTCTTCCAGGGCCACTACTTTACCCTTGGCCTCGTAGTACTCACCCTCAACCATCTCACGAAACTCATCGTCAAGCTTGTCTTTCAGCATCTCGCGGGCATCCTCAATGGCCTGCAGTGTTTTCTTGTACTCACGGAACTTTTCTATTATGGAAACCATTTTGCTGTGAGCTTTGGTCAGCTTCTGCCATTCACCCATGTCTGCCATCACGGCTGGGTCACTAATCCGGCCTTCGAGTTCCATAAATTTATCTTCAAGGGCCTGCATTTTATCAAGCATTTGTTGTCACCTCTACGTTTTGGTCAGGGCGCACAGCGTTTAAGGCTGCAATGGCCACTTCAATCTGGTCGTCACTTGGCTCACGGGTGGTCAATTGCTGCAGCCATAAGCCAGGGGTAATGGCACAGGCTACCCAGCGGGCTTTACTCCGTCCGGCAAACCGGATAATCTCATAGGCAATGCCAGCAACTACTGGCAGAAGAACAACCCTGGATAAAATTCTAAGCCAGAGATCAGGCCAGCCTAAAAAGGCAAACATGATAATACTGACTACCATAACAATGAGTAAAAAATTGGTGCCGCAGCGAGGATGCAGACGGCTGTATTTGCGGATATTTTCCACAGTCAGCTCCTGTCCAGCTTCGTAAGCATGAATGGTTTTATGCTCAGCACCGTGGTACTGAAAAACCCGCTGAATGTCTTTCATTAGTGATATTCCGACAATATATAAGAAAAAAATCACCAGCCGCAAAATTCCCTCAAAAGTATTTAGAAGCCGGGGATCAGTTACGGCACTATGAATATATTTTGCAGCATAGGTAGGAATAACGACAAATAACAAAATAGCCAGCCCCAGTGAAAATACCATGGTCATGGCAATTTCCTTAGTGGATAAGGCTTCTTCTTCCTCACCTGCTGCTTGCGCTGAAAACGATAATGCTTTAAGACCGTAGACCAATGATTCGGCAAGCGCCACAACGCCACGCAGCATTGGTTTTTTCAAGATAGGATAACGGTCAGTCACCGAGGTTAGCCGTTCCTTTTGCACAGTAATAGTACCGGACGGTTCGCGAACTGCAGTGGCAATATATTCCGGCCCGCGCATCATAACCCCTTCGATAACGGCCTGGCCGCCGACAAAAGGTTTTTTCTCACTCACGATATCCGCCCTCCTTTAATTTGAGCATATTCGTTATATAAGTACAGCAGAGCATTCCTGCTCTGCTGCCTTCTTGTTGTTCAATTAGCCAAGCTGCAATTAACCTTGGGTATTGCTGCCATAACGCTTGTTGAATCTTTCTACACGGCCACCGGCTGCTATCTGGCGCTGTTGACCAGTATAGAACGGATGGCAGTTAGAGCACACATCTACACGCAGTTCTTTTTTAACTGAACCTGTCATAAATGTATTGCCACAGCCGCAGACAACTTTGGCTTCACTGAATTTAGGATGAATTTTTTCTTTCATGTCTTGCACCTCACTTTATAAAAACCACTTTATGCGTAGTAATTATAGCATATTACGCCAAGGCTACGCAAGCTATCTTACGGCAACTTTGCTAATATCGCAATAAATACTTGGGTAAGCTCGGGGTCAAACTGAATTCCCGCATTTTTCCTGATTTCAGCCATTGCTTCGTCTTTAGTCATCGGTGCTCTGTACGGACGCTGGTTGGTCATGGCGTCATAGGCGTCAGCCAATGCCAAGATACGACATTCGAGAGGAATCTCTTCGGCTTTAAGGCCAAGCGGATAGCCGCCGCCATTCCACCATTCATGATGTTTTAGCACCCAGTCAGCAATAAATACTAAATCAGGTGCCGCCCGGGCAATACGATACCCAATTTCCGAGTGGCTGTGCATGATAACCATTTCTTCGTCATTCAGCCGCCCGGGCTTAAATAAAATCCCATCCGGAATGCCGACCTTCCCGATATCATGAAATTGAGCAAACAGCTGCAGTTCACTCAGCTTGTTTGCTGATAGACCAATCTCTACCCCTAACAAACGGACTAAATCCTGCAGTCTGTCCGCATGTCCGTCAGTAATAAAGTCCCTTACCTCCAGGGCCTTTTTTAATGTCTGTACAATAGCGCTCCTTGTACTGCGATTATGAAACAGTTTATCACGGTACATGTAGTTGTCAGCTTCTTTTAATAACTCACCCGCATCATTAGACTGCAGCGTACCTGCCGAATAACCGATCGACATACTAAGGGTCAGCCCTGGATTCTTATGGTTAGCTTGGGCAACAGCTTCTTTAATTGCCCGGCATAACTCTTCCCCAGCCTCAAGCGGCTGATTCTTGAGCAGCACGGCAAATTCATCGCCCCCAAACCGGGCAATAATTGCATCCTGGGGACACACCTGTTTTAACACTTCAGCCGCCTGACGCAAGAGCTCATCGCCACTGGTATGGCCTAAGGTATCATTAATCAGTTTGAGACCGTCGACATCGGCAACAATAACCTGCATACTTTCTGATGTGTCTCTGGTCTTTGCCATATATTCTTCAAAAAAAGAACGGTTATAAAGCCCAGTCAAGGTATCATGCTGTCCAACATACCTGAGCCTGGTATTTGCTTCATCTAAGGATCCCAACATATTATTGATATTAGTAGCCAATTCTGTAAGCTCGTCCCGTCCAGCTACCGGCAGGCGAATGGATAAATCTTTGCTTTTGGCGATTTTTTCAACAATGCCGCTCAATTTAGCTAACCTGCTGAGCACATTCCGTTCTAACAGTACGAGCATGGCAACGCCAAAAACCAGACCGGCAATAAGAAGCATAACAACAAAGTAGTTTAGAATCTGCTGCCCCTGATGTGAGATATCCCGGTGTACCAATACTCGCAGCATTAAGGCAGGCTGTCCATAGACGTCAGACAACACCGTATATCCTGCCATGTAGTTTTCATCGACCGGGTTTACATATACCTCATCACGATAAGACAAATACGACTGAGCTGAAATAAAATCTGGCGTCAACTCGCTCCCATCCCAGCTGGCAAAATCTAGTGGCAGTTGAACCCGTTCAGATATTATCTCTTTTTCCACATAGGTCACATAGCGGCCAACCAACAGCACCCCCCGAGCCGAAGCCGTTCCCTTGCTATTGGAAATAGCACCGGCGGCAATTAGCAACTGCCCTTCTGGCAGATTCAGCACACCTTTATTAATACCTAAAACCGGCGTACGATTGGCAATTGGTTTAACAGCGGCAAGTTTAGCTGCCATCTCTTCTGTTAACTGAATCTCCTCGCGCCTGTCCCAGTCAAACGCACGGGCATATATAATGCGCCCTGCGAGGTCGGTATACATGATAAAATTAATTCGTTGAGATATAAACGTCAAGTCCACCAGATTGGCATCAATATATTCCTGACTTCTGCTTTCAATGAAGTCGTAACTTTCATCCCATTGCGCCCAGTCTTTTACAAAATTATCCAAGGAATCAATTTCGTTTTCTACCGCTTTGACAGCACGCTTTACATTTCGTTCAGTATCACTTTTCTCCAACTGATAATATCCGTTTACCAGAATTTTATCGGCGGTGAAAAATATACTAAATAGCAGTAAACATAAAGTTAATCCAATAATAATAATACTTTTTTCTCGGATTGGCACCTTTTTACCGCCTCTTTACTTATGCTATGCTAATATTTTTATGTTAAATACATTCTCTAAAATGTCTATTAATCCTGCACACAGTTTATAAAGAAAACACGGCTTGCGCCGAGCCTTAGCGAAAGCGGAAACCGATGTTGCCCTTATCCAGACGGAAAGTTATACTTTCTTACAGGACAAAAAAATAGTGACCGGATTCAAAGTCCGCCCACCATTCCATATCCTAAATATACTGCTGCGCCCCAGATGAACACCGCCGAAATCTTGCCCATAAGCCCCAGCACCCTCCCCGAGGCGTCTAGACTGCCGATAGTCCTTCCGGCAAATGCCAATGCGAAAAACCATAGCCATGAAACCACTATACATGCAGTTGTAAACACTACCTTGCTGCTGCCGGTATAGTTTAATGAGCTTGTACCAATAACCCCAATTGTATCGAGAATGGCATGCGGATTAAGCAGCGATACCGAGGCGGCAAACATAATCTGCTTGGCAGGAGGCATACCGCTCCCGCCCACCGCTTGAGTGCTATCCAGTTTACTCTGCCAGGATACCCAGCCCATATAGGCTAAGAAGACAAACCCCACTCCCAATAATGTCATCTTCATCCAGGCGAAACTTAAAATCACCAATGACACCCCCAGGACAGCCGCCATAATAAGCAGCGTATCGCACAGCCCAGCGGTCACAACAGCTGGCATGACCTGCCATAGGCTGCTTTGAAGAGCGCCCTGGGTAAAGACAAATAAATTTTGCACACCGAGTGGTAAAATAAGCCCAAAGGCTAAAATAATACCATGGATAAATGGTTCCATTTCCTCTACCTCCCAAGACTACTTAGAAATGCACATCTGGGCATATCTATTCAGTCTTCATATACCTCTGGCTTCCGGTGTTTGAGTATGGGTAACTCGTCTCGCACCTTTTCCAGTGTTCTAAAATCAACTTTTCCTGTTATCACGGTTTCCTCTTCACTGGCAACAGCCAGCACTCTGGCCCAAGGATCAACAATCATCGAATGCCCATATGCCTTATACTCAGCAGCCGCATTCAGCGCCGGCGCCGCAGCAATGATATATACCTGATTATCCACTGCCCGCGCCCGCATTAAGAGTTCCCAGTGCGCCGGACCGGTAACCGGGCCAAAGGCAGCTGGGTAAATAATTACTTGTGCTCCTTTTAGCGCCATAGCCCGAGCCAGCTCAGGAAAGCGAACATCATAACAGATAGCTACGCCCATAGTCCCCAGCGAGGTGTTTACTACTGTCATGCTGCTGCCGGCTGCCAGAGTCTTGGATTCTTGAAATACAGTTCCGCCCTTAATTGCAACATCAAACAAGTGTACCTTACGATGACGGCCAATCAGATCACCGTTTTCATTAAAGACAAAGCTTGTGTTAAAAACATTGCCTGCCTCATCCTTTTCTGGAATCGAGCCGCCCACCACAATTACCTTATTTTGGGCTGCACACTCAGCTAACATGGTAATTGTTGGCCCATCTGCAACACTTTCGGCATAATCCGGAAACAACTCAGACTGATAGGGACAGTTAAACATTTCAGGCAGTACTACCAACCGACTCCCCTTAATCGCCGCATCACCAATCATGGTACGTGCTTTTTCGATGTTAGCCAACTTATCTGGTATAACACCCATTTGACAAATACCTACTGTAAATACTGACACAAATACCCCTCCAAGAAAATTTGTTATATTATACGAAATACTGTTATTTATTTGCGGACACTCTGCGGAAACTGAAGGAATTATTAATATAACTTGTCGAATATTATTTAAAACATCTGGGGAGGCTCCTTCATTTATGCAAAAAATTGCCGCAGTTAGTCTACAGCCCGGAATGGTCATAGCCCGTAATGTCTTCAGCACCGAAGGCGTGCTGCTCTTAGGTACTGGCACAGTATTGGACGATGCGTATATTCAACGGTTACGGCTGTTTGGCCTGACAAGTATATATATAAAAAATCCATTTACCGATCAGATGGCTGATAGTGACATCATTGATACTATCCCTGAAGTCGTTCGTGAAGAGACACGCGTACAAGCTGTACAAATTGTACATACAGCATTCCAGAACCTATCTGATACAGGTCAAGTAGATTCTCAGCAGTTTAAAGAAACCGCTCTATTCCTTATTGATGAGGTCATTAAAAACAAGGGCGCAATGATCCATCTAACTGATATTCGCTCCCGCGACGGATATACCTTCGGTCACTCGGTCAATGTCTGCGTATTATCCACACTCACAGGTGTACAGCTCGGCTATAATACCCTTCAGCTCCGGGAATTAGCCCTAGGCGCCCTACTGCATGATACAGGAAAGATGCTTATTCCTAAAGAAATTTTAGTCAAACCAGGCCCCCTCACTACTGCTGAGAGAAATCACATGGAGCAGCATCCTGACCTTGGCTTTGATATTCTTCGCCGCCAAGGCGAAATCCCGCTCATTTCCTCTCACGTCGCCTATCAGCACCATGAAAAATTTGATGGCAGCGGTTACACTCGAAATTTAGGCGGTTCAGAAATTCATGAATATGCAAGAATTGTGGCCATTGCCGATGTTTATGACGCCATTACCTCAGACAGACCCTACAAGGACGGTACACTGCCACACGAGGCATATGAAATCATGATGTCGCTGGCAAATACGCATTTTGATCCAGTCATTTTAAGAACCTTTCTGAATCAAATAGCCGTCTATCCATTGGACAGCATCGTTAGAATTAATACCGGTGAAATTGCGTTGGTGATAAAAGTAATCCCGGGGTTACAAACTCGACCAACTCTAAAAATTATTGTTGATGCCGCCGGCCATAGACTGAACAACGGTCCAGAAATTGACTTAACCAAAAACTTGACAGCCTTTATTGATAAGATATTCACCCCTACCGAAATCTTAGATCTAGATGCTAATTTAGCTTGATAAACAAGCCTGAGGCATCATCCCAGCGGCGATTGGTTTTTATTAGCTGGTTAAACCACTTGGTTGTGCTGTCAAAATCCCGGAGATCCAGGCTGGCAGGCAGACTATTGACTTCGACCAGATCTAAAATGCCGTCTGTCACAAAGTAAAACGTGTCACCAGTTTTTACATGAAGCACAAGCTCGGTAATGTCAAGCTCCGGGATAATTCCTAAAAGAGACCCGCCTGTCTTCACCAACCCATTGTTTGCTTCAGAAGCTGTGAAAAATCCAGTGATGCCAGTTGGTACCAGTGTTAGTGTCGTGCTGGTAAAGTCGAATTCGAAACATATCATGGCGGCAAATGTCTCTTCGGTAAAATAACGCATCACCGTCTGGTTAATCCAACGCACTTTGTCGATTAGCGGACTGTCCATTAGATAGGTTTCCTGCATAAGCACATTCAAAGCAGCCGTCTGCAGGGCGGTACCCAAGCCGTGACCAGCTACATCAATCATATATCCGGCTAAAACCTGTCCTCCTTTGATGAATGTATAGTGAAAAAAGTCTCCACTTACCATGTGGTGAGGCTCAAATATTGTCCGAACACTCACTTGGCCGGTATCAAGGTCAGCCGGTAACAGACTGCGCTGAACCTGACCGGCTGTTTTCACGTCCTTTCTCAATGCCTCTTGCAGGCGGACTTGTTCAGTAATATCCCTAAAAGTAGCCACCACTGCCATTTTATTGCCATAGCTAATTCGAGTCGCTGAAAACTCAACAGTAACGCTCTGCCCATCTTTACGCAGGAAACGACGCTGAGCACGGTTTTCACCGGTTGCGAGGGCCTGCTCCAAATCGGTCATTATATCGGCTGAAATAGCCAAATCCTGAATATGAAGCCAAACTACTTCGGCTTCATGAAAGCCCATAATCTTCCTAAATCGCTCATTGGCCTCCTGAATCCGCCAGCTTTCGGCATCTAAAACAATAATCCCGTCAACAGACTGCCGTAAAAGCGCTCGGTAACGTTCATTCCGGGCGTTGAGCACTTCAGCCTGGCGGATGGTCTCTTGCGATTGTTGTGCTACCAGCTTGGCCAGTTGGAGATTTCGCCTATATAGCCAGCCAGCGGCCATCCCGCATAGTATGAGCAAAAATACCAGCATTGAAACTATTTGTCCCATTTATTACCTCCACACTGACTGACAACTATTATCTTATTATATAATATTTTCCTGCGTGAGCAAAGATAGGATGCTGGCTTACTAAAATAAAAGCGAGATTGCTTCACATACGTTCGCAATGACAGTGGATAGGACGCCTCCTTCCAAGTGTCAATACGGGCGTTAGTGTGGCAATCTCGCTTTTTTTACCGATGCGAAATAGTTAATTTATTTTTACTCAACACTTGGCCCTTATGGTCGACAAAGGTAATATCTACCCCGCCCCAAATGTCGAAGATTGCTTTATCAAGTACAATATAGTCGGACGGCTTAGTCATGGCCAGAGTTACAGGGGCACCTGGGCGCGGGCTCATTGTATGGACGGCAACTGTCATTTTGTTGCCGTTTATGGTTACTTTTTCAATGCCAATCCCGTATCCACCAGATGGAGCTGTGCCAAGATAAGCAAATAGCACTACCTTGTTAGCATAATTGATATCTTTTACTTTCCTCAGGACATCCTCGGGAATACGCTTATCCTGTGCAAGCTGACTATTATAGTCAACGACAGTAGCAAACGCCATATCCTTGAGATAAGTGCTCTTATTCCAGCTCCATCCGTCATACTTGTCTGTAGCAAACAGGGTTTTGCCGTCAGTTTGAATCGGTGGTACTGGTACGGGTTTGACCTGACCAAATACCCTGTAGGTTGTCCAAATGGCATCACCGCCACCAAAAGGTTTAACCAAAATCATGGTATAGTCTTTCCCGTTATGGGTTACTTTTACATGAATCTCACCATGACGAGCCAGTTCGCTTTTAGCTAGGCGCTTAACAATGGTAAAGGTATCTTTATCAGTGAACCCATAGTTTTTTCCTTCCATACGGGCAACCTGCATAGGGTCAAGGCGCCAGCGTTCATAACCTGCATCAACATTCTGCTGCCACTTAATAACTTTTACGTAATCGAGATTTACCACCCCAGGACCAACGTCAATTTTATTCTGAGTGAAAGCAGCATGCCCAGCAGATACCGGTATTTTAATGATCGTTTCAATAACCCCGCCTTGAATAGCAGTATCCTTAAGCATTACTACCGGTTTGTCGTCAGGTATCGCTTGTTTTACAGCGCCTTGAATTAATTTACCTTCAGCATCGCTTACCAAGCTCCTGCTTACTTCCGTCTGTGTCAAAACAGCGGCTGCCCGCTCGACTACAGCCTGCTGATTAAGCGCTTGGGGTTTAGGCTGAACTGTTTGAACCTCGGTTTCACTTACAGGCAAGCGTGTCCAATCCAGCCACTTAGCTGCCGCCTGGTCTGGCTGACTGGCAAAAGAAGTTGCCGCTGTTATCACCGCCAAACCGGTAATCGCCGAAATCATTTTTATTTGCTTCTTATTAATATTCATACTTTTGTCCCCTCTCAATTTTATTAATCTATCTTAACTGACTTCTTAGTCAACTCATCTAATTAAACGCCCCGAGGCACGCAAAAGTAACGGCCAAAATAGATGCAAAATTTGGTAGGGATAAGAGAGCCGTCCTCTTGAGACTATAAGATTTTCCTGCGTGAGCAACGCCAAGAGGTTGCAGATAAAATAAAAACAAGATTGCTTCACATACGTTCGCAATGACGGTGGATAGAATGCATCCTTCCAAATGTCATTGCGAGCGTTAGCGTGGCAATCTCGTTTTATCTGAAGCTAAGTCTACTTTATTTTGCGACACTTACCTTGGTCAGCGTCTTTGAAAGGTTCAACAGTTCTTGCTCTGTGGCTGCGCCTTCGAGGGTTACTTCGCTGTTATCGACAGTAATTGTCACTTTATTACGGTTCGGCGGTTTTATTTCTACTGATTCATTGGGAACAGGAGCGGCCATTTTAACTTGGGCTTCTGATGGTTTGGGGGCAATACGCAGAGTACTCTGACGTTTTGGAGCCTGAGTAATGATGATTTCGTCAGGCGCCCCTTGGTGATAAACCTGCCGGATGACTTTGCTGACAGCGTCAATGGTGACAACATCGGCTTTGCGCTCAGCCAAAGCCAGCATGGTATCACTGGATGCGGGGACTGATGAAGGGGACGGGGCAAGGCCAACACTAGGCAACTGCTCAGTGGCAGTCGGCTGTTTTATAGCCTCAGTTTCAGGTGTAATGGCTTTGGGGGTGGCCTCCTGTTTAGCAGGTGAAGCTGGTGGCGGTAATAAATCAGGTGATGGTTTAGCAATTGTCGCCGGTGGCGTCACTTCGGCAGGCGGGGGAGGTGCAAGCTGCTGCGATTTAGCCAGCTCCTGCTCCGGGCTGACCGGCGGCACAACATTCAGAAGTGCCACTAGTAAAACTGCGGCTACAGCACCAGACAGACCGGCAAAGCCCCAGGCCAGGCGTTTTTTACGTTTTTCCTGGGCAATGGTATTCGCAGCCTGATTAACAATGCTGTTAAGCACAGCCCGGGGCGGCTCAGCTGGCGCCTGAGCGGCGTTCTTAACCAGCTTTGCTGTAAGCAGAAGTTCTTCTAATTCGGCCTCTTGGCTAGCGTCCGGCGTCACACCTCGGTTGAGGGCATCGATGGCAGCTGACAATGCTTCTGCCTGTTTCTTTTCAATATTAGCATTATCCTGCACCAGCTTCACCTCCTGTAATGCCATTCTCGGCAAATAAATCTTTAAGTCTTTTAAGCGCCCGCTGCTGCAGCATTTTCACAGCGGCGCCGCTTTTCCCCATAATCCTGGCAGCATCGGCTACTGCCACGCCTTGAATAATTCTAAGTTCAATCACCTGCCGCTGCTCGTTAGGCAAGAGCGCGAGTAGTTTGGCTACTTCTTGGCGCCGCTCAGTACTTATAACCGCCTCGTCAGGCCGAGAGCCAGTATCAATAATTGGGGCATTGTATTCATCAATATCGACCACTTGGGGGGCACGGCCACGTTTGCGATAATAGTCGGTAATAAGGTTAAGGGCAATACGTGATAGATAGGTCTTAAAGGTGGCGCTCATCTCTTTATAACGCGGCAGTGCTGCCAAAGCCCTGAGGAAAGCGTCTTGTGCGATCTCCTGGGCATCGTCTGGATTGCCGGTTTTAGCTAAAGCCAGGCGGTAGACATAAGGCCAATGGCTGACAACCAACGCATTGAGCGCTGTGCGGTCGCCGTCTTTGGCTTTGGCAATCATGAGATTTTCATCATCTGGCAATCAACTATCACCACTCTTTAGTCTTACCTATAATTTAACGCAACCCCCGCCAATAAGTAACGCTATTCTTTATCGGTGTTTGTCAAGTATATATTTACCATTACACCCTTCCCGTATCCCGGGGACGAAGAAGTGAAACGTCTTTACCGTCAATAATCCGAGTAAACATTTGCAGCAGTTCGTCTTTACCTTCGGGCAACCTGCTTTCCAAGTAAATACAGTTGGATGGATGAATCGAAGTAATGCCGGAGTGTTCCAATTCCAGATCCTGAATCATCAGACGCATTTCCTCCAGTATTTCCATATCTGCAGGGGTCTCAAACTCCTTTCTCTGAACTTTCTCATAGAGCTCGGTTCCCGGCTGTGCGATAATTGTTAGCATGCCTATATAATCCGGTTGTATCTCACTACAAATTCGGGCTGTACTCTTTGCATGATCCCGAGCTTTAGGTGTTTTTCCCGCCAGCCCTAAAATCACGGTAACAAACAGATGTATACCTGCTTGCCTTACCTTTCTCCCGGCTTGAACCATTTCCTCATAGCTGACCCCTTTGCGTATATCACGGAGAATTTCTTCATCTCCACTTTCCACCCCCAGATGCGCCTCAACCAATCCATTGTTTTGAAGTTCTATCAATTCAGCAAGAGTTTTGCTCAGTATGCTAACTGCACTAGCATAAATCCCAACATATGTGAGGCCGGGAAAGGTATCATACAGGTACTTTAATATCTTTATTAGATCTTCGGCCGGCATGCTTAGAGCATCACCATCTGCAAGAAACACCTTTTCCACATCACCATAATATTCTTTTGCAAGATCAATGTCTTTAAGAATTTCATTTAGTTCACGGACGCGGTATTCCTTATCTTTATACATATTGCAAAATGTACATTGATTATGACTGCACCCAATTGTACACTGCAATATATAATCGTCCCCTGCTATATGGGGACTGTAAATATCTCCTTCATATCGCATAATAACTCTCTTTCCCAACTAATTGGCCACCCAAAATTCAAGACGTCCGTACTGCCTGTTTTACATATCTCCCTTTTCGATCAAGATGGTTTAAGTCCTCCGGTGTATTAAGGTTGTAAAACAGTTCCTCCAGGTTTCCTACCGTCTGTAATTCACTTTCCGGTATTTTAAGGACTCTTACCTGGGGATAAAATTGATATACCTGACTCACACCGGCCTGTAAACACTGCTCGATAGGAGTTATACAGTTGCGCGAGTATACGGCACACAGGGGTTCCCAGCATTGTTGAATTTCAGGAGCTATTACATCATATCCTGCTCTACGTTCAAGCAAGTACCTTGCCAGCTCTACTGTAAATAGCGGCATGTCGCAGGAAACTATAAACGAATACTGATTTTGGGCTGCACGCAGGCCAGCGTGCATGCCGGCAAGCGGCCCCATACCTGGATAAATATCAGGTACCTCCCTAAAATCACTGAAATTGTATTTTGCTGTATCATTACTCGCAATAATAATTTCATCCACAAAACTCGATAGTTTTTTTATCGTCCGCTCGATAAGTGTTTCATTATTAAATGATAGCAGCGTCTTGTCCCGCCCCATCCGCGAACTGCGCCCTCCTGCCAAAATTATACCGCTAACTGCCATGACATTGCCCCCTAACAGATGCATAATTTTTTTAATCCTACAATTTAAACCGGTTAACTGCACTTTGCAATTGTTCTGCAAGTTGAGCTAAGTGGTGGCTTGAGGAAGCAATTTCTTCCATTGATGCCGACTGTTCCTCTGAGGCAGCAGAAATAGTTTGCGTCTGGCTGGAAATTTCACGACTGATGTGTTCAACGCCTTGCATAGATTCAACGACTTGCTGACTGCTGCCTACTAGTTGTTTCATACCGCTGGCCGTTCCTTGTGCAATGGCTGCAACTTCTTTGATATGTCTGTCAATATCAAGAAAAGACTGGCCCGCTTGATCGACTACTTCGGAACCACGCCTTACTTCCTGTGTACCCTTAACCATGGCTACTACTGCCTTGTCCGTTTTGCCCTGGATATCGCCAATGAGGGTTGCAATCTGTTTGGCCGCCTCTTGCGATTGTTCGGCCAATTTGCGAACCTCCTCGGCTACTACGGCAAAACCCCGGCCTTGCTCGCCTGCCCGCGCCGCTTCTATGGCCGCGTTCAGGGCCAGAAGATTGGTTTGAGCGGCAATCCCTGAAATCGTTTCGACAATTTGTCCAATTTCCTTTGACTGTTCACCCAGCTCGGCAACAACCTGGGACGAAGTTTCAACTGTTTGCCGGATATGATTCATCTGACTAACGGCAATGTCCACGGCCTTATTTCCTGCCGTAGCTGCCTCGACTGCCTTATTGGCAATTACTATTGAATTCTCAGTCTTAACGGCTTCTTCCTGTGCGCCGGCTGCAATTTTTTCTACTAATTGCAGTGCTTTATCTACAGTAGTTACCTGACAGTCGACTCCCTGGGCCGTGTCTGTAATGGAGGCGGCGACCTGACCAGCGACTTGAGCTGACTGTTCAGCGTTGGCTGTTAGCTGTTGCGATGAAGCGGCTACCTGCTGTGAAGAATCGTTGATTTGTTGTACCAGGCTGCGCAAATTGCTTACCATGGTTTCAAAGATGCGGGACAGATGTTCCAATTCATCTCCGGAGTGTACATCAATGTTAGTCACTGTGAGGTCACCGTCAGCAATACCATTAGCGGCAGATTCAAGCGCTTTCAGCGGCTTACAAATCCAGGTCGCCGTAATAAATACAACAAAAATGGCCAAAATCAACACTACAATACTTATTGCAAGCGATGTCCATGTAAATGTATTTAACTTCGCAATAATTTCACTTACAGGCACATTTACGCCTAAAGACCAGTTGGTTCCCTTAATTGGCGCATAGGCCAGATATTTATTAACACCCAGATATTCATAACTTACAAGCCCTTGCTCCCCTTTGGTCATTTTTTCTGTAGCCGCTTTTAGCGCAGGGGTCGCATTCGGGTCAGTGAGACTACTGACTTTGAGGGCAATATCTTTGTTTGGATGGAAGATGATTACACCATCGCCTTGAATAACATAGGCATAACCGGTTTCGCCTGTTTTTACTCCCAAAACCAGTTTTTCTACTGCTTCAATATTAATTGCACCAGCCAAAACGCCGATTATGCGGTTCTCATTGCGAATAGGGAGCGAAATAATAACAATTGGATTATTAGTTTTTTTGGAAATTACCGGGTCGGAAATGACTGTCTCACCCTTTATTGACCGTTTAAAATACTCACGTTCTGCTAAAGTTCCGGTTTCTCCTTTGAAATCGAAATAATTCCCCGCATTATCGATCCATATCAGGCTTTCATAAATTTTTGCAGTGTTGAGTTCTGCAGCCAGATACGGAACAATCTCTTCCCTTTTGCCGGTGGTAATAACAGGCGAACGAGCAAGTCCTGCTATTTCCGATTTCGTTCGTTCAAGCCATTCTGCCGTTTCTTGGGAGCAGTTTTTAGACATATTGGTAAGCTCTGCTTCGACATCTTGTATTATTATGTTTTTAGCTTGCCAATAGTTTAAGCCGGCCAATAAACTCAGGGCAAATACAAATAAGGCAGCAACTGTTACCACCAGTTTGATTCTAATACTCTTCACAATTTTTCTCCTCATGTAACTTGCAGTCATCATAGATTTGTACGAACCTTGAACCACGCGTCTCGTTCCGGAAAAAGCTACATGAACGAGATTTTTACCAGTTTCTTTTACCCAGCTTGCTGTTGACCGGCGACAGGTACGGTACCGTCTTTTTTTATCTGTTCAATTTCATTTTCAACCCATACTGGATTGTGATGCTTGGCTTCGCTTAAAGGCTGGGTTCCGTCGCCAAACATGGCCAGAAACTCACCCCAATTGTAAATGCCAAGGAAAATGTGCATAAATACCCCCAGCCCTAAAAGTACCCCCAGTACCAGGTGGATCATATCAAACCAGTACATAGCTAGTTTCGGCGCGACCGGAATAAACGCATACAGTCCCCATCCGGTTACAATTAAAATAATGCCACCTATTAACATGCCAATTCCCATCATCTTCTGTCCGGAATTCATCTTGCCCATAGGTGGCACAGGGATGGTCTTGCCTAGCAGCATTTTTTGCGGATAGCCGCCGCCTACCATCATCCAGCCAATATCACGATCATCCCAACTAAAAATCCGCCGCACAAAAGCAACAATGCGGTCAAACCCAAAAATACAATAATAGATAACGGCAACGGTCAGTATAACCGCGCCACTAATGTGGATTTGCATTACAAGATTCTGAAAATCACCGCTAAACGGCTTGAGCCAGATAAAAAAACCAGTAATGGCTGCCGGTAAAAAACCTAAAATCAAACCCCAATGAAACAGGCGGGAAACAAAAGGATGTTTTAGCACCCGTGTCCCATGCGCCTCATGCTGACTCATAGCAAATCCTCCTCCTTACCCTAATTGAGTGCGATTAACATATTTAGTATGGAACAATTCTTCCGCCAAGTGACTCAGGGGGTTTTGGGCGAACTTGGCGTATACATCCTGTACCGCTTTGTTGTTGTGACTTTGCCGGATTTCAGCTTTGGCGTCGTCTTTATAGATGCCCTGGGCTCTCATTTTGATATATTTTGTCCGGTCCTGTACCAAATCTGTCGCTACATAGGCACCGGTCCACATAATTGCGCCAGCTACGCCCACAAGACCGAGAAATTCCCGCCGGGAAACTTTTACGGCTTTTTCCACATAATCATAACGTGCCATACTTTACCTCCTAGTGATGTTCATTAGGCCTTAGGCCCAAGGCAGCATAGCCTTTGCTTTACCAAGCCATGAGGTGCCCATGGGATTAACAGGCTGACCGCCGCCATTAACACAGCCGCCAGGACAGTTCATTATTTCAATAAAATGATACGGTGATTTTTTAGCTTTTACTTGTTCTAACAGTGGCTTAACGTTATCTTTGATACCATGCGCGACAGCTACTTTTAGAGTAACCTCTTTGCCGGTTTTAACGTCTTTCATGGTGACGCTGGCTTCCTTCACACCAGCAAGCCCCCGTACTGGCTTAAATTCAAGAACGTCCAGTTCTTGTCCGGTAATAACAAAATAAGCGGTGCGTAAAGCAGCCTCCATTACGCCACCAGTATTGCCGAATATCGTTCCCGCACCACTATATTGGGCTAAAGGATTATCTTTATCGGCAAATTCGGGAACATTGGTAAAGTCGATGTTCATTTTTTTGAATAAACGAGCCAAATCCCGGGTTGTAAGCACTACATCCACGTCAGGATAATGTCCCTCTTTCCCTTGCTTGCGCCAATAGTGCGCAGCACTGTCAAACTCTGGTCTTGATGCTTCGAACTTCTTGGCGGTGCAAGGCATAATACCCACCATAAAGATATCTTCAGGCTTTACCTTCCACACTTCTTTTGCGCCATAAGTCTTAGCCAAAGCACCAGCCATCATCATCGGCGACTTAGCAGAAGACAAATTGGGAATAAGCTCGGGGTAGTACAGTTCTACATATCTGATCCAGGCCGGACAGCAGGATGTAAATTGCGGCAGCGGTCCAAGCTGATGGGTAGCAGGCTCTCCCAGTGCATAGTGCCGGATTTTGGCGATTAGTTCCATGCCTTCTTCCATAATTGTTTGATCGGCAGTAAAGTTCGTGTCCAGAATTTTAAATCCGGCTTGTTTGAGAGTTCCATAAAGCTTTTTAGTGACTAAACTGCCTGGCTCCATCCCAAACTCTTCGCCAATGGCGACCCGTACAGCCGGTGCAATCGTACCGACAACAGTTAGTTGCTTGTTTTTCAATTGCGCAATCACTTTGTCAACAACATCAACCATATCCTTGGGTGCCCCAAAAGGACAGTTTACCAAACACTGACCGCACGAAATACACTTCTCCTTATTGACAGTATGCGCGGCTCCGTATTTACCGTCGATTGCTTCTGTCGGGCAAAATGCCTTACAGGAATCACAGCCTTTGCAGACTTCGCGGTTGATTTCAATAACTCGGATTAATTCCTGGGCTTGAAATCCTTTCATAATTAGACCTCCCCAATAAAGCTTCCATGATCATTACCTAAAACTACTGCTGAAACTTCTTGTCCGGCAATGAGTGGACCACTCCCTGCAGGTACATCAATTAATGCGTTGCAATCAATCATAGATTTTAAAACCCCATTACTTTGTTCACCTGTAAGCTTTACATAATTCACTTCATTGTTTCTCTGCACTTTTGCCCGGAGAAAGCGCCGTTGCTGACTAGGCTTATTAAAGTTTTCTGTTAGAATTGCAAAAATTTTAGCGGGGAATTGTTTCTCAAGCCCCATCATTTTTTTAATTAGGGGTACAACGATCAAGTCAAATGTAATCAATGCTGCTGCAGGATTTCCAGAGAGGCCAATAATCAGTTTATTATTTTGTTTTGCAGCGATTACCGGTGAACCGGGCTTCATATCAACCTTCCAGAAAATTTTATCGGCACCGATTTGCTTAAGAGCGTCTGGTACAACATCATAATCACCTACCGAAACGCCCCCGGTAGTGATGACCAGATCTGACTCCTTTAGCGCTTGCGTAATTCGCTCAACAATCGCATCTTTTTCATCTGGTACAATCCCCATGGATATAGGCTCTGCCCCTAGTTGTGAGCAAAATGCACCTAAACTGTGGAGATTGCTATTATATATTTTCCCCGGAAGCAATTCTTTGGACGGGTCTAACAGCTCATCTCCTGTGCTGAGGATGGCTATCTTAACTTTTTCGTAAACCGGCACTTCAGCCACGCCAATAGCTGCTAACAAACCAACGAGTGGCGGCGTCAACAAAGTACCCCTTTGAGCAATCGTCTCTCCTTGTAGTACATCTTCCCCTGCCTGGATAACATTTTTTCCAGGTGTAAGGGGATAAAACAGTTTAATGAAATTCCCCTCTCTCTTTACATCCTCATATTTAACAATCTCATTTGCACCTTCAGGTATAGGCGCTCCGGTCATGACCTTAATCGTACTTCCAGAAATCACTTTGTTTTCAGGCATAAAACCAGCCCGTACCTCCTCGATAACTTCGAGTATTACGGGATTGGATAATTCAGCTTGTTCTGTGTCTTTTGCCTGTAACGCATAGCCATCCAAAGGAGATTTATTAAAGGTCGGTAAGTTTACGCCTGACTGTATATCCCGGCATAAAACTCGGCCTACAGCATCAAACAAAGATACCTGACTTTGTTTCACAGGCTGAACTAATTCTAATAATGATGATTGGGCTTCTTCCAAGGAAATACTTGTTTTCACTTTTTTCCCTCCCTTACCATCTACGCACCAGTACCAAAGGAACAGGCCGGGTACTGGCAAACATCACATTCCAGACATAAGCCGCCCATCCCTAGCTTTACGATCATGGGTCTGGTAATATGTTGACCGGACAAAACCAACGGAAGAACCAAGTCAAAAACAGTCGTTTTATGATACATTACACAGCCTGGCAGTCCTAAAATAGGTACCTTTCCCAAGTAGGCCACCATGAGCATCGATCCTGGCAATACAGGCGCACCGTAGGTTACAATTTCCGCACCTGCATTTCTGATTCCACTTGGGGTGACATCATCCGGGTCAACCGACATACCTCCGGTTGTCAATATCAAATCAGCACCATTAGCGATCAAGGCACTCACAGCTTGCGATATTTTTTCCATATCATCCGGGACAAGGATGTGCTGCATTACTTTGCACCCAAATCCTTCAACTTTTGCTTTTACGACCGGCCCAAACTTGTCTTGAATGCGTCCATGATAAACCTCGCTGCCTGTCGTAATAATTCCCACTTTATAAGAGCGATACGGTGTAACGGCAGTGACATTGGTTTTTCGACCAATAGCTTCAACCATTTCTATTTTTGTTTCATTAATCAGTAAGGGAATAACCCGGACACCAGCAACTATTTCCCCTTTTTTTACAGGTCGGTTGTTGTTACGGGTCGCAACAACAACCTCCTCAATCATATTAATACTTGTTAGAAACTCTTCATTCACAGCGAACATTCCATCATACTCTGCTATAAGATTTACTTTACCTTCACTGGGTTCAGTCAGGACAAGGCCTGGTCCTTTTATTGCCCGGGCAATACGTACTCCAGCTTCATTCTCATGTGCAAATCCCTCTTTAATCTCCCATACATACAAATGTTCCTTCCCCAGCTTTAAAAGATTGGGGATATCTTGTTCTTTAATGATGTGACCTTTCTTAAACGCTTGCCCCTTAAATTCACCAGGTACTATTTTGGTAATGTCATGACACAACACGTTGCCAATGGCATCTTCAACTCGGACTATCTGCATATACTTCAGCCCTTTCCGTTTTTATCATAGGATGTAGCTTGTTTTAGTTGAGTCTCTCTATTTCATCCTCTGGTTTTATCCAGCCGGGGGTGATTACTTTGGCAAAAATCCCTTCCCGGGGCATAACACAATCGCCCGTTTTTTCCCGTATGGCACAGCCTAAATGGCATTCTTTTCCGATTTGAGTCACTTCCAGCAAAGTCTCTCCTACCTTGAGTTTGGTTCCGACAGGGAGTTCAAACAGCATAATGCCTTCTGTTGTAATATTCTCAGCAAAACTTCCTGTTTCAAGATTGTCAAATCCCATTCTTCTAATTTTATCAATACTCTCGGTTCCGAGGAGACTTACCTGTCTGTGCCAATCACCGGCGTGCGCATCTCCGTTAAGTCCACAGTTGACCTCAAAATAGCCTTTTCCAATTGCTTGCTTGGGCTGCCCTTTTTCCTTACTGATATTTATTGCCAATACCTTTGCCATTGCAAAACCTCCGTATATTAATAATTCAAGGGTACACACTGTTAAATCAATCTGCTTTACAAGACTCTCTTGACATGGCCGCTTTTTCCGCCTGATTTTTCCAGTAGCTTTATATCGCTAATTTCCATCCAGCGGTCAATGGCCTTACTCATATCATAAATTGTCATAGCAGCAATGCCGGCACCGCTGATGGCTTCCATTTCCACACCGGTCTTGCCGGTTGTTTTGACCTGGCACTGAATAGTTATGCTAGAATCTGGTTCGCTGATTTCAAATTCTATATCCACCGAACTAAGCATCAATGGATGGCACATGGGAATTAAACTGGCCGTATGTTTTGCAGCCATAACACCAGCGACCTGAGCTACTCCCAGAACATCACCTTTTTTAATTCCTCCGCTCTTTATGGCCTCCAGGGTAGCGGGCTGCATGCGAACAACCGCCTGCGCCGTAGCTATACGTACGGTATCTGTTTTTTCACTAACATCCACCATGCGGGCATATCCCTCAGCATTAAAATGAGTAAACTCCATCATTAGCCTCCTATTTGATACATCTTGCGTTTGTTATCCGCACCCCAGCCTTCGGTCATGTAATGACGGTTAGGCTTTTCTCTTATTGCTTTGCTAAACAGATGTGCAATTTTTTCATCACTAGCACCATTTTGCAGCGCCATTTTTAAATTGATTTCTTGTTTTCCGAATAAGCAGCCGCGAAGTTTGCCATCGGCAGTCATGCGAATACGATTGCACTCAGAGCAAAAATGATCACTCATAGCGCTTATAAAACCAACACTGCCAAGTCCGCCGTTTATTTGGTAACATTTGGCCGGGCCATTTCCTTGTACAGTCGAACCTTTATACAGATCATACTGCTGCTCGATAATTTCTTTGATTTCGCTGACACTTACCACCCGGTCTGTCTGATAAAATGGCAAATCTCCAATCGGCATGAACTCGATAAATCGCACGTGCAGCGGCATTTCTTTAGCTAGTTTAACAAAATCAAGTATTTCATGATCATTGATTCCTTTCATGACCACGGTGTTTATTTTTACTGGTGCCATACCCATTTCCAGCGCTTTAGCAATAGATCGCGTCACATCACTCAGTCTCCCGCGGCTGGTAATGTAGTTGAAGCTGTCTGGTTCAAGACTGTCCAGACTGAAATTAACCCTGGTTAACCCTGCGGCCTTGAGCTCTTCTGCCATGTCAGCAAACAATACCCCATTTGTCGTAATAGCAACATCGGTAATTTGGGGAATCTTTGCAATTTGCTCAACAAGATCGGTGATATTCTTACGGACGAGTGGCTCACCGCCGGTTAATCTTACCTTACGAATTCCAACCCGGGCAGCCACCCTGATGAGATGGACAATCTCTTCCAGTGCCAGTACATTCGTATGTCCAAGACTTTCTATTCCCTCTTCCGGCATGCAGTACTTGCAACGCAAATTGCACCTGTCCGTAACAGAAACACGCAAATAGTTGATCTCTCTAGCATAACTATCAAACATGGACACTCACTCCCTTCCTATTAAAATGAATATTGCGATGCTTATACTGATACTGAAATGCCAATACGTGCAGTGAACTTGCTGATTGATTATTAAAATCAAAAACTTCTGTGCGAAAAGCGCACAGAAGTTTTATGACAAAACTCATGAAGCGCCTCCTTTCCAAAAGTGGGAGGTAGTGGAATTTCTTTCACTACCCCGTGAACCCATAGGTTCAGACTGCCAGACCATGGATAACTTTAGGTCATACAGCTCGGAGTGCTGATTCTATTTACTTGGATGGGCTATGCGAATTCGTTTCATTCTTATTTTTATCTACAAGTTTCAAGCCTTGATAATAAGCTTGACCTAAACACTCACCGAATGCATAATATGCTCGGTCTGAAGCACTACTGATCATTGGCTTGACCATTCCAACAACTGGTACTCCATTTTGATCTAAAACTTCATCGTCTGCTTTGATTCCAAGAATTTGACCTATAAATTGAGTATGCAGCCCTATTTCAACAGCATGCAGAAGTTTGCACTCAAACGTTAGAGGAAACTCTTTGACGTATGGAGCGTTAACAATATCACTTCTTATAGGTGTAAGACCTGTCGTAGTAAATTTATCATCGTTTTTTCCAGAAGCAATCCCAGCATAGTCCGTTTCGACAATATAGTTCGTCGATGGTATGTTGACCGTAAATGCTTTCTGCTGAAAAATATTGGTGTATGTTAACCGTGTTTTTTGTAAAGAAATTGTCAAACAAGGGGGAGCTGAACAGCATATCCCGCCCCACGCAACAGTCATAATATTGGGGTGATCATTAGCATCATAGCTTCCAACAACCCATACTGGTGAAGGCATTGCAACCACTCTAGGTACAAGGGATTTCTTCATTACTCCACCTTCTAAATTGAATTAATCTACTTTCTAAAACTTAATACGCATTCCATCATAAGCGACAATAACATTCCCAAACCTTGCAACTTTTTCAGTTAGCTGGCTCTCAGTTACAGGCTGACTATAATGTATCGCTAGGTGAGTAAGAACAGTCTTTTGAGCCTGGGTGCTTCTTCCGAGATCAATGGCTTGCTCAATTGACATATGCGAATGTGGAAACCAATTCTCGCCATGGAAGGTCGCATCACATATCAGCCAGTCAACCTCGTATACATTTCGTCCAGTAGCTTCTGGAAGTCCGGCAGTATCAGGAAAATAAGCAATTCTAGTCAGCTCTGATTCCACTAAAAATCCCGCAGTTTCAATTCCATGATTAGCAGGCAATGGAGTTAAACGAAAGCCACCTAAATGGTATTGCCTCTCAAACTCCCATGGTTTTACTTCAAGTACATCGGCTAGATTTGGGAAAGCATCCTCAAACTCTTGTACAGCACTTGGCGGCAAATATGCCAGAATTGGTCTACGCCGCTTTAATTTGACGAAATATTCAATCTCCCCCAGACCACCGAAATGATCATAATGCCAGTGAGTCAGAAACATACAGTCAATCTCGGAGATTTTCTCACGTATAAGTTGGCTCCGTAAATCCGGCGATGCATCGATAAGTATTTTTTTGTTTTCATCCCCAACAAATGCCCCACTCCGTGTTCTGCTAAGTCTAGGATTGTTTCTAGCTTCCTGACATGCTACACAATCACAAAAGAATGAGGGTAAGCCCGGCCCGGCACCAGTACCAAGTAGAATAAAATTGCGTTCCATACAAAATTATCTCCTAATTGAAATTACTACAATAGGACATATGCGGGTGACTATAAAACACCATTGGAACGGGATTACACTCCTCTTTCTCCTCACAGGTATTACATTGCATGTTGTAAGGAGAAACTAACTTAGAGAAACTGCTGGGAACGAACCCATTCTTTTTATAAAAGTTTATTGCTGTACCTCTCGCTACGGTTGTTACTTGAAAGGTACCATGCACTAGTTCACCCGGATCGCAACAGTACTTTTGTGGGTGGCGAAGCAACTCTTGCATGAACTGGGTACCTAGTCCCTGGCTCCGCCCCTCATGTGACACAGCTAACACCGATAAATGAAATACACTATCACTTATTGAAGTTAGCAACGCTCCGGCCAGCAGATCGTTATCCCTTTTCAGCAAAATATGTTCTTCAATGTCGCCTGCAAGACCCATACCATATTCTAAAAATAATGACTGCAACTCATCTAGATCATTGTTAGTGGCAAACTCGATCTTATAATACATATAAATCACCTGTCGTTATCTCTTGGGATTCAGCCACTGAGCCTTTTCCTGCCAGCGTCTTTCAAGCGAAAGGGCAAGTTGAGCAATTTCTTTCTTACTCATCTCCGTCCGTTCTTCACCGGGAAGCGCTACTCTCACGGCTGCTCTCAAAAAGTCTAGTCTGAAACAAACTCCACCAGCAAGAACCAGTACTGCAGCAATAACCAGCCAATATACGGATGCAAAAAGCAAGTTAAGTAGCAAAGGTACTAACGTCCCCAGTATGACTACGCCAACCCAAAAGGAATGGGAGAATTCACCCGTCCATAGTTTTTCTGCGCCACGTCTTGCCTCTTCAGAAGCGGATAATTTCATTCCTAATACATAACCCGGTACAGTAATTAACTGTGCAATTAAGAGACCGGCAGCCAAACGTCTAATTATAGCTGTATAAGAATTATCAGCGTAACCCATGATCATCAAGATTAGTAATAGTGCTGAAGCACCAGTAGCCGCTCCGTTGATTAAGAAAACACTAACAAGTCCACTACCATTCCAAAAGCCTCTGCCTTTTGCTTCGCCAAGTTCAATCCCTGGGTACGAAACATATAGGAATGCTGTAATGATTGCCAAAATTGCTACAATTTCTTTGAGCCAGCCAAATCCGGCCCACGGAATAAAGCTGAAGAAAAACGTTGCATATACAAACACTAACGGAATATACAAGCTTTGTAATATTGAACCAAAGCTCATAACTGATGCAAACGGGCGTGAGTTAACCAAATGTCCTCTACTTTTATGAGTTAACTCAATGAGTAGTAACAGTGCACCAAATCCAGCTACTGCGAATGCTACGATACTCACCCAGCCATTTATTTGTCCGGATATTTCGTTGCCAACCAAATCTGTTATCGCGACGATAATAAACATCATCGCCCCCATTGCGGCTAAGAAAAAGTACCACGCCGGCAGACTTCCCCAGTATTCTTGCTGCTTTTCCATACTAACCCCTCCTATGGCATGATGTAATAAACTGATGGCTTTGTGCCCAAATGCGGATATAATGGTTGTGCATTATTTTTCCGTATCAGTTTTACTATCTCGCTATCAGGATCATCAAGATCACCGACATATCTTGCTTGTAACTGGCAAGTTTCTACGCAGCGTGTGACCATCCCCTCGTCTAAGCGATTGAAGCACATGGTACACTTTTCTACAATTCCGTTTTCCTCATTCATCTGACGTACACCGTATGGGCAAACCACCATACAGAATAGACAGCCTACGCATTTCTCCGGATCAATAGACACTATGCCGTCTTCGCGATGGTGACTAGCACCAGTAGGACAGCCGTCAACACAAGGGGCATCCTCGCAGTGCATACATCCGATGGTAATATTATAGGAAGTCAAATTAGGAAATTGCCCGATCGGTCCGACTTTAGAAACCTTACAATACTTCATGTCAAAAGGTAATTTATTTTCATTTTGGCAAGCGATAGTGCATGCATGACAGCCTACACATTTTCTCAAATCAATCAGCATTCCCCAATGCATTAGTCGTTCCCCTCCACTTTCGAAATCCGGCACATAATTCCCCTGGAGCAAAAACTACCGCAAAGCTCATCAAGGGTATCCGGATCGTCATCCACGCATACATTAATATTGGACTCAAATACACCCATTAAGCTGGGATCTTTTATCTCCTTTTCAGGGAACCACCAGCCACGTTCTGCCTGGATAACATCTGGTGCCACAGCCGAGGTAATAAATGCAGTCTGCTTAACCTTACCGGTTGGGGTCTCAATCCAGACCCATTCTCCCTCTTTTATGTTAAGTTTTTGAGCAAGTGTAGGGTTAATAGCAACCCGTGGATTGGGTCTTAATAATCTAATTCTTGTTATCTCCCGATGCTCGGAATGGAAAAAAGGCATGAAACCACCACCGGCAACAAGGCTTAACGGATACTCTTGAGCTAACTCTGGCTTAGCTTCTGCACTAAACGGCGGCGCTACGTAGTGCGGTAACGGATCATAGCCCAGCTGTTCGAAAATTGAAATTTTTAGTTCAACTTTACCTGACGGTGTTGCAACTCCACGAGTTTCGAATTTCCGGTACTCACGATCAGCAAAGTGCATCCGATAACACTGAACAAATTCTTCGTAGCTCTCAAGTTCTAGACCAAGGGGATCGAGACGGTATTTAAATATCTCTTCGTCGGTTTTCCAAGGCCAATATTCAGCCTGCCCCATTCTATGACCAAGTTCTGACCAGAATTCTATATCAGTCTTACGTTCAAACATAGGTTCAATTGCTCTTTCAGAGGCAATCAACCAATCTGAAACACCATAGGTTGTAGTCATAACCGGTCTTTCCAACCAGGAAGCAGCCGGTAAGACATAATCGGCCAACATAGCTGCCGGCGTCATCCAATACTCCATCACTACATACAAATCAAGGTTTTTTAATCCTTCATAAACTAGTTTGGAGTTTGCGTACGATACTAACGGATTATTGGCCAATGTGATACAGGCTTTTACCGGATAGGGTTTTTCTGTCACCATAGCTCTAAATACTGTCGAAGGATTAGCTTCACAAAACCATTCTGCTGGTATGCTTTTACCCCATACACGAAGCATATTTTCGGTTAAAAGCTGATAACCCGGCCAAGTATTAAGTTTGAACCTTTCTGATCCTAGTTGTTTTACCCGCTGCTCTTCTGGCAGCATTTCATTTAATTCCATTTCCCAGTCAGTGATAAAGAGCGGATGAGGCCCTGGCATAACATCGCCGCCCGGAACGTCTAAATTACCGCAAATAATCCGCAGAGCTACCCGTGCTTGAGCTGAAGCTGCACTTCCTTTACCTAATTGGTCAGTAGCAACGCCCCACACGATACAAGCAGGTTTGCTCATAGCATAAATTCTGGCTGTCTCAATAATCAATTCCGGAGATACACCGGTTTTTTCGGCTGCCCATTCGGGAGTGTACTCCTGGACTCTATCGCATAGTTCTTCAAAGCCAACTGTCCATTCTTCGATAAATTGATAATCACATAGGCCTTCATTAATGATGACATTTAACCAGGCAAGTGCAAGGGCGTTGTCTGAACCCGGTTTTAGCGGCAGCCAGATGTCAGCTTTGGAGGCTGTTTCACTGTAGTTCGGATCAATAACGATAATTTTCGTTCCATTTGCTTTAGCCTGTAACATGCCACGCATTTCCGGTAAATACGAGGCCCCTCCGTTATGACCCCAGATTACAGCACATTTTGCACCCGCAACTTCTGGATCGAAAGCAGCCCAACCGTAGGAAGCTGCCTCAGTTAAGAAGTTAGGTATCCAACACACAGGAGCAGTATGGACAACATTCGGACTGCCCACCAGATTGAAAAAACGCCGCCTGGCAAAATCGTCGGTTCTGTTGGTGCCCCCTGTAGTAGCAATAGTCTCGGCTCCGTACTTTTGTTTTAGAGCAGCTAAACGTGCCGCAATATCATCTAATGCTTCCTCCCAGGATACTCGCTCAAATTGACCTGATCCCCGTTCACCTACTCGTTTAAGAGGAAAGTTGATCCGGTTGGGGTGGTTTAGGTGGTCTAATGCCGAAACTCCCCTGGGACATTGCGCCCCTTGATTAAACGGATGTTCAGGGTCTCCCACCACTTTTGTGACCACTCCGTTTTCGACTGTTGCCAGCATACCGCAGTTCATATGGCAGAAATGGCATGCCGTCTTTCTTATTTCGCTCATCCTTTATCCCCCAATCTCATGCAATAGTAGTCTCAGACTTGTTACCGAATTGTCAGTTGTATGGCTTTTTGCGGACACTGACCTACGCAAGTGTAGCAAGCACAGCATTTTTCTGCGGTCGGTGCACTTGCCCTTTGTTGCCCCTCTATAGACACCATCTTAATCACAGCTTCAGGGCAGAATGCCTCGCATAAACCACATCCATTGCAGCGTTCTTCGTCAATTCGAAGCTCTATAGTGTTTGCAGCTACAGGTCCACCACCAGATACTTTATCAATAACCGGCGGCATATAGATCTTGCGCCGCGCTTCCGGAATACTTTTAACAGCTAGCTTTTCAAGTGATTCAACTAGAGTGTTCAATTGCTGGTAAGGCACTGAAACATAAGCTTCAAAGTCGCTAATGTCACTTATAGCCCTTGCTCCATAACATCCAAACGAAATGTTCATCTTCTGGTTTCTAATAACCTGGACCGTTAAATCGGCGCAGGTTGAATTGTAGCCTGATGTGTGAAAAGCATGCCGCTCTCCAGTACTGTAACTAGCTGCGCAACATAACCACATCATTTGTTCAGGATATAGCGTAAAAATGACTACATCTGGCTCAAATTCAGCATCCTCCAGTGGAGCCATTACTGTAGCAGTATAAGTGCCTGGATCAAATTCCTGCCTTGTAGCAATCATCTTTTGTGCGCATTCAAGGGTAGGCAGCTTCTTAAATAATAGATACAATTCACCTGACCGAAGTTTTGGGGACATAGGAATCAATCCCATAATGGCGGCCCCATCAGGACAAGCATGCTTACTGGGCGGCATGTACAGGCTATTTCCCCGTCTCGCAACTGTAATAGCCTGGCAATGCCTGAGCGGAACTGAGGGTTCATATACATTATCCGGAACTTTTTCGCCCGGTTTAAGCAGTTTTACAGCCACAGGCGACCACCTAAGTGTCAGCATATTGGTAAGTGCTGCGGAAAGTTCATTATATTTCATATTTTCTAGGTCTTCCTTTCTGTTGGTGTTAATCTGCCATAATTTTTTCCCAGATTTTCTCGCCTTTTGTACCGGCCAGCATTTGTTGTGCACGCTCTTTGGCACCGCTAAAATCTCCACGTTGATTTAACAATAAATTAAGAACATGTGTCACTGGGATTTCAGAAGCTCTGCTATCGAAATTTAACACGCAGCTTAGACAATACCCAACCAGAATATCTGCTCCCGAATGCCTTGCTTCGTCTAATCTAAAATTCACGAGTTTTTCTTTCAAATCCGGACGAAAATGTGATAATTGCCCGCCACTGCCACAACAAATTGTATGCTCCTTGCTATGTTCCATCTCTATGATGGAGAACCCGCATTGCTCTAATGCCTGGCGCACCTGCCTGGCAAACCGCCCCTCCAGTCTGTCTGGACACGCATCATGAATGGTGCACGCCCCTTTGCCAGTATACGGTTCAAAATTCATCACTTCATATACAGTTAAAACATTTATTCCAAGAGGTTGGAAGATGCTTTTCAACTCGTAATAACATCCTGGGCATGCCGTAATGATCTTATTTATATTTCGCTGCTCTGCAGACTCTATCAATCGTTTCTGCACAACTTCATATCTTTGCGGCAGCCCCATCTGATCGAGCGGCTTCCCGCAGCATTCCGTCCATATTTCCTGACACTCACCGCTATTTTTGAGACGATCATAGATTTCTCTGGTTAACCCTGGCGAGTAGGTCAACAAGGTGCAGCCTGGAAAAAACACGGTACTTGCCTGGCTGTCAGATTCTATGTCACTGTAGTCAATACCATAATAGTTACGGTATGTATTCATAACATTATTTTTTCTATCAGGGAACAAATATCTGAACTCATCGATATCAATTTCGTTATTTTGTACAGCTTCTTTTCTACGGGCAGCAAATAATTTCTTAGGACTCAAATTTAGTGGACAAACAGTTTCACAGGCACCACATAACGAACAACTAAATGCTTGGTCAACCGTGACTCCCTGTTTTCCCATCATAGCCGGTGTTTGGTCGATCTCCTTTAACAGTTCACAGGTATTAACACATGCGCCACACCCAATACAATCCTCAGCTATATTACTCATAGAATTTCTTATAGCTAGCGTTGGGGAGGAAGAGCCGAACTTTCCAACCCACTTTTCCCCAAAACTTCAAGAGTATTTACAGGTACTTTAATACTTTCATCATGCCGCGCTGCCAGTTGCAACGCCTTTATAACCGGAATCATACTTGCTAAATCTACTGGAATATCTACATCAGGCGCCGCCTCTACTACGCCGAAAGGAATGTTTTCTTGTATTGCCTTCGAAACTAACATATCTAGAGCCGTTATACCTTCAGTGTTATAAAATACCCGATCGAAACTAAACGGCGTTGTACAGGTGTAACCGACAAGAGAAAACCCGCCTTCCTGGCAAGCGCCTTCTACTAAAGCTGCCCCTATGTTCAAAGCTGTGTTTTCCCTTCTTTCAGCCGTTAACAGCCCCGAGTCAGTTGACGCCAAATATTCGAGTTTGCGTAAAGCATCCTTTATAATTGCCGGCTGCAAACTTGGAAGATCCCCGCCGACAATAATTACACTATCCGCCAGTCGATTAGCTGATCCGTTCTTTAAGATATAATCAGCGGCATACTGCATGCATTGGTCAAAGTTCCCCCCTTGGTCAGCAAATACTTCTCTGATTTGTGAGCGGTCAGCGGTCCGATTCAGTAAATTTTCTAGGCACTCGCGATCACCGTCATGGTTGTAACATACGAAAACGTCACCGCTGCCGGCAGCCAGGCAGACATTAATCACATCAAGTACACAGCCTTCATAAAGCGCCATTGCTTCTTCTGGGGTTAATACTCCTCCCCGATTCGTTGTAAGCCGGGTCTTAGTTTCTCCGGCCTTAGGAACTTTCGTAAAAACTACTATCGCATTTCGCATAACAATTACCCCCATATTTCCAAATCGATTTTCTTCAATATCTCAGCCCATCAAGCAGGTCAATGCAATATGCTCATTTATAGACTTTAACTCAATGCGCTTCATAGAATTTCTTTACGCTAATATTTAATTGCAATATTCATGCCAATCGATTTTCTATTCGTTTAATGCAAATATCTCTTATAAATACTGGGTTTAGTACGTTCCTAAAATTTATTTGGATAAATTCAGTTTTCCATTTTGAGAATTATCTCAGTTTTGGAGTCTCATTTTAGAAACCAAATTCATAGACCTCCATAGCCCATACCGGCAAAAAGAAGAAAGACGCCCCATATATGTGCTTGCATTGACAAACACAATGGACGTCCATAAAAAAATTATGTCATTTTTCTAACGAGTAGAATCCTATCAATTACTATATCTCTACTTCAATTAACTTATACGCTAGCGACCCCATACCAATTTGGGCCGCATGTTTGATCTGGATATCGGAATTTCTATGCGGAAATGCTAGCTTTCCTAAAGTATGACCATGAGCTGCTTCGGTCAAATCTTGAGTTGCTTGATCAATAGCCACAGGATCATTGGAAGCTAAAATGCCTATATCAGGTATTAGCTTTTCATCCGGGTTTTTAGTGAGACAATCACAATTCCTCGTCATGTTTGTCATCACATTGAAATAAAAACATTTTCCCGGCTTATCAATAACAGCTCCATAAGCATGTTCTGCCATACTCTTTTGCAGATAACCCTCGTCAGCAGTAAAATCATACTTTACTGCATCAAACCGACAAGCGGCAATACATTCCCCACAACCTATACATTTTTCGGGAACGATATACGCTTTACCATTTTGTTCAACAATAGCGTCAGCAGGACACCATCTCATACACTTCGTGCAATTCGTACACTGAGAACTTTCAACGGTAGGCAGTACAGCCGAATGTTGGCGTCTTTTCCCTTTACGGCTTGCTAGGCCCATTCCCAAATTTTTAATACACGCCCCTAAACCGGTGGAAGTGCAGCCAGTAGCGTGAGAAACCACTAAAAGGGCATCGGCCCCTTTAATTTCCCTGGCAATATTCACCGTCTTGTGAAGCTCACCCGGTATGGCTACTTCGTATTCTGTATTGCCTAATAGCCCATCTGCCATCAGAAAGGGGGCACCAACGTTTTCAATCCCGAAACCTTGGCGATGAGCTTGCATGAGATGCTTAACGGCGTTATGCCGTTCACCCTTATATAAAGTTGAAGTTTCTGTTAAAAAAGGAACCCCGCTACTTTCTTTTACCTTAGATACCAATTCGCTTATCAACTCTGGCTTAACCCTGGTATTATTTGACCCTTCCCCGACATGAAACTTGATTCCCACAAAATCATTATTGGAAAAGATTGATGACACCTCAGCTACGTCGAAAAGTTTACCTATGGCCTGTACCTGTTCCGTCGTATTTGCGCCATCTGCCAATTTAATAAAATACACTTGGGATTGCAAAGTAGCCCCATCCTCCAATAAATATTTTACAGACCAGTTTAAACGTGTAGAAAGATTATTTACACCTTCCTGAACCAGAGAGTTATCATAGCTAATGCGCCAATAAGGCAAAAAGTAACTAAACACATCAGCCCCCCAACATAACTGCCGGTCGCATTAATGAAATAGCCAACAATTAGTGGAGTAATTGCTCCGCCAAGACTCCCCAGCGCACTTTCAAAGCCACTGCCAGCTCCCAGAGCCTTAGCAGGTACAACCTTCTGTATGATTGACCAATGTCCAGGTTGTCCAATTAACAGCGATGCTACTGCAAGAACAAGCCAAAGCGCAGCTTCCACCTGCCCTGTTGCATGGGCGGAAAAGTATATGCCGGTCGCCGCTCCAAGCATATGCAGAATACCAAAAGTAGATTTCCGCTCAATCTTATCTGTTAGATAACCCGCAATAATAAGGGCCACAACTCCCGCAGCGTAAGGTGCATTTGCCCAGAACCCCATACTTTTCCAAGTAAACCCCATGGCTTGTTTGAGGAACGATGGAATCCATGTCGCCAGCCCCCACCAAGCTGAGGTACTAAAGACATAGAAAATAACACAAAGCCAATAATCAAAGTTTAGTAAGAATCCCTTCCAGTTTTCCCAAGATGAAGTAGAAACAGTTGCCATTTTGCCGGCAGCCGCTTCGGCTTCAGCCTTTAAACCACTCTCGATATATTCCAGTTCACGTTGATTAACGGCTCTACTCTCACGGGGATGATCATTAGTAAAGAACCATATCAATAGCAGCGGAATTATACCGATTGCCGCTAATGTGAAGAAACTAGTCCTCCACCCCCATTCGCCAACAACCCAAACCATGAAGGGCATTGCCAGCGCCGGGCCTGCTGACAGACCTATAAGCCAAGTGGAGTTCGCCCTCGCTCGCTCTTGCGGAGGAAACCAGTTTTTCACAAATTTCATCTGCATCGGCCAGTGCATTCCTTCTCCAAGACCTAAGATACAGCGGGCTACGATCATCCCGGTAAAAGTAGACACTAATCCTCCATAAAAACAAGAGACTATCCAGAATACGATTGCCAACGCCATGACCTTACGCGGTCCCCACAAATCTCCGAGCGGGCTTAACACGGCGTTAGTTATTGCATAAGTAAACAAAAACATTGACATCAGCGAACCCATCGCCACGGCATCGCCTTTTATCCCCATCTCCTGGAGGAATGTTTCATCTGCAACCAATACAGATACGTTGACTCTGTCAAGGTATGCAACTAACAGTGTTACCAGCAAAACAAGGATTACTACCATTCTTTGTCTTGTTGGCTTTGCTACTGCTGTCGCCTGATAAGCCAACACGCTATTGTCATTGTTTAACGGGCTTTGCTTATCCATTTCGGTCTCCCCCTCGATTCTTTATTACTGCTTACATATACGACCAACTCCCAGGGACTTAGACGCTCTTAACTCCCGCTTACAAAAGCGGGAGTCTTAGAGCGACTTAGTCCATCGGATAAGTTTTCAGCAATAGTTTGGGAGTTTATGGCATTGGTAATTGAGCACTTCACTTTTGATTTCATGTCACGGAAAGGGATTACGTAAAAAACTGCGTAGACCCGAACGAGGTACGCAATTAACAATGTCATTACAAGACTAAGTATAGCTACCCCTCCTTGCGTTCAAAGTTTTTCTGATAAAGCCGGATCTACGCTATGTACTACAATACTTTATTTTGAAATAGTTACCTGGCTTACCACTTTACTCCGCTTATCCAATGATCTAAAAATCAATGCGAAAACCAGTCCTACTATATTTAACCCTAAGGCGATCCAGAAAGCCTGTTCATAATTTCCGGTAGTTTGTCTGACCGTCGCCGCCGTCATAGGCCCGAATATAGCTGCTAAACTAAAACCAACAAAAGTAATACCATAGTTAACACCGAAGTTTTTCAGTCCGTATCTCTCACTGATAATTGACGGCATTGTACTCATGAAACCGCCAAAAACTGCTCCAACCACAATTCCAGAGGCAGCAAACCCGGGCACAGAACCAGTAAGGGCCAGATTTAACATGCCCAACGCAGAGAAGACATACATAATCATTATTGTACTAGAACGTCCGATTTTGTCAGATACCGCACCAAAGACGATACGTCCCAATGAATTGGATACAGCAACCAGACTAACAAAAAACGCGGCATCCATAGGAGTCAATTTGAACATTTGTTGGCCGATCGGTGAAGCAAAGGCAGTGATCATAAGTCCTGACATCGCTCCGCAAGTAAGCATAACCAAAACCACCCACCATGTACTATCTCGCAGCATTTGACTCCAAACTACATCGACAGCAGCAGGCTTAGGAACGTTAGCTTCAACCGGGGGATTCCAGCCCTCTGGCTTAAAACCTGCCGGAGCCCGCTTTATTACTAACGAACATAGCATAATAACGACAAAGAATACTGCACCAAGTATTTTAAATGTAGTCAGAACCCCTAAGCTGGTAATCATGGAGCTTGCAATAGGAGCAACAATTGTAGCTCCGGAACCATACCCCGCTGCTACCAGACCTGCCGCCAACCCTCTCTTATCAGGGAAAAACTTTACGGTATTACCTAGTGTCCCGGCATATGTAACACCGCCGCCGATCCCAGCGAGAACACTATACGTAATGTAGAGCATTTCCACACTAGATACAAACCCGGTAATAAATAAACCTACACTAAACATACAGCCACCAATGATGACATTGGCTTTTGAACCTAACCGGTCTTGAATGTACCCACCGCCAATCATGGCAACCGGACTTAGAGCATGATTAATTGTAAAAGCTAAAGCGATAGAAGTCGCAGCCCAGCCAAAAGTTTTACCTAAGGGTAGGGCAAATACACTCCACGCGTATAAGGTACCAATACAAACGTTGGTGATAACCGCGGCAACAAGAATTAGCCAGCGGTTATATTTTTGTTCAGACATTTTCATACCCCTTTCATTGCTATAATTACCAGTTAGGTTCCTCATAAGGGCATTTTGTAACATGACTTTTAAAAATCATAATATTATTAAAAATCAATACCTTTTAAAGGCAGGCCTGTTTTTTAACTTGGCCTGCCTTTACTAAACAATGGATCCAGTCCTAAACAATTCTTGCAAAGTCAATTACCTTATTTTTTTTCAGTGTCGGTTGGCAGTTCAGTTTGACAAAAAGGACATTTTTTTTGCTTAATCCCCGCCATAGCAGCGACCTTTTTTCCACAATTAGGGCACTCAACCGGCTTGGACAATGATGCTGGTCTAAAACACATTTTATAGTACCTCCTTTGTTATGTAATAGCGAAAACTTATTTCTCAGATAATTTTTATAATGCCATAACGGCCCCTGCTGATGAGGGTCTCCGTTATGGCACTTTTGCTTAACTACAATAAATAGAATTTAGGTGAAACAGCTTAGGGAACGAACAATGCCATTTTAGAGCCCTTGTCAGCCATCTTTTTAGCCAGCTCTTCAACAGGTCCTACTTCCATACATTGACCCAGGCAGTGAAGGGCACAAGCTGGTTTTTGACCTTTAGCCACGCGGTCTTCACACAGATCACACATCTGGGTAGGAACCGGAACAAAATTCCATTCCCATTTATCACCTTCTACGTTAAAGGGGCCAACTTCAGTCATTTTGATTCCCCATTTATCTTTAGAAAGGTTCTTTTCATTTTTACAAGAAACCTCACAGCTATGGCAGCCTGTGCAATATTCATAATCAATTAACAAACCGTTACGAGACATCCTTATCCCTCCATTTCGAATTTTTAGTATTAGTCTTCTGCCTTAGTAACTTTGCAGATAATTGCCTTGAACGGCGCACCGAAGCCAAGTTTACCAATGTGCTTATGAGGGATCAGGGTGTTGATATTTGATTTCCATACACCAAACAGGCTTGGTTCTTCGGCTTCTTCTTCTGGATACCACCAACCGTGAGTACAATGAACGACATCAGGCTTAATAGCAGGCATTAAATGAGCCTTTGCCTTACACTTGCCAAATTGGTTTTCAAGTACTGCCCAGTCGCCTTCTTTAATACCCAGGTTTGCAGCAGTTTCCGGATTGATTTCCACAATCGGATCTGGATCAATAGCGCGCAAGGATTTAATTTGTCTATGCTCTGAATGGAAGGAGGTAACTTTTCTCGCACCAGTAGTAAGTACCAATGGATATTCCTTCGCAAGTTCAGGAGTACTTACCGGGCTGTATGGCGGCTCTTTATAATAAGGAAGCGGGTCTTCGCCCCATTCTTCAAAGAGTGTCGAGTAAAGTTCAACCTTACCTGTTACTGTATTGAAGCCAGGCTCGCCGTCAAATCTCAGTTTGCCGGTCTCGTGTTTTCTATACTCGTAGCCAGGCTGGAATACGCCAGCTTCTCTTAAGCCGTTAAAGTCAATACCAAGCTCTGGTTTGAGCTGGTCAGTGAAGAAATCAGGAATATTTTCCCACGGCCAATTCTCAGGATTGAGACGTTTGCCCAGTTCCAGACAAACTTCAATATCAGACCTTGTATCACCAACCCGGAATGCTTCGTTCATTGCACCTGCAAAGATAGCATTTCGTCCGAAATGAGTCAGGACGACGCCATCATGCTCAGCAAATGTCGGCAACGGTAGGAATATATCGCCGAAAGCCATTGCGGTTGGTGTCATGAAGCAATCTTGCACCACGTTAAATTCCAAGGTTTTAAGAGCCTCATACCATCTTTGCGGAGCAGCAGAGTTGGTAGGAGCGATAAAGTTACTGCTGTTGAACCAACCCATTCTGAGTCTATAAGGTTTGCCTGTTTCCAGGGTATCAAGCGTCTCATCCGGGTGGGTTGTAGCCAATGCAGTGCTAAGCGCAGGCCATTCTTTTGCCCCGATGCGTTTATCCCACAGCTCTTCGGAAATCTGGGAACGGGTTTCAACACGCCATTTGCCGAGAAGCGCAGCGGGTGGTCCTAATGTGATGCCGCCGGGCACGTCGAGATTGCCGGTCATGGCTGAGAGTGAAAGGATAGCATGACCAAGTTGAACTCCGTTCGGATTTTCGTCAACTGCCAGACCCCATTGAATAGCTACAGGGCTGGCGTTAGCCATAACTCTCGCACACTCAATGATTTTTTCAGCCGGGATGCCAGTAATTTCTGCAACTTTTGCAGGTGGATACTCTTGAACGCGTTCTTTAAGTTGGTCGAAGCCGTAACACCAGTCTTCAACAAACTTTTTATCATAGATTTCTTCGTTAATGATAACATTTAGGAATGCAAGAGCCAGTGCAGTATCTGTGCCAGGTCTTAACTGCATCCAGTAGGCTGCTCTGGAAGAAAGCCAATTCAAGCGTGGATCAATAGAGATGATCTTGGTTCCCCGCTTCATCATATCAACAATGGAGTGACCATAGAAGCCATCAGGGTTAGACCATAACGGCATTTTGCCCCAGAGTACCAGATATTCAGGAACTTTATATCCAGGATGGTCATAACGGTCTGGATAGTGGCCGGCAAAGTCAATTTCCGGATAGCCTGCGCCAAGGATATAGTCAGTGATAGCGCAACGCGGACCGTAGCAGGACCAGCCGCTGAGCGGATAGCACACATTCGGGGTTTGGAGTGTAGAGAAACCAAGGGGATAGTAGTACAAGCATGCTTCTCTACCAGTACCGCCGAATACGATGATGGACTCAGCACCGTGATTCTTTTTAAAGCCGTTTACTTTTTCAACTATGATATCATAGGCTTCATCCCAGGTAATTTGCTCCCATTTATCTTTACCGCGATCTTCAGGAGCGCGCTTCATCGGATAAATAATACGGTCGGGGTGATGTACAAATTCTGGTAAAGTTAAGCATCTTACGCACAGACGACCTTGGCTAATTGGATGTTCAGGATCACCCTCAACCTTCACAAGCTTGCCATCTTTTACATGTAACTTCATGCCACAGCCTACCGGATGATCTCCGGGGGGCGACCAACCACAAGTACGAACTGTATAACTACCGTCTTCGTGTTTTTCCATCCATTCTTTTTTCATTATCTCACCAACCCTTTCAGAAACTTCTTATACTTTGAACAACCCCAATGTCCGCTTTACTTTAACACCTCCATCCGACGTTTGGCATCCCAGGTTCACTTCCATGGCCGAAGTTTATTTTAACTTGCTATACTTGCGTACAGCGTTAGCCCGGATTATAAAATTGGTTTGCTTGTACCGTCCATCTAGTGTTATTGCATTAAGCGTGCCAACTTGTAAAAAAGATGTGCAAGTGGCTAACTACCTGGATTGTTCCATTCTTTTCTTTGACAAAATGAAATGTGTCTAATCCTTTTTTGAGAACTATAAATCCTTGCTAATAACTCATAATACATGCAAAAAACCAGAGAATTTGAATAATCCGCTTTTGCGACACAGTTTCAATATAGGATGGGTATAAAAGCAAGGAAACGGTGACGCCCGGGGCAAATTGCGATCAGAAAGACGGCTATCTCTTTGGCACTAGCAACAACCATCTTTCTATACTTTCGGCTTCGTCCGATCGCAATTTAACCCCTACGCACTACGGGACTGTCATCTACGCTTTACAACCTAGACGATAGACATTACGTGCGACTATTTCGGAAATTTTGCTGATGAATAGTTCTGGCCTGGTTTACGAGCTGATGCTGGGATTTTTGGTTTTTCGGCTGGCTCTTTTGGAGCTTCGGCCTGTTGGGATTTTTCTTCAGCGTTTTTGTTTTCTTCTGACATAACATCACCCCCTTTACACGAAGGTTATATGCAACAACTATGCCAACAGGCTCTAACACCTTGCAAAGCCGCAATTTTGCTGGAATCTTGACGTTTTTTTCTAATCTCTATCTAAAATAAATTTTCTAATTTTGGGATCCTTAACATGGTGTCTTTAGGCCCGCAATATTGGAAATAGTACAGAAATTCGACGATCTTCTTTTGAGAGCAAAGTATCATTTTAGGATTTATAAAAGCCCATGAACATCCGGAATTGAAAGATTAGGGCCTGAGGGAACTCAATTTCTTAAAAATAAAGAAAGCCCCCTGCTTTAGGGGACTTCTCATCTAGTATTCAATATTATAATCCTTCAGTTTTCTATACAAGGTCGAACGGCTAATTCCCAGCATCTCGGCTGCAACAGGGACACAGTTGTTCGAATGTGATAGCGCCGTTTCTATAGCGGCTTTTTCGAGATTCTCCAGGCATAACATCTCGCCTACATTGCCATTAATAGTAGTGGTTTTATCAACTTTTACAGGACAGGTTTCTAGAATAATATAGTTTGGCAGGTTTTCCGGCTTAATTAGGCCATCTTGGGCAGTATTGACAGCATAGATCATAGCATTTTGCAATTGCCGTACATTGCCGGGCCATCCGTATTCACTAATTTTTTTCTGAGCTGCCGGGCTTATCTGCGGAGTTTTCCAGCCATACTTCCGGCAATAGCTTTCAACAAAATATTGACTAAGTACTACAATATCGTTACCTCTATCCCGTAAGGGGGGAATATTAATGGTCAATACCGACAGTCGGAAATAAAGATCCTCGCGGAATAGGTTCTCCTTGACCATCTTATAGAGATTCTTATTAGTAGCAGCAACTAACCTAAAATCAACCTTCTTATAGCGGCTGCCGCCTACGCGCATTATTTGCTTGTCTTCCAAAGATCGAAGTAACACAGATTGGAGTTCAAGCGGCATATCACCAATTTCATCAAGAAAAAGCGTGCCACCATGGGCCAGCTCAATTTTACCGGGCCTGCCGCTTCTTTCTGCACCAGTAAAGCTACCACCTTCATAGCCAAATAATTCACTTTCGATTAATTCCCGGGGCATAGCTGCGCAATTCACTGCCATAAACGGGCCTTGAGGACGATATACGTTGTGAATTGCCTGCGCATAGAGCTCTTTACCGGTACCGCTTTCCCCTATAATTAAACTGTTTTCCGGTGAACTGGCAAACCGACGAGCCAAAGCCATACTTTTTTTAAATTCTTTGTTTTCGCTAATAATATCCTCGAAAGTATATGTAGCCAAACTCCCTATTTTTTTACTCTGTGCAGGAGTTAGCTTTTCGGAAGAACTAATTTTTAACACAGCGGCATCTAATTCTTGAGTGTCTGGGTTTATAATTGGCCGAACGGTTACTAGATAAGAGTACCTATCAGTACCTACTGATAACCATTCTTCAATAGTAACATTCTCGCCTTTTTTTGCTAAGCCTATTAAGCAGGAATTACCCTCTAGAAATTCATTAATATTTCGATTATTAGTTTCTTCAGGTCTTAGCTTCAACATATGCATACCTGCAGGATTGATATGCAAAATTTGCCCGCTTTGGTCTATTATTACAATACCTTCATCAATAAAGGCCGAAGTAGCGTTCAATGTGCTATGGACAGAAATAAGCTTATCTCGAGTAATCTGAAGTTGCCTATTGAAGCTTTCTACCTTTTCGTTAGCCTCATTCAAAGTATCAGTGGTCTTATTTAGCGCAAGCTGAGTCTCTATACTCGTCGCCAAAGAAGTTACCAATCCCAAGCTATACATTCCCATCCTTCTAAGGGTATCTTCGTCGGGTGTATTAAGCAAGGGCTGGCTTACCAGCACCAAAGCAGCCTTAATCTCATCATTTTCATTTTTTATTGGAGCAGCCGAAGCAATACTATTTTGGAATGCTACACAGTAATGCTCAGGGCCAAGTAATTGCACAGGACGTTTAAGTCGAAGACATAATTCATGAGCAGTAGTACCTTCCGAGTCCTCATTTGCGATAATACCTGTCCGGGAACAGTATTCAGGAAGTGATGTAAAGCTTTCCAAGCTGCCTTCATGAAATAATATAACTCCATTATTATCAAGCAGATAAAAAATATAGCCACATGCTAAAATCATCTCTTTAAAGGACAGTGAGAGCGATTTGGTGACTTCAATGAGTGTGTGATTTGCCTGTAAAATTTCTGATAGTTGCTCTAAACTCACCTTGGTTGCAGTCGTTGCCGGATAATAAGGATTAACTCCCCTATTGCGGGACCTAATCCATGAAGCAGCAACTTCCTGATCCATATATGGATGTTTAAGTGGATCTTCAGCAGCATTTTGTAGAAACTCCTGCTTATATCGAAGTATGGCTTGCCAACGCTCTTGAGATAGTAGTTCCTTATTAATAGTAGGAATTCCCCCTTGTATAGTTGAGGTACCACTAGTATTAGTATCAGTCACCGACAGTCCCTCCGCTCTTCAAAATATGCTATAGCCCTCATATGCATACTATTCTGAAAACTGGAAAAAGAAAGCCTACAAATAACTAGACTTCCTTCGCATACAGCAGGCACAAAAATTGCTTTTCGTACCCTATCGGTCAGTACTTCCGCGTAGAAATACTGACTCGGAACTTATTGATAATGAATATTTCTGGGAATAAAAACTATATCCTTCACAAAAGGTAGTTCCTCAATGCAAAATTCATTGATAAAATTATGACATTTTTCGACATATACCATTCTATCCCAGGCTAAATTCGATAAAAAAATTCACAAAAACAATCCAATTTTTCACTAAGGTCATAGCTACCCAAATACAATGAAGCATAATCACCTCAATTATGAAAAAGGCAATTACGCTTTAGCTTAGTGTTGATAATTCTTATTTTATCCTGGTATTTGATATGCTAAATGCTCTTTCTTGATTTCTTTAAGCTTTTGCCTTGCATCCTCTGCCATCTTTCCAAGACTACGACTACTTTTATCTACCATATTAAGCAGCACATATTCCCCCTTCGAAAATATAATTGTTTCTTCACCAAATCCTGAATTTGTAAAAGAAGGATAATCCATTGTAACACTCCCTCAGTTATTATATATTTCAATTGTGAGTACCATTAATGTGATTCAGTAGTACTTAACTCATTTTTAGGCGGGGTATGCCATTTGCAAGTTTTCGTTATCCCATCTTGAGAAGGCTTCTTATGCTTATTACAGGGATTAGCACACCACTTTTCAATATATAGACACATAACGGTAGGACGTTCCTTCGGTGGTGGCAGGGCTGTTCCACATTTTTTGCAACTCTTTAGTTCAGGAAAGTTATAATGGCCGCACGCAAGACATTGAATTGGTTTTTCCTTGGGCGGCTTACATCCTCCGCAATATGGATTGCAGGACCAACACATAGTAGTTCCCCCTTTGCCCCTATAACAGCTCATAAAGAAAACACGGCTTGCGCCGAGCCTTTGGCGAAAGTGGAAGCCGATGTTGCCCTTATCCAGACGGAAAGTTATACTTTCTAACAGGATAAAAAAACTAACAGCATGCCGATGCCATTAGTTTTCTTAAACAAAGAGGCCGTTAACAGCTGCTACAGCCTTGTTCTCGGCCAGCTTGTGCCTCCATTCTACTAAGGGCTGACAAAAGGGTCGTCCTTAAATGTATAACATGAGATGTTTCGGGATAGGAAACATCCGCTAATTTAAAAATTTCTCGCAGTTTACCTTGCAGTTCTTCGTGAGTTTGGTAGGTTTCCAAATCCATTGCCAATTTGCTAACTGATCGGGTCTGTCCACCTTGTTTCAAATTATCCCATAATACCGCTGCATCAATAAGTGTAAAAGCCATTATATACCACGCTCCCTTACTAATATGAGTATCACATTAATGCAATACAGCGTCAAGAATCAAAAAAGGACTACCACCATACTGAAGTTTTATTTTGAGACAAATATTATATATAATAGAAACTTCCGACCGTGTTACATTCTTGGATAATCCTAATACTTTTGTTTCCAATTAGCATAGAATTGGTGTATATGTTTGTCTCAAATTAAGATTTTTTAGCCTCATCTTAAAAAAACGCTTAACTTATCTTTACTCGTGGGTGAAATAAATTATCTTTTAAACATTGAAGTGGTTACACACAGTCCTTATGAAACTCACGATAAATGGCTTGTCTTAGCAATTGAAATTCTGTATTAGATCGATTCCTAGGTCGTGGAAGATCTATTATAAACTCTTTTTTGATAGTTCCAGGTCGCTCTGACATTACAATAACCCGATCTCCCATGTATACAGCCTCTTCAATATCGTGGGTAACCATAATCATAGTAGTTTTCTCTTTTTTCCAAATATCCAGAACCTGCTGCTGAAGTTTTAGACGAGTTAGTGCATCTAGTGCACCAAATGGTTCATCTAGAAGCAGTATCTCAGGCCGATTAACTAAGGCTCGTGCTATCGCAACTCTTTGAGCCATACCTCCGGACAACTGGCCGGGATATGCTTTCTCAAAACCTGCAAGACCAACCAGCTTAAGGTGGTTAGCAATAAGTTCAGCATGTTCCTCAGCGGTTCCCTTTTGCAGGGCAAATTCCACGTTTTCCCATACCGTCAACCAAGGCAGCAAGCGATGTTCTTGGAAAACTATCCCGCGGCCCAGGCCGGCCCCAGCGATTCTTTTTCCTGCAATGGTAACAGCCCCCTTAAAATCGGTATCGAGCCCGCTAATAATACGAAGAAGGGTACTCTTACCACAGCCGCTGGCACCTACGATACTTACGTATTCATGACGATCTACTTTAAGAGATATTCCAGTCAAAGATAGGATGGTACCACTGCGGCCTTTGTATGCCTTGGACAGGTTTGTAATGACTACGTGGCTGTTATCGCTCATACCCCTGTAAAGGACTCCTTCCAGCTAACAATTTTCTTTTCCGCAGCTTTCAATATACTATCCATGATCTTGCCAACAACGCCAATGGTCAGCATCCCTACCAATACCCTGTCTGTTTGGGCAAGGGCCCTAGCGTCAGTCAGCATATAACCAATGCCCTTCATCCCGGCCGACAGTTCTGCAGCTACAACGCACATCCAGGCATAGCCAAGTCCAACCCGAAGACCGGAGATTATAAACGGAAGTGCACCAGGGATAATAACTTTCGTAATGAACTTCTGCCTTGGAACCTCTAGCACCTTAGCTAACTCTACATACTTGTGGTCTGTCTGGCGAATGCCATCCAATACGTTAATGAATATAGGGAAAAATGAACCAATAGTAATAATGAAAATTTTTGAACCTTCTTCAATACCGAACCAGAGGATGGAGAGCGGCAGCCAGGCAATTGGAGGAATAGGCCGAAACAGCCCAATTACGCCCTCCATTAACTCCGCCATAAACGGGAAGATTCCTAGCCCAATGCCTAAACCTACACCTAAAATAGCAGCCAGCGCAAATCCTTCCAATACTCGAACAATACTTGTTCCTAGATGACTTGCTAGCTCTCCGCTATAAGCCATAGCAATAAATGAATCTATCACCTGAGCTGGAGCTGGAAGCAATATTGGTTTGACCATACCGCTGGCAGTAATGCATTGCCATACGATTATCAAGACACAGGGCAGCAATACCGCTTTCCAGTTCTGACAGCCAATAACTAGACCGAATCTATACTCCCGGGCAATCTTTAGAACCATTTCCATCGTCCATATCCCCTTTACCAAAACCAACAATTACTAATCGCGCTAGCTTATCTCTTGCGAATAAAAGCATCCACCTCTACCTTACTCTTAAGCAAGCCGTTTTTTTGCATGAACTGCTCAGTATCTTTCATGTCAGATACAAATCTTTCTGTAATCGTGCCATCATAATTGAATTTGCTTATGATCTTCGCTAATTGCGGCTCTGGCAGCTTCATATCTTCTTGCAATAACTTAACGCATTCTTCAGGGTTTTGTTTTAAGTACTCATTTCCCCGCTGGTAGGCCTTTAACAATGCATCTACAGCTTCCGGATTCTGATCGATTACATCCCCGCTTGCCATAAGTACAGCATAAGCCTCATATACGCCTGTTCCATCAGCAATATTCCTAATTTCTCCAGCCTCTTCCATACGGGTAATTAGTGGCTCCCACATAACACCCGCGTCCACATCACCACGTAACAGTGCAGTAGCAAGATCGTCCATTGTCATATGAATAAATTGAATGTCATTCATTTGCAAACCATTCTGCTCCAATAGAAGCGTCAATAATTTCTGCCCATAAGCGCCTTTGGTTGTGGCCACTTTTTTACCTTTTAAATCTGTTACCTTAGCAACATTCGAATCTTTTTTTACTACCAGAGCCAAGGCCTTGGGTGCAGCTGAGGCAATCGAGACAATACGGTAGTTAGTGCCAGCCGAGCGGCCAATAAAGGCGGGGAAATCCCCCATGACGCCCATATCCAAATGGCCGGCAGCAAAAGCCTCGCTAACCATCGGTCCTAATCCAAAAGGCTGCCACTTCAGGTTAAAACCAACTTTTTGCAGCTCTTCATCAATAAAGCCTTTCTTTTTAGCCACCCACATATGAGCATAATGCGGCAGCGGAACAATACCAATTCGAATCTCCTTGGACGCTGGTACATTGTTTTTGGATTGAGTTGCAGGCTGGCTTGAGCAACCAATTGACAGTAAAGTAGCCAATAAAAGACCACAAACTGCCGTAATTAATGTCCATTTACGCATTACAAGTAGCACCTCGTTTGTATAAAACTAAACTGCCTTATTCTTTAAACTTCCCTGACAACTACTGCCCGCGCCCGCAACACAAGTTAAACAGTGACTTCCGACTTTAATGGGCCTTCCTACTAAATCTCCGGGCTTAATACTACCGATGTAGTTATCTTTAATATCAATTGCTAACTTTAAAACATGATTAAAGTCGCAATCGTATACACGCCCTTGCCAATCTACGTTAATCAGATTACGACACATAACTTTTCCTAAGTTCTCCGAATTAAAGTTTTCGGTAAGCAAATTCAAATAGCCATCTAACAATCCTTGTTTTTCTAAAGAGCTGCGGAAACGCCCAATTGGCATGTTGGTAATAGTATACAAGGAATTGAATTCTATGCCGAAGCGTTGTCTAAGGTTCTCCTTATATGCACTCTCTAGTTCTTGCTGTGGACCTGGCAGAAAATTTCCGCCAGGGTTATAGACAAGATTTAGTTTCAGGCCCGCCTTCCCATAACCTAGACGGTTAAGTTTCTGTAATATCCTGATGTTTTTGCTATAGACACCTTTGCCGCGTTGATAGGTTACGTTTTCTTCTAAATAGCAGGGTAGAGAAGCAACAATGTCTACTTTGTTCTCTGCAAAAAACTGAGGTAGATCTTCATATTTATCCTCATCTAAAATAGCTAGATTACTACGCACTAAAATACTCTCAACAAACGGGAGTTTGCGCAACTCATGTATTAGATAGCGCAAATTCGGGTTCATTTCAGGCGCTCCCCCAGTAATATCAACGGTCTTAACTCTAGCATTTTTCACAAAGCGTAGACAATCTTCAATTACCGCTAAGTCCATCTGTTCATGACGATGGGGTCCGGCCTCAACATGACAGTGATTACAGTTTAGGTTGCATTTATAACCTAGGTTCATTTGCAAGCAGCTTATTTTTCCCTTCTCCAGAAACTGCCCTGACATTAATAAGACGTCCTCGAAATCTCTCATTTTATAAACACCTCTTAGGCTTTATAGTCCTTGGCAAATAAATCACACAATTGCCGCAACTCTTTATTCCATTATATAGCAAAGAAAACATCGATTGCAAGTGTTTTTTCGTTTGCAATCGATGTTTTCTTATTCTATCTATCTTCCTGAGCGGAAAACTTAAATTCTGGATGCTGCTTTCTTAATGTCTTTGCTTCCTCTCCTGTTTTCACTTCAAACCAGACACCTTCAACCCGACGTCCGGAAAAAGTTGGTCCAAACCTCACAAAAACTGCGTCATCCCATGCATATATTTCTTCGATAGATGGTTCTATGACCCGCAGTCTTAACTGCCCGTAAGAGTATCTAGTTTGCTCTAGAGATAGTTGCCGCATAATATCTGAAATAGAGTACTCAACTACCCCCTGATTTCTCCACTTCCAAATAATCTCAAAGACTGACAATGTATGCTTGCCCTTATATCGCAGACCCTTTACTAATTGCAACTCGGCATCCATTGGCGCGAATTCAAGAATTATGGGAATTATTTTTTCTGTAAAATGAAAAGCAACTTCTCGATCTGTAAATTCTATCGACTGGAACCACAATGTTCGGGTAAGCTTTTTTGCTACCTTATCGTATAGCCAAACACCCTTTTTCTCCAGCTTTTCGATCTCATTTATTAAATAACTGCCCATATCCTCTTGTTTACTGTCGCAGAGCTTCAATAATTCACTAAATTCCATTACATAAGTTGTAACATTGGCATTGCTTCCTACATTTTTATAGAAAAAGGAAATTGCTCCAATTATTGCTTTTTGTTGAAACTCTGTAAGCGGGTCCCGACGTCCAATAATACTGCCCACTTTGATAAGTTGATTAGCCTTTGCTTCCTGACCACCAGGATAAAGTGCCTCAGCTAATAGTTTAGATAAATCCAAAATTATATTATTTTTCGCTAAATCCACTTCCATAATTTCACACCTCTATCAATCAACAATCGCGGTTACTGGGGCCGAAGTCTGAAGGCCTAACTCTTCCAAATAGTGTATCGTCCTTTTAGGTAACTTAATATTAGAATCGTAATGCTGTACAATTTTCAGAGTGTTTAACACCGGCAGCAAGCTTGCTAGGTCTACAGGCAAATCAATATCGGGAATCATTTCAACTAAGTTCATGGGAATATTACGTTCCGCTGCTTTAATTGCAATCATATCCAAAGCAGTCACACCATCAGAATTGTAGAAAACACCCTCAAATGAAAAGGGCGTAGAATAAGTATATCCAATTAAATTAAAACCACCTTCCTGATCGATCGACTCTATGATTCCAGCGCCAATAATTGGCTTTACTATTTTGGTCTGTCTTGCACACGTGAATGCTTTACTACTAGACGCTATTACCTCAAGTTTCTTTACTGCTTCTTGAATAGTAGAAGGTTGGAGTGAAGGACTATCGCCCCCCACAATAAAGACACTATCCGCTAATCTTTGGTCAGATCCATCCTTAAATATATAATCGGTCGCATATTGCATGCCTTGATCAAAAGATTGGCCTTTATCAGTAAAAATCTCTTTTACCGCTGCTTTGCCAAACTCCGCTTCAATAAGATTATGGAAATAATCTTTATCTCCATTTAAGTTTTGACAAATATAAACATCACAGCAAGTTGCTGCGATACAGCTTTCAATCACATCTAAAAGTGAAGCCTTATAAAAATCTGCTGCTTCTTCAACTGTTAAGATGCCACCACGTTCTGTTGATAGCCGGGTTTTGTTTTCGCCAGCCTTTGGTACCTTAGTAAATATAACAATTGCATGTTTCAAATCTTCGACCTCCTAGCTTAAAATCCACTATATCCATACCATATATTTCCTAGGACTAATTATACACACACCCGCAATCGATTGCAATATTAAAACGATTTGCAATCTTCAACCTTTGCATATCAGACATAATGTGGTGGACTTTCACCACCAAGGTCTCTCCCATTTAGGGCAAACATGCAGAAAGCCTCCTGTCATCTTTCGCCTATGACAGGAGGCTTTCTTGAAACTGATAAAATACTGGATTATTTGTTTTGGGCATTCAATTTCTCTAGCATTTGAAAGGCTCTTTCATCCAGAAATCTTCTGACCAGTTTACTATTGATACCACCTACGATGCAAGGCTCGCCATTGATGACAGTGAAGGGAAAAGGCTTGCCAGCTTCAACTAACTGGCGGCATTTGTCATTCTGTATCCCTTTAACATCAGTATCGATATATCTTATGGCAACACTGTTACCGAAGCTCTTCTTTAATTCTTTAACTAAGTCTTCATACGAAGCGATCTCCCAAGCAGCTTGCTTGCCTGATTGATCAAGTTCAGAATTCGGATTGGTTCCGCCATACACTTCAATTAGTACACAGTCCTTATTCTTCATGTTCTTATTTCTCCATTTATTATTTATTTGAATCTTAAATTCTGTTCCAATTTAATAAATTGGCAGATAGTCTTCGCAGTTGTGACAGATTCGCTGCCTCAAGCTGCAGTCGCAATACTACTCTTTATATAACCGAGCCTTAAATGCATGCTCGGCATCAGAAGAAATAAATCCCATGGGACAGATATTACGACAGGCGCAGCAGTTTCCGCAGGAGGCTTTGTTACCCTCTCCAGGAACTAAACCAATACGCAGATTTTTGCCTCGCCCTAAAAAAGTCAGGCGATTTTTGCCTACTTTCCTGCACATTCTTATGCATAGTCCGCATAGTATACACCCTTCCGTTGTAGAACCGGACAAATTTTTTATACTTTCCGCCCAGTTTTCCTTTTCCTGGCCGTCAGCCACCTCATCTTGTACGAGTTTCAACAGTAAATCTTCTACTTCACTGTTATGGAAGGGCCTGCCGTGTAGAAGGATTTGAGCTGCCCAGGAGCGTAGACGCTGGAGACGTGGTGTAGCAGTCTTTATTTGCAGACCATCTTCGACTTCCAATAAACAGGCATGCCGGGGGTTCCAAATATCCGTGCTCCAGATTTCTACCATACACAGGCCGCAACTGCCATAAGCTTCTAAAGATGGATAATAGCATAAAGCGGGTATGTCTATTCCATGATCTCGCAAAGCTTGCAGCACTATGGTACTCTTTGAGACAGCCAGACTCCTCCCGTCGACTTCTATCTCTACTAATTCTTCCATGTAAATTCCTCCGAAGTTATCCTGATGCTGTTAAAGGGGCAGGTCTCATAACAGGCCCAGCATTTAATACAGCGCTCAGAGTCAACAACGAAGCGTTCCGTCTTTACCCCTCGCATTTTTACTGCTTCAGTTGGACAAACCTGATAACACGCCTTACATTCTTTGCAGGGCAGAATAATTTCAAAATCTATTAAAGGTTTGCAGGATACTGCTGGACATTTACCTTTTACATGAGCCTCATATTCGTCTCTAAAATAAGTTATCGTTGTACTAACCGGATTCGTTGCTGTCTGACCTAAGCCGCACAGCGACACTTGAGAAATAGTCTTACTTAGTTCTTCTATTTCTTCCAATATGCCTTTGTAACCCTTCCCCATCGTTAATGTCAAAAGCCGAGCTTCCAATTCCAGCAAACCACCCCGGCAGATGCTGCATTTGCCGCAGGATTCACTGCCCATAAAGTTTGTCATATGCCTGGCCATATCTACCATGCAGCGATTTTTATTCAAGGGCACTAATCCCCCTGAGCCCATGATGGCTCCTGCAGAAGCCACTGTTTCATAATCCAGGAAAAAATCACGATAAGGAACAATCCCACCTGAGGGTCCCCCAATCTGCAAAGCTTTAATAGACTCCTTATCTGCAGCCCCGATTTTTTCTACCAATACCTGAGTGCTGGTACCCAATGGGACTTCAATAAATCCCGTACGTTTGATATCCCCGGCCAGACAAAATATTTTTGTTCCCGGACTTTTTTCCGTACCTACTTCCCGGAAGGCTTCAGCTCCGTTGAGTATTATCCAGGGGATATTGGCGAGCGTTTCTACATTATTGATGACAGTGGGATGATCGTGAAAGCCGCGATTGGCTGGATATGGTGGACGAAGTTGGGATTCCCCGCGCTTACCCAGCATTACCTGAAGCATTGATGTTTCTTCACCGCACACAAAGGCTCCACCGCTCTCCACCAGGGTAATGTTGAGGCTAAAATTGGAACCCATGATATTGTTTCCTAAAAAACCTACCTTACGTGCACTTATCATTGCTTTCCTTAATACCTGAACTGCCAGCGGATATTCGTGTCGCACAAATATATAGGCCTGAAATGCGCCAACCGCCAGAGCAGCAATCATCAAACCTTCCAGTACACTATGCGGATCACTTTCTAAAAGGGCTCGATCCATATATGCCCCAGGATCCCCCTCATCTGCATTGGCAATTACATAACGGACAGGATCAGGGCTCTGATAGGCTATATCCCATTTTTCTCCGGTAGGAAATCCGGCTCCCCCCCGACCACGCAGGCCAGATGCCCCGATCATATCGATGATCGTTCTTCTTTTTAACTTAAAAAGTGCTTTCTCCAGTGCCAGATAGCCGCCCATGGCGACATATTCTGCTATACTTTCCGGATCTATCAAACCACAGCGGCCACTGATACGCCGCACCTGGGGCTGAAAAAATTCACTGAAACCTGAGTTCGCTATTTTTATTAATTCCAAATCTTGAATACCACCAAGAATTCCAGGTTTACGTTCTTGGGCTACAGCCCACAAATAAGGAGACATTTTGCTTCCTGGGGGTTCTTCTGCAGTCTTAACGATGCGCCAAAAGGAATTTGTGTCTATATTTCCAAAAAAGTAATACTTTCCGTCTGGTGTTCTGATATTCACCAGCGGCTCCGCATAACAGGATCCCAGACAGCCTACTTTGTATACTCCGGCTTTTTCGTTCCAATCCCGTTTTTCTAAATTATTATAGAACTCCAGAGCCCCAGCAGCTCTTCCACAGGTAGCCGTTCCTACGTTGATCCGGGATTTATTGTCGCAGAGCGTTATCTTCCCTTCTTCGGCCAGACTCTTGAGGGGTACATGCACACGACCCGTCATCCCTTTTTTCTCAAATCTTCAAGCATCAGAGGTACCTTGTATGATTTGATTTTACCGTTTATTTGCCCATCTACCATTACCAGCGGAGCACGGCTGCAAGCGCCAACACAATAGATGTGGTCTACCGTCACAAAACCATCAGCTGAAGTATCTTCGCCGTCCTCTAGTTTTAGCTCGTCAACCAGACGATCATTTATTAAGGAAGCCCCTCGGGCATAGCAGGCAGTTCCGTAGCATATCGATAGTTTGTGCTTACCGGCGGGACGACTGCGAAAACAATTAAAAAAGCTTACCAGTCCATGCAGTTGTGACTCCGGCACTCCTGCCTGCCGGGCCAGTTTAGTTAACCGGTCGTGCGGAATATACCCCAGCTTCTCCTGAACCTGATTAAGGATATTAATTAGCTGTTTATCTCTTTCCGGTAACTGCTCCCATTCTTCCAGATTTGCAGGCACCCTTTTCCCTCCTCTGTTAACAGCCGGAACTATAAGTCGCTGCCCGTATAACGCCGATTAGGGCTCCCTCTGCTTTGAGGGAGCCCTAATCAGCTCACTAACTCGCCGCTAGAGCCGGAGCAAGCATGAGCGTCTGTTCTTACTCCGGAACAAACAGTACTTGTCTGCCTTTGTTATTTAATTTAGCAGCCAGTTCTTCTACCGGGCCATATTCAATAACGGAAGCCTGACAATGGTGTACACAGGAAGGTTTTTTACCAGCGGCCACCCTGTCACCGCATAAATCACAAAGTTGGGTAGGAATGGGAACATAGGTTAATTCCCATTTGTCCTCAGTATCTTTTAGTTTAAAAGGACCATTTTTAGCTAATTTAATACCAAACTTGCCATTGGGAAGATTTAATTCTTTTTTGCAGGCAACCTCGCAGCTATGGCAGCCTGTGCAATATTCATAATCTATTAATAAACCATTACGTGACATCTTTCTACACCTCCATTTATTCTGCTTTATAAATCTTACAAATAGTGTTCTTTAGTGGGGCACCATATCCGGTAGGGCCAGTTGTACACTGTGTTGTAAGGATGTTGATGTTGGATTCGAATGCACCAAATAAGGTAGGTTCTGCACCTTCTCTTTCCGGGAACCACCAGCCATGCTCACCATGAATAACTCTGGTATCCCAACCCGGATCAAGTACAGCCTGCTGTTTGCATTTCCCTATATTATTTTCGACCCATACCCAGTCTCCCTCTTTAATGCCGTATTTTGCAGCAGTTTCGGGGTGCATGGTCACTCTTGGATTTGGATGGAATTCCCGCAAGGTAGCACTCTGACGATGTTCGGAATGGAAGAATTCCCATGACCTTGATCCAGCAGTCAGAATTAACGGATATTCCTTCATCATTTGTGGAGTAGAAATTGGACTATAGGGTGGTTCCATATGGAATGGCAGCGGATCCAATCCCCACTCAACAAAGATGTCCTGGTAAAGGTTGACCATTCCGGTATCAGTGTTGAATCCAGGCTCTCCGTCTTCACGCAGTCTACCAGTTTCATATTTCTTGTAATGAACTTCCGGCCAAATCACAGTTTTTGCTTCAAGCTCTTTGAAGGTAACACCGGCTGGTATTAGGGCCCAGTCAATCATGTCTTCCACTGTATCCCATGGAAATGCTTCCGGATTCAGGCGTTTGCCGAGGTCTAAGACGATCTCTTCATCAGTCTTAGCCTCTTCATATTGAGTAACCTTGGAAATAGAACGTAAAGGTGTCCACCAGTTTCTTAAACTGTCACGTTCTACGCTCATAGAAGCTGGCAGAACCAGGTCAGCATGAGCTACTGCAGAAGGTGTTAAGACAGGATCTACAACTACAACGAAGGGTACTTTCTTCAAGGCTGCGTAAACACGTTTTGCTTCACTTGCAGTGTTCACAAAGGTGTTGGTAGATTGCATCCAGTACATCTGAACAGGATACGGCCTGCCAGTTTCAATAGCCTCTAAGACCGAGTCGCCACGAGACGTTGCGGCCAGTCCATATTTAAACAGCGGATAATCATCAACACCAAGGCGCTTCGCCCGCATTTCTTCAGGCAATTCGGCAAAGCCCCAGTCAGACGCTACGTGAGCGACACGGTCTACACCGAATGCCGACCGAATAAGATGGTTTCCACCTGGAACATCAAGATTACCGGTTATAGCAACCAAGGCACAAATTGAGTTAGCAACGGAAACCCCAGCTCTCTGAGTGTCTATCGCCAGTCCCCATTGAACCGAAGCTGGTTTCGCTTTAGCAAAGAACCGTGCTGCCTCTCTAATTTTTTCGGCAGGAACCCAGCTGATTTCTTCTGCTTTTTCCGGAGAATATTCTTTAACCCGTTCAGCCAGTTGATCAAATCCATAGGTCCAGTTTTTTACAAATTCTTTGTCATAGAGTTCTTCGCCCATGATTACGTTAAGCATAGCCAGCCCAACTGCAGCATCAGTACCGGGGCGCAGCTGCAGCCAATAATCAGCTCTAGAAGCAAACCAGGTCAGGTAGGGGTCTACCACGATCAGTTTGGTTCCCCGCTTCTGCATGTCAACGATCCAGTGACCCAGGAATCCGTCACCATTACTGATGATTGGGTTATTACCCCAGATCATAACACATTCCGGAAGCTTCCATTCGGGATTATCATAACGGCGTTGGTCTAACTGAGACGCATCCACAATAAAGAAGTCCCCAATCATGGTTCCCATGGCAGCTGCACGAGGCAGGTAGCAGGAGTCACCAGCCAGGAATCCCATGGAGAAGTTAGGACTCTTGAAAGCAGAATACGTCAATTTAGGTACGATTGACCAGGTATTACGTCCGGTTCCTATGGCGGTTACGATAGACTCCGGTCCATAATCTTTCCAGATGGAACGTACTTTTTCTTCGATAATATCATAGGCTTGATCCCAGGTAATCCGTTCCCATTTGTTCTCTCCGCGTTCGCCAACTCGCTTCATAGGCCATTTAACACGTTTAGGATCGTTAACCAGTTCCGGAGCACTCAAGCACCGCATACACAGTCTACCAAAATTATATTGACTTTCCGGGTCTCCTTCTACCTTAACCAGCTCATTTCCTTTAGTATAATAAAGGACTGAGCAGCCATCATGGCAACCTGGCGCTGTCCATGAACATGTACGGGTTACAGTCAAATCGCCTTCTTGCCACTGTACTTTTCTACTATCACTACCCATAATTGCTTACCTCCTTATAAATTGGATCTCCGCTATCAATAACATGCTATTTGAGTTTTGCTATTTTTCCTTTTTGGGAACGTCCGCCCCGCATCTGCGGCATTTTTCAAGGGTCGGTGGATTAAACATACCGCATGAAGAGCACTTTACATTTTTAGTTGCATAGTCACTTAAACTGTAATTCGGATTAGTCAACATACCCGGGGTTCCCTCTTTTTTCTTATCCATACCCGAAAAACCTCCTTCTAACTGTCAAATCTCCGCCACACGGCCCCAACCCGACGCTATCCGGTTAGATAATCTGGACCGCATGTGCAAATTCCACTTTGCTATAATTCCCCCTTTTACATTTTGTTGTCCAATATGTTTATCCCAATATCAGGGCACATCTTGGCTACATTCAGACTGAAATAGTTTTTTAATGAGTTTCACTAAAAAACTATTTCTCTTTAGTCTCGTCTTTCGCTTTGGGCATGTCTACTCCGCATTTTTTGCATTTTTCAAGGGTCGGTGGATTGAGCATTCCGCATGAAGTACACTTTACTGCTTTGGCTGCGGACGGTGGTCTAAAACACATGATATCTTCTCCTTCCTAGTTTAAATTTACAATTTTTGTTTGTAAGCTGCATAACCCTATATAACGCAATAAGTGTGCCAACTAGTCTTCAAACCCCATACATGGCAATACGTCAGGTTTTTTTAAAAAAGCGCATGATAATTTGCCATGCTAAAATACGATTATGACAAAATGTTATTTCCATTTTAAAAAACTTTTTCGCTGTTTTGCAAAAAGTTATAAATACGCAGTCACTAGCAAACTATGCCTGCAGATACTGAAAATGCGCACATACAACAGGGGTATGGTTGAAATAAAAATGCCCTCCTAATGTAGAATTGAAGAATCTACATTAGGAGGGCATTTTTATTTGTGTCGCCAGCGGTAGCGGTGAAATGGAGGTTATAATGCAATATTATACTCTTTAATTTTTCTATACAGTGTAGATTTACTTATCTGCAGGATGCTTGCAGCGTGAGCAATGGAATTATTGCTTTTTAATAAAGTACTCTTTATTGCTGCTTCTTCCCAGACTCGAAGAGGGAGTATTTCCTCAGTTTCTGTGATATTATTTTTATCATTGGAAAATTCCCTATCGTCTTCTAACATTTCATAAGGTAAGTGCTCTACATTAATGACGTCACTCTGGGTAATATTAATGGCATAAATAATTGCATTCTCCAATTGCCTCACATTTCCCGGCCAGTTATATTCCAGAATTTTTTTTACAGCAGCAGGGCTCATTTGTGGTTTGGACCTGCCAGTTTTATCACAATAAGTGTGGATAAAGTACTGACACAGCAGTAATACATCATGTTCTCGCTGACGTAAGGGAGGGATAGAAATTCTCAGGACTGATAAGCGATAATATAAATCTTCTCGAAACTGATTTTCTTTGACCATTTTAAGCAGATTGCGGTTCGTTGCGGCTACAACTCGGAAATCGACTTCTTGATAACGCTTCCCGCCTACTCTCATGACTTGTTTATCCTCCAACACCCGCAGCAGTACTGCCTGAACTTCATAAGGCATATCGCCTATTTCATCCAGGAAGAGGGTGCCACCGTTGGCCAACTCTATTTTACCAGGTCTACCCTGGCTATCGGCGCCGGTAAATGAACCGCCTTCATATCCAAACAGTTCGCTTTCAATCAAGCTTCTAGGCATGGACGCACAATTAATGGCAACAAACGGACCTTGAGGACAATAATTGTTATGGATTGCTTGCGCAAAGAGTTCTTTCCCCGTGCCGCTCTCGCCAATAAGTAAAATGTTTTCCGAGGACAAGGAAAAACGCTGAGCTATACCCTTTACCTTCTTTATTTCGTTACAATCGCCAATAATATCATTAAATCCAAACTTGGCCTGAGAACCTGCTCGCAGGCTTGCCAGAGCATTAATTTTATCTGGGTGAACAATTCGGATTACTGCTCCCCGGATAATTTTTGGGTCTTGACTATGCGTACTTCGAATAGTCAAAAGGTAGGTTTCCTCACTTTTACCAATTTTGAATATTGTCTCCCGATAGCTAACAGGCTCACCACAATTAAGGGCTTTTGTTATAAACGACTTATCCGTAAGAAAGTCTGAAATATTTCTACTTATAGCTTCAGAGTGTGTCAGCCTTAATATTCGACTAGCTTTTTGATTCATATGAGTAATATCGCCGAATCTATCCACTGTAATTAGTCCTTCATCCGTGAATGCCAGGGTAGCTTCCAGCATATTATAGGAAGTTTCTAGACTCTCATTAACTTGTTTTAAATTACTATTGGCAATGATAAGATTGTCATTGCTCTTTTCAAGTTTTATTTGAGTTTCAATAGCCACACCCATAGCAGTAATAAGGCCAAGGGTGTGCAGACTTAGCCTTGGCAAGCTGTCTTCCCAGGTGGGATTTACTAAAGCTTTACTTAACAATACCAGGGAGGCAATTACTTCCCCGTGCTCATCAAATAGGGGAGTAGCTGAGGCAATATTATTCTGAAAAGCAGCCGAGTAATGCTCCGGTCCCAGCAACTGCACCGGTTCCTTTAGATACATACACAACATGTGGGAACTGTTGCCCATACTATTATCATTCACAATTAATCCAGTTAATGATTTTTGTTCGGAGAATGGAGCCAAGCTCTCCCAATCACCCTCCTGGAGAAGTATTATCCCATTTTTATCAATCAAGTATATAATATAACCAGAATAAAACATTACATATTTAAAGTTTTTGATAATTGAATTGGTAACTTCAATGAGAAGACTATTTTTTTCTATCGTTTTCTCCAGTGCTTTGGCATTTAACCACTCTTTAGTTACCAGGGCATTAGGGCTTATACCCCTATCACGCAAGTTTATCCAGGATCTAGCTACTTCTTTGTCAATATATTGACTATTTCGAGGGTCTTCTGCATATTCGAAAAAGTTCATTCTACATTGCTGTATATTTTTCCAGCTCTCCTTGGAAAAGAACTTATCTCTATTATTTGAACTGAAACTATCGTTGGTATCCGGTTTCTGACAAACTATGCACATTAAAATCCCTCCATTTCGTCAACAAATCCATACCAACTCAACAAAGCCATATATGCAACTAAAATAGTCAAGTATCTTGCAAATATAAATAACAATAACAGTGATTGCTGAGTCAAAAACATGGCATCACCCAAAGTTTTGATTATTGTCATGTGATAAAATCCACATGACTCTGTCGGACAATTAATCTTTTTCGCAATAATCTCCGTCATTCTGTTCCCCCCCCTTATTTTAAAATAATTAAGATAAAAAAAGGAAGCCTGATTAAACAGACTTCCTTCGCACAATTCGGGCAGGCATGAAAATTACTCTTCATACCCTTCGGTCATCACTTCCACATGGGCAATGATGACTTGGAACTCATCTTATGATTATAGTCATTCTTGATATGACTATAAAATCCTGCCAAAGATCAATTGTTTAATTAAAAATATTTCGACAATTAACGGCTTTTTGGGGATAGGCATTCAAGTTATTATTACATTTACAAACTTCATCTTACAGCCCTCTCTAGGCTAATCGCGATCTTTACTTTATTCGATGACCAAGCCGCTAAGACTCCCTCTTAAGTAGGAGTTTAGGAGGCTTCCCCTGGAAGTTGGTCGACTAAACTTCAGATGGGGTCAAAACCCCATCTGGCGCTAAGTCTTACTTTATTATTTTACCGAAAAATCCCCCAGTGTAAGCGGCAGTTGTCCTAGCTGATCTTTAACCGCATCAACGCTATCAGAAAAATCCTCAGCTGTCACTTTATCGGCAAACCGGACTTTTACATCCAGGGTTTGCCCATCATATAGGCGGAACGCGGTTTCTACCAGGCCAATGTTTTCAGTCTCCAAGCAAATCCTGAGCCATGTCTCGGTCACTGCCTGTCCAGGATTTTTTTTATCCTCTTGCTCTTGATGAAATACATGGACATGAGCCGGATAGGCTGTCTGACCATCACCAAAATAAAGAGGTACAGTAAAGGTCAGCACACTCTGACTCTCCTGCCGTTCAGCCAGCACGCCGCCCGGTTTAGGCATAGTCTCGGACAATCCCCGGATTATATTGGCAGCCGCTTTGAGTTCTTCGGGATTTTTCCCTTTCCAAACGTTAACAGCCTCCGCTAAGGCCTGCTGTCCGCCATGATCGGCTGCAGTTTTTAGTGCCAACCTGTAACTGGCCGGTTCAGCCGCTTGTTCCAACGCGGACGCAAGTGTAATTAATTGCTCGGCTGTTGACTGCAGCGACTTAACAAGTGAGGCCAAGTGCTCAGGTTGCACAGTTTGGCCGGGTTGGGCGCTTTGGCCGGGTTGCGCGGCTTGGCCGGGTTGCGCAGCTTGGCTGGGTTGCGCAGCTTGGCTGGGTTGCGCAGCTTGGCTGGGTTGCGCAGCTTGGCTGGGTTGCGCAGCTTGGCTGGGTT
>NZ_FWXI01000020.1:57632-105070 GCF_900176355.1 Sporomusa malonica | reverse complement strand
TACTCCGTTCGACTTGCATGTGTTAGGCACGCCGCCAGCGTTCGTCCTGAGCCAGGATCAAACTCTCCAATAAAGTGTATGCCGTCTATATGTTTCTCTGCTATCCCTGCTACTATCTTTATTAAGGAAGACAGGCTTCTTAATCAGATGAGACAGGCACATGTTCAAAGTCACACAGTGACTACATTATATTGAAGCCATTTAATGGCTCATTAAAATCAAAAATTGTTTTTGGTTTGTGTCTTGCGACACGCACGCACATCTGGCTTTTTTTATGATGCATTACTTTACATTGTTCAGTTTTCAGGGAACGTTTTGCGTCACCAACAGCGACAGCTTTTATATATTACCACATCAGTTTTGATGTGTCAATATATTTATTTGGAATTTTCAATCGCATGTTTTTCGCGACTTCTATATAGTATCACATATCAATTTCACTGTCAATATGTTTCTTTAAGAATCGCATACCGGCTAAATTAAATCAACCGAACGAGTGCTATCTTACCACAATGAATTGAGCCTTGTCAATAGTAAAAAGCTGGCCAGGTAAACCCGGCCAGCAGTAGTTGCTTTCTATTCGCGATGACGCATGTGTGGAAACAAGATTACATCCCTGATCGAGTACGAGTTAGTTAAGAACATCACCAAACGGTCAATGCCGATTCCTAAACCACCGGTGGGTGGCAAACCATACTCAAGGGCATTAATATAGTCCTCATCCATCATATGGGCTTCATCATCGCCAGCCATGCGCTGAGTCAGCTGATCTGCAAATCGCCCATGCTGATCAATAGGATCATTCAGCTCCGAGAAGCCATTAGCAATTTCGCGGGCAAAGATAAAGGCTTCAAATCGGTCAGTAATCTCAGGGTTATCTTTGTTGCGTTTAGCCAGTGGTGATATTTCAGTAGGATGACCAATAATAAATGTCGGCTGAATCAGATGCTGTTCACAGACTTCCTCAAAAACGTTATTTAAGATACCGCCAATACCGTGTTTCTGTTCATATTTAACCCCAAGCTTGTCGGCAACAGCACGAGCTTCGGCTACTGTCTTAACCTCATTAAAGTCTACCCCAGAGTATTTTTTTATGGCTTCAGGCATGGTCAGACGGTTCCACGGCGGGGTAAGATCAATCTCTTGACCCTGATAAGTAATCTTAGTGGTACCAAGAACTGTTTGAGCAACTCCAGCTACCACTTCTTCGGTCAACCGCATAACATCCTGATAGTCTGCAAAAGCCTGATACAGTTCAACCATAGTGAATTCAGGATTATGTTTAATTGAAATACCTTCGTTTCGAAAAACCCGGCCAAGTTCGTACACTTTTTCAAAGCCGCCGACAATCAGCCGTTTGAGATATAACTCTGGAGCAATCCGCATAAACAGCTTCATATCAAGCGCATTATGGTGGGTAATAAACGGACGTGCTGCGGCCCCTCCTGCAATCGGGTGCATCATCGGAGTTTCTACTTCCAAAAAGCCACGGTCATCTAACAGTTGCCGAAACGCTTTAATGATTTTGCTGCGCATAACGAAATCGTTACGCACATCAGGGCTAACAATTAAATCTAAGTAACGCTGGCGATAGCGCATTTCCACATCTTTAAGGCCATGCCATTTCTCCGGCAAGGGCCGCAGTGATTTTGCCAAAAATTCAAAACCATTGGCTTTCACACTAATTTCGCCTTTTTGTGTAGTAAATACTACTCCTTCGACACCTATAATATCTCCGATATCTAAAAGCTTGAACTGCTCGTAAGCAGTATCTCCCATGACATCCTGACGGAAATAGATCTGCATTTTACCAGACATATCCATTACATGCCCGAAACTGGCTTTCCCTTGTCTGCGCACAGTCATCAACCGACCGGCAATTCTTACAGTTTGTCCTTCTAATTCAGCATAATTATTATGGATTGTCTGGGCATGATGGGTAAAGTTATATTTACGGCCAAAAGGCTCGATGCCATAGGCGGCGATCTTATCCATTTTTTCCCGACGAACCTTCATGAGTACATTCAGTTCTTCTGTTGTCTGCTCTATATCTTGGGTTACTTCTGATTCTGCCATGTACTTTCTCCCCTGTCTACTTTCTAGAGTGCTAAATTAATGCTGACGTCTGATCTCCAAAACTTCATATTTCAACATACCAGCCGGAACATTTACTTCCACAATACTACCGACTTTTTGACCAAGGATAGCCTGACCAACCGGCGATTCATTAGAAATCTTCAATTCAGCAGGATCAGCCTCAGCTGAACCGACAATAGTATATTCCAGTTCATCGTCAAATTCAAGGTCTTTCAGTCTAACAAGTGAACCTAACGCAACAACGTCTGTGCCGACTTCTCCTTCATCAATAACTTTGGCATTACGCAGGATTTTTTCCAGGGTAAGAATTTCGCCTTCGATAAAAGCCTGTTCATTTTTAGCATCCTCATACTCTGAGTTCTCGCTGATATCACCAAATTCAATGGCTTGCTTAATACGTTCAGCCACTTCACGGCGCCGGACTGACTTTAAGTGATCCAGCTTATGCTCGATTTTCTTTAGTCCTTCTATAGTCAGCATTACGTCTTTTTCCATGGTGTCATTCTCCTCTTTATTTTTAAATACTTGCCAAAGCAATTTTGCAAATATTAAAACTCCTGAAATTACGTTTGTAGATAGTTTATTCGTTTTGACTGAAAAATTGCCGCCTCTTTTATTAAAATTCTCAAACGTGGGAATTGGGCAATATAAATAGTGTCAAGTAGAAACTTGACACTTTGGGTGGTAAGAGGCAGCCCGCCAATATGAAGGTCATCCTCTATTTTTCATTATTATAGGCATAAATGATTGGTTTGTCAATATTTTCTAGAGCACTCCTTTCTGTACTTGACCGGCTTTGAGGTCAGCATTGGTTCTAATCATGCCTAGTTCCTGGGGGGTAATAGCCTTTTCGAAACTGCGGAATCCGGCCAGTTTGAAACCGTGTTTAATAGCCAATTTATCAATTGTCTCAACTTGCTTTACCGTTAAGTCTCGCCCTAGTGTAAAATTTTCATAGCGGCCTTCCAACGCTAAAATCATGGTTTCAGCCATACAAGCATATGCTGTTTTTGGCGGAAATCCAAAATTCAGCCCGAAGTCTACATCTCCAGGGATTTCGACAACCCCACCTTCAATGACGAGCACATCATCACGCATTTCAGCAACGCGGCGAGAAACATTGCGAGGCCTGGCTACATCACAAACAATGGCACCTGGCTTCAAATCCTCCGGCTCAATGATACTGTCAATTGCACTGGTTACTGCTACAACAATATCTGCATTTTTGATGGCATGTTTAGTATTTGCCGTTACCCGAACAGCTAGTCCTGATGCCTTTAAAATCTGTTTTGCAAGTTTTTCCAATTTAATTTCATCGCGAGCGGCCAATGTCAAATACCGCACCTCACGGGCTAAAATCTGCGCACATGCTGAACCAATCGAGCCGGTTGCTCCCAAAATCAGCACATTGGCCCGTTCCAGATCTATTCCCATGACTTTAGCTGCCTGGCGCGTCCCCTCCAACGCTGTAGCCACTGTATAACTATTCCCTGTGGTGACGGCAATTTTTAAATTCTCAGCGACTGTTATACCAGCATCGCCGACAATAGAAGTAAAAGCACCCAGACCGACAATTTTAGCTCCCATTTTTTCAGCTACTTTGCCAGCCTTGATAATTTTATTGGTAACATACTTTTCAGGCATAGCCAGCATCTGCCTGGATGTCAGCGGACAGCCAACAAACCATCCCTCAGCAGTATTATGCCCCGAATTGATTCCGGTAATATGGGAAACTTTAAACGGCGGTATGTATTTTATCATACCTTCAACCAACCCGTCTGGCCAGTTGCGAGTGAAGGAAAATTTGCGGCTAAAATCCTTAGCTTCAAGCGGATGAACTACAAAAGCAAATTTTTGCAAATACATGCGCCTCCTAATGTGAGTTTTTTTACCCTGGGTTCAATTCCTGTTTGTTCAATAAGATGTGTATAGTCATCTGCTGTCAATTGTTCCGGTCGTTTGCCTGATAAAGCTGTCAACACGCCTTCCAATATATTTGTGCCAAAAGAACGCCCTCCCATTTCTGGAGTGGTCGTTACCAGCATACTTATCCCCCGCTGTTTTAGCAGTACTTCATCTTCCTTAGTAACGGTATTGGTAATAACCAGTTTATCGCTCATATTGTCTGGCATATACCGTCTAATAAAATGGAAATCACCGGCAATAATATCGGCATCCCGGAAATACTGCGCAAATTTCGGCGTAACTTCGGTCTGTTTATCACCGGTAGGATAAAACAGACTGACAGGAAGTTTAGTGACGATAGGAGCAGCAAAGCTCGCCAGTCGCGCCAACCCATCAAGTGTCCTGATAGGCATAGGAAGTCCCAGTCCAAACATCAAATCACCAAACACCGTCCGACTGCCGGCTCCTACTAAAGCTTCTGCCAACCCAAACCTGTCAACAGCACACACAACAAGCGCCTGCTTATCTTTGAATTTCAGTCCGTGTTTGGTTTCAAGATAGGGAATAACCCGCCGTTCCAGTGTGTTTTTAATAGCGCTGCCGTCAACTACCGGCGTTTTTTTTGCATTAGCAGCTAGTGCGGCCGACTCCCTAAAAGTGTATCGTTTATTGCCGGCATAAATATACAGATCAGTACCGCCAAGGCCAATAGCATCAACTTGGCCATCCAGCTCACGTATTAGCCTGGCAGCCGCCTGTTTATCACCGTCGGTTCCAATTCTTTTAATAAGAAATAATTGGCCACCAAAATCAGCTGTTGTGGTACCATTGCGTTTTGATGAACCAAGACTAATGCTTACTACCTGTTTCATTTCATATCCTCCGGCTAGAACCGGAGCTGCCTGATAAGTGCACGAATATCCTCCGGATTAACATATTTATCTTCAGCAATGGGGGATTCACCAATTTGTACCCCAATTACCGCTTTGTCCAGCATAGTTTCAATCAGTTTAATCCTCATATTTGAGCCGATGATAATGACGATGTCATATTTGCGGACATTCCCAACAATCTCCATGATCGTGTTAAACAATTCTACACCACTTTTGGTTTGGACAAAATCCCACCGCTCTTGTTCGGATAAAACAAGGCAAAAGTCAATACCCTCCTGCCTGGCTACAGCATATATTTCCTGACAGTTTTTTATGGGGAAACCAATAAGCGCTACACGGCCGCCTTTGCGAATCTCGCCAATTGTCTCAAGACGTGAAACAAAAGTACGGTCAACGCCAACCCGCCCTGCCACCTCCTGCTGAGATAGGCCATCTCGCCGCAATTCCAAAATTCGGTCTACTGTCTGATGAATTTTCTGGCGGTTGACAATCTTGTCGCCAATTCGAAGCAACACAGCTTGCTCATCTCCCCCTTAGTATATGTGCACAAGGTTGTGTACATACATATTCTAGCATTTTTTTTGTTGTTTAACAAGTTTTTCCATAAGATGGAGCAAAAGAAAAAAGCCGCTATTCCCATGGTTGATAGGGAAAACGGCTGATTACTTTCTTATAGGTTTCTAGTTTTAAGATTGTATCATCGTGTGCCATGCCTTTCTTGAGCCCCTGCAGCACGCGTATTCCTTGCTGTGTAGTGAGTCCCATATCACTAGTGAGCTGCGACATGGCCGTACGGCGAGCTTTGTCAAGTGACTCGTTCAGTGACTTACCTGCCTCTATATTGCCGACAAACTCGTTGGCCAAATAGAATTGCGCCAAATTGGTCATCGGGTTACCACAGGCACCGCTGGCCGTCAATCCCAAAACTTCGGGCAGAGTGTGTTTTATACTGAATTCAACTGATTTTTTAAGCTCGTCTGTTTCTCTACTCATGGCTTCGACTAAGGTCCGGGCAGTACATAATCCATAGGTAGTTAATGCCCTGATGACCGAGTGTTCAATGGTGTGTGCCTGTTCCAGTTCAACCAACCCACCCAAGTTCGCTGTTATGCTAACCTCCTGACCTGTTTCAAGGTCAGTCCCGTAAATAGTGACCGGAATATCGCTTTTATCGCGAAACTCCGTGAACCCGCCCTGCGGCGCCCAGCCGGCGCCTGAGATGGCCGGGTATTCTTTACGCATCTTTTTCAGGTTGATATGTTCAACATCATTAGAATAAATATAGCTGCCAGTTGTCCGCATGGTGTACCAGCGGGCATGGCCCCTTCCCTCCAGCTTGGCCATAAGCACCGGAATTTCGGCACCGGTATCGTCAATAGCCTGATGATTCCAGATATTGACAATACGGACAATTACGCCAACCGGGTATAAGCCTTGCTCTTCCGCAATCCACGGACAAATGAGGATTTCTCTCCCTACCCCGACATCTAACAGCAGTTGTCCGCCATTTTCAATAATAAACATACCGGTAATTGTTCCACCCTCAGGCCTCGGCAGGATGCCGTTGGCGACGGGCATTATTAACATATCCATCCTTATCCCCCGCGGAAACTGCTTAGAAACGCCCATCTGCGTTGTTGCTTCTGCGCGTGCTCACTGCGACGTACTTCCCAGTACGACTCCGTTCGCATGCTCGGCGCGCCTAGCATCTGGACATTTCTAAGCAGTTTCCGGCCTTTGCGCATAATCAAGTTTTTTTAAATCAAGGTATCACGATAATTTTCCATGATCCTAATGAAGTCTTCTCTGCTGGCTGCCTGGTTAAACTTCAGCCTAAGCTCAGCTGAGCTGGGCAGTCCCTTGGTATACCAGGCGGCGTGACTGCGCATCTCTCTGATGCCGATGTATTCACCTTTGTGATCGACAAGCATATCAAGCTGCCGCAGCAGCATGTCAATCCGTTCACCTAGTGTAGGCAGCGGTAGTATTTCGCCTGTTTCCAGGTAATGGGCAACCTGCCGAAATATCCAGGGATTTCCTTGAGCTCCCCGCCCTATCATTATGCCATCGCAGCCGGTCTCAGTCAACATACGCTTGGCATCTTGGGGTGTACGAATATCGCCATTACCGGTAACAGGAATTTTAACCGACTGTTTGACTTCCCGGATAATGTTCCAGTCAGCTTGTCCAGAGTAAAACTGTTCCCGGGTACGACCATGCACGCTGACAGCTGCTGCGCCTGCCTGTTCAGCTAACTTAGCCATCTCGACCGCATTAACTGACTTATCATCCCAGCCTTTACGGAATTTTACTGTAACCGGCACAGTCCCAGCAGCCTCAACAACTGCAGCAATGATCCGGCAGGCCAGTTCCGGGGTGCGCATAAGGGCCGAACCCTCACCATTTTTCACAATTTTAGGTGTTGGGCAGCCCATATTGATATCAATAATGTCAGCCCCGGAGCCGGCCACAATACGGGCTGCTTTTGCCATGCTTGCAGGCTCTGAGCCGAAGATCTGCAAAGCAACCGGCCGCTCCCGCTCATCAATGGCGAGGAGCTTTCTGGTGTGCACATTTTCATAAATCAGCCCTTTATCGCTTACCATCTCCGAATACACCAGGCCACAGCCCATCTCTTTAGCCAACAGGCGAAATGGCAGATCAGTAACACCTGCCATGGGGGCAAGGATGACCGGATTGGCAAGCTCGATTTGACCGATGCGCATATGTTCCCTCCTATGTAAAAAAAAGCGGCCCTGTCGGCCGCCTTCGTATATTGCTGTCGGTTATTGTCTGTTACGTTCGTAAATAAGCCTGAGCCCTTCAAGCGTCAGAAAGGTATCTACTTTATCAATAGTACGGGACTCCTGGGCAATCAGGTTAGCCAGCCCGCCGGTAGCAATAACTGTTGCCTGCTGACCCATTTCGTCACGCATACGCCGGACAATTTCATCTACCTGGCCCACAAAACCATAGATAATACCAGATTGCATACTGCTTATCGTGTTACGGCAGATGACATTTTTGGGCTTGATTAGCTCAATGCGCGGCAGTTTTGCTGCCCGCTGAAACAAGGCTTCGGTTGATATACCAATACCTGGGGCAATGGCACCGCCCAGATAATCACCGTTCTCAGCCAAAGCACAAAACGTAGTGGCTGTACCAAAATCAACAAGGATCAATGGCCCGCCGTATTTTTCATGCGCAGCAATGGCATTTACAATCCGGTCTGCACCCACCTCGCGCGGATTTTCATATTTAATACAAATACCTGTCTTAATTCCAGGACCTACGACAAGCGGCTCAACATTAAAATAACGCTGGCACATCCTGGTTAAGGGTACAACGAGCGGCGGAACAACCGAAGAAATGACAACAGCTTCAATGTCTTCCATCTTTAAACCGCGATAAGTAAACAGGTTATAAATAAGCACACCATACTCATCACCGGTTTTTTGCTTATCTGTCGAAACCCGCCAATGATAATTAAGCTCGTCCCCCTCGTAAACCCCCAAAACGATGTTGGTATTGCCAACATCAAACACTAATAGCATTATCAAAAGTCCCCCTATGTAGGCTATGGGCCGTACTACTCCAATACGCTAAGACGGCCTTCGTTTCTTTATCGCTATCATTGTACCTTAAAAGCGGGGAAATTGTAAATATACGACTAGATTCGACATTGCCCTTAGGCGATCGGCTTGGACAGAACAAGCCCTGCTTTTAGCAATGCCCGCCTGACCCGGACACCAACATAGACAGCAGCCAATGTTTTAACCAGATCCAAGGGCAAGAAAGGCCATACAGCTAAATTAAGTGCCTTTTCAAGCGGCATAGGATTGTGCAGCACATACTGGAAAGACAGCATAAACCCTGCCAGACCACTAACGTAAATAACAGCCAAGCCTGTAAACATGGCGGCGGCTGTGTATTTATAGTTTGGTTCAAAGTGTTCCGCAACATAGCCGACAATATACGTGCAGACAAAATAGCCGAAAATATAACCGCCAGTCGGGCCAATTAAAACAGCGGCTCCAGCTTTCCCCTGGGCAAAGACCGGCAGACCAAATACACCCAGCAGCACCCACACAGCAACACTGGCAGGACCTAAGCGTTTACCTAAAATTATGCCTGCTAACAGCACAAACATAACCTGCATCACAATAGGCACAGGACCGAGCGGAATGGAAACCTGAGAACTTACTGCAAGTAGTGCAGCAAACAAACTTGTGAGCGCCATATTTCTAGTATTCATAGTTACCTCCTTTATCGATAGCAAAACATTACTGCGGTGAAGCCGGACGGATAGACACATCGCCTGCCAGCACCCGTTCAATACCTTGCGTTGTCTCAATTAAGAGCGCTCCATCGACATCAATATCAATAGCTACACCGCCAAAGCTGCGATCAATACCATGGACATCCACTTGCTGCCCCAGCGTAATTGACTGGGTTTTCCAATCAGCAAGCACTGGTGCAAACCCTGCGTTTTTGACACTATTATAGACTGTTTCTAATTCGGACAGGATCGTGGTAAGCAGCTTCACTCTGGATACCTGGCAGCCACTTGCTACAGCCAGCGATGTGGCCGTAGCTGCGATTTCGCTAGGGAACTCCTGCTGTTCAATATTTACATTAATCCCCATACCGATCACGATATGGTTAATTGCATCCATTTCGGCACTCATTTCCGTAAGTATACCCACTACCTTGCGTCCCTGCCATAATATGTCGTTCGGCCATTTTATGCCGCAGCCTGCACCTGTAACAGCATTAATCGCCCGGTTCACGCCAACAGCTGCCATCAGCGTGCATTTGGCGGCATCCATCGGGTTAAAAGGCGGCCTGAGCACCACTGATAGCCAAATCCCCTTACCATGAGGCGAAAACCAGCCCCTTGCCAAGCGCCCGCGCCCAGTGACTTGTGCTTCTGCCACAACAATTGTCCCTTCCGGACAGCCGTTTGCTGCCAATTTTTTGGCTTCATTATTGGTTGAATCCAGCTCACTAAAATAATGAATTTCGCGCCCCAGCACAGTGCTGGTTAACTGTTCTTTAATCTCGGCAGGAAGCAGCCTGTCGGTGTTTTGCCTAAGCGCATAGCCGAGCCGGGGATGGGCTTCAATTTCATAGCCATCCAGCTTAAGTGCCCGGATATGTTTCCACACCGCTGTCCGGGAGACTTGCAGGGTATGCGAAATATCCTCGCCTGAAATATATTGACCGGAATTATGTTTTAATAGTTCAAGTATCGCTGTCCGCACTATCATTCACCCCAAAAAACTTATTGTTATCCTAATAATAAAATATTGGTTAACAATTGTCAATCTGCCAATCAGGCTCCCATTTTGCATTTACAATACGAATAAGAGTGTGATAGCATTTCTATAATAGCAGATACTCATGAAAACATGCGAGGTGGCTTATGGAACAGATTAAAGTATTAGTGGCTGATGATGAGCCTAACATAACTGAGGTCTTACAGCTTTATCTTGAACAGGAAGGCTTTCACGTGTTTACAGCAGCCGATGGCCGGGAGGCGCTGGCAATCGAAGAAAAGCATCGCCCCGATTTATTAATTCTTGATGTCATGCTGCCTAAGCGCACAGGTTGGGAGATATGTGAGGCTATTAAGCGCAAAGTACCTGTCATCTTTTTAACAGCCAAAAGTGGCGAGACTGACAAGCTGATTGGCTTTTCGCTAGGCGCTGACGACTATATCACCAAGCCATTCAGCCCCCGGGAAGTCATGGCCCGTGTTAAAGCCGTGCTCAGGCGCAGCGGGCTCATTACCGAGGCCGGGGCCCGTCTGGAGTTCCCCGGGCTCTCTATTGATCAAACCGCCCAGTCTGCTTTTTCCGGCAACCAAAACACCACGCTGTCGCCCAAAGAGTTTGAACTCTTAGTTTTTCTGGCCAGACATGCGAAAATGGCATTTTCCCGCGATCAACTCCTAACCAATGTCTGGGGCTATGACTTTGATGGCGCCGACCGCACAGTCGATGCCACCATCAAGCGATTGCGGCACAAGATTGATAATCCGGAGTATAGCTATATTCATACCGTCTGGGGAGTCGGCTATAAATTTGAGGTAACTATCAAATGACCAGATCTATCTTCGGAAAACTACTATTCTCTCATTTGATCATCATCTTAGTTAGTATGCTGACCTTAGGACTATTAATGACCTATCTTGTTAATGACCACGTCATCGATAACAAACGCCGCGACCTCTTACTCAAAGGCAACGACGCCGTAACCATACTGAGCCCCCTCTTAACAAACGGTCAAAAACCATCCAATGCGCTGCTGGATGCCATGGGCGATATGGCTGGCAGCGATATCTGGGTTATGGATAAAACTGGCCAGGTCATTGCCGGTCAGCCGCCGACTGGTTGGAAAAGCAGGCACCTGGTAAGACTGGCTGACTTGTGGGAAACAGCTGACTGGCAAGATGGCAGTGCCCAAAAAGTATTAAAACCGCGTAGTCGTAAGGATCCGTCCATCGTGGCCGCACTGCCCCTTCCCGACCAAGGTTCCGGCTCGCCAACAGCACTCTTTCTCTATTCGCCGATAACCGGCGCCACCCGTACCGCCCAGGCGCTTGAGCAGTTACTTCTTTACTCACTGGCTGCCGGTATCCTGGCTGCCAGCCTGGTAGGTTTGTTGATGGCCCGCGGCTTGACCCGTCCGATAGCCGATATCAGTAGAGCTGCTGCCGCGTTTGCCTGCGGCAATTACAATAGCCGCACGAGCGCTACACAGTCTGATGAAATTGGCCAACTCGGCCGTACCTTCAACAGCATGGCGGCCGAACTGGCACAGGTAGAACAAAACCGCCGGGACTTCTTATCAGATGTGTCACACGAATTAAAGACCCCTGTTGCCTCGATCCAGGCTTTGGCCGAAACCATGCTGGACGGATTAGCCAAGACACCTGAGCAGCGGGATCGTTACCTGGCAAGTATCGTCGGCGAAACAAAGCGAATCGGCCGGCTTGTTAGCGATTTAGTTGACTTATCGCAGCTTGAATCTGGCGAGCTTACCATTGTGCGTGATCAAGTTATTCTTTTAGAGCTGATTACTACCCAGACTGCCAAGCTGGTGCCCTTTTTCGAAGCAAGATCATTGACAATCACTACTGCCATTCCCGCATCACTTCCCCCAGTCATTGCTGACCCCGACCGTCTTGGTCAAGTACTAGCCAACCTCTTGACTAACGCCATTCGCTATGCCGATCCGAATTCGGTGATTCAGCTAACCGCCTATACCCACCAGCACCAGGTAGTCCTTGATGTAAGCAATACTGGTCCGGGTATTCCACCAGAAGACCTGCCGCATATCTGGAAAAGATTTTATCGTGTCGATAAATCCCGCTCCCGCAATGACGGCGGTACTGGCTTAGGATTGTCTATTACCAAAAAATTAATGGAAGCCATGGGCGGCACTGTCAGCGTCAGCAGTACGCCGGAGGAGACTACTACTTTTACAATTACGTTACCGACAAAAATTATGGGATGACCCAAAAATACCCAGATACCGCCTTATTGTCATATTTTTGTCATATCTCTTCGTTATTCTATACTCAACAGCAAAACAGCTGAGGAGATAGAGTAAGCTAAAATAACGTAGCGGAGGGATGTAAATGTTATCAACAAACACGCGTAAGACAATTGCCGCCTTTGTTGCCGGTGCCTTTATCCTGGCTGGAATTGCCAGCCCATTAGTTGCTCAGGCTACATCATTTTCAAAAGAACGGCCAGCCCATCACCAGCGTCATCATCAGGTTAACCCCGAACAGGCCGCTAAACGTCTTGCGGCAGATTTTGGTCTGGATGAGGCGCTTATTGCAAAATATCAAAAAGAGGGTAAACACTTCAAAGATTTAAGGCGGGCTGCCTTTTTTGCCAAAGTCAGCGACCAATCGTTTGAATCAGTACTCGCTCTCAAAACCGATAAAAACACTTGGAAAGAAGTCGCCACTACCTTAGGTATTGATAAGGGAAAGGCTAAAGCCGTTCGCCAGGAATTAGCAGCCAAACACATAGCTGAGAAATTCAGCATAAATCAAGGTGATATCCAAACCCTATTCAACCAAGGGTACCACCATCGCGACGTCGCAATGGCCGGACTTCTTGCCAAACAAAGCGGTCAAGCCATTGATGAAATAATGGCAAAGAAAAAGGTCAATAACACCTGGCAGGATGTTGGCAGCGAACTTGGCATCGACCTTAAAGCACTAAAAAAAGACATGAGAAAGTCTTGGAAAAACAAGAATACTAAAGAGTAAATATAAAAAATACAAAGCGAGATTGCTACGTTACGCTCACAATGACCCGGGAAGGTTACCACCTCTCCATTAGATCATTGCAAGCAACACGAAGCAATCTCGCTTTTACTTCAGCTCTTCTGTGGCCCAGTTCATTATCTCGAATCCAACCTGGCAACTACCCCTGCTACTAAACTATAAATATGCGCTGCCAAGTCAACAGGCAGCGCCCCTGTCCCGCAACTTGGCGTCCAAATAATGCTCTGCCGTAAAACAGCAGGATTAAGGCCCCGTTTGGCTAACTCAGCAGACTGCTCATCAAAACGGGTGAGAATAGATTCTGGCGTTTCTTGCCAGGCCTCCCCTGATGTGGGTATAAGCCCCCAGGCCAGCTTGCCACCCTGCTCCAGATATCCGGCCAGTCCTTTCGCCTGCAGCGCCATGCCGGTAAAATAATGGTAGGCGTCAAAACTAATCACATCAACCGGCAGCTCAAAAAGAATCGACCAGTCAATCCCCGCACAGGCGTGAACCCCGACCTTGGCACCTTCCTGGTGCAGCAGCTCGATGATCTCAGCAAGCGCAGCAGAAGCAGCTTCTTTAGTCAGCGTTATATGGGTAGACGCGCCAATCAGGAACAGGCTGGGATCATCAATAAATATCAGCACAGGCAAACCAAGTGTCTTAAGCCGCCGAGCCTCAAGCACCGCCTGTACGGCCAGACATTTCACCAGAATATCGCGTAGTGTCTCCTCATAAAAACAGGCCCGCCCACGCTCATCCTTAATCTGTAGGCCAACAGTCAACGGACCGCTGATATGCCCTTTGACCCCCTCAGCATGGGGAAAGTACTGACTGAAATGTGCAGTAAAGACCTCCAATCCAGCAAACGCAGCGCCATCAAGGGCAAACATCTGCTCAGCACCGGCATCACCGTTCATAAACGCCATATACTGCTCATAGAACTCCACCACTGTATCAGCCCAGCCAGAATCAAGCCGGGCAAATACCGGGTCTTTGGGTGGCGTAACTGTCAATACACCTAACTTGATGAGCGGCTGAACGTACTGAACAACAAATCCCTGCTCTGGCATTTTTCCTGGAAGCTGCGGCCAATGCGGCCAATGTGGCATAGTCTTGGCAATAATTTTGAGCGCCATTAACTCATCTTGATGCGGTAAACTACCCAAGCCGGTAGCCCGGTTCGGTTTAAGCCAATTCATGCTTTCTCCCCTCCCTCGACTCTAATCTCTTTTTAGCAGCGTCGCTGTAATGATTGCAGTCAGCGGTATTGCACAGATTAACCCAATACTGCCGGTCAGCGCTCTGGCGATCTCGGTTACAATCAGATTTAAGTTCAATATTTTTAGCATAGGCGCATTTTGCTGTGAGGCGATAAGCAGCATAAGTGGCAGCGAACTGCCAGCATAAGCAAGAATGAGCGTATTGGACATGGTCCCCATGATATCCCGCCCGACATTCATCCCCGCCTGCACCAATTCTTTAAAACTGATACTCGGATGTACACTCCTGACCTCATACACTGCTGAGGCAATAGAGATAGTGACATCCATAACGGCCCCCAGCGCGCCAAAAACCATACCGGCAAACAGCACCCCTTGAAAATCAATATAGGAAAGCACCGATGCTTTAAGCAGCATGGCTTCCTCTGAGTCCAGGCCGGTTAAATGCATGAGCTTAACTGACAGCATTGAGAGCAGCCCGGCCACCGCCACACCGCCGATTGTGCCCAACACGGCAGCCAGTGACTTCTTAGAAAGGCCGCTTACAACAATCTGGGTTGCTATGGCAATAACAGCCGACACGACCAGCGTTAAGAGCGTCAGACTGTATTGGCTGGCCAGCACCTGACCGATAAAGAATTTAAAGATGACCACCATCGAGAAGGCAATAACCAACACCGACTTGGCACCAATAAATCCACCAAATACCACCAGCACCAGCACAAATAAGCCACTTAGTATGTATACATAATCAAAACGGTCAAAATCGCTGACATGATAGCTAATTTTTCCTAAGTCATGACTAACTGCAACAATAACCTTATCCCCTGTTTTGACTCTAATTTCATACGCCGAACGCTCTGATACAAAATTAAACGTATCTACAACTTTACCAGCCTCCGGTCCACTTGTCAGCTGAATACTAACAAGCTCACCCTTGGCCATCTGATACTGCTTCTGCATTGACTGATCAAGCGGGCCGACAAAGACCACGACTCCCTTTTCATACTCAACCGGTGGGGCGCCCGGGGCAGCCTGCAATATACCGGTTGACAAGATCATTGCCATTAGTATTAATAGAATTTTTTTCAAACTAACCCTCCCTGTCCAAACATTACCTACATATTAGCCCACCTGAAAATATCTTGCAACTAAAAGCAACTAAAATTTATAAGAAAAGACTTGGCTTGTGCCAAGTCCCTCAGGACGCCGGCAGAAGCCTTAGTCGTTCTTATGTCAACAGAATTGCGTTATAAATTCTGGTAGACTAAATTAAAAACGGCAGGGATAGCCCCTGCCGTTAAAACACCATTAGTAGCGAGAATCAGGTAAGCCAAAACTATAGACAACCTTAGGTCCAGTGCCATCATCAGGCCCATTCTGGGCATTGACTGGCGCTACATCGGCCGGCGGCTGCTTATCATCGCTATCTTTTTCTTTTTCAATTATCTTGCCTTGGTTTAACAACTGTGCCAGTTCGTCGCCTTCGAGTGTTTCTCGCTCTAACAGCGCATTGGCAACCAAGTGTAATTTTTCAAGATTGTCTTTAAGCATCTCTTCGGTTTTAGCGTAGGCGGCTTCAATCATCCGCCGAACTTCCTTGTCAATTGAGTATGCTACTTCTTCACTATAGTTGCGGTCACGGGAAATATCCCGTCCCAGGAAAACCTGCTGTTCCTGGCGGCGGCCAAAGGTAATTGGCCCCAATGCCTCACTCATACCATATTCGGTAATCATCTTACGTGCCAGATCGGTAGCACGTTCCAGGTCATTTTGCGCACCTGTGCTGATTTCACCAAGGACAACAGCCTCGGCAACCCGCCCACCGAGCAGTGTATTAAGTTGCTCAAGCAGTTCAGTCCTGGTAGCGTAGTACCGGTCTTCCTTCGGCAGCATCAGCGTATAACCGCCAGCCCGCCCACGTGGAATAATCGATACTTTATGCACAGGATCAGTATGGGTTAGCATCATGCCGACAAGCGCATGACCAGCTTCATGGTAGGCAGTAAGTTTTTTCTCTTTGTCGCTGATAACCTTGGATTTTCGCTCAGGCCCTGCGACTACCCGCTCGACAGCTTCTTCAAGCTCAGGCATCTCAATACGACGCTTATTACGCCGGGCAGCCAATAGTGCTGCTTCATTGACCAAGTTACTCAAATCAGCCCCAGTAAAGCCAGGAGCGCGGCGCGCCAGTACGTCAAGGTCTACTTCCTTAGCGACAGGCTTGCCCTTGGTGTGCACTTTGAGTATCTCCAGCCGGCCTTTTACATCAGGACGGTCAACCACAATCTGCCGGTCAAACCGGCCAGGGCGGAGAAGTGCCGGGTCAAGGATATCCGGTCTGTTGGTGGCGGCGATAATAATTATACCTTCATTAATACCAAAGCCATCCATTTCAACCAGCAGCTGATTTAACGTCTGCTCACGCTCATCATGACCGCCGCCAAGGCCTGCGCCCCGCTGCCGGCCAACAGCGTCAATCTCATCAATGAACACAATACATGGAGCACTCTTCTTGGCCTGTTCAAACAGGTCACGCACCCTGGATGCACCAACACCGACAAACATTTCAACAAAATCAGAACCGCTGATACTAAAGAAAGGTACTCCGGCTTCACCGGCAACCGCACGTGCCAGCAGCGTTTTGCCTGTGCCAGGCGGTCCAAATAAGAGTACACCTTTGGGAATACGCGCCCCTAAATCGTTAAACTTTTTAGGGTGCTTTAAGAACTCAACAACCTCTTCCAGTTCCTGCTTGGATTCATCGGCCCCGGCCACATCGCCAAACGTAACCTTGGTTTTCTCCTCACCATGCAGTTTGGCCCGTGATTTGCCAAAAGACATTACCCGGTTGCCCCCGCCTTGCGTCTGCTGCATGATAAAAAACCACACACCAATTAATAGCAGCATCGGCAGGATAGATGAAAAAATCGTCGTCCACCACGGCGGCTGAGGCGGCTGTTCCGCCTTAATGTCTACACCCTTATCCCTGAGTTGGTTAATCAGCGTGGGATCATTGGGAGCAATGGTAGCAAACTCCTGACCATCTTTGAGCTTACCGCGAATGGTATTGTCAACAATCGTCACCCGCTCAACCTTTTGCTCTTCCACCTGTTTCAGAAACTGGGTATAACTGATTTCCTGTTTTGGGGTCGTCCGTGATGAATAATAGTCGATTATCGAGATGGCTATAATGATAATCAACAGGTAAAAACTGACATTCCGGAAAAACTTGTTCAACAAGTAGCCCTCCTCTCGCTGGACCACAAAAGCGGCATTAGAAACATGTTACTATTCATATCGCATAATTATAGCATACTAAATAAAAATTGACAATTAAGGAAAAACATTTATCCGATGGGGTTAAAACCCCACCTGAAGCTAAGTCTACTTTATCCAGCATAGGTTTCCGGCTTGAGTACCCCGATAAATGGCAGATTACGATACTTTTCAGCATAATCAAGGCCATAACCCACAACAAAGTAGTCGGGAATGGTAAAACCATTGTAGGCAATCGGTACCTCCACTTTACGGCGCTCAGGCTTGTTTAACAGGGTGCAGATTTTAATACTGGCCGGCTTACGGGACCAAAGATTATCCATCAAATAGTTGAGTGTCAATCCTGAGTCAATAATGTCTTCGACAATAAGCACATGCTTGTTTTCCACGTCCTCATCAAGGTCTTTTAAAATCCGGACAACACCACTGGATGAAGTGGCAGCACCATAGCTGGAAACAGCCATAAAGTCGATAGCAACAGGTAGATCGATGGCACGGGCCAAATCAGCCATAAAGATGACGGCGCCGCGTAAAACGCCAATCATTAATATCTCTTTACCTGCATAATCAGCCGTGATGGCTGCGCCAAGTTCCTTAATCCGGGCAGCGAGCTCCTCCTCACTAAATAATATCTTCTCCAGGTCATCCATCATATTATTACTCATATTCAAAATTCCCCCTGTTTAGTAATAGTAAGCTGCAAGATTTTTTTTGTATTATCAGTGATCCGGCCATGCTCGCTCTGCCGATAGCCTGCTATCCAGATAATTTCCTGACAGTCAGCAATGATTGGTATACAATCGCGCTCGGCCTCAGGGACCTTGGTGTCAATAAAAAACTCTTTGAGTTTTTTGCTGCCTCCGAGTCCAAGCGGACGAAACCTGTCACCAGGTAAGCGTGTCCTGATGGTAAGCGGTAACCGAAGCTGATCAAGGTCAAATACTGCGGTGTCCCGCCCTTGCCGCGTGGGTAGCTCGGTAACAATGGCTGCTGTCACGGTACTTCCATTTACCATTATTCTCCCAGGCACGGCAAATTCCGCCGCCTGAACCGAGTGTACAGTAGACCGGTCGATACATGCGTCCGCCACTCCCAACTCCAGTGACGTATATGTCTTTTGGGCGGTAAGTCCACCTGGCAAGTGCAGCCGCGATCCGACTATACCGAATAATGCCATATTTATTAATTTTTCCACATGACCAAAGCTTATTCCTGTCAGTGCTCCATGTTTTTTCTCAATAGCCTGACGAATACATACGCGCTGCACAGCCGGGTGCAGTTCAGCCAAAGCCTTGCTGTTAATTATAGCCTTACTGCCGTCCTCAATGGCAACTGTTCCCCATAGTTTGGCAGATTCCCTGGCAATATAGTCATGCTCATCCCCTACCAGTGACGACAGCCGCCATAATGCCTCACGGATGGCTGGATTATAGTCGGCTTCCAAGGCCGGCAGCAGGTTTAACCTGACACGGTTTCTTAAATAATCTGTCTCAAAATTAGAGCTATCCTGACAGGGATTTAACGTGTGCTCAGTACAGTAGGTTTCAATCTCGCAGCGGCTGACAGACAAAAATGGTCTTACGATTCCGCCGTTTAGCGGACGCATACCTCTGAGTCCGCCGCTACCGGCACCGCGGAGCAGATTAATCAGCACTGTTTCCACCTGATCATCACGATGATGACCTGTGGCAATCTGCGCCCCGCCCCACCGCGCGGCCACTTCGCGCAGGTATTGGTATCGCAGCAGCCTGCCAGCTTCCTCAAATGACATTTTATTGGCCTTACAATAGGCAGGAACATCAATAGCTATAACATGACATTCAAGCCCCAGTCCAGCAGAAAAAGCAGCGACAAATTCAGCCTCTTGCACTGCTTCGGGTCGAAACATATGATTCACGTGGGCTACAGCCAGTTGAAAACCATATTCCCCTTTAAATGTATTTAATAGATGCACCAGCGCCAGCGAATCAGGCCCACCTGAGCAGGCTGCCAAAATTCGACTGCCAGGCACCAATAGCTGGTGATTATTCACCCATGTCCTTACTTTATCAAGCATATACTACTATCCCCGGCTTTCTACCTGATAGTCTGTATTAGCACGCATTAGGCGATACAAAGTAGAGCTTACAAAAATGCCAAAGGCAATAGCTCCTCCGGTTAAAAGAGTCAACATGCCCATTGCCACGCCGTCATTATACTGGCCCTCCACCATAAAGCGCATAGCCGTGTATGCTTCCCGGCCTGGTACCAGCGGAATAAAGCCTGGGACACTAAAAATCGTCGCTGGTTTCTTCAAAAATCTAGCTAAAAGCTCAGCCAATAGCCCAACAACCATGCTGCCCAGAAAGTTTGCCATAATACTGCTAATGCCACTTGCAGCCACAAACCACATAACCAACCAACCCACTACCCCAGTCATACTGGCATATATGAGCAGCTTGCGGGGAATGCGGTATAGCACACCAATTGCGGCACTCATGGCAAAGACGGCCATAACCTTAACAAAGAACATACTCCACCCCGCTCAATAAGCACTGACTGCCAAAATAATAACGACCCCCATGGATACCGCTACAGCAGTAAGTGCGGCATCCAAGCCGCGTGATAACCCGCTTAGAAGGTCACCAGCAATTACGTCCCTTATGGCGTTTGTGATGGCCACTCCTGGCACTAACGGCATGATGCCGCCAACAACAACATTATCCGGTCTGAGTTCCGGCCATATATGCTGAAATAGTACCCCTACCAATGCAGCTGTAACGCCACCTAAAAATTCAAACGTAAATTTAACCCCATGCAGCCGGGAGATAACATGGGCAATATACCGGACAACCAGCGCTGCAGCGAAGGCGGCCAAACTCTCAGATACACCGGCATTTAAGAGAATGGCGGCTGATCCGCCGACTACGCCTGAGGCCAGCATAGACGGCACAAGCGAAAACCCAGTACGTTCCTGGGCGATTTGTTCAAGATGAGCATATGCACTCTGGTAGTCTATCCGCCGATCCGAGAGCCCCCGCGAAAGTTCATTCACCTTAGCAATGCGGTCAAGGTTAATTGTCCTGTCATGGACCCGCCGCATGATGGTACTTGTTCTGCCAGTACTATCGGTGACCGTAACAAATACGCCAGTAGGAATAACAAAACTCTCGGCCTTGACTGCGCCTAATGACCGCGCAACATGAAACATAGTTTCCTCTACCCGGCTGGTCTCGGCTCCATTCTTAAGCATAATCTCTCCAGCTAAAATGGTTATGTCTAATATCTGTTCCAACAGGATTTGCATACATACCCCCGCAGCCTGTTTTAGTAGTCAATTCGCGCCTGCAGTGCCAATTTCCTGCCATAATCAGCCATTATGCTAGTCTTTCCTACGCCAATATAAAGAATACACGGCTTGTGCCGAGCCTTTGGCGACGGCGGAAGTCGATGTTGCCCTTATCCAGACGGAAAGTTATACTTTCTTACAGGAAAAAATAAACGGGGCGTATTAGCCCCGCTCAGTCACCTTAGCTACCAGTACGGCCATATCATCTCCGGCTGCGCCACCGGAAAACTCAACTGCCTGTTTTAACACCCGCTCAGCAATATCCTGTGGCTGCTCAGAGTTCATGCGGCGAAGGAAGTTGGCCACCCAGGTTTCCTTGTCAGCTCCCTTAGCTGCATCAATTACCCCGTCGCTTACCATCACTACAATATCGCCTGGTGCCAATACCCGTCTGACCGGTTCAATCTCTACATTCTCCAGTATGCCCATAGGCAGTGTTGCCGGATTAATTGTCGACACTTCCCGTACCCTTTTCACATAACTTGGCGCAGAACCTACCTTAAGAAACTCTGTTTCGCCGGTAAAGGTGTCAACAACTGCCATATCAACGGTAGCAAACATATCACCTGGCATTTTTATCAGCAGCATCGAGTTAACAGTCTTAACCGCTGTATTGACATCAAAGCCTACCGTTAAGAGCTGCTGCAAAAATTTCACAGCATACCCGCTCCCGCTCGCCGCCGCTTCACCACTACCCATACCATCGCTCAAGATAAGCGCCGTCCGCCCCCGGCTGACAGGCTGGGCAGCACAGGTATCACCCGATACCCCGCCCCGCTCCTTAGCCGCTGTTGCCATGCCGGTCTCCACATAATAACGTTCAGCTAACTCCATTTTCAGCGTACAATTTTTGTGCCGCACCTTGCTGCCGCAATCGGCATGCAACGTCATTTTTTCCTGCAATAGGTTGGCTGTGAGGGGCAAGATGGTATTAACACATTCCCGTGTGCCGTCGCATACTGTTTTCTGTGCTTCTACCGTCACCTTGCCTCTTTCTGCAGTCACCCGTAATCCAGTAAGCGGACACCCAAGGACAGTGGCCCGTTCTGACAGCATCTCTGCAACCTCAGTATCTGTCTGTGGTCCCCGGTTCAGTTCCTGTGCCAGATTGCCGATGATGACCCCAGTAGCCTTCATTTGTTCAACAGCCACCGAGCGGCACTCAGTCAGCTTCTTTTGCCAGTACCAATGGGTTTTATTGCTTTCAGCTACCTGAATGATAAGGTCAACCAGAGCCTGGCGGTTTGCACACACCCCTTTCAGCGGCTCAGGCACAGTGCCCGCCTTTAGCTTCCCAGCCTCAGCCAAAGCCAACATATCCAGCATGGCCTGGTAGGTCTGGTAAAAATCGCGGTCCCAGCATTCACTCCGCCGCACACACGGCCCGCATACCCGTTCCCCGACCGCTGACAGCATTTGAATCAACTGTCTTTCTTTAATTTTTTCATTATGAACGGCATTTTCCTTAGCGCTGCCTGAGTCAAAAGCCCCAGAAAGATCCCTGAAAATATCAGCAATGTTGTTTAGCTTGTCCACTGCCGAATTAATAGTTTGCTGCGCAATTTCGGTGCTATCGGCTTCTTCCAGGCAGGTTTCCCGCCATCGGCTCATTGCAGCTACAGGTACGAGCATGAAGGCAGCCCCAGCGGCTGACGCTTCTACCAGCGACAAGAGCAGCTCGCCAGGCCTCCCAAAATATAATACGGCAATAGCACTGCCTAAAATATAGCCTAGCAGTACAGCCGGTTTCCCCAACCCGCGAAATAAACCGCCCAACATACCTGCCAGGGCATACATTGCGATCGCAGGAGCGGCATCACCATCACTTAGGCCAACAACCAGCCCAGTAACAACGCCTACTGATGCCCCCAGCCCTGAACCCCCGCTATAGGCTAGCGTCATAGCAATGAGCGCCCCGGCAATATTACGCACACTATAGTCATAAACAGTCAAGCTGCCCAAACCAGCAACAGCGGTAGTCAGCATAATTATGCCACAAATCAGGTTTTCAGCGCTCGCCTGATAAATTTTTTCATTGTTTAAGAATAGAGGCACCGCATATTGAAAAATAAATGCCAATACCATACATAACATTGCACCAAATACCACCAGCATAGCGCCATACAATGACGAGTCCTGCCAGGGCATAAGCGCCACACCGCTTAAAAATACTGAACCAAACATAAATAGCGGGATAGCCTGCGCTTTTTTCTCATACCGCGTTAGCTTGTCTGACAGGCGCCAGTAAAGAAGCATTGATATCAAATATATAATTCCCGCATGATAAAATCCTGCACTAAGCACACCGGCCAGCGCCCATACCCCGGCAGCAGCAGCCCGTTGTCTGGCTACACAGGCAATAGCGGCAAACAAAGCCAAACCAAACGGAGCTACCTCACCCATGAGTGAGACCCGCCCGAGTAAAAGTGCCAAGAAATTTATCGGCAGGTTTTGCTGGTGAAACAGCGCTCTTACACTTGCCTTCACCCAATTGGAAAACTCCTGCCAGGGGAATCTGGGCTTGTCCATTATCATAGATTCGGCAGCTGGCCTCGCAGGCGGCGCTTGTAGCATTTCTTCAGGCAGGGTAACAACAGATACTTTTGGCATGATTCTTCACCCCTGTAAAAAACTGTCTTGCATGCATCTAGAATTTTACAGAAATTTACATTAAAAGGTTTGTCTATCTGCGTAGCTCTGCCAGCAAAAAAATCCGACACAGACTAAAGCCAAAATGCAAAAAACCACCTGCCAGAACACTGACAGGTGGTTTACACTCTATTTTCAACATTAAATTATTCCAGTTTTTGTCGATAAACGCTAATAAAGCCTTGGTTAAATTATTTATTCAGCCCGGCGTGCCGCACTGCCACCGCCGCCGCCGCCAGCGCCACCACCGCCGCCCCGGCCGCCATTGCCGCCGCGTTTGGACTCGGTACTGCGCTTCAAATCAGTCAGGCGCTCATCACTGTCTTTTAAAAACTTACTCAGCTTATCTTCAAACGTCAAGCTGTTTACTCTATTAGGACGGCGGAAATCGTTTGCATGCTGTTTTCGTGGCGCGGGAGGTTGCAGCTGCTTAATAGAAAGACCAATTTTGCCGCGATCGTCTACAGATAAGACCTTAACTTTAACCTTGTCCTGTTCTTTCAAGAAATCCTTAACATCGCGGACGTATACGTCAGCAACTTCAGAGATGTGAATCAAGCCTACCTTTCCACCAGGCAACTCAACAAAAGCGCCAAAGTTAGTTATGCCTGTCACAACTCCTTCTACCACACTGCCAACTTCAATGGACATACTCACCAAACTTCCTCCTTAAAATCTTTCGTACTTTTTATCACTTTTATTTAGGAACCTGCAATCCATATTATACTCTTGATGGTGAAAATGTGTCAAGGAATGACGCTTTACCTGGCTGGAATATATGGCACTTCTCCCGGTTTTACCAAACCGAGCTGCTCACGGGCTACCTTTTCGATATATTCTGCCGTACTCAGTTTTTCCTTCTCAGCATTCAGGCTTTTATTGACTTCAGCCGCCTCGGCCATCCGAGTATTCACCGTCTCGGTTTCGCGGCGAATCTTGTATAGCTCAGTTTGCTGAACAATGATCATATAGCAAAAATATCCCGCCATGATCAAGATGCACAACCTAAACCAGCTAAACCGTTTTGTTTTCTTGCGTCTTTGCACCATAAACATCACCATACTGTGTTAATGTTTACATGTATTCGCTCTTTAAACAGCAAATCCTTTTTATTCCTGTAAGAAAGTAAAACTTTCCGTCTGGATAAGGGCAACATCGGCTTCCGCATTCGCCAAAGGCTCGGCGCAAGCCGTGTTTTCTATATCTAGGGAATTATATGAAAATTTCATTGAGGTGGAATCTCCTCCGGCGGGGGGGGTGGCGGAAACCGCTTTTTACACCAGGCTGAGTACCTTCTGCCCATATAGCGAAATGGCAGCAGTGATGTCCTAACAACAAAGCGTACAGGCTTAACAATAGTAAACACCACCACCCGTTTTGCACTACGCCAACTGCTGGCTAATAATTTTAACAAAGCCATAATGAGTTTGACTACATATCGGCTGGCCAAGCGATAATACACGGCTACGCCGGAAATCATGGCAATAAAAACATAAAAACGGAGTTCGCCCCAATTCCCAAGTATAAGAGCTAAAAATGCAATGCCTGCCGCCACAAGCCAATATAACAAATCAGCAACCGACGTAATCAGCCACGGCGGTCGAAACACACCTCGGAGTACACGGTATGTATCAAACAGCACACCGAGCAAGATTCCCGTTGCAGCAATAAGCAAGAAAGTACTTACCTGCGCGGAAAACTCCACCTGCCCACTCCCCTCTCATCTCCAGCGAAATGACCTATACCGCCGAAATAAGTGCCTGCCGGCAGCAACCACCGCCATAGTTGTTATAACAACACCCCAACCGAGTACCGCAGCAACCTTCCGCCAGCTGTCAGCCGGTAATCCTCCTGGCGGCAAACGACCGCTTGCCTCATACCAATTACTGACTACCCGCTCAACATATTCAGTTGTCTCGGCATAGGGCGGAATGCCGCCATACTTATCAACAGCACCAGGCCCGGCATTATAGGCCGCTACCGCCAGTTCAGCCTGCCCATTATAACGCTTTATCAGCTGACTTAGATAACAGGAACCAACAGCAATATTAAGCTCCGGGTTATAGAAACAATCACTGCCGCATTCTCCTTCATGCCGGCCACTGCATATGTTTGCCTGACTATTCACCAGCCGCCAGGTACTAGGGATAACCTGCATAAGCCCATAAGCCCCGGCTTTCGACAGCGCCCGGGGCTGAAACGAGCTTTCGGCCTTAATTACAGCAGCGATAAGTTCCGGACTAACGTTATTTGTCCTGCCGGCCGCATTTATCTTATCCGCATATGGTAGTCCGCTTATCTCCCGCAGGGCAGCTGCCCCTGCCGAAAAGTGTACGTACACAGCGCGGCGGCTGTAATCAGCCAGACTGACAGCCAAGCTGTAGAGTACAATCTGGGCCGCAAGTACAAACAGCAGCGTCAGCCATAGGATAAGACCCCGGCTGCGCACGTTATTTTAAAAACCGTTCCAGCAGCCCTTTTCGCTGGCGCTGCTCGTCCTCGTAGTTTATGCCTTTTACCGTTCCTTCAACAATGATATTGCCCTGCTCCAGGTTAAGTTGCTTAATATTAAGACCCTCACCCTTGATGATCAACATCCCTTGCTCAGTTTCCATAATGATCTCTTTTTCATCATAGCTCCCCAGGGTGACGACTCCGTCCACAGTAAGCTCTTCCCGATCAACCAGTGTCAGCTGATGCCGCCATTTCGGCGTCTTGTTATCTATCGGCATAAAACTCGCCCTCCCAGCCAATGCTATCTCAAGTTATGTATATGTGGCAGGATATGGTTTTAGTACAAAGGATTGCATCCGGGGATATGTGATTGCCACGCTAGCGCTCGCAATGACAGAAGGCTGGTCATTGCGAGGAAGTATGACAAAGCAATCTCGCCTTTCGGTATCTTTTCCTTGTATTATGCAAGGCCTGACCCCGGAGGTGGCTCATGAGCAACTTATATTACTACTGGCAAAAATTAGCTTACCAGCTTGTTCATCAAACTACATTGTGGTTATTGATCGTATTTTTTGCTACCGCGCTTGTAGCCTGGGTACTAGGCTCTGTTCTTGAAAAGCACAATGGCCGTGACCGTGAAGCCAAATTTGCGCGCAAAACGGCGGCAATCTATGCCGCCGCAGCTGCCGGTCTATGGTTGTTTAGTATCCTCTTTAAATAGCCTTACTTGTGTCCGCCTAGCTGACGGATGGTGACATTGACCGATATGACCAGTGGAATGGTGGGAAACACTTCCTCATCCCACTTGTCTTTTAGCTCTGCCCATTTCTTAGGATAGCGAATCTGCATCTTTTTTCCCATTCTCAGCGTGTCAGCCCCCAAAGCCTGCTGTGCTCTATAAGCATGAACTGCAGCCTGTTTTACTTCCTCGGCAAATTGCAGCTCCAACCTTCTGACATACTGAGTGTCATTCAGATTATGGTCGTGCGGCTCCGGACAGCCTTCCATCTCCCCAATATTGCCATACATGGCAATATCAAGCGTATAGTAGATGGTATCACCTGACACATGGGGTTCGAGCCGGGTATCATGTTGAAACAGTTCAAACGCAAAGATCCGGTTAGGATGATCCTTACAGACAGTGGTGATAATGGCACTCTTCTCTATGCCCATAATGAGCTTGGCCCCAAAAGTATCATACTCGTCCAGAAAACCGGCCAGTTCTCCCTTCTTGATGATCGCCATGCCGCCTACTTTAAGAATATCACCAGCCAATTCTATTTTAGGGAGAACGGTCGAAGTTTTATTATCAAGCAGGATAGAAGTAAAACCGAGCTCTGTCTGCAAACTAGCGATATGAGGGTCTTTAACATAGTTGCGGCCAATACCTGCTAGAAATAAACCATTCGGCTCACCGCTGGGCGGCTGATACTCAATAATCGGTTTGGCCTCGCCAGGGGTAATATATACCCTAATCCGCCAGCGCATCTCGGCATCACGCATAAACCAGTCAATCAGCTGATCGATTCCGCCGGCCTCAACAGCTGCCTGGCTAATCACAATCGTTTGAGTATGCTCCCAGGTTATCGGTCTGCCGACTTGCCCAAATAAATCCCGGATAATCTCAAAGAGTAGTCGCCCGGTACCCGAAATCACATAAGTACCGACTTTTGCGCCGCCCCGCTGTTCGCCCTGCTGTCGGGGCTCAATCTCGAGCAGTTGGACGCTAAGCCGAAAATCTCTGCCGCCGTGCGGCTGAACAAATTGTTCATGTGCCTGTTCATTGTCATCGACCACATCAATAGCAGCTGCCAGCACCATATTCCGGTTCTGCAATTCCCGTTGGTCCCAGCAACCCGCAAGCGGGAGACAAGCTGCAATCAGCAGCAGCCAAACCATAAGAATTTTGGTCTTATTGCCCTTTATCATCAGCGTTTTTCACCACTTCATTTGTGCTCGCCAAGTTGATTTATCACCACATTTACTGATACTACCAACGGAATAGTAGGATAGATAGTATCCCAGTCATCTTTGACTTTTTCCCAGGTTTTTGGGTGATGAGCTTTGAGTTTTTTGCTAAAATTTAACACATCAACCCCCAAAGACTGGCAACTATCTTTACCATAGAGAACTAGACGTTTTACCTCTGCAGCCGTTTTCTGCTCAACACGGCGAATAAACGCCGGGTCACCTGCTTTTGAAGCGCGGTGCATTACCTGATACTCACCTACATTTCCCCACATAGTGATATCCAGCGTAAAGTAAATATTATCTCCGTCAACATGCGGCGCAAGCTGGGTGTCATGACGGAACAATTCAAACGCCACCACCTCACCATCTTCATCGCCAGGCAGCGTAATGATGGCCGACTTTTCCGTAGCGCGAATCATTTTTATTCCTGCTACCGCCTGTTCGTCAATATAGCCGGCAAACTTATCTTTCTTGAACAAAGCGGCACCACGTATTTTTATTACATTACCAGCCATCTCCATCCGGGGAATGGCCAAGTCTGCTTTATTATCTAGCAGCACGCTAATATTCCCCAAGTCGGTACGGGCACCGGCAACATGAATATTTTTGGGATGATTTCTGGCGATATTGGCCAAATAAATTCCGCCTGCTTCTTTGTTAGGTGGCGCATAGGCAATAATCGGTCTGGCCTCACCGGGTGTAATATATACTTTTATCCGCCAGCGCATCTCAGCATCGCGCAAGAAAAAGTCGATGATGGGCTTAATCCCCAACTCCCGCACCGCCGCTTCACTGATAACAATGGCCTGAATATGCTCAAAATACAGACTTTTGCTGGTTTGTCCCAATGTATCGCGAACAATCTCAAATAGTGACTGCCCGGTATTTGATAAAACATAGGTTGTGCCACCGCCGCCTTTTGGCTCGTCACCGCCATTCTTAGCTAGTTTGAGGAGCTGTAAGCTAACCCGGTAGCGCTTGTCGCCATGCGGCTGCACAAAGGTTTCGGCCTTGACTTCCTGTTTTCCCTGCCCCGGTTTCTGACCGGCCTCGGCTGCATCAATGGCCACAGCCATGACAAAATTCCTGTCCTGGAGTTCCCGCCTGTCCCAGCAACCGCCGACAGCAAGCGTAATCGACAAAACAAGCAGTAACCCTACCAGCCGTCTGCTAGCGCTCACCTGCTGTCACTCCTTGATTTTTCCACTTAGCATAAAGATACACCAGCGGTATTATCCCCAGCGAGAAGACTCCTCCCAGCAGGGTTAATACTTTTCCGGCCAATGCACTCAATTCAAGACCATCGAGCAGTGTTGCACCAGTATAAATCAAAGGCACTAAAGCCAATACCCAGGGACGGTGATCGGCGAACCCCGATAATCTAGTCATTATCTGAGCTAACACATAAACAAACAGCGCCTGAGAATTGAAGATTAGCGGGATCCAGGCGATAAGAAAATAATTTTCCAAGCGTTCGATAAATGTGCCTGGCAATTCCACACTGCGCACGACAACTAGCGTCGGATAGGACTCGTTCTTGACCGTCTCTGCCGTTATTACACCCACAGTCATCACAACAACGATTACGCTAACCAGTGTGATAAAAATAAATCCAAACCCCACCACTTTCACAAGCTTGTTGCGTTTTTGGCTAATTAACGGAAATAATAATAATATAATCTCATAACCGCCATATGTTCCCCAGGTACTTAGCGTTGCCTGCAAAACGCCTATCGGTTTATTCGTCCAGAACGGCAGGAGATTTTCCGGCTGAAAGTTAAAAATCCCCACACTCCAAATGGCACCAATCATGGCCACCGCAACCAAAAAAGTAAACTGAGCGACCCGTACAATTGTCCCTAAATCCTGCAGCGCGCAATAAGCGACAACAGCAAGCATTGACATGATAATCACATCAGTCGGCGTACGGTCAAACATAAAAAAAACTAGCACTCTGCTGAATTGATTTTGCGTTACCCAGGTCACTACAAGGATCAACAGCACCAACACGCCAATGACACCTACCCCGAGCCATTTGCCTAAAAGCCGCGGCAGGTATTCGGTAAGATCGCTGTTGGGATAAAGATCTGCCAGTTTAAGCATAATCCAGGTGGCGCCAAAAAACAGACCGCCACCAAGAATAACACTTACCCACGCTAACTGCCCGGCCAAGGGAACCAATTGGGTAGGCAAACCAACAAACTGCGCCCCAAGCATAATTGATACCATAACAACCCCAAACTGCCGTACCGACATTTTACTTTTTACTTCCAGATTTGCCATAATGCTAACTGTCACCTGCCCGCTCCCGATCCTGTGCACCGAACTCTATCGGCCTGGTCTTCAAGAACTTTCCCGGTGCACGGATAAATCTGTCTTTCACATCGGCGAGAGTATCGATATCCAGCATGCCGCCAAGATAAGACTCCCCGAAATTTTTCAATGAACAAAGGTGCACCGTAATAATAATAAGTCCTAACATAACTCCGTATAACCCCAGGGCAGCTGCCAAAAATAGTATCGGAACTCTGAGCGCCCTAAGCCCTAGACCGAAAGAATAAAAGGGCATAACATAGGATGCAATGGCGGTAGTGGCAATTACCACAACTAAAAACGGGTTGACCAATCCGGCCTGCACAACCGTCGTACCAATGACAAAAGCCCCAACCATGCTGGCCGCACTGGAAACTTTCTTAGGCAGCCGGGTAATTGCTTCCTGAAACAGTTCGAGCAGGACTTCCATTAATAGCGCTTCTAAGAAAGAGGGGAATGGCGTCCGCGATCTCAGCTCGGCAAGGGATATAGCCAGACCGGTTGGCAACATGCCAGGGTGGTAGGATACTATCGCAATATACAGTGCCGGCAGGTATATGGCCATAAACGCGGCCACATGGCGGCTAACCCGGACTAGGCAGGCAACCGAAGCCGGTATGGTATAATCGTCAACAGCCTGCATAACGCTGGCATAAGTACAAGGGATGATCACTGAAGCCGGCGTATTATCAACGAGAATGGCCACCCGGCCTTCATAAATAGACGCCATTACCTTTTCAGGCCGCTCTGTCGATTCCAGCTGCGGAAACGGCGTCCAGGGATGCTCAACAATCGCCTCCTCGACTGCTTTTGATACAAATACAGCATCCGTGTCAATGTCACTCAGCCGCCGCTCTACTTCCTCCATCAGTCCAGGTTTAACCAAATTGGCTGAGTAAATCAGCGCTATTGCTGTTTTGCTCCGTTCGCCCACCTCGAGAACACGGATTTTCATATTGGGATCTTTGGAGCGTCGCCGCAGCAGCACAATATTATCTGCCAGCGTTTCGTTAAACGCATCTTGTGGACCACGCAGACTTTCCTCTAGTACGGGTGTACTTACACTGCGTTTTACATGCTTAGTGGCATCAACTAACAGCATCTCCGGCATGCCGTCAATCATGACAAGAGCGTTGCCGCTCATTACAGCCTCGATCGCTCTGTTGGCGTTTACTTCAATATTCAGGGCAGCTACAGTCAGCTTTTCCTCAATCAATTTTTTAAAATCGCTATTGGCTGTTGTAGCCGTCATAAGCGGTTTCAAAATGTTGAGTTCCAACGCTGTTGCATCAGTCAGGCCGTCAAGCGATACTAAGAGCGCCTGTCTGCCGCCTGTCTTAAAAAATCGAAACTTGACATCATTGCAATCACGAAACACAGTTTTCAACAGGGTAACATTTTGCGATAGCTGTGGCGTGAAAACAAACATCTCACCACCGGGAGCCGGTACAGCCCTGAGATCAGCCACAATCCCTGACATATCTTCGCCAAGTTCAGCGCTGTTTTGAATCAGTTGCCTTAGCGAAGTTAGGCGTGTCTTGACCTTATCTAGCTCATCGGCAGGCATGATTGCTGACAATTTTGCGATAGTAAGCTCAGGTTTATTCTTCTTTGTCTTATCCAATTGAGGCTAGCCTCCCTGCCAGTTCCTCTTGCTTCCGGCTGCTTTAGCTACTTCCCGATAAACGCAGCTTGCGCCAACGCCGGGAAAGACCGCCGATCACCAAACCATAAGGCCTGGTGATCGGCGGTGATTAATTGCAGTATGATCACCTTAATTCCAGCGTTTTTCGACTTTCACACCTTTAAAGTAATGAGTAACAATCTCCTCAGGCTTTTTACCGTCTTTGGCCATACGGTTAGCCCCCCATTGGGACATACCGACACCATGTCCATAACCTTTGCCGGCAAAGGTTACACTGTCTTCACTTACCTCAATTTTGTCTAATAGCATTGACTTAAGCTTAACGCTGTCAAGCGCCACTCTAAGTTCAGGGGCCGAAACCTCAACATTTTTATTCACCATGAGCATAGTGGCCCTGCCTGACGGCCCTTTTTGGGCGATCTCTATACTGCTGATATCGCTTACCTTTTTGCCCATTTTGGTCATAGCCGCCATGACATCTTCTTTAGGAAAGATGATTGTCCAGTTTCTTACATCCTCTGGTGCTAGATCATCGGGCGACTGCACTGACTGGATATACGGCGGTTCAGCGTCCCGATAGTTAAGCCCTTCTTTGGCTGTTGCGGTAATGCCGCCTGCTGATGCATGAAACCAGCCCTTAATGGGCTTGCCCTGATACGTCATAATCATGCCGCGTGTCATTTGCACAGCTTTTTTCACATTGTCGTTGATGGCCTTGGGATTATATGCCTGAAATTCCTTAATATCAGTCGAAGCCTGGGTACCGCGATCAGGCACACCGCCTTTGGTCTCAATGGCCTCTACGGTAAAGGTACGGGCAATAATGGCCTGGGCTGCAAGCGCCTCTACCGGCCATTCTGTCTTCATTTCTCCAGCAACCACCCCAGCTAGGTATTCCTCCATCTTCATGGTTTTCTTTTCCCCTGTCTCATGCATGAACACCGTAATCTCAGGCTCGGCCTGCTGGACTGCCTGCTTGGGAACCGGAGGTGTCTGGGGTGCTTCTGGTTTTTTCAGTGGCTGGTTGTTGCAGCCGGCTAGTGCCAAACACAAACATATAACTACTGCCAAACAAACAATAACTTTTCTGTTCATCCTAAATCCACCTCACTAAACATTTTCTTCTATGTTATTATGGCAATTGGAAGGCTGTTACATACATTTCCAAAAAGTTAACACAATCATTACAAAGTGCGATTAATTTCTGGATTATAATGTATTTATATACTCGGACATACCTAGGAGGTAATTCCTATGCCGCTTAAGCTACCTCAATTGCTGAAAGGTATATGTAGCAGCGTTTTAGCCTTCAATACACTATCATTTCCAACTGGCGGACGGTCTTTATTTAGTACGCCGCAGCCGCCTAAGCAGCCCTATACAGCGGCAGACCTCAAAGAAGAGCTTGAGACAATTATTAAAGACAAAAAAGTCACCCCAGTGTATCAGCCCATCGTTAATTTAAAAACCGGGATCATAATGGGGTATGAAGCCTTAAGCCGCGGCCCCGTAGGCAGTCCCTTGCAATATCCTATTGAGCTTTTTAATGCTGCCACAAATAATGGACAGCTGCTGGCCTTGGAACAGGTTTGCCGGGAAGCGGCACTCAGTAATCTACATAACCTGGGAGTAAATCAACGACTATTTCTCAATATGAATGCCGAGGTAGTTAGAGATCCTAATTTCCGCGGCGGCCTGACCAAGGCATTTGTAATAAAACAGGGCCTCAATCCTGAACAGGTTACTTTTGAAATTACTGAACGAACAGCCATTAGTGACTTTGATAGTTTCTGCAAGTCACTCAACCATTATCGCGCACAGGGCTACAGCATTGCCGTTGACGATGCTGGCGCAGGCTATTCCAGCCTTCAAGCTATCGCCGAGCTCAGACCCAACTACATTAAACTTGACCGCTCGATCGTGCATGACGTGGATAAAGACCCGCTCAAACAGGCTATGCTGGATGCCATGACCAAGCTAGCTGCTGTTATTCACAGTAAGATAATTGCCGAAGGGATTGAGAGCGCAGACGAACTGGCCATCCTCATTAGTAAAGGGGTCCATTATGGCCAAGGTTATTTTCTAGCGCGGCCTGGTTTTCCGCCGCCTGAAATACCACAGGAGGTGCTTGAAATGATTGCCGAGTACAACTTCCAGGATGTGCAGGCTAAATCCCGTTCCCGTAAGGGGCTCGGGGTTAGCATCGGCGAAATTGTCGAACAGATTCCTACAGTCCAACCCTCTACGGTAGTAAGCACTGTTGAAGAAATCTTTACAATCCAGCAAACAAGTGGTATCGTCATTGTTGATGGCGACTATCCTGTTGGCTTGCTAATGAAAGATAAGTTGTATTATCAGCTAGGAACTAATTATGGAATATCACTATATCATCGCCGCCCAGTTGACCGGGTCATGGATAAAAAACCACTTATTGTGAATGCCGAACTGCCGCTTGAAGCTGTGTCGCAAATGGCAATGAGCCGGGATGATTATCACCTGTATGACTTTATTATTGTCGTCAAAGACGAGCGATTTCTGGGAGTGGTATCTATCATGTCACTTCTAAACAATATTACCAATCTCCAAATTCGCCGAGCCCATAACTCTAACCCGCTTACCGGACTACCTGGCAATCTGGTAATTGAAGATCGCTTAAAAGAGCTGGTGGAGGCTAGAGAGCCTTTTGCAGTTATGTATCTTGACCTTGACAATTTTAAGGCGTACAATGATAAATATGGTTTTGAGCGAGGCGATCGAGTCCTGCTCTTGACCTCTCAAGTTTTAAGCCGGAGCATTGGCAAGGCTGGTTCTGCTGATGATTTTTTGGGTCATATCGGTGGAGATGACTTTATCATCATCACCAAGCCCGAGAGTGTTCAGGCCGTCTCAGAGAGTATTATTGAACTATTTGATCGCGAAATTATCGGCCAGTATCATCCTGATGATTTGCTTAAAGGATATCTGGAAGGAAAAAACCGCAAGGGGCAGACTGAGCACTTCCCCATAGTCTCCATCTCGATTGCGGTTGTCATAAACCAGTTACATATGTTTACTAACTACCTTGAGATTGCGGAGGTAGCCGCCGACCTGAAAAAACTGGCCAAACAGCGTGCAGGTTCATGTGTGGTCTGTGATCGCCGCGGCGCCAGAGCTTAGGTCAACAGCCAAATAGTTTAATCAGTTAACGCGCCGCGCTTGTTTGCAGTTTAGTAAGCAGGACGCGGGCGTTTTTTTACATTGCTTAACGCCCTATTAACCTGGCGTTAACAGTCGTCTGCGTAAAATATGTTAAAATGAAAATGAGTTTAGTGACGAGGTGATTACTTTGTCGTCAAAAATCAAACCAGCAAAAATCTTATTGGTTTCAGCTTCAGTAGGTGCCGGACACACCCAGGCTGCCAGGGCTGTTCAAACAGCCATTGAAAGCCAAGAACTGGCCGCCGCCCAAGTGATCGACTTCATGGCTGGTGAAAACTCGTATCTTAATACACTGGTAAAAGAGGCTTACCTCAAACTGATTGATAATTTTCCCGATATGTACGACCTGCTGTATCGCTTTTCTCAAATGCCACTGCCTGGCAGTAAGGTCCAAAGCCTTATGGCTATGGCAATGAAGCGTAGTATGCTTAAGTTAATTAATATCCATCGCCCTGACGCCATTATCTGCACCCATCCTTTTCCTTGCGGTGCAGCCGCATACCTAAAGCATACCCGTCGAATCAATACACCACTTATTGGTGTTATTACTGATTTTGCCATCCATCGTCTCTGGTGCTATAAGGAGACTGACCTGTACTTTGTCGCTACCCCTGAGCTAAAACAGGAACTGGTTATGCATGGCATTGACCAGGCTCACGTTTATGCCACAGGCATCCCTATTGGCCCGAAGTTCAGTCACATACCTGCTACAGCCGAACAGCGAGCGGCTCGCTACGCGTTAGGATTTTCCAACAATCACCCAATTATTCTCCTGATGGGCGGAGGACTTGGAATGGGCGATCTTGAGCAGGCAGTACTTGCTATTGATGCTTTGCACCTGCCGCTTAATCTGGTAGTGGTTGCCGGGCGCAATGCCTCCCTTCGCCGTAGTCTCTCAGCCAAAGCACATGCCCTTGCTCACCCAGTCAAAGTACTCGGCTACACCCGTCATGTTCCCGAACTGATGGCTGCCGCCGATTTACTCATCACCAAACCAGGAGCACTAACCATCAGTGAAGCACTGTCAATGCAGCTTCCCTTGCTCTTGTATCAGGCTATCCCTGGTCAAGAAGAAGAAAACGCGGCTTACCTGACAAGAAAAGGCGCCGCACTCTGGGCCCAGAACACCTACAGCCTGAGCAACACAGTCTATGAACTACTCACCCAACCCGAACGATTAGGTTATATGCGGGAAATGGCTACCCTGCTCGGCCGCCCGGCAGCTGCCCAAACAATTGCAAGTACAATCTCACAAGAGTTGTTTCGTACCGGAGCCACCATGTCAGGGGGACGGTTCTTCTGACACAATGTCAGAAAAACCGTCTCCCTTTTTTTACTTTTTTTGAGATAGGAGGAGATGGCTATGAAACCCGAGTCATTACCGGCAGTGTATACAGAGGGTACAGGAGCCAAATTGCTGCTTGCTGCTGTAAGTCCCTTTCAAGGCTTATTTGACCAACCAAGTGTAACCCATGAGTTTTTAAACAAGCAGGCTGTTACCATCTTATTGAGCGATGGTGCTAATGACTGCGCCGCCTTCTTTAAAACCTACCTGCCCCAGCTTAATGCGGGGGTTTATTGGGCTGATAGCGGCTGGAAAAATGTCAGCCATTATTATGAACCCTTAACTGGCAAAGGATTATGGCGGTTTGCCACCGCACTTGATGACTTTTCCGCCTACTTCAAGGCTGCCTTGACCTATGCGTGGCAAAATAATTTGGCCAAAAGTGCTTTCTTTCTCGGGGCGGCTGCCCATTTGCTGCAGGATTTATGTGTCCCGCACCATGCCCGCGCCAGACTGTTTTCCGGTCATAAGGAATATGAGATCTGGGTTAGAGACAACCTCAGTTCGTTTGCCGTACAGAATGAAGGGCTCTACCTAGCCAATACTGACCCTTATAGTCTTTTGATAAACAATGCGGTAATCGCAGCTGACTACCTTGACTGGGTAACAGAAGAAAACCATACGAGATTTCATACTGTTACCACCCACCTGCTTCCCCGCGCTCAACGCACCACAGCTGGGTTGTTTGAGCGTTTCTACACCATGGCAGCTATTAATTGGAATAGAGCTCGGGTAATTGTGGCCTAAAAAAATCTGGTGAATAAAGGCATTCCATCACAGGGCGCGAATATATATAAAATTATCCAATTTTGGACATGACATACTTAAGGAGGTGTTTGCCTATGTCAAATACTGAAGCTGAGCTTAAATTGAGGTTAGCTGACCCAACCATCACTGATCATTTGTTAACCGCGCCCTTATTGAAAGAACTCTCTACTCAGCCACCCTCTAAACAGACACTTGAGACTACTTATTATGATACTGCCGATCAGTCTTTGCTGAAATCACGCCTGTCGTACCGGCTGCGCCTGGCAAACGGTCAGTGGACAGCTACCGTTAAAGCTGACGGAACCAGCGACGGCGGGCTTCACCAGCGAGCTGAGTACAATGTGCCGGTAGACAGCCCACTTCCTAGTATTGAGCCATTTCTGACTACAGATATTGGCGTGCGTTTAGCCGAAGCGATTAGCGAAATGCCTTTAGAGCCGGTATTTAGCACTCGATTTGAACGTCATATTATCAACCTCTTGACCCCAGATGGCAGCAGTATCGAACTGGCACTTGATGCTGGCGATATCTTTGCCGGGGATAAGCAGCAGAAAATTTTGGAGCTTGAACTTGAACTCAAGGAAGGACAGCCTGAAGCTCTCGTCTGGCTGGGAGCCGCTCTAGCCGACGACTTTCCTCTGCTACCTGAACTGGACAGCAAACTCTACCGGGCAGCAGTATTAGCTGGCTTAGCCGCTGAGCTTGGCCGCGATACCCCCTTACCCACCCCGCTGAAAAAATCAAGCGCAACCCAGCCTGCCCTCCAAATACTGAGCCAAGTTATCATTTACCATATTCATGAGGTGATTAGCGCCCAGCAGACTTACTTATCCAATCCTGATGAGATAGAAACATTACATGATTTCCGGGTAGCACTACGCAAGCTGCGAGGATTAATTAATTTTTCCAAGCCACTGCTTCCTGCTGAGGAATATGCTAATTGGCAGAACAAGCTTACTGGTTATGGCCACCGACTTGGCAGTGTCCGCGATCTTGATGTATTTAGCCTGGCCTGGGATGAATTGGCCGAGTATGCGAAAAAAATTCTTCCCGTACATACAGCCAAACCGACTTTAGCCGCGTTAATTGCCGGCAAACGCCAGGCCACAAGAGACCTTCTCTATGACGCTCTTGCTGCCGGACAGCTTACCCCAGTACTTTTAGGCTTATGGGCATTTATGCAAAAGCAGGCGAATAAAAATACCGATGACCCTATGCCATCGCTTAAAGAATTTGCCCTAGAACGCTTAGCCCATTGGCTTAAGCAGTTTTTGAAATTAGGAAGCGCTCTTGACCTTGCCGACTTGGACGCCGTCCACGAACTCCGAATTGCCGGTAAACGCCTCAGGTACACGCTGGATTCTCTGGCACCAGCCCTGCCGGACAATGCCCAGTTGCTTAGTAAACGGCTGGAGAAACTCCAGGACTCTTTAGGCAGAATCCAGGATGTTGCTTACACCCCCCCGCTTTTGCACGAGCTGATTAAGGCTTCGGCCAGCCGCCTTACCCATCGGGATGCCGGTCTTATTACCGGCTGGCAACTGGCCAGATCATTGGCCGCCGTTGATAATTGGGACAGAATTTGGACTAAGGTCGAAAAAGCAGTTGCGAAAATAAAGAAACTAAAATTGCATGACGAAGGTGCCACAAATAAAAGAAGTCCTGAGATGTAAATAACGTCTCAGGACTTCTTCTTTAATGACTGCCGCCAGCCATTTTTCGTTGAATATACTTGCTCGGCAGCGCAAACATGAGGTTAAACACTAAGATTGTGAGGATTAATAGTGCGCCTGTACCGTCAGCAACAGCTACCCGGTCAGGGACAAGTCCTACAGCCATAACATACCACATATGCACAGCCAATGTTTCCCCTGCAGCCATAACATCAAAGTCAGGGACTGTCCGGGAAACGGTAGTACCGGCAGTAAATATGAGAATGGCAGTTTCACCTAATGCCCGGCCGGCTGTCAGCGTAATACCGGTAATGATCCCAGGCAATGCATTAGGTAGTACCACCCGCCAGATTGTCTGCCATTTGGTAGCTCCTAGCGCCAGACTGGCCTCCCGGTAATGAGCAGGTACGGTACGAATGGATTCTTCAGTAACCCGCACCAGCACCGGCAGGTTTAACAGCAATAAGGTAAGCGAACCACCGAGAATACTAAATCCCATGCCAAACATATTAACAAAAATGATCATTCCAAACAAGCCAAGTACAATGGAAGGAACGGTTGCCAAACTCTCTGTACTTAACCTAATCATATCTGTCAGCCTATCGTTACCGGCATACTCAGCTAAATAAATACCCGCCCCAACAGCCACCGGAATGGAAAACAGCATGGATAGCCCCAGAATATAGAAGGAGTTAAATAACTGTGGCCCAACTCCGCCGCCTGCGTAGATATCACTCGGCATACCTGTGATAAAGTTCCAGTTTAAGACCGGCAACCCTTTATATAGCATATATCCTAAAAAAGTAACAAGTATGGCTAAAATAATTATTCCTGCCAGCCACATAACGGCTGTAGCTATTTTATCCTGACTTCGTGCCGACATTATGCCATCCTCCTTGCTGCAATCTGCCTGATGATTAAAATCATGACAAGCGATAATATAAGCAGCACCAGCGCCATTAAGAACAATGAATTACCCCAAGCCGAACCAAAAGGCGTATTTCCCATCTCAACCACAATCTCACTAGGCAACGTCGAGGTCGGCGTAAACAGCGACTTTGCCATTTGCGGTGTATTACCAATCACCATTTGCACTGCCATGGTCTCACCGATGGCTCTGGCCATGGCCAAAATAATAGCAGTCAGAATGCCAGGAAGCGCTGATGGCAGCAGCACCTTGGCAATGGTTTGCCAACGGGTAGCACCCAAGGCCAACGAGGCTTCTTCCAAAGTCTTTGGCACAGCCCTAATAGCGTCTTCCGAAATGCTGATAATTGTCGGTAAGATCATAATGGAAAGAATCAGCGAGGCCGCAAACAAACCAAAACCGGTGTTTACATGAAAAAACTCGCGAATAAACGGAACCAGAACAGTCAGCCCAACATAGCCGTAGACAACTGATGGAATGGCGACATATAGGTCAGTGGCCGGCCGCATAATCTCCCGCAGCCATTCTGGTGCAATCTTGGCCATAAAGATGGCACCAGCCAACCCAAGCGGCGCACCAAACAGAACAGCCAAAATAGTGACGTAAACTGAACCTGTAATAAAGCTAAAGGCCCCAAATTTATCTTCGGTTGGGTCCCATTTGGACGAAAAGAAAAACTCCATAGGACTGACCTCTTTAAAAGTCATCAGCCCTTGCTGGCCTACAAATACAATAATAGATAAGATGATTACCGTCATAAGAAAAGCGCTTGCAATAAATAAATAGCGTACATACCGGTCATATACAAGTTTCATCCGGTGGTCCCGGTTGTCAGCAGTAGTTGCCATTAAAAGTCACATCCTATCGAAAGAATAGTTCCTCTTAATTATATGCCATTAGTGTGTCCTGGTTTGTTAATGCAATGTTAAGATTGTGTTAAATCTCAATAAAAGCCCTGAGCCGATTGGCTCAGGGCTTTTGCTAACAGAATTATTTCATTTTAGTGATAGGTACGAAACCGTTTTTCTCAGCATAGGCCTCTTGGAACTCTTTGCTTGTTGCATAATCAATAAAGGCTTTTATTGCTCCGGTCGGTTCACCTTTAGTATACATACGGCCATAGGTAAATACAGGATATTTGCCGCTGACTACATCATTGATACTGTATTTAACACCATTGTAGGCCAGGGTTTTTACTGACTGATCGGCATAAGCGGCGTCAACATAGCCGATAGCGCCTGGGGTGCTGGCAATAGCTGCTCTCACAGCGCCATTGGAGTCTTGAATAACCGCATTGTCGGTAAAGGCTGCGCCTTTGAGCACAATCTCAGCTATGGCACCACGGGAACCGGAGGACTTGGCACGATGAATGAGGGTGATCTTTTGATCCTTACCGCCAACCTCTTTCCAGTTGGTTACTTTACCTGTGAAGATATCAACATATTGCTGTTGGGTCAAAGTTTCAACGGCAACATCAGTGTTAGTAATAAATACGAAAGGAATACCTACAAGTTTAGTTTCCACAAGACCTTTATCCTTTAAGCTGTCCTGCAGAGGCACATCGGAGTTACCGATATTAACCGAACCTGCAGCTACTTGGTTTTGCCCTGTGAAAGAGCCACCGCCGGCGATATTAACAGTAACTTTAGCATTTTTCTTCTGGAACTCTTCCTGTGCTGGTTTTAAGAAAGGTAATAGTGCTGTCGAACCTGATGCAGTGACAGTACCGGACAATTCAGTTTGGGCTTTTGGAGCTTCTTTAGGGGCTTCTTTCGAGCCACCACAGCCTGCTACTAAGCTAACGCCTAACACCATGGCCAGAGCGCCTGCTAACATTTTTCGGGATAGTTTCATAGTTGTTATTGACCTCCTCGCAGTTTGTACATTTGATATATTCATTGTAAATCATTTTAAAGTTTGATGTGTTAAGGAAATGTTAAGGGAATGTTAAGAAAAGGCAACTGGCCTTTACATCTAATATATTGTATTATTTGTAATAGTATTAATAAAATTCATTCTAGGGAGGTCTTCCCAAATGTTTTCCCGCAACCTCCGCAACCGGCTGGTCGTGTCGTTTCTAGCACTTATTCTCTTTACACTGACTGCCCTTGGCGGCTATATCCTGTGGTTTTTTTACCAGCATAATATTGAAAGTCTCAATACAGCTATGCTCAACCAGGGAAAAATTATTGAAGAGTTAATTTACCGGGACATGTCCGGCCCAATCCAGAAGGCTCAAATTGATGAAAAGATTAAAGAACTAAGCTCGCGTATCGACCTTAGAGTAACTGTGATTGACACCACCGGAGCTGTTATTGCCGACTCTCAGCAAAATCCGGCTCTCATGGAAAACCATAGTAATCGCCCCGAGATAGCCGATGCACTCACAGGCAATAACGGCCACAGCATTCGGACAAGTACTACTCAGGACAAATCGCTGCTTTATGTTTCGACCCCGATTTATTACCAGAATGAAATTACCGGCGTCGTCCGTGTAGCCATGCCGCTTGACCATGTTGACGCTGGCTACAAAAAGATACTCTCAGCTCTCTTAGCAGCCAGTCTGCTGACCTCACTTGTAGCTATCGCCTTCAGTCTGGGACTTGCCTATAAATATACCCGTCCACTTGAAGAAATTATTGATACAGCTAACGAAATTGCGGAAGGCACACTAAGCAAACGAGTCTTTATCAAGACAGGCGACGAACTGGAAATTTTGGCCCATGCCCTCAATAATCTGACTTCCAGCTTAGAGGACAAGGTTAATGACGCCATTGGCGAAAAACGCAAGCTTGAGCTTATTCTGCAGAATATGGGTAATGCTGTTATTCTCTTGGACCGTTATAGCAGAGTCACCACCGCCAATAAAATGGCCATGTCTGTCTTTGGAATAACCGACCAAATGCTGGGGCAGCACAACATTCAGGTCATCGGCAATAGCCTTCTGGATCAGGCAGTACAGGAAGCAATCCTGTCGAAGGAAAACAAGATTATTGATCTTAAAACCAATATTCACGGCAAAAAACGCGTATTTCAAGTCTTTCTGGCTCCTTTTACTGGCAGCGAAAACGAGGTTACCGGCATATTAAGCGTATTCCATGATATAACAACACTGCAGGAAATGCATGACCGCCAATCCGAGTTTGTGACAAATGCATCCCATGAACTGGCTACGCCGCTGACCGCCATCAAAGGCTTTGCCGAAACTCTTTTGGACGGAGCACTTGCACAGCCAGAACTCACAGAGAAGTTTGTCCGCATCATTTATGACGAAGCTGACCGTATGCATCGCTTGGTACAAGATTTACTCAAACTGGCCCGCCTTAGCGCCCAGGAATATCGTGAGCAAGTCAAACTGGAACCAGTAGCTATCAGGCCGGTGTTAGAAGCAGCCAAACAAGACCTGGCACCCCGCTGGCAGCAGAAAAAACATACCATCAGCTTAACAACCCCCCCTGAACCGCTTGCCGCCCTAGCTCATCCCGACTGGCTCAAACAAGTTATTGTTAACTTATTGGAAAACAGTATCAAGTACACTCCTCCAGGCGGTAAGATCATGTTAACCTGCTCGCAGGAAGAGCGGGAAATTAAAATTGAGGTTAAAGACTCCGGCATTGGTATCCCGGCCAAAGACCTGCCACTTATCTTTGACCGCTTTTATCGAGTCGACCGCGCACGCGCCCGCACCGCCGGCGGCACCGGCCTTGGTCTGGCTATTGCCAAATTTATTGTCGAAATGTTAGGTGGACGCATTAAAGCCGAAAGCATGGTTGATGTGGGAACAACGTTCACCATTACATTGCCCAGTTCGACTAGTGAATAAAGAAAGCGAGATTGCTTCACATACGTTCGCAATGACGAAGTAGGTAGTTCCCTTTTCGTCATTACGAGTGCTACGTGGCAATCTCGCTTTTTATTCTATTCTAAGCCCAGCGTTCTTCGTTATCATCTTGGCCGCAACGCCTCTGCAGTAAGATGCGTTTCGTAAGTTAACACCCCACTCACCAACAACAAGGCAAGATAGGCAATCCCGATCTTTAGGCGAACCCCTGGCTCAGTATCATAGTAGGAGTCATGGCGATGCTTCCAGAACTCCCATGCACGATGAATGGCCGCAAACAAAACTAATACTAAGATCGGACTAAAGCTAAACCAGATAAGAACCCCAATCAAGGGAATGCCCAGAAACCAAATATAGGGAGATACCGCCCCGGCGATCCGCCCACCGTCAAGCGGCGAGGCCGGTATGAGGTTAAATAACGTCAGGAAATAGCCTGTAAACGCCAGTGAGAACAGCAGCGGTGACTGAAATACATAAGCTGCGATATGAACAACAGCTGCCGCAAAAAAGCCAAACAGTGGCCCACCATAGGCAATAATACTTTCTGTTGCCGCATCCTTGGGAGGTTCCTTAATACCAATCAGCGCTCCTAGGAAAGGGATAAAAACCGGAGCCGTTACAGGGATGTTCTGCCGCTTCGCCGCATACATATGCCCGTATTCGTGGACTGTAATAAGCAAAACAAAACCTACCGCCCACCAAATACCATAAAACCAGGCATACACGCCAATCATCGCCAGCATGGATACTGTTGTAACCCCAAACTTACTGAACTTAAACAAGAAAAAGATTCCCTGAAGAAAACTAAGAATCGTCTTCCACTTCAGTATAGCCAGCAGAACAGTAACCGCCCCACCTAACCCGAATCTTTTATACCAGGGCTGCCGCGAAGGTGGCGGTGGAGTATCCCTATACTCATTCATTTCGTCTTCTCTATTCAACGCAATACCTCAATTCTTTATCAATCATATTTTTAGGGGATATATTTATTCTCCCAATCAGATTCGAGCGATTACACTTCTTGACAGACTGCCACCTCCATATATAAAGTTTACCATTTGCTTATATATGTGTCTACTTGTGTCAATGCACCAGTCTCCCTGATATCCATTGAGACAACACTCTCTATGAGTGGCACCCAAAAATTAGCATTCAACTGGTTCTACAAAAGTTAGGCTTTTGATGATATTTTATATAGAAAAGAGCTGTTTTTGCTAAACACCTCTGTGAGGAAGTGACCTGAATGTTAGAAATATCTGAAGCATGGCAGACTGTTTACCCAGGGGCGTGCCTCGGAATGATGGTTGTGAAGAAAGTAGCCAATCCTGAATACAATCCCCGGCTGGAAGAAAAAAAGCTTGAAGTAGTCAATTTCCTTCAGGCTGAATTTGGCAATTCTGATCTAATAGCTAAATGCCAACCGTTACAGCCCTACATACAGTACTATAAGCGCTACAAAAAATCCTACCATGTGCTGCACCAGCTAGAATCAATCATTTATAAAGGTAAGACGATTCCGAGTGGAGCCGCTTTAGTTGAGGCAATGTTTTTGGCCGAACTAAAAAATTCTTTACTGACAGCAGGACATGATTTGGCCGCCGTTCAGCCGCCTTTGCACTTGAGCTTAGCCGCAGGCCACGAAAAATACACCGGGATAAGCGGCAAAGAACAGCTGTGTAAACAAGGCGATATGATGCTGGCTGATGAACAAGGTGTCATATCCAGCATATTAGGGGGGCCCGATTCCAGGACAAGCCTTAAGCCCAGTACAGAGCAAGCCCTTTTCGTGGTCTATGGTCCGGCCGGCATTACACCAACGGCTATCACCAACCACTTTAATGATCTTTATGAAAACATCAAACTCATTACTCCTGAAGCTATCATTACCTTTTTGCAGGTTTACCCCAAAAATCAGGGGATAGGAATCTAGTTTCTGTATTTGCAATCATGATGAGCGTCTCTTTTCTTCTCAAATAGCCTCATTTATATTCCAACACTAATCCTACACCAGTCTCTTCAACATTCGCGACTTGTGCTAAACTTATTTTTGAGCGCAAATCGGTACAATGGCATGCATAAATAGCATGAGGCTGGCATTTTTGAAAATAATCAACCGTATTACCCAGCTTTTTGGGGGAGGGATTTAATAGATGAAACCCACCAATAACATCATATACTCTTTCCTCATTACATACTTTTTTAGCATGTTCGATAATATTGCAAATCCCGGCATGGGAACATCCTGTAATTATTACCAAGCCATTATCGGACATATAGGCTAACGCAGAATCATCGATAATAAAATCATCTTCCCAAACGCCATCCCGCATCACTCTGCCTATTGGGGATTCTATCTCAAAAGAATTATTTCGTTCGATTTCCCCTAAGAATACAAGTTTATTAGTGATCCATATAGGTTCTTTACCAAGTTTTAATGAAAATGATTTCTTTAGTTGATCACTGGAAAGCATTGATCCCACATCAAGCCCATCCACATTCCTATCTAAAAACGCATCTGGATGAGCAATTATCGCAGGTTTTGTACACCCATATCCTTCATATGCAGCCTCTGAATATAGCTTAACTAACTCACCTAGCCCCCATGTATGGTCATTGTGACCATGTGAAATCACTACCCCATCTAACGCTAATAGTTTAATACCCATTTTAGCAGCGTTTCGCAAGAATATATCTGAATATCCAGTATCAAACAAGTATTTGCCCTCATCACACTCGATTAAATACGATACCCCTGGTTCGGCGTAAAAATATCTATCAATTATAGTATTATTATCAACTAAAACTGTTAGTTTCATATTTTTCCTCCATATTTACACATTCTTCTATTCTAATCAATTACCCTAAATATAAAAAAACTCCTGCAGAAGTCTCCAAGAGATTTTTGCAGGAGTCTTGCCGTTTATCAATGATGCGGGTTCTCTACATCATTGGTAACGGCAAATTTCATATTAAACACGGAATCAAAGAACCGTCCATTGACTCTATTCAAATATTAATTCCACTTCCTTCTATGATATACAGCGGCCCACCATCTCCTCTTGATCCTTCTATATTGCCTAACCTAAAGCTATGGGCACGGCCATAGCCACCAAAATCACTGGAAACGTACTGGAGGACCGAAGGAGGAGTAACAACCGTGATAGCGCCAACAGTCAACGCATTACTATTACTAGGTGCTTGGACAAATGTGTAATTTCCATTGTTCGCGGTTAAGCCACTTCCATAAATAGCATATGTACCAACCGGACTGCTGGCATTAGCTAGACCGGAAAAACTGAGCGAACCTATTGTGGCAGTCCCTAGTGTTTCGCCATTGACAAATCCGGTTACCGTACCATTGAAAATAGGATTAGACTCACCATATATCCGGTTAGCCGGATTGGCTGTATAAGTCAAATTTGCCGGGGTAATATTGGACACTGTGGATGCTGTTGTATTCTGCAAGTTATAGTTCCCGGCATCTGCACCACTTAAGGCAATTCCACTCACGCTAACCGTTTTACCTGTTCCCACATTTTTGTCACCAAAAGCGGCTGTGCCGCTGACACTCAGTGCATCACTGTCTATTCGGTTGTCGCTATAGGTTACGCTCGCACCTGTCGTGCCATTATATACCC
>NZ_FWXI01000020.1:0-56008 GCF_900176355.1 Sporomusa malonica | reverse complement strand
GATTGCCGTGACTGTCAGGTCCGCTGGAGTAATATTAGCTGTGGTGGATGCTGTTGTGTTCTGCAAGTTATAGTTCCCGGCATCTGCACCACTTAAGACAATCCCACTCACATTGACTGTTTTAGCTGTTCCCACATTTTTGTCAATAAAGGATGCTGCGCCGCTGGCAGTCAACGTATCGCCGCTTATCCATCCTCCGTAGGTCACACTCGCGTCAGTCAGACCATTGTAGACCTTATTTAAACCACTCGCGGTTACCGTTAGTGGGGCCTTAGTCACAGTCAGGGTACCGCTTTTAAACTGGATGTCATAGCCTTGCTGATCAGTATACAAGCCAGTGGGGGTGATGGTGTAGGTACCCACATTTTTGTCTGCACCGGTAAAAGCCAGTGTGCCGGAAAGTGTAACAGGCGATGAATAAGTAACTCCTGCGCTGCCGTTATATATCGTTCCGTTATAGATCATGCTAGTCGAATTAGCCGTAACCGTTACCGACTGTAAGAATGACTTGAGCAAAGGGATGGTGCTGCCATCGTAGAATTTCCACACACTTTGATCCCAGGATGCGAAAGTAGCTGCCATCTTCATTTCATCTGCTGTTTTACCAATTGCGCCAGAAGTAGTCCCCTCACCAACACCATTTAGTCCAGCGTTGACGGTCGTGTTCCAGAAACAATTCGAGATTAGATCTGGTCCCGATGCGTACTCTCCAGCTATGCCGCCACTGTCTGCGGGATTGCCGGTCACTTTTCCGGTACTGAAGGAATACCGAATAGCATTTGAGCTATATCCCACCAGGCCACCGACATAAATGTCGCCTGTCACGTCGCCCGTGCTGTAGGAATTATCAACTGTGCCAGTGTTATGCCCCACCAAACCACCTACATAATAACAGCTTGGTACGTTGTTCATGGCGATCGTGCTATAACTGTTCTTGATGCTGCCACCAGTGGAATTTGCCCCTACCAAGCCGCCGGCATTCGTTGAGTTCGCCGAAGCCACTGTTCCTGTGCTATAGCTGTTGATAATCTCTCCGGTATTAATGCCTAACCCAGCATTCCTGCCAACCAATCCGCCGATATCAGTGGCATTGGTCATGTTCAGGCCAACTGTGCTGTAGCAATTGATAATGTTGCCTCCATAATTACTCCCAATTAAGCCGCCGACGCGGTTAGCCGTCCCGCTTATTGACCCACTAACACCAACATTGCGCAAAAGAGCGCCGGTTTCGGTCCTGCCAAATAAACCGACATAACCACTGCCAGAATTAATGTTAATTGTGACCTTATGCCCTAGCCCCTCAAGTACGCCGAGAAAAGGGTTCGATGATGTGCCTTTCACAGCAGTCACACCGTCAATGTCGGTATTAAGGGCGTAATAGCCGGACAGCCCCATACCATTCCAGCCCGCTAAATCGTTAATCAGCGTGTATTGATTGCCAGAAATAAACAGGTTTCCGCCGCCTATCAGGCGGACTGATCCATTCTTGCCGACCAGCAGGTTACCCGCACTGCCCGGCGTAAAGAGCAGATTTCCTGCACCACCGTCCGTAATAGCGGCATTGACGTTGATATTTCTGGAAGCATTTAAAGTCAGCGAACCACCGCCTGTCCAGCTTAGTGCCGAGTTGACGTGGATGTCGCCATTGCCAGTTGTTGCTCCAGGACTACTGGAGGTCACAGTAACACTGGTGCCACCATCCAAAGCTATCTTAAGGCTGCTGGCCGCCGCCGTATCAATGGTATAGTCAGTCGGATCCAACAGCCAACTCCCGCCTTTGCCGTTGACAGCTCCGGCGTTGACCGCGCCACTTACACTGAGAGTGTTTTTTCCCGAGGTTTCGACCATGCCGCCGTCGCCGCTGACTGAGCCCCCTCTGGCAGTTATCTTACCGGCGAAGGTGGTGGTGTCGTCAGCCCACACCACCACCTTGCCGCCGTTGCCACTAGTGATGGCGTCAGCGTTAAGACTGACCCCGGCAGCTACTTTGGTCGTGATGGCGTTTTGTTCTGTCCCTTTACCCTGGTAGTTGCCGCCGACAAGAATTGTGCCGCCGCCGGCTTCGCCTGATGCGTCAAGCTTAGCCTGACCGGTTAGTTCGACCTTTTCACCAAGCACTTTGATGGTGCCGCCGGTTTGTCCGGCATTCCTGCCGTTGACGTCCAGTATACCACTGTTTGTCACTGTACCGTTTGGGCCACCATCCAGGATGATGACACCGTTTTTGTTGACAGCGCTTTGCGCTTTAATAACGCCGCTATTGTTGACAACAGTACCGGCCAGGGTATTAGCTGTACCAGCGGTCATCACCACTTGCCCGCCATTGACTTGAATGAGTCCGCTATTGGCTGCGCTGGCAGCCAGTGCTTTTTGATCAATAGCCAAATTCAAGAGTCCATCACCGGTGAAGTCAAGGGTGGCAGCTTTGCCGCCGGCGAGAACGACTGTGCCTTGATTGGCAGTAATGATGCCTTCGTTTTTCGCCTGGGTGCCTAAGAGGGCGACATAGCCGCCGTCAGTTGCCGTGATGGTGCCTTGGTTAATGACCGAGCCTTTTCCGTTGCCGCTCAGTTTGTAGCGTCCAGCCTGAAAGTCGCTGTCGGTCATGTTCATAGTGGAAGCCACAATGCCGCCGACGTTGACCTGGGAGCCGGGGGCAAACAAGATGCCATTGGGGTTGATAAGGAACACTTTGCCATTGGCGCTGAGTGTACCGTAAATAGCTGAGGCATCGCTGCCAAGGACGCGGTTTAACGCGACAGAGTTAGCACTTGGTTGAATAAACCTGACGGTTTCGCCCTTAGCGATGTTGAAGTTCTGCCAGTTGATGCCAAGTTTGTCGGTGGTTTGCGTAATTGTGGAGTTGCCGCCCTGCTGGCTGATTTGTCCCGAACCACTGACGATTTGTCCACCGCTCGGGCTGGCGTTCGCACCAGTGACTGGAAATAGGAAAATTCCCGCCGCCAGTACCGTCAGCAAAATTGCTTTTCTCATACCAGGGGATAAGCTTGTCTCTCTGGGTTCGTTTCGCTGCCATGTACGCAGCCATTTCCTTCTCATTCGACAGATTCACTCTCCTTAAAAATACTTCAAAGCTTGCAACCAAAAACGCCCATTCTTGTCGGTGTCAGAGGTGGCGGCTGCAGAAGAAAGCTTCCAGGCGTAGTCCATGCGTAAGGAATATTCTTCAGCTCTATTCAGAATGATTCCCATGCCTAAGCCTGACAAGGTGCGGTGATTATCGCCGGTTACACCGTTCCACAGGTTTTTGTTGGTGGTAATGCTGCCTTGGTCATAGAACAAGGCCAGTGCCAGATTGTCTTTGCTGTTTTTGAGCGGCAGCTGCCAGTCGAATTCGCCGGTAAACTGGTAGCCCTGGTCACCGCAGGCTTCGCCTTGCGGATAGGCACGTACGCCGTTGGCTCCGCCTAATGAGAGTTTTTCTGAGGAATCGAGGTTTTTCCCGGCATATTGCCCGGTGAAGAACAAACCCAGGCTCAGACGGTTGCTTAGGTATTGGCGTCGGTTCAGTTTCAGTACGGTTTTGTGGTAGCTGCCCTGGCTTTGGGCAGTCAGTGCGTCATTGTCACTGTCAACACTGTTGTCAAATCCCAGCTGTCCGCTGGTATAGGTCAGGTCGTAGGCAGTATAGGCAGTGCCTTTTTCCTGCCAGTTGCCGGTTAGACCAATGCTTAATGCGTTGGTCTGTTTTGGTGTGTGGGTATCGCTTGCGCCAATGTCGTCGACGAGTTTTTTGTGGTCATAGCCGATGCGCCCGCTTATGTTGGCGTTATAAGAGCGCAGGAAGGGATAGGATATATATATACCTGTAGTATCGGCGGTACCGGAGGCATCAAGGCTGTCGAAATCTTTGCCTAAGGCATAGCGGGTATGAGCGTAGCTGACACCCCAGTTCCAGCCGCCGCCCAGCGGCAGTTGGTAGGACAGGCCATAATTATTGAGGCCAGAACCGGTGGTTATGCCACTGAAGGCCAGAGTATCACCTTGGTGAAAGGGGTTGTTCAAGTTGACAGCTACGCCCAGACGGTTGGTGCCGGTAAATTTGTTGCCGTAGTTGTCGAAGTAGATAACGCCGTTAGTTTCACGACTTGCGTTGATTTCAATTGTAAGGTCACTGGTTCCGGACTGTATTCCCGGGCTGAGGACAGCTTTTATTTGGACACCTGCCAGATCGTTTAGGAGGAGCAAAGCACGTTCCAGGTCTGGTTTACGGATGATGTTACCCGGTTTTAATGAGGCTATAAGGGATTTGGCTTGTGTGGAAGCTAGGACGTTGTTGTCTTCAACGATGATCTTTCCATATTTGCCGGGAATGATATTAAGTTCGACAATGCCATTCTGGATAGTTTGAGCCGGTATGTAGGCGGCGGCTACGATATAGCCCTGATTGTGCAGGTAAGTGCTGATCTTAGCTGCCAGTGTGTTGAGATCGGCCAAGGTCAGTTCCTGATTGAGCGAGTCTTGCAGCAGTGCTTGCAGTTGGCTTTCAGGAATAGGAATTTCACCAGTCAGCCGGAACTTGTCAATAGGAAAGCGGGTAGTGTTGTCGGCCTTGTCCGATAACGGGGGCTGCTGGATAACGATGTCTTTATAGTCTTTCTGCGGTTGAGCCAGTCCGGGTTTTTTGAGCCCTTCGAGGGTTTTGCCGGCGTCAGGCCCTTCCAGCGCCAGTGCGGTGAGCGGCGCGGTTGCCATAAAAAGGACTAGTCCAGCCGTGAGGCAGTGGTTGATTGGCCGATTATTTTTGCGTTGCCTTCTGTTGTCCATTATTTTTAACTTCCTCTCCTTTACAAGGGTAATACCAGCATTCATTTATGTAACAAAAAATACCTATAAATTTATACCCTGGTCACAGTCGGCGGAGCAGGCGGCAGTGCATTAACCGGCTTTGAGTCATCCCAGGCCATAATAAAAACTGTTATGCAAAAAATAAGGGATCCCAGGCCGTTCACCCAAAAACTTTTTCCTAACCGTTGTGCAAGCGTACCATAGATATAGACAATAACTGCCAGGTTGACAATCGGCACGAACATACCGAGAACCCACCACAGAGAAATTTGAGCGCATTTACAGAGCAGTAGCTGGCTGTAAATAGGAATAAAGTATTGCCCCATTGATCCGACGTGGAATTTTTCCCCAATCTTCCCCGACGCGTAAGAAAAGACAATATACATAACCAACGGTAAAACAATGTCCATAATTTCCCCTCCATATTTCCATTATTCATTTACACCGGTCTCCTGTTCTCATTTTATCCGATGACTAACCCGCTCTAAGACTCCCGCTTCTGCAAGCGGGAGTAAGAGCGGATAAGTCCCTGGATAAGGGCGACTAACCTTCAGATGGGGTTAAAACCCCACCTGAAGCTAAGTCTACTTTATGACGATCTCCATAATCTCGCTGATAGCGATGGATATTCCTCCTGGCCAATGTACCGATTTCCCGTCGGTTTTTGCCGCGTTAAACACCTGCTTGTCTCTCAGCTCAGAAAACCGGGCTGTATGCAGTTTTTTTTTCATATTGATGGTCACCGAGTGGTTGTTATCAAATCGAACTGTAACTAAATAATCATCGCCGAGGATCACTTCTGTGATTTTCCCCATAAAATCACCTCGCTGAAATCAAAAAGGCTAATTCATTTTAATAATAAAATGAATTAGCCTTTTGTGATACTATCCGAAAGTATACACTTTTCCATCAACCAGTCTTGTGCTCGATCATTATCTTGGCAAGAGCCGTTCTGCTGCTAACGCCCAACTTTACATAAATGTTTTGCAACGCTTTTTTCACCGTTACTTCGGCTATATGCAATGTCTGTCCGATAGCCCGATTTGGCAAGCCTGTTGCGACAAGCTCAGCGATCGTCCATTCCCTCTCGGTGAGCGGCAGCTTGCTGTCACCGCTGCTAAATTTTGCCGACATCGTTTCCCTGTTTTTTTCAATTGACGGAAGTATCTCGCGTATCTTGCCAATCAACTCTGGGTAATGCCCGCTATTTTCCAGCTCGGTAAGCATATCGACAATATACTCACCATTTTCCACAAACGGCATCATAACCTGATCGGGAGCTGCGATATCCAGAGCTTTTTTGAGCGTTATCCGGGCGTCCTCATGACGCCTCAGTTTAAACTTGGCCGCTGCCTCAAAAATATAGGTATATACCTGGCCCAACAAATTGGGGAAAATACTTGCGATATCAATAAACCTTTCGGCTAAACCGATTAGCTTCAGGTATTGACCATCGATTAGCAGCACCTTGCCCCAAACAATATTGAAAAAAGCGTAACTGGGGAAATAGATTGACCGATCCTGCAAATCACCGTTCACAATCCACGCAGGAACTTTTTTCTCCTGATTGAGATATGAATAGATGAATCCTTCACACATATCCCAGGTATGAAGATACAGATACAGTTTCTGTTGCTTAATTCCTTCCCTCGTTTGCTGCAGGCTGCTCATCATATATACTGCATCTCCCTTCACAACCGCCAGCCGCAATTGGAGAAACAGTGCGCACAGCTCAATCGCCGTTTGTTCCTGTGATCGGGCAATATATAGGGCTTTATGTGCCGCGATTTCCGCATTCTCAAAATCGCCAATGTGATAATACCGCTCAGCCTGCATCATAGAATCCGCACCGGAACCATGTCCGGCTGTTAACCGGCAATACTGCGTTATAGCCACGTTCAAATCAAGTACTTCCTGTTCAAGATGTCCGCTCTCACGATAAAACATATACATTACAGACGGCGAACCAAATGTCCATGAACTATTTCTATCCATGAACTCCGATGGCCCTTTCATCAGGCTGTCAGCCCTTTGGATATGCTCAGACATCCCGGCTATGTGATTATACTTGGCAAAGCTACACAGAAGTTCGAGTTCTCCAGCAAGCTGGTCCTTCTCCTGCTCCTTTTCACCTGGCATAACTTCGATGTATCTACCGATTTCTTCGCACTGCTGTGCGAACAACTCCATCTCATTAAACGAAAATAGATTGATGGCATAGATCAGACAGGCCTGCAGATGCCCTCTTTTTATATCCATGGGGCAATCGTGGAAATACCGGATTAGTTTTTCTTTATGCTCACTCCATATACCATTGCCTCTATCAATTTCAATAGCGGTTAACAGATCTTCGAAATCGTCGGCTTTAAAAAAGTAATCCAGGGCATGGATACAGTCACCGACGCTTACATGCCATTCCCCTGCCATACTCCAAACAGCCTGCTTCCTGTCTAAACCCTGCCGATCAAAAATTCGTCGCAGGTAACTTGAGAAGATATTATGTATATAATACGTTCTAGTGGCTTGCTCATACCGGATGAAGGCATTGTTTGCCGCTAGTTGTCGCAGCAGCGTCTCGACATTGTCCTTGCGCCACATGTATTCGGCCTGCTCCAAGGTAAAGTTGTCAAAAATGCAGATATTCAGCAAAAATTCGCGGGCTTCTGCTGAAACCCGCCGATAGACAACCTTTTCTATCAACTCATACAGACTGACCTGATGCTCAATCCGTCCGTCCTGCAGAAAACCCAGTAAACAAAGATATACCGCGCTGATCCAACCTTCAGTATAGGAGACCAAAAACTCCACTTCTTCTGGGTTGAGCTTTACTCCGCACAGCCTGCAATACTCGACGATCTCTTCCCGCGAAAGCACAAAATAGCTCTTGTTGATAACCCAGCAATACCCTTTGAGGACAAGCTCGCTCGTGTTCTCGCCAAAAACACTGCGAGATACGATCACGATATGTAGATTGGGAATCTCGGACTTGACAAGAAATTCAACAAATTGGTCAACATCTTGAGACGACACCAAATGGTAATCATCAAATACAATGACCGTTCTTGCCGGAAACTTTATCCCCTCGACAATGCGGATAGCCTCTTCCAAAAATACGCTGTTGCTGGGAACCCCCACTCCTGCAAGACTATCTGCGGCAGCTGGATCAAACTTTCTGAACAGACGGCTAAGCCTCTTCCAAAAAACGGTCGCTGACTCATCCAATAATGTTTGCCACAACACCTCAGCGCGACTTCTCTTTAAATACTCCTTCACCGCAGTCGTTTTACCATAACCCATCGGCGCTTCCACCACAGTCAACGGATATTCCCATATTTTATTCAGGGCTTGATTCACCGGTTTGCGCATATAGATTGTCCTGGCATCGTTTATAGACATGAAAGCGCCTCCTGAGCAATATTCATAGTTTATGGCAATCCAAGGCTATCCGCAAAGAATATATTTTGGGGATAGTCTTTAGTTCACCATCACAAATTTTCACTTTTACATATTTGTACAATATTTACTATACAATGAAAAAAATCCTGCCAGATTCATACAGAATTTGGCAAGATTTTTATTATGCGTTGCTGCCTTACTATTTCTTTCTCCGGCGCTGCCCTGTGACCAAGTAGATGGTCCATTCGGCGATATTGGTGGCGTGGTCGGCAATCCGTTCCAGGTAGCGGGCTACAAAAATTAGCTGAGTTGCCTGGGTAATGGTCTTAGGGTCTTCCATCATGTAGGTTAGCAGTTCGCGAAACACCTGATGGTAAATGTGGTCAACCTCATCATCGTTTAAACACACCTGTTCAGCAAGGGGAATATCTAAAGCAGTATAGGCTTCCAACGCGTCTTTGAGCATTCTCTGGGACATTTGCGCCATGCGCGGGATATCGACAAGAGGTTTAATCAGCGGCTGATTAGCCATGCTTAGCGTGATTTTGGCAATATCATAGGCATGGTCTCCCATCCGCTCTAAATCTGTCGTTATTTTAAGCCCTGTGCCAATAATCCTGAGATCGCGGGCTATCGGCTGCTGTCTGGCGATTAGCACCATACACTTATCTTCAATATCAACTTCCATTTGGTCAATTTGGTCATCAAAATCCATAACCCTGCGGGCTAATTCTAGATCTTGCCTGGCCAGTGAGATTACTGCATCCTCAATCGCGCCCCCTACTGCTTTTCCCATATCCAGCAGGCTTTGGCGCAGATGTTCCAATTCCTGATCGTAACTATGTCTCATTGTCATCGTGCAAATCCTCCTAAGCCTAACCGAAGCGGCCGGTAATATAGTCTTCGGTCCGTTTATCCTGCGGGCGGGTAAAGATGGCATCAGTTTTATCATATTCTACTAAATCCCCGTTTAGAAAAAAACCGGTGTAGTCTGATACCCTGGCTGCCTGTTGCATATTATGGGTTACCATGACAATAGTATAACTTGATTTAAGCTCTGTAACCAATTCTTCAATCTTCATTGTGGATATCGGGTCAAGTGCTGAACACGGCTCATCCATTAACAGCACTTCTGGATCTACTGCCAGCAGCCTGGCAATACATAGCCGCTGCTGCTGACCACCTGATAAGCCCATAGCCGAGGAATGCAGCCGGTCTTTTACTTCGCCCCAGAGAGCTGAACCTGTAAGGCTCTTTTCCACAATTTCATCAAGAAGCGACCTCTTAGTTAACCCGTGAATGCGCGGACCGTAAGCAATATTATCATAAATCGACATCGGGAACGGATTAGGGCGCTGAAAAACCATCCCGACCCGCTTTCTCAGCATTACTGTATCAATTTTAGGGTGATATATATTTTCGCCGTCAAGTAATACCTCACCCTCAATTTTGACACTGTCAATCAAGTCATTCATGCGATTTAGCGTCTTTAAAAAGGTGGATTTACCACAGCCAGACGGACCAATAAGGGCTAAGACACTGTTTTCTGCAATATCTATAGAGATTTTTTTCAGGGCCAGGACATCTCCATAATATAACTTAAGTTTATTTACTTGAATTTTAGCATTCATAAGCTAGTCTAGCCTCCTGTAGTTTCTCATAAGCAATATAACATAAAAACAGCACCGCGAATGTTAATATCTTGTTAATTTTTTTAGAAACTTACTCTAAAGAAAACACGGCTTGCGCCGATCCTTGGCGACAGTGGAAGTCGATGTTGCCCTTATCCAGACGGAAAGTTATACTTTCCTACAGGGCAAAGATAAGAGCGAGATTGCTGCACAATCTCGCTCTTATCTTATTCTGAATCGCGGAACCGATACCCGACACCACGTACTGTTTCAATGGATTCGGCAATATCATTGTCGTGCGACAACTTGACTCGCAAATGCCGCACATGTACGTCTACCGTCCTAGTGTCACCAAAGTACTCATAGCCCCATACCTTTTCAAGAAGCTGTTCACGGGTAAATACCTTGCCTGTGTTGGTGATAAACAGCTTAAGCATCTCATATTCCTTAGGCGTCAGTTCTAGTTTTACCGAGCCTAAATAGGCCTCATAGCGACTAAAGTTAAGTTTGAGTTTGCCGACTGTTAATTCTCCACCAGCTGAACTATCCTTTTGGCTGCGCCTTAGCACAGCTTTAATCCTGGCCAAGAGTTCCCGCGGACTAAACGGCTTGGTCAGATAATCATCTGCACCCAATTCAAGACCAATTACTTTATCAATTTCTTCATTTTTGGCAGTGAGCATAATAATAGGGATAGCCGCTGTCTCCCGGGAGTTTTTTAGCACTCGGCATACTTCAAGGCCGTCCATGCCTGGAAGCATAAGATCAAGGACGACAAGATCAGGACGGTTGGTTTTGGCGATGTTTACCGCCGCCTGCCCGTCGTCTGACTCAAGAACTTTATAACCCGCCTTCTCCAAGTTAAATTTTATGAGTTCGCGAATGTTTAGTTCATCATCAACAATTAGTATCTTGCCTGTCATAAAACTTCTCTCCTCATTAACTGCTTTGAAAAGCTGCGGTTACTATGCCACTACCGCACTAGTACTGGCGGTAGGAAATAAGGGGTGGGTATTTAAACAAAAACCAGGTATATAACCTGGTTTTGTGGTAGTCTTGTCCATTGTGCAATTAGCCGTTTACGGTGTCTTTCAGGCCTTTGCCTGCTTTGAATACCGGATTCTTTGAAGCCGGGATGGTAATCTCGTTGCCAGTCTGTGGATTGCGCCCTTTGCGCTCTTCGCGGGTTTTTACTTCAAAAGTACCAAATCCGATTATTTGTACTTTATCATCGTTGGCTAAAGCTTCCTCGATAGCGGCAAATACTGCATTAATAGCCTTTTCAGCATCTTTCTGAGTCATGTCGGCCTTTTGAGCTACTGCTTTGACAAGGTCAGTTTTATTCACAATCTTGCTCCCCCTAACGTAAATCGATTACGATTAGCTTTATTCGCTACGTAACTTTTTATTCCTGCTGATATTAAAAAAAATGGCAAAAAAACTCATTCTCCTGCTTCTTTTTCCTTGGCTTCCTTCCATAATTCATCAAGTCCGGCTAAATCCATGCTCTCCCAGCTCTTGCCCTGCTCGCTCAGCCGGGTCTCAATATGGCTAAACCGACGTCTAAACTTATTGTTGGTACGGTTTAAGGCAGTCTCAGGATCAACCCCCATGAACCGCGCCAAATTGACCACAGCAAACAGCACGTCTCCGAGTTCATCCTCAGTTTTCTGGCCACGCTCGGCTTCAGGCGCTGCGGCTGCCTCCCGAACTTCAGCCAATTCTTCAGTAATCTTGTCCCACACCGGGCCAATCTCAGACCAGTCAAACCCCACCTTAGCCGCTTTGGCCTGCAGCTTGTAAGCAGTCATTAAGCTAGGCAAGCCTACTGGGATGCCGTCAAGCACCCTTGGCCGCTCTCCGGGTTTTTCCCGCTTTTTAATCTGTTCCCAGTTAACGACAACTTCAGCCGCATCACGCACTGTTATTTCACCAAACACATGGGGATGACGGCGTACCATTTTTTCAGTAACAGTATCGACAACATCCTGCATGGTAAAACCGCCGCTCTCTTCGGCGACACGGGCATGGAACACGATTTGGAGCAGTAAATCGCCAAGCTCTTCACATAATTTGACACCATCAGCCAACTCAATGGCCTCAAGCACTTCGTACACTTCCTCAACAATGTAACGGCGCAGACTAAGATGGGTCTGCTCAATATCCCATACACAACCTCCTGGCGACCGCAAACGCGCCATGACATCAACAATAGGATCAAGGGAGAAAACCTTGCTCCGCGCGGGACGTGGCGGCACATAGACACTGGTAAGATGATCGATAACAGGCAGGCGGTCAAGCTCAAATAGCATAATCTTTTCTATCTTCTCATCAGGCAAGCCTAGATTGCGGACAACAGTGACCTGATATTCATCACCATAGTAATCCATAAGTGCCAGCTTGGTTTCTGACGCCACCTGACGGCTGTATACCTGGGTAACAATGAGACCGGTAACAAGATCAGGCGGCAATGTGACCAAATCAGCAGCATCAATAATTGTCAGGCCAGTAATGGGGTCAACTCCAAGCCGTGTATATAGCACTTCCAGAAAACTCATGGCGGGGATGATAGTAAGAGGGACCTCAGCTGCTCTCGCCTGTGCACTGATGAGTTCAACTGTTTTTTCTGCCACTAACGGACTTCCAGGTACGGCATAGACAATTGACTCCCCCTGCCTGGCCAACTGGATGACTTCATTGGCTATTTGTTGATAAAGGCTGGCAAAGTCCTCAGCCTCCTCATACAGATGGTCAAAGCTAGTAAAGACAACCCCGCGTTCTTTCAGTACTGTTACACATGGATGTTTAGCCGTACGTAAAATCAAGGTGCCAGTGCCTGACAAAAGCTCCCATGTCTCCAGCGTCATGTGTTTAAAGCTGCCAGGACCAAGCCCAGCAATAGTTATTCCCATATTATCGCCTCAATAATTTCAATTTAATCAAAATATCAGCCATTTTACCGCCGATACGAGGCAATTGTTCAATATCACGGGCCTCGATACCACCTACTAGTAGCAAGACAATCCCGAAAGCAGCGCCCCCAGCAGTAATTGACCCTAAGGTAGCCAGCGTATTATGGAGCGTATGGCTCATAATCAGATCATAGGCCAGCAGCACAACTGCACCCATAACAGCTGATGCCACTATCGCTTTAAAGGTATCTTTAATATTAAGACTAAAACCAACATAGCGGTACACAAAGAACATGTTTAATAGTGCAGCCACTCCGAAGTCGGCAACAGTGGCCCATGCCGCGCCCATGATGCCCAGAGACGGTATAGCCGTCAATACCCAGCTCATAATGATTTTAACAACAGCCGAAATGGCCATGTTGACCACAGGGATAGCGGTATGGCCCAATCCTTGCAATACACCAGTTGTTACCTGGTGTATACCTAAGAGGAAAATGCCTACTGCCAGTATTGCGATGGCCAAACCGGCGTTAGGTGTTCCGTACAGCATCAGGGAGATCGGGGTAGCCAAGAGCGCCATACCCACAAAGCTCGGGATGGTGATCAAGTTGGAAATACGCATAGCTGTTGCTGTACGTTGATAAATTCGTTGTCTGTTCCCCAGGGTATATGCCTCGGACACGGCAGGCACCAAGCTGGCAGCCAAAGATGCTGTCAATATTGTTGCCAGGTTAACAAGCGGCACAGCCATACCGGTGAGATAACCAAACAGTTCTGTGGCCTGTTCTACCGTATAGCCTGCCACCTCCAGCCTGGCTGGCACAATTAATAGGTCAATATTTGACACCACCGGCAACATGATATTAGCTAATGATACAGGCAGTGCCAATTTTACAATCCGTCCAACTATGCTAAGACTGGACTCCTGAGTGATTTGCGGCTGGGTATCCATTTGATGCTTGAATCCAGGTTTGTGACGCCAGTAAAAGTACAATAGTACTAAGAGGCCGGCGGCAGCACCTGGGCCAGCGCCAAAACTGGCTCCGGCAGCAGCAAACTCAAGTCCTCGCGGCAACAGGATATACGCAAAGGCAATCATCGTAACCACGCGGAAAAGCTGTTCAAAAATCTGCGAGACGGCTGTCGGTGTCATCATCTGCAGTCCCTGGAAGTACCCGCGGTAACTGGATAATACAGTGACGAAAAAGATAGCTGGGGCTAAAGCAGCAATGGCATAATACGCCCGGTGATCGCGGACAAAATTATGTTCAATCAACCAGCCTGCGCCATAGTATAAAAGAAAAGTGAACAACAGGCCAGTGGCTGCCAGCACACCCAAAGAAATGCGAAATACACGGTTAGCCCCGCGGTAGTCGCTACGAGCCAGCTTTTCGGCCACAATTATGGAAATGGCTACTGGAATACCTGCCGATGAAACGCTAAGCGCTAAGAGGTAAATAGGATACGCCATCTGGTATAGGCCTACCCCTTCGCCGCCTAAAAGGCGGGATAACAGAATTCGGTTCACTGAGCCGATTATTTTTACAACAATACCAGCGACTGTCAGGATAAACGCACCTTTTAAAAATGTATCTTTACTCAAACGAGTCATTCCTCTCCAAAATTTGGCCTAACCGGCCATCTTTACTATTATAGCAAAATCTTATTGTCAATAAAACACTATATATAATTGCGTATAAAATAAAGTAGACTTAGCTTCAGACGGGGTTTTAACCCCATCTGAAGGTTAGTCGCCCAACTTCCAGGGAAGCCTCCTAAACTCCCGCTTATAGAAGCGGGAGTCTTATACCCTAAAGGGCACAGGAAGTGGGTTAGTCATCGGATAAATCGCTTTAGAAGTACGGCTAAAAGTAATATAAAAGTAGCGAACCTAACAGTAATTGTTATTGTCCGCTACTTGTCATTTTATGCTGTGTGAATGTTATTGAGCCATTTGCTTTGCCAGGAATCCTGCAGCTGTTTCGGCTAGTTTAACCTCCATGTCAGCCATTTGGGCACCTGGCTCTTTGGAGCAGATAATAACTGCGCCGATGGCATCGCCTTCAACAATAATTGGAGCAATGACTTCAGCGGTGAACTTGCAGGTTTCGTCGTCCTCACATTGGGAGGCACAACCTTTGCAGTGTTTGTACTCGCCTGGATTGGCAATGAGAGTAGTCTTGCGCTCTTCCATTACTTTTTCAACAGCTGGACCAAGTGGCTTGCTTAAGAACTCTTTTTTAGAGGCGCCGGCGACAGCTACTACGTTGTCGCGGTCAGCGATCAGGATAATATGGCCAATGGCCTCAAATAGCGAGTCGGCATATTCTTTAGCAAAGTCCCCAAGTTCTCCTACCGGCGAATATTTTTTGAGTATTACCTCACCTTCACGATCAACATATATCTCCAGCGGATCACCTTCACGGATTCTGAGAGTTCGTCTGATTTCTTTTGGTATTACAACTCGGCCTAAATCATCAATTCTGCGTACAATTCCGGTTGCCTTCACCAGTATCCCCCTTTCTACAGCTTTTGCAGACTAATTAAGATGAAACAAATTCGTGTGCCAATCGTAGCAAACCTATACAGCGAATAAATCAGGCCCTTCCTTAGCAATATCCTAATCATTCATTGATAGTAGTATATATCCAGCAGACTCGTTTTATTCATTTTTCTGGCTTGCGATCGTGGAATAAGTTTACACTTTTTCCACGTATGTCAACCCTGTTAATACACAGAATAACTTAGTTAACGCTTCTAGGAGCGGCATGGTAAGTCGCGAAGTTGCCAGTCGCATGGTTTCAGGCGGTCCGGGAATAAAGGCTAGTTTACCTGGAAAAAGATTCCTGGAATTTACTAACCCACCATCAGCCACATTGGGTGTATCGCCGAAAACAACTTCCACCCATCCGCCCCGCTCGGCAATTGTGCGAACACCAATCTGTCGCGCCATATTTTTGATCCTGGCAACAGCTAAGAGATTGGTGACAGGCAGTGGTGGCTCACCAAAACGGTCGATTAGCTCATCAATCAGTTCAATCAAATGTGCTTCCTGGCGCACAGCAGCAATCCGCTGGTATATCTCAATCTTATGCATAGCATCACTGATATAGTCGCCAGTCAGATAGGCATCGATATTGAGTTCAATGGTTGTGTCTGGAGGCAGCGAAACAGTGTTGCCAGTCTTGAGTTCCTCAACTGCTTCATCAAGCAGACGGCAATACATTTCAAAGCCGACACTCACAATATGCCCGTGCTGTTCGCGGCCTAATATGTTGCCTGCGCCTCTGATTTCAAGATCACGCATAGCAATTTTGAAACCTGAGCCCAGTTCGGCAAATTCTTTGATAGCCTGCAGCCGTTTCTCAGCCACTTCAGTAAGTACTTTGTCCCGCCGGTAGGTAAAATACGCATACGCCATGCGATGAGAACGCCCAACCCGCCCGCGCATCTGATACAATTGGGACAAACCAAAATGATCGGCATCATACACAATAATGGTATTGGCATTAGGTACATCCAGGCCATTTTCGATAATACTTGTGCAGATAAGCACATCGTCACGGTTTTCATAAAAGTCCAGCATAACCTGCTCTAATAGTTCCTCAGGCATCTGTCCGTGGCCTGTTTTTATTGTAGCATCAGGCAAAATTTCGGTTAAGCGCTGGCGTACTTTATCAATAGTCTGTACTCTATTGTAAACAAAATACACCTGGCCGCCACGTTTTAGCTCACGAACAATGGCCTCACGAATGATCTCTTCATTATATTCAACAACATAGCTTTGTACGGGGAAACGGTCCTCAGGCGGCGTCTCAATAATGCTCATATCACGCGCACCTACCAGCGACATATGCAGAGTGCGCGGTATCGGGGTGGCACTAAGGGTAAGCACATCCAGGTTAGACCGGAGTTTTTTCATCTTTTCCTTTTGGGCTACGCCAAACCGCTGCTCTTCGTCAACAATCAGGAGTCCCAGATCTTGGAACACTACATCTGATTGCAAAATGCGATGAGTGCCAATGAGCACGTCTACCTGTCCAAGCGCCAGTTTTTGCAGGGTCGCCTTTTGCTCCCGCGCACTCCGGAATCGGCTGACAACGTCAACGACTGGGCCAAAACCGGAAAAGCGCGCACTAAACGTCTGATAGTGCTGCTGCGCTAAGACAGTGGTAGGTACCAGCACAGCCACTTGTTTGCCACTCATAACAGCTTTAAAGGCGGCACGAATGGCCACCTCGGTCTTACCGAAACCGACATCGCCGCATAATAGCCGGTCCATAGGCCGCGGCTGTTCCATATCATGAGTTACTTCTGTAATGGCCTGCAGTTGATCTGGTGTTTCCTCATAAGGAAAGGCGTCTTCAAACTCTCGCTGCCAGGGCGTGTCAGGGCCAAAGGCGTAACCTACCTGCAATTGGCGCTGGGCGTATAGTTCAATCAGTTCTTTAGCCATGTCAGCGACAGCGGCTTTGGCCTTGGTTTTGACCTTGAGCCAATCACTACCGCCCATTTTGCTGAGGCGCGGCACTTCACCTTCGGCGCCGATATATTTTTGTAAAAGCCCTACCTGATCGGTCGGCACATATAGCTTGTCATCACCCGCATAGCGGATATGCAGATAATCTTTGTGAACGCCGCCGACTTCCAGTGTCTCGACGCCAACATACTTACCAATACCATGATTGATATGAACAACATAGTCACCAAGATTGATATCACGAAAATAAGTAATCTGCTGGTCCTTGCCAACACGGGGCCGGCGTTTTTTCTTCTGCCGTCCGAATATATCAAGCTCAGTTAAAACAACCAGCTTGGCCTGCGGCAGCTCAAAGCCACCTGACAGTGTACCTGCCAGCACAATGACCGTACCAGGAATGAGCGGCATATTCCCTGTCTGAGCCATAATTGCTGTTATTCCCTCGTCAAAGAGGTTTTGACGAATATTTTCCGCCTTATCCCAGTTAGGCATAAATAAGGCAATGTTGTACTTTTTATCCTGCCAATTTTTGATTTCGGTAATCAACATGTCAATTTGGCGATGAAATGGCGCAATGCCTTTGGCTGTAATGCTAATAATTTCCGTAGGCTGCGTATTTGGGATTTTCTGCAGCAAGAGTGATAAATAGACTACATTATACGCTTGACAAGCAGCCGTCATTTCAGTCCAGCCAAAGACCCGGCGTTTTATATCCGGGTTTTCTTTGACGATTTTGGTCATCTGCTCTCTGATTCGTGCCGGTTCGTCTAAAATAAGACAAGAGCCAGCCGGCAGGTAGGAGGCAAAAACCGCAGGCTTACCACTTGATTCAGGTTCAGTCAGCGGCATAATGTCTGCTAAAGCCAGATCTGCTACCGAACGCTGGCTGGTCGGATCAAACTCACGTAACGAATCAACCTCGTCCCCAAATAGTTCAAGCCGGAGCGGCAAGCTCCGGTTAACAGCAAAAATATCAATAATACCGCCGCGTACACTAAACTGTCCGGCGCTGTCTACCTGGTCGACCCGCTCATAGCCGAACCCGACCAAAGAGCTGATCAGCTCCTCACGACTTACCACCCCGCTGCTGCTAACCGTAATCCGGCTGTTCAAGAATTCTTGCTTGGGAAGTACTCTCTGCATAGCAGCTTCAGCAGCTGCCAAAACAATAATTTTTTCTCCCCGCGCCATGCGGCTCAAAACATCCATACGTTTTGCCGCCAGCTCAACGCTCTTGGCAGCCGCCGCAAAGGTGACAATGTCAATAGCCGGTAGTTCTACTACCGGCACATAGGGCAAGAGTGCAGCAAAATCAGTTCGCAGCATCTCATTTGCCTCGTGACCGGCGGTGATTATGACTGTCGGCCGGGGCGAAGCCTGAAATGCAGCAGCCATAAGCACACTTTTTTGCGAACCGGTTACGCCGTAGATTACACTCTGAGCATCCACCGCCCTAAAGGCGGCTTGAGCTGCTATAAGCTGCTTATCCTCATGTAAGGCGGCAAATAGCGTCAGCATTGTTTTTTCTCCCATAAAAAGTACCTCTCACCAGTCCAGGTAGTACCAAAAGGGCTTTAGCCTAGGCTAAAGCCCTTATATATATGTGTTTAAGAAATAATCACTATGTTTAGTGTATATAGCCTTTGTTGATGGCAGGCATGCCTAGTGAAACATTATCGTCAAGTCCCATCGAGGTAATACAAAAATCACAGAGCGACTTAACATGGATAGCATTTTGCTCGACATCAGTCTTAATTATATCCTGACGTTCCTGAGCAGTCAAGCAATCAAACCCAAACTTGGTCTCATCTACCTGATCTACTTCTAATGTATCGATATGATCGCCGCAATATTCGCAAGTATAAAAAATTTTCACAGATGCTCCCTCTCTTGTTAGTTTTTGGTCATTTTTCCAGAGACCAGCCTGACAACAGTAACATTATAGGCTAGATGCACTATAATACCTGCAGCCAAACCAAGCCATACACGGCCTGTCACAAACAGTATGCCGGCGGTAACGGCCCCGAACAGACTGTGCCCGGCAATACTTAGCAGCGGGGCAGTCAGGTTCTTACCGCCGTCCTGGTGCCAGTCATACGTGGCCTCAATTACGCCAAATACCATATGCACGTCAATAATGCCAGCCCCTAGATAATACGCAAACAGCGTTTTGGCCGCTTCTTCAGTAATCGGTCCCAGGCTTATGACTGTTATCGGCCCAATATACCGCAAAAACAGCTTGTTCAATAGAAAACTCAGGCCGGCCATCAGCGCGGCGATCACATAGGCCATGAATACCTCGCAATCTCACTATTCTTCAATGGTACAACTATTATTCCCCGAAAAAACAGGCCTATATACTGCGCTGTATCTATCCGGTAATTTTTGCTTTGTCAGGGAATATTCGACAGGAAAAAAGGTTGTAAACGGCGAAATCATAAAGTAGACTTAGCTTCAGGTGGGGTTTTAACCCCATCTGAAGGTTAGTCGCCCTTATCCAGGGACTTAGCCGCTCTTAACTCCCACTTGTAGAAGATGGGAGTCTTAGAGCGGGTTAGTCATCGGATTAACAATGATTCATTGAATTCATATTTTGGAGGGATAGTTTTGCAAAAATCTTGTAAGCAATTATTACGGCTGGCAGCGCTGGCTTTAGCTGTTATCTGGTGCCTGCCAACAATTACTCAGGCTGCTCCGAAGCAGCCTGCAGCCCCGCCTGCGCCAGTTAAGGTGACTGTGCTGGCAACTGCCGGCCTGAACGGCCATATCATTAACTGGGATTATAATCTTCCCGGGTCTGCCGATTTTGGCCTTGTTAAAATTTCGAGTCTGGTGAAAAAAGAACGCCAGGGTAACCCCTACACCCTCTTAGTCGATGCTGGCAATACGCTCTCAGGCACGCCCCTGACTCGCTATTTTGCCACCGAGCCATCCAAACTTCCTATTCCGATGATTGCCATGTACAACTATCTGGACTATGACGCACTTGTGCTTGGTGAAGGTGAATTCGCCTACGGGCCTGATTACTTATCCAAAGCACTCGCTGCTGCGAAATTTCCTGCACTGGCAGCTAACGTCCATAGTTCCGGCAGCCTCGGATCTGCTATAAAACCGTACACGATTAAAGAATTTGAAGTAGGCAAAGATAAAAAGAAAGAAAAGATCCGTATCGGCATTATCGGCGTATCGGCAGCCAGCCCTGACAGCACCCCACAGAATTATACCGGACTTAAGTTTAGCGATCAGACAGCCGCAATTAACGCTACAGTTAAAAAGCTGAACAATAAAGTGGATGCTGTAATTATCGTCAAAAATAACGGTTTGGAAGTTAACGGAGTTATGGCTGCCTCCCCCGGTAAATTCGGCAGCAGCTTAAGCCGGACCGAGCTTACTTTTGAAAAGATTAATAAGAAATGGATGTTGAAACAAACTGAAACTACAAGCATTTATGCAGTAGTTGCTCCGGTTGATAAGGCGATGGCGGATGCGGCGTGGCCTTATCATGATGCTACACTACAACACATAAGCAAACGTCCATAGCACCCCACCTGCTTCGTTGTCAGTCCGGGCGCTTGCTAACGTACTTCCCAGTACGCCGCGCTTCACGTCCTCCTTCCGCCTCGCATCTGGGGCACTCTGAACGTTCGCGGCGCAATTCATTACTTCAAGGAATAGCGACTCGTTTCAGCTTTGCTGAAACATCGGGATACTGGGGAATGGTGGAGAGTCTCCTTCACCCGATTGGCTCAGACACATGCGAAGTCTTAACACAGCGTATAAATAAAAAAAGATTGCCACGTCTTAGCGACGTGGCAATTTATTTTTTACGGCAGTAATCCCATTGGGTCTACTGGCTGCCCATCTTTTTGAACTTCAAAGTGCAGATGTGGTCCGGTTGAGTTGCCGGTGTTGCCCATTGAGGCAATCCGCTGGCCTGCTCGTACGTATTGGCCCCTTTCGACAAAGTAGTCGTCAAGATGACCATATAAGCTTACATAACCGCTGCCATGATCAATCATAACGGCATAGCCGTAGCCACCCCGCCAGCCGGCCCAGATAACCCGGCCAGCCCGGGCGGACATGACATAAGTACCAATGTCATTGGCAATATCAACGCCAGCGTGCAGACGCCCCCAGCGCCAGCCGAATGGCGAGGAGATTTCGCCTCTAGTCGGCCAAATAAAACGGCTGTAGGATGCCCGTGCTACCGCTGTGTCAGCTCTGGCCCAGCGTGCGCCGGGAATAAAGAGTTTCTCGCCAGCAGCAACATCATCACTGCTCTTCCCATTAGCAGATTTAATTGTTTCAACCTGTACACCGTATGTATGAGCAATATCCCATAAAGTATCACCAGTATCTACTTGGTGCATAACGCCCTTATTAGGGAGGATGACTAACTGGTCGCCGGGGTGGATAAGGTCGCTGGTGCCGGGGTTGGCTGCCGTAAGTGTCTCAAGGTCAATGCCGTGGTGCTCGGCTATTCCACTCAAGGTATCGCCAGCAACAACAGTATATTGCTGGATGACTTGCTTGCTGGTCTCAGGTGCAGTAACTGGCGCTTGAATAGCTTGTTGTTCGACCCGTGACGGTACAGTCACCACAGGTGCTTCAGGCAGTGACTGCACGCCACTGGGAGCTGCCCATACACCAGCCAGTAATGCAACCCCGCCCACATAGGCCCATTGCTTGGCATTCATTTTCAGCAAATTCAATATCGTCACCTCGCTTACTAGGCTTATCAGTCAACATTAGTAGGCTGTTGACCTAAACTATCCCCAGTATTAGCATAAGCGACAGGCCCTCAAAATATGCATGACTTGGATTATTTTTCTGTAGACATACCTAAAGAAAACGAGATTGCCACACTATGGCTCGCAATGACGGTACAGGGAACAGGCCCTCTTTTCATTACGAACATATGTGAAGCAATCTCGTATTTTCGTTACAACCTATGCCCGCTTAATTGGCATAGGTTTTTTATCAAACTTATGGATGGCGTCAACAAACCGCACAGTACCGGTCGAGCCACGCATTACAATCGAATGTGTGCGGGCACCACCGCCAAAATACCGTACTCCGTTCAAAAGGTCTCCCTGAGTAATGGCAGTAGCCGCAAAAATGACCTCGTCACCTTTTACCAAATCGTCTATTGTAAATACTTTGTTGATATCAGCAATCCCCATGGCCTTAGCCCGTTCTATATCGGTATCGCTTTCCGGCCATAGTCTTCCCTGCATATCTCCACCCAGGCATTTAATGGCAGCTGCTGCCAATACCCCTTCAGGTGCGCCACCGATGCCTAAGAGCATATGGACAGCGGTACCCTCAATAGCCGCATTAATAGCTGGCGATACGTCACCATCAGTAATTAGCTTGATCCTAGCCCCAGCATCGCGGGCTTGCTTAACAATCGAAGCATGTCGCGGGCGGTCGAGAATGACAACCGTGAGGTCTTCTACCGAGCGGTCAAGCGCCGAGGCAACAGCTTTCAGATTCTCTATCACAGGGGCATTTATGTCAATCTTTCCTTTGGCCCGCGGCCCAACAGCGATTTTATCCATATACATGTCTGGCGCATGCAGCAAGCAGCCGCGTGGCGCTATGGCCAGCACGGCAATAGAGCCAGGCAGACCTTTGGCGACCAGATTAGTCCCTTCCAATGGATCAACGGCAATGTCTACTGCGCGGCCGCCGTGACCAACTTCCTCGCCAATATAAAGCATGGGAGCCTCGTCCATTTCCCCTTCGCCAATTACCACACGCCCACTGATATTTACCGTATCAAAGGCAGCACGCATAGCATCTACAGCCGCCTGATCTGCGGCAATTTTATCTCCGCGTCCCATCCAACGACCACAGGCAACAGCCGCAGCCTCAGTAACTCGTACAAATTCCAGTGCTAGTTCACGTTCCATAGTGTTACATCTCCTTAATTCTTATGAGGAAAATTTATGCCGGGCCTCGGCCCGGCAACCTCTACTCTCCAAGACTGTTCAGAAACGAAAAGTTATCAACAGTCTTACATGTTGGCTTTTTGCCAGTCAGCCAGGAAGCGTTCAATCCCTGCGTCAGTCAGCGGGTGATTTAAGAGCGATACCAAAACTTTGGCAGGCACAGTAGCGATATGAGCCCCCGCCAGCGCTGCTTGGGTAACGTGCAGAGGATGACGGATGCTGGCGGCAATGATCTCTGCCTCAATACCGTGAATGGCAAAAATATCGGCTATATCCTTGATCAGTCCAATACCATCCTGGCTAATATCATCAAGGCGACCTACAAACGGGCTGACAAAAGCAGCACCCGCCCGGGCAGCCAAAAGCGCTTGATTGGCTGAAAAAATCAGAGTAACATTGGTTTTGATCCCCTCTGCGGCCAAGGCACTTACTGTTTTTAAACCATCAATGGTTATAGGAACTTTAATGACCACATTATCGCCAAGCTTAGCCAGATCACGCGCCTCCGGCAGCATCTCTTCGAATTTGGTGCTGATTACCTCGGCACTTACCGGTCCTGGCGTCAGTGAAGCAATCTCTTTTATTACTGCCTTAATATCCTGTTTTTCTTTGGCAATCAGTGATGGGTTGGTGGTCACACCGGCCACAATACCTACTGGCAAAATTTCTTTGATCTCGACAATATTGGCTGTATCAAGAAAAAATTTCACTGTAACCTCACTCACTTTTCTTTTAACATTCTATTTTCCTTGCTTATTTACGGCTAGTACGTCTAAGAGGAACTAGTTCAATAATGCCCATGGCAGACACCTGCGCCAAGTCGTGCTCGTCTTTAGCAGGGATAACCAGCCGCCCGTCACATTGACTGCAGGAGATTTCGATGGCATCGACAAGCACCTCGGCTTCAACATCTGAATTGCCACAACAGCAGTATACCCCTCCCTGCTCGGCAATATCATGAATTTTATTTAAAATTTCCAATAAAATTTGCGAGTTTTCTATCCCTTGACCGTCTGGCTGCTGCGCCATTTCACTGGCTATGCTAGCGACTTCCTGCTTATGTCTGGCAATGGTTTCGGCAATAGCGGTAGGGCTGCCAATAAAACCAAGCTCAAGATTAGCCTGGGCACAATATATCCTACTTGCCTTCGGCTGCAGGAACAGCTTGCTGTCAAGAAATATTAAGTGATTGGTCTCACACACTACGCAGGGAATATCCAATAAATACTGATGCCGCCCCGCGCTGGCAATGGCACCTTGTACCTGACCGCAGCTGCAGACAAGCTGACGCCGAGAGTTATTAATAACAAACCGGGAGACATTATGCAATTCAATATTACCACACCGTGCGCAATAAAGCGCCAACGTGGAAACAGCGCTAATGACCAATTGATATCCCCCCCTTGCTCCCTATACTTCGCCACCAGCGGAAAAATTCCTGCCTAACTTAATTAACTTGGCAGCTTCAGGTAAAGCAAACCGCAGTTGCCCAATCCTTTAAGGTCTAAAGCTGACGGCAGTAATTAACCCGGGGCCTGTATGCCCCGGGTCATCCCTTTGATTTAGCCAATTAGCCGCTGGCGTGTCTCAAAACTATTGTCGATATGTGCCTCAATGATCTGGCATAAGGACATAATATCAAACGGTTTGGTAATATAATCTCGCATGCCTGCTTCCCGAGCCTCGTTAACCATATCCAGTTCGCCGTAGGCAGTCATCATAATTACCTGATCACCCTGCCCGTGCCGTTTCAGTTCCTTTAATGTTTCAGTTCCTTTAATGTTTCAATTCCATCCATACCAGGCATCTTCATATCCATTAAAATTACATTTGGTTTCGTATCTGTCGCAACCTGTATACCCTCATAGCCATTAGCGGCTGTCATAACACTGTAACCTTCATCCTGGAGAACTTCAGTAAGCAATCTTCTAATTCCAGGTTGGTCATCAATCACTAGAATAGTAGCCTGGGACTTACCCATAGTCTCTGCACCTTGCTTTCTCCATAAAATTCGTTCGGATATCCGTTATTTTCCTAATATAACCATATTCGCAATTAATTGAATTTTTCCTGCTAATTTCTGGAAGAAAATAGAAATTATTTTGTTTTTTTTCTAATTATTATGGAATTATTTTTAAACTGGCTGGATTTATGCTAAAATTTGTAATAATGAGAGCTTAACCCACTCTTAATTTTAAAGAAAACACGGCTTGCGCCGAGCCTTGGCGAAAGCGGAAGTCGATGTTGCCTTATCCAGGCGGAAAGTTATACTTTCTAACAGGACAAAAATAATTCCGTAACGAGGTAGATGTAATTATGCTTGGGCTACTGCATACTATTTTCAATTTCCTGGTAAGGCACAAAGCTGCCTTTATTTTTACAAGTGTACTCGGGGCCTATCTAGCCCCATTTATTATTTTGCGGCAAAATGCTCACTTTACCATCAACGATAATCTTGACTGGATTACCGCTTGGACAGTTCTGGTAAATAGCGGTAAAACATTTGACCTTACAGGAACCGTTAGTCAAATGCTAGGTGAATTACCGCGGAGTTGTCTTCCAAGCGGGTTTAACATTATTACCTGGCTATATCTCATTTTACCGCCGTTCCGCGCTTATCTTGTCAATATGCTGCTTGTACATAGCACCGCATTTATTGGCATGTTTCTTTTGCTCAGGCACTATGTTATCTCCGATCAGCGTCAGGCCTGGCTAGCGTGGGCGGGCGCGGCATCTTTTGCTACCATCCCCTTTTACACCGTCTACGGACTGTCAATTGCCGGACAGCCCTTACTATTCTATGCGATGCTCAATGCATTTAATGCTAAAAAAATGACAATACCCGCCATAATCATTATTATTTTTTCCTTGTATTCGTCACTACCGCTGGTGGGTGTGTTTATCCTGGCTGCACTTGGGCTGGCTGCTTTGTACGATTACTGGCGAACCCGCCAGAACCGCCCCAAATTTTGGGGAGCGATCGCGCTCTTAGCTGGTGCTTATTGTATAACTGAAGTATGGCTTATCTATAATGCTTTTTTTAGTGAAGGTTTTGTATCAAGCCGTGAGGAAATTAACCGGGTTCTCCTAGGGCAATCCCGGGATTGGCCAGGCGTCCAGGCGCTCATTATGGAGAACTTTATCAACGGGCAATATCATGCTGTCAGTTTACACAGATATATTCTCTTTATCGCCGTGCCGCTGGCACTGGTTCTTGGCTGGCGACAGAAACGCGAGTGTAAATTAATTGTGCTGTTATTAGCTCTGGCACTCTGCCTGTCAGTTTTCTATGGACTGCGCTATTCAGAGCTCTTTATGACAACAGTCGCAGGCATCAGTTTTTTTAATACTTTCCAGATCCAACGGTTTCACTGGCTGCATCCACTCCTATGGTATACTATTTTTGCCCTGAGCTTAACTGTTATCGCCAATATCCGGTACATTGGCCGACTGCTGGCAGCGCTTATACTTGTACTGCAGCTGGGGTATTTATTTGGTAATAATATTGAGTACCAACTGGTCATTAAAGAGCAAACAGGCGTCTCCGTTATGGAGAACGCCTGGCTGTATGAGAATATCAGCTATGGAGAATTTTTTGCAGACAGCCTACTTAAGCAGGTAGATCACTACATTGGTCAACCAAAGCAAGAATACCGTGTTGCCAGCATTGGCCTCTATCCAGCCATTACCCAATATAACGGCTTCTATACACTTGATGGACGGCTCAATATTTATCCACTTGAGTATAAGCACGCCTTCCGGCAAATCATGGCCAAAGAATTGGACAAGAATCCCTTCTGGCAGCGATATTTTGATAACTGGGGCATAACCTGTTATCTCTTTCCTGCTGAGCTTGAATATTACCAGGTAAGAAGGTCTTATCAGCTAAAGCTTACCTCTATGGAGCTTGACATAGCGGCCTTCAAAAAATTAGGCGGCCAATATATCTTATCGGCCGCCGAAATAACCAATTATCGAGAAAATGGTCTTGACTTTTTACAGCGGTTTACTGAGCCGTGGTCGCCTTGGGAGATTTACCTCTACCAGGCACGTTAGCCATAAAATGGAAGGTGTATAAGGGCTGACCCGGCAAAAATAACGAGCACGGTAATGGTTCCGATTAAGGCCAGCATCGGCGCCACAAGCACTAGGACGGCTTTGATGCCTGACAGACCATGAGCGCCCCGCAGGGCGGCCACATGGAGAGAAAGTGTCCAAATAACAACAATTACGCCAATAACACCGAAAGCTGCTCCCTGGATACCTGCTGGCAACAGGGAGGCAATTACCCATAACGGCATGACAACTACCCTGGGCAGGTGAGAAAAACCTAAGGCAGCAAACAAGCCAACTGCCGTTCCTCGTCCGCCGAAGAGCTCGGCAACAAAGGTGAGTACAGCTGCACTGATTACCCAGAAGAGTAAACTGCCGATGCCATGGAGAATAAAGAGGAAACCGACGGCCGGAACGCCTGTTGTATCTTTAATACCAGCATATACTGCCCAAACCGGAACAAGCATGCCTATGGTAAACATGACCAGCGCTTGCCCGGTCAATTTTTTTTCGGCAATAATCTGCATAGCCTCTTTAGGGTTAAACAATACATCATAGACGGTCTCAAGAAAACTGCCCATTAAATCCCCTCCCCTTAATAGCTCTGGGGCATGGCCGACTGATTGGCCGAGAGCATTTCTTTTAGACGCTTAAGCATTATCTGGTCTGTATTTAAACTGTCCTGAGCACCTAGCAGCGCTTCAATGGCGCCCATTTTGCCATATTCAACAATTTCAGGCTTTCCTTGAATCCCAACCATGGCAGCTGCGCCGTCAATGGCATCATACATGTTGCCTAGTTCGTCGACAAGACCCAGTTCTTTGGCCTGCCGCCCTGTATAAATACGGCCATCTGCCAATTGGCGTACTTTCGCCGGGTCAAGGTGGCGCCCTTCAGCAATTACCTCAACAAATTGATTGTACATGTCGTCAACCATATCCTGAATGATGGCACGTTCCTCATTTGTCAGCTGACGATCAGGTGATAGAATATCTTTATGCGGCCCGCTCTTAATTTTTTCCTGACGAACTCCAATTTTTTTGTATAATTCTTCCCAATTGGAATATGGCATGTATACGCCAAGGCTGCCGGTAATTGTGGAGGGGTTGGCATAGATTTTATCTGTGCAGGCCGCCAGCCAATAGCCACCAGAGGCTGCCATGTCAGCCATTGAGGTGATGACCGGTTTGCCTGCAGCCCGAAGTTTTTTTAGTTCTTCCCCAACTTCCTGCGAGGCGGGTACTGTGCCGCCAGGGCTATTGATTCTAAGCACAACTGCCTTGACAGATGCGTCATCCCTGGCAGCATGCAGTTGGCGAATCAGGTGGTCTGTACCACCACCCTCGGTAAATAGACCGACTTGACCGCGGCCACCAATAATCATTCCTTCGACATAGATGATGGCTAATTTGTCACTATTAGCCAGTTTCCTTTGTTTAAGGCCGGGAGTGGTAAACAGTGCGGCAATCATAGATATGCCGATAAGTAAGGCTAAGAAAAGAACGACTGACTTCTTAAACACAAGCCTACCTCCTTTAAATTGGTAAATACCCGAAGGATACGTAAAGCACTGTAGATAATTCTTTTGCCTTCTGCTTTAAAAGAAAACTGTTGGAGAAACCTCCAACAGTTTTTTACATTATATCTTACCCCGCTTATTGGCTAGCGATGCTTTGACAAAATCCCTAAATAGCGGATGGGGATTAGTCGGACGCGACTTAAATTCCGGATGGAACTGGGTGCCAACAAACCAAGGATGATCTTTTATTTCAACGATTTCAACAAGCCGCCCGTTAGGGAGCGTACCGCTGATCAACAGACCTGCTGAGGACAGCTGCTCACGATAGGCATTATTAAATTCAAAGCGATGACGGTGGCGTTCGTAAATAATTTCGTCCTGATAAGCCTTATAGGTAAGCGTATTTTCCATAACTTTACAAGGATAAACCCCAAGGCGCATGGTACCACCTTTGTCTTCCACAGCTGCCTGTTCTGGCATAAGGTCAATAACAGGATAAGGGGTGTCTGGATTAAACTCTGAGCTATGAGCATCAGTTAAACCGCAAACATTACGGGCAAATTCGATGACAGCTGACTGCATGCCAAGGCACAAGCCAAAGAAGGGAATTTTGTTTTCGCGGGCATAGCGGATGGCTTTAAGCTTGCCTTCTACACCCCGGTCACCAAAGCCGCCTGGCACCAGAATGCCGTCAATATCAGCAAAATATGCAGCTAGATCTGTCTGTCCGTCTTCAATATCCTCAGCATTTATCCATTTTATTTCAATGGCAGCATCATTGGCGATACCGCCGTGGCGCAAGGCTTCAGATACACTCATGTAAGCATCCTGCAGTGCGACATATTTACCAACAATAGCAATGCGTACATTTTGGGACGGATGCATAATCTTGTCCACCATCTGCCGCCAATCAGTCATATCAGCCCCAGTGTCCGCAAGGTTAAGTTTCTCCATGGCGATGCGGTCAAGGCCTTCTTTCTCCAGCATAAGCGGCACTTGATAGATACTGGCCGCATTTTTGTTCTGGATAACGGCATCGCCGTCAATATCACAGAATAAGGCCAGTTTCTCTTTCATCTCCGGGGAGATTTCATGCTCAGTACGGCACACAATGACATCAGGATGGATGCCGATACTACGAAGTTCTTTTACACTATGCTGGGTAGGCTTGGTTTTGAGCTCACCTGCTGCTGAGATATAAGGCACAAGCGTAACGTGAATATAGAGTACGCCGCCTTTACCTACTTCCTTTTTTACCTGGCGTATGGCTTCCAGAAACGGCAGGCTCTCAATATCGCCAACAGTACCGCCGATTTCGGTAATAACTACATCGGCATTGTCTTCTTTACCAACCCGGTAGATGCGTTCTTTTATTTCATTGGTAATATGAGGAATTACCTGGACTGTACTGCCGAGGTAATCGCCTTTACGTTCCTTATTGATCACTGACCAATATATCTTGCCGGCTGTGACATTTGAGCTCTTGCTCAAGTTAATATCAATGAACCGTTCATAATGGCCAAGGTCTAGGTCTGTCTCACCGCCATCTTCAGTGACGAATACCTCGCCATGCTGATAAGGGCTCATGGTGCCTGGGTCAAAGTTTATGTACGGATCAAACTTCTGAATGGTGACTTTAAGCCCGCGGCTTTTCAGGAGACGCCCGAGCGACGCAGCCGTAATCCCTTTACCAAGTGAAGATACCACGCCGCCGGTCACAAAAATATACTTAGCCATAAAAAAATATCCTCCTACTAACTCTCCATGGTGGTTAATAATCCACTAACATTCTCAATTTTTCTAACCTAATTATGCCAAACATTTAATGATTTTATTAGTTGATTTCAATCTCTTCTTCATCTTCCTCAAGTTCGGCATCGCCTTCAAGCAAATCAGCCGGCTCTTCCGCGAGGCCGGCCTCCTCATGATCAAAATCCTGCTGAATAGCAGCAAAAAGTTTTTCCCGCCGTATATCACCCTGACTGGCAGCTGCAGTATCCTCAACCTCGCGGAGACTAATACGTTGTGGTGACCACTCGGTCAAGCCCCAGGTGCTTTTGCCAGTATGGACAAAACGGCTATCCAGGTTAATTTGGGTGTGAATTTCTGCGATAACATGCGCCGGCGGACGAACGGTACTGCCCTTTGCGGCAACTACCCGGTCAATTAACTCCCGGTAGTATAATGGATGGCCTGCAGTTTTTAGAATTTGATATGCTAAAGTAATTTCCTCTAGCCCATTTTTTGATGTATTATTTACCATAATTTAACCCTCCGCACTTAACAATCCGCTTCTTCTATTCAACATGCAGAGGTAAATTCCTGCTACATTTTTTCAGGAGCGGCTACTCCCAGGATTTTCAACGACTGTTTAATTGTCGACTTTACAGCTGTTACAAGCGCTAGACGAGCAGCCTGCAACTCAGGTTCTACACCAATAATCCTGCATTGGTTATAGAAGGTATGGAACAAGCCTGCCAGCTCATGCGCATAGCGGGCAATGCGATGTGGTGCACGTTCACGGGCAGCACTTGTCACTTCTTCAGGCAGTATCGCCACTTTCTTGATCAGGTCAATCTCAGCCTGCTCAGTCAGCAGTGCTAAATCTACCTGATCCCAAGCACTAGGTATTGACAGCCCAACCTCAAGCACCTGCCGGAAAATACTCGAAATCCGGGCATGCGCGTATTGGATGTAATACACCGGATTATCGTTTGAACGGGATTTAGCTAAATCAAGATCAAAGTCAAGTTGGCTGTCAGTTGAACGCATGATGAAGAAAAAACGGGCTGCGTCCCGGCCGACTTCTTCAATCAGCTCGCTTAAGGTCACACCCTGACCTGTCCGTTTGGACATTTTGACGAGTTCACCATTTTGATACAAGCTGACCATTTGCAGGATAATTACCTCAAGGTTGTCGGGGTTATACCCCATAGCCGCAATGGACGCTCTAACCCGGCTGATATAGCCGTGGTGGTCAGCACCCCAGATATTAATAACCCGGTTGAAACCGCGGACAAATTTGTCGCGGTGATAGGCAATGTCAGCTGCAAGGTAAGTAGGTACGCCGTTATCACGGATGACCACTCTGTCCTTATCATCGCCATAAACTGTCGACTTGAGCCATAAGGCCCCGTCCTTTTCATACATAGTACCATTAGACTTTAACAGTTCACAGGTCGCAGCCACAGCCTGGCTTTGGTGGAGAGTACGTTCGCTAAACCAGACATCAAACGCAACGCCAAACTGCTCCAAATCCTCTCTGAGGCCGGCTAGCTTTTCAACGAGCGCCAGTTCTTTGAATTCGGCCAGGCGTTCGTCCGCAGGCAGAGCCAGGTACTTGTCGCCATGATGGTTAATAATTCTTTGCGCGGTATCAACAATATCACGTCCGTGATAGCCGTCTTCGGGGAATTGGGATGGCTTACCCAGAAGCTCGAGATACCTGGCGTTGACTGAGGCTGCCAGATTATCAATCTGGTTGCCGGCGTCGTTTATATAGAATTCAGCCTCAACATAGTAACCGGCTGCCCTTAATAGGTTGACCAGTGCACTGCCGACAGCCGCCCCCCGTCCATGACCCACATGTAAGGGTCCGGTAGGGTTAGCACTGACAAACTCCACCTGAACCCGCTGCCCTTGACCAGCATCAGTCTGGCCAAAATCATCACCGGCAGCCAATATTTGGACCAGTTCCTGATACAGCCAATCTGACTTTAAATAAAAATTAATAAAACCCGGGCCGGCAATCACAGCTTTTTCCAGCCAGGGTGCGTCCAGCCGCTCAACAATCGCCTGAGCAATGACACGCGGGTTAGTTTTCGCCGCCTTGGCTGACTGCATGGCAAAGTTGGTGGCATAGTCGCCAAACTCTTTTTGCGGCGGCACTTCGAGCACTATGTCAGGCAGCAGTTCAATGCTAAATATCCCTTCAGCCATTGCTTTGGCAGCTGCTTGTCCAATTGCGTCGGTTAACTGTTGTTTAATGTCCATTCTTCTTATCCCCCTGTACAACGACATTAAGCGTATTGGCACTTTGCCACTGTCCATCAATTTCAAGTTCGTATTTTATATGTACTCCGGTAACCCATTTGTTATCCTCGGTGCGGGTTACTGTGAGACTTGTCGTCCGCACACCCATTTGGATAGTACCATAGGGTGTAACATAGCTGGAAAGACAGCGTTCGCCAATACGAAACTCCTGCCGCTGGTCTACTTGCCCCATGCGGACCAGGATAACATGGTCTGTATATATTTTCAGCAGCGTAGTGGCGCCCTCCATGCCGCTAATTTCAGTCTCCTGATAGCTGATATAGTGGACACCGTTTTTTACTTGACTACGCCCATGAGTAAACAGCTCAATTGTATTTTCTTCACCATGAACGTCCCGCTGGGAGCCGGTCACAGTAATTAGTACATGGTCAATACCAGTATTGCCGTTTAGCGCCTTTATCAGACTCAATCCTTTCAAAGTACCTTAACTATAATATTATAGCGTAGTCGAAAGCTGCTGCCAATATTCTCTGCAAAAAAAACTTAAGAAAATGTAAAGCGAGATTGCTTCAGTATAATTCGCAATGACATGGGGAGCGGATGTACTCCTCCCTGGCCTTTACGAGCGATAGCGTGGCAATCTCACTTGTGGTTTAAAAAATCAATTATTTTTTTTTAAAAGACTGCACCAAGGTGGTAGTCGACGCTTGTACCGTTTCTACCATGTGGATGATTTCCTGCATGGCCCGGGCCTGCTCGGCAGAAACGGCAGCTGACTGGTTGATACCTTCGATGACACTTGTTATTGAGGCCTGAATCTCCCCAAGAATTTTATTAATATTTTCCGTAGCCTCAGCGCTTGATTGAGCCAGCTTCTGCATTTCCTGAGCGACCACAGCAAAGCCACGGCCATGAATGCCGGCGCGGGCGGCTTCAATCGAGGCATTAAGGCTTAAAAGCTTGGTCTGAGTGGCAATACTCCGGCTCATGTCGATAATTTTATTAGTTTCTTTGACTTTTTTTACTGTCTCATCGGAAATCTTGGCCACTCTGTCGGTGGTGGCTGCCATTTCCTCAGAGGAGGCCGACATTTCCTCAATAGCGGCGGCGGCCTGCTGGACGTTTTCAGATACTGTGCCTGCTACCTGCTGAACCCGGTTGGCATCAGCCTCGCCTTTGAGCCGCGAGCTAAATAGAGCAGTGACCACCTTGGCAATCGGCTGAGTATATTCCATTTTACCGGCAATGCCAAAGGTACCTACCCGTACACCTTCAACCGACACCGGGTAGTTCTGGCCTTCTTTCATACTGGGGTTTTTGGCAACATCTTCAGGACCGACAAAAACAGCATCAACCTCGCCACGAAGTATCCTTTGCGCACCGGTATGGGTTATCCCCAGCCGTGTTCCTGCTGAATCGCCAATAATCACGGCATTCTCATTACATACGATGGTATGGTAGCCAGTCTGGGCATAGACAAACCGGGTAATTTCATCGGCAATCTCTTGATTGATTTTGTATTCTGCCACGTGCGCCGCACCTCCAGTTATCCGCAAATCTAATTGCTAAAACTATTCAACACAGCCGGCAAAATACCCTTTCTTCTGGCGGGAAAATAAATCGCGCCGCCTGTCCGTGCGTACCAGACAGGCGGCGCTACCCCGGGAGGTAGCCGCCATACTACCCCGCGTAATTAATGTATGCAAAAACCGAATTAAAATTCACTATCTTATTTTATTTCCACAGTTTTTTAACTTCAGCACCAGGATAATAGTGTTTAATAATATCTTTGGCTTGTTTACCATCTTTGGCAAAGGTATAGGCACCCCATTGGCATAACCCGACACCATTACCCCAGCCTAGACCCTTGAATACAAAATTGCCGCCCTCATACGTCATTTCGGTGATTAGCGTCGATTTCAGCCGGTCATAGCCAACGGCGCGACGAAAGTCAGAACCGTACATTTTTTTGCTACCTGCACCGATGTAGAGAATACGGCCAGAAGGCCCTTTCTCCAGAATCCGGATATCTGCAGGGCTGCCATTATAGCCGATAGCCGCCGCCACCTGAGAGCCGGGGATTTTAACTGTCCAAGATTTTACATTCTCCGGAGCGTATTTGAAGCAGTTGTCAGTTACCGGCTGAAAATACGGTGTCGGATGAGCAATTTCTTTGGGAAAGCTTTCTTCTCTGGTCGCGCCAATCTGCCCATTGCAAGAACTATAGATTGAATTGACAAGACCACCCGCGTACAATAATATCTCACCACGCGTACTTGCTACGGCCTGGCGCACACTATCGTTGACTTTTTGCGGCGCATAGGCCTGAAGCTCTTCCTTGGATGTGCTAACATCGGCATTGTGCAGTCTCTTGATTGTCCCCGCCTCAATCGCGCTGATTGTCAGCGTCCGTGAAGCAATGGCCTGAGCAGCTAACGCTTCCATCGGCCAGTCAGGCTCCATCTCTTGCGCAATAACGCCCTCGATATACATTTCCAGTGCCATAGTGGTGATAGAGCCTTTATCAGCCATATACACCCTTACTTGCGGCTCATTAGGATACTTTGAGACATCGAAGGCCGGTACCCCTGGAATCGGCTGCGGCGCAGGTGCTGCCGGAGCCGGCGTTGGTGCTTGCTCAGTAGGTGCCGTCGGTGTCGGTGTTGGTGTTGGTTTTTGGGCGGGAGGCTTGAGTACTGTGTATGCTCCCGTCATGAATAGTAATAAAGCTCCTACAACTAGTGCGGTATTGAATGTTGATTTTTTCATGCGCTCCCACCTCATTGTTAGTATGCCAAAGCAGCTTTAGGGTTATGCGCCAGGCAGTGCCCACAAATCAACTGTAAGCTTGGAGCCTTCCTCATGGACAAAGGCTCTGGTTATCAGCCGCCAGCGCGTAGTATTGAGAAACCGGAGATCTTTATCCGTGTACGTTGTAGCATCTTTGCCTTGTGGCACATAGGCAACAGGCTGGGAATGGGGATGACGTTCAGTCACTTTTAGTTCAGCCGCTTGAGCAGCATTGTATAAGGTAGATGAGACTTGGCACATACCACCACCCAGTCCTTGCTCTTTCTCCCCATTATCACCAAATACAGCAGCACTCTGAAAACCACGGGCCGCAGTCGGCTCGCCTGTTATTTTATTAAAGGAAAACTCTTGTCCTGGATCAATTAAGGCATTGTTGATCAGCTTAGCTGTCAGCCGAATGTTGACCAGTCGACCGGGACTGTTGTCTAAAATAGGCGTAGTGTATGTGCTCAACCGGCGGGCGCGGGCCAAAGCCTCACGGGTTATATCAGGCAAAAAGGGCTGGTACACCGGAGTGACGCTGCTGCCAGCGCCAGCAGCTAACAGCTCGCTCATGGTTGCTGCAACATCAAGCCGCTGCCCTGGCCTTTCAGGCATCACCTCCCCTGTTACTGGATCAAACCCGGCGTTCACTGCCGGCACATCTTTGGCCTTGGCCAAATTTGTCAGCACATTTCCTGCTTCTTCAGCAGACATGCCGCCAACTGGCTGACCTGCGACAATGACACCCTCTGGAACCAACTTACTTTCCGGTTTGGGAGCCGGAGCATTCAGACCACAGCCAGTGCTCATGAACAGACCAACAGACATCAACGCAATGAAAAGTTTTTTTATTAGCTTTCACCTCCTGCAGGTAATGTGAATACCATGGAGTATCATGTTTGCGGGCAAGGGGGAAGTGCTATGCAGGCTTTTTACGATATTGCTGCTAAAGCCACAGGAATCACCTGCCATTCGGACAATGTAAGACCAGGCTCAATTTTTGTCGCTATCCGCGGGCGCAAAACAGACGGCAATGTTTTTGGTCTAACGGCTGCCGCCAAAGGCGCATTGGCCATTGTGACCGATTGCCCTGAGCACCTGCCACAAGTCGGCATTCCGGTCATAACCGTACCTGATGCCAGATTGGCACTGTCTGAGCTGGCAGCTGCTTTCTATGATCAGCCTTCACACAAACTGAATCTCATTGGGGTAACAGGTTCTAATGGCAAAACGACCATTGCCTGCATGCTTGAGCATATTTTTTGTCAAGCTGGCTTCAGGGCCGGCCTCATCGGCACGGTTCGCGTCAATACCGGGAAAAGTTCTTTTCCCAGTACCCTTACAACGCCAGATGCGGTTAGCGTTCAGCATTACCTGGCAGAAATGCGGCAGAATAAGGTAACACATGCCGCGATGGAGGTATCAGCGCAAGGTGTTGATATGCACCGTGTAGCCCATGTGCGCTTTTCGGCAGGACTCATAACAAACGTATGCGCCGACCATCTTGACTTTCATGGCAGCTTTGCCAGCTACCTGGAAGCCAAAACAAAGTTTTTGGGCTTGCTGAGTCCTGAAACACCACTAATTATTAATATTGCGGATCCTTACTGTAATAAGATGGCCACCCGTTTTGCCGGCCATCTCATTACAGTCGGCGTCAACAGCCAGGCAGACATCTCTGCCCGGGTAACTCAGAGTACAGCCTATAGCAGTACCTTTATGTTAGAAATAAACAATCCTGTGGTAGCAATTAGCGGCCAGCAACTGCCTCTAGGCAGGCATTATTTCAAGCTGCCCCTCCCCGGACGTCACAATGTTGAAAATGCAGTGCTTGCGGCAACTGCCGCACTTGTCCATGGGATTGCACCTGCAATGATTGCCCTCACGCTGGCCTCCTTTAAAGGTGTCGAGCGACGCATGGATGTTTTCCACACCTCAGGTCTTACCATTGTTGACGATACCGCCCTCAATCCTGGCAGCATTGACGCCGTCTTTGATACCATTGGGGCATTTCGTTATAACCGGCTATTTGTCGTTAATGCTATTCGCGGCCAACGCGGGCCGGCCATCAATGCAGCCAATGCTGCAGCCATTGCCAACCAGCAGCAGACACTGCCATTTGAGCTTATGATTACCGCAAGTACCGGTCACGTTAGTCACTCCGATGCCGTAACAGATGAGGAACGATTGGCTTTTTTATCCACCCTTGATACCCAAAAAATTAGTTATACCTACATGAGTACCTTGCCAGCCTCCATCAAAGCTGTTCTGGATAACGCTGGTCCCGGCGATCTTATTGTACTTATTGGTGCCCAGGGGATGGACGCCGGACGGCAAGTATTGATGGCCTTAGCAAAATCATCAGCACCTCAGCACCTCACTCACCTGCCTCTTTCAGCTGAGGCTCTTTGTTAACATACCCCGAGAACATGGCTTGCAGCTTAGCCGGCTCTTCAGTAAATACTAGAAACAAATGGAGCGGAATGGTCGCCAAAAAGAACATAGTAATCGTATAAAAAGTAATCCTGACTCCCATGAGCCCACCAAACGGTCTGGCAAGCCAGGGAGCATACTCGGGAAAGAAATACGGCAATGCCGCAAGACCTGCCAACAAGACAGCCAGGCCCCAGGAGGTAAACAATACCTTTTGTCCAGGGTTATAGCGTCCATAATTGGGGTGGTTTTCGGTGATAAACAACGCATACCGGAAAAAGCTGCGTAAATTGGGCAAGTCGCGTGGTGTAAACAGAATTTCCGTGTATTTTCCAGTGACAGCATAATAGTAGATCTGCCCAAAGAGGTTTAGCATAAGGATTATCCCGGCAATATTGTGTGTTTTGCGCACCAAGCCGTATGGCAGACTACCCCAGGGGTCATTCATATACAACCCAGTGATCACCAGATACATTACCGCAAAAAACATGATCCAGTGAAAAATACGAACAGGAAGCGGATGCAATAGTAGTTTCATAAAAATAAAATCCCCCAAATGGGGGATTTTAATGTACTCACAATTTAAGACTGACTTTAGGGATATTTTTTCCGTAAAAAATTTCAGCCATCTCTTTTTTAAGGCGCTGTTTAATTTTTTTCTTTTCACCGGCCATTAATTCTTTTTTGGCTGTCCCAAACAAGTAGTTATCCAGGTCAAATTCTTTCAGCAGCATCTTGGTGTGGAAGATGTTTTCTTGATACACATTAACGTCAATCATTTGGTACAGGTCACGATTATCACTGGAAATATAGTTTTGGATAGAGTTTATCTTATGGTCAATAAAAAACTTTTTCCCATTCACATCGCGGGTAAATCCCCGCACCCGGTAGTCAATAGCAGCGATGTCCGGGTGAAAGGTATTAATCAGAAAATTGAGTGCCTTGAGCGGCGAAATCTGGCCACAGGTTGAGATATCAATATCTGCCCGGAAAGTACTAATCCCCTCATCTGGATGGCTTTCAGGGTACGTATGGACAGTGATATGGCTCTTATCTAAATGGCAGACAACAGCCTCAGGCATTGGCTCATTCAGCTCGCACTCCCCGCAGTCCTCGCTATTTAGCAATTCCCCAGGCTGGTTCACCGGCTCCTCTGAAATCAACATGGTGACACTGGCCCCTTGCGGATCATAGTCCTGCTTGGCAATATTTAAGATATTAGCCCCAATCATATTTGCTACTTCTGTCAAAATATTAGTCAGCCGTTCGGCGCTATATTCCTCATCAATATACTCGATATAAGAATGACGGTGCTGCGGGGTTTTCGCGTAACAGATATCATACATGTTAAAACTGACTGTTTTGGTGAGATTATTAAATCCGTAGAGCTTTAACTTTTTAATTGATTTAATTTCCATCTTGCTTGTTCTTCTCCTCACAGATAAAATTGACTACAACCAAAAACGCCGCAGCGTACCATAGTATTTTTCGCCATATAAACGCAGATAGTTCTATAAAGTAACAAAAAATCCTTTAAAAATTATACCACACTAAGCCGGAAAATATAGGGTTGTTTTACGGAAAATTTTTGGACCTGTAGCTTAAAGCTACAGGTCTTGTTAACGTTCATCTTAGATAGTTTGCCCGGTAGTTGATTTACTATTTGAAAGTTACCACAAACTTTTCAACCATGTGTACTGGATAGTACGATTCTTTGGCTTTTCGCAGGCCTTCCAGACCCATATCTTCTTCGCGGTTGATATAGGTTAACTGCTGCCAAGCATTCTCACAAAACTTTTGATTAATGACCGGATAGACCCCACGGATATCGGGGTTAGCCTTTTCTACATGAATGACTGCCGTGTCGCTGTTAAGCGGCTCGCCAAAGGTAAATGCCTCTACTTTGCCACCAATCGTAATGAGGCCGCCTTTCAAATTAAGCTCAGTCCAATGGGTTAACACTTCAATAATTGCATCTCTTTCGCCCCGTAATGTCGGATCGTCATCACAACCCTTTTTCCTACACCACTCAAGCTGGTTTTCAATACAATGGGGAACCCACTCAGGCGTGAGCGCCATATACTGATGGTCGCTGTAGTTGCGCCGGAAACTGTTGATATGGTTTTTCTTGCTGTGATATTTTCTACCTTTTAATTCAATTAAATCCTTGCTATGATAAACATAATCATAATTATCACGGTCGCCGTTTAATTCAAACTGACCAGGCCGCCACTTTTCAAGAGCATCGACCATGAACTTTTCCATCCCCCGGATGATAAACGGCAGGTTTTGCTCCCTGAAATGCGCAGCCATTGCTTCCAATACAGGGTTCGCGCCTTCAGCAGGACCAATTGGCTGAAGAAAAAACTGCTGATTGCCATAACCAGCTTTGAACACCAAATAACCGTTTACTTCAGTCCATTTGATGGAATATATATTGCGCCACATAAATAAGTTGGTAAAGTTAAGATGAGCGTTTTCGTAACGGCGTTGCCTAAAATACTGATCAAATAAGGCTTTTTGCGCCAAGGTGATATCCTGGAAATTGATACTAAGACCCCCTAATTTTATCATACTTAAAGAAAGTACGGCTTGTGCCGAGCCTTTGGCGACAAAGGAAGCCGATGCTGCCCTTATCCAGACGGAAAGTTATACTTTCTTACAGGAGAGCAAAGCTTAACGCTCCGCTAAAGCATTTTGTGTAATACTCTCTATTATATGCCTCAGATTACTAACACGCAATAAGCTACGGAGGTGACTCTATGACCAAACGTGCCCCTGCTCTATTATATGGCGTTTGTCCCCATCTTAAAAGGCGTCATAACATTATTGCCGTTTACCGGGAAACTCGCATTCCAGGCGTGGCTGCTCCACACTACCAGGTTGAAGACATTGAATGCGACTATAGTGACGAATGTCCACTCGAAAAATGCCCACTAGCAGAAAATGCACCCAAGCACCCGCCTGGCATCGGCCTAGGCTAGGCAAAAGCAGGACGGTTCTCGACTTGCAGGCTATATGCAAATCAAAAACCGTCCTGCTTCTATTGTATTATACTTTTTGCACAAACTCCAGTCGCGCTCCGTCTGGCCCCTCAAATAGTCTAGCTACATCCAATTCTCTTTTGGCAGTGTATTAGTGGCATGTTTATTTCCTGCTGACTATATGTAAGAGCCGTTTGTAAGAAATCCATATTTTTACAAATTTCAATTCCCCATATCCCCATTGCTGATGTTTTTACAAGCCCCAGAGTGTCTCCAGAAGTATATTTCCCTTCATAAGCTGGTAACAGATGCTGTTTATCGTATTTTAGTAGTAATTCTCCATTTGGGGCGAACACATAGGCAGAGTTATAAAATCTTGCGTTATCCCGGTTATTTAAGCCAACGATCACGTGAATTTTATTTTGCCGAGCTGTTGTACTTAAATGCTGCAAAATATTGTACTGATCGTGCAGAGTTAAAACCTTTTCCGGTAACAGTATAACTTCTGCGCCTGATTGTGCAAGCAATTCAATATCTCGGGTATAACGCTGGATAGTGTCTGACACTTGCTGCTGGTCCTTATTTGTCACCACAGGAATATACTGCTCTAACGTTGTCGATACAGCAGCAATACCGATTTTCAAACTAGGACCCTGAGCCGGTATGTATAAGCGGCATACCCCAAATACCGGTAATCGAGGCAATCTGAATAACAGGTAAATTCGATGCTTGAGTGTATGCAAGACTAGCAACAGTGCCATTAGGAGAATAAAGCGATGTAATAAATTCATAAGCAGTAAAGCCGCTGGCAAAAACGAAATTTGCAGTCCACCACTTCCTTTTAATGGTAATATAGCGGAATATACAAAGCATCATTGTAAATGCCACAGCATTCACAAAAGTTTCAAATAAAAAAATTTCACTAGGAAGCACCGCCTGAGGATTAGAAGCGCCGATAAAATGTGTGATAAACCCAGCACACATAGTAAGAATTACTGATGTTTCCAATGCGTAAATACAAAGCGGCAACGGTGCCAACCATGCGAAAATCCAAAGCTCTGTAGACAAATAATAGGCTAGCGAACTAAGCACCACCGCAAAAATAAAGTTCAATAGATTACTATATTTGCCCATAACTCCACTGTTAAATCTATTTTTTATAGACATTTATCATGGTCCTTCCGCTCAAAGCGTGCCGAGCTTTTTTACAGGCTTCATACAAAATAACAGCCGTAACCTTAAACCTCATGATTAGTACATAATATATCCCAACGACAACGGCCAGGGACGTTGAACTAATAACAGAATACTTGAGAGGTATGCCAACAGGCCATTGAATTACCTGGAATCCGACGATCAGTATAATCGTCTGATGCAACATATAAAAAGGCATTACAGCTTCATTTAATCTGTTCAGCCAGGTGTTTCCAAAATTCAGGAATGCCTTGCCTGCCCCCAAAAAGATAGTCGGCCCTAACAAGACCTCCTTGTTTTTTACTTCCCAGTCTATAAGGTCAAAAAATCTAGTATTGTGGAAAATAAATACTACAATAATTCCCAGCACCCGCAGCCAATCAACATAATAACACAGGTCTGCCTGCCCACTGTTTACCGTCACCTTCGCCGCCATGGTTTTATCCCCCCCCACCTTTGACATGATTTCTCCGTTTTTTCCCAAACTACCGTATTTTTGCCTTTCCGGAGCTGACCTCCACTTTTACTAGCGGGCCTTCTCCCTCCCCGACGCTGCCCTTGAATGAGTTAGTGCTGTGTACCCGCTGTCCGGCCTGGGGCAACTCAATGTCTAGCTTCCCGGTGGATGCCGTTGCCTCCAATCGGAACGGAGTACGGGCATGACCAATTTTTATATCCGCAAAGCCGGAACTGCTCCTAATCAGTACATCGTCAAGAATCTCATCCATAGCTACATCAATATGTCCTGAACTGCTTGATATATCAAGCTTTCCCTTAACATTCTCAAACCGGGCGTGGCCGGCTGAAACCCGGCTGCTTATCTTTGCTGCCTGGCAGTCAATCATGTCGAAACTCCCGGAATCAGCAGTCAATGCTATCTCACTAGCCCGGCAGTTCTCCAGTTTAAATTGCCCGGAACTCATTCTGGCGGTCAGTATACCTGCCTCCAGGTTTTCCACCTGCACCCTTCCCGAACTGGCATTAATAACAATTGTTTCATACTCTGCCTGGGGCAGCAGCACTTCAAAGCGATTGTTCCTATGTTTGAATGGTATAAACAGATAATGATTGGCTTTTCGCCAGCTATCACCAATTTTTAGGTGCAACACATCCCCCTGGACCGCTTCGCTTATTAGCTCTTCCTGCCGCAAGCTTTCATCAGTCGTCCACCTCCATATCCTGACGGTAGGTCTGTCCACATCGGCTCGTACTATCCGGACATCACCAGAGGTAATTTTTAAGTCGATACTTTTAGCTCCGGCTGACTTGGCAACATACGTATCCGACAATTCTCTATAGCCTGCTGCATTATTATAATTCCACATGCCAAGTGCAAACAGTACGCCGTTTCCAGCTACACCAATCAAAAAAAGTAAAAATGCGCCAATGGCGACTTTCTTTAAAACCCCATCCATTCTTTATGACCCCCTTATGATCCGGATGTTGAACTGTAAATACTTTAAGAACACCTTACCTGCCCACCGGGTCACAAAAATCATGCCAATGCCAAGCAGAGAGCCGGCTCCTACGGTAACCATCGACGTAAATATCCAGGCCAGAATACCCGTCGGTTCAGAAGGCATTCCTGCTGCAACCAGCATCAGTACCGGCGAGGCTACCAGTACAACCGCAACAGCGTAAAAAGCAAAAAGCACCCCCATCACGCCGAATAGAGGTCCAATGACGAAAACCAGATTAATAAACCCCAGACTAACTGTAGCCAGCACAGCCCTTGCAATATTGTTCACCGAAACGTTTTCTGTCGCCTGTGCGACATGATAACCGGCCATTATTTCTTTGGCTATGGCCTGCGGTGAACCAAGCGAACTAGCAATTTCCGCCTCACTCTTTCCACTGGTCATCCCGTTTTGAAAATGTTCCTCATAGTCATATAGGATGTCTTTGCGTTCCACTTCCGGCATTTTTTCCAAAAGTTCTTCCAGCTTGCCCAAAAATTCCTGTTTCGTCATTCTTTCAACCCCTCCGCAATAATGCTGTCAACTCCCCGTGAAAACAATCGCCATTCTTTGACTATCTCCAATAGATACGCACGCCCCTTGGCTGTCAATCGATAGTACTTCCGCGGCGGCCCCTCTGTCGACTCTGTTAAATAGGTTTCAAAATACCCTTCCTGCGTCATCCGCCGCAGGAGCGGGTAAATCGTCCCCTCAGCAATCAGAAATTTTTCCGATATCTTGTTGGCCAACTCGTAGCCATAAGTATCATGTTCCGCTGCCAGAACAAGCACACACATTTCCAAGACGCCCTTTTTGAACTGGACATTAATAATTACCACCTCCCCGACGATTCATTTATCTATATAGTATCACTCACTATATGACATTGCAAGGTACTGAGTATAAATATATCCCCCTCCTGATACATGGAGGGGGATATGAGCTTCATGGCATTTTAAAATTATATGATTAACTATTATGGATTCGTTTTAGATACTGATTAAATTGAGGTACAGTAAAATCTACTTCCCCATATCCCGGTGCATAGATAAATCCTTTATAAATTAGTTGTCCTCTAACTGGTGAAATACTTTGCACACTGGTATTCATTTTACCAGCTATTTGAGCAATCGTACATGGCAATCCATCACACGCTACCATAGCATGCATAAATTCCTTTTCCTTTGGTGTCGCCCGATCGTAGCGAACCTTAAAAAAGCTATCATCCAGGCTTTTCTCAAAGGATGGATACGCTTCCCGTACTGATGTAATATCAATATTTTCATTTTTGATAAAGGCCCAAACCTGTTTTCCATATTCCTGTAGAAAATAGGGATATCCTTCTGTAATTCTTAAGATTTCGTCAATCGCCTCAGCGGTGAAGGTTACGCCTATTTTTTTGGCCGGTTCTACCAGGGCAAGCTTGGCTGCCTCTGGTTCTAAAGAGCCTATCGATATAAATCTAAACAATCTTTCCGCATAAGACTTAATATCCCCGGCAATCTTTGTCACTTTAGGTAACCCTGCCGCAAACAAGGTAACCGGCAGACCTTTTTGATTAACTCTATGTAACGCAGTAATCAATGCTTCAAATTCATTATCTTTTAAATATTGTATTTCATCGATAAATAAGCATACGGAACTTTCGCTATTTTTCGCAAGCGTACCCATCGACACAAACAATTCAGTCAAATCATTGGTAAAATTCCCGGTATCGGATACACCTACCGCTGCAACCACATCTTCTTGTAAACCGATACTTACCTCACCCTCTGGAGAATAAGTAATTTTAAAAGCTTTTAATACAGACATTGCTTTTTGTACATAACTCTTAGCTTTTTCCTTAACGCTCATTTGCTTGATTAATTTTTGGATATGTAACGAAATAGCAATTTTAAAAGAAGAACGCTCTGATACTTCAATATGCTCATATAAGACATTATTTTCTTCTGCAATATCTTCAATTTTGTTTAATAGTACCGTTTTTCCAACACCACGTAGACCATAGTAAACAATAGAACGAGTGGGATATCCATGAGCAACATAAGAAATAAATTCTTTTGCTTCTTCAATAGTGTCATCACGGCCAGCTAAATAATTTGGTACTAATCCGGCTCCAGGTGTATAGGGATTTATTATCATAAAATCACCCTCTTAAAACGATTATTACCGAGATTATACCCTTATATTCATCAATTATCAATATTTCCGTCAAAAAATCCTTATATCTTGATTTAGCATGGTGTCGCATTTCGCGTAATATTAACTGTATTCAAGCCAGGTAAAGAAAACGCAACGGAGCCGTCCCATTGCTTCTTGCACCAGTGCAAGGCTGAGGCCATTTTCGCCGTTAAAAAACTCGGCTAAGAATCCTAGTCTGATGGATTTTTTTTGTCAAGCAGGAAAAAACTATAAATTCAGGAAATATAATAGATAATAATAATCTGATTTGATTGAATTTACTTAGAATTTTTAGAAAGGGGGAAAAGAGATGTATACGATAGGCAACGTTACGCGAAACACGATAGCAATGGTTTTGGCGGGAGGTAAAGGGGAACGACTTAGCCCTGTTACGTTGAACAGACCCAAGCCCTGTGTTTCTTTTGGCGGAAAATACAAAATAATAGATTTTGTATTAAGCAACCTGTTTAATTCAGGTATTAAGAAAGTCTATATTTTAACGCAATACCGGGCTTATTCATTGAATAAACACATCAAGGAGTCATGGGCCAAATGGACCGGCCTTGGAGAATTCTATGACACCATTTCACCTGAGACAAGTAGTGCAAGTGAAGAATGGTTTAAGGGTACTGCCGATGCAATATTTCAATTCCTAAGATTTATTGAATCCGCAAATGCGGATTATGTGGCAATCTTCGGCGGCGATCATATTTACAAAATGGATATCAGCCAGATGATAAGCTATCACATCTTAAATAAAGCGGATATTACCTTGGCTGCTCTTGAAGTTCCAATTGAAGAAGCTAAGCGATTTGGAATTTTTTCTGTAGACGAAGATTTCAGAGTAACCGCATTTGCAGAAAAACCCCAAGAACCTGTAACAATTCCGGAAAGAGATACTTGTTTTGCCTCAATGGGCAATTACATTTTTTCCACAAGAAAGCTCATCGAGGTGCTGAAAGAAGGCAAGAAAAAACATGCCGACCTTGATTTCGGCAAACATATCATTCCAATGATGCTCGAAAGAGATGACCGAGTTTTTGCATATAATTTTATTGACAATTTAATTCCCGGGATGAGGCATGAAGAGAAAGGGTACTGGAAGGATGTAGGGACAATTGACTCATATTACGATGCTAATATGGATCTCGTCAATGTAGTTCCTCAACTGAATCTCTATAATTATAAATGGCCGATACTTACTAATCAGAGCAATCTCCCTCCTGCCAAAACTATTTTCGATGAAGAGGGCCGGCGCGGTCAAAGCCTCAACTCTCATCTGTGCGGCGGCTGCATAATCAGCGGCAGTACAGTACGAAGATCGATAATTGGACCTCGTTGTAAGGTTAACAGCTACAGTCTTGTTGAGGACTCAATTCTCTTTGATAACGTTGAAATAGGTAGACACGCAAAGATAAAAAAAGCAATAATAGACGAAAATATAAAAATTCCCGATGGGGCGGAAATAGGCTATAACCATGAAGAAGATCAACGTAAAGGCTATATCGTCACAGAGTCTGGAATTGTTGTAGTGACAAACTAGATCAGGAGGTGATTAATAATGTTATGTCATCATCATTCGCATCGCGACTGCTGTGGCGACTCACCATTATTAAAAGTCCTGGCTGTAGGTGCCGTAGTGTATGTTGGTTTAAAAGCTATGCATCACTGGCAAATCTATCACCGAGACTAAACCTCTTTAGGCCTGGGCTTATTGCCCAGGTTTTTATTTGTTTACTTAGTTTTGGTTAAAAGAAAAGAGCCTGGAGGCTCTTAGTATAGTTGCGTTACGATATCCGCCCTACCAATATTTTTAAGTTTCTCCTTAGCTTCCGTTACTGTTTGCCCAAGCTGAGTTACCTGTGTCGTACCAGCCTTAGTCAATACATACTCCCCATTGGAATCAATTATTTGTTCCAACATATCTCTACTCATCCAAATAACAGAATTCATATTTACCTCCACTCGTTTCTCTTATAATTAGCGTTAGTTGGTAAAATATTCAGGTTGTAGAATGTAAAAAAGAGCCCGAGGGCTCTTTTTTTATTTACTTTCCGCTGATTTTACTAGCTTTCAAGGCTTTTTGTAATACTTTAAACATACTACCATCGCTGGAACTTTACACTGGCGGCTTTGTCATACCTGGCCTTTCGCCAGAATTCTTGAGCAGCAACCTGGTTTGCGAACAACCCCAGAACGGCAGGCAATTACGCTTGCCCACGTTTGCAGGATTGTTTATGGCTTTCATAATTAGCCTCCTTCCCTTTCTCAGGTATTAAGGATTCATATTTAGGCTACGCTAGTTTAGGTGATTGATAGTGTTTTATATTCTACGGTTCATAATTGTATGGTCCATTTGGCTTATATTAGCTGATAGAAGACGTTGGAAAGAGATACTTCCCGTTTGTATTTTTGCGTCTTTTCTCGGAGTAGTGTCAGACATACTTGTTGAGCACTACCCATACTGGGAGTACCTCTGCGATGGCGTACCTCCTCTATTTCTAGAATTGGGCGACGAATTCGAGATATTTCCAGCAGCAACCTATCTGTTCATCCAGTGGCTCCCTAAACAGCAATCAATATGGAATATGCTTTTCTATTGGTTTCTGTGGACAACACTAGCAATTCTTATCGAGTACATCCACCTAATAACAGGACATATGGAACATTCATTTGGTTGGACTTTATGGCACTCCTATATAGCCGATTGGATTCTATTCTGGTTATTCTATGAATTTCATAAGGTTTTAGGCTTAAGGAAATTATCTTGTTAACTTCAGTCTAGCTGCTACCCCTCTTTTTCTCCTCATCCTCCAAGTCTAGACACGCATTCTCTTTCAATAACTGCTTCATCTACCGTTTAACTGTCATGAGATGGCGCCTCCTCATATCCGCATTTAAGTGATTGATCCCGCAAACAATAATTTGCTTACCCATCCAACTAAGAGTGGCGCAAGCTGCTCTTTTTTTGTTATTCCACCGACCCAATTTATTAGTGTCGGTTTCACGAAATAGCACTATCAGCCGAGCTAATCTGTTCACGACACCCCTCTAATTCTTCACCTTTCGAGCATCTTCCCTTCCACCCATATAAAAAAACAGGACCAATAATCACAGATTATCAGTCCCATTTTAATATTTTTCGGTTATTAAAATTTATAATTTACGCCCACACTAGTTCCTTTGGCCTTAAAACCTAAACCTTCATTCTCAAAATAACGATAGCCTAAATCAACTGTGGCATTATTGTTAAGATGATAATTCAGGCCGACTTTTCCGTCTTCTACATTGCTGGAACGAATATATGATGCATAGCCGTCTACATTGTTAGCAATAGCAGCCTTATAGGCAATACCGCCAAACATTTCATTAGTAGAAGCCGTAACAGCGGTATTATTATCAATGCCATTGATTTGAGAGCATCTTAGAGAGCAGCATCTTAGAGAGCAGCATCTTAGAGAGCAGCATCTTAGAGCATCTTAGGAGCATCTTAGGGTCAGGCTTGAGTTATATATTAAATTAACTTATTTTGCATTTATTTCTTGATTGTCCATTAACGCTTGCCAAATTCTTGTAATATTGGCTGGGTCCATCTGTAGCATTTTGGCTAACTGCGTCCTTGTCATTAGATTCCTATCTATCACTTCATATATCAGTCGTTTTCTGGCTGCTACCACCTGTCGTATCCGACACTTCCCTAACAGCATCTCTGGATTTACTTCTTCCTCTACAGTAATGTTCTCTATTAACTGTTCCCATGTTAGCTCCGTCCGTCTTTTTTCCTTTTCTTCTTTTAGGAAAACTTTTTGATCTTCTTTACCTTGTACGCTCTCATTGTTATATTCCGGCTTGTTAACAGCAACCCCTACTAAATCCAGATATTTCTCTACTGCCTTAATAGGATTAGAGCTCAATGTATCCAATATAAATTCTACATTTACTAACCCCCGTGCCCTTTTTACATAGGATGGATGGCTGCTCCATCTATAGTTGACTCCCTCCAATATGTTTGCTCGTACTGGATTCTGATGAATATAGCATATAAGAGTCATTACATAGCTCTCTTTCTCACATAACAAGGCCTTGTAGCGTTGTTCAAATACATGTCCGCTATGTTTGTGCTGCCAATTATAATACTGCGTATATCTCTGTTGGATACCTTGCATGATTTTTGCCAATGGATCCTTCCCTATTTGGATGAGTAAGTGGACATGATTGTCCATAATTACATAGGCGTACAATTGAAAGCTATATCGTTTTTTATAGTCTGATAAGATCTCTAGGTATTTACCTTTTTCTTCATCTGTTTCAAATACACGGGACCTATTATTTCCCCTGGCTATTACGTGATAAATTGCACCTTCATAGTGTACCCTTGGTTTTCTTGCCATCCTTCTCACCTACCAAATCTTACTTGATTTCAAGCTTAGCAGGTCTTCTATTATAAGTCAATTTTTATAACTCAAGCCTGACCCCAACAGTCCTCCGTAAAACAACAATACGAGCGCCGCCTCCCTCCTGTGGTAAAAAGAAGTGACATCTATATTACCAGGAGGTCTGCTAGACACCACTTTGCTGCCATTTATTATTCACCTATGAGTTAGGTGTCACTACAGGACACTCTGAGAAAACAATAGAGGTCAGCGTTATGTCCGTTGACCTCTATTGCTATACGGAACCTTTTTCATTTTCGACAGTTTCTCTGTTCAGGTTGACTACAAACTGTCCCCTGACTCGGTGCAAGCTTTGCTCGATCACTTAAGACACTTCTATACCGTATTGAAGTTCATGGATGAACCATTTAAGTCTTTCTTCATCCATCTTTCTTCCCCCATGCTTTCTAACAAATTCCCTGATCATATCCCAATCTTCTTGTTGCTCTATTAGGCTTAGTTCTGTATAAAGTTGTTTCCGATACTTTGTATTCTCACCCGAATTAAACTCTTTTATAATTAGCGTCAACTCATCGTAGTTAGCACTTACATTAAAGTAGCACTCTAGAAAGTACTTAAAAGTGCCAAGTCTCGCATTCAATAGACTACCACCTCTCATTTAATAACTGGAAAGCCCGTTAAAACTCTGAATCCTAGCTCTTGACTCGCATCTCGTACCAATACAACTCTGGAGATGCCCAGATCATAAATCACATGCTTGCTATCTTGGAGAACGCCTTTCCCTACTGGGAAACTGTTAGATACATCGAATATTGCCCTTCCTGTATCGGATTCATTCAACCACTTGGCAATATCGTCTGCGTTTTTGCGCAAATTCTCTTGTATTGCCTTTGTTGCTGTGCTCTTGTCAGTGAATGAAGTAGCTGCTTCAACATCCTCCTGAATCGCTCTTTTAATAAGTTCCTCGTTTGTCTGGGCGACATGCCTTTCTAAAGTATGTCCGCCAGCAGCCTCCATCTGGTCAAGAATATCATTACCCACCTTACGAATTGTGTCAGCTTTACTCGCTACCTTTAAAGCCGCAATCTCAGTGAATATTTTACCAGTTACCGTTTTGATTCCGCTAGTAAATCCTTCTACGGCTTCACGTGCATCCTGCAAACTCTCTACTTCTTGCTGTAGTAAAGCGTAATAATTAGGATCATCTTGGGATTTGCCCATCATCTTTAAGGTTTCTGAAGCCGTCTGCACGTCTCTAACGAATTGCTCTTGCTGTTGCTGGTTCTTAAATGCATTTATCCTGTTACCTAGTTCTTTAAGTAGATCAGGGGAAGACTTCCCGCTATCTACTAAATTTTGGTTACCATTGGCTACTGAATTATTTAGATCACCAGTTAATTGGTCATATTGTTGCTGATTTTCTTCCTTCTCGTCTTGTAATTGTCTTTGGCTAAGTTCATGATCGGGATCAAGTGAATTATTCCTAGTTCCACTTACCGCAGTAGATGCGCCGGTTTGGGCATCACCTCCGACCACCTTCGATGCTGTCGCTCCTATGATAGCACTAGCCCACTGCCGTACCGCAGGATCATTAAGCTTAGACAATTCTCCTTGAATAGCTTCATTCAATGCAGCACCAGTCGCCCCAGAAGCAAAACTACTACCACCTAGACTAGCCATCAACCCTCCAGCAACTATATTAAGAGCAACTTTAGCAGAGCCGCCTTCACTCCATTTACTGGTGAGAGCATCCGCCTCCATCTTTAAATTTGTACCTTCTTGATATAGCTGCTTGGCTAGTTCAATATTACCCGCTTTTAAGGCATCTTGAGCAGCAGAAAGTTTCTCTGTTGATTCAGAATACTTACTTTTCGCTTCTTTTTGAAACGAAGCAGCCAAATCTCCAATTGCCTTAAAGGCTTCTTCGCCAAATACTTTAGCTAATTCCTGTTTTTCTTGAACTGTTTTCTTATCGAATATCTTACCCAAAGCATTAACTGCGCCCGATGGGTCACGGTTGATTCCACTTAGATCCTGATTAGGATTGCTCCTAACTTCAATCGTTCCTGGTGAAATTGCAGATTGCGTTGTACTTGAGGCATCTCCACTTGCAGATACTCCAATATTGGGAGTTAGTCCTTTGTCTTTATCAGTAACAGCTTTCCCATTGGCATCTTTACCTGCTGCGTAGCCAACTCCAACGCTATTTGCTTGATACTTAGCTCTGTTCTCTAGATTCGAGAAGGTTATGGTGCCGGTTTTTAAAGCATTCTTTACTGCTGGAGCCTCGCTGCTAATGACCGCCCCCTGCAGATCAGTATTCTTCTCCACCGTGATATCAAAACCATCTTTACCTGCGTAGATACCTGCCTGATCAATGACGCTGCTGTATTCAGAGTTCGTTTTACCTCTGTTGGCAGAACCATGGGTGCCGCTAATTTTATCGGTTCCAAAACCAAAGCCCGCACTCTGATTCTTCGATGTGAAGATATCGCTGTCCTGCTGACTGACAATATTTAGATTGCCACCGATATCGGCCACAACTTTTTCGCCTTTGACCTGGGAGCCAATAATATTGGTATCGTTACCAGACTTTAGTGTCGCGGTGCCGCTAGCATTGATTACACTTTCAGTATTGGTACTGATTGTTACATTTTCCTTACCCTTGCTAGAGTTGGCACTACCGGTGAATCCGCCAAAAGAACCCGCCAAGCCGAAAGAAGCTCCTATAGAGGAAGAAGAGGAATTGGTTTTGCTGTTGCTCTGTTCTTTGTTTTGAGCTGACTCGATGTTGATGTCTTTTGCTGCATCAAGAGTGACATCGGTGGCATTGACGCTCGTCGCCTTAAGGCTCACATTGCCTTCGGTGGCTTTGATGGTGACATCGCCGCCTGCGGTAATGTTGGACGTATTTACGGTCTCAACATGGGTATTTTGCTCGACAGTCATTTTACTACTGCCAAGGCTGACGTTGATGGACAGGCCATCTTTGAAATTACCTTCCAGTTGATCCCCGAGTTTCTTTAGGTCCTGTTGTGCCTTGAAACCGTAGAGGGCTTTGAGGCGTTCATCCTCAACCTCACCCGCCCGGCCTACATTTCCCACGAGGCTCGTTCCGGCATCTATAACCCCGCCACCTAATGAAACGCTGAGTCCACTTTGTTTAAATTCGTATTTGTACTGACTATCATAGGTATTGATTGTGTTATCAATGGTGACATCTCTGCCGGTGATGTTGATGTCTTTACCACTGGCAAAAGTGCTGCCTGCGCTGTTTACTTTGTTACCTGCCGTGACTGAGACATTGCCTGCAATTGATCCTATGGTGCTGCCGATTTCACCTTTGACTTTCTCATTCAGCGTTGTCGTTTCCGTCTGCTTACCGATCGTGAAGCCGAGGCCACCACCGCTGAATAAACCTGATTTTTTCACACGTTTGTAGTGTTCATCTTGTCCGGTTTCCTGGGCAGAAGTAATGTTCACGTTATTATCGGCATGAAGCGTAACATCGTTTGTGGCAACAACGTTACTTCCTTTAACGGTAAGGTCTTTACCTGAACTGATATCTACTGAGTCGCCCGAAATGGTGCTTCCTTTAACCTCATTGACTAAAGAATAGTCGAGTTTGTCTGTTGTTTTTGATGACAAGAATCCACTTTTTTTCTTATGAGTTTGAACGAGTGATTCATGTTTTTCCTTTATTTCTTGGATTTTCACATCCTTATCCGCTGTGATAATAATTGCACCACTATCGCTATAAATATTGCTACCTGCAATAGTGATATTTCCACCATTGGTATTTGCCGTGTTGTTACTGGCATTAACTGCTGCAATAATTACGTTACTGCCACCTTGCAGGGTACTGCCAATAACGGTTTCATCATCAGTGTGAGTCTTCTTCCAGTTCTTGCGTGTACCTACCTTGTCATCTAGTATCTCTTCGTCCTTGACTGCAGTTAAATTAATATTACCGGCTATGGATTTAAGAGTAAGATCTTTGCCAGCATCAACCTGGGCGCCACTCAGATTGATATCCTCTTTTGCGATCATAGCTAGGTTACCATCGGCCTTGATGCTGCTGGTAATATTATTTGTGGTTTCTAGGTGATAATCTCCTGCGGTAGCTTTATGATCAGTAGCTACTGCTCCTACTTCCAGGTTGCGGCCAGCATTGAGGGCGATATTTTGTCCGGACGAAACCTGCCCACCGATAATGGATATATCCCGGCCGGCTGCGACGCTTAAACTACCCTGCGCACTAATTGTCGCAGTTTGCCCCGCTATTGTTCTTGAATCATTTCCGTATAATTTATTTCCGGTTTTTGCTTCATAGGTCACAGTCTCATTTTTAATATCGCGACCAGCTACGAGTCCAATTTGTCCACCTGTAATAGTCCCATTCTGGTTGACTATATCTTCTTCTGCCGTAATCTGAATATTTTTAGCCTTAATCACAGCACCACTTGGCTGCAAATCGCCATCTTGTAAATGTGAAAGGTAGACTACTGGAACAAGCACCTTTTGGCCTTGCACCTCTTGTTCGACCATCCACACCATATCGGAAGTGAGCTGCGCCATTTGTTCAGCTGTCAATGCCACTCCCACCTGCAAGTTGAACTGCTTAGCATAACTCACGCCACTATCCATCAAAGCTTTATATTCTTCATCATTAGAGGAATAACCGTTGAGGAATTGTTGGCCTGTCAACTCGCTAATCTGATTGCGAATCAGTTTTTGCTGGTAAAAGGCGTCACCGATTAGCTTCATAGTTTTTGATGGATCTAACCCCAAGTGTTGCAGCATATAGTCGCTTGAAACGAAATTTTGATAATTAGCAAATCGTGGATCAGTCACTACCAAATAGTGGCTTTTCGGTTCTGTATGGATGGTATAAAGCCCATTGGAGGGCAAAGTGATGTTCATACTGTTACTGTTCATGACTCCAGAAACAGTGCTGCTTTGTCCTGATTGACCTACCGATACCTGGTTACCTGACGTACCACTAAGTGTGACGGTAGTACCTCCAGGTTGTCCTAGGGTTGTATTACCTTGTAAAGTGGTATTTCCTGATGCACTTTGAATTTCCGATACTTTCGATTGTTGCGTAGATTGTAAATTTGAAAAGTTTCCCCCATTGCCAATTTGGTTAACTGTCGAATCTAACCCCATTTGTTGCAATATATTGTTATTTCCGCTACCTACGCCCGTCACTGAGCTGCTTTGCCCAGATTGTCCTATCGATGTCTGGTTATTTACTGGTGTATTACCAGGGTTTATTGTAGTACCACCATTTTGAGCCAGTGTTGAGTTGCCTTGTAAAGTGGTATTTCCTAGGACAGTTTGGATTTTCGGCACATTGGATTGTTGCGTAGATTGTAAAGTAGAAAAATTGCCCCCAGTAACGTTCGTGGGATTCTTAGTAATGTTGTTTACACTGGGTGCATGGATGATTACTGCTTGTCCGCCACCAAAAAGAGCGGTGGAACTTGGTAGTTGTTCGTAGATTGTTTCGTCATGGAAGCGAAGGATTGCATCAACGTACTTACGGTTTTCCTCAGTATCGCTTTCATCATAGTAATAGAGTCTACCGTAAAAACTGGACCTGTAAATTGCTGTATCTGCCAAGTGACGAGTACTTGCCCTCACCCGTCCCTGTGAGATATTATTAATCACTCCACTAGCATCAAGTATACCGGAGGCAACTACCGTACTATTATTATTGTTCACGGTACCGGCTCGCAGAAATATATTTCCACTAGCTGCTATTTTCCCCTCTGGAGAATCCTGGATGAAATTAGTTTCTGTAACGGTTTGCCCTATCATCC
>NZ_FWXI01000048.1 GCF_900176355.1 Sporomusa malonica | reverse complement strand
CCCCGTTTGGTTACCTTATTTTTAGTACCTACAAAATTACCCGATTGCTTAACTGATGGATCAATACCGCTAAAAGCCACCAACTGCTTAGCGTTCATAAATCGGTCAATATCACCTATCTCGCCAAGGATAATGGGTGCCAATGCATTGCCTATACCGGGTATGCTTTTTAATAGCGCAACTTCCGGTAACTGTTCGGAAAGCACCTTAATTTGCTCATCAATCATACTAATCTGTACATCTAACGACTGAACTATATTAGCATAGCACCGTACCGTGCATGCATAGGCCTCCAGCGATATGCCGGTAACTTGGGCATCGTCGGCACAAGATAGTAAGGCGGCATATTTTTGTTGAGCGTATAGTTTACCCCTACGAGGTAAAGTTTCCAGCATATCAAGGATGGCCTTTTGATTGGCATTCTTTGTCCACTCACAAGGCAAAGGAAACTTGCTTAAGAGAGTCAGGGCGGTAAGTGATCTAGGATTGAGGACATCGGGAAATAGTGGAGCAATCTGCTCAATACTAGACTGCAATTTATTGAGAGATTCGACTCTTTGTTGTACTACCTGACCTCTTGTTCTTGTCAAAACCTTCAAATTCGCAAGCTGTTCCTTTGGCATAGTTGTGGGATGAAAAGTGTGAATGAACAACAATCTTGCCAACTCAAGAGCATCAACCTGATCTGTCTTAACTTTCCTTACAACAGAATTTTTGATAGAATGAGAAATAAGGGGATTGATGTGGTAGACTTCAAACCCCTGTTTCAAGAAAAAGTGGACGATGCGTTGAGAGTAGTGACCCGTGGATTCTAAGGCGATGACCGGTTTACTACTAAATGCTTCTTCCACTTTTCTTATTTGCCCTAAAACGAATAATAGTCCTTGCTTAGTATTTAGGGCTTTAAATGGTTTTAGAAATGTTGTACAGGTTGGCGAAACTGCTGCGTAATAACAAAAATTTTTGGCTACATCAATACCAATAACTGGACGATTAGTTATCATAACGGGCCTCCAAGAAATATATTGAAGGATTATCCATTCCAATATCAAAGATTACAACCTTGCACGTGAAGCGGGAATAAGCTCCCAACCAGCTAAAACGTAAATTCTTTGGAAATGGATGAATCGTCTAATGTCATGGGTATAGAAAAATTCTTCCCTGGGACAGGGACATTCATATCCTTCTTCCTAATTATACATAAAACTGATTGTTCGGAGTTTTTCTGCCCCAGAATGGATAACCCTTCTGTACTACATCTTACAGGGGACAGGTTCATTGTCCCACTTGCCAGTGTCTATAATCTATCTATTACACTTCTTGATATCCCTGTAACCCTTGCTAATTGCCTTATTGTGATACCTTCTCGTTTTTTCATCCTGCGTATTACTTCATCGCGCTTTTCTTTATTTAGCTGTTGCAATTGACTAATGCTTTTTATTCCCATTTCGTTTAAATAATTAACTACAATTTTATCTGATAGTACTAGTTTTTCTATATAGTCTAAACATTTGTCCGTATTATTCTCATGGTTATAATCCTTGAATAATTCTACGGCTTTTTTGCTCTATCATCTGAAAAAATATCTAACGCAAAATCTATATCGGTAATTCCAGGATTCTCGGTATAGTCATGATAACTACTCCATAGATACTTACTTACATTTTTTGTGTAATTCCTGCTTTTAACGGGTTTTGATGGATATAACGCAAAACTACAAGAAAATACCCTTCTGTTTCTACTACTTCACTTTTATATCTTTCTTGAAATAAATGCCCACATCTCTCATATTTCTTATTGTACCAATACACATAACGGCTGCTGATTCTCTTTATTATCTACGAGTATATACAATATCAATCATTATAATCACCCTTTATTAAATATTATGGTATCTATAACTACTTTAAATTATATCTCTTCTGTTATATCTCTCCCGGATCAAATAAAAAACCACTGAATCAGTGGTTTTACCAGAATTACCATTTATTTTTTTGAAGTTGGAATACCAATTGTATTTTCAACCGCGTCAGCTAATTTATGCATAGTATTTGTGCAAACCACTATATAATCACACACTTCGTGGACCAGTTCTCTTTCTGAATGGAATTTTCATCAGCAGCGAAATAATTATTCACATAAACACCGTAAGTCGCGCGATTACGATAGTGCATTTTCCTAATTCTTGTCCGGTTCATCGTGTTTTAGCAGCTTAGATGCCGCCATTGTGCAGTATACTATCATAAACACATTTCATTGTTTCATTGCAGCCACTCATTTGTAAAACAACATTCTTCCCTTTGAGTCTATCTTTGATTTTATGGGCCGCAATGATAGTTGACGCGCCAGCACCTTCGGCCAAATTATGCGTATGGGTAAGAGCCATATAAATACCATGAGCAATTTCTTCTTCAGACAACAAAATAAAATCAGTCAACTGGTTTTTATACAAATTAAAAGGAATTTCATAGGCTGTCCCAGTTGCAAACCCACCGGCAAAGGTTTTGTTAGTTGATTGCTTAATTTTTCCCGTTTTCCATGACAAATAAGCGCTTTTTGAGGCTTCCGCCTGTACTGCATAAATCTCAATTCTGGGATTAACTGTTTTCAGAACAGTTACAGCAGCCGCCAGTTCACTTCCTCCTCCAATAGGCAGGATAATGGCATCTATATCAGGCAGTTCTCGCAGAATTTCGTTGTATTCCGTACCTACTCCATTAATTAGGTGGGGTTCATTGGCTGCATGAATATAGTAAAGGCCACGTTCTTTTTGAATCTGCACCCCGGCCTGGGCGGCCTGTTCAAAATCATCGCCGACTTCTTCCAAAAATGCACCTGTTTCTCTAATTCGCTGATTCTTTTCCGGATTATTCCCTTTCGGAACAACTATGGTAGCATCAATCTCAGATAGTTTTGCGGCTGTGGCAATCGAAATTCCGTGATTTCCTGTCGAAAATGTGATGACACCTTTTATATTTTGTTGTTTTAAGTGATGCATGATATTTAAGCCACCACGAATTTTAAAACTACCTCCTGGCAAATGATTTTCATGCTTAATGTAAATATTTCCTCCTATTAGATTAGAAAGACTGTTATAGTAAATAAGTGGCGTGGCCTTTATATATTGGTACACCACCTTTTCAGCTCGCAATACTTCTATAAGCGATATGGGGTACTCTTTTGTTAGGACATTCATTTTAAAATCTCCTCCCGATTATCAATTTTATTGTATGCATTATTTACATACAATAAAATAAGCATATCATTGCATTTGTATGGTTTCAATAGTACAATTGTATGCAATACAATTTAGGGAGGGAATTAATCAATGCCAATAAACTCATTCGAAAATTATCCCATGTCATGGAAACCGAATAAAGAACAACTGGCAAGTCCTTTATATATATCAATTGCAAACCTTCTAGAATACGATATTATAAACGGTAATTTAGCCCCTAATACAAAGTTACCTCCACAGAGAGAATTGGCTGATTTTTTAGATGTGAACCTCAGCACTATTACAAGAGCCTTTAAAATTTGCGAATTAAAAGGACTAATTTATGCCTCTACCGGCAGAGGAACTTTTGTATCTCTAAATGTTAATATACCGAATGTTCTGACATCTAATAAGGCAGTTGATTATATAGAAATGGGAATCATCAAGCCATTTTATCAATTGAATTCAACGATTTTAAATACTGTAAAATCTGTTGTAAACAAACCTTATTCTGAAACACTTTTGGAATACAGCGATCCTTTAGGGACTTCTTTCCAAAAATATGCTGCACAGAAATGGCTTAATCGATTTCATCTCAATGTGCCTATAGATAATATTGCTATAACTTCCGGAGCACAAAACGCCTTAACAGTCATTTTGATCTCCTTGTTTCAGCCAGGAGATAAGATTGCCACAGATATATACACACATCCTAATTTCAAAAACCTGGCAAACTTATTAAATATTCAACTTGTCCCTGTAAAGGGAGACGAATCCGGAATGTTGCCCGATGCATTGGATGCCTTATGTAAATCAACTACCATAAAGGGAATTTATCTGATGCCATCTTACAGTAATCCTACCAATATTACGCTAAGTATGGAACGAAGAAGGGAACTTGCCGATATCATACTAAAGCATAACCAAACTTTAATTGAAGATGATGTATATGCTTTTTTACTTCCTCAGGAATTTATGCCAATCACAGCACTTATTCCGGAACAGTCCATATATATCGCCGGAACTTCTAAATCTCTTTGTGCCGGTTTAAGAGTTGCTTTTATTACTTTTCCTTCTTTTTACCACTCCCGCATAATAAGCGGTATATATAATATCAATTTAAAAACCCCTTCTTTAAATACTGAAATCATAGCGGAGTTAATTCACAGTGGCATCGCCGACAAAATCATTGAAAATAAAATTGAATTAGCAAAGGATCGCAATTGCGTATTTCATGAATGTTTTTCTTTAAAAGAGCCCGTTCATAAACTCAGCTTTTTTCAATGGCTGCCCTTACCCAGAGGCCTTGATGGCAATCACTTTGAAGAACTGACAAAAAAGCTGGGAGTTCACGTATTCTGCTCCAACAGATTTGCAGTCGGTAACACGGAGCATGCAGATTTTGTGCGCCTAGCCATATCTTCACCTTCAGATAATGTAGAATTAAGAAAAGGATTGGATATTATAAAATCCCTGATCCAGGAAAAAAGTATCATCAATACCAAAACTGAATTTATCGTATAAATATGAGAGGAAATATTTAAATAGAAATAGCTTTAAAGAAGTGCCATTTATTGGCCAATGATGACATTGCTTATGAAGAAGCTTAGACTCTATTCGATAACGGTTCTTTCCCGTTAAAGGTATCTTCCTATTGTCAATTGCCAATATATCTTCCCGGAGAACCCTTGAATTTACTTTCCGCATGCGCGGGGAAAGTAAATTTTATACTTTAACTTAATGAAATTGCCTTTTCGGGGGCTTTTTCTTTTTGTTAGGCGAAGGCTTGGGCGGATTTTCGCTCTTTTGAATAAAAAGCCTAGCCAGAAGAGTATACTAAGGATACTTTTCCTACAGGAGGGCTTATGAGTAACCAAACTTTTCTTTGGGCGTCGTTTATTATCCCTTGGCTTACCCTCTTTTTCATGAAACGAGAAGACATAAAACGGTTCATGCCGGTAGCTTTACTTACAGCCTTATTATCCTTGCTCATCGGAGAAATTGCAGGAACACTTCGCTTTTGGGAAGCTGGCGAAACTGTATTTCCGTTTAAGGCAACTCATCCTACTGTCGTTGGTGCTTTGCCTGTAGTAACTATGTGGATTTTTAAGTTTACATATGGACGATTCTGGTTATATCTTGTTACGAATGCAATTCTAGACTTAGGATTCGCCTATGTGTTTTTCCCTTGGCTAGTCTTGAGAGGCATGATGACCTTTCTAAGTAATAGTTTAATTGTTTACTTACTAAACTGGGTAACTCAGATAGTAATTTACGGCTACCAAATATGGCAAGAAGGATTTTTTCTAGGAGCAGAGAAGACAAGTCGCTCCCATAACCTTCAGCCAGCGATGGCGAAACTTTTGGATGAATACTGTGATGAAGATTGCGAGGATAAAAAGTAGTGCAGTTTTTTCTAAATATATAGCAAAATACTAATAACTTTCTCTTCACTTTCTAAATGATCGTAATCCCTGTTATGTCCATAATAAATACCGTGTTGTTGGTTCTTTATAAGTAATTCACCCAACTTCTCTTTTCCATGCATTCGTATAAATCTAACAAATGCCTTTATCCTAAGGGTACGAGGGGACGGTTCTGATTGTATCTTAGGCTTTAGCAACAACATTAAAATTGAAACCAGTTATTCTTGTAATTTGTCTAACGGATAATCCTTCAATGGCTTCAAGCTTCCTTAACAAATCATCTCTTTTTTCTTTTTCAATAGATTGAGTAATTGCTAAGGTATCAATAGCATTCTTTATTTTTTCTTTTGCTTCTTCGTCAGTTGACCTATTCGTGCCTTTCAAGTCAAAACTTTTTTCACTACCTCTACTCATATATTCTATAAACAGTTCCCGTGCCTTTTCATTATTATGGGAGAATATCTCTAAGATAAGGCTTGTATCGACTATATTGTATCATGTTTTGCAGGAAAACAGCAGAACCGTCCCCTTGTATCCTCCGGCTTTGCGGCCTCATAAAATCACTCTATAACATGACACGAAACGATCAAATTCGATACAGTTTTACTGAACACCTATTTCTCACTGTCGCCACCATTTTGAAAAGACTCTTGGACAAACTGTTTTCCCCAGTTATTCATGGAATCCATAACACTTAGGAAATTAATTCCTCTTCGAGTTAAGGTATACTCAACCTTGGGAGGGATTACATTATATACTTCCCGATTCACAAGCCCATCAGTTTCAAGTTCTCTTAGCTGATGGGTTAAATAACTTTGTTTTATTTGCGGCATACTTTTTTGCAATTCTGAAAATCTTTTTTTACCGTCTCTAAGAAGCCATATAATGACAAGTTTCCATTTTCCTCGGACTATCTTCTGAGTTATACATACATAGCATATTTGCTTTTTCATTTCCATCGGCTGTGGGCATGTTAAGCATTCTTCAATTACAGTTTCTTTTCTCATTAGTCTCAAATCTCTCCTAAGTACTTATTATAGAACTATGTTCATAAAAAATGTGTACTTGATAATTATAACGTATATGATATGATTGTACTAGCTTCTAGAAGAAAATTCCGATCGGTAATGTTTTTTACTAAACTATACATCTATTAGGAGGAGGTAATAATGAGAATATTAGGCATATCTGGAAGCCCTGTACCTAATAGCAATACTGACCGTTTAGTAACGCAGGTGCTAAAATCAAGTAATTTGGATTTTGAATTTGTAAAACTTAGCGATATTAACGTACGACCATGCCGAGCCTGTAAAGCATGTGTAGAAGATAACATCTGTAAAGTTAACGATGACTTTCCTGCTTTAGCTCAAAAAATGCGTGAAGCACAAGCCGTAGTAATTGGCGGATATACGCCCTATAGAATCTTAGACGGCTATACAAAAGCTTTTTTAGAAAGACTCTGGTCAATGAGACATCTACATAGCCTAAATGAGAATAAATACGTTGTTACAATTATTTCAGGATGTCATGAGCAGATAAGACAAACGGCCCTCGACGCGATAGCAATGGAATTATTCATGGAAAAAATGCATCATGTAGCAGAATTAAGTGTTGAAGGAAGTGTACCTTGTCTTACATGCGGCGTTGGGGATGATTGCAAAAATAGTGGATTACCCTTCTTGTCTCAAAAGCTTGGAAAAAAAATAAAAGCTTCCACTGATTATTGTGTACCCGTTGAGAGTCAACTTGTATGGGAAAAGGGTACACAAATAGGACAACTCTTAGGTCAATTTATCAACGGGGAGATCGAGTCACTCCCCTGCGTTAAGCGCGAAATGTAGTATAAATTATTGGTCAGGAGCTGATTGCCATGAAAGTTATTGGTTTAGTAGGAAGTCCGCGAAAAAATGGTAATATAGATGTATTGCTGCAAAAGGCCATGGAAGGAGCTGAAGCGCAGGGCAGCACTACCGCTATATATTATTTAAACGAGGATAATATCTGCGGATGTCAGGCATGCGGCGGCTGTAAAACAATTGGAAGATGTGTTGTTGAGGACGGCTTATCGGAAATCTTTTCAGCCATTGACGCAGCTGATAGCGTTATTATTGGTTCTCCGATTTACTTTGGGCGCTTTACAGCTCAGACAGCTCTCTTTATGGATCGCTTATTTGGATATCTGAAGCCTGATTTTAGCAGCAGCCTCGGTAAAGGCAAGAAGTATTCTCTGATTTTCACCCAAAACCAGTCAGATAGTGGTACATATACAAATACTATAAATGCTGCTGCGCAACAATTGGAATTTATCGGATTCGAAAGTGGCCCTAAGCCGTTAGTGGGAACTGGACTGCCTAATGCCGGTATGGTGCGTGACAACAAACAACTTCTACAAGATGCCTATAATATCGGAAAAGAGTTGGCACACCAATAAGGCAAATATCTCGCACCAAACTATTTGATCTTATTGTCAGTTGATACTGCACAACAAAATAGCGTGAACCCTCGACATACGCGAAGGTTCACGCTATTTTTGTTTCATTGACAGACCTTGAGTAGGCTTCTCTGATCAATTCAACTATCTTCCAGTTCCATCATTCGGATTTTCACAGTTAGCACAAATTATCCCCTTCGTCTTCGCTGGATTGCGTAGGTTTCATTGCAGGGTCTGGAAACATACCCGATGACGAAAATTTTCTTGCAGCCGTTTCGTCTCGGCGTTCCAAATGAATCAATAGCAAAGTAACCGCGCGAGCTAGTGAGGCTATAGCAAACAGCAACGGCATATGATAAATACTTTTCCAATTATCTAGCTTAACGATATTAAAATGAACAAATATTGGTACTAAGCCCAGTGAATATACGCTTACTGCTACCAAGTTCCATAAAGAAAACTGCTGCCAGGTGCGAGTATATTGAAAAATCAGCATGTAGTATATCGGAAGTATGGTTAAATAGGGTACAAATAGACAAGGTATTATGGGGGAAATCGGAGTCCAACAAACCCAGAGAACAAAATTAACCCCTACAGTCTCATATACCACAGCACCTACTGTTAACAAGATACAAGGGCAAGATACATGGGCGATACACGGGGACGGTTCTAATTGTATCCTAAGCTTTAGCAACAACATTAAAATTGAGAGGGGCAGTTGCATTAGACTAATTAGAAAGTTACGCTTCCTCAATTCTTGTTAGCCATTCATTAACCAAACAATTAAATAAACCTTCTTGTTCGATCTTGATTATTGATTTAAGCTCAAACCAAACAGGCCAATATTAAGCCTAGTTATGAAGCAAAAAAGCTACCCTCTATTCAAAGGTAGCTTACAGTTAAATTCTATTTTCAAGGAACAATCTTCTCAGTCTTCTCAACTAATTCACAGTGTTCTGGGCAACTGGTGTCTTCACTGTCGCAACGTGATTCTTCGCAAACCAGAACTTCATCAGTTTTTCGTTTGTCATCTTCTTTGTACATTGGACCCACCCCTTCCACTACCTACAAAGGCAGTTTATTCGCTACACTCACACTCTTCTTCACATTCGCAGCAATTATAGAATTCACAACAAACTTCGCAGCAATTACAAAATTCTTTATATAATATTTTCATAATTCTCAACCCCTAAAACATTTTATTGTTTTTACTAATTAATATTTGTTATTATTTAGTAATTTAAATATACACCTATTACCAATAAAGGTCAATACTTTTTTTAAAAAATTAACCTATTTTAAAATTATCTGTACAATATTTCCAATGTCACACTATTATCTAAACGATCATAAATAATCTTTTCAATCAACAATTTATTGGGGGATACAAGGGAACGTCAGGCTGTGTGAAAACTATTTTGGTGGTTTTATCTCCCCTACTTTAGTACATAAATGGTCATTATTTTTAATTATGCACGTCAAAAATAAGTTGAGAATCCATCAGCATCCTCCACTTTGTAGAATTTGTTTAGAGGTTTTGGAGTTTTCACACAGTCTGCCGTCCAATGTCATAAAGCTTAATTTACACAATTTTACAGAGAGCGTTTTTTGTTAACCGGATATTTGTTTTTCCTCGAAGGCTCTCTTCGAGGAAAACTTCTGTTCGGCCGTATTGGGACAAGATTTTTTGTTATATTCTTCATTGCTTTATCAAATAAGCTCATCCGTTTTTCAAGGTCATCTTCATAGAAACACTCTATTAGTGTTTGGGTCATCTTTGATATTAAAATATTTATATTCACTTTATATTCGTATTTTAAGCCTTCTTTATTTGATTCTGCATTTTCATTAGCTTCCGCTTTTGCGATTGCCATAAGGTTTGATAAATATATCGTTGCATAAAAATCCTGTAGTATAGCTATCGGGTTAACTCCCGAAAAATTTTCAAGCTCATATCTACTTTTCAGCTGGCTGTATTTGACTTCAATTCCCCAACGTTTAAAATATAGCTCT
>NZ_FWXI01000049.1 GCF_900176355.1 Sporomusa malonica | reverse complement strand
CAGTGATTTACGAATATTACCAACGGAAAATTGAAACGAAAACCAAGAAACAAGCTCTAGGCGCTGTTATGAACAAGCTATTACGTATCATATTCTCGGTATTGAAGAGTAAACAGTCATTCCGTTTGATTACCCCTGAGCAACAAGTTGAAATGTATCAAAAAATCCTACAAAAAGCGGCCTAACGAAGAAGAAAAACCAAAACATTACCTATTCCCTTCTCAAATTTTTTTTGGTTTTTGGGAAGGTTTTTTTTCCTATGCGTAATTTTCTTTAAACAAAAAATCCAGAAAAAGACTTGACATTAATTAGCTGGTCTTTGACATCCTCCTTATGGGATAATCAAGAATGATTATTATGGGAATACTCACCCAACATAAGGATGTATGACAAACTAGTAATTTCCGCCATCTTCTTTAATGAGACATTGGTCAAGTTATTGACTAATGTCTATTTTAAGATTCGATATACAGCGTTGCATGTTATGGAGTAAATTTATGAGGCCGCAAAGCCAGATAAATTGTGGCTTTGAAAGATACGGAAATGGCATGTTATGGTACGATTTAATGACATGTACCTAGAATAAGAAAATGCCTATTGAAGCCTGAAATTCAAGGAGTTCCACTTTAGTTCCATTTTTACATGACAGTGGTGCCAAATACATTAAAGTAACATATTCGTTAAGATCAACCGGGCGAACCGTATCACTGGTAAAATGGCAAGAAAATGGATAACTCCTGTCAGATCCGTGTGGATTTGGCAGGAGTTTTTGTGTTTTACTGGAAATTTATAGCTTATTACATATAATATGATGATGAGAGTTGAATGGATAGATTTAGCCTGTTTATTTAGTAGGTTCTAGATTGTTGGCTTTTGCAATGTAGTGAACTTAAAGAGTACGGAGGCAATTCAATGTCATTTAAAGAGGTATTTAAATCTTTCCCACTTATTGAACTGAAAAGGTTGAGATTACGATCCATGCATCCAAGTGATGCAGAAAGATACTTAGGATGGTTTTCAGCGAAAGAAGTGCAACAGTTTTTAAGCGGACTGGCATGTCCAAAAGATATAGAAGAGGCCAGACGGTTTATAGAAAATATGAACGGAAGATATTTTAAAAGTAAGCTTACCATTTGTTGGGGTATTGCTTTGAAAGAAAGCGATGAATTAGTAGGAAGAATTGAACTATGTAGATTTGTTCGTCAGTCAATGGCAGAGGTTGCCTACTCGCTCTCCCAAGAGCATTGGAATAACGGGTATATGACAGAGGCTTTGCAGGGAACTGTAAAATTCGGATTTCAAAAGATGGGATTACATAGGATACAGGCTGCCGTAGTTCCTGAAAATATTGCATCAGTTAAGGTTTTATGCAAAGCAGGGTTTTCGCAGGAAGGATTATTTCGGCAATATAATTATGGAAACGAGTTTAGAGATACACTCATGATGTCCATATTAAAAGATGAAATACTGGGGATGCGGTAAGATGATTTTTGGATGGTAGCTTTATTATAGCTATGGTTCTTTTGTGGTGGAGTATAGGTTCAAGGAGATTTGTAAATGAGATTATAAATAAACCCAGGTCCGGAATGGTATAAAAAAATATGCTCACTTGATATTCAAGATATGTCTTGGGTTGAACATACTAAAGATGAAATCGACTTTATCATTGATATTATGGAGTTATCAGGAAAAGAAAGAATTTTGGATTAGCATGTGGATTTGGTAGACATGCAATAGAACTTGCAAAAAAAGGTTTTTCAGTAGTTGGTGTTGATATTACAACTGAGTATATAAAAGAGGCTAGGAGAATTTCTTCTCTCAAAAGTATAAAAGGGGACGTTCCTCTTTTGACACTTTGCGAATCGAGCTGAATATGTTGGCAAAATAGGAACGTCCCCATGTCCTTTTTGTTGCTAAAGCATAGGATACAATTAGAACCGTCCCCTTGTATCCATCAGCAATATCATACAAGATTTAACTTCAAAATAGTGATAAACTTTTTCCATCAGTGGATGGAGGGTTTATTTTATGAGTTACAATACAGGAGTTATTTATGCACTAACCGCCGATTTGATATGGGGCCTCGCGTTTATCATACCTAAATTGTTACCGTCATATAGTGCGGTTGAAATTACTTTTGGGCGGTACTTTATTTACGGAACATTTTCACTTATCATGTGGTTTATAAGGAGAAGGAGTATTGCTACTAACAAAGTTAAAAGCGGTATTTGGCTTCAGGCTTTGCTCTTTGCTTTTTGCGGTAATGTTGGGTATTATCTTTTTTTAGTTTTTGCTATTCAATTGGCAGGAATAACTATTTCAACACTGGTAATAGGAATGTTACCAATAAGTGTTTCCTTGTATGGAAATTGGCTATTTCGAGAGTTTGCCTTTAAAAAGGTATTTCCATCAATTCTGCTTGTTTTATTTGGGCTTATTATTATAAATAGTTCTAAATTACAAGGTGCTGATACGTTATCTAATAATATTCTTGGTTTGTTTAGCGGGCTGACGGCTCTTATGTTGTGGACATGGTATGGTGTAGCAAATGCATGTTTTCTGAAAGATAATCCAGGGATTTCTTCAGAAGATTGGTCAACTATTACGGGTGTTACTACATTCGTTTTACTGCCGTTTTTTTTATTTATTGTGAACCTAATCTATTTACATTCTTTTTCTATTTCTCACATATTCGAGTGGAATGAAAATAGTTGGCGTTTTTGGGTAGGCAGCTTTGTATTGGGTCTTTTTTGTTCGTGGGGGGCGACTATTTTCTGGAACAAGGCATCTAATCAATTACCTACCGCTGTTGCGGGGCAATTGATTGTTGGGGAAACAATATTCGGGTTGATATATGGATATATTTTTGAGCATAGGTTACCTTACTTTATTGAGGTTATAGGTATTATAATAATTATAAGTGGAGTGTTGTTAAGCATTCATACGATAAACTCTGTAAGGGGGCTTATAGAACATGGCTATGTTCAAAAAGAACAAGGCTAGCTGTATTAGAATAGCAGATATGAATAATCTGGAAGTATATAAGGCTTCCTACACAACACATGCATTCTCACGTCATTGGCATGACGGCTTTGGTATAGGTGTAATTGAAAATGGATGTGAAGTTTTTGATTATGATGGAAGAAGGCAATATGCACCTCAACGCAGTATTGTATTGATGAATCCAGGAGTTGTTCACACTGGTTCAGCAGCAAATCAACAGCTAGGTTGGCAGTACAATATTATGTATCCTCAGTCAGGATGTTTGCAGGAAATAGCGGGTCAAATCAACGAGAAAAATAACCATGTTCCCTATTTTCCAAACCCAGTTGTATTTGATAAGGATTGTGCTGAAAAATTATTGAATTTGTTTTCATTATTTGAGTATTCGCCTTTATCAATGGAATATCAATCAGTTTTTATTAGTGCCATGGCTATGATATTACGAAGACATTCTAGTCTTGTATATGCTGGAATGGAGAGAAAAAAAGACAATAAAGTCGTGAAACTTGTTAAAGAATACATATATCAATATTATGCCAAGAATATTTCATTAGGGGAATTATCTATTATTTCAGGAAAAAGTCAGTTCCACTTACTTAGAGAATTTGGAAGAGAGGTAGGTATTCCTCCACATACCTATCAGATTTTTATTCGAATTCAAAAGGCAAAGGAATTATTGCTGAAAGGACAATCAATATTAGTAGTAGCACTCGAAACTGGATTTACTGACCAAAGCCATTTTAGCAGGTACTTTAAGCGTATTGTAGGAGTTACACCGAGGGAATATGTTAACTCTAGTGGATAATAAATTGAAATTTTAGCGTAATGCTTAAAAACGGAGGTTAATATGCCTTGGAGAAGCAAAGGGACGCTAATTATGCTTCTCGATAGAATATGTTTACAGTAGTACTCACAGTGAGAGTATGAGGTTGAAAGAGAACCTCCTGATAAATTTGTATGAATTTGGCAGGAGATTCGTGCATTTATGGCAAATATTACAAAGTAAGTAATAGAGTTTCGCATCTTACTCGAAGGAACAGACGCATTGAGTCGTGTTGTTCATGAAAAGGGGTGTAATAGTGAGAATTGGCATTTTGACTTGCTCTGCAGCAACTCAGGATTCGGGGTGCTCATCAGTTAGTTGCCTTCATGATTTAAGAAAGAGAAAAGGGGCATTTGAAAGGTATAGTAGGGAGGTGTCAAGTGGACGGGGTTGGTGACAACTGAAAAATGTCAATAACCCCGTCCGCTTGACATCATCTGCCTAATTTGTATTAATTTGGCAGGAGTTTCTCTTTTTTATGGCAAATGTTACAAAGTGAGAATGGAATCTACGTAATTGTTTCGAAAGAAAATTTCAGCGAGTCAATGGGGAGATAAGAAGATGAGTGTCAAAGAGATATCTGATAGTACTGCTTATTGTGGTTTAGTTTGTAAACTATGCCATTTAGCTGATCGATGCTCGGGCTGCAAATCAGAGCTGAACTGTTGTGGTATTCGGACAAGTGAAGAAGGTTGCTACCAGTATGATTGTTGTAACGAAAAGGGATTTGATGGCTGTTGGGAGTGTCCTGACTTTTCTTGTGGAAAGGGTTGGATCGGCTACACTAAACTAGACAGATTTTATAAGGTCATGTAAAACTATAAGAAAAGAAAAAGGAGATTTACATGACAACAAGACGAGCTAAAAGAGAATTTACCGACCAATTCAAGCAACAAATGGTCCAACTTTATAACAGCGGAAAACCCCGTTCAGAAATCATTAAAGAATACGATTTAACCCCTTCAGCATTCAACCAGTGGGTCAGCAGAATAAATGCTACAGGATCGGCAAAAGAATGTGATAATCGTAGCCCGGAAGAGCAAGAGTTAATCAAACTTCGTAAAGAAAATCAAAAATTGAAGATGGAAAATGATATTTTAAAGCAAGCAGCGCTGATATTGGCACAAAAATAATTGTAATCCGGCAAAATGCTCATAAATACTCTATATCAGCGATGTGTAAATGTTTAAAGATTGCCCGAAGTACCTATTATTACGAGATAATTGGCAAGCCGGATGAACGCGATTTAGAAACAAAAGTTGACTATATTTTTCATGAGAATCATGATGTCTACGGAACAAGAAAAATCAAAATAGAGCTACAAAAATTAGACTATCAGGTATCTCGCCGCCGTATCGGAAGAATCATGAAAAAGAACGGTTTAGTCTCAAAGTACACAGTTGCACAATTTAAACCGCACAAGCAGAAATGTAATGAAGAGCCTGTTAAAAATGAGCTGAAACGGCAATTTGCCGGACAAGCTCCCTATGCAGTGGTTGTCAGTGATTTAACGTATGTTCGAGTAAATTACAAATGGAATTACGTGTGTATTCTTGTAGATTTGTTTAATAGGGAGATTATCGGCTACAGTGCCGGAATTCATAAAGATGCGCAATTGGTATACGATGCATTTGCAACAGTAAAGACAGATCTGCGAAACATCCAGATGTTTCATTCAGACCGAGGTAGCGAGTTTAAAAATGAACTACTTGATGAAGTGATTTCTACCTTTGAAATCAAACGTTCCCTTAGCATGAAAGGATGCCCTTATGATAACGCTGTAGCAGAGGCAACCTTTAAAATATTTAAAACCGAATTTGTATATGGCCGAAACTTCGATAGTATATGTCATCTACGCCATGAACTAGCCCGGTATATTGACTGGTTTAATAATACTAGAATTCATGGCTCTCTAAATTACTTAACGCCAGTTCAATTACGCCAATTGACCTTATGAAAATTGTCCGACTAAGTGTTGACAATCCACTAAATGCGATCAGGTAGGTCGTAAGTTGGACGATGATTTCTATAAGGCGCTGTATCAAAAGATAACCAAGTTTGACGCAGAGACGCTAGAATTAGTAGATGAAGTAAATGAGCAGTATCAGGAGCTTGAAACACTGTTTGAGATGAAGCAGAAGGAGTTAGCGCAGACAGAAAAGGCTATAGAAAAGCTGTTTGAGCTTTATGAGGATGGGAGCATAACAAAGCAACGATTGGCTGATCGTATTGTTGGTCATGAAAAGACTAAGGCTGAGTTAGAAGCGGAGATTGAAAGGTGTAAGATTGCATTGGCATCTCAGGTAAATCTGGTGACAGTAGAGATGGTAAAGAAGCGAATTGATGAGTTCAAAAATTTATGGACTAATGCGGTTGATCCGAGTGAACAGAATAGAGCATTTCGATTATTAATTGAGAAGATTGTATACAATCGCCAGAATGATGGTTTGAGCCTGGAAGTTTTGTATAAATAATTGCAAAATGTCATCAAAATGAAAAATTCCTGCTAAATTTGTATTAGTTTGGCAGGAGTTTTGTATTTATATGGGAATTAGTTAAATGAATCATCAAAAACCAGTTTGTGGAGGAGCAAGATGGATGTTCTGCAACGCTAAACCCATACGATGGGATCAAGAAAGGAAGGTCGCATTGGAATATAATCAGAACAGTCCCCTTGTATCTTTCAATGGAGTTATGAAAAACTTTTAGAATAAATAAAAAACACAGGTAGAAGATAGCAATACTGGAGGATATATAATGTCTGAATTATATAATCTACTAATTTCGGGTTCTGAAGATTCTTGGGAGACAAATTCCTATATAATCGATGCAGACCGCTTTTTAGAATATACGGATAAAGATCTAAAAGAAAGATTTTTGAAGCTTGATAAGGAACAAATTGATGAAATAAAAAGCTTGCCGTGTATTTTTGCCTATGAAGATTTTTCTGATAAAACAGAAGGGTTCATTGGTTATATTACAGATATTACTAAACGACAAGGCAAAATTAAAATAACTTATGACAAAGTAGAAACAATTGCATTAGAAGATATGCACAAACTCAAATTTGAACTAGATATAAGCGAATGGGAATTCAGGAGAACTCACTGGGCAATTAAGAAAGTAGACCTTAATAAAGAACTCCAAGTTTTAGGATTAAGTTTAAAAACCAATCAGCCAGTAGACATTACAGAGAATAATATTGATGTAGCAGTTACTTTTGCTGGAGAAACGCGAAGTTTTTATCCACTAAAGCAAATTGGGAACGGCTCATATGCAAATGTGTACAAATACAAGGATACATTCTATAATAAAAACTTTGTTCTAAAAAGGGCAAAGAAAGATTTGTCCGAAAAAGAAATTAAACGATTTAAGAGAGAATTTGAAGAGATGCAGGATTTTTCTTCGCCATATATTGTTGAAGTGTACTGCTATAATGAAAACCAAAATGAATACATTATGGAATATATGGATTTTACACTTGAAAGTTATATAACAAAGCACAATTCTTCATTGTCTATAGTTCAGCGAAAGAGTATTATTCAACAGATTTTAAGGGCTTTTGAATATATCCATTCAAAAGGTAGATTGCATAGAGACATAAGCCCAAAGAACATACTTATTAAACCATACGAGGATATTATAGTTGTTAAGGTTGCTGATTTCGGTTTAGTTAAAATTTCAGAAAGCGCGTTAACTGCTGCCAATACCGAGTTTAAAGGATACTTTAATGATCCTTCTCTTATTCTTGATGGCTTTGATACCTACAGTATTTTGCATGAAACATTTGCCTTAACTCGAGTAGTATATTATGTGATGACTGGTAGAACCAATGTTGATACAATATCCGATCCTAAGTTGAAAACCTTTATAAATAAGGGGCTGAATCCTGCTAAATCGCAACGCTTCCAAACAATAAGTGAAATGGCACTGGCGTTTAAATTGATAGGATAATTCTAGCTCTAAAAATGGAGTAGCACATCAAAAATAGCGGCTATGTAGGAAAATAGGTGGATTAACTTAATAGAATTATTAAATATAGGTAACCTTCGTCAAATCCATTGTCAGAGGTTGCTTTAACGTTTTAACCTAATCTAGGTGATTGACAGAGATAATAGCAGCGATTTTCACATATGCGGTACCGGCGATAGCGTCTACAAGTTATGGAGAAAGAAAAAAAAGAGATGATCTTTTAAGGAAGCTTAAAGGGATTGAAGGATATCTATTAGACAAATATCAAGAATAATCGGGTCTTAACTTTAATATTGTTGCTAAAGCCGAAGGATACAAATAGAACCGTCCCCTTGTATCCCCTTCGACGCTCACTTATCACTGTTCCATCTTGTGATGAACATAATCTTGCCAAATCGCATGATGATGAATATCTTATGGTGTGTCTCGGAGGAAGAGTGGGTAATAATAGTCTCGCATATATCCATACCCATACAAAAATTAAACGAGCTATTAAGCGAAACCCCAAATTGATTCAAACTCAAGGTGAAGATGAGATTAGAATTTCCGGGATGAGATTTCCAGTATTACTTGCTCATATTGATACTTTTCGTTTGATTCGTTCTTTTGAATCTATTGCAAGAGCTTTAGTTTTCCATGAATTTAGTTTCCGGTACCAAGGTCGTTGCCAAGTAATCTCTGATATATTTTTTTCACCTAAAGACTTCAAATCAACTATTTTTCAAGTGAAGAGCACTCAAATAATAGGTGAAGAGCGCAAACGATGGGGGACGGAAACCCAAGGGGATAATCCCAAAATTTTTACATATCAATTCAGCAATTTAGATACTTTTGGTACATTTACAGTAGCACTTACCTTTTATGAAAAAACGGTTATATATGTTATTATGTCTTTACTTGACGATACAACATACCGAAAAGTGAAAAAACAGTTAAAGCCACAAATCGACAAATTTTTAAATGACATTACTATATAGAGGGGAACAAATGTCTTAGTTTACTTCTGTATAAAACTAAGTATTATCCCCACGAACGCCCGAATAGTTCCTCGCCATTCGTACTTAATTTGAGGACAACATTTTTATTCAAAATCACTTGTGACGCCTCAGTATATGAATCTTGTTTATCTAAGGCTATAATGACCTGTTTATTTTGATTTTTATATAATTCAAGTATTTTTTCAATAGCTTCGTCTGAAATTTGTTTGAGTAATACAGAATCATGTACAAGTAATGGAAGCTTTGTTAAGTCCAATACAGATAAATCAAATACAATTAGTCCCTTATAAGCAATCCCTGTTCCCGTATCGTCCGGTGTAAAGAAAGTATACTTATTTTCTCCAAACGCTAATATAGGAGCATTATAGGTACCAGAATATATTTCGTTGTTAATTTGCTCCATTTTACTATTAACTTTTTTTTCGAGACATGCAAATTGTTCGATCTCTACTTCTTTCAAGCGTTCACTGTTGGCGCTGAAATAAAAAGCCCGAAAGCTGACGGGATTGCCTGATCGAAAGTTGCTCGATATAATGACCATATCTGATAAGAAAGGAAAAGACGCCCCCGTTAATGTGCTACTGCGCCAACAGCAGCACCAGGGACGTCCACCAACTAAAAGATATGATCATTGTAACAAATTATGAGCTGATTGAAAATACCGAACTCGGTGTTTTTTGTTAGGAGCATGGAGCAGAATCCTTGTCCTTGTTGTGGTGAGCGGCTAAGTGTAATCGGCAGTCGTCGGCGCAAGTACATAACCAGCTCTGGCGAAACTACCGTACTGGTGATTCGTCG
>NZ_FWXI01000064.1 GCF_900176355.1 Sporomusa malonica | reverse complement strand
CCTTCTTCCTAATTATACATAAAACTGATTGTTCGGAGTTTTTCTGCCCCAGAATGGATAACCCTTCTGTACTACATCTTACAGGGGACGGGGTTGGTGACAATGAACACATTGTCAATACCCCCGTCCCCTTGACACCCCCCGTGTCGGTTGATGTTACACTCTGGCGGAATGGCCAGCAGGTGGTGACCATCGCGGCCTCCACCCTGGCGATTGACCTGCCAGGGTACCTTTTTTAGCCACTTTGTCCTTCGGGGATGGGGCGGCTATTTTTAATTAAATATTTACAAGTTCTTAACCTATCCTCTACAGTTTTGTTATATTATTAAATCAACCTTTTTGCACAAAACTCTCCTATTCCATTTTTATAGTACCGTTTACTTAGGTGGGCGGTATTTTTTTGTTTAGCACATACTGTTTCGCCATATAATATATTATGTTTTCGTCCAATGGGGGGATAAAAATGCTTGTAGACGCGGTATATGGTCTGATTTTCGTTGGTGTCAGTACTGTCTGTACTTTAGCTTATATGTATTTTAGAATTCCGAGTAAATAGCCGAATCCTTCGGGATGCAGCTATTTTTTAATCGAATATTTACCATCTCTTAACCAAACTTCAATAATTTTGAGGTAAAATTAAATTAGCTTTTCAATTGGACTCCTCTTTATCGCGCCGCTCTATCTTTCAGGATAGGGCGGCTTTTTTGTCCTGTTAGAAAGTATAACTTTCCGTCTGGATAAGGGCAACATCGGCTTCCGCTTTCGCTAAGGCTCGGCGCAAGCCATGTTTTCTTTATTTTTGGGCAAAAAAATACCGCCTATTTAACGGAGGCAATGGCACGCAGTTCTGCTTTGTGACGTTCCTTTTTGACAGAGTAACTGTTTGGGTACAATTCTACACACCGGGCGTGAAATGTCGCGCTGCTACCGGGGAAACGATATTCTTCACCTTGCCGTACAGGTTCGAAGCAGCAAGCGCAAATACCGGCATAGCCTTCATGTTTCATGACAATTGCCCCTTTCTTAATGGTTAATTCTGCATTAGTTATATATTCTGACAATCACCGGCTTAGAATTACCTCTTTTCTCTGACATCTCACTGGACTTGCGAGTGTCGATGAGGACGTCAGACCAATGTCATAAAGCTTAAATGTAATAAAAAGGAAATAAAAGACTTGACTTTTTAAAAACGCCCCAACAATCGAGATGGATACCG
>NZ_FWXI01000050.1 GCF_900176355.1 Sporomusa malonica | reverse complement strand
CTCAGGCAGCTCTGGTTGCCGATGTAAATGATATCGCCCAGGAACATCACGTTCGTGAGAAGCTCTGCGAAATCATCAGCACGGCCGAGCTTGTATACGCAGCAGGTCAATCATCAGCACTTCGCGCAGTAGAGTTCCCCAATGGTTCCTGGGTACCAGACGAGATTCTGACCAATGCCGGACGTAAACTGGCAGGTCAAAAAATTTATCATGAATATGAGACATTGGCAGACTTGACAGGCGGTATTTGCGCCTCACTCCCAACAGAAGAATCCTTCTATGAGCCTGAGACAGCCGAGCTTTGCAACAAGTACATTATGAGAAACCCTGCATACACCGCTGAAGAGACGCACAGGGTTATGCGTATGATGGAGGATAAACTCTGCGATTCCTTTGAGGCTGCACAGGCTGTTGCCGGCGTACACGGCGGCGGATCTCCGCTTATGGAGACCATTACCATGATGAGCCGTTACGACCTTGAGCCACTAAAAGATCTTGCTAAATATCTCGCTGGCTTTGAGGGCGCAGAGTTCCCCCGTATAGAACGCCCAACAGTAACTCCGAGAGCAATGCTTGACAAATTTAAAAAGACTCAGGTTGATAAAAAATAGTGATTGCGGCTTTATACGAAAGTTATTAGTTAAAACATTTAATATATATACAGAGAATTAGCGCAACAAAATTCACAGCCAGTTTCATCAGTTTTTCAAAGGATTGATGAAACTGGGGCTATTTTTAGATCTTTGGCTCGTTGCTTATAGAGAAATAGGCAAATAATGTTGAATGTGTGGGGTGAAGCTGTGGATGTAAAAACAGCCATTATCAATAGGCGAAGTATACGTAAGTTTAAACAAGACCCTATTCCGAATGAGTATGTAACCGAATTACTAGAGGCTGCCCGCTTAGCTCCTTCGGGCACAAATCATCAACCGTGGAGATTTATTGTTATAAGGAACAAAATAGTGCAACAAAAAATCCAGGAGGTCGCTTATGGTCAAACGTGTTTGAGTGAAGCCCCGGTTTTACTGGTATGTTGCGCTGATATTCAGACATACGCAAAGGACACCGCAAGAAGGGTACAAGAACTGGTTGAAGTAGGTGCTATGGAGAAGGAGACTGCTGATAAATACCCTGGCTTGAACCAGCCGAAAGATGAGCAGGCCTTAAAAACATATATTCCTCATGCTATGCTTAATGTGGCTATTGCCATGCAAAATATAGCCTTACGAGCTGTTTCTCTAGGTTTAGGTACATGCATTATTCAATTAATGAAGGTAAAAAAGATAGCTGGTATTTTAGATCTTCCGGACAATATAATTATCACTGCATTAATGCCTGTGGGATTCTCTAATGAAAACCCTGATCCTAGACCTCGAGTACCTTTAGATGAACTAATTTATCGGGTAATTTGAAATTACTCGCTATAAGTCATGTGCTAAATGTCTTTGAGGAGAGAAAACATGAATGTTCTACAAAATGTAATTGATTTGGCCGCAACTTATCAATCTGTAATGCCGTTTGATTGCTGTATTGTTATTTGCGATAAAGAAGGAATAATTCTTGAGATTGTCCCAGCAAAGAAGTTTGATATAGGGGTAAGTGTCGGAGCTAAAGTAGCTAAAGGCGGATCACTTGAAAAGAGTCTACATACAGGTCAACTTAGCCAGGCTCTCTTAAAAAGGGATCTCTTTGGAGTTACTGCAAAGTCGCTGTCTCTGCCAATAAACGAAAATGGGGAAATAGTTGGGGCATTATGCACAATTACTACATTGGAGACACAGCAGTTACTGTCTGAATCAGCTGGAACTATTGCAGCTACAGCAGAAGAGATTACGGCAACTACAGAGGAGTTAGCGGCCTCGGCTGTTGAATTGTTCCAAGATCTGGAGTCGCTAAAAACCGCCGGACAGAACGTGATTAGAGAAATTCAAAAGACGGATGAGATCTTGAAGTTTGTGAGTAGTGTTGCTGTAAACTCAAATTTACTTGGTTTAAATGCTGCCATTGAAGCAGCAAGAGCAGGTGAACAGGGACGGGGATTTGCCGTAGTAGCCGAGGAAATACGAAAAATGGCTGACGACAGTGCAAATGCAGTTAAAAAAATAAAAGAACTACTTTTATGTATACAAAAAGAAGCTGACGGAATTGTTAAGACCATTTCGAATACGGCAGCGTTAGGTCAGCATCAAGGTGCTGCTGCAGAAGAAATATCTGCTTCAATGCAGCAGCTTGCGTCAACGGCTTCGAATTTAGAGCGAGCAGCAGAAATAGTATAAGGTTGATGCTAGATAAAAGAAAGTGCGCTAGAACTCGACAAAAGGAGATTGCAAGATGAATATAGTTGTTTGTGTTAAGCAAGTACCTGACACTACAGAAGTAAAAATTGATCCGGTTACAAACACACTTATTCGACAAGGTGTGCCTAGTATCGTTAATCCATTTGACAAAAATGCCATAGAGGCAGCATTGCAGCTTAAGGAGAAGCATGGTGGCACAGTCGCTGCAATCTCTATGGGACCACCGCAAGCCAAGGATGCTTTAAAAGAGTGCTTGGCGATGGGGGTGGATGAGGCCTTCCTGGTTAGTGATCGCGCATTCGGGGGCGCTGATACTCTTGCAACTAGCTATACTTTGGCTGCGGCAATCAAAAAACTCGACCAAGTAGATATTATTTTCTGTGGAAAACAAGCAATCGATGGCGATACTGCTCAAGTCGGCCCGGAAATAGCTGAGCATTTGGGAATGGCACAGGTGACTTATGCTGCAAAAATTGAAGTAGAAGGTGATCATGTTCGGATTGAACGTGAGCACGAAGACGGGTACGAAATTGTGGGAGCTAAGTTACCGTTGCTCATTTCTGTTGTGAAATCCATTAATGAACCACGCTATCCTACGGTAAAGGGTACTATGAAGGCCAATCGTGCAGAAATTCCTGTTTTGACTTCCTCCGATTTAGATATTGAAGCTGGTAAAATCGGCCTAAAGGGTTCTCCTACCCAAGTTCGGAGAATCTTTACTCCGCCCCAGCGTACTCAGGGCATGATTATTTGTAAAGAAACAATACATGAAACTGTAGAAGAATTAATTACTAGATTGTCTGAAGCAAAGATTGTGTAGCAAGAGGGGAGACAAAGTAATGGCTGTAGTAGTAACGAATGAATGTGTTGCTTGTAGTGTCTGCGTGACAGCATGTCCTTTTGGGGCTATAGAAATGCAGGAAAATAAAGCAAATATAACAGATGCATGTACAGCTTGCGGTGCCTGTGTAGAAAATTGCCCGGTTGGTGCAATTAAACGCGAGGTTGAAGTTAGTGAAGTAACTATTGATAAAACACAATATAAAGATGTTTGGGTTTACATTGAAGTGGCTGAAGGCAAGCCGCGCAATGTAAGCTTAGAACTTCTCGGAGAAGGCCGTAAGCTAGCCGATGCCCAAGGGCAAAGCTTAGCTGGTGTTCTTATTGGTGAAAACGTAGCCGAGCTTGCAAATGAAGTTTTTGTATATGGAGCTGACTCAGTGTATTTAATAGAGAATACTGAACTGGCTCACTATAGCACTGATGGCTATACAAAGGCTTTTAGCGACTTGATTGAGAGCTATAAACCCTGTGTGATTCTCATAGGTGCGACAACTAATGGACGTGATCTTGGCCCGCGTATTGCATGTCGCGTGGGTACTGGATTAACTGCTGATTGCACAGGTCTAGGAATAGATGAAGCTAGCGGTCTTGTTGCCTGGACTCGGCCAGCTTTTGGTGGTAATATTATGGCGACTATTCTATGTCCTGAACATCGGCCGCAAATGGGAACTGTCCGGCCTTCAGTATTCAAACGTCCTGTACCTGATTTCGCCCGAACAGGGGAAGTTATCCGTGTGGCAAGTACGGTGAAGGCCGAGGATATTCGTACTAAACTATATGGTATTGTCCAGGTTATTGGCTCTTCCTGTAATCTAGAAGAAGCGGAGATAATTGTATCTGGTGGCCGTGGACTTGGGAAAGTTGAAAATTTTTGTTTAGTTGAAGAACTTGCTGAGGTTCTTGGTGGATCTGTCGGTGCTTCTCGTGCAGCGGTTGATGCTGGGTGGAAGCCGGCTATACATCAAGTAGGACAAACTGGTAAAACAGTGGGTCCGAGAGTCTACTTTGCATGTGGTATTTCAGGGGCAATTCAGCATTTAGCCGGAATGTCGTCCTCTGAGGTTGTTATCGCTGTTAACAAGGATCCAGACGCACCTATTTTTAAAATGGCCGATTATGGGATAGTTGGTGATGTAACCGAGGTACTGCCAATCCTTACTGGTGCATTTAAAAAGTTAAAAGGGATAGCGTGATTTCAGCAACGATGCTAAAAGCTTGCGTTAACACAGAGGCGTGTCAAAATGCCTGTTTCAAATGGGGAATGAGGATATGGTAAGTAAAGTTGTTATTACAGCTGCGATAACCGGGGCAATTCATACACCTAGTATGAGCTGTTATTTACCTAGTTCGCCAGCAACAATTATTGAGGACGCAGTTAAAGCACATGAGGCAGGGGCGGCCGTAGTACATATTCATGCCCGGTCGCCCAATAATGGTAAGCCTACCTCCGACTTAGGCTTAATGAGGGAAATTGCTGCTGGGATAAAACAACGCTGTGATGCGATTATCTGTATGACAACCGGGGGAGCTCAAGAGCTTGCAACCGAGGAGAGACTTGCTCCGGTAGCGGAATTAAAGCCTGAAATTGCTTCTTGTTGTGCCGGAACGATGAATTTTAATTTTTCTGACGTGGCATGTAGTATCAAAAATCCTAAGTTTGATTGGGAAATACCCTATTTAAAAGAGTCGCAAAATTTTGCATTTACAAATACCTTTGAAGATTTATCCCATTATATTCTCACGATGAATAAGGCCGAGTCCGTACCCGAATATGAAATTTACGATGTAGGTATGATTAATAATATTTCCTATTTCTATAAAAGATGGTTGGCAAAACGGCCAATTTATCTGCAATTTATACTTGGAGTTACTGGGGGCATTCCGGCGACTATAGATAATTTGACCTACCTAGTAAAAACTGCTAGAGAGGAGTTTGGTGATTTTATTTGGTCCTGTGCAGCGAAAGATAATAGTCAATTCTTACTCGGACCTGCGGCTATTGCTATGGGAGGCAATGTCCGTGTAGGACTGGAAGACAATCTCTATATAAAACCCAATGTTTTGGCTAAATCAAGTGCAGAGCAAGTTGGCAAGATGCGGCAAATTACTGAACTTATGGGGGGAGAGGTAGCCAGTGCTAATGATGTACGCATTATGCTGGGCCTTAAAGGAAGAAGTAATGTCAATTACTAACAGAGGTTTTGATTATAAGTGATGGGAATTTGCTTAGTCGCTAAAGAAGGTAGTAAGGAAAAACATTATAAATTAGGGGGAAAAGACATGAACGTTAAGACTATGTTTGATTTAAGTGGCAAAACTGCGATCGTAACAGGTGGTTCGACCGGTTTGGGAGCACAAATGGCAATTGCTATGGCGGAAGCCGGCGCTAACCTCATTATTGCAGCTCGCAAGGTTGATCGTTGCAATGAAATGTGTGCAATGCTTGAAGAACATGGAGCTCGGGCTATTGCGGTTGCCTGCGATGCAAGTAAAGAGGCAGATTGTCAAAACCTTATTGATGTAGCGATGAAGGAGTTTGGAAAATTAGACATTTTAGTAAACAATGCCGGTAAGGCTTGGGTAGCAGATTCTCTAAATTTCCCTATGGATAGGTGGCAGCAGGTCATAAATCTTAACCTCACGGGAACCTATCAACTATCAGCTATGGCAGCCAGAGTTATGAAAGAACAAGGTGGTGGGAAAATCATAAATACGGCTTCTATCGGTGGTCTAAGGGGAGACAAACCGGAAAACGCTAACTCAATTGCTTATACCGCGAGTAAAGGGGCAGTAATTACTATGACAAAAGATTTGGCAGTTAAATGGGCCACGTATGGCATTACTGTCAATGCAATTTGTCCTGGGTGGTTCCCTACCAGTATGAATGATCAACTTTTGGAACAGAACCGCAAAAATATTATGCCAAGAATCCCGCTAAACCGGTATGGCGGTGAAAATGATCTAAAGGGTGTTATCGTTTTTCTTGCTTCAGCTGCTTCTAATTATATGACTGGTCAGTGTGTTGTAGTCGACGGTGGACAAACAGCTCTGCTATAGATTTATTGGGGTAAAATGTATATTAGATTGCTTTATTAACGAAAAGAAGACGGGATTAGAATTTGAAGTACCCAGCTATAATTTGTACCCCTAGGGCTAAAGCAGGGGGAGATGTAATGACAGGGATAGGGGTTTGGTTATCAAGAACCGCCGAGCGTAATAGTAATAAGGCAGCAGTAATTTGTAAAAATAAGAGGCTAACCTATAAGGATTTAAACAATAGGGTAAATCGTCTGGCAAATGCTTTGACTATGTTGGGTGTCACTAGAGGCTGCCGAGTTGCTTCTTTATTGCAAAATTGCAATGAAATTTTAGAATTATTGTTTGCATGTGCCAAAATTGGTGCTATATTTTCCCCTCTCAATTTTCGCCTTAGTGAAGAGGAACTTGCATATATTTTTGACGATATTAAGGCGTCTGTTGTAATTTGTGATGCTGAATTTAACGAAATAATAGAAAATGTCCTTACAGGGAAGCCGCAAATTTCAATAATAACAGTAGGAGATCAACAACGTAATCAGGAGTATGAATCCTTCATTTACGGGGCTCCTGATAATGAACCTTGTGTGGAGATAGATGTGAGAGACACTCATATGATCATGTACTCTTCAGGAACTACCGGCCATCCTAAGGGTGTCATGCTATCCCATGAAAACACAACGTGGAACATTATTCAGGTTTTGATAACTGAAACAATCATGGATACTGATAGTACCTTGACTATTACTCCCATGTTTCATATTGCGGGGCTGGCAATATTGACTCTTCCGCTATTATTTAAGGGTGGAACAGTTATTATTGAGGAAAAATTTGATCCAGACAAAGTTCAGGAGTATATCAGAAACAAGCAGATCACCTGTTTGTTCATGGTTCCTTCGATGTGGTCAAGGATGATTCAAGCCACTGGCTTCGGCGAATGTGATTTGTCAACTTTACGTTTTTGTGTTTCCGCAGGTTCAAACTGTCCGAACAGCATTAGTAGGATTTTTCAAAATAGAGGTGTTCCCTTTTTACAGGCATTTGGTCTAACTGAAGTGGCGCCAGTCGCTATGCTGGATACAACAAATAGTGGCCGCAAAATTGGATCAGTAGGCAAGCCGTCCTGTTGTGTGGAAGTCAAAATTGTTGATAACGACGGTCTGAGTGTACCCCCGGAGAATGTTGGTGAGCTAATTGTTCGTGCTCCTAATGTTATGAAAGGGTATTGGAACAAACCTCAAGAAACTCAAAATGTCTTTCAGGGCGAATGGTTTCGAACTGGAGACTACGCACGGGTAGACGAGGAAGGATTCCTTTATGTCGTCTGTCGAAAAAAAGACGTAATTATCAGTGGTGGTGAGAATATATATCCTGTTGAGGTAGAAAAGGTACTATTGCGACACGAAAATGTTCAAGAGGCCGTTGTAGTTGGAGTTGAAGATGCGTTATGGGGGGAGACTGTTAAGGCTATCGTTGTTTTAAAGAACTGTATTCAAGTGCCAACTATAGAAGATATTAGGTCATTCTGCGAGGGCAAGCTTGCTCGATTTAAAATGCCCAAGATACTTGAAATCGTAGCAGAATTACCTCGAAATGCTAATGGGAAAATTTTGAAAGAAAAATTGCGGAGGGTTTTAGTCTAGATTAGTATGCTGTATCCTTTATAAACAAAGATGCATTGTTAAGGTTTGGGTAATGTATATAAAATATACATGAAATTATAGTTTTTCATCAAAGCACGGCAGTTTTAACTAGCATTCTAGCTCTTTTAGACTTTGGCATAGTTTTTGCATTTAAATAAGGTGTATTCACCAACGACATGACATGATCTTTAGTTATGCAGGGGAATTCAAAAGATTAAATGCACTACTAAGAGGAGGCAGGAAAATGGCAATTGGAACTTATGAAGCCTATAAAGAGCGGCTACTCAAAATGAAACCGAACGTTTATTTAAACGGTAAAAAGGTTGACCGGTCAGGTAGTTGGATCGACGGCGGCTGCTATGTCATGAAGCAGACCTATGATATGGCCAATAATCCTGAGTTTGAGGATGTATGCACAGCGACTTCTCATCTTAACGGAAAGAAAATCAACCGTTTCACCCACATTCACCAGTCTAAAGAAGATTTGCTTAAAAAGCAACAAATGACAAGACTGCTCTGCCACCGTGTCGGCGGCTGTACTCAACGCTGCATGGGCGCTGACGCACTTAATTCTATTGCTGTTGTTAGCTATGACTGCGATCAGGCTTGCGGCACAAATTATCATGAGCGTTTTAACAAGTATCTGTTGTACTGCCAAGAAAATGACCTTATCTGCAACTGTGCTCAAACTGACGTAAAGGGTTCACGTAATCCTAAGTATAAGAGAGCACATATGCAGCCAGATCCGGATCAGTTTGTACATGTTATCAAAACAAATGTAGACGGCATAGGCATTGACGGAAAACCTTGCAAAGGTATTATCGTTCGCGGTGCGAAAATCTGTAACTCTAATGCTCCTTACGTTGATGAAATCATCGTTAATCCGACCAAGTTTATGGGTAAGGGCGATGAAGGTT
>NZ_FWXI01000053.1 GCF_900176355.1 Sporomusa malonica | reverse complement strand
GTTCGGTATTGGGAAAGGTTTGTTTCCCTATGCGTAATTTTCTTTAAACAAAAAATCCAGAAAAAGACTTGACATTAATTAGCTGGTCTTTGACACTCTATCGAACAAATGGTAAATCTATGTCCGCTAAAGCATCCGAAAGCCATTGAGGATGCATAGTAAGAAGATTGGAAGGCAATTGTTGAATATCAAAAAAACTAGCATCCCCAATCTCCTGATGGTCTACTTTTACTCTTCCACCAGTTATATTACATAGAAAACATAATGTAATAAAGTGAGTTGTTTTCCCAGATGGGTATGCAAAAATTTGTGAAACGGGATCTGAATATACCCCTATCAATTTTTGAACGGCTATGATCAATCCTGTTTCTTCTCTCAATTCCCGAATAACGGCCTCCTCAACAGTCTCCCCTGCCTCAACATGTCCTGATGGCAAACCCCATAACCCATTATCTTCGCGTTTAACCAAAAGAACCTGACAAAATTCGTTGAAGATGACTGCTGCAACACCAGCTTCTATACTGTCTGGCCACGGAAAACCAGGATACTTCCAACACGAGGCGACAATATTAGGATCAAACAGAGAAGACAATTTAGAAATTATAGCTTCAGGATTGCGATAATCGTGTTTTGATGGATAAGAAAGTTGCTTACCCTGCACTAAAATTCCATCCAGTCCAAATTGATGAGCCCCTAGAATATCAGTATCTGGACTATCGCCAACCATCACTATTCTCGCATTGCGATCAACATTTTTTAGTGCCAGGCTGAATATATGGGGGTATGGCTTACCGATAATGATGGGCCGCTGTCGACTTGTCATTTGTACAGCTCCCACAATTGCTCCTGTTGCAACACAACGTCCCTCTGTGCCTGGAAAAGAGCAATCATCGTTCGTCGCAATAAACTGTGCTCCTGTTTCAATATATTTTACTGCCTGTTGAACTTGGCGAAAAGTAGTGTTTTCGTCATAGCCAATTATCACTGCCTGGCAGTTACCTTGATCTGTTACTTTGATCCCAAGACTGCGGATTTCAGCTTTTAAACTTTTTGTACCAATTACGTAAACTCTATCAATAGCGTGTTGAGCAAGATAATGAGCTGTAGCCCAACCAGTCGTAATACATTCTTCTGTACTGGCTTTTATTCCCGAAACTGACAATCGAGTACACAACTCTTGACGCAAAAAGCGAGGATCATTTGTCACAAAATAAACTTTTTTCCCTAGCGCACGCAGTTTTTCTATTCCTTCCATACTTCCTGGTAAAAGCTCACCCCCAGTATAAATTACACCGTCAATATCAATTAAAAAAATATCATATTGTTCGGCAAGCATACGTAACACTCCCTTTCAAAACATTAAAAGCCCGCAGAAGATATCTCGGCGTATACGAAATACACCAAGCTATCCCCCTCGGGCTTTTTGTGCCAATAGGTGCCCCTATCTAGAAAGTAGACAGGTATGTAGCGCTCGGTCGCTGACCCTTTGTATAGGCGGAACCCTAGCTACCTATTCCCAGCTTATTACATTTATTATAGCATCTAAAACATGCAATGACAATCTTTCAATAAAATAACTGATGGTTTGGTGAGTAAGTCATTCCTTTCACTCTTAAGCTCGTTACTTTAATGAACATGGCACCACTGTCATGTAAAAATGGAACTAACATGGAACTCCTTGAATTTACTGGCTTCATAGGCATTTTCTTGTTCTAGTACATGCCATTAAAACGTTCCATAACGTGCCATTACTATATCTTTAAAAGCCATAATTTATCTAGGTTTGCGACATCGTAATTTTACTCCATAGCATGCCACTAAACATTAAACAGACGTTAGTCAATAGTTTGACCAATGTCATTTTTATAGCGTGAATCAGAATCACCCAGGACCCTAATGACAGAATAAATGGAAAATCGGTGCGTCTTTCTGCAATCCAAGTTGGTCCATACTCTTTCACTAAATCTATGTTTTGCCCACGAAGTGAGCTTCCATATAAAAATAAAATCATTGGCCAATAATTTGCAGTTTGGTGTATCCCGCAGGAAAAATAAGCATGTATTGAATTTTTTGGTCGTTATATGTAAAAGTATTTCTCTTTTCTACAAAAGTAGTCGATGATTCAATAGTTTCGGATGTATGTGCCGCAAGCGTTGATGATGGTTCAATAGTTACACCCTTCTGTTCATTAGCATTAAACCCTTTTTGAACACAATAACATGTTATTATAAATAACAGAAAAATAGATGCCAAAAATCTTCTTCAAAACTGCACCCCTTTCTTTGCCGGACAAAGACCAGCTAAATAAACCTGTAAAGCATTGTCAAGAGGCAAATTACCAAAATAAGTTAAAAAAGGCATAATAAAAAAGCCGTCCTGAAGACAGTGAAATTCGGTATGATGAACACCTAATCTGAGAGAGTTTCTTTCACTCTAGCATAATAAATCCGAAGAAATTTGTTTAAACCTGTGATTTTTGCTACTTTAACTGGCTTTCCTTCAGCTTCTTTTTTCTGCATGAAAGAAAGGTTACGGCAGGAAGGTGGTAAATACCTGTCGCTTCCAGAATCACACGCGTTTCACCAGCGGATAGGTTATGTATGCGCTCGGTTAGCAAGGCTAAATCCTCTTCGGTATGGGATACCTCAAAGGGAGCATGTACCACCTCGCCATAGGGTTTCAGCATGCACACAGTGCTTTTTCCTTTGGAAACGTCAATGCCTACACTAATCATAAAATTATCCTCTTTCAATGAATTATGGCATCCATCCGCGCTTATTACCATTCATCTTGGTTCGTTATACGAAAGCACATTATGTGTTTCAACCTGTTTAACCGAATGCGGATAATAAGTGGATGGCCAGCTGTTTAATTATCGGGTGCGCAACCCCCAGTCAAGATCGCCGGGCCATTACCACTTATTATACAAAAAGCGCAGAGCACAACCTCAAATGAGAGATTGACATCCACGCTTTTATCGTACCAATGTCAAGTCTTTTTCTGGATTTTTTGTTTAAAGAAAATTACGCATAGGAAACAAACCTTTCCCAATACCGAACAATATTT
>NZ_FWXI01000052.1 GCF_900176355.1 Sporomusa malonica | reverse complement strand
CTATTCCTTCACTTTTGAACCGATCTTGAAATAAATGCCCTATCTTTTTGTACTTTTTATTAAAATAATGGACATAGCTAATATTTATCCGTTTCATGATATTAGCTATGTTCACTTCACCTTCCTGCAACATTAGATGGACATGATTATCCATCAGACAAAATGCATGCAGTAAATATATATTTTCTTGTTTTTTTTGATATAGGATTTCGATAAAGTTCTGCTTATCTTCCTCATCCAGAAAAATATTCTTCCTGTCATTCCCTCGAATCATAACATGGTAATACCCGCTATTGCTCTTTTTCCGCTGCTGTCTTGGCATTTTTTCACCTCTTCTTCAGCATATCTGTAATTGAAATTTTTGTCAAGACAAAAGAACCGTCACTTTGTCTTTTCTTTGTCTTCTTCTGATTCTGCCTGAATATTGGAGAGAGCACTATGCTGCTCGGACTGTCCCACTGCTACCGTGTTACCAACTGGCGTATTACTAGGGCTCACGACACTACCGCTCTGTCCTAAAGTTTTACTGCCTTGTAAAATAGTATCTCCTAGTACTGTTTGGATTTTCGACACATCAGACTGTTGCGTAGATTGTAAATTTGAAAAGTTTCCCCCATTGCCAATTTGGTTAACTGCCGAATTTAACCCCATTTGTTGCAATATATTGTTATTTCCGTTACCTACGCCCGACACTGAGCTGTTTTGCCCAGATTGTCCTATTGATGTCTGGTTATTTACCGGTGTATTACCAGGGTTTATTGTAGTACCACCATTTTGAGCCAGTGTTGAGTTGCCTTGCAGAGTGGTATTTCCTAAAACAGTTTGGACTTTCGATACATTCGATTGCTGAGTAGATTGTAAAGTAGAAAAATTGCCCCCAGTAACGCTCGTGGGATTCTTAGTAATGTTGTTTACACTGGGTGCATGGATGATTACTGCTTGTCCGCCACCAAAAAGAGAGGTGGAACTTGGTAGTTGTTCGTAGATTGTTTCGTCATGGAAGCGAAGGATTGCATCAACGTACTTAGGGTTTTCCTCAGTATCGCTTTCGTCATAGTAATAGAGTCTATTGTAAAAACTGGACCTGTAAGTTGCTGTATCTGCCAAGTGACGAGTACTTGCCCTCACCCGTCCCTGTGAGATATTATTAATCACTCCACTAGCATCAAGTATACCGGAGGCAACTACCGTACTATTATTATTGTTCACGGTACCGGCTCGCAGAAATATATTTCCACTAGCTGCTATTTTCCCCTCTGGCGAATCCTGGATGAAATTAGTTTCTGTAACGGTTTGCCCCAGCATCCAAGTTGGGGCATTGCGAGAACCAAATTGATCCAAAGCACCTGTGCTATTTATAAGAATTGCAGTATCAGGGTCAAGTAAATTTGTGCAGAATCCACTCCAGGTAATATCCTCACCACCACCATGAGAACCACCGCCCTGGCGCGTCTTCCAATATACCCTATGATCAAAAGGGCTGGAGTATGTCACATCAGAAACTACCGTTTGCCCAGTAACAAGTACCCGTTTCTTATTGGTTATATCATTAGCATATATCACTATATTGCCATCAGCCTCAATCGTCGCCGACTGATTAAGCACTAAAGCAGTAGAAGACAAGAGAACCGTCACTTTGTCTTTCTTAAATAGCGACTACTCGGTTCTGTATGGATAGTATAGAGACCATTCGAGGGCAACGTGATATTCATGCCATTCTTGTTTACTACGTTAGAAACAGCACTATTGGTCCCAGTTTGTCCGACTGCTGCCGTGCTACCAACTGGCGTACTACTAGGGCTCCATCTTGATTAATTTTTATCAAGACACTTCCTCCGTCCCCTTGTCCCGTTCCTTCCTTGTCCCGTTCTATCTGTAATTGAAGTCTTTGTCAAGACAAAAGAACCGTCACTTTGTCTCTTTTCACCTCTTCTTCAGCATATCTGTAATTGAAATTTTTGTCAAGACAAAAGAACCGTCACTTTGTCTCTTCTTTGTCTCTTATTTGGTTGTCAATAACCCCGTCCCCTTGACACCGCTAATTTGGTGTCACCAGACGACACTGAGAGCAAAAAGAAGGTCAACGGATTTTTTACGTCCGTTGACCTCGTTTGTTTAGACTACCTCCACACCCTTTATCTTATTCACTCTCAGAATCCCAAACCAATTCAAACTTAAATCCGACTAATCCATTTTCTAAAACACTGTTCCGGAACTCGTCCGAAACAAATGGCCTACGTACCGGTTCATCAATAATCTTAAAAATGTGCTTACCTTTCACGCATTCCGGCTTAAAAGCATATTTGTTGAATAACATAATTCTTCCTGAACTCTTAAATCTTTCAAAGTCCGCTTTTTCATAATCAATACAATTTACTACATCAAGAACATTAATAGCATAATACTCGCCCTTTCTACATCTTAAAGGCAACACCTCAACGGTATCTCCCATTAAATCTTTTAATACGGCTATAGCCATTGGTGTAAAAACTGGAACTCCTCCAGATAAACCCGGTGTATCACTTTTTTTTCTATCTTCTATCACACGAACCGCAATAGGAGTCCAAGTATCGGCAAGTTTTCTCCCATCAAATCTTAATAATTCCCAGTCCTCTTGTTTTAATGTAGTTAAGTTATCGAAGTTATTTACATCAGCATCCAAATGCCATATTCGCAACTGCTCCAACTCCTTTACTAATTCATAAACGTCCCATTTTTCAGTTTTGTGGATATTGTTTCTAAAATATCCAATGCCTCGGCTTTATTAGTTGCGTTACGTAGTAATTCATTGACTTTGTTATAATAAGCATCAGTGTGAAGACTGGGATGATATGCCGAGTTACTTACATCTTTTACCGTCGGTAAAAACGCGCCATTGGCTGCATCATCAATGCCTACTCCGAATTTTTCCAATATAGCTCGAGCCTCGTTTGCTTTAGGAGAATTACCAGCAACAATATGGTGAGCCGCACTTGCATAATCTGGTCGTTCTGCCCCGGCTGTTATTAAGTTCTCAGCGAGTTTTTTAGATGAAGCAGCACTACTTCCCGTTGAAACAGCCGTTTTTACAACACTGACCGTCTTACCCAATCCGAGCGATCCAATATAGAGAGCTATTTCCTTGACTGCTGCTTCGTTATTTCCCTCACTGACAAAGAGAATGACTTCTCCTGCAGTCACTGTCGCACTAAGCCCAGGTATCGCTCCACCAGCTTGAAGAAGCGTATGTATATTTTGGAGCGCGAGCTCTTTGCTCATACCGTAGTTTTGCAGGTCTGTATCAAATACATATCCAGTCTTGTTAATTTCATTCAGTATGTCGGCTATATTCGATTCGTCGTTTGCTCTTGACGTAAGCTCTACATCTTGAGCTTGTGCTACATTCGACCATTTTTGCTTTATCTCTTGTTCTTTTGCTTTGGCTTGTTCAGGTGTTATTTTACCTTCCTGTAACAACTTTTGATTATCTGCCAATTCCTGTATATACTTAGCATACTGCTCATGTGACAGATAGTTATTCTTCGTTCCACTAGCTGCAGTTGATGCACCTGTCTGCGCATTACCACCAGCAACTTGGGAGGAAACAGCTCCTACTAAGGCACTTGCCCATTGATGTAAGGCAGGGTCTGTGATCTTGGAGAGTTCGCCTTGAATAATTTCATTTACTCCTGCTCCTACTGCTCCAGCGGCAAAACTACTTCCTCCAAGTTCAGACATGATTCCACCTACTAAAGCGTGCAGAGCTACTTTTTCAGGACTTCCTTCTTTCCAGCCGTTCTTAATAGCCAAATCCCCAACAGCTTGGTACGCTACTTCACCAAATACCTGTGCCAATTCCTGCCGTTCCTGCACCGTCTTCTTATCGAATATCTTGCCTAATGCATTCACTGCACCACTAGGATCACGACTTAAACCACTTAAGTCTTGGTTCGGATTACTCCGAACTTCAATCGTTCCTGGCGAAATTGCAGATTGGGTAGTACTATCCGCATCCTCACTGGCAGTTACACCAATGTTAGGCGTCAGTCCCAGGTCTTTCTTTTCTACGTCCTTACCGTTTGCATCTTTACCAGCGGCGTAGCCAACACCAATGCTGTTTGCCTTATACTCCGCCTTATTCTCAATATCGCTAAAGGTCAGCGTATCAGTACTCAGCGTATTCTTATCCGGTGTGGCCTCGCTGCTAATGACCGCACCCTTAAGGTCAGTGTTCTTCTCTACAGTGATGTCAAAACCATCTTTACCGGCGTATATACCGGCCTGTTCAACAACGCTATTGTACTCGGAGTTGGTTTTACCTGCACTTACAGAACCATGAGTGCCGCTAATTTTATCGGTCCCAAAACCAAAGCCAACACTCTGATTTTTCGCTGTGTAGGTATCGCTGTCCTGCTGACTGACAATATTTAGATTTCCACCGATACCGGCCACAACTTTTTCGCCTTTGACCTGGGAGCCAATAATATTGGTATCGTTACCAGACTTTAGGGTCGCGGTGCCGCTAGCATTGATTACACTTTCAGTATTGGTACCGATTGTTACATTTTCCTTACCCTTGCTAGAGCTGGCACTGCCGGTGAATCCGCCGAAAGAACCTGTTAGCCCAAAGGAAGCTCCTATGGATGAGGAAGATGAGTTGGTTTTGGTGTTAGTCTGCTCTTTGTTTTGAGCTGACTCGATGTTGAGGTCTTTTGCCGCATCGAGAGTGACATCGGTAGCATTGACGCTCGTCGCCTTTAGGTTCACATTGCCTTCGGTGGCTTTGATGGTGACATTGCCGCCGGCGGTAATGTTGGACGTGTTTACGGTCTCAACATGGGTATTTTGCTCGACAGTCATTTTACTACTGCCAAGGCTCACGTTGATGGACAGGCCATCTTTAAAGTTACCTTCCAGTTGATCCCC
>NZ_FWXI01000054.1 GCF_900176355.1 Sporomusa malonica | reverse complement strand
GTTCCACTGTTGTTTACAGTGGTGCTGGCGGCGCTGCCGCCGCTGTACACATTCTGGTAGCCGCCGCCGTTGATGGTGGTGCCGGTGGCGCTGCCATATACATCCTGGGTGCCGCCGCTGCTCACGATAGTGCCGCTCGCGCTGCCGCCGCTGTATACAGTCTGCGTTCCGCTGTTTATCGTGGTGCCGCTGGCGATACCGTATACATTCTGACTTCCTCGATCTATTGTTGTGTTGGTGGCGCTGCCGTATACAGACTGGCCGCCGCCGTTGTTTATCGTGGTGCTGTCGGCGCTGCCGCCGCTGGACACAATCTGGGAGGCGATGTTTATTATGGTGCCGCTGGCAATGCCGCCGCTATGTACAATCTGACGTCCTAAATTGTCTATTGTGGTGCCGCTGGCGACGCCGCCGTCGTACACATGCTGCCAGCCGTTCATGTTTATTGTTGTGCCGGTGGTGCTGCCGCCGCTGGATACATTCTGAGTTCCCCCCGGGCCGACTGTCGCACTGCCGACTGTCACATTGGTTGTACTGCCGGTGCCATACACATTCTGCGTTCCGCCGTCGTCTATTACCTCATCGGATACTGTCACGGTGGCACTTACCTCTGGCGTATAAGCGGCATACGCCGTGGTAAAAAATAATCTGTCAAGGATCTGCCCGCCCCGGTTGAAGCTGAGGGCTAACAGGTCATCGGCTTTGCCCTCCCTGACTTTCGGCATCTCCGTTGACACGGCTACGAGCGGCATCGCCAGCGGCGCTAAGCTGTTTACACCGTTGGTCACGGCCATCAGGATGGATAAGGCTTTTTTACGGCTGATGCTTGGTTTACAGCTTTTAACCTTCATGGTACATTCCTTCCTTTCGCGGATTAAATCCATAGTCTTTCATTACTCTGTCTACAACTGCGTTCACACGTTCAGACGTGATAAAACGGGTGCACTCATACTGCCGGTCGGTGTTTTTGTGTCTTGGACACCAGGCAAAATCATCGTGGACAAATTCTATAGTACTGTCGGAAAAACAGCCGTTGCAGACGTGATAGTTTATGATCCGGTACGGGGTGTGAAATTCCGCCAGCGGCAGGCTGAAGCCGCTTATCATGACCACAGGCCTCCCCACCGCCCAGGCCAGCCAGGACAGGCCGCTCGAGAGGCCGATGAAGAAGTCGGCGTGAAAGAGCAGATTGACCCGTTCTGCCAGCGGCAGGTTGCCGGTAAAGTCTTCGGCCCCGTGGGGTATGGTGTTCCAGCGGCTGCCTGCCCCGTGGCAGCTTTCCTGGTCGATGCAGAGCACGCGGTAGCCTTTTTCTTTGAGGTGTTTTATGGTTTCAAGCCAGCCTTTGCCGTTGTTCCAGTATTTGGCCTGGGTGGTGGATTGGGTGGCGATGCACACATAGGGTTCTTTGATGGCTCTTTCCAGATTCTGCGGCACGATTTTAGGCTGTATTTCGTCCGGCTCCAGCCCCAGGATATAGGGGATGGTTTTTTGCAGTCCGACGATTCTCCAGTCGACCGGCTGGTGCACTCGGTCGTCGCAAGGGAAGAAGATGCCCATGTAGTAGGAGGCGTATATATCGTCGGGACGCTCGTCCGGGCCGATGAAGTTCATATCGCTATAGACCGGCCGGAACAGTTCGGCCAGTTCGGGCGCCATGGCGCAGTAGACCTCGCAGTCATGTTTGCACTGGAATACCAGGGCGTAGGGAAACCAGGCGATGATGTCACCCAGCGTGCCGACCGGGAATTTGATGAGGACTTTTTTCCGGGTGGGATTGAAGTCGTGGCTTAGAATGAGCTTGTCCTCCAGGTACACTTCCAGGCGGAAGTTGACGTAGTATTTTTTGGTGCTGGTGACAAGAGCGTTGGAGGCTTTGGCGTCGTAGAGGGTGTTGAAATAATCGCGGTCGGTGATTTTTACGCGCCAGTTGCCTTCGGGGACTTTGATTCTCGCGCCATAGTTGAAGTCGAATTCCAGGCCCTCGATATCGGTTTTGCAGGTAAGCGGGCCGCCGTCAAATACGGTATAGGACTTTTTCTCAAGCAGCGCGCCCGTCTGTTCGATCGGCGTTTGCGGTTCGTTCATGTGTTCATTGTCCTTTCCTGCAGCATTATGATGGAAGTAGCTCTTTGTAAGTCTAATAGCTACAAGTGTTCTAAGCTCTGGTCTTTTTTTCGTTAGTACATTCGAAGATTACCCGCGCCAGTTCGTCTGCGGATGATACCTTATTCCGTCCATTATCAGGCCGGAGGATCATATTCCTATTTCCATGCGTTTTTTCATGTGAAATTCCCCAACTTTCCCAAGAAATTCATGGTTATATATTTCCGCTACCGGACACTTTGGGCCGCGAATGGTTGTAGATCATGTTTTTCAGGTCGTCAGTACTGCTGACTTGATCCTGTGAGTAAACCAGCGCCGCGCTGTTCTCCGGATTCACGGCAATAATGAGCGTAGTAGGATAGCGGTGCACCAACGTTTCAAATTGATCTTGACCGGTGGAGCTGTCGACAATAACCGCCGCCGGTTTAGTAAATTTCAGTATTTTCCTGACCTCTGCCGGTTCTGCGGCCGTGATGACGTGAAACTCGCTGCTATTTTTCAAAGTTAAAGCCAGCCCGTCAATTAATACCGATTTTCCGCACAGAATTACCGGCTGCTTTTCCGTCACTAGCCACCGCCTCCTCTTCTCGCCATGTCACCCACAGCATAGCAAATTATGCAGTGTTTGGTAACTGTCACAAGTGACAGGAAACATATGTTCTCATCTGTACTTCCCGATGTCACCCGTGCCCGTAAGCCCTCGCATTATGCGCTTTACTACAATCCTGCAAGCGATTTTACTTAACTATGTTTGTTGGAAAAAAATTAAAAACCGAGGGTTTTATTTTCCCTCGGTAAATGTGGTATTGCCGGACAAGTTTTATTGAGCC
>NZ_FWXI01000055.1 GCF_900176355.1 Sporomusa malonica | reverse complement strand
ATAAAGATGGCAAGGAGATGCCAACTAAAGAAATCTGTATAGGTAAAAAAAGCTGGCATCCCTGGCACAACAACTTCTATTTTGAAAGATAGTTTTAATACGGGCGTTTAATAACTCGCGGTAATGCCCTGCTTTTAGCTGTAGTGTACATTATTTTGTGTGCACATCTTTTCTGCGACAATAATCAACCGTCCCCTGTCGCATTGTGGAGCGCAAAATTCACGTGCTCCACTGGCTTAAGCCATATTTAAAGGAGTGAAGATTTCTCCTCACTCCAGTTCTTATTTCACTAGTTTAGCTCCAGCACCTCAAAGCTGATAATCTTATCGAAAGCCAAGTATTCTCTGCTGTTCTGAGTGCCTACCTTCTTAGTCAGCATGTAGCCTGCGGTATCAGCGCTTGTATGCTTCATATACCAGTTAACAAAAGCGTCGATATCAGCAATGGGCAATTGATAATCATGATCGCTGGAATCAATTACGGTTACTCGGAGCAATTTATTGCCTGTAGTCGGAGGCGGCGTTACCACTGCAGCGGGTGTAGCAGAAGCCTCATTTGAATTAGCGCTTTCGCCATCTGCCGTAATCGCAGTTACTACATAATAGTAGGTAGCACCGTTGATAACGCTTGAATCAACATAGCTGGTTCCAGATTCATTGCTGGCAATAGGAGTATATGGGCCGCCAGCTGTGGTGGCTCGCTTTACGTTGTAGCCGGTTGCTCCGGTTACGGCTGCCCAGGAGAGTGTTACTTTGGAGTCACCCGCAGTTGCAGTTAGATTAGTTGGTACTAACACCGGTGAATATGGTTTAAACTCGCCAATTTCGTCAATGTCAATAGCATCAAACTCAAATTCTCCTTCTTCATCTACAACTAGTTCAACACTCATCTCTTGAGAATTTGGAAAGGTAGTGTCAAAGACCAATAAGTATCCAGTTCTTGATGCTGTGTAGTTAGACATAGAACCTACAACATTACCATTTATTTTGATTTTAGCATTAGTGTTACCTCTAGGATGACCCATAGATATTATACGTAACTTCGAAGTACGTACATTAAAATTAGCGTAACCTCCAATGCCAGAATACAAAGCACTACCATTTAAAGATTCGGGTATGGAGCCCATCCCCATATTTGTTGTAACGTTAGATGTATTAACGTCTATCCTTTGATACCCACTATCAGGTGTCGTTAGTGGTTGCCCTGCTGTTGCCATATTTACATTCCTCCAATTAATTATTAAAAACCGACATAGCCAAGGAACTCTTATGCACTGTGGGTTTCCTGTATATCGGCTTTCACTTATATACATTCATGCCAACATCTTTTTTAAACGACTTGATCCGCTTTTTCTCGAATTAAATACAGCCTGCGGTGTAATACCCAATTCATGGGGATACTCCGTCAGGCTGTGTCCTAATATAATAGTTTTTATGAACGCTTGCCGCTGTTTGACCGATAACTGACTCAACCCCTCGCAAAGCCTTTTCCCAATAATTTTAACTCTACTACTCCGGTTACATCTGTATGATCCGGTTGGTCTTCTAAACAGCATTCAATATCTTCCCGATTAGCAAGTTGATACTCCTTCTTAAGTGCGTTCCATACGGCGAATTTAACCCTGCTTTCCACATATCCAGGTGGCGGAACTCCTTTTGCTGAGTTATAGTACGCAAACGCTTGAACTACCGCTAGCCAAGCTTGTGATTTTATATCTTCTGATTTGCTGCGTGTATGCTTGCGTATAAGTGGTTCAATGTCTAGTATGTTCATGTATCCCTCCCGGTTTTTGGGCATAAGAAAAGCGCCCCGAAGGACGCTAACGATGTACTAGATTATTATATTCTTGCATCTTGTTCCGTAACTCTTGAATTGCACGAATTGCATCAGGCGAGTTTACACCTTTATTCCTTATAGCCTCATTCATTATTTCCTGCAACCGTTCTACTTTTTTCCATAACTCTTTTAGGTCACACATAGCCAACACCCTCTTTCTGAAGTGCTATGTATATTATAATACAGAACAATTGTTTGGTAAATATCAAATTAAGCAGCCTTCAGATACATGGATACAGGGATACAGAGGGATACAGAGGGACGGTTCTGGATACAGAGGGACGGTTCTGATTGTATCCTAAGTTTTAGCAACAACATTAAAATTGAGACCGATTATTCTTGCTATTTGTCTAATAGATAATCCTTCAATGGCTTTAAGCTTTCTTAAAAGTTCATCTCTTTTTTCTTTTTCCATAGATTGTAGTTGAGTAGTTGCTAAGTTATCAATAACATTCTTGATTATTTCTTTTGCTTCTTCGTCTGTTAACCTGTTCGTCCTTTCCAAATTAAATTCTTTTTTACTATCACTCATTCTGCCCATATATTCTATAAACAAATCCCGTGCCGTTTCATTATTGCGGGAGAACATCTCTAGGATGAAGTTTGTATCTACTATATTTGAGTGCCGCCAAGTATACTCAGCATAGCTGCTCCAACGGTACTCCCCATTAGAAGTTATCATTTCCGCTTGAAGAGGATTTTGATGTATATATCGAATTACCTCTAATAAATATCTATCGTCTTCAATTACCTCACTTTTGTATCGATCTTGAAACAAATGGCCAGATCGTTTATATTTCCAATTGTACCAATAAACATAGCTTACCCCGATTCGCTTCATCAGTTTTTCCAGGGGATCTTTTCCTTCTTTTATAACAAGGTGTATATG
>NZ_FWXI01000056.1 GCF_900176355.1 Sporomusa malonica | reverse complement strand
TCTGTAGTTTTAGATGACAAGAATCCACTTTTTTTTCTTATGACTTTGAATGAGTGACTCGTGTTTTTCCTTGACTTCTTGGATAGTAACATCGTTATCCGCGTCAATTAAAATCTTACCAAGACAAAGGAACCGTCACCTTGTCTTCCTTGTCTTCTTCACCTTGTCTTCTCATTTTGTAATGTTGAGTTGTTTTGGTAATGGATATGGGGGCAGTTGTCCGTTTTGTGGCAGTAATGAATCTAAGTCATTCTGAGAAACCAGATTTAGTTTTTATGAATTGGCAATAGGTAATATTATCCAGTTGTTGTTCATTCACCCAGACGACACCTGAGATAAAAAGAAAGGTCAGCGGATTTTTTACGTCCGCTGACCTCGTTACTTTTACTACCATGTCCTATACTTGGTTACAATAGCCCTCTATTGATTGTATCATTCCTACCCCCGCCTTTATTCTTGCTTCGATTGTACCAGTCACTTTAATTAAAACAGTACCATCTATATCATTTATTAAATCAATACTACCTCTATACTTATTGTTATTTGATGTTATCATAATTTCTTTAATTCCAAAGAAATCCAAATGAACTATCACCGTATTATGTCCTAGCGCTACCCATTTTTTAGGCGGTTTATCCGCAAAATAAGGCATGTCAAAAATGAGGGACACCCTATCTCCTTCATCATGAATTTTTATTTGTGAAATACGCACATCTACAAGCTGTGGTACTTCAGTATACAAATTTGTGATAAACGTACTTTTTTCTAAGCTCTCATGCCACATATAATCACCTCTTAAATTATATTCATTAATAGGAATAATGATCTTGCGTCCCTGGAACACTCCCTGTACGTGTATTATCAGCTGGCCTTACATTAAAGTGTGAACCTTGATCTCCCTTTTCATGTCCGGCACTATGTTCCTGAATTACTATCTCCTGACCATTGCTATTGGTATAGTGGTATTCTCTTGTATAAATCACATTGCCACTTGCATCTTTAATCACATTTCCACCTTCATATGGAGCAGAACGCATAGGTACAAGTTCGACGTAATCAGGTTGTTGACTACTTGGAATGCCAGCATCCCTCTTCGCTTGATTTAGAGCACCATTTCTTCCTATCGTAGAAGCAGTAATAACCTCAGTACCATCAGTGGTATTGTCTAGTATTATCGGAGGCGGTGAAGTATTTCCAATGGGATCACTTGGCATGCTAGTTGTAGTCGAACCTTGTTGTTGTCCTTCAAGTGTCGTACCACTACCTGTAGAAGGTTTATCGGTACTTGTGCCGGGAGGAACCGTTGCCTGTCCACCACTAGTATCCGTAGCCGGAGGACTAAACGTATTACTAACCCATGTCTTTAAATCACCTATTAAACTTCCTGCACTATCAAGCCAATTCCCTCCGGGGTTACAATATGCTACAACTTTTCCAGAATTGTCTACAAGCTGTTGTTGCTCATTTATCATCTGTACAGATAAGCCTGCTACCAGCATTGTAGTTGCTAACTGAGGATTCTCCTTAATAAGTTTAGCTAAATATATAACGTGTTCAAAATCATTATTTCTTATTTCACCAACAGCTACACTAGCCCCTGCTTGGATATCTCCTCCAGCAACACCAGCAGCTGCAGCTCCGATTATGGCACTTGCCCATTGACGCATAGCAGGATCTTGAATCTTACTCAATTCTGATTGGAGAATTTGACTAAATCCTGCACTAGCAGCTCCAGATACAAAACTACTACCGCCTAGCTGCGCCATGATTCCGCCCAATACGGCATCAATAGTTGCTTTTTCGGGACTACCTGGCTTCAAACCTAAATTTCCTACAGCCTTAAATGCTTCTTCACCAAATACCTGCGCCAATTCCTGCCGTTCTTGTACAGTTTTCTTATCAAATATCTTACCTAAAGCATTTACTGCCCCCGCAGGGTCACGACTAAGGCCACTCAAATCTTGGTTTGGATTATTCCGTATTTCAATAGTTCCAGGTGAAATTGCGGATTGCGTTGTACTATCAGCATCCCCACTTGCAGTTACACCAATGTTAGGGGTTAATCCTAGGTCTTTCTTTTCTACGTCTTTACCGTTAGCATCTTTACCTGCAGCGTAACCAACTCCCGTGCTGCTTGCGCTGTACTCAGCCTTATTCTCAATATCACTAAAGGTTAGCGTATCGGTAGAGAGCCTATTCTTATCTGCCGTAGCCTCGCTGCTAATGACCGCACCCGTAAGGTCAGTGTTCTTTTCTACCGTGATGTCAAAACCATCTTTTCCGGCGTAGATACCAGCCTGTTCAACAACGCTGTTGTATTCGGAGTTGGTT
>NZ_FWXI01000057.1 GCF_900176355.1 Sporomusa malonica | reverse complement strand
GAATTAAGATAAAGTACATAAACAGAACGCTGATAAACGCCGAAGGTACTTGGCTGGAAACGGCCTGGGAGATTAGGAAGTTGCTGGTTAGTAAAACACCTACTAAATAATGTAGGTGTTTTTTTATTGCCGTAAGGCTTAGACTGTTCAGAGTGCCCCAGATTGCCTTACTCATATTGTACGGCCGGAAGGAGGACGCAACCGGAGTCGCATGACTTTGATTATGAGGTAATAGACTCTGCCGCAGGATTTAATTATTCAAACCCAGACCATGCTGCCGAAGCCCACCTGGATGTGGCCATTTGCAGCTTGCTGCAAGGCGGCTACTATCTTTCGCATCGCGAAAGTGATGCGCGTGCGGCCATTCAAATGCGACCGGACTGGGCCTTGGCACACAATACAATAGGCATTATATTATGGAAACAAGGTAAAACTCAGGAGGCATTATCTGAATTTGCTATTGCAGTACAACTTGATAAGCGCGATGAATACAAATATAACGCCAGTCTAAATGATAGCAAGCTCAATCCGATGATTGTAGATTTTGATTACTCACTTCCTATAGATGAGGAGTTTTTTAGCAAATATTTCACTCGCTGCTCGTTTAATATACCCGACTATTTGCAGCAGCCGCATGTAAATGATGATTAGAAGAAATCGCCTCTACCTGTCAAAAGGAGAGGCGATTTTAACTTTCCTGATAGAAAGTATAACTTTCTCCTGGATAAGGGCAACATCGGCTTCCGCTTTCGCCAGAGGCTCGGCACAAGTCGTGTTTTCTTTATGGCATAATATAAAATTACATTGTTGTACGACCTTGAGTACTGATATTCAAGGTTGTGTCGTGGCCCGAGTTTAGGGAGCAGAAAGCTACACAAGCATAACGAGTGATAGTATCAGGTGCTAGCGCCGTACTTTCTGAAGGGGAGATTATATGCAAAGCTGATTGATCCATCCAGTAATGACTATCAGCGCTAACATTCAAGCAAATTATAGCGGGATTGGTACCGATATTGCTAATGGTATAGGAGTAATTGTAGGGTAGTACATCAAGCGGTGTGGTGTAAGACCAAGCTGCGGTTGTATGTACGATATCTGATACATTAAGTATATCTGGCTTACAAATACAGGGTACTATGTCGGGTGGATTATAACTAATCTGTATAAACGGCCAGTAGCTGGAGTCACAGTAATTACCACTAAATAGTGAAACAGAGTTACTGGGATAAATTGGTTCATGCATCCTAAACAAGAGACCGAAATTGGCGCTTTCGCTGCTTTGCCATTCCTTTATCAATTTTGTGATCTCAAAAGATAATTGTTCGGCAGTGTCAGAGATAGCCGTTGTGGCAACTGGATTAGGGCTGGTGAGTGGAGGATGCCGCAAGGAGGTAGAAGTTGGCTTCCAGCGGGAAACAATTGGATAGGCTTCGATAACCTTTGAACATGATGGATTATTGTAAGCGATAAAGAAATTAGCTCTAGCGGATGTAATCTTTAGGTCAGCAGGGATCGAGGTTAAATCCCATAATGCAATTGACTCATAGTAGCAATTTGTATGTCCACCTACTAATAAGTAACCACGTTTCATTGTCCTAGCTACTGTTCGGTTGCACGTAATGTACGCGTCAATAAGAGGGGGCTTAATATACTTACTAGGCATAAGCTTCACCTACATTTCACATAAAAAGTGCTAAATATCATTTGATATAAATACATTTCCCTCATCGTAAGATGAGGGAAATGTATTTAGCAGGCGATGGTAGTGATGTAACTTTACTCAACTGCGTTACCTTGGAAAAAGATGTTAAGTGTTACAGCACTTGCGGTACCGCCCTCGGCATAGTAGTATACGCGGGCATATTTGAGGAAGATAGAGGAAATCAGGGCTGCTGTACCGTTGTAGGCGATTGTTACTGGAGTGGTGTTCTCGTTTATCCAATTGGTAGCATCAGGGCTCATTTGTAGGTATACTGCTGCGGTATTTCCTGATTCTGAGTTGTTAACTACGCCATACGTCCATTGGCCGAGGCCTAGTATTTCTCTTTGGACGCCAGGACCGCCTTCGTCGATGGCGGTAATAGTGAAAGAAACATCAGTTGTAGAGAGAGCAACGGAAACAGGAATTATAACAGTTGGGCAGATAGGAAGAGCAGCATCGGCGCTAACCGGAGTAGTAGCAGT
>NZ_FWXI01000058.1 GCF_900176355.1 Sporomusa malonica | reverse complement strand
AGCGGCACAGCGACACTAAAGTCTGGAAACGATACCAATATTATTGGCTCCCAGGTCAAAGGCGAAAAAGTTGTGGCCGATATAGGTGGCAATCTAAATATTGTCAGTCAGCAGGACAGAGATATCTTCACATCGAAGAATCAGAGTGCGGGCTTTGGTTTTGGAACCGATAAAATTAGCGGCACTCATGGTTCTGTCAGCGCAGGCAAAACCAACTCCGAATACAACAGCGTTGTTGAACAGGCTGGTATCTACGCCGGAAAAGATGGTTTTGACATCACGGTAGAGAAGAATACTGACCTTACGGGTGCGGTTATTAGCAGTGAGGCTCCAGCAGTAAAGAATGCTTTAAAAACCGGCACCATAACCTTCTCGAATCTAGAGAACAGAGCCAAGTATCAAGCAAATAGCGTTGGAGTTGGCTACGCAGCAGGTAAGGACGCTAACGGTAATGATGTAGCTAAAAAGGATCAAGGTTTAACTCCAAACATTGGTGTGACAGCTTCTGGAGAAGATAGCAGTACTACAAAATCAGCAATATCTCCAGGAACTATCGAAGTACGGAGTAATCCGAATCAGGATTTAAGTGGATTAAGTCGTGACCCAGAAGGAGCAGTAAATGCTTTAGGAAAGATATTTGATAAAAAGACGGTTCAGGAAAAACAGGAATTAGCTAAAGTATTTGGCGAAGTAGCGTATGAAGAAATTCATAAATTAAGTGTTGCTAATGCTTGGGTAGAAGGAGGACCGGAAAAAACTGCTCTTCATGCTTTAGTAGGTGGTCTTATGGCTCAAATGGGTGGAGGGAGTTTTGGTTCCGGTGCTGTTGGTGCTGGTGTCAACGAAGCTATCCAAGGTGAGCTAGCTAAAATAAAAGATCCTGCCTTACATCAATGGGCTAGTGCACTTGTAGGCGCAGCAGCGGCAAAAACTGTTGGTGGTAATGCTCAGACGGGAGTTTCAACTGCAGTTAGTGGTACGAAGAATAATTTCCTTGTGGCAGTGCCTGTTGTAATAGAAGGAGTCGAAGTTTTAGTTGCCGCTACTGTTTTAGCAACGCCTGAAGGCAAAAAGTTAGTTGATGCGACTGGTAAAGTTATAGGCACTTGGATTGATGAAACACACTCATGGGTAAGTAATAAGTATCAACAGTACATTACAAGCTCAACGTATGAAGACGCAATAGATAACAGCTTGCCGACAAATAAGCATACTGTAAGTGAAAGACGTAGTTTGCCAAAAACAGGAGAACCTAATTCGTCTGTAGATCTTCTTAATCCTGACGGAAGTGTTAAACAAAGAAGATATTACGATAAGGATGGTAATGCTGATTGGGATGTAGATTATAACCATTCTGATGATGGAACTCATACATTCCCACATAAACATAAGTGGGGAGAAGATGGAAGGGGAGATCCAGAGTAGTATGAAGAACTATGATTATAAGTTGCTATTAGAGGATTTAGGAGAAGGACGAGAGATAGAGTTCAAATATAATGAAGCTTCATATGGAATTGTTCACTTTTCTGAGGGGTGGTTTTTTGTAGCTGATAATAAGCGAATAAGTGAATATTATAAGAATCCTCACGAATTGGTAGAAACGATATGCATAGGTGGAAAAAAACTCGAAGAACTATTTAATGGTGGCGTGATACCTGATGAAGGATTCTACATCTTATAGTCATAAATTGTTGCAAAATAAGTAAAACTCATAAAAGCGAGGTCCAACGGACGTAAAAATCCGCTGACCTCTCTTTTTCCGGAAAATCGTAAGGTCGTTTATTCATCAGCACTCACCACTACAAAGGGTATAATAATAAAACAAAATCCGCCTTATTCCATAATCATCGGAATAACGGCGGATTTTGCTTTGAGGTTGTGACACGAATTGTTAAACTGCTAAATCAAGAGGTAAGTCTGAAATATCTTTCAACCTTTTACCGTTTACCATAATGTCCAACATATCCATTGCGTCCAAAAAAGACAAAGCAGAAGACAAAGCAGAAGACAAAG
>NZ_FWXI01000059.1 GCF_900176355.1 Sporomusa malonica | reverse complement strand
TCTGTAGTTTTAGATGACAAGAATCCACTTTTTTTCTTATGGGTTTGAACGAGTGACTCATGTTTTTCTTTGACTTCTTGGAGAGTAACATCGTTATCCGCGTCAATTAAAATCTTACCGCTGTCGCTATAAATATTACTTCCGGCAATTGTGATATTGCCACTGTTGGCATTGGGTGCAACAGGGTTAACCGCTGTAATATTGACGTTGCCGCCAGCCTGTAGGGTGCTACCGATAACAGTTTCATCATCTGTGCGGGTTCTCTTCCAGTTCCCGCTTGTTCCTACCTTTATATCTTCTAGCGTCTCGTCCTTGACTGCACTAATGTTAATATTGCCGGCAATGGATGTGAGAGTAAGGTCATTGCCTGCTTCAACTTGAGCGCCACTCAGATTGGCATCTTGCTGACTTGTCATTGTTATGTTGCCACCAGCTTTGATGCTGCTAACTACATTGGTCGTTGTATCCGTCAGATAATTCTTGGCGGTGGTTTTATCATTTGTAACTACCGCTGTAACGTTTAAATTACGACCAGCGTCAAGAGTGATATCTTCACCTGCCGAAACCTTCCCGCCAGTAATGTTTACATCTCGTTTCGCATCGATGGTTAAATTCCCTGTAGCACTAATTTCTGCAGTTTGACCAGCTATTGTTCTAATGTCGTTTCCGGCTTTTAAATTTTCTCCGGTTTTGGCTACATAGGTTGTCGTTTCATTTTTGATATCACGACCAGCAACAAGGTTGACCGTTCCCCCTGTGATTTTACTGTTCTGGTTGACTATATCCTGATCAGTTGTAATCTGGACATTTTCCGCAGTGATTATTGCCCCATTTGATCTCAGACTGTTTGTTTGATTGGGTGCAAGATAAACTACCGGTACAAGTACCTTCTGACCCTGCACTTCTTGCTCTACCATCCACACCATGTTGGAAGTAAGATGTGCCATTTGCGCTGCCGTTAGGGCTACGCCTACCTGCAAGTTGAACTGCTTAGCATAGGTTGTACCGCTATCCATTAACGCTTTGTATTGATCCTCGTTTGAGGAGTATTCTCCTAGAAATTGCTTTCCAGTCAACTGACTAACCTGATCACGAATCAGTTTCTGCTGGTAAAAAGCATCACCGATTTGTTTCATTGTTTTTGCCGGATCTAAGCCCAAGTTTTGTAGCATATAATCGCTTGAAATAAAGTTTTTGTAATTTGCAAATCTAGGATCAGTCTCTACTAAATAGCGACTACTCGGTTCTGTATGGATAGTATAGAGACCATTCGAGGGCAACGTGATGTTCATGCCATTCTTGTTTACTACGTTAGAAGCAGTACTATTGGTCCCAGCTTGTCCGACTGCTGCCGTGTTACCTGTTGACGTATTACTAGGGTTGATAGTAGTGCTACTTTTTTGTCCTAAGGTCGTGCTGCCTTGTAAAGTGGTATTTCTTCCTGATTCTGCCTGAATATTGGAGAGAGTACTATGCTGCTCGGCCTGTCCTACTGCTGCCGTGTTACCAACTGGCGTACTACTGGGATTGATAGTAGTGCTACCGTTTTTCCCTAAAGTTGTACTGCCTTGTATAGTAGTATCTCCTAGTACTGTTTGAATTTCCGATACTTTCGATTGTTGCGTAGATTGTAAATTTGAAAAGTTTCCCCCACTGCCAATTTGGTTAACTGCCGAATCTAACCCCATTTGTTGCAATATATTGTTATTTCCGCTACCTACGCCCGACACTGAATTGCTTTGCCCAGATTGTCCTATCGATGTCTGGTTATTTACCGGTGTATTACCAGGGTTTATAGTAGTACCACCATTTTGAGCCAGTATTGAGTTGCCTTGCAGAGTGGTATTTCCTATGACAGTTTGGATTTTCGACACATTAGATTGTTGCGTAGATTGTAAAGTAGAAAAATTGCCCCCAGTAACGCTCGTGGGATTCTTAGTAATGTTGTTTACACTGGGTGCATGGATGA
>NZ_FWXI01000060.1 GCF_900176355.1 Sporomusa malonica | reverse complement strand
AATCTTTGGATATTAACTGGTCGGAGCGGCAGGATTCGAACCTGCGACCCCCTGGTCCCAAGCCAGGTACTCTACCAAACTGAGCCACGCCCCGATTTATAACAATGGATGGAGCGGGTGAAGGGAATCGAACCCTCGTAGCTAGCTTGGAAGGCTAGTGCTCTACCATTGAGCTACACCCGCACGATTCATTTGATGTTAGAAACTACTGTTTCTAACTAAGCGACCATACGAAAATAAAATTTCCGAATGTCTGCTTATGGTGGCGGCGCAGGGATTTGAACCCCGGACACTTCGGGTATGAACCGAATGCTCTAGCCAGCTGAGCTACGCCGCCTTATTAAACTGGAGCTAGTGACCGGGATTGAACCGGTGACCTTATCCTTACCAAGGATACGCTCTACCGACTGAGCTACACCAGCAAGTAGTGCAAAACGACTTATGAACGCCCATCTGCGTTGTTGTCACTGTGGGCGCTTGCTTACGCACCCCAGTGCGCCGCGCTTCACGTCCTCGTTTCCGCCTAGCATCTGGACATTCCTAAGCCGTTTTGCGGCTCAGTCGCAGATACTTGCTTTATCGCAGATAAGTATATAAGGCTTTGCTTTTTTTGGTGGAGGGAGGTGGATTCGAACCACCGAAGTCAAAGACGGCAGATTTACAGTCTGCTCCCTTTAGCCACTCGGGAATCCCTCCATATGGAGCTGGCGAGAGGAATTGAACCCCCAACCTGCTGATTACAAGTCAGCTGCTCTACCAATTGAGCTACACCAGCATAAAATGGTGCCTCAGGGCAGAATCGAACTGCCGACACGAGGATTTTCAGTCCTCTGCTCTACCGACTGAGCTACCGAGGCGTAAGCAGCGAACCATGTTGTCGCGAGCCGCTAGGCGACACGAGAACATACGTGAGTCGCTTAGTTCTGAGCGTAGTGAAGAACTTCCACTCAGAGAGTAAATTGGCGACCCCGGCAGGATTCGAACCTGCGACCTTTTGATTCGTAGTCAAACGCTCTATCCAGCTGAGCTACGGAGTCATCTTTATATTACAGCCTTCATTTAAAAACCGTAAGCCAGTTTCTGTTTTAGGAAATTATTTATCTAACGCAACAACTGCGTTCTCCCCTTCGGTTTGATTCCCTACAGGAAGTTCCCCTACCAAAATTCGGGTTTCTGCCTCGTGGAGTTTACCACTTTTCACTAGACTGTCGCCAGTCTACTCATTCTCTGTGCACTTTATGGCTACTTTCGGCTACGTGAGTCGATTTTGCCGTCGTCAGAGCGTAGCTCTGCCCCAGCTTGCGATGGGCACGAACATTACGACCATCTCAGGTCGTGGCAGTCTGGACTTTCCTCAATACTGCAATAAAGCAGTACCGCAATTTCCCGTTTTTAAAGAAGGCCGGAATTTTTTCAATCCTGTTAGAAAGGTTAACTTTCCGTCTGGATAATGACAACATCGGCTCCCGCTTTCGCCAAAGGCTCGGCGCAAGCCGTGTTTTTATGGCGACCCTGAACGGATTTGAACCGTCGATCTCCGCCGTGACAGGGCGGCATGTTAGACCGCTACACCACAGGGCCGTAAGTTATAATAATGATGTTCCTCACTACCGCTCGGAACTAAGCGATTCGCACAAGTTTCCGCGTCGCTTTCGCTCCTAAAAACTTGGCTCTCTGCTTATCACTACCGCTCGGAAGTAAGCGACTCACTCAGGTTCTCATTTCGCCTATCGGCTCGTGAGAACCTGGTTCGCTGCTTATG
>NZ_FWXI01000061.1 GCF_900176355.1 Sporomusa malonica | reverse complement strand
TTGAGGCGTTCATCCTCAACCTCACCCGCCCGGCCTACATTTCCCACGAGGCTCGTTCCGGCATCTATAACCCCGCCACCTAATGAAACGCTGAGGCCACTTTGTTTAAATTCGTATTTGTATTGACTATCGTAGGTATTGATTGTGTTATCAATGGTGACATCTTTGCCGGTAATGTTGATGTCTTTACCACTGGCAAGAGTGCTGCCCGCGCTATTTACTTTGTTACCTGCCGTGATTGAGACATTGCCATTGATTGAGCCTATGGTGCTGCCTATTTCGCCTTTGACTTGCTCATTCAGCTTTGTCGTTTCCGTCTGCTTACCGATCGTGAAGCCGAGGCCGCCACCACTAAAGAGACCGGATTTTTTCACGCGTTTGTAATGTTCATCTTCTCCTGTTTCCTGAGCAGAAATAATGTTCACGTTATTATCAGCATGGAGCGTTACATCGTTTGTGGCAACAACGTTACTTCCTTTAACTGTAAGGTCTTTACCTGAATTAATATCAACTGAGTCACCGGAAATTGTGCTGCCCTTGACCTCGTTGACTAAGGAATAGTCTAGTTTATCTGTAGTTTTAGATGACAAGAATCCACTTTTTTTCTTATGGGTTTGCACGAGTGACTCATGTTTTTCTTTGACTTCTTGGATAGTAACATCATTATCCGCGTCAATTAAAATCTTACCAAGACAAAGGAACCGTCACTTTGTCTCTTCCTTTCTCGACATCGGTAAAGGTTTTTCGATTATTCGTTTTCATCTTTCAATCCCTCCTGAGATTATTATCTCAGGGCTAGTGCGTGAGCACTATGTGGGGACTGGTTGACGCTTACCTTTCTTTGTCTCTTTTCTTTGTCTCTTTCCTTTGTCTCTTTCGACTTTCCAGAAAGAAAGAGAGGCCAGCGGATTATTACGTCCGTTGACCTCTCTTTAATTACTTGTAGTTTTTATACAGTTTGTCGTTATTCACAATGCTTTTATTCGTTACATTGTAGACACTTTAACTTATTTGCTTTTATGCACCATCCATATTTTGTATAGTCTATTAATTTATTACAATTATCGCATCTCTTCGGCCATCCATTTTCTCGCCAATCAGCTATAATCTCTAACCCAGCACCGTGAGCAAAAGCTGTCCACTCATACTTGTTCATGCACAATTCATCTTGTAGATACGCCTCAACTTTACGCTCATCACATTTTTCCATTATTTCATCATAAATTTGATACGCATCGTCCACACTTATTTCGCCATTAATAAGCTTGTCTAAAATATCAATCATATATCAATTTTCCGCCCTTCTACTTTGGATTTATACATTTCACCCGTTTCTGGATTCATAGAACCTAAATGCCTTCCTTTATTATCATATACTTCTATGTCGTTATGGGTGTGGTCCCACTCGTAGTAACGCTTATCCCTTCCAAATCCAGCTGATTTCCTATCCGTACCTCTAACGCTATCAAAGCTTTTCCATACTACACTTTCTTGTTTTTGGACATTGAAGATTCGCAGTGAACCACGCTCGTTGTTTAATGGAGGACAAGGTGACGGTTCTTTTGTCTAACCTCGCAACATCTTATTTATTTTATCCTTATTCAAAC
>NZ_FWXI01000065.1 GCF_900176355.1 Sporomusa malonica | reverse complement strand
GTTGCTCCTCAGACCGTTTGTTTGCGTACGACTGTACGCGGCACTGCACGGTCTTCCGGTGCGCCTAGCACCTGATACCCGCTAGCCAGTTTCGCCTCAACTTAAACTTAGCTTGTGACTAAGGTTAAGACGTCTTAAAAAATCCTAATTGCGCTCGTTAAGTTACTTCTACATATTTGCATATGAGAGGTACTTTTACTTTTGCTTTCTTCTGTGCAGTTTTCAAGGAACATGGGTTATTTGGAACGCTTTGCGTTCCTCTAACCTAAACCAGCAACTTCCTAATCTCCCAGGCCGTTTCCAGCCAAGTACCTTCGGCGTTTGTAGGCTTAACTTCCGTGTTCGGCATGCGGAACGGGTCAAACGTCTTACCGCCACTAGATATCTAGTATCTCATGACATCGACGAAGTCTCTCGTTACGATATAGAACATGCAGTGTAAAATTCAAAGGTACGTTAGTACCTTCCTTCCTACAGCTATCGTCACTAGATTATGGTGGAGACGAGCGGGATCGAACCGCTGACCCCCTGCTTGCAAGGCAGGTGCTCTCCCAGCTGAGCTACGCCCCCATATTACTATATTAAGATGAAGATGGTGGGCCTAAGTGGACTTGAACCACTGACCTCACGCTTATCAGGCGTGCGCTCTAACCAGCTGAGCTATAGGCCCAAAACTTCCGGCTGTATAAAAACTTGCCCTCGCTGTGTTGCTTAGCGATACTCGCTTGTGACAGCCTCAAGAGAATTGTTGTACTCTCTACCTTCGACCCCCATCGCGAACGATGCAACCCGTTAACGCGATTTTGCCGAAGTATATTTAAATGAGCATTCCCTCAAAACCAAACAATGTAAATGTAATGTATCTGCCAAATGTCCGCGCATCGAATCAAGATAAACGTTACGACGGTTTCTTAGATAATCTGCAGTATACAGACTTCCTCGATAGCATCGTCGACCTAGGATTTCGAACTGTATTTCAAGTCCGTTATCTCCCTAGAAAGGAGGTGATCCAGCCGCACCTTCCGATACGGCTACCTTGTTACGACTTCACCCCAATCATTGACCCC